>CAVYQA010000006.1:0-105485 GCA_963770495.1 Chitinophagales bacterium | reverse complement strand
TCGTCCTGAAATAGGTTTACACAAAAAAGTAAATCTATGCGTAAAAAAATGAGACAATTTAAAGAGGCATTTAAATTACAAGTAGTAGAAGAAGTTCTAAGCGGACATCTTAGTAAGGAACAGGCACGTAAAAAGTACCAGATTAAAGGTAAAAGCGCCATATTAAATTGGATACGTAGCTTTGGGGTAGCAGATCGTAAGACTGTTCCGGCTTATTTTGCGGCTATGAAAGCACAACAAAACCTAACACAGGAAGAACTAATTAAACGGGTACGGGAATTAGAACGTGCCTTAGAAGATGCGCAGTTGAGAGCCGAAGGCTATTCACGAATGATTGCAATAGCCGAACGGGAGCTAAAGATCAGTATCAGAAAAAAATCCAACACCAAACAATCCGGGAAATGAAACAGGCACATTCGCGCACGAGCTTGACGCGATTGTGTTGGTTGTTTGGTATGAGTCGTCAGGCGTATTATCAGCACGGCTGGAAACAATTAAGGCAGGGTACTGCGCAAGAGATTATTTTGCAGTTAGTAAGTGCCTTACGGCAAATCCATCCACGCATGGGTGTTAGAAAGCTATACAACTTGTTACAAGAAGACCTTGGCTCACACGGTATTCAAATCGGTAGAGATGCATTATTTGCACTACTGCGCACCAATAATTTGCTGATCCGTAAACGACGCAGGAAGACTATTACCACGTGGTCCAATCATCCTTATCGCAAGTATAGCAATCTGATTAAAAATATCACACTTACAGCACCTAACCAGGTTTGGGTTAGCGATATTACGTATCTAAAAACACAGCGGGGTTTTGTATATGTCTCTTTAATCACTGATGCTTATTCTAAGAAAATAATAGGTTACGATGTAGCTTCTAACCTGGAATCGGTTAATGCTTTAAATGCGCTACAGATGGCGCTAAAAGACCTTACAAGTCCCATTACTAATCTTATACATCATTCTGACAGAGGTATTCAATACTGCACTCATGATTATATTAATCTTTTAAAAACCAATGCCATCCGTATCAGTATGACAGAAACCGGAGACCCGATTGAAAATGCTATTGCAGAACGGGTCAATGGTATTCTTAAACATGAATATTTATTACTGCAACCTATTAAAAACCAACAACACGCTATGAAACTATTAAACAACGCCGTGGCTGTTTACAATAAGCACCGGCCACATTTAAGCTGTAACATGTTTACACCGCAGGAAGTACATCAGAAGCATCTTGTCGTTAAACGCTTATGGAAAAATTATTATAACGAAACCAAAAAAACTACTTTTGTAAACCCAGTTCAGGATTAATGAACAACTGTAAATCTATTTTAGGACTAACATCCAAAACCGTAAACTTATTTTAGGACGATACACTCAGCCCCCTCCTTGAAAAACAGGAGGGGAGTTAAAAAAGTGCTGCAACCATACTCTCTATTACTATTCATCATTTACATTCTGACCAAGTGCCCCTCTCCACTTTTGGGTGGAGAGGGGTTAGGGGTGAGGTAAAACTTCCTGTCCCAACTTGTTAAACCGCTTTTACCCACCCTGTAATTTTACCATAAACAATTTTCGATGCAAGAGCAAACATCCAAATTACCGGTGAGAATTTTTTATGAAAGTGACAACAAAAACGACAACAAAACGACAAGAACAGGTGCTAAAAATTTCCTGACGAGGTTGTTGCAAACAGTTAGAAATCAAACAATTAAATTTTTGTTTGTCAGGAACTTAAACGGTTCTTGTCACTTGCAAAACCCTTCATCACTTTTGACTTTTGAGTTTTTACTTTTAACTTTCTATAAACCTGCTTTGCAATTCCGGAGTTGGAACCATACAAACCTCCCGCTTGCCAAAAATGCGGTAACGGTATTTTGCAACCAGTTTATAAACCCAGTCGCGCAGGGGTTTAGGAATAATGATGAACACATAAAACAATTTCCACCCGCCCTGCAATTGTTTGGCAACATTGAGCACGGCTGCAGATTCGGTGAACGCTTTATTATTTTGAATTAAAATTATGGTCTTTAAATGCTTATCCGACAAATGAAAATCGCTCAACAATTGCTGCGCATTTGGCGTTTGCAGCGCGCCGAAATGAAACTGCTGCTTTTTGTCATGGCGGATAACAAACTGCACAAAGCCGTTGCACAGGTTGCACACGCCATCAAAAAGAATTACGGGGTGAGAATTAGATTCAGTAACCAAATTGGTATCTTTTTAAACTTTATGAATAACCACCTCAGCTCTGCTATTAGCTTTGCCTCCTCCTTCAAAAGGAGGAGAATATTGGCGTTGAGGTGTTTTTATTCCCCTCCTTTTGAAGGAGGGGACGTGGCAATGAGGGCAGCCGGGGTGGTTATTGTTACTCATGCCATCACTTTTGCGGGATATAGCTCTTTTAGCTTGGCAAGCACCACATCAACCTCCTGCAGGGTGTTGAACTTTGAGAAGGAGAACCGTATGTTGGCGCGCTGCGGGTCAACGCCCATCGCCTCCAGCACGTGCGAGCCCTTGTTGCTGCCGCTGCTGCAAGCCGAGCCACCCGAGGCGCAAATGCCGGCAATGTCGAGGATGAATAACAGCATCTCGTTTTTATCTGACGGCGGGAAGGAGGCGTTCAGCACGGTGTACAGACTGTTGCCGCTGACATCGCCATTGAACTTTACGCCCGAAATATGTTCTTTTAACTGTTTGGCGAGCAGGTTTTTTATTTCCAAAATGTGGGTTTTGTCTTTGTCGAGGTTAATATATGCCAGCTCCATGGCTTTTGCCATGCCCATGATGCCGCTCACGTTTTCCGTGCCGGCGCGCATATTGCGCTCCTGTGCGCCGCCAAAAATTAGCGGGTGTATTTTAATGTCGTTGCGGATAAATAAAAAGCCAACGCCTTTTGGTCCATGAAATTTATGCGCCGAACCGGAGATGAACTGCACAGGGGTTTTTTGCAAATCAAAGGTGTAATGCCCGATGGTTTGCACGGTGTCGGAATGGAAAATGGCATTGTGCGATTTGCAGATTTCGGCAGCGCGGTCAATATCCATAATGTTGCCGGTTTCGTTGTTGGCGTGCATAAGGGTGACCAAACATCGCTCGCCAATGGAGGTGAGCAGTTGGTTGAGGTGGTCAAGATCAAAATGACCTTTGTCGCCAAGGTTAACGTAATGAACGGTGATGCCGTGGTTCTTTTGCAGGTCGTCCACGGTGTGCATTACGCAGTGGTGCTCTATGCGCGAGGTGATGATGTGTTTGATGTTATACGACTCAACCGTGCAGCGGATGGCTGTGTTGTTGGATTCAGTGCCGCCGGAGGTGAAAAAAATCTCCGAGGTGGAGGCATTAAGAATTTTGGCTATTGTCTTGCGCGCTTTTTCAATGGCTGCTCTTGTCTCGCGCCCGTAAGAATGTATAGCGGAAGGGTTGCCGAAGTGCTGCTCCATATAGGGCAACATGGCGGCAATAACCTCCTTATCCATTGGCGTGGTGGCGGCATTATCGAAATAGACTCGGTGCATAGTGCAAATTTAAAAAAAAGTTAATGGTTAATTGTTAATAGTTAATTGATTTTGTCTACCCACAATAAAACACCAAACAGTTGGCACTTGTTCAATTATTCAGTTGAACTTCTTACTTTGTTATTTCTGAGTATATACAATAGTAAAGAGAACACAATCAGTATCTCTCCTATCCAAAACAATGTCCAGTTAAATGTGGTGGGGATGTAGTGAGACAGATCGTCGAAGAGTTGTTGTTGGCTTTCAGGTGTCCATAAGCTGCGCCCCTGCTGATGCATGTATTGAACATAGTTTTGCATAAAAGCAATCATCAGCAAAATGGAGCCGGCTATTAACAGCAGCCATTGGGTTAAAGAAATGTGAGCGAATTTTTTCTTCTGATGGAAATAGACTACGGCGATGGTAAATGCAATCATAGTAAGAGCGACAATGCAGGGCGAGATAACGGGACCCACCCACAACACGGGAATGAGAAATAAAATATCCCAGTCGAAAATGGATTGAGGCCAGCCGACCACGAGTTTCAGAAAAATGTAATAAAAAATATCCCAGGTGGCAAAACAGAAAATGAAAAAGGCAAAACGCTGGGTGATGGTTCGCCCGGAGAGCACACCAATGCTTATGAGCATAATTAACGTGGCGAACTCCCGTAGAAATTCAACCACTGCAACGGTGTTGGGAATGGGTGTTAGCGGGAATTTAAACCCACCCGGGTAATAAAGCTGTCGTAAATACACCACTACGGCGCTTTCTAAAAATCCCATGGCGATGCTGAAAATAGTGAGCCACAGAAGAGTGTAGTATAAGGTTTTCATGAATGCAAAACGAAAATAAGAAATTAACTTTGCGCTATGAAAAATTTAGTGGTCTTTTCGGGAGCGGGCATGAGCGCGGAGAGCGGCATTCAAACCTTTCGCGATGCCGGGGGGTTATGGGAACAATATAATATTGAAGATGTCGCCACGCCGATGGCATGGCAACGACAACCAAGTGTAGTGCTTGACTTTTATAATAAACGCCGCGCACAAATTGCTAAAGCCCAACCTAACGAGGGGCATAAACGCATTGCAGAACTTGAAAAACATTTTAACGTAACGGTTGTCACACAAAACATTGATGACTTACACGAGCGCGCGGGCTCTAAAAAAGTCATTCATTTGCATGGAGAAATATTTAAGGCGCGGTCATCTTACGACCCGTCGCTTGTTTATTCTGTAACTGGCGATATGCAAATCGGCGATAAATGCGAACATGGCTCGCAACTGCGCCCGCATATTGTGTGGTTTTATGAAGATGTGCCGCTAATACCCGTGGCGGCCAATATTATTTCACAGGCAGCTATTTTAATTGTGATTGGCACGTCGCTGGAGGTTTATCCTGCCGCAGGGTTAGTAGATCATGCTGCACCTGGCGCACAGAAATTTTTAATTGACCCGAAAATCCCCAGCAGCACAGCCCTTCGTTATTTTACGCTGATAAAGAAAAGCGCCTCTGAAGGAATGAAGAAGGTTTTTGATTTGATAATTTGATGATTTGGTGATTTGGTGATTTGATAATGTCAAGTGGAATTGTGCTTTCTCCTTAACACAGCATAAACCTCACTCTATCACAATCTTTTTAATCACTGTCGCTTTCTTTCCCCTCACTTCAACAACATATAATCCTGCGGGAAAATCTTTCATATCAATTTCGGTTTGCGCTGTGGTGACCGTGGTGGAAAAAAATTTTTGTCCCATCATATTATAAATACTGAGGGAACTCCCTAACAGGGTTTCATCCGTGCACTGTACATGTACTATTTTATCGTAAGAATAAACAGATACCTGCCCCGGCAGAGCGGCAGATGAAATGCCTGTATTGATAAAATCATAATCGGGCGATTGGAACGAGCAACCCAACGAATCGGTGACAATGACATAATACGTGCCGTTAGTGGCGGCGGTGTAATACTGCGCTGTTCCGTTGGCGGCTTTCACACCATTGTCATACCATTGGTAAGAGGTATAAATCTGTGTAGCCAGCGTATCTGTTCCAAGTTGTGTAATGACGGGGTGTTCAATATCTTCTGTAATTATTACGGTATCCGAATATTTATAACAGGCGCCGCTGGTTATGGATAAGTAATACGTGCCCGATGTGTCAATATTATATGTGGTTTTATTGGCTGCCGTTATTGCAGTATCGTTTAAATACCATTGTATGGAATCGCCGTGCTGATTATAATACATGGAATCGGTTAAGCTTAAACTAAACGGCTCGCCATAGCATAATACGTCACTATTATTAGTGGTAGCTATAACGGGTGGCGGCGCTGTGCTAAACGGCGACTGGTAATCTAATGTGTCGGCGGTTGAACAGCCATCTGTATAAGAATAGTCAACAATATAGTTGCCCTTCTCAACAGGTATCAACCGGTTTATGGTATCATTTATTAATGAATCTGAAGAAACCTTTTCATAATACCACATTATTGCGCCGGTTGTGGGAGCAGACGTGAGCGTGTCGCAAGCCTGTTTTAAAGAAGGCAATGGCGGCGCAGATTTTATAGTGAGCTGAACGGTGTCTGAAAGTACGGAGCAGGTTTTATCGGAATCAATAAATGCGGCGCTGTAAGAGGCGGTGGAATCGGCAAAATAAGCCGGCGAGGTTGCTCCCGTTATGGTAACACCATTGAGCAGCCACTGTATGTAAGTGCCGCTGACTAAATTAACCGCCTGCAATTCCGCCGGACCGCAGCTTGGATTTGAAAAATCTGAATTTTCGCTTACCTCGGGGTTCACACTATAACAGGCAAAATAATTCGCCAATGATTGGGCAAGGCAGCCGTTTACATCTTTTGTCAATACGGCATAATAGCCCCTTTGCGAAGGAGTGAGCGCTGCAAGCGTATCTCCCGCTATCGGGATGCCATCGAAATACCATTGGTATTTATCGGCAGTTGATGATGTCAATACATTATTCTTCTGCGTTACAACAGGAGTAATGGGTGTTGATGTGCAACCCATGTTGCCGGCGCTGATTGAAGAATCGGGAATTGAATTATAAGCGTAAGCCGAAATAATAAGCTGTTTAGCTCCAATGGTTGTTAATCGCACCCATCCATAATAGGTGTTGCCATTATTTTTAAATTTTAAGGGCAGATATTTGCCGGTTACATTATAAAAGGAACCTCCATAAGTGCCCGCCGGGGAGCTGACGGCTGTTGACGAGGTGAAAATAATTTTATTCCTGAACGAATCTTTTGCCAAAAAGCCGTTAGATGCCCATCCGCCGGTGGTTGTGCCCGGAATGGCGTTGCCGTAATTAACTCCTTTAAAATCAGCCGAGTCTTTATGCAGCCCGGTGGCTTGAATGGATACGATTGACGAATAGCTGAATCCCGATGTAAAACTATTGAAAGTGACTTTCCCTGCCGCTTCAAATTTAAAATCGGCTATGCCGTCGTTGTTTAAATCGAGATAAACGGAGGTATCATAACTATCTTTAATGGGGTCAGGAATTATAATGTCAGGATTTAAACCGGTATAAATTATTTGGGCATCTGTCTCATGATTAACGGCAAGCACGGCTGCCGCAACAGCAGAATACGCCGCTAATTTCTTTGCCAGTGCCGACTTTTTAACCATATAATTTCTGAATCATAAAAGTAGTTATTTTAAGTATTCTATTGTAAATGGATAATAGCCAATTGCCGATTTGTTGATAACACACTATCACTAAACAAAATCCGTTGTATTATCTATTTTTGACCTTTTAATGGAAGTAAACATATTATTATGGGTTCTTTAGTTGCATTTTACGTTTTTCTTGGACCTCTGTTGGTCCTGGTATTAATCGGCTATTATAAACTTTTCGAGAAAGCCGGGCAACCGGGTTGGTATGCCATTATCCCTTTTTATGGGGCTTATATACAATTACGCATAATAGGAAAACCCTGGTGGTGGCTGCTTCTCTTATTTATTCCTGTTGTTGATGTTTTTATTGGAGTTGCAATGATAGTTGAATTGGTTAAATGTTTCGGACGGTTTAAATTCTGGCAGCATGTTCTTGCTGTCTCTGTTGGATTTTTATATTTACCCTACTTAGGGTTTTCCAAATCTGTAAAATATCTTGGTATTAATCCCACCCAACCAAAAAAAATAAAAAAATCGGCTACTCGTGAGTGGATTGACGCCATTGTATTTGCAGTAATTGCTGCAACACTCATCCGCGGATTAGTTGTAGAGGCTTATACCATCCCCACGTCGTCAATGGAAAAATCATTGCTGGTGGGTGATTTTCTCTTTGTCAATAAAATGTCTTACGGTCCACGAATGCCGATAACTCCTCTTTCTTTTCCGTTTGTACACAACACTATGCCGCTCATTGGCACCAAGTCGTATCTTGAATGGATAAAATTACCATATTACCGCTTGCCGGGTTTCTCGCACATTAAGAACAACGACGTGGTGGTTTTCAATTACCCGTTGGATTCTACCCGCCCTGTTGACGAGCAGGAAAATTATATTAAGCGCTGCATCGGTATTCCCGGCGACACTATTGAACTGCGCGATGCGCAAGTGTATGTAAACGGCAAAGCGGCATGGAATCCGCCTAATATGCAAGGTGAATATTATGTGAAAACGGATGGCTCTCCCATTAATCCCGAAACGTTGCAAGACATGAATATTACTGAAAACGGCGCTATGGTAGGATCATCTACATTTAGTTATTTTCTTACTAAAAGCGGTGTGGAAAAAATGAAGTCGCTGAAAAATGTTGTGAGCGTTACTCCGCATGTTTTAGCCAAAGGAGCGCCCAATCCCGAGGGGTTTGACCCTATTTTTCCTGATGATTATGCAAATTTCCCTTTCAATGTTGATAATTATGGTCCTATTATAATTCCCAAAAAAGGTGTAACGGTAAAAATCACTCCCGAAAATATAGCTCTATATAAACGAATCATCAGGGTTTACGAAGGCAATGCCGATGAAGATAGCATAGGCGTGAAAGACAATAAAGTTTATTTCAACGGAAAAGAACTCACCCAATACACCTTTAAGATGAATTATTACTGGATGATGGGAGACAACCGCCATAACTCCGAAGACTCACGCTACTGGGGTTTTGTGCCCGAAGATCACGTGGTGGGCAAGGCATGGTTTATCTGGATGTCATGGGACAGCAATGCGGACTTTCCCAACGAAATCCGATGGAGCAGGTTGTTTCACTTTATTCACTAGATAGTTATTGCCGGGTTAATTTGTTGCAAAATTTTGCAACTTAATTTTCAGGAGACACCCTTTTCTAATTTCTAAAGCACTATCACAATACGCTATACCGTTTATATCGTTCCCCAGGGAATGATATAAATGAAAATTGCAGCAAGCGTTGCAAAGATCAAAAACAGAACAAATGAAAAAGATAATGATAACGATTTCATAATTTAAAGATGGTTTTACCTTAAAATTGATTTATTATACTACGCGTTTTTAAGCTCTTTATTGCATAGACCAAAAATTATGCCATTGGTTTATTTAAATCTGACAAAGAACAAAATAAATATTTATACCGGTTACTATACAACGGATAGCTCTCTAAAATAATAAATGAAACGGATTTAGTTGAAGATTTTTTAAACGTTTTCAGGAGTGTTTGACTCTGAATCGCCCTTTATTTTCTTGAGAGTGGTACGAAAAACATGGTCCCAAAAAGCAGAACTCACACCATAGCCTCTGTGACTGTCCATATAGTGATGCAGCATGTGATACTGTTTTAGGTCGAGCCAGAACCTGCTCTTAAAATTATAATGATGAATGGCATAATGCGTCATATCATAAAAAAGATAGCCGGCAACTAAGCCAGGGAAAAATGCTGTAACATAATCTTTGCCTAACAGGAAATAAAGACTTGTGTAAAATACTACCGCCAGGATAAGGCTCAACGATGGCACCATGACAAGGCGCTTTGAATCTTTAGGGTAATCGTGATGAACGCCATGAACAATAAAATGAATGCGCTTTCCCAGCTTGCCGGGTAAATCGGTATGAAACACCCAGCGGTGCAGAACATACTCCGCAAATGTCCACGAAACCACGCCGCCAATGAATAAGCCTGTAATAATAAGAAAAGGAAGATGAACAATGAAGATGGCTTTGTAAAGAAAATAAATTACAACCGGTACATACAGAAATAACGGCACCGACCAATGAATGCGCGATAACCGCTCCAGAATGGGATTCTTGAACATTACAACGGTCTCGTCCTTATTAGAAATGAAGTTTTTAGCCATAAGATATTAGTTGCAAATATACGAAATCTGCGGTTTAAACTTCTTTAACGTTTTTGTTCATCTTTTGGTTTCACATAAAACTCGTCAGTATCCACAGAAAAATTATCGGGATTAAGATTATCCAGTTTTGTAGTTTGCCATTCCTGTGTTGGAGTAATGGTGATGTAAGATTTAACAATATCTGAATCAACCGGAAAAGGTGTAAGATGTTTTTTTACAAAATATGAGGAAGTTACTTTTACCGGCATGGTAAAATCTTTCACATTTGTTACCCAGCGATAAGTTAGTATAGTTGCACTGCCTTTTTTCTTTAGGGTATAATCGAAAACGGGAGGAGCGGGATAATATAAATATTGGTTGAAAAAAGGCGTGTAATCCTTTCCTGCCAGTTTATTTATATAATCGATTACCTCTGTAGTATTAACCGTTTGATATTTAAAATGTTCCTGTATTCCTTTCAGAATACTGAAGAAAAGCGAATCGTTATTTAATACATGTCGAAACGTGTGCAGCATCCATGCCCCTTTATAATACATGTCATTATCATTCTCCGTGCCCTGGAAATTTACATTATAGGGACCGATAATGGGGTATTTGTTGCGAATATTAAATTCCTGGTATTTCAAATAGTTCAGCGATGCATCGTAACCCTGTGTGCACTCAACATATAATGCCTCGGCATATGTGGCAAAACTTTCGTGCAGCCACATTTCAGCCGGGTCAGAACAGCTTACACTGTTACCCCACCACTCATGAGCGCTTTCATGAATGATAATAAAATCAAAGCCCCATTGTTTGTCGTCATAATTATTGCCATAGGCAATACAACTCTGGTGTTCCATTCCCCAGTAGGTAGTTTCCACCAATTTGTATCCGTCTTTATAAAAAGGATATTTGCCAAAATATTTTTCATAACAGGCTAACATCAATTTCACCTGCTGAAAATATTGTTCCGCCCTGGTCTCATTATAACTTAAAACATAATAATCGAGGGTGAGTGTGTCTTTTCCGCTGAGATAATAATCCGATATATGGTCATAATCCGCTATGTTAACGGTAATATCATAATTAATAATAGGAACGGAAACGAACCACGTAAAGCGGGTGAACCCGTTTTTAAGATTGGATTGCGAGCGTAACCTGCCATTGCTCACACACGTCAGCCCGGTGGGCACATCAAATGTCATTCTTGCGCTATCGGGTTTATCGGAAATGAGGTCTTTACAGGGCCACCACAGCGAGGCGCCCGTTTGTTCGCAAGCCACGTCAATCCATGGCTTGCCATTGGCATCTTTCTGCCATACAAAACCGCCCTGCCACGGCGGTTTAACAGCTACAAGGGGCGAGCCATGATAATAGACTTTAATAGAATCATAATTACCTGCAATTTCTTTCGCCGTAAAATCAACGAATACCGCATTAAAATAACGTATATATTTTAGAATCTTCCCCGCATGAATAATGCTGTCAATATTCATGTTTGAAAAAAGGTCAATCTGCATTTGTGAAAAATCATTTACTACTTTGTAGGCAATAACATTATACCCGGCTATAGAATGATGTGCCGGCTCGATTTTAAGATGTAAATCATAAAACGTAACATCGTAGCACGAACGCAGCAGGTGTGGGCATCCCTCGAAGTGTGTCCGCATGTGTGAAAACAGGGTATTGCTGTGCAATACATAGCTGTAGCACACCTAATACTATTAAAATTGCTATTGAAACTTTCTTCACGGTTAAATTTATTTACACAAAATAAGAATTAAAGTAGTTTCATGTAATAACGTGCAATCTGCTGATTATCTTACTTGTATCAATTTATTTAGTTCAACCGGGTCACAAAAACAGTGATTTCGTTAACCGAATAAGATTTCATTAGTCATAGTTTTGTATCAACAAATCACTTACTGAATAGAAATGGCTAAACGCCGTCTCTACAAAGATAGCAGTAGTAGTGTTTTCATTTAAGTGGGAAAAGGGCGACCTCAAAAAGGTCGCCCTTTTTTATGGTCACAAATCCCTTTTTTTTGTTCAACCGGCTCTTGTTATATAGTAGTAATTTGCATATGAAACAACTCACTACTAAATCCTGCAATTATGAAACAGCAAAACACATCGTTTTGGGATGATGCCCCCTTCCCGATAGAAAACGATAATGGCATCAAAATGCACTCATTACTACATACGAAGCGCCACAGAAAAGACAGTTTATCCGATAGTTCTGTTTACAAAATCCTTATGGAAGAAGTGGCGGCGCTTAATGCGGATCGAATACTTGAGGAAGCTCATCCTTGACAAAATTGTAACCTCCATTTATCTTAACTGATAATAACCAAATTTAAAATTGGGAACCTTATTAGTTCCAAAAGCGTATTATTGTTTTAATTGTTGAATCTATAAAATAGGCAGCTGATTTTCAGTTGCCTTTTTTATTAACGACATTTGCAACACAAACATCACTTTAATGGGACGTTCAAGACCTTTTTTCCTGGTCGGTTTATTTTTAGTTATTGACTTAATTGTTTACCCCGCTATTATTTCATTATTCGGCGGCATATCCCCCTTCGTACAAAATGCAATAACCATAGTCTTCTGGAGCTTTACGGTTTTTACGTTTGCATGGTTCCTGTATACCCTGTTAAACCGGGATGATAAGCCGCATGTAGTTCGCCGGTATGTGTTTTCATCTATCATACTTATTTATGTAAGCAAACTTCTGTTTTCAATATTCCTTCTCGCAAATGATATAATATATGCCGTTGTGTGGGGCTTGGGGAAACTATTTTCTTACCGCGTAACCTATCATAGTTTACCATTTGAACTGCTTCCCGCAGCAGGACTTGTAGTAACATTTTTTCTTGCCTTATCATTGATATATGGCATATTATTCAATCCATATAATTATAAGTTTTACAGAACGGCAATTACACTGCCCAATTTGCCCGATGAGTTTAACGGAATTAAAATAGTGCAGTTAAGCGACATACACTGCGGCAGTTTTAATAAAAAAGAGCCTCTTGTTGATGTGGTAAATAAAATAAATGAAGAAAAGCCCGACATTATATTTTTCACAGGTGATTTGGTGAATAGTCATGCCTCGGAGTTCGACCCTTATGTGGAGATTTTTAAAAACCTGAGAGCGAAATACGGCGTTTATTCCATCACCGGCAATCACGATTACGGCGATTATGCTAAGTGGAAAAATGAGGATGAAAAGAAGAAAAATTTTCAGCAGTTAATAGAACAACACGGCAAAGTAGGCTGGCGGCTGTTAATGGATGAAAATGTCTTAATTGGAACCAAAGAAAAAATTGCCATAATAGGAATACAGAACTGGAGCGGGCGGCGAAACTTTTCAAAGTACGGCGATTTGGAAAAAGCCTACCCGGGTTGCGAAAGTGCTGTCGTAAAAATCCTGCTCTCACACGACCCCTCACATTGGGATACAGAGGTAATAAAAAGATATCACGATATAGATATAACTTTCAGCGGGCACACACACGGAATGCAGTTCGGCTTTGAATTTGGCAGGTTCAGATTTAGCCCCGTTCAATGGGTTTACAGACAATGGGCAGGGTTGTATAAGCATCATAATCAATACTTATATGTAAACCGAGGTTTTGGTTTTATCGGCTACCCCGGTCGTGTGGGCATATTACCCGAAGTAACCGTTATCACGCTTTATAAAAATAAGAATCACACGGTTTAGATACCAATAATTCTTATTTAAATTTTAACAGCATCAACCTGCAATGATTGTACACCTCCGCGGGTATATACTTCGCCTGTGATAGTTACTGTTTCTGCCGCCATTTTTTTCAATTTATTATACGGGTCTAAATTATCATGCGAAGCGGTCAGCACATATACTTTGCCGTCCTTTGTAAGCAATCCCATAGGAGTGCCGTTTGCAATACATTTCGAAGCACAGGTTTTGTGATCTGCGCCATGCGCACCCATTGACATATAGCAATCCATATCAACAATTTCACCTGTCAACGTCGTCTTATCGGTCTTTGCGGTTTGAGTGTGTGAAATGTTAACTCTTACAAAAAACATAAGCAGCAATGCTGCACAAAAAATAATTGCTTTTTTCATAATATAACGATTTGTGGTTAAACTATAACGTGAAAGTTACACTTATTTTTAATAAATGTCAAGTGCATTTAATTTACTTCTTCTCTAAATAATATTTTCTATTTTCATACCTCAATGAAAGCAAGTATAATAACCATCGGCGATGAACTGCTTATCGGGCAGGTAGTGGATACTAATTCTGCGTGGATAGCACAACAATTAAATTCAATCGGAATAGATGTGTACCGCAGGGTTGCTGTGGGTGATGTTCACGAAGATATTCTTGGCGCCTTAAAAGAAGCAGAACAATCGGCAGACATAATTTTAACCACAGGTGGTCTCGGTCCTACAAAAGATGACATTACCAAACATGCCGTCAATCAATTTTTCGGAGGAATATTGATACTTAATGAAGATATCTTAAAACAGGTAACCTCAATCTTTGAACAACTAAAACGCCCTATGCTTGAGAGTAATACCCAACAGGCAATGGTGCCCGATAACTGCACGCCTATTCAAAATAAGAACGGCACAGCGCCGGGAATGTGGTTTGAGCGCAACGGGAAAGTTTTTGTGAGTATGCCCGGTGTTCCGTTTGAGATGAAAGCCATGATGAAGGATGAGGTGCTGCCAAGACTGAAAAAATTAGTTAAATCGCAGTTCATCATTCACAAAACAGTTCAAACCGCAGGTATCGGCGAATCGTTTTTAGCCGAGAAAATAAAAGATTTTGAAAATGCGCTGCCGGCAAATGTGAAGCTGGCTTATTTGCCCAACCTGTCGCTGATTCGTTTGCGGCTCACCGGTCACGGCGACGATGAAACCAAATTAAATGAGCAGTTAACTTCCTTACAAAAAGAATTAGCGAAACAAGCCGGCGAATTTGTTTTCTGGCTCGAAGATGAACCCGTAGAGCAAATTACAGGAAAATTATTGTTGCAAAACCACGCTACGCTGAGCACAGCCGAAAGCTGTACGGGTGGCTACATAGCGCATCGTATCACCTCAGTGCCGGGCAGTTCGCAATACTATATCGGTTCTGTAATTGCTTATGCCAACGAAATAAAAGAAAATATGCTCGGCGTAAAAATTGCCACCATAGAAAAACATGGCGCCGTGAGCGAAGAAACCGTTGTAGAAATGGCGACTAATGTGCGCCGGTTAATGAAAACCGACTATGCTATTTCCGTATCGGGCATTGCTGGACCCGATGGCGGCACTCCTGAAAAACCCGTTGGCACAATATGGGTAGCATTGGCAGATAAAGATGGCGTAACAGCTAAAAAATATTTTTTTAACAGGATGAGATTGCAAAATATTGAACTAACTACCAACTATGCTCTGTTAATGCTTATCAGGAAACTGAAGAATTAGAAGTTTGAACCGCAGAATAATGAATAAATTAATAGCAGTTACAATAGTTAGTGTCATTTTACTTTCATTTAATAAAAATGGAATGAAAAAAAACGACCTTGTAAAAATGAATTTAAAAGGCAGGATAAAAAGTATTTTTGAAAAAACATTATCCATTCATTATAAAGACAGTGTAACCAATATTGTATCGGCAAACTTTAATGAATCAGGAAATATTACTCAAAAGGTGTTTGATGTAGGAAATGGGTATAAAGACACCGCATATTTCAAATATAATAATTTAAATCAATGTATCGGCTTTGAACTAAGATCAGGAAGATATGTTTATAAAAGAGATGTTGCCGGCAATATCACTGAAACGGATATATACAAATATCAGTTTGATTCATTAGGTCATAATATTGGCGATGAGCTATTTAGAATAATATTAGATGAATATGATTTAAATGGAAATATGATTCGCGAAAAAGATAATGACAATATAAGTACCTATAAATACAATAAGAAAAATTATATTACGGAGATGATTGATTCGCCAATTGCGTATGGCAAAGTTTACCCTGATAAATATATAACTCAATATAAATACGATACCAAGGGCAATTTAGTAGAAGAAAGTTTTTCAGAACCTGATTTTGATATGAATTATAAACAATGGATAGTCAATAAAGGATATATATATAACAAACACAAGGATACTATAGTGGTGAACTATTATAGGGTCCGTGATGACAGCTTAGTTGGCTCAAGGGTTAATACTTACACTTACGATAAACAAAGGAATTGGATAACAAAAGTTAGTATAGAGGATGAGATACATATCATAACAATTACCAAACGCCAAATAGAATATTATAGCCTATGACGTGGGGTTACAAGCTTATCCACACCCCTAAAAACCTACCACAGAAAATGTTAAATTTGCACATTAAAATTTGTTGCTTTTATGGCAGAGATTGAATTGATAATGCCCAAAATGGGCGAGAGCATTATGGAAGCCACCATTTTAAAGTGGCTGAAAAAAGAAGGCGACACCGTTGCCATGGATGAAGCCGTGCTGGAAATTGCCACAGATAAAGTTGATTCGGAAGTGCCATCGCCGTTTGCCGGAAAAATTGTGAAGCTGTTATACAAGGAAGGCGATGTGGTGCCGGTAAATAAACCCATTGCTGTAATTTCATCCGATGCTGCTGTGTCTGCTCCGTCGCCGGCTGCTGCACCTACGCCCAGAACTCCCGCTCCACAGGCGGCAGCCACTCCGAAAATCGTGGCTGCTGCACCATCTCCCAATGGAAACGGAAGTGCGGGCAGGTTCTATTCACCTCTGGTCTTAAATATCGCCCGCAATGAAGGCATCTCTATGGCTGAACTGGAAACCATTTCCGGCACAGGTCAGGAGAGCCGTGTAACCAAAAGAGATATTCTTAATTACCTGCAACAAAAATCAGGAGCGCCCGGCATAAAAGTACCTTATATGCCCGAACCGTCTGTTTCTGAAACAAAAACGGTTAGGCAACCGGTGGCTGAGCCCGTGCCGACCACTGCGGCAGCCGGCTACGGCAATAATGTGGAAATAATTGAAATGGACAGAATGCGCAAGCTTATTGCCGACCACATGGTGATGAGCAAACGTGTTTCGCCCCATGTTACCTCCTTCGTTGAGGCAGATGTTACCAACCTGGTACAATGGCGCGAAAGGGTTAAAAAAGATTTTGAAAAACGCGAAGGCGAAAAACTGACATTCACCCCGTTATTTATTGAAATTATCGTAAAAGCCATAAAAGATTTCCCGATGGTAAATGTGTCGGTTGATGGCGATAAGATCATCCGCAAAAAAGACATCAACATTGGCATGGCAACGGCATTGCCAAGCGGCAACCTCATCGTTCCCGTTATAAAAAACGCCGATACCAAAAACCTGTATGGACTGGCTAAAGATGTGAACGACCTGTCGGCGCGCGCGCGCAGCAACCAGCTCAAGCTCAGCGAAATTGAGGGAGGTACATTCACATTCACCAATGTAGGCACGTTTGGCAACTTAATGGGAACACCTATTATTAACCAACCGCAGGTAGCCATAATTGCAACTGGCGCCATTAAAAAGAAACCCGCTGTAATAGAAACACCACAAGGTGATGCCATTGCTATCCGCCATATGATGTTTCTGTCATTGTCGTATGATCATCGCGTTGTAGATGGCGCATTGGGCGGCTCATTTCTCCGCCGCGTGGCTGATTATCTTGAGCAGTTTAACGGTAATAGAGAAGCGTGACGGAAATTTAGAATTTTAAAATGTTAAGTTTGGAAAAGTGAGGTAAACATTTCAAAATTTAACATTTCAAAATTCAACTTTTTCTACTCCTCTCCCTTCCTAAGTGCCTTAATGTCTGCAATAATTTTTTTGGCAAGGTTATCAGCTGTGGTTTCATGCTGGCTTTCGGCATAAATGCGGATGATGGGCTCGGTATTTGATTTACGCAGAATTATCCAGTCTTTATCAAAATCTATGCGTAAGCCGTCAAGTGTGTTTGTAGGTTGTTTACTGTATTTCTTTTTAATGACCGCTATAATATTATCCGCTTCTTCGGGCGACGAAACAGCCACTTTATTTTTTGACATGTAATAATTGGGATACATGGTGCGCAACACGGAAATGGTTTTGCCCGATTTTGCCAGGTGGGTGAGGAAAAGCGCAATGCCCACAAGCGCATCTCTCCCATAATGTAATTCAGGGAAAATAACGCCGCCATTGCCTTCACCGCCTATAACGGCATCAACCTCTTTCATTTTGGCAACCACATTCACCTCGCCAACGGCAGCGGGAAAATACCGGCACTTGTACTTTTCAGTTACATCCTGCAGCGCGCGCGACGAGGAAATATTGGAAACGGTGTTTCCTTTTTTATTCTGCAACACATAATCGGCTACAGCCACTAAGGTGTATTCTTCGCCAAACATACTGCTGTCGTCGCATACGAGAGCGAGGCGGTCAACATCGGGGTCAACGGCAATGCCCAGGTCGGCTTTATTTAATTTCACCTGCTGTGCTAACTCCGATAAATTATCGGGCAGCGGCTCAGGGTTATGCGCAAATTTTCCATTGGGTTCGCAGTGCAGTTCAATTATATTTTTTACGCCGAGCGCAGTGAGCAGCTTTGGCACCGCAATGCCGCCGGTGGAATTAACGGCATCAACAACAACTTTAAAATTGCGGCTCTTAATGGCTTTTACATCCACCAAATCAAGCTTTACTATTTTCTCAATGTGTTTTTCAATGGCATCGGTCTTTAATTCAAAGGTGCCGATGTTGCCGTTTTCGGCAAATGTAAAGGGAAGGTCGTCAGCAAACTTTAATATTTTTTTGCCATCGGCATCGGAGATAAATTCGCCATGGTCGTTAAGCAGTTTTAAAGCGTTCCATTGTTTGGCATTGTGACTTGCGGTTATAATAATGCCACCGGCTGCTTTTTCATCAACAACTGCCAATTCAACGGTTGGCGTGGTTGACAGCCCCAAATCAATCACATGAAACCCAAGCCCGGTCAATGTTCCGACAATAAGCTGGTTGAGCATTTCGCCCGATGTGCGGGCATCTCTGCCAACTACAATTTTCTTTCCTTTATTGCGTGATAAGATGAAATGACCGAATGCCGCCGTGTATTTAACCGTCTCCAGGGGGGTTAAGCCGTCGCCGGGTTTGCCTCCTACGGTGCCTCGTATTCCTGATATGGATTTAATTAGGGTCAAGCTGAAAGGTTAAAGGGGACGCAAAAATAGATAAATTTTTAAATCATCATTTAAAAGTTATTAAGATATTTACAAAGAATTTCTGCACATAACTAATCGCTCAATAGATTTATCTGATGAAAGAATGGTTGCACAACATTGATTACAGGCTTTTCTTCTTAATAAACGACACCTGGAAGAACAGTTTTTTCGATACGATAATGCCGTGGATGAGAAACCCGCAATTATGGATACCGTTGTATATTCTCCTCTTATTTCTATATATAAAGGATTTCCGGAAAAATGTTTTGTGGGTGATATTATTTGCAGGGATTACCATATTACTAACCGACCAAATCAGCGCACATATCATTAAATTGGTAGTGCATCGCTTGCGCCCGTGTAATACGCCTGAACTGTTAGGGCAGATACATGTGCTTGTGCATTGCGGCAGCGGGTTTAGTTTTGTGTCCTCACATGCCACCAATCACTTTGGACTGGCTTTGTTTTTTATCGGGCTTTCAGGAAAAAAATATAAATGGTTCGCGCCTTTTTTTCTGTTGTGGGCGGCGGTAATTTCCTATGCGCAGGTATATGTTGGCTTGCATTTTCCTATTGATGTAATTTGCGGAGGAATTCTTGGCGCGGCTATTGGCGCAACTACTGCTTATTTTTGCAACAAAGTAATTTTGAAAACTTCTAACCCTTAAACTAATTATATGCCCGAATTTATTATCGTAAATCCACAGGTAGAAAAACATGTTGCATTAATACAACTGAACCGTCCAAAAGAAATGAACGCGCTGAATCTTCAGCTTATGGGTGAGATACGAGACGCACTGAAAGAACTGGATAGCGACGACAAGGTGCGCGTCATCATTATCACCGGCAATGAAAAAGCGTTTGCCGCGGGAGCAGATATAAAACAGATGAGTGATAAAACAGCAATTGATATGCTTAACATTGACCAGTTCAGCACCTGGGACCAAATCAAAAAAACAAAAAAGCCATTGATAGCCGCCGTATCAGGATTTGCGATGGGAGGAGGCTGTGAACTGATGATGCACTGCGATTTAATTGTGGCATCGGAAACTGCCCGTATCAGTCAGCCTGAAATAAAGATTGGTGTAATGCCCGGCGCGGGCGGCACACAGCGTTTGTCGAGAAGCGTTGGTAAAGCGCTGGCTATGGAAATGGTGCTTACCGGCAGGTTCATTACGGCAGATGAAGCGTTACGTGCAGGATTGATAAATAAAATTTATCCTGTTGAATTGTATTTGAAAATGGCAATTCAATGGGCGAAAGAAATTGCCGAGCTGCCGCCGGTGGCGATTAAACTGGCAAAAGAAGCGGTGTTGCAATCGTTCAATACGCCGCTGGATGACGGCTTATTATTCGAGCGGAAAAATTTCTACCTCTGTTTTGCAAGCGAAGACCAGCGCGAAGGCATGAATGCATTTATTGAGAAGCGGAAACCGGAGTTTAAGGGAAAGTAAAAATTGAATATCGAATAATGAATATTGAACACTGAATGTAGAAGTTACCGTTCCTTCGAAATTCGATATTCTATATTCTGCGGTTCATAATTCAAATTATTTTATGTATAAATTAATTCCAATAGTATTTATTCTTTCCTCATTAAATTGCTTTGCACAAAAGACGCCGCTACCAACTACCAATATTTATCTTCTTCCAATCACCTCTGATAAAAACGGGATGATACAGGTTGGCGATGGCATAAAAATTACAGACTGGAGCGGGTATAATAATCAACCATCTTTCTCACCGGATGATAAAAGAATTCTCTACACCTCTGTGCAGGCAGATAGCCAGGCAGATATTTATAGTTATAACATTGCCACTAAAACAACCTCACGGCTTATTTATATGAAGGGGAAGAAAGAATACTCTGCGGTATTTATGCCTGGCGGAAAATCCATTTCTGCCGTGCAGGTGCAAGAAGATGACAGCACACAATATTTGGCGGAATTTTCTAACGACGGAACATTTGAAAAAATTATTTTCCCCAAAATAAATCCTGTGGGATATTATTGCTGGGTAAGCGATACTACTGCCGCCTTATTTGTACTGGGCAAACCTGAAACAATGCAGATGGCTGATATAAATACAGGCAAAGCAACTACTGTGGCGAAAAACATTGGCAGGTGTATTCAAAAAATACCGGGACAGGGCGCTATTGGCTTTGTAGATAAAACGGATACAAATAAGTGGATACTTAAATCTTATGTCCCCGCTATAAACCAGTTTTTGGTGATTGGTCCTACCTTGCCTAAATGCGAAGATTATTGCTGGACGCCAGATTTCACTTTTCTTATGGGCAGCAATGGAAAACTTTTTGTCTGCGGTTTGGTTACAGAAGGAAAATGGCAACAAGTAGCGGATTTTTCTCAAAAACCTTATGCTGAATTTTACCGCCTTGCTGTTAGCCGTGATGGGAAATGGCTGGCTATCGTTTCTTATAAAGGAGCTAAACCATGATTTTTATGAAAAAATTAATAATCGCGGGTTTTATTTTTTCCCTTGCCGTACTGATTGGTTTGGGAACATTAATCTATATAGAGATCATAAAACCATTGAATGAATTTAGTGATGTAGAACGCGCGCGGGAAGTTATAGACCCCGCAATTCTTCAAGCTGAAAGCAGCCCTCATAAAATTTCATCTTCCAAATTTTATAAGAATTCAGATACAATCCTTCAAACGGGTTGGTATTATGTTGTGGATAGTAACAATGGCTACAGACGGCAATTGAATAAAGACACTATATTTTATTTTATTGATCCAATACCAATTGTAACAGTAGAAAAATTGGATACGCTTAAGATTTTTAAAAGCATAAATGGCTATTATGGGCTTTTGATGAAACTAAATAATGAAGGAACACAGGCATGGAGTGATGCAACAGGAAAGGCAATAGGAAGACATCTGGCTTTTATACTTGATAATAAATTAATGTATGTTCCAAGGGTTGAATCCCAAATCACGGTAGGTGTAACGGCATTAAACAGTACTGTTTATTCGCAAAAAGAATTAGAGGTTATTAAATCAACAATAGAGGAAGAAGAAAAGAATAATCAGAAATAAAATTTTAAAGATTTTGTAATCCTGAAAATTTATTCTAAGCATGATTAGCAGACAGCGTGAGGGATTGCAGCGAAAAGCCCGCAGCGCAGCGAGGACTTGTAACGGAAAGCCCGACCCGACGAAGGAGGGACGCGCCCTAATAGAGTGCTTAGTAATTAGTGCACAGTGCATAGGCACGTATCCCAAGCACTTAGCACTATGCACCAAGCACTCTGCTATGGT
Organism: Chitinophagales bacterium; assembly: GCA_963770495.1. Classification (GTDB taxonomy): domain Bacteria; phylum Bacteroidota; class Bacteroidia; order Chitinophagales; family CAVYQA01; genus CAVYQA01. Next base: position 83,185 of record CAVYQA010000006.1, on the reverse strand, counting down.
CGCATATCCCAAATCTCACATCCAATTCGTATTTTGCAGCCTATTATGGCAGATTTACAATTTAACAAAAATGAAGATTACAACCGCCTTGCTATTTCGAAAATGACGGAGGTGCTGGCTAAGATTAAGCTCGGTGGCGGAAAAGCCGCTATTGAAAAGCAGCATAAGCGCGGTAAGATGAGTGCGCGCGAACGGGTGAATTATTTGCTGGATGAGGACAAAACCCGTTTTGAACTGGGCGGATTCGCGGGCTACGAGATGTATGATGATGAAGGCGGCTGCCCCGGTGGCGGGGTGATTGTGAAGATAGGCTATGTAAGCGGCAGGCAATGTATTGTAGTGGCGAATGACGCCACGGTGAAGGCAGGGGCATGGTTCCCCATAACGGCGAAAAAGAATTTGCGCGCCCAGGAAATTGCCATGGAAAATAAATTACCGATAATTTACCTGGTGGATTCCGCCGGCGTTTATTTACCCATGCAGGATGAAATTTTTCCCGATAAAGAGCATTTCGGGCGTATTTTTCGCAATAACGCCATTCTGTCGTCAATGGGTATTACGCAGATTGCGGCGGTGATGGGCTCGTGCGTGGCGGGTGGCGCCTATTTGCCGATAATGAGCGATGAGGCGATGATAGTGGATAAAACGGGCTCAATCTTTTTAGCGGGACCTTTTTTGGTGAAAGCCGCCATTGGCGAGGATATTGACCAGGAAACGCTCGGCGGCGCCGCCACGCACAGCGAGATAAGCGGCGTTACCGATTACAAATGCAAAGACGACAAGGATTGTTTACAGCGCATTAAAAGCATAATGAGCAAGCTGGGTGATTATGAAAAAGCGGGCTTCGACCGTATTACCGCTTTGGTACCTAAAAAAGATGTAAAAGATATTTACGGCATCATTCCCGACGACGCCTCGAAACAATATGACATGTATGATGTTATCGAGCGGTTGGTGGATAATTCCGAACTGGACGAATATAAAGCAGGCTATGGCAAAACAATTGTCTGCTGCTATGCGCGCATTGACGGCTGGGCGGTTGGCATTGTGGCTAACCAGCGCAAGGTGGTGAAAGCCGCCACCTCTAAGGGCACGCCTAAAATGCAATTCGGCGGCGTAATTTATTCCGACTCTGCCGATAAAGCCACCCGCTTTATCATGAACTGCAACCAGAAAAAAATTCCGCTGGTGTTTTTGCAGGATGTAACGGGTTTTATGGTGGGCAGCGAATCGGAGCACGGCGGCATTATTAAAGACGGCGCAAAAATGGTGAACGCCGTTGCCAACTCCGTAGTGCCGAAATTTACGGTCATCATTGGCAACTCCTACGGGGCGGGCAATTACGCCATGTGCGGCAAAGCTTACGACCCCCGTATTATTGTGGCGTGGCCATCGGCAAAGATTGCGGTGATGGGCGGCTCACAGGCGGCTAATACCTTGCTGCAAATACAGGTGTCGGCATTAAAATCGAAAGGAAAAACAATTTCCGCAGAAGAAGAGAAAAAATTGTTAGACCAGATAACACAGCGTTACGAAAAACAAACCACACCCTATTATGCCGCGGCGCGCTTGTGGGTAGACGCGATTATTGACCCGATTGAAACAAGACAAATAATTTCGCTGGGTATTGAAGCGGCTAACCACTCGCCTATTACCAAGCAGTTTAATCCCGGAGTAATTCAGACTTAGAATAATAAATTCTTTAATGCTAACTCGCATCCCCGAACGGATAAAATCATTTAACGAAGGACGTATTCCTGGTTCTCTTAAATTGAAGTATAAGGAAATGAGGGTGGATAAGTTTCGCTTTTTCAGGGCTACCACCAATTTATTTTTTGAAGACATTTCTAAAAATTCCTTCTTATTCCAATCGCCACATGTATGGCTGGGCGGCGATTTGCACATTGAAAATTTCGGCAGCTACAAAGGTGATAACGGTTTAGCCTATTTCGGTATAAATGATTTTGACGAATGTATTCTCGGTCCCTGCCTTTTAGATATAATAAGAATGTGCTCCTGCATTTATGTTGCCGGAAAAATGGAAAATCACAAGACAGGATTCTCTCGCCCTGGTTGAGCTGTTCATTGACACTTATTTTAAACAATTAGAGAAGGGCTATATAAGAACCATTGAACGTGATACAGCCCGCGGTATAATGAAAACGTTTTTAGACCAGGTTAGCCATAGGAAAAGAGAAGATTTTATTGAACAGATAACGATGCGAAAAAAAGGTAAACTAAAATTTCGTGATAACAACACACGTATCTCTCCATTATCGAAGAAGGAAAAAGAATCAGTAATAAATACCATTCATTCATGGGCGAAACACAAAGCTCATCCTGATTTTTACAATGTTATAGAGGTTGCCCACCGTATTGCGGGCTGTTCAAGTTTGGGAATGAAACGATATATCGCGCTGGTAGAGGGAAATAATGAAGCTGGCAATTACCTGCTCGATATAAAAGAAACCAACAAATCGTGCCTTAAAGAATTTATTAAAACCAAACAACCCGCATGGAAAAGTGAAGCGGAACGATTGATTGAAGTGCAGCAGCGTATTCTTTCCGGCCCTCCCGCCCTGCTGTCTTCCATTGATATAGAAAAAACCAATTTTGTTCTCAAGGAATTGCAACCCGTTGCCGACAGAATAGATTACAATATGTTCAAAGGCAAATTAAAAAAGCTGAAAACAATTATTGAAAACATTGCTTCCATTTATGCATGGGGAAATTTGCGAAGCAGCGGGCGGCAGGGCTCTGCCATAGCTGACGACCTGATTGCTTTTGCCCAAAACACCGGCAAACTGAAAAAAGAATTGATTCATTGCGCCTCTTCTTACTCAAAAACTATAACCACCTATCACGCATCCTATATTAAAGCATACGATAAGGGATATTTTAAAATTTAGACACAAGACGCGGAACACAAAATATACCCGCCCAACTTTTGACTTTTGAGCTTTGACTTTTAACCTAAAAAATAATCCCGTTTTTAAGTATCTCATCCGCCAACTTTTGAGGAATGGGGCGGCATGAGCAATATTTCTGATGCTCCAGGTGCCATTTTGCCCGCTGCTCAATAGTTGCATTTCTGGGCAGCACATGTTTTTCATGCCAGGCTTTATTGATCTTAGTTTTCGTAGGCATTGTTAAATTAATTTACCCCAAAGTTAAAATTGAGGCGTTTTTCAAACAATGATAACGGTCAGTTTTCTGTTTCTCTCCTTTTGTAGTCTGTTTAAAATAAAAAGAGCGCTAACGAAACTCATCAGCGCCCTTTTCCAACACTGGTTATAAATCATTTTTTCTTCATTCCTTTTTTCTCCATTGGTTTTTCATGCATTGCCATCATAGCGCTGTCGCTTGGCATCATACCTAATTGCTGCATAAATTTCATCTGATCAAAATATCCCCAATGGTCAGTACATTTACCTGTATTATCAAACTTGAACATATCCATTCCACCAATATTAATTTTTTTATTGGTAGCCGGCATTGCCATAAAGGTGCCGGTATTGGTACCTGTTACGTTATACAGCGCCACCACTGTATTACTGTCGGCAATAATAGTATTTATGGTAAAAGCCTGGTCTGGAAACGCGGCAAGCCAACCTTGAATGTCTTTCTTCAAACCGGCTACACCCGGTCCCTCTCCGGGGTCAGGAGTATGCTCATTGTAATTTGCGGCAACCATTGTGTCAAGCGCGTCAGCATTGTGGGCATTCATCACTTTTTCATAATAGCTGTTTGCCATGGCAACATTTTTTGCCATCATGTCATTCGCCCCTGATTTGGTGCCGGTGTTCGTTTGACACGAAACCAGCAGGGCTGAAATTGTTAAAACGTAAATTAGTTGTTTCATAAGTTAGGTTTTAGGGTTAGAAAATACGCGAGCGAATATAGCAATAAGTTTTATACATAGTATTTGTTTTCCATACTTATTTTCACCCAACCAACCCCGCACCTCAAACATCTTTACTGGTAAAGGCATAAATTTCTAACAATGAAAATCCGAGTCATTCTAACAGGCGCTACCGGTATGGTAGGTGAGGGCGTTTTACATGAATGCCTGTTGCACCCCGATGTGGAGCAGGTGCTGGTGCTCACCAGGAAACCCACAGGAATTGAACATCCGAAATTAAAAGAAGTATTGTGCACCGATTTCAACGACCTGTCGGCAATTGAATACCAGTTGATGGGTTACAATGCCTGTTTCTATTGCGCCGGTATTTCTTCTGTCGGAAAAAATGAAGAGGAGTTCACCAAACTCACTTACGATGTCACCCTGCACGTAGCCAGAACTCTTTCGCGGCTAAACCCCTCCATGACATTTTGCTACGTATCGGGTGCGGGAACAGACAGCACCGAAACAAGCAGAGTAATGTGGAAGCGCGTGAAAGGCAAAACCGAAAATGCTTTAATGAAACTGCCGTTCAGGTGGGCTTATATGTTCCGCCCGGGCTATATGCACCCCACAAAAGGATTAAAACACACTCTCAAATATTATAAATATTTAACGTGGCTCTACCCCCTGTTGAGCCCTGTTTTTCCCAATATCTTCTTAACGCTGAAAGAGGTGGGCATTGCCATGATAAACTCCGTCACCAGAGGTCCCTATAATTTAATATTGGAAGTGAAAGATATTAAAGCGCTGGCGCGAGCCGACCACGCCGATATTATCCCCGTCATCAAATTATCAGACCAACGATAGTTGTTTTTAACCCCCGGCGCCGTGTCTTTTTTGCCATGGGATGCGGCGCTTTTTTTATCACCTCCGTAGTCCCTTTTACGCAAAGCTTTGCTGCCTGGAACAGGTTCAGCCTGACCATTTTTTATGTTAAATTATTATCATGTTTTCAGTAAAATACTTGCTTTCGCTTTCCTGGTGATGTACTTTAGTCGCCCTATTTATTTAACAGTTAAAACTTAATGCTTATGACAAAACTAGTTGCAATGGCAGTACCTATTCTGCCCGGTAAAACCGAACAGTGGAAAAAATGGATGAAAACCACTATGGGTGAAAAGAATAAAGAGTTTAAAGAAAGCCGCCAGCGCCTCGGGATTCGCGAGCGTACTTTCCTTCAACAAACTCCTATGGGCGACTTTGCTATCGTAACCTTTGAAGGTGAAAATCCCGAAACCTTTATTACCCGGTTCGCGCAAGGCAACGACGAATTTACCAAATGGTTTGCAAAAGGAGTGTTGGAAACTTCCGGTATGGACATATCAACTCCGCTTCCACCAATGCTGGAGTTGTTTGTTGACTCAGGCGCAGTAGTTCACGAAATGTCTAACTAAAATTTACACCCTTTTCCCGAAAGATTTTGAAAAAAAATCAAAACCCGTTCCAACAGAGCGGGTTTTTTATTTATTTTTTTATTCCCCTCCTCATTCGAGGAGGGGGCAGAGCCATGCGTGGAGGTGGGGTGGTCTTTTGGTTTTAAAAATCCAGGTCCTATTATTAAAGCCCCCGTGTCCCAGCAAACGCCATATACTGCGCAATGGGAGACACGGCGGGGGCGGAAGGTTAGTAAGTCTATGATAAGTAGTCCATTTTAAACTATTTCGTAGCAACTACTCTTTGTTAAGTGAATACTGTTATAATTATTGGTGTCATCAAACTCAAATTGCCAAAGGGAATAATATTTATCGCGCTTTTCAAAAAATAATGTCTTGACTATTTTTGTTGTGTGATGTGACCATTGGCGAAAAGGATAAAAGAGTTGTCGAATAATTATATTATTAGTTTGGCTGTTTTTTGCTTCAATTAATACCACTTCATTTTTTCCTTCATATCCAGCGTCCACTTCTGTCTGCACACTCTCAACCGTCAATGTTTGTTTACCAACTTTAAAAGAAAATTGTGGTGTGTATTTTCTGCCACGAATGGTTAAAACCAAAGTGTCATCCTCAAGAAATGACCTAACCAAACTCGAAGCATAAGCAAAATCAAGATGTTGCATTTCTGAATTTCCGATAAGTGGGGTATCCAACTTAAAGTCAAGTTTTGAAGAATAAATTTTTGCAGTGGTTTTTATTTCAGGAATATCCATGTATCCTTCTCCCTGAACGATGGCATAGTATCCGTTTTTAGTTGGAAGAAGAAATAAGCCGTTCTTGATGAAAACTTTCGGTCTGTCCTCCCGTGAATCTTGTTTACAAAGAATACGAACTTCTTTCTCGTTTGTTCTTTTGAAATGAGCAGTAGCTTCTTTAATCATTTCAGCAGAAATTATGAATGGTTCCTTATTAAAATTATGTTTTTGGATTTTATATTTATCGAAAATTGCTCCCCAAGAAGTATCGTTCATAAGTTCTTATTTGCTAATGCTATCAATCCAAACATCAATTAATTTCAATCCGCATAGGTGAGCAAACTTCAATCTATGTTGTCCATCTAACAATTGCCCTTTCTCATTTATCCTTATAGGATAAAAGCCAAAAGGATGAAATTCATCAATCATTTCTAAAACCCCCTTCATTGAAATTTGATTTGGATAATCATTGGGGCTATATTTTATTTTTTCAATCGGAAATTTTTCGATGAGTTTCCAACCTGCTACTGATCCATTTCCAATAGCGTCAGAGCTTGGAATATATGATTGACGTTTAAGCCAATTCCAGTTTTTTATTTCATTATCGTTATAAGTTTTCATATAACAATCCTTTATTTGCCTGAACTGCTTTATACCGGTTAATAGTTAAATCAACATAATCAGAATTAAGCTCTATTCCAATATATTTTCGTTCTCCGATCATGGTTGCTGCAATACCCGTCGTCCCACCTCCATTAAAAGGATCAAGTATTATATCATTTGGTTTTGTGGAGGCTAATACAATTCGCTTGAGCAGTGATATGGGTTTTTGTGTCGGGTGTTTCCCGTGTTCTTTTTCAGTTGGTGCTGGAGTTGACATGCTCCATACTGATCGCATCTGGGTTCCAGGTTTTTTTATATTATCTTCAGGAAAACGCCCATTTTTCATGGCTTCATAGTTGAAATAATGTTTCGCTTTTTTATCCTTCCTTGCCCATAAAATTGTTTCATGGGAAGCTGTAAAAAATCTGCAACTTAAATTTGGCGCAGCATTAGGTTTAAACCAGGCAATATCATTGAGCAAATGAAAACCATGTTTTTGAAGTAGAAAGCCACATTGATAAATTGAATGATATGTTCCGCTTATCCAAATTGTTCCTTCGGGTTTTAAAATTCTTCTACATTCAGAAATCCATGTATCGTGAAACATTAAGTCGTCCTCAAAGCCTTTGGACTTATCCCATTTTCCTTTATTAACGCTCACCATTCTTCCATTTTGGCAAGTGAAACCATTGTTGGATAACATATAAGGTGGGTCAGCAAAAATCATATCTACATAGTTGTCGGGGAAACGATTCATTACTTCAAGACAATCCTCATTATATAGTACAAAATTGTCGGTTTTAAAAGTAGGTTTTAAAGAACGTTGGGTACCGTTTTTGGAAATATATTTCACCACGTCCTCAAAAACATACATTACTTGAGCATTGTCTTTCATTATTTTTATTAATTAGTACATCAAAATTAGTTAAAAAGTTGACCGAATTTTATTATGTTGAAAACTCCACTTGTCTGAAGTTGTACTTCAGCCGTTTATTATCGTGAACATTCAATCAGCATGCTCGTTTTCATAGTCGCAACAAATAAATATATAATTAATTTATAATCAATTTCACTTTTTCATTTTTGACAAGAATGACAAGAAAAAAATGGAATAAAAAAACACCCCTTTCCGGCAAAGGACGCCCGCCAGACCTCTTTCGGGCTGGGATTCGCCTTTTTGGCGAACGAAGTTCTTTAAATAGGTTTATTTTCCCCCAGGGCTTCACTATTAACGTTAATACCAAGATATAGCCAGTATATCCATATTAACAGGCTCAAAACAATTGCCACATAAGGCAGCCACCATGCCAGCACAGCAATTGCTAAATAAATAAAGAAACCATATTGAGAACCTTTTTGCACTTTTTTTACGCTTTCTATACTTATCGAAGCTTTCAAAAGTAGCTTGGGTTTTAAAATATATCTGAATAATAAGTTCCAGCCGATGTTGTGCAAAATGCCATTCAGGCAATACACCTCAACTGCAGGTTGTGCAAATGGCGTATTCAGGTATTCAGCCATAAATGCCGTAGGGAACGGTATAAACATTACCGTAAACAGAAAAAATCCGTTGGCGAATTGAAATTGCGGGGAGGTTTTATCCAGCGTCTTTAATAAATTATGATGCCCTACCCAGCTGATAAGAATGATAATAAAACTAAGGCAAAGTGCAAAAAAAGACGGCCATAACCTGCCGATATCAGTCCACACATCAGCCACCGAGCTGATGGATTCAACAGGGGGTACTTTTATATCAAGTATAAGAAGCGTTATTGCAATTGCAAAAACGCCATCTGAAAATGCTTCTACCCTATTATTCATACCGGTAATTTTTTGTGCTGATGTTAAAAGTTGGTATTTACAAAACAAATATATCAAATTATATTGTTGACAGGGTTACACGGTACACAAAAACACACTAACAGCCAATATAGTAGTACACAACCTGATGAGATCACTTCGTCGTTCCTCCTCGTGATGACGGATATTGATGGGGGTATTTTCTGTCCGCCTGTGGCGGACAACAGGCACCCATGTATCAATGTCATTGCGAGCGATAGCGAAGCAATCTCACGAACCCAATTGAAAATAATTTATTAGTAAGTAATCTCCTGATTATATAACCACCCCGGCTACACATATAGCTCAGCCCCCTCCTTCAAAATGAGGGGAATAAAAGGCGCGACAAGCTTGCCGCTACTACTATTCATCATTTCCATTCTAACCGGGCGCCCTCTCTATTTTTATAGAGAGGGATGGGGTGAGTCAAAAACTTCTTGTCCCAACTTCCAACATCGCCTTCTCTCCCGCCCTAATTTTATCTTGGTAAAATTTAAATTATTAATCCTTAAAAAGACTCCGATGCAATCGGAGCCCTAACTAAATCAATTTATATGACTGATAAACACAATTACAAGCTAACCGATGCCCAATTTATTGAGGCATACAGAGCCAGTGAAGGCAATTACTCCCAAACGGCAAAATATATACGGGAGCATTTTGGGATACCGTATACCAAGCAATCAGCGCAGGAGCGCGCGCAAAATCACCCCGAAGAGATTGAAAAAATGTATAGCCTAATGGAGAATGAAAGCCTCACCGCCATAATGGATTTTGCCAGGGATATAACCCTTGACATAAAACTGCGGGCGCGCCTATATGTGCAGGTGATGATTCAAATAAACCGCCGTAAGCGCCTGAAAATTATGGCGGATAGAGCAAAAGCAAAAGCTAAACCACCGGTGCGCGAAGGCGTATTTAAATTTGGCAACTATATCCTGCGTTTTCCCGGTCTTGGCGACCACCAACAGCTCACCCCTGAAGAGGCTAAAAAAGAGCGCCTCGAAATATTGGAGAACATAAACAGGGAATTTGCCAGGCTATACCCAAAACCTGACGCACCTCTGAAAACCACTGATAATGAACAAACTAAAAATAAAAAGACAGGTTCTGATAATAATAGGCAATAATTTGTAAAGAAAATATGGGTCAAAAAGCGGCTATAAATTAATTATTAAAAGCGTTTTTGTATTCACATGGTTATTCTTATCTTTGCCGTCCGATTATTTTAAAACTATATAACTTTTAATGACTCATTACGAAACGGTGATTATTTTCAGTCCGCTCCTCTCTGAGGACGATGTGAAAAAAGCCACTAAGCATTACATTAAGTTCCTTACCGACCATAAGGCAACCATTGTTGAGGAAAACTATTGGGGCTTGCGCTCTATGGCTTACCAAATCAACGGCAAGAGCAATGGCATTTATTTTGTGACCGAATATGCCGGCGATACGGATTTGGTGTCGAAATTTGAAATTGAATTGAAGCGCGATGAAACCATTTTGCGTTTCATGACCATTAAGCTCGATAAATTCGCCGTTGATTATAACGACCGCAAGCGCAAAGGGCTTATCGGAAGAAAGGCGGCAGAACAACGTAAAGAAAAAGAAAATTCTCAATCACTCGAAGCATAACTATGGCAGCTAAAACCGATATAAAATATTTAACAGCGCAAAAACAAATTAAGCGCCCTAAAAAATACTGCCGCTTTAAGAAGAGTGGAATCCGTTATATTGATTATAAAGACCCCGAGTTTTTAAAGAAATTTTTAAATGAGCAGGGCAAATTATTGCCGCGCCGCTTAACGGGCAACTCGCTTAAGTTTCAGCGCAGGGTGGCACAGGCGGTAAAACGCGCCCGCCAGTTAGCCTTATTGCCTTATGTAACCGACCTTTTTAAATAGCCGATACAATTTTATGGAAGTGATTTTATTACAGGATGTGAGCAAGCTGGGTAAAGAAAACGAGATTGTGAAAGTGCGCGATGGCTTTGCGCGCAATTTCCTGTTCCCGCAAAAGCTGGCTATTATGGCTGATGAGAGCGGTAAAAAGCATATTGCCGAACTGGAAAAGCAGCAAGCCCGCCGCGAAGAGAAAATGCTGAAAGAAATTAACAGCATTGTCGAGGTGCTTAAGAGCAGCACCTTTAAAGTGGGCGCAAAAACCGGCACCAGCGGCAAAATATTCGGCAGTGTCACCTCGTTTCAATTGGCTGACGCCATCAAGAATCAAAAGAATATTAAGGTTGACCGCAAGAAAATTACCATGCCTGATGAAATTAATATCTTAGGTCCCTATACAGCCAAGGTGGTTCTACACAAAGATGTTCCTGAAGTTGATGTGAATTTTGAGGTGGTGGCGGAGTGATTTGGTAAGTTGATAATGGAAATACCTCTCATTAATCTTTTAATCTCCCAATTTTCCAATCTTTTAATTAGTAGACAGCACCGTGCTTTTGTTCAGCAACTCTCCGTTCATGCTGGCGCGCTCGCCAATTTGCTGGCGCCACATGGCATAGTACAAGCCCTTATCGGCAAGCAGTTCCTGGTGTTTTCCGCACTCAATAACCTGTCCGCGTTCAAGCACATAAATCCTGTCGGCGTGCATTATGGTGGAAAGGCGATGGGCAATCATAATAGTGATAACATTACCCGTAGAAGTAATTTGCCTAATGGTATTTGAAATGCCTTCCTCTGTAATTGAATCCAGCGATGAGGTGGCTTCATCAAACACCAGCAAATCGGGGTTGCGCAGTATGGCGCGGGCAATACTCAGCCGCTGCTTTTCGCCGCCGCTTACTTTAATACCGTTCTCTCCTATTAACGTATCCAATCCTTTATCGGCGCGGGTTAGCAAGCTATCCAGCGATGAGCGTTTCAGCACAGCCCATATCTCATCATCGGTAGCGCCTGGCTTCACGAACAACAGGTTCTCGCGGATGGAGCCGGAGAACAGTTGCGAGTCCTGTGTAACAAAGCCGATACGCTCACGCAAGCCATCCAAATCAATGTTGTGGACGGAATTGCCGTTGTATAGAATGTCTCCCTGCTTGGGTAAATACAAACCCACCAAAAGCTTCACCAGCGTGGATTTTCCCGCACCCGACGGACCGACAAAAGCAATGGTTTCTCCTTTGGCAACCTTGAAGTTGATGTCGGAAAGAGCATCCTGGCTTGCCGAAAGATGGCGGAATGTGATATGCCGGAATTCAAGATCATGCACCGATGTAATTTTAACCGGGTTTTCGGCACGTGGTTCAGCAGGGGTTTTCATTATCCTGTCAAAGTTATTAAGCGATACCTGCGCCTCACGATAAACATTGATGATATTACCCAACTCCTGCAGCGGTCCGAAAATAAAGAAGGAATAGAACATGAACATTAAATACTGACCGGGAGTGAGTTTTGCGTGAAAAACAAGGTACAACATCAGGAACATAATGGTTACGCGCATTAAATTAATAACCGTGCCCTGTACGAAACTCAGGCTTCGTATAAACCGCACCTTTTTCAGTTCTAATCCCAATATTTTAATCGTAGTTGAATTGAGGCGTTTAATTTCCTGGTTAGATAACCCGAGGCTTTTTACTAACTCTATATTACGTAGTGATTCTGTTGTAGAACCTGCAAGAGCGGTTGTTTCGGCAACAATCACCCTTTGTATTTTCTTTATCCTTTTGCTCATTATTAAGCTAAGAGTGCTGAGGACAGGAATAACCGAAAAGAAAATAGGCACAATAAGCCAGTTTACCTGTAACGCTTTAACTATTACGAATACAATGCCCACCAAGGTTGTAAATAATACGCTGATGGCTGATGTAATAAGCCGTTCGGTATCCTGGCGCACTTTCTGTAAAATGCCCAGTGTTTCGCCACTGCGCTGGTCTTCAAATACCTGGTAAGGCAATTCAAGAGAATGAGCCAACCCGTCTGTATAAATTTTAGCGCCGGTTTTTTGGATAATAACGTTGGTATAATAATCCTGAAAGTTTTTTGCCACCCGCGAAACAAAAGCCACACCGACTATTAATCCCAAATAATAAATAACACCGTTATAAAAATCGGGTGAGTGAGAGATAAAACTTTTTGCTGCTATAATATATTTATCAAATAATACCTGTGTTATCGCAGGGTCAAGCATTGAAAAACTTTGATTGATGGTGGCTAACACCAAAGCAAACACCAATAGACCCCAATGCCGTTTAAGATAAGTATATAATATTTTCATGCAATAAAATTAAGTTTAAAACCTTAAAATTGTGTTTAAGGTTCAACTATATTACAAAATATTAAATCTGATTAATGAACTATCAGAACGTGAAATCGTTGCCGATAGCGGAAAATTCGGGAAGCACTAAATCTTTTTCGGATATAATGACTTTATCAAGCGGAATCTGCCAGTCAATATTTAATTGGGGATCGTTATAAGCAACCCCGCGCTCATGAGGTTTACTGTAATAGTTATCACACTTATAAAAAAATATTGCCGTTTCACTTAATACGGAAAAACCATGTGCAAATCCGCGCGGAATAAAAAGCTGCTTTTTATTATCGGCTGATAGAACAATACTGAAACTTTTACCATACGTAGGCGAACCGACTCGGACATCTACTACAACATCAAGAACAGAGCCGTTATCTACGCTAACCAGTTTTGCCTGGGCAAATGGAGGTGACTGGTAATGCAGCCCGCGAATTACCCCATAAACACTTTTCGATTGATTATCCTGAACAAATTCGGTATCTATACCCGCATCTTTAAAAAGTCGTTTGTTGTAACTTTCAAAGAAAAAACCCCTGCTATCATTAAATACCTGTGGTTCAGAAATAAATAACCCGGGAAGAGTTGTTGAAATAAGCGGCATAAAACTAATTTATATTTTTATTAACCCGTTGCACTTTGCAAATGTTTTACAATTTTCTGTTTTTCTAATCGTGCAGAATCCACCACCATTTTTCGTATGACTAAATAAACAATTCCAAAAAAAATACCAATAAGCGCTCCTAACGGCAATGCAATAACCCATCTTACAAATGTAGCTACGGTTGAAAATTCAGGGTCATCCATAATATCAAGCAAAGGCGTATTAATAATCAACGTAGTTTTAGCGGCATCAAGGTTTGACACGGCTGAATTATACATGGTGGTAACCAGTCCTAAATCACGGGTGAGCATATTAAGTTCAGTGCTCCCCTCCTGCTTAATAAGAGCATAATTATTATCATTAAAATGAGCAATACGCGTTTGAAGGTCTTTCAAAACATAAGACAGCGAATCCACTTTATGCTGCGCCGTATTCACATTTTGAACATTTCTCCCGTAAATATCAGTAAGATAATATTCGTTCATACATTTACACATCCGGCTGGAAAGCTCACGCGTAAAATCTTTATTGGGCGTATTGATATAGATACTTACTATCGGATTTCCCAACACATAATTATTGGATAATACATATTTTATAATATAATTATATTCCAGGGTCAATATACTGTCTTCTAACGGAGTAAGCTTATAAAGGTCATGATTTTTAAATCTAAAGTATTGCAGTTTGGTGTTTTTCCATGGTCCACGCCATTTATAAACATCAATAAAATGATTGGCAAGAATATCCTCTTTTCCTTTTACTACTGCATCTTTTAACAAGGCGCTTTTAATGTCCCTCTGCGACTGGATGAAGTTGGAAAAATAATTATTATCATACGCCCCCGTTGACGGACCTTGTGTCATTCCGCTTGAAAGCGCTAAGGCATTGCTAAGAATAGCCGATGGATTATTGGACGGCACAACATTAAATGCAAATTCAGAGGTGTAAGTTGTTCCTTTATAGAGCATGTATCCGTAAGCCACTCCCATGCCTACAAGCATCCATATTAACAATACCCACCAGTTTCTTATAACATATTTAGTAAGAAAAAGGGACTTAAAATAGAGTGCCCCTAAATTTATATTTTCATCAGCAACACTATTATTAGTCTTTTTACCCTCCGGTAAAAGGTTTTTTTCCTGTTCTGAATTTAGTTGATCATTGGGCATAATACTCTTGAAAAGTTGTTACGGATTAAGCAGAAGCCTGTCTACAAGAATATATAATGTCAGCACACCGATTATTTTTGTAGTTGTATCTTTAATTATATTTGTCCAATTAATCGGCGGACCCGGTTGCGGCTGTACAAGCGACTGTGTTTTATATTCTACAAAAACTCCGCCGCCTTTTTTCACCTTGGGGTAAGAATTAAATACCAAAAACCGGTGAACGCTTTGAACATATCCTCCGGGCTGAATAACATAGCTATGTGTTCTCCAGGCGTTTTTGGCAAATCCATCACCATACTTTTTAATATAATGCTTTGCGTGCCATCCTTTATGAAAAGGGACATTAACTTTTCTCAAAGGGTCTAAAAACGGGTAATTAACCGCTCCCGAAACGGTAACCACATCATTAACCGTAGGAATAGATATGCTGTCGCCGGGCTTAATAAGCACATTATATTTTGAGTTGGTATCTTTTAACGCTTTTTGAAGGTTAGAAATTATATACCCGGTGCTGTCCTGCGAACGCTTTAAAGAAGCATTTTCAAGATACGCCCATGCCGTTGGACCGCCTGCGCGTTTAATTAAGCTGGCAATTTTTTCTCCTTTATTCATTATTACATACGTTCCGGGATAAAGCACCTCACCGGAAAGCGACACGGTTGTTTGCAGTGTAAATGCTGGTGCCTGCCTTACAAAAACAATATCATAGGGCTGCAACTGAAAACCTGCTGACGCCTGATCTATGGTAAGGTCATTTCCTATCTGCACCGTTTTAACAATTGCAGGAGCCGCACTGTATGGCGGAGCGCCGTTATTGCTATTCATGATACGAGATATTTCAATCCTGTTATTTGTGGAAGTCGGCAGAAGCCCTCCGGCATATAACAACAGGTCGCGTAGCGTTAATCCCTGTCCGTAAGTATAGCTGCCGGGCGTGTGTACTGCGCCATTTATGGTCACTGTAAGGTTATTTTCAAAATTGGATTTTTGAAAAACATCTACCACATCCTGATTTATTAAAACAACGTTGTCGGTGCTATTCGGGTTATTGATTACATTTTTAGGAACGAACGGTATGTATTGTTTTGAAAGGTCGGGCAATGTTCTTACCACGTATCCAAAATCAAGATAAGCATCCTCTGTCACGCCTTGCGATTTAGATAACAGGTCGGAAATTTTCATACCCTTATCGTATTCATATTGACCCGGAATTTTCACGGGTCCTGATATTTCCACGTAGGTGAGCAATTTGCTGGGAAGTGTGCTGATAGATATTTTATCGCCGTTTACAAGCGCATAATCCTTATTGAGTTTAATAAGACTATCCAGGTCTATGTCAATAATTTCGGAATGGCTGTGTTGATAGCGTGTAATCTGAACACTCTTTGTATAGGCATCTGCCTTTAAGCCACCGGCATATTTAATAATATCAAAAAGATTTTCATTATCCAGCAATTCATAACTCATTGGACGATATACTTCACCTGATATCTCTACAATTTTCTTAGCCGCCGGCACAAATATGTAATCATTATTCTGAAGGAAAAAATCCTCATTACTGTTGGGGTCTTGCAAAAATTTATATACATCAAGAGTTTTTATGGTTTTGCCGTCGCGCTTTATAAATATACTGCGCACCGAACCGATTTCATTAGGTCCTTTAGCGGCTATTAACGCATTAAATGCCGTGTTCACTGCCGGAATATGGTAAGAGCCCGGATCCATTACCTCGCCAACTATATTAACAGTAATATCTCTTGAATAAATTAGTGCAAAATCAATTTGAGAATTATGCAGATCAACAACCTGTCCAAAACGTTTTGTCATTAAATCTTTGGCGTCTTTAAATGTCATGCCTTTCAGGTAAATCCTGCCTGTTTCCGTTGGATTTATTGACCCTGTTTCATCTATAGTAAATGCCTGGTTATAACTGGAGAATCCCCAAATAGCTATTGAAATTTTATCTCCAACGCCTAAAATATAATCGTCAGGCGCAATAGCATCACTGGAACTGTTAAACAATCTTAATGTTTTGCCCTCAAAAAACGATTTTCCGTAAATACGTGATACTGCATGCATGTATCTTAAGGAATCGGCAATAGATATTGTTGAAGAAGTTGTCTCCTTAGAAGACAGTGATGCCGGTTGCGTTTCAACAGTGTTTACCTGTTGTTTTGGCTGTTCGGCTACTTTCGATTTTTTTGCCTTCAAAGAATCCATTAAAACTTGTTGCGCATTCTTTGGTGCAACTGCTTTATTTGATGACGGGGTTGAAGAGGTTGACGTATCTTCACTTGTAACTCCCGGTATAGAAATAGATGGTAATAAACTTTCAGATTCTACTTCAGAAGAAGAGGATGCTGCTGCCGGAGCGGTTGTTTTTTGAGTTACGCCCGGTGGTGTAATTGGTGTAACTAAAGGCTGTATAGTATTATTTAAATTAATCAATTCTAAATCGGCATTGCTGATATCGGCACTGAATCGCTGCAACAGGCTGCTGAATGAGGTAGGATTACTTTGCGCTGGGGCAGGTGCCAGCATAGGTGCAGGTATCGTGTTAGGTGCGGGCATAGCGCGGGGAGCAGTCTGTTGTGCATAACAAACTTTAGCCGCCGCAGTAACCAGTAAAAACAATATCAATTTTTTTATCATACCTCAAAATTTGCGAACAAAATTAACTTTTGTGCCGCTATTAAAAAATTATTCCTATTCACTTTGTATGGTGACATCAAGCCCCTTATAAAAGCTAACGGAGGGACGATAATCAAGCATTTGCTTTATTTTAGATATATCGGCAAGCGATTGCGGTATATCTCCCGCGCGGCTTTCAATAAACTCAGCCGGCTTGGCGCTATTCAATAATTTACTAAGCGTTTTGAACAGATCGTTGATAGAAAAATTTTCCCCAACAGCCACATTATATATATTATCAATAGCCTGTTTCCCTGCAAAAACCGCTCTAATATTTGCCTGGACGGCATTTTCAATAAATGTAAAATCACGGGTTTGTAAACCATCGCCGTGAATCTTTACCGTATCACCATTTCTTATTGCCTTAATAAATTTTGGAATAACTGCCGCATAAGGTCCCTGTGGGTCTTGCCGCGGACCAAAAATATTAAAATATCTTAATCCGATAACCTCCAATCCGAATCCGGTTGCAAATACGTGAGCATACAATTCATTGGTGCGCTTGCTCACGGCATAAGGTGAAAGTGGATTACCTATGTTATCTTCTTTTTTAGGCAATTCATAATTATCACCATACACTGACGACGACGAGGCATAAATAAACCGCTTCACTTTATTTTCTTTTGCTGCAATCAACATATTCAATGTGCCACCGGTATTAATAGCATTTGTTTTTTCAGGTTCGATAAACGAGCGCGGAACCGAGCCAAGCGCAGCCTGGTGCAACACAAAATCAACTCCTTTGCAAGCCGCTTTGCATACATTCAAATTAGTTATATCTCCTTTTACAAATTGAAAATTTTTATTAGTGGTAAAGAGGTTAATATTTTCAATTCTGCCCGTAAGAAGATTATCTAGCGCAATAATTTTGCCTGCATTATACTTCAATAAATATTCCACAATATGCGAACCAATGAATCCCGCTCCGCCGGTTACAAGAAAAGCATACTTACTTAAATCTTTTTTATGAAATGGTTTTTCGTACATAAATTCTGTCAAAACAAATCAACGGTGAACATATTGCTGCTCATAATATTTCTTATAATCGCCGCTGGTAACATGCTGCAGCCATTCCTCATTTTGTAAATACCAGTCTACCGTTCGCCCCAAACCTTTTTCAAAAGTAAGCGATGGTTTCCAGCCTAATTCTTTATTTATTTTTGAAGCATCAATGGCATAGCGCAAATCGTGACCGGCGCGGTCTTTAACAAAGCTAATCAACCCAGTCGATGTGCCCGCCTTGCGTTTAAGTTTTTTATCCATTATCGAGCACAGCAAATAAACAAGGTCAATATTCTTCCATTCATTAAATCCGCCGATATTATACGTTTCACCTGTTTTACCTTTATGAAAAACAAGGTCAATTGCCGAAACATGGTCTTCAACCCACAGCCAATCCCTCACATTTTCACCCTTGCCATATACCGGCAGAGGTTTCATATTTTTAATATTATTTATCATTAAGGGAAGAAGCTTTTCAGGAAACTGGTTTGGACCGTAATTATTTGAACAATTTGAAATTTTTACCGGCAGGTTATAGGTATGATAATAAGCGTGCACAAGATGGTCGGAACTTGCTTTAGAAGCAGAATAGGGCGAATGGGGGTCGTAAGGCGTTTTCTCGGTAAAAAACCCTTTCTTACCTAAAGAGCCATATACCTCATCGGTAGAAACATGATAAAAAAGTTTACCATTAAAGTCATTCGACCATATAGCTTTCGCAGCATTCAGTAAATTTACCGTGCCCACGACATTCGTCATTATAAAATCCAATGGCGATTCTATGCTCCGGTCAACGTGCGATTCGGCTGCAAGATGTATAACAGCATCAAATTTATGCTCGCTGAAAAAAGAGGATAAAAACTTTGCATCGGTAATATTGCCTTTAATAAAGGCGTAATTAGGTAAATTCTCAACGTCGCGCAGGTTTTCTAAATTACCCGCATAAGTTAAGGCATCTAAATTATAAATATGATAGCGCGGATAGCGTTTTACAAACCGTTTCACGAGATGACAGCCGATAAAACCCGCCCCTCCCGTTATTAAAATTTTCTTTGAATTGCTCACGTCGCTGATAGAATTACAAACTCCAGTAAATAATATTTTTTATTTTTTTCCTGTAAATGCCTTTCACATCAACCAACACGCCGTTGGGTTTAAGATGCTGTTTAAAAAATTCTTCGTCGTAATTTAAATAGTCATTATGCGGAACCGCCAATATAATGGCGTCATAATCATTACCCGGTTTATCAATCAAGCCAAACTTATATTCATGCATTAATTCTTCAGATGATGCATGTGGGTCAATGACGTCCACGAGTGCCGAAAATAATTTCAATTCCTTGATAATATCGGCAACTTTTGAGTTGCGGATATCACTCACATTTTCTTTAAACGTAGCGCCCATAACCAGCACCTTAAGTTTATGACCGTTATTATTGTTATGACTCGACTGTTTTATCAATTGAATCGTTCTGCGCGCCACATAAGGACCCATGTTATCGTTAATGCGCCTGCCGCTTAAAATAACTTCGGGCACGTAATCCAAAGCGGTGGCTTTATAAGTAAGATAATACGGGTCAACGCCAATACAATGCCCGCCAACCAGCCCCGGGTGAAACGGAAGAAAATTCCATTTTGTTGCCGCCGCTTCAAGCACTTCGTAGGTATTGATGTTCATCCTGTCAAATATCTTCGACAATTCATTCATCAAGGCAATGTTCACATCGCGTTGCGTGTTTTCTATAATCTTAGCCGCTTCCGCCACTTTTATTGAGGATGCCTTAAACACCCCTGCCTTAACTACAACTTGGTAAATACGCGCTATAATATCGGCTGACTCTGCATCGCAGCCCGAAACAACTTTCATAATATTAGGTAAGGTATGTTTTTTATCCCCGGGATTAATGCGCTCAGGCGAATACCCTACTTTAAAATCAACCTTATATTTTAACCCTGAAAGTTTTTCTATTACCGGAACACAATCTTCTTCCAGTGCAACCGGGATATACCGTAGATTCAAACACAACATAGTCGCCCTTCTTAATAACTTTACCTACCGTTTCCGCAGCCGAAAGAACGGGTACCAAATCGGGAACATTATGATCGTCAACAGGCGTGGGAACCGCCACGATAAAAAACGATGCCTTTTTAAGGTCGTTATAATCGCTGGTAAAAAATATGTCGGCATTTGCAAAATCCGAAGCTTCCAGTTCATTGCTTGGGTCAATATTTTTGCGCATTTGTTCGATGCGGGCTTTATTTATATCAAACCCAATAACTGAAATGTGTTTGGCAAATTCAAGCGCAATAGGCAACCCCACATAACCCAAACCGATTATGGCAAGCTTTTTTTCTTTCTTCAGCAGTTGTTCAACCATGTTAACTTATCTTTTTAACGTGTCCGTTTATTAATTGATACCTCTCATTACTTTCAGGACAAATAGCAATTCCCTTATCGTCAAACTGCAAACGATGCCCGTATTCACTCATCCAACCCACCTGCCTACCGGGGTTGCCCACAATAAGCGCATAAGGTTTTACATCTTTAGTTACCACGGCGCCCGCGCCTATAAATGCATATTCGCCGATAGTGTGCCCGCAAACAATGGTGGAATTAGCGCCAATACTTGCTCCTTTTTTTACAAGTGTTTTAGCATATTGGTGCTTGCGGATGATAGCGCTTCGCGGATTAGTGATATTGGTGAAAACCATTGACGGTCCCAAAAAAACATCATCTTCGCATACCACACCGGTGTATATTGAAATATTATTCTGCACCTTAACATTATTACCCAAAACCACATCGGGGCTGACAACTACGTTTTGCCCGATGTTGCAATTTTCGCCAATAACACAACCGGGCATAACATGAGAAAAATGCCAGATCTTAGTGCCCTTGCCGATCTTAGAGCCTTCATCAATTATTGCCGTAGGATGAGCAAAATACTCCATTATAACTTATACTTTTTCTTTAGTTAAAATCATCGCCTTAAAATAATCGTATGTAATTTTCAGTCCTTCCTGCCGCGACACTTTAGGTTCCCAGCCAAGCAGCTTCCTGGCTTTAGAAATGTCGGGCTGGCGTTGTTTTGGATCATCAACCGGCAATGGCTTAAATATTAATTTTTGTTTAGTTCCGGTTAATTTAATAATCTCTTCTCCAAAATCAAGAATGGAAATTTCTACAGGATTGCCAATATTTACCGGGTAAATATACTCTGAAAACAGCAATCTGTATATACCTTCCACCAAATCGCTCACATAACAAAACGATCGTGTTTGAGAGCCATCGCCATATACGGTGAGGTCTTCACCCGCAATTGCCTGGTAAAAGAAATTAGGCAACACGCGCCCGTCCTTTAGTCGCATTCGCGGTCCGTAGGTATTAAATATTCTCACAATTCTTGTATCTACATTATGGGCATTATGATACGCCATGGTCATCGCCTCTTGGAAACGTTTTGCCTCGTCATATACTCCACGTGGTCCCACGGGATTAACATTACCCCAATATTCTTCTGTTTGCGGATGAACCAGTGGGTCGCCGTACACTTCTGAAGTCGAGGCAACAAGGATGCGTGCTTTCTTTGCCAGCGCCAAGCCAAGCAGGTTGTGAGTTCCAAGAGAACCAACCTTAAGAGTTTGTATTGGCATTTTTAAGATAATCAACCGGGCTGGCTGGCGATGCAAAATGTAAGATATAATCCAAATTACCCGGCACATGCACAAACTTTGAAACATCGCAATGATAAAATTCAAAGTTTTTTAACAGAAAAAGATGCTCAATATTTTTAAGGTCGCCGGTAATAAGGTTATCCATGCCAATCACCTTGAAATCTTCAGACATAAACCTGTCGCATAAATGCGACCCGATAAAACCGGCAGCCCCTGTTATGAGAATGGTTTTTTGCATCAGTAAACAAATTTTTCTTCAATGGTTTCCCTTCCGGTGCTGTTATAATAAAAACCTATGGTTTTCATTAATTGCAGGTTATAAAGATTTCTGCCATCAAATATGGTTTTGCGCCGCATTAACTGCGACATCCTCTCAAAATCGGGTGTTCTGAAAATTCCCCATTCGGTAATTATCAATAATGCATCGGCATCGCGCAAAACATCATATTCATTTTCAGCAAATCTTATTTTATTGCCGAAGATTTTCTTTCGTATTCTCCATTGCTTCAGGGTCATAAGCAGAAACAGTGCAGCCCTTTGCAAGCAGGTCTTCTATTACGTAAATAGCAGGCGCCTCACGTATATCATCGGTATTGGGCTTAAACGCCAATCCCCAAACAGCAATTGATTTCCCTTTTAAATCATTACCGAAATATGCAGTAATTTTTTCCAGAAATGCTTTACGCTGAAAAGCATTTACCTCTAATACCGCATTCAGTATTTTAAAAGAATAATTATATGGAGCGCCCATCTTACTTAGCGCCAGCACATCTTTCGGAAAACAACTGCCGCCGTAGCCGATACCCGGAAATAAAAAACGCTTGCCTATGCGCGAATCGCTGCTAATACCTCTTCTCACTTCATCCACATTGGCACCAAGCTTTTCAGATAAATTGGCTATCTCATTCATAAAGCTAATGCGCATGGCCAAATAAGAGTTTGCGGCATATTTGGTTAATTCTGCGGAGCGTTCATCCATAAAAAGAATAGGATTACCCTGTCTTACAAAAGACTCATAAAGCCGCTCCATCAATTTTTTTGCGCGTTCAGAACTCGTGCCCACAATTACACGGTCGGGTTTATTAAAATCTTCTACCGCTAATCCCTCGCGCAAAAACTCAGGATTGGAAACCACATCAAACTCGCCTTTATAATTTGCATTGATAGTTTCTTTAACTTTTTCTGCTGTTCCAACGGGCACTGTGCTTTTATTAATAATCACTCTATAGTCTATAAGCAATTTCCCTATTTCTTTAGCCACCTGCAACACATGGGTAAGATCTGCAGTACCATCTTCATTGGGTGGTGTAGGAAGAGCGAGAAAAATCAACTGGCTTTTGGCAACCGCTTCAGCAAGATTAGTTGTGAACGTAAGACGCTGTTGTTTTACATTGCGCTCAAAAATAACATCAAGGTCGGGCTCATAAATGGTAAGCTTGCCGTTTTTAAGCGCGTTTACTTTCTCTATATTATTATCAACACAAATTACATGGTTGCCGGTATCTGCAAAACAAGTTCCTGTAACTAATCCAACATACCCCGAACCAATAACTGCAATATTCATGTCAGTATAAAACTATTTTAGTTGTAAAAGTTTAAAACATTCCCAATAATATAATTGAGTTGCTCTTCATCAAGCTCCGTGTGCATGGGTAAAGAAATAACCTGTTCGCATAATTTTTCCGTAACCGGAAAATCGCCTTTTGCAAACCCGTAATAAGAATAGGCTTTCTGAAGATGAGCAGGAACGGGATAATAAATCATTGAAGGAATTTGTTTAGAGGCAAGATGCTTCTGCAATTCATTCCTGCTATGCGTAACTTTAATGGTATATTGATGATAAACATGCTTGCCATACTTCGCTTCAAACGGCACGGTAATAACCGGCGATTTTTGAAATGCTTTATTATAATAAGCGGCAGCTTTTCTGCGCGCTTCTATATAATTATCAAGAAATTTCAGCTTTACATTAAGAATAGCCGCCTGTATCGAATCGAGGCGCGAGTTAACCCCTATTGAGTCATGATAATATTGCTTGCTTTGCCCATGATTCACCAGCATTTTTAATTTTGCAGCATAGGTGTCATCATTGGTGCTAATAGCACCGCCATCACCATAAGCCCCAAGATTTTTAGAAGGGAAAAACGAAAACCCTCCTGCCAAACCCATTGAACCGGTTTTTACTTTTCTACCGTCAGCAAAATAATATTCAGCGCCAATTGCCTGGGCATTATCTTCAACTATTGGTATGTTATGTTTTTTTGCTATGTCAAGAATAGGTTGCATATCAGCCGTTTGCCCATAAAGATGCACCGGCATTATACATTTGGTTTTAGGTGTGATAGCTTTTTCAAGTTGAGCGGGGTCTATAGTAAACGTTTTCTCATCCACCTCAACAAAAACAGGGCGCAATTTTAAAAGGGCAATCACTTCAACGGTGGCTATATAAGTAAAGGAAGGCGTAATCACTTCATCGCCGGGTTGAAGGTCAAGCCCCATCAGGGCAATTTGCAAAGCGTCGGTACCATTGGCGCAGGGTATTACATGCTTAACCTGCAAATAATTGGCAAGGTTGGCAGCAAACTCACCCACTATTTTCCCGTTTATAAACCGCACACTATCAATCACCTCCTGCAATGCCTTGTCAATTTCCGGCTTGATTGCCTGGTACTGGGTTTTCAGGTCAACCATCTCTATATTACGCATCAATATTCTTTTTAAAGCGCTGCAAATATACGGTATTTCCACACTCAAAGGCAGCAGGAATGAACTAAATGCCTTATTTTTGTAAGGATGAAAAAAACACTATGCCCCGTATAACAGGTATAATCAAAGTGTGGGTGCTTTTGTGCACAATTATCACTATTTCTTCTAATATCTGCGCACAGGGCGCATGGAAAGACACTGTTATAAACTGTAAAATGCTTACCCCGGAATTCACCGGGCAGTTACCCGCAGCCAGTATGGCTCAGGAGTTCAGTTGGGATTTAGCTATCGGCGGTTCTTTTTATTTTAAGATGCGCCATAATATATTGTTTGGAATTGACGGCAACTACTTTTTCGGCACTGATATAAAAGATTCTCTTTTTAAATATATTTCAAATACATCCGGGGGCATATTAGGAGAAAGCGGTGTTTATTCTAACGTGGCGCTATATGAACGCGGCTACAATTTTACAGCGCGTATCGGCAAAGTATTTCCCATGTTTGGTTCTAATAAAAATTCGGGACTTGTAATTTTGGCAGGCGCCGGTTTTTTACAGCATAAAATAAGGATTCTTGTAATTAATAATGATATTCCCGAACTGACAGGCGATTATTTAAAAGGATACGACCATCTTACCAATGGTCCCTGCCTCACTCAATCTATCGGTTACCAGCATTTGGGCAGACATAACCTCGGTAATTTTAACATATGTATTGAAGGGTTTGAAGGGTTTACCAAAAACCGAAGAACTTATAACTTTGATACTATGGGACCAGACAATTCATTGCATATTGACATATTGATTGGCATAAAAGTCGGCTTCATATTGCCGTTTTACACCGACGTGTCGAAAATGGTTTATACTTATTGACGATGAACGTTTTGTATACGCTCATTTATGACGGCATAATTTTTTGTTATGTAACTGCTATTCGTCTTGCCTCCCTGTTTAATCCCAAAGCACGCAAATGGATTGAAGGCAGGAAAGGTATTTTTCTCCACATAAAAAATACCGTGGATAATACATCTGAAAACGTTTGGTTCCATTGCGCTTCATTAGGCGAGTTTGAACAATGCCGTCCTATGCTCGAACGTTACCGTGACAGCTTTCCCAAACATAAAATCATACTCACCTTTTTTTCTCCTTCCGGATATGAGGTTCAGAAAAATTATGATAAAGCCGATTACATCTTTTATTTGCCTTATGACAGTAAAAAAAATGCCAGCCGCTTTATCAAACTTATAAATCCTAAGCTCGCCGTTTTTGTTAAATATGAATTCTGGTGGCATTATTTATACACCCTGAATAAAAAAAATATACCCGTCTGTTCTTATTTCGGGCATTTTTAGAAGAAATCAATTTTTCTTTACTCCCATTGGAAACCCATTCAGCGCCATACTTCACCTCTACAAGCAACTATTTGTTCAGGATGAATCATCGTTACAATTGCTAACCTCCATTGGAATTACAAATGCTCAAATTGCACCTGATACCCGTTTCGACAGGGTATTAGCAATAGCGCAACAACAAATATCTCTGCCAACCTTAGAACTGTTTTGCAAAAATGCAAACGTGTTCATCGCCGGCAGCACCTGGCATGAAGACGAAAAAATTCTTGCTGATTTTTTTAGTACCTCTCTTCTACCTGACAAAATAAAACTAGTTATTGCTCCACATGAAATCAGTAAAAAACACATTGACCTTTTACTCCATCAATTTAATAACGCTGTTCTTTATAGTAACAGCGCAGCAATGAATGAAAATTCACAGGTTCTTATTATTGACAGCATAGGTCTTCTTTCCCGCCTATACCGGTTTGGTAAATGGGCTTACGTGGGCGGTGGGTTTGGCAATGGCATTCATAACATCCTGGAACCGGCAGTATATGGCTTGCCGGTTTTCTTTGGTCCTAATTGGAAAAAATTCAATGAAGCGAAAAACCTCTTAGAATCGGGAGGCGCTTTTTGTATTAACAACTCTAATAACCTCGCTACTTCATTCGATTCAGTGAAAAATAGTAATGACATTAACTATAAAAAAGTATCTGATAGCAATAAAAAATTTGTGGCTGATAACGGC
This sequence comes from Chitinophagales bacterium, assembly GCA_963770495.1. Taxonomy (GTDB): domain Bacteria; phylum Bacteroidota; class Bacteroidia; order Chitinophagales; family CAVYQA01; genus CAVYQA01. The sequence goes on along the minus strand of CAVYQA010000006.1, from coordinate 56,517 downwards.
GGAGGAACTGAAAAAATACTTTATTACCTTAAAAAACTCATGAACGGATAAGTTATAAAAAGCGCCTGTGAACAAAATTGCACAGGTCATTTACAAGCTCAATTTCGTTTTTCCAATTATATTTTTGAGTGAAATTGTCATTCAGGTATTTAAAAGCCGTTTCTTCATTAGGCGATGCATTGCAAATATCAATGGCGTAATCATACTCGGTGGCATTATCATTAAACAGCCTGCTGATAAAAATAAACCGTTTATTAAGACTGATATACGTTTTCAGGTTTTTTATCGGTGCTTCATTAGCGCTATCGCTTAAAATTTTTGCCGGGCTTTTAAATTTTTCGTTAATGGATAACGTTTCAGAATGATATAATTCACTCAGAGTTTTTTTTACGGCTCCGGTTGGGGTAACCTCCGTTTTTTCGACACCGGGTGATGGCGAGGCAGGTATATTTTTTATTTCTTTAGTGGGATCTTCATCAAAAAACTGAAAACCGGGAAGAGGTACTTTATCTACCGATACTTTAAGCCGCTGTGTAATTTCGTATAGTTCGCGTGCATACGAAATTAAAAGCTCCCTGTCAATGTCTGTAAACTCACCACCTCTTTTGGTGATGCCTTCATACACGACATTCAACTTTTCAATCAGCACCTCCACTTTCACAAGTATCTTATTACTCATAGTCGATTGAGATTACCTTTAAAAGACATACGAATATACAAAATGATTGTAGAATATCCAAATAAAATCACCCCAATCATTTTCTTTAGATTGGGGTGAGTATTTTATTAAAAAACCGGAATATTACGTCTAACGCAACACTACTAATTTCTGAGTAGCCTGGTATTGACCTTCAACCACCTGCATTATATAGGTGCCGCTTATAAGGTCTCCAACATTAAATTGAATATCAACAGGTCCGGCAATCATATTTTCATCGGCAATCACCTTTACCAGCTTGCCATCAATATCATACAGGTTAATTATAACATGTCCCTGCCGGGCAAGTGTATATTGAATATGCCCGTTATTTGACAGCGGGTTAGGAAATACGGTTAAATTATTAACCGTTTGACCTTTTTTAACGGTATTAATTCCGGTGGGGTCTAATGTATAGCTGACAAACATACCGCGCCCATGAGTGCCTGCGTAAAGAGCATAGCCATTACCAATATAATAAGGATGTTCTTTAAGAGACATTACAGTAACATTTGCAAGCCCGGAATTATTAGGAGCCCAGGTTTTACCATCATCCGAAGAACTCCAAACTCCCATCGGTGTTCCCACAAGAATAAGTGAATTAGCATGTGTAATACATGATGAATAAACAGGTGCGCTTGGCAAAGCCGTTGCGCCATTCCCCTGTGCCGATGTAAAAGTAAATCCGGAATTTTGGGTGGCATCATTTGATATGGCAACATACGTGGTATAACCATAATTACCACATGTAGCTATAACATGATCGGGATTATTAGGGTCAGTTGCTATACTTAAAATAGACCTGCCACCTGCACTAAAACCGCTATAAGAGGATTGGACTACACTGATACCGCTGTCTGCAGCATTCCATGTCCAAACCGTCTTATTATTCACCTGGGGGTATGACCATTCGTCCCTTCCATGCTTGTTCTTAAAAACTGAATCAAAACCGGTATAACGATAAAGATAACCGTTTGATGTACCCACATATAAAAACTTACCATCATCTGAAAATTTTACAGCAGTTATAGTACCTTCATCTGTTGCATCTTGCAAACGATACCAGTTAGGCGAAGTTGAAAAGTTAAGCGCATCCGGTGTTACCCACACCTCGCCGCCGCCAATGCCTACAGCCATTAACGACTGAACCACCCTTTTGGGTGTGTCATTATTATCGACGGCAATACTATCTGCATTTTCCCATAAATTGAACGGGGTATAAAACCCTGCACCGACTACCTGACCTATCTGGGCGTTAAGGATAGAATCAGCATAACCATCGAACGTATTACCACCATTTGACGACCTTAATAATGCACCCAATGCAATTTGACTAAAAAAGGCCTGGTTATTAGACAATGCAATTTGCGTACAACCTCCGTCCCCCCCAACAACTATGTTACCGGACTGAATTGTGTTTCCCAGAAAATTAATAAATTCATTCCCATTATCCTGGGTGCCTCCTAAAAGATGACCCTGGCTATCGGCAGACATAGAATAAAATTGGGTAACGTTATAATTCCTGTTCAGGGTGCTATACAGCACACCGTTGGCGTTTGCATTATAGGGATCTAAAGTTTGGTTAACTCCGCCATCACAACCTATTACCAAACGGTTGCCATTACTGGTAGGATCAAAAACAAGAGCATGTATATCTGAATGAAGTTGTGTGTTATACTCTTCAATACCATAGTTACTTATTTGTAACCATCCCGAACTTAGAGTCCATCTCCACAATGTTATTCCACCCAAAAATATAGTATTGCTATCTATCGGGCTAACCGTTAAAGCCAGGTCATAGCCACCCTGGTCACCTGTTGGGTCAAATCCATTAGTTGAGTACGGGTCTCCGCTATAACCGGTTCCTGTTCCTATAACAGTCCAGCTCCTTCCGCCGTTTGTTGTCTGCGCAACAGAGGCTATTGATTCATCTGAACTTCTAACCAAAGCAGCATAGGCATAATCAGGCGTTTGAGGGCTCACTGCAAGTTCAATTCTTATAATTCCGGCTGAAGATGGAAAACCATCTTTTCCGCTTATATCTGTAAAAGTTCTCCCCCCATTAGTAGAATAATAAAGAGAGCCTCCCACAGCAGCAAATACCATTTTACCATCACTGCTATATTTAACATCCGTTCCCTGGAAACCGCCGCTTAGAACACCAGTCGGCGCTGCCCAGGTTTGTCCACCGTCTCCGGATACCCTAATCCCACCTTTAATAGCTGCAATAATAGAATCGGGAGAGTGGGGATTAGCAGCAATGCGATTAACTTCCGACCAATTAAGGCTCGGTTCATTTTTTTGTGTAGGTTCTGTATTGGCTAATTGTGTAAATTGAATGAATTGTATTTTTCCGGTATCAGGTGATTTCCACATACCATCGCCGGGAAACCCTCCGCCGAATATGCCATAATTATCATATAACCCTTCACCTGTTCCAAAATAAACATTTCCGGCGACATCCTGGCAAAGAGATACAATGTTCATGTTAACCAATTGATCTGAGCCCCACCATTCAGTCCATGTTTGACCAGTATCACTTGAAATCCATAAACCTCCGGATACGCCTGCGGCAAAAACCCTTCCGGGATTCTTACTATCAAATAGAATAGCGCGTGTGCGCCCGCCTATATTATCGGGTCCCGCAAACTGCCATTGCAGCGGAGCACTGTTGATTGCCCTTGATGAAATGGCCGTCTTAGCCTGCGCCATTGCATTGTAATAGGCATTCAAATCTATTTGTCCTGTAGCGGGGTCAGCCATAATTTTATTGAAATACTCTATCATAGCATTTGCACCTGCATCGGCTTTGGATTCTATACCGGCTTGTTCTTTGTTTGTAACCGTCTGTTTCTTATTAATAAAAAACGTAAGCGAAGCAGCTACAATTAGTGAAATTGTAAATATTACTATTTTTTTCATAATGGTTAAGTGAAATTTAAGTTTGTAAAGTTACTATTTTATTTTTATAAAGTTTAAGCAGATTTTATTACAAAAAACTTATAGTGGCTTAATCTGTTTTTTGAATGATAGGAAAAATACACTACCACATCAAAACCTTTTTTTAGCCCAATAGTTCCCTATTTTTAAAAATATAGGGATAAATAAATTTCTAACAGATAAACCACTATAAAAAAGTTTATTCAAAAATCACCCCAGCCATTTATTTTGACTGGGGCGAGACTTATTATCTTCTATCTTAAAAAACAAACTATCCTGTCAATGCAATACCACTAATTTCCGGGTAGCCCGGTATTGTCCTTCAACAACCTGTATGATATAAGTGCCGTTTGCAAGACCGGCAACGTTAAATTGTATATCAACAGGACCTGCAATCATATTTTCATCGGCAATTATCTTTATTAACTTGCCATTAATATCATAGAGGTTAATGATAACATTGCCCTCTTTGACAAGTGTATATTGAATGTGCCCGGTGTTTAATAACGGGTTAGGAAATACCGTTAAATTATTAATTGTTGTCGGCTTATTAACAGTATTAATACCTGTTAACGTGTAGGTAGCCCACATGCCTCGTCCATGAGTGCCGGCATAAATAGCATAGGTGTCATAATAAGGCAGCTCTTTAAGAGACATTACGGTAACATTGGCAAGCCCGTCATTATTACGAGCCCATGTAGTGCCATCGTCGGAGGAACTCCAAACGCCAATGGGTGTCCCCACAAGAATAAGGGAGTTCTCTCGCAAAATGCAGGATGTATACACAGGTGCATAAGGCAAAGCATTAATGCCGCTTCCCTGTTTTGGTGTAAAAGTAAATCCGTTCGTTACTTCTGCATCATGAGATATAGCCACATACGAAACACCGGTGCCGCTATAATTGCCACAGGTAACTATAATATGGTTGGTATCGTTAGGGTCTGTTGCTATGGATAAGATAGTCCTGGGGGTTGGCAGAGTAAAACCTGTATAGGATGAAGTATCTAAAACTATACCACTATCTACGGCATTCCATATATAAGCAATGGAATCATGAACGTATGGATATGCAAAGCCGTTCTTTTTAAAGACTAAATCAAAACCCGAATAGCGATAAATATTACCGGCATCAGTGCCGACATATAAATATTTACCATCGCGTGAGAATGTTGTAGCAGTTACATCGCCCGTTACATTCTGCAACCGAAACCACTCAGGCGAAGTCCCAAAACTAAGCGCTCCGGGAGTAACCCACACCTCGCCGCTGTTTAATCCGTAAGCAAATAATGACTGCACCGGCCTGTTTTTGGCATGGTCGTAAGCAAAACTATCTATATTCTCCCAAAGAGAAAACGGGGTATAAAATTGACCCCCAACTGAAGCAGAGGTTAATATTATTCCAACAGCAGTATCTATAGGGGAATCGAAAAAAGGCGCAAAAGTAGTTCCCGCATTAGACGACCTTACTAAGCCGGCGCCATTAGGGGTTTCACAAAAATAAGCCTTATTGTTTGAGAGCGCAATAGCGGTGCAGCACCCGTCTCCTCCTACAACTATATTTGATGAGGTATCACTAACCCAATGATACGGGGGGAACGCTATTAAATTCCCCTTCCAGTTAATAAGCTGACTGCCGTTATCCTGGGTACCTCCTAAAAGATAACCAAAACTATCGGCAGACATAGAATAAAATTGGGTAACATTATACCTTCTGTTTAAAGAACTGTAAAGAACCCCGACAGGAGTATTATCGTAAGGATTTAAAGTTTGAGTGACGCCGCCGTCGCTGCCGATTAATAACCGCGAGCTATTACTTGGGTCAAAAACAAGAGCGTGCATGTCACAGTGGGTATCATTATTATATTCAAAAGCGCTATAATCACTTATTTGCTCCCAGAGAGTAACGGGTGTATATCGCCATAAAGTTATTCCCCCCAAAAAAACCATCTCACTATCCAGCGGGCTAACAGCCATAACTAAATCATAATTACCCTGGCTGCCTGTGGGATCAAAACCATTTAATTCATAATCACTAACAAATCCGGTTCCTGTTCCTATGATTGACCATGTGTTTCCCCCATTGGTAGTTTGAATAACATATTCAAGTGAACCGTCTGAAGGATATTGTTCCGATGCCGCTATTGCGGCATAAGCGAAATTAGAATTGGTGGGACTAACGGCAACCTCTACCCTTCCAAAGGGTTTGCCAGGTTGAGGACTCGGAAACCCGTTAGCACCAGTTACCTGCGTAAAAGATTGACCTCCATTATTAGAAACATAAAGATGGGAAGCGAATCCGGCAAACACGTGTTTACCGTCGGCGCTGTATTTAACATCAAGTGCAGCTATGGGGGGTGTCCCATTTGCTAAATGCCATTTATTATTTCCGCCGCTATCCGACACCATAAGACCGCCTTCGGTGGCGGCAATAATAGAATCGGGCGAATGGGGGTTAGCTGCTAAACGGTTAACAGCCGCCCATGCGGAAGATATATATTGTGCAGAAGGTACCGTGCTTGCCAATTGGGTAAATGTGTTTCCGTCGTCTTTTGATTTCCAAACGCCATCGCCGGGAAAACCGCCCCCAAAAATGCCGTCATATACATTATAGGCATCGGTAGCGGTATATAATCCTTCGCCGGTTCCGAAATAAATAAAACCCGAGTCATCCTGGCATATTGATACAATGCACATATTTGGCAGATGGTCGGAGCCGCTCCATTCGTCCCATGTTTGACCCGTGTCATTTGAAATCCATAAACCACCGGATACCCCGGCGGCAAAAACTTTAGAAGGATTGTTCTTATCAAATAAAATAGCGCGTGTGCGTCCCCCTATATTATCGGGACCCATAAATTGCCATTCAAGGGTATTGCCGCTGCCCGCCCTTGCACTAATTGTATTTTGAGCTTGCTGCATAGCAGCATAATAGTAAGATAAATTAATAGTTCCCGTTTTGGGATCGCCATTAATTTTATTAAAATAGTTTATCATGCCCAATGCATCTGCATCGCTCTTGGATTCTCTTTCCAGTCGTGCCCTGTTAGTAACAGGTTGTCTCTTAATTGAGAACAATAGTGGTGTTGCAATTACAATCAGAGAAATTGCAAATAGTAATACTTTTTTCATACGGGTTAAGTTTTAAAAAGTGACTATATAATCAGGTTACATATTAATTTTTTTTTACTACATTGCCCTCACATGTTTTTCCGAATGATAGGAAGAACGCACCAATGGTCCGCTCTCTACCATATTAAAACCTTTTTTTAAACCAATAGTTTCATATTTTTTAAATATATCAGGATGAATAAATTCTATAACCGGCAGATGAAGAGGAGTAGGCTGTAAATATTGCCCGATGGTTAACACCTCGCACCCGGCTTCGAGCAGGTCGTCCATTACATCGTAAACTTCCTCCTGCGTCTCACCTAATCCCGCCATAATGCCCGACTTGGTGCGCATTCCGCCGTTTTTTAACCGGCGTATCACTTCAAGGCTGCGCTCGTATTTCGCCTGCGGGCGTACCCAGCTATACATGCGTTTTATCGTTTCTACGTTATGTGAAACCACATCAGGTGCCGCCTCTGTTATTAAATCAATACTTCCGGTATTTCCCTTAAAATCGGGAATCAAAGTTTCTATAGTTGTACCGGGTGAAAATTCGCGAATGGCTTTTACGGTTGCCGCCCAAATCTTTGCCCCGCCGTCTTTTAATTCATCCCTGTTCACCGACGTAATTACACAATGCTTAACCTGCATCAATCGCACGGCTTCGGCTACGCGCTGTGGTTCATCCCAATCCAATTCTGTCGGCAGCCCGGTGAGCACGGCACAAAAACCGCAGGAGCGCGTGCACACATTTCCCAGAATCATAAAAGTGGCTGTTCCTGCGCCCCAGCACTCGCCCATATTAGGGCAATTGCCGCTTTCGCAAATGGTGTGAAGCTTATAGGTATCCACTAAACCGCGAACGTGCTTATAGTTTTCACCAATGGGGAGTTTAACCCTCAACCATTCCGGCTTTTTGCGGCGCGGTTCTAAAACCGGGTTTTCAGAAATTTCTATCATTAAAAAATTACCTTTTCTTACCTATTTCAACAGAAACATATAAAGCCGGAATGATTAGCTGGTTGAAATCATTGTCAGCCATAATCGGCACCTTTTTATAATACGCATCACAGGTTATACCGACTTCCAGCGCCTTAATATTATCGTCATAAGTCGCCCAGTCGAAATTAAGACCTGCTTTAAAATGTACGCCCGGTAACAGGCTGATTTCATTCAACCCATAAGTAAAACCCGATGCTCCGTAAATATAATTCTCATTGAGAAACAGTGCGCCGGCCTGGGAATAGGACTGTGGCTGAATATATGCTATAGTAGCATTATCGGTTGTATATATCAGGTCGAGATAATACGGCTTAACAATACCCAGTGAAACTCCACCCATGTATTTCAGTGAAAGTTCTACCCCGCTTTTAACTGCTTTTTCGGCAATAAGGCGTTTCATGCCAATGGATACATTTACGGTATAAAAATTATTTTGCTTTCCATATACGAATGACTTGGGAGATTCAAATCCATAAGAACCGCTGTATTGCGACTGTTGAGTGAGTTGTTTAGGGTTGGTAACATTGTTTATTTCAAACTGCCAGAATTTTGTTTTATATAAATTAATTCTGTGACTTATATTGGCAAAAGCGCCAAATCCGTTTGTAGATAATTTTAAACCTACACTATAATCCTTATAATAAATTATACCTTTTGCTATATCGCTGGAAGACAGAGGTTGCTGTTGCGCTTCTGCCAAACCGGTGAAAAATAAAACAAAGCAGCCTGTTATGAAAAATGTACTTTTCATGCGACAATATTACAACTTTTTTCCCTTAAAAAGAGTTTAAATTTACACAATAATATGTTATATGACAAGTGAAATAATCTATACTGGCAGTTTACGCACAGAAGCTAAACATTTACAATCGGGAACCAAAATTATTACCGATGCGCCAACCGATAACCACGGAAAAGGCGAGGCATTTTCCCCCACAGACCTTACTGCCACTTCATTGGCAACCTGTATGCTTACCACCATGGGCATAGCCGCCAACACATATAATATAAATATGGATGGCACAAAAGCCTCTGTTCAAAAAATAATGGCGGCTAATCCCCGAAGAATTTCAGAAATTAAAGTAGCGATTGATTTTCCGAAAAATAATTATATTGAAAAGGAGAAAACAATTCTTAAAAACACAGCTTTAACCTGCCCTGTGGCAGTTAGCTTACACCCCGATATTAAACAGGATGTAACGTTTAATTTTTAATCAAAAAGTTTTAAGGTTAATAGTTTGAGAATTTATAGTATTAAAAAATTATACTAATTAGATGTTGAAGATTGTCCAAAGCATCTATATACCTGTCTTTGGGTGCAAAATAATCTTAATCTATTCATGAGATTGCTTCGGTCGCTGAAAAAGCTCCCTCGCAATGACGGCGCTCGGTGTAGGACTGTCGTCCCGCCAAAGGCGGGACGGAAAATACCTCTTTAAGCACCGTCATTGCGAGCGAAGCGAAGCAATCTCCTGAAGTTTTTAGCGGACAATTTTTAAAATCTAATTGGTATTACTAATAATACAATTATCGTTCTCATGATAATAATTCCAAGCGAACCGCTCTCTATTTTTACAGGAGGGTGTGGGTGAGTAAACTTTCTGTCCCAACTCCACCCATCAAATTATTTAATCTCTTAACTTTGATTTTAATTAGCATGTTTTAAAATTATCTTTATAAAAAATTCTAACCTCGGGTTTCAGTCACCCCTCTCCATTTTTGGATGGAGAGGGGGACGGGGTGAGGTAAATAAGACCCATGAAAAAAATTATCTTATTTTTTATTCTTCTGTGGAGTGTTAATTGTTGGGCGCAAGGCACTTGGAGTAATTTAGGTAGTGGCATAACCCCTCGTCCTTTTGGAGTATTAGCATTATGTGCCGATACAGTTAACAATGTGTTGTATGCAGGAGGGGCTTTTGATACAGCAGGTTCGGTGCAGCAGAACGCTCTTGCAAAATGGGATGGCATTAAATGGGAGAACACAGCAACCATAGATTCAGGCATTGAAGTTTATGCTTTAATTATGTACCATGGGAATCTTATAATCGGTTTTTCTAACGGTCACATTGGAGAATATGATGGTGATACGCTAATATTCCTGCCTGGTTTTGATGCAGTCTGCGTATTGTTTTTACATTTATAATGATACCCTTTACGCAAGTGGAGAATTTTTCAAGAGCGGGAACACGGTGCTTAATTGTATTGCAAAGTGGAATGGAACAAAGTGGCTTTCAGTTGACAAAGGCTTTAGTTGGTATGATTGCTGTGTTGGAGTTTATTCTATGACGGAATACAATGGGGAACTGATAGCTGCGGGTATATTTGATTCTGCTGGAAGTGTCGCCGCTTCAAGTATAGCTGCCTATGATGGAAGCAAATGGAAATCTTTAGGTGTTAATTTAGCTAATTACGGGATTAGTGCATTTAATGGTTCGTTAGGTGTATATAAAAATAACCTATATGTGGCAGGCGATTTTGATTCTGTAAATTCAATATATACAACATCTGGAATAGCAGCTTGGAATGGAACAAATTGGGATACTGTATTTAGTGATACATATACTGCAGTAATGCAATCTCCATCTAATATTGCTATGACATTATTCGATGGCTACCTATTCGTTTCAGGAAATTATAATAATCAAGTCCCATATAAGTATAATGGTGATTCAGTTAGTACGGTTGATTCTGGTGTTGTAGGATTTATCAATTCTATGGTAGTATGGAATGGTTCATTATATGTAGGAGGTGACTTTAATATGGCGATAGAAGAAAGGCTCCACACACCAGGGATTGCACGATGGACACTGGATAGTACAGCAACAACAGTTAAACTATTAACTATTACCAATAACCAATTAAGCATTTATCCTAACCCATTTTCACAACAAACCACCCTCCAATTTTCTCAGCCCATAACTAACAACACCCAATTAACCCTTTACGATTTAACAGGTAGGGAAGTTGAGAACTATACAATTTCAAGCGGCGCAAAAAATCTCATCATCCAAAGAAACAACCTGCCTGCGGGAATGTATTTTTATAAAGTTTCTGGCAATGGCATGCTGCCATTAGCGGGTAAAGTTGTAATAATAGAGTAATTCCTTTGAAAAAATAGGAGCAGTTACTAATCGGTTTCGTTTTTGTTTGTCAAGGATAGCCTTTTATAACTAATTGATTTTATTTAAGTTATAATTGACAAGGCTCAATTGGTGTCAAGGATAAATTAATTTCTTCTCATTCTTAACTTCTTTAACCTTAACCTGCGAACTCACCCCAAACTTTTGACTTTTGACCTTTGAGTTTTAACTTTTCAATGTATTGAGGCTATACACTACTAATCTACCTTATCCTGCCCGTGCAAAAAGGAATTGTTCTTTTTTATTTCAGCGGGTTTATCCGGATTATCACTATCACTGAGGTAATAAGCCGAGCGCTCCGACTCCGATGAATGCGGAATATCTTTAAGCGGAATATTTCTGCGGATAAATGCCGGCTGCCGTTCAAGTTCAGCCACAGACGACTGGTTGTTCAGTTTAAAACTCAAATCTTTTAATTTGCTGATCCGCTCTTTATGCAATTGGGATGTTGCCTGGTCGGCAGTAACCGTTCCCTCGGGCTTTTCTACCAGTTTCATTACATCATCGCCAACGTTAGGTGTAATATTATTATCGGTAACGGCAGCTTTTTCATCTTTAGTGGTCAGTACAAACTCAAAAGGCATCTGAGCCGCAGGAATTTCTTTCTCCACATGATGCGTTTTTGCTGATTTTGTGCGTGGTGTTACTTTAACCTCCGGTTCTTGTTTTACTACCTGCTTTGGTGGTTCAATAGTCTCAACAATTTTTGCATTCTTGCGTATAAGCGGCTTAGATTGAAAACCTGTTGCGATAATAGTTATACTAAGCTTTTCACCGAGTTCTTCAGCATTGCAAATGCCAAGTATAATGTTGGTTTCTTCACCGGCTTCACGTTGTATGTATTCGTTAATCTCCGTTAATTCATCTACCGATAACTCATTCGTTCCACTGGTAATATTCACAAGAATATTTTTCGCTCCCTTAATATCGTTATCCATTAGCAAAGGAGAGGTTAGCGCCTGCTCAACGGCATTTAACGCGCGCTGTTCGCCTTCACAGGCGGCAGTGCCCATTATAGCTACGCCGCTGTTTTGCATAACGGTTTTCACATCCTCAAAATCCACGTTCACTCTGCCCGGCAGTGTAATTATTTCGGCAATACTTTTTGCCGCATTCGTTAAAATAGAATCGGCATTGAAAAATGCTTCCGATAATTTCAGGTTGCCATAAATTTCGCGCAGCTTATCATTTGAAACCACTAAAATAGTATCCACATATTTCTTTATCTCGCTGATACCTTCCATTGCCTGCTGAAAACGCTTGGGTCCCTCATAGGAAAAAGGCGTAGTCACCAAACCCACGGTAAGTATTCCCATTTCCCTCGCCAGCGCCGCAATAACCGGCGCACCGCCTGTGCCTGTGCCCTTGCCCATTCCTGCAGTAATGAATAGCATTTTTGTATTTTTTTCAAGCAACACTTTTATCTTATCCAAAGATTCTAAGGTGGATTGTTTCCCCATCTCAGGATTCATACCGGCACCTCGTCCCTCCGTAAGTGTTACACCTAACTGCACCTTATTAGGCACGGTGCTTAAATCGAGCGCCTGGGCATCGGTATTGCATATTATAAAGTCAACACCGGCAATGCCCTGCTTATACATGTGGTTCACCGCATTGCTGCCGCCGCCGCCAACACCAATTACCTTGATGATGGACGATTGTTCTTTAGGAAGATCAAATTGAATTGACATATAGTAAATTTTTATTATTAAGTTTAATAGGTTTTAAAATCATCGTTATCTTCATCCTTGAACCAGTTTTTCCCCTTTTCAAAAAGTGATGAAAACCAGTTCTGGCGAGACTCTTCTGTTTTTTCTTCCGGCTCTGCAGATTCAACTATGGGTTCCTTTCTCTGCTCAATTTTTCTATTTTCATACTCTTCATATCCTTTAATGATAAGCCCAACACCCGTTGAATACATAGGGTGACTCAATAAATCAAGCTTTGAAGGCGCAAGATGCTCGGTAGGCAACCCGATGCGCGCATCCATTCCCGTTTGCAATTCCACTAACTGGCGTAAATGTTTAAGATTGGCGCCGCCGCCGGTTATAACAACACCCGCAATTAATTTCTTCCTGAAATCGGAGCGGTTAATTTCCGAATCCACATACTCAAGAATTTCCGCCATTCGTGCCTGGATAACGCGCGACAAATTGCGCAACGAAATTTCCTTCGGCTCGCGCCCGCGTAATCCTTTAATAGTTATTACCTGGTTCTCCTGAGATTCATCCTCAATGGCGCAACCGAACATCGTTTTCACTTTCTCCGCCTGGTCGCGCATGATAAGGCAGCCCTCTTTAATATCATCCGTAATGCTGTTTCCGCCAAATGGAATCACATAAGTATGACGGATGATACTGTCCTGGAAAATAGCAATGTCAGTAGTACCGCCGCCAATATCCACCAAGGCAACACCGGCTTCTTTTTCCTCCTCGCTCAACACTGCGGCTGATGAGGCAATCGGTTCCAGAATCATATCCACCACTTCTAAACCCGCGCGCTGAACACATTTATAAATATTATTTGCAGCAGCTTGTTGCCCGGTGATGATATGAAAATTCGCTTCAAGCCTGATGCCCGACATACCCACAGGGTCTTTAATTCCCGGCTCATTATCCACTATAAATTCCTGCGGCAACACATGAATTATTTTATCGCCCGGGTTTACTACCAGCTTGTGCATATCGTTTATCAGGCGCTTAATATCTGCCTTGCTTATTTCGTCATCAGCATTGTCGCGTGTAATAATTCCGCGATGCTGTAAACTGCGAATGTGCTGTCCTGCTATACCTACATAAACATTTTTTATTTGAACACCGGAATTTTTTTCCGCTTCGGCAACTGCTTTCTTAATAGCATCAACCGTTTTTTCAATATTGGCAACCACGCCACGATTAACGCCAAATGAATCCGCTTTGCCAATCCCCAATATCTCAATCTTGCCATGTTCATTTTTGCGCCCTACAATAGCGCAAATTTTTGTAGTTCCAATATCAAGTCCTACAATATAATCCTGGTTTTTCATAACTTATATTTATTCTATTGTGAATCTTTTTTATGCTTTTTCTTCTTCTCTTTTTTTTCCGGTTTTTCCGCTTTTTTCTTTTCAGTTTTTCTAACCTGTACCGAATCTGACTTTGTTTTTGCCATTTGTTTCTCGCTCAGTTTAGGCATTGTCTTCTCTTTGCTTTCATTAGTTGTGGTAGGAATGGTAACCGTGCCAGCTGCACTTTTAATTCCCACTGCCTGGTGCGCGTATTTCAGATTTAACATAGTGTATGCATTCCACGGAAAATCATCGGGATGGTCTTTGTAAACAGATTGCAGGTTGGCAAATTTATCATCCAGCCTGTCCGTATCCCCGATAAGAATTGAAAAATTTCCCACTGTGGGAATCAATTCCAATTCACGATTTTCATCCACATATATCTGTTGCACCAAAGCATTCATAAACGCATTCGCCCCGATTTTTTTCACTAAAAAATACAACTCACCCAATAGAACACCATCGCTGGTATCATTAGGATTGCCTTTATTGAAAATCAAGCCGGTAGCCACTTCCACACGTGGTGTAAATTTATCGGATGCCGGCATCTTATCCCCATCTTCATCGAGATAAAAACTCACACCGGCATTGTTAATAACTCTCAAAATGGCAATGCGTTGATGTATCTTAACTATCACTTTCCCGTCGGCGCCCACATATACATCGGCTCTTTTGATATAGGGGTTGTTATCTAATATAGCTGAAAGCCTCTCCAGTCCTGCATTCTGCACAGGCGCCCCGATACTACTTGTATACTCTGAATTTTTTAGGATAGTATATACATCATTGTCATCCACAAAATTATTTCCACCCTTATTGCCGGTATTCACTTCAAACCCTGTTATGGCTTGGGTATTCTCATGATGTATTGCCGCACCCATTATCACAATAAAAAGAATACCCGCTGCTAAATATGTCAATGCCTTACCAATTCCTTTTATATTTCCTTTGATGCTTGCCATCAGCTTAAAATTTTTCTTATCGGTTCCACTAATTGGTCAATATCACCCGCACCCACTGTAGCCACCAGCTCCGGTTTTTCATCTTTAATAATTTTCAGTAACTCATCTTTTGAGCTTACTCTTTTATTTTTTAAATCAACTTTATTCAATATCATTTCAGAATTCACACCTTTAATTGGTTTCTCCCGGGCGGGGTAAATGGGCAACAATACTAACTCATCACACAGTGATAAACTTTTTGCAAAATCATTGGCAAAATCTCTTGTGCGTGTATACAGGTGCGGCTGAAAAACACAGGTGAGTTTTTTCTTCGGATAAATTTCTTTCACTGCCGATAAAAACGATTCAATCTCCTGGGGATGATGTGCATAGTCGTCAATAAAAATATGTTTACCGGTTCTCACAATATATTCAAACCGGCGTTTCACTCCTTTAAAATCAGATAGCGCTTTTTTAATTTTTTCTTTTTCAACTTTTGCCAGCAAAGCCACTGAAATGGCTGCCACGGCGTTTTCTACATTATGCTTGCCCGGAACGCCTAACAAAATATTCTTTATGCTTCCCAGTTTTCCCGAATAATCAAACACAAAACAGTCGTCCCGCAAATTAAGGTTGGAAGAATACGCATCAACATCAGTTGAATCCGTATCGTAAATAATTTTATTACTGATATTTAATTTTGAATTAATCGGTAAATTGTTTTTTACTACAAGTGTTCCGTTTGGTTTTACGAGTTTCGAGAATTGTAGGTAAGATTTTTGCAACTCTTCTTTTGTATGATAAACGTCAAGATGGTCGGCATCCACAGAGGTTATCACGGCGATATCCGGATGCAGTTTTAAAAATGAGCGGTCAAATTCATCTGCTTCAACAACCACCATATTATTTTTTCCGGGTAAAAAATTAGTGTGGTAATTAACTGATACGCCTCCCAAAAATGCGCTGCAATCGTTGCCGCTCGAGCGAAGAATATGCGCCACCATGGTTGACGTGGTGGTCTTGCCGTGCGTGCCCGCCACCGCTATGGTAAACATGTGCTCAGTCACTTTCTCTAAAAGGTCAGAGCGTTTCCAAACTTTGTAATTGTTGCTTTTATAATATTCCAATTCTTTATGGTCAGCGGGAATAGCCGGCGTGTAAACCACCAAATCGACATCCTTCGGTATCCAATCAATATTTTCTTCAAAATGGATTCGCATTCCTTCTTTTATCAACTCATCTGTAAATGATGTTTCTGTTTTATCATACCCGTAAATCTTTACTCCCTTCGTGTTGAAATATCGCGCCAGCGCACTCATGCCCACGCCCCCAATACCAATAAAATACATTTTATGTAAAGCGTGAAGGTTCATTTTTTCTGAGCCAGTTTAAAAATTATTTCGGCAATTTGCTCATCAGCGTTCATGTGCGCCAGTTTTTCAATATTGCCTGATAATTGTTTTTGCAATGATTCATCAGCAACAAGCCGCAGTACTTCACTCATCAATTTTTCTTTTGCTTCAGAATCTTTTACCATTATAGCGGCGTCTTTATTCACAAGCGCCATGGCATTTTTTGTCTGGTGGTCTTCAGCAACATTCGGCGATGGCACCAGTATAACCGCTTTCTTCAAACAACATAACTCTGAAATAGCTATTGCTCCCGCTCTTGATATAACCACATCTGCAACTCCGTATGCCATATCCATCCTGTTAATGAAATCAAAAACCTTTACATGGTCTGCATAATTAACAGCAGCATCTTTTAAGTTTTGATAATAGAATTTGCCTGTTTGCCACACCAATTGTACATCGTGTTCAGCAAATTCCTTTAAACTATTTTTAATGCTTTCATTAATAGTACCCGCTCCCAAACTTCCGCCAACCACCAAAACCGTTTTCTTGTCGCCTTTCAATCCGAAGAAATTCAATGCCTCTTCTTTTGAAACCGTATTGGTAACAACTTCTTTTCTAACGGGGTTGCCGGTAACAAGTATTTTATCTTTTGGAAAAAACTTTTCCATGCCATCGTAAGCCACACATATCTTGTTCACACGTTTCGCCAATAGTTTATTGGTTACACCGGCATAAGAATTTTGTTCCTGTATGAGTGACGGAATTTTCATCATCGTGGAAACATACAGCAATGGTCCACTGGCATAACCTCCCA
The DNA here is from genome assembly GCA_963770495.1 of Chitinophagales bacterium. Lineage (GTDB taxonomy): Bacteria > Bacteroidota > Bacteroidia > Chitinophagales > CAVYQA01 > CAVYQA01. The sequence continues at coordinate 39,472 of CAVYQA010000006.1, read as the reverse complement.
CTCCCACAGCTACATCAGGCTTAAACGATTTCATTATTTTTCGCGATTGCAATAGGCTATTGAGTAACCTAAATGGTAATAATAAATTTTTTGCCGATAACTTCCGTTGAATACCCTGCATCGGCAACCCGATTATCTTATAGCCTGACTGCGGCACTTTCTCCATTTCCATTCGCCCTTTGGCGCCAATAAATAATATTTCCGATTGCGGGCTCATTCTTTTTATTGCATTTGCTATGGCGATGGCGGGAAAAATATGCCCCCCCGTGCCGCCGCCGCTTATTATCACTCTAACCTTCCGCCACTGCTGCATCTTCTTCTTCGTTTGTTTCATTGGCCGTTTCCTTCTCCTCCTGTTCAACATTAGCGCTCACACTTAAAATTATTCCCATGGCAAAACTTGAGAACCAGATACTCGTCCCCCCCATACTCACAAACGGCAGCGTCACGCCCGTTACCGGCAGCAGGTTCACCACCACAGCCATATTTATCATTGCCTGTATCACCAAACTAAAACTCAACCCCACTGCTAAAAATGCGCCGAATGCATTGGGCGTTTTGGTAAAAATCCTGATTGAACGTAGCAACAACATCAGGTATAAAAAAATCAATATTACACCGCCAATCATTCCATATTCTTCAACGATTATCGCATAAATAAAATCAGAAAAGGGGTCGGGTAAAAAATTCCGCTGTGTGCTGTTACCCGGTCCTTTACCAAAAATTCCACCGCTCGAAATAGCAATCTTCGACTGTTGTACCTGGTAGGTTCCTTTATTATGCCCTTTAAAATCCTGGATGCGGCTCATCCAGGTATCCACGCGCCCATGGAACGAGGTGTGCATCGCGATAAAAATAATTATTCCACCCAACACCGCAGCAGACACAAGAAGAATAAGCATATATTTAATGCTTATCCTGCCAATGAACATCAGCAATAAACAAGTGGCAAAAAGTATAGCTGCGGTAGACAAATTGGAAGGCATTATCAATCCGCAAATAATAAGTGGTGGCAACATTACCGGAAGAAAACCCGTCTTGAAATCTTTAATGGTCTTTTGCTTTTTCGACAAATCGCGGGCGAGATTCATGATAAGCGCCAGCTTGGCAAGGTCGGAGGTTTGGAAGGATAAATCAATTACCGGTAAGGTGAGCCAGCGCCGTGCATTATTTATCTCCACACCCCTGAACATGGTAATAATTAAAAGCGGTATAGAGATATATAAAAGCAATTGGGCAATGCGTGAATAATATTTATAATTGATTTTATGTGCGACAAACATCAGGAAAAAGCCGAACAACAGGATAAAAAAATGTTTGGAGAAATAATACATCGTGTTACCGCCATGGTATCTGTATGCCAGTGTTCCTGTTGAGCTATATACAGCCAGCATGGAAAATACAGACAGCAGGATAATAATTATCCAAATGAACCTGTCCCCTTTTGTTCTTTTCAGTATAATATCCACCTCTGTAAAAATTTATTTTTTCTAAGAGTATAATTTTTCATCAGAGCGCTTTAACCACTTCTTTAAATTTATTCCCCCTGTCCTCATAATTTTCAAACAAATCAAAACTTGCGCAAGCGGGCGATAATAAAACCACATCGCCTTTTTGGGCAAAATGATACGCCGTCTTCACCGCTTCTTCCATATTTTGTGTATTGAACATAATGTCAACACTCTTTGAGAATGCCTCGTGAATTTTGCGGTTGTCTTTCCCAAGACAAACAATAGATTTTACTTTTTCTTTCACAAGGGGCTCAAGAATGCTGTAGTCATTACCTTTGTCAACCCCTCCTGCAATCCAAACTACAGGCTTTTGCATCGACTCCAATGCGTACCACACTGAATTCACATTCGTGGCTTTGGAGTCATTGATAAACTCAATGCCATGAATATTTGCCACAAATTCAAGCCGGTGTTCCAGCGACTTAAAATCCGTAAGCGATTCGCGAATAATATCTTTGCGAAGGTCGAGCAGGTTAGCTGCAATAGCTGCTGCCATTGAATTGTAAAGATTGTGTTTGCCCTGCAAACCGAGGTCGTAAATTGACATGGTAAATGGTTTATGGTTAACTGAAATCATTATTTGTTCGTTTTTGGTGTAAGCGCCTTCAGGTAATTCTCTTTGCTGGCTAAAAGGAATTTTTACCGCATCTATTGAAGCATCCTTCAGCAGTTGTTGCGTCAGTTGGTCATCATAATTGTATATAAAAAAATCCTTAATCGTTTGTTTTTGTGTTATGCGGAATTTGGATTTGGCATACTCTTCAATACTATAATGGTAGCGGTCAAGGTGATTGTTGCTGATGTTGAGTATGATTGAAATGTGCGGGCTGAATTCATAGCAGTCGTCTAACTGAAAGCTGCTTATCTCCATCACATAATATTTTGTATCCTTCTCAGCAACCTGTTTTGCAAAGCTGTAGCCGATGTTACCAACCAGGGAAACATCAAGCCCTGCCTTTTTCAAAATATGATAAATAAGGCTTGTCGTAGTCGATTTTCCATTCGTGCCCGTTACGGCTACAATGGTTGAGGAGGTATAGCGCGATGCAAATTCTATTTCAGATATTACATGAATATTTTTATTACGCACTAACTTTATAATCTCCGCTTTTTCGGGAATACCGGGGCTTTTCACCACCTCATCGGCATTTAATATTTTATCCTGCGAATGATTATTTTCTTCAAACAAAATATTTTCTTTCTGAAGCAGCGATTTATAACCGTCTTTAATTTCCCCGATATCAGATACAAACACGTCAAACCCCTTTCGCTTGCCCAATATGGCTGCGCCTATTCCGCTTTCCGCTGCTCCTAATATGACAAGTCGTTTCATTTTTATCCTATCTTAATTTTAGTGTTGCTATGGTAATAACAGCCAGCATAATTCCTATAATCCAAAACCGTATTACGATTTTTGCCTCGTGGTAACCCAATTTCTGGTAATGATGATGCAGCGGCGACATTTTAAATATGCGCCTGCCCCCTCCGTATTTTCTCTTCGTATATTTAAAATACACGACCTGCATTATTACGGAGAGATTTTCTATCAGGAAGATGCCGCACAAAACGGGAATCAGTAATTCTTTCCTCACTATTATTGCCAAAGAGGCAATGATACCGCCAAGCGCCAATGAGCCCGTATCGCCCATGAAAACCTGCGCCGGGTAAGCATTATACCATAAGAAACCTACACAGGCTCCAATGAAAGCTCCCACAAAAATTACCAGCTCCCCCGAGTGGGGGATATACATTATTCCCAAATAATTGGCGATATTGATATTACCGGAGATGTAAGCAAAAACGCCAAGCGTTGCACCAATAATCGCAGAGGTTCCTGTAGCTAACCCGTCAATTCCGTCCGTAATATTCGCACCATTACTGACCGCCGTTATAATCAGTATAACAATTATTATATATACGATATAGGAGTATTTTTCATAGTCATCTCCAAGCCATGAGATGAGCTTTGAATAATTGAACTCATGTGTTTTTACAAATGGAATAGTGGTAATAGGTAACTTTACATCCACATAATTATGAGCAATAAGTGAATCCTTTTGTGCTTCTGTAAGCTTACCGCTCATCATCATAATCTCCCTATGCTGGTTCTCATTGATGATCTGGCGCCGCACCGTTACATTCTTATTAAAGAAAAGCGTGCAACCGATAATAAGCCCAAGCCCTACCTGCCCCATTATTTTAAATTTTCCCGCTAACCCTCTTTTATCTTTTTTAAATACCTTGATGTAATCATCCAAAAACCCTATAAGTCCCAGCCACAGAGTAGTCACCAACATCAGCAGTACATACACATTATCTATTTTCGCCAGTAATAATGTTGGAATCATTATAGCTAAGAGGATAATGAGCCCGCCCATCGTAGGCGTGCCCTGTTTTTGCTTTTCACCCTCCAAGCCAAGGTCTCGGATGGTTTCTCCCACCTGCTTACGCTGAAGGAAAGCCACAATACTTTTACCGAATATCATAGAAATGATAAGCGATAGAATTATAGCTGCAGCCGCACGAAACGTGATATACTCAAATGCTCCCGAACCGGGTATTTTACCGCTTGCATTTAAATATTTTATCAAATAATACAGCATCTATTTTTCAAGTGTTTCAAGTGTTTCCCAAACAATTTCTTTGTCGTCAAAAGGATATTTCACTCCCTTTATCTCCTGGTATTTTTCATGTCCTTTTCCTGCTATTAAAATGATGTCTTTATTTTCTGCCAGCGCGCAAGCCACTTTTATTGCTTCACGGCGGTCAGGAATTATCAGCACCTTTCTCACATTATGCGCTTTCACGCCCTGTTTCATATCTGCAATAATGTCGAGAGGGTTTTCACTGCGCGGGTTATCAGAAGTCAATATCACTTTGTCGCTGACACGACAGGCAATATCAGCCATTATCGGGCGCTTGGTTTTATCCCGGTCGCCGCCACAACCCACCACCGTGATGAGTTGTTCATTACCGGTGCGTATGTGCATAAGGGTTTCAAGCACTTTCTCCAAAGCATCGGGTGTGTGCGCATAATCCACTATTGCCGTAATTTTTGCATGCGGCGAAATCACATAATCAAACCTACCTTCTGCGGGGCTCAGCAGGCTTATTGCAGTAAGCACATCCATTTTATTTTTTCCCAAAAGATTGGCGGCGCCGTAAATGGCAAGCAGATTGTAAGCATTAAAATCACCGATGAGGTGCGTGTTCACATCAGCGCCATCAATGGAAAGTAAAAGTCCCGCAAAAGAATTTTCTAAAATCTTAGCTCTGAAATCCGAAGCACTGTTAAGCGAGTATGTGTATTTCTTTGCCTTACAATTTTGTAACATTACTGCGCCGCGCTTGTCATCAATATTTACCAAAGCAAAAGCATCCGTTGAAAGACTATCAAATAACTTTTTCTTTGCAGCGATGTAATTGTCAAATGTTTTATGATAATCAAGATGGTCGTGAGTGATATTGGTAAAAATGGCTCCTGCAAAATTTATTGCCGCCACGCGTTTCTGGTCAATGGCATGCGAACTCGCTTCCATAAAGCAATAGCTGCACCCTGCATCCACCATTACTTTCAGCAGCGCAGTTAACTGAACGGCGTCAGGTGTAGTGTGCGTGGCAGGTATCAGTTCATCTTCAATTTGATTATGTATGGTGGATATCAATCCACACTTTTCTCCTAACTGCCTGAACAATCTGAATAGTAAGGTGGCAATCGTGGTCTTGCCATTTGTGCCTGTTACGGCAATTATTTTAAGTTTTGAGGACGGGTTTTCATAAAAATTATCTGCCAGGGTAGCCACTGCCAACGGCGTATCCTGAACTTTTATATAAGTTATTTCATCAGTCAGTTTATCAGGAAATACTTCACAAATAATTACTGTTGCACCTTTCTTTATTGCCTGGCTTACAAATTGGTGACCATCGCTCTTTGTACCCTTCACCGCAACAAACACAAATCCTTTTTCAGCTTGGCGCGAGTCTAACGTCAACCCTTCAATCTCACGGTCAGTGCTGCCGCTTACCTCTATAAGATTTACTTTATATAATATGTCCTTTAAGTTTTTCAATTCAGTGTTATGGTTATGGATTCATCTTTTGAAATTTTTGTACCTGCTGGCAAGGATTGGTTTTTCACTTTCCCTTTTCCATTTACTACTACATGTAGCCCGCTTTCTTCAAGCAGGTAAATTGCATCCCTCAATCCCATACCGGTTACATTAGGCACTTCACCGTCATTCATCGTAATTGCTGTTGCTGTAGTTTTCTGCTGGTTTTGCGACGCACTCACCCATTGTGCTTCTCCCACATCCTGCAATGGCAGATTCATCACGTCGTAAATCTTTTTTATATCGTTTGTACTGCCGCGCTCTGCAATTAAAAATTGATTTTTCTTACCGGTGGTATCCTTTTGCTGATGCATGGAATCAATCGCAGTGCCATACACATTATCCGCAATGGCTTTAAATACCGGTCCCGCCACTACCGATCCATAATACACACCATTGGAAGGCGCATTAATTACTACGATGCATGAATACATCGGATGGTCAGCGGGAAAATATCCGCAGAAAGAAGATTGATAAATTTGTCCATAATGATGCGTGGCATCTGAAATTTGCGCCGTACCTGTCTTTCCGGCTATTGAATAGTATGGGTTCTTAAGATTTTCGGCTGTGCCTTCTTTAATAACATCGCCAAGAAGTATTTTTATATCCTGCAACGTTTTTTGCGAACAGATACTGTCTTTTATAACCTCAGGCTTATATTTGTGAAGCGGCTTGCCATATTCATCCACTTCTGAAACGATATAAGGCTTCATCATTTTACCGTTATTGGCAACGGCATTATATAGTGTGAGCAATCGCAATGGTGTAATTCGCAATTCATATCCCACCGACATCCACGGCAGCGACACAGCGCTCCACGTTTTATCCTCTGTAGTTTTTATATATGGTTTTTGTTCGCCCGGAATTTCTATGCCCGTCGGCTGGTCGAGTTGCAAATCGCGCAAATGCTGCAAATATTTCTCGGGTCTTTTTCATAGCACTGAAACGCCAGCTTCGATATACCTACGTTTGAAGAAATTGCAAATGCCTTCATAACCGATACACGCCTGAAACCGCGCAGCTCGGCATCATGCATGGTTTGTCCGTAATAGTCTTTCTCACCCAGTTCCACATCCACTGTATCGGTGATTCTTATCAATCCGTCTTCAAGCATGGCAATCATCGTAGCCAGTTTAAATGTCGAGCCCGGCTCCCGCGATTCACCTATTGCATAATTATATATCTCGCCATAAGTGCCATCGCCCGTTTTACCCAAATTCGCCATTGCCTTAATGGCGCCTGTTTTCACATCCATCACTATGCAGGTACCATGGTCGGCATTATTTTTTTCAAGAGAATTCAGCAATGCATTTTCCGCAACATCCTGCAGGTTCACATCAAGCGTCGTGATAACATCTTTGCCGTTTTGCGGATCCAACTCATTATTATCATTTATCGGCAGCCACACACCTCCTGCAATTTTTTGAACAAGCCGCTTTCCCGGTGTGCCTTGCAATGATGTATCAAAAGACGCTTCAATACCCACCGATTGAGAAAGGGGTTGCCGTAAATAGCCAATTGTTCTCACAGCCAGTGATTGGTATGGATAATTACGCTTATCGGTCTGCTCAGCTATTAAACCGCCTCTGTATTGCCCCATGCGGAAAATGGGCAACTGCCGCAATGCCTGGAGTTGCGGGTAACTTGCATCACGGTGAATAAGAACATACCGCTCATCCTTGTGCCGTCCTGTTACAAGTATTTTTTTAAACTCTTCATAAGTATTATCTTTAAAAATAGCCGCAAGCCCAATCGCCAGCGAGTCTACATTATTATTAAAGATATCATCACTTATACCATCGGCATTCACATCCATATGTATATCAAAAGTGGGCAGCGAGGTTGCCAGCAACCGTCCCGCATCGTCGTAAATATTTCCGCGGTTGGCAGGTATGGTGTGATATGATGTAGTTAAACTATCAGCCATCGCATGCCAGTATTTTCCCTGGGTAAATTGAATGACAAAAATTTTATAGACAATCATCACCCCGATAATGCACACGCCGAAGAATGCCAGGTATATCCTCCATAATATGTCGTTCTTAATGCCCATGCTTCGTGCTGTCTGCTATTATTTTAGGAGGAGATGAAAAATTCTTTAACCCCATTGGAGCTACCTGCTTTTCTACCTGCGATTCAAGCGTGCTGTTCTCAAGGTCAGATTGCGATGCGGTATAGTTCCAGCGCAACTCGTTCAAATCTTTATCTATCTGATTTATTTTGCGAATACTGCTTTGCGCGTAGTAGGAATTGGCGATGTAAACAAATGCAATAGCTGCCAGGAAAAAGAAGAACGGCAACTGGCGCGCAATCCGTTCATACCCGATTTGCCCGGGCACATCAATGCGGTCTATTATTTTTCCGGCAAACGATTTCCGTTTGGGTTCGGCGACGGGTTCGGTTTCAGTTGGTTGTTTTGCGGTGTCTGCCATGTTATAATTTTTCGGCAATGCGCAGCCGTGCGCTCCGGCTGCGATTGTTTTGGGTTACTTCCTCTTCTGTTGCTGCAACCGGCTTCTTAGTGATAAGCCAGAAATATTTTTTGGGGTTACCAAAATGGTCCTTTTCAATTTCGCCCGTAAAGTTTCCTGCTTTCATAAAATCTTTCACCAAACGGTCTTCAAGCGAGTGATAGCTTATTACAACCAGTCGTCCTCCGGGTTTAAGCACTTCTAAACTTTGTTTTAAGAATTCTTTAAGCGCATCCATTTCATTATTCACTTCTATGCGCAGCGCCTGGAACACCTGGGCGAAATACCTGTTCACATTGCCCATCGTCTTTTTCTCAAGAATAGCTTTCAGGTCGGCAATGGTTTTCAATTTGGTCTTTGCTCTTTCCTCAACAATGGCGCTTGCCAGTGTTTTTGAATTTCTTACTTCGCCGTAGTCGCTGAAAACACGCACCAGTTCTTTTTCATCGTATGTATTTAATATGGAAGCGGCGGTTGAAGAAAAAGAGCGGTCCATACGCATATCCAGCGGACCATCAAACCGTGTAGAGAATCCTCTTTCTGCCGTATCTATCTGGTAGCTTGATACGCCCAAATCGGCAAGAATGCCGTCAACACTATTTACACCGTTCAGTTTCAAAAACTTTTTCAGGTACCTGAAATTTTGATCGATAAAAAAAAATCGCTTGTCATCAATTTTGTTTTTCTCTACCTCCGCATCCTGGTCAAACCCAAACAACTTTCCGTTCCCTAATCTTTTTACTATTTCCCTGCTGTGCCCTCCTCCTCCATATGTTGCATCCACATAAATGCCGCCTGCTTTTATAGCCAACCCATCAATGCTTTCGCGTAAAAGCACCGGTGTGTGATATATCTCATTTGTCATTGTTCAGCTTGCCCATTACCTGTTCAGCCAGTTTCACAAAATCGCGCGGCTCTTCATCCATCTGCTTCTTGTAAAGTTTCTCGCTCCATACTTCAACGCGGTTGGCATAACCAAACAGTATGATGTCTTTATTAATAGCGGCATAATCACACAACGATTTCGGCATTAGTATACGCTTGCTCTTATCCGCTTCCAATTCTGTGGCTCCTCTGAAAAAATAGCGCGCGAAATCGCGGTTGTCTTTTATATACAGGTTAAGCTTATTCACCTCGGCGCTGATAATGTCCCACTCATTGCGCGGGTATAGCACAAGGCATTTTTCAAAACCGCGGTTTATCACGAACCTGTTTTTCGCTTTCACGGGAATTTGCTTCTGTAAAGCAGACGGCAGCATCACCCTTGCTTTTAAATCAAGGGTGCAGGCGAATTCTCCTATGAAGCGTGTTTCTGACATATTGTTTTAAAAAACGATTCAAAAATAAGTATTTTTTCTACTTTTTACCACTTTTTACCACTTTAAATTATTAACGCTGTTGATAACGGTTTTATTTTGCCCGTTTTAAGAGCGAAAAAGTTGTTAACAGATTTTTAAAACAGAAATAACAAAAAATTAATATTTGAAAGGAATTTCAGGAAATCAACTTTTATTTTGTTTAAAGAAAGGCAATATGATTTCTAAAGAAGGACTGCCAAAAAACATAAGCGCGAGATTCAGTATTTCAAATGGCATTAATCCATCATGGATGGTGCGATACCTTCGGCATCGTGTAGCATTTATTATGTCTCTCTATAAACGTTTAATCCCTTTGGGATTATTCAAGATATTGAAAGCAGGTCATTTTAAGATTTTCAAATTGGCACATTCCCAAATTGAATTTCTGTCAACCTTTATGATTTCTTCATTGCATCAATACTCACAGGACCTGCGCCAAAGTAAGCAATCAACAATGCCCCACCCGTCATGGCAAGGTCTTTCAAAAAAAATGTCATCATCATTTGCTGTTGCATGGGGTCGGTAATAGACCAAAACGGGTGCATCATAAAATTAACAGGGATAAGAAATACAACCAATATCCACCCTGCCCATTTTGCTTTGTAGCCAAGCAACACGCCTAAGCCACCCAAGAGCGCTAAGATTCCCGCAAAAGGAACAATCACATTTGGCAGCGGTACACCGTTCGAAGCGGCATAGCTAACAGCTTTTGCCGTAAAGTGAAAGGGCGCCGCAATAAAGAAATGCGTAGAAAACAGGATACGCCCGATGAGTGGTACATATTTCATAGTCTATGTTTTTTGATTTAAAACATAGATGGGCATAATTAGTTTACTTATGGCGGTATACAAAAGGATAGCAGTTTAATTATTTAAGTATTTTGTATTATAACTGTGCAAATAAATTATGCATTGGCGTTATTATTAAAAAGCCGAAGGTATATAAACATTATGCACAATACTTTCTAAAATCTTAAAGACTTTTGTAGTTTTATTTTTTAAAAATGCAGTGTCACTATGGAAACACTGCTATGACGTAAGAAATGAAAGTATTAATAATAATTATCTTTTTATTAAGTTCGTGTAGCCCCTTGACTATGATTGGCAATCAAAAAATAAATCTTAAAAATGAAAAGGGAGAAAAGACAGGATGTTGGGTAGAGGCAATAAATGAAGATTCTGATAAAGCTGTTAGAATAGCTGAGTATAAAGATGGTTTGAAAGAAGGAAAGGCAATGATTATATATTCAGACGACGGTGATTATGATTTTCTTAAATATAAGAAGGATAAATTAGAAGGAATTTATAAACACTTTCTGAACGATGGAACATTATGCTATGAACTTATTTATAATAAAGATACAATAGTTGGCGAAAAAATATATTGTGAACCTCATTGGTAATGTCGCGCTCCGTTCGAACAGTTCAGGACGGGCTTGGCTGCAACTTTCTAACCTTTTAACCTTCCAACTTTCACCCCCTGTCCGAACGACTATTTAGTCGGGCGGGTTCAACCCTACCCCCTTATCGCTGCCACGCCCGGCAATGTCTTTCCCTCAAAATATTCCAGCAAAGCGCCACCGCCGGTTGATACATAACTCACCTGCTTGCTTAACCCGAACTTATGAATAGCCGCCGATGAATCGCCTCCACCGATTAATGAGTAAGCGCCATTTTTTGTGGCTGCTGCCACTGCCTGTGCAATTTGTTTTGTACCATTTTCAAAATTGCTCATTTCAAAAACACCCATCGGTCCGTTCCACAATATTTTTTTAGACAAGGCAATTACTTTGCTGAATTCAGCAATAGTTTTTGGTCCGATGTCAAGCGCCATATAACCTGTGGTAATGCTCATACTTTCACACGTTCCAATTTTGGCATCGTTGCTGAATTTATCAGCCGTAATACTGTCTGCCGGTAAAACAATGTTCACATTTTTCTTTTGTGCTTTATCCAGAATATCTTTTGCCATATCCAATTTATCATCCTCGCATAAGGAGTTGCCAATGTTGCCGCCAAGGGCTTTAAAAAACGTGTATGCCATTCCGCCGCCAATTAGTATGTTATCAGCCACATTTACCAATTGCGATAATATCAAAATCTTATCCGAAACCTTTGCCCCTCCTATAATAGCGGTAAACGGGTGTTCATTGCTTTTTAACACACGCTCCGCGTTTTCAACTTCTGCAGCCATCAGGTAACCAAACATCTTTTTATCAGCAGGAAAAAACTTTGCAACAATAGTTGTGCTGGCATGGGCGCGGTGAGCTGTGCCAAAAGCATCATTAACATAAACATCGCCAAGAGCAGCTAATTGCTTTGCAAAATTCTCATCGCCTTTTTCTTCTTCGGGATGAAAGCGCAGGTTCTCCAGCAGCAAAACATCTCCTTTCTGCAAACTCTTTACAAGTTGTGTGGTTGCATCTCCAATGCAATCAGTAGCAAATTTCACGGGGCGGTTAAGTAGTTCCGATAAATGTGCAACCAAATGTTTTAAAGAATATTGGTCTTCATAACCTCCTTTAGGTCTGCCTAAATGTGACATTAGTATAACAGTGCCTCCGTCTTTTAATATTTTATTTATAGTAGGCAAGGCAGCCGTCATGCGGCTATCATCGGTTATGGCAAACGTGCTTTTATCAAGCGGTACATTAAAATCAACGCGTATCAGTGCTTTCCGGTTATTAAAATTGTAGCTGTCAACTGTTTTTAGTTCCATTTTATAAAATTTTTATTGACTATACAGGGCTTAAACTTTTTCGGGTTGGCGACAGCTTCTCGCGCAAATCAGTCATTGGTTTCTCATAGAATTTATAAAGAAGCGTGGCAGCTATCATAATCAATACTAAAGATATTAAATACATTACCACGCCACTTATAAAATGCGTGGTTTTAAGAAATTTAGAGGTAAATTTAAATAGAATTGAATAATTTATGAGGTAAATAGAATAAGATACAATACTGATATGGGTAATTAACCTGGCAAAATTACCCGGGTTGCTTTTAATTTTTATAGAATCTGCCGAAGGAAGAAATAATGCAAATCCTATACTGAATACCGTAAACAAAAACGTATCAGCTAAAAAACTTTTACTTTGTTTCTGCACGGTCATATAAAATATCACGAATCCCATTATAATAAATACTGCCCCTGCATATTTGCCAAACAGCTTTAACCCGTTCCACACGTTTTTATAATAGTAACATATAAACGCGCCTAATACGCCATACATAATGGCATCGAGCCTGTAAATAACAACCGTGTGAATATCGAGTTGCCAGCTTGCAGAAGGATTCTGTAAAGCGTAATTAACTCTAATGCCCGTTATAACGATTATAAAAACTAAAATAGTAGTAAGAATAACCGATTTTTTAGAAATGAATCTACCCAATAAAAGTGAAAAGAGAAGTATAAGTATGGGTAACAAAAGGTAAAACCATTCTTCAATCGCCAAACTCCATGCTTCACCGAAAACAGGAGGATTCCTGTGAGCAAACCCCTGCAGAAATACGAAGAACAAATTGAAATCGTTATCATAGCCGTGAAAGTGCCTTATACCAAAACCCAAATAGATTATTACTACGTTCAGTATTAGCACCAGGTAATAAGCCGGCAGCGTTCTGAACCAGCGGCGCGTCCAGAATTTTAGCATAACCTTTGGGGTATAAGATGTGCTTTTTTCATACATCTTTATAAGAATGGTGCCAATTAAAAATCCACTGAGCACAAAAAAAATCTCAACACCTAAATACGCGCTTATGGCAAACGGGTAAAATTCTAACGGGAAATAATTCCTTAAAAACAGGGCGGCATGTGCAAAAAGAACCAAACTAATCGCGAGCGCTCTCATAATATCCAGCCCATATACTCTTTTAGTATAGTCGGGGGCAATGTTAAATAATCTGTTAAAAAGATTTTTCATGCTTTAAGGTGTGCGAATTTCGGGGGTTTAATTTGAAATAGAAAATTTTCTGTTTTGTTTCTGAATTTGCTGACATTGATTTTTTTTATTTATTAGTAATCAATCTGTTATGAGGATTGCGTCAGAAAACCCTATTCCTCATTGCATTATTGAAATGAGTTACTGCCCCAAAGCTTTTATGGATAGTATTTTGAATATGTAGATAAAGTCGCACCCTTAAGCGTATATCATTTTTTTCATCATCGGCAAAGCCAAGCAATTTGTCATCGCATTGGTCAAGGTCTAATAGCATCATTTGCGTTCTTGCCCCCGGGAATTTTTTTGCCCTCCTGTGTACCGATTGGCGCGTAAAATATATGTTATAATGTTGCATAATATACGAAGCTGTTTTGCTGCAACTGCATTTGCTTTCTATATAAGCTTCTAAAAATTCCTCGTCGGTTAGTTTGTGTGTGGGTTGATTGATCATGTTTGAACGTTTTACAGCAAAATTATACTGCACTGTAATGCGTTTAATCAAGTTGGGACAGAAAGTTTATGGTGAACAATTATCAGTAATCAATTAGGGTTAATAAAACATCACAAGCTAATTAAGCAGACAACTCCCCTCCTGTTTTTAGGAGGGGACAGGGCTATGTGCGGAGGCGGGGAGGTTATTTTTAAAATTTATTCTAATGGTGTCTAACACATAATCCATATTATTAAACACAAGATTATTTTCAAATCTTAAAACAGTGAACCCTAATTCTTTTAGCCGTTTGTCACGGTCTTCATCAACAATAATTTGTCCCAAATTATAATGTCCTTGTCCATCCAGCTCAACTATAAGTTTTTCTGATGAGCAATAAAAATCAACAATATAATTTTCAATGCTGTGTTGCTTGGTGAATTTTCTGCCTTCTAATTTTTTATTTTTTAATTGTATCCATAATGTTGCTTCGGCTGGAGTTAGCTTTTTTCTTAACTCGCGCCGTCTGTCTTTTAAATGATCTACATTATGTTTTTGGGCTTCTCTCATGTGGTTTTTTTATTATTTTGACCTCCCCAGCTACCCGCATGGCTGTGCCCCCTCCTAAAAACAGGAGGGGAGCTTGGCGTAGTGCTTTTATGAAAAAGACTTTATAATTTAAATCGCTGAGTCCCCAATTAGGAGACCCAGCAGGAACGGAAAAACTAAATTACTCTACCATAACGCCTGTAAAGATAAATTCTTATCAAACCCACTATATCATTTCCAAAATTATGAATAACCATAGTCGAATATTGACTATCTCTGTTTGTATATTTAATGACTTCAATTATAAGTATTTTTATTGCATTATTATTTTGGTGTGAATAATTTAAGACAAGTTCATATATAGCATCCAATATATTGTAAACCCTTGAAAAACTTCTTAATCTACTCTCTACTAAAAATTTTCTATTGCCGCGTCTGTCATTATTTTGATTATTTAAATCAAATAGTAAAATAGTTTGTTTACCCCTATCAGTAGATTTATGAACCTGGTTAGATGAGTATAACAGATGTCCAATATAAAATATTTCTCTTTCTATCTTTTGTGAGTTCGTAATTTGCCACTGTAAGGTTTTTGTTAAATAATAATTTGGTGAAAGTATATTATTATGAGGCTTTCGACCTTTTAGATTATTGCAACGCTGGCAGGAATAATGCAGATTCTCTATGCTCTTTTTAAATCTTTTATATCTACTCGAGTTTTTTGGGTAAAAATGCTCAATTTGAAAAAATGATCCATCTTCAGGTGAACATTCACAATAGCAACAACAACTTGAGTACAAATTCCGAATTATTTCTCTGACAATATTACTTTCATTATAATGTCTGGAAGAATTTAATACGCTCTGTGCATTTTTAACCAAATCACTATTTTTATCTTTATCTATAAATCTCATTCCTGAATATTAAGTTTGTTCAATAAATCATTAATTTTATTTCTTAAATCATCTGATTTAATAACTGCATTAATCGGGTCTATATTCTCTTGTATCTTACTTTTTTCATCTAATATTTTTTTCACTTGATTTTCTAATTCTTTATCTCGGTAGGAAATTTTAAATTCGTCTAATAAAACCTCTTCAATACTAAACGAATTGATGTTTTGTATTTGACGACTATAAAAATTATCTTTTTCATCCTTTGCAAATTGAATTACATTAGAATTTTTAATTGTAGGGGATTTCATTATGATTAATGGAGAGTGTGTTGAAAAAACAAAATGAGAGTTTTTTATCTCGTATATATCTTCAACAATCGTTTTGAAAATTTTAGGAAAATTTTGTTGCCATACAGGATGCAATGTATTTTCTGGTTCGTCAAAAAACACAATCAGGTTTTTATAATGATTTTCAATTGGTAAGTCAGCAAAAAAACTGAATAATCTTATAATGCTTTGCTCACCCGAGCTCATGTTGGCTACATCAACCTCATTACAGAACAGAGTTATATCAATTAAATTCAAACTCTCAAGTAACAAAAGAATCCCTGCATCATACTCAGAAAGTTCGTCAGTTTTTGAAAACAGAAATTCCCATTCTTTCCTACGTTCATTCGGTATTAATACATTTAAATATTCTAAATTTAATTTCAACTCGGGAATACTTGCAATAAATGATTCAATCCTTTTTATAACTGATGAGGCTTTTAATTCTTCAAACAATTTTTTCAAACTTATATTTGTATCATAATATAATTTAAGAAACATATCTGAATTATAGATTGCTTCAAATACCTTAAGTTCATCATTATTTAATACTTCATAATCTAATATTCCCTCATCTGTTATTTTTATCTTTTTAATTGTTTCTAAAAAATTAAAAATATTAATATCATTTTCATTTCTTAATACGAATCGCATCTCTTCTTTTTCGAGAACCCGTGCCTCGGCTGCAATTGAAGCACTTAATTGCCAATGAATTTTATCTCTATCGAGTAAACTGGAAAGAATGGTAATTTTATCACTATTTTTAAATTTAATAAGTGCTTTAAGTAAAAGTGCTTTAGTATAATTTAATTCAGATACATAGTTAAAATTTCTATATCTTCTATTCATATCCACTAATGTTCTTTCGACTGAAGAAGATATAAACATAAGAACTGCATCATTGACCTCAAGTAAATCATCGTCTTTTAAATTACCTATGCTAAATGGTAAATTGTAAATACCTAAATCACGAAGTTCTTTTACCTTGCGTGAAAGTGCAATCTCGCGAAATCGAAAATATTTTCCATTTCGATTAAACAATTTTGCAATTGCATTAAATTTTTCGTCATCGAAATATGGTGCATTATAATTTATTGCATTTATTATTGCTCTAAACAATATTGTCTTTCCAACTCCATTTTGACCAATAATATAAGTGTAATAATTGCCCTCTGAAATTGTATCATAATCTAAAAGAATATCTGCATGGTATTGCTTTGTTAAGTTTTCTTTAATGGGGGAGCTATTCTCAAAAAAATTAATTTTAGTGGAGCCATAAACTTTATGATGATAAAATGATACAGATTTAAGCCGCATTTGTAATTAAAGCTTTATTTGAAATATTCCTTCATACAAATATGAGTATAATTTAAATTATTATTATCCCCAAAATAGATATTTCAAAAAATAGCTCTAAAAAGCTATTTCGTATGTGGGATAGGAAGGATGGTGAAGCCAGAGCAAAGCACCGAAACGAAGTGAAGCCCTGAACAGCCCGACCGCAAAAGGCGGACACGCCCAAAAAAACACCCCTTAATCCCCTCTTAGTAGATGGGGAATAATATCTTTCCACAAATGGAAAATTCTTAACATTATCCTTTATCTTCTATTCATAAAATCATTACTTTTGCGCGGTTTTATTTTTCCCGATTTTATACGATTAATTAATGCCAAAAGACTCATCCATACACCATGTACTTATCATAGGCAGCGGTCCGATTATTATAGGACAGGCTTGCGAATTTGATTACTCCGGCTCACAGGCTTCGCGCTCATTGCGCGAGGAAGGTATTACGGTGTCGCTCATAAATTCCAATCCCGCCACCATAATGACCGACCCGGTTACGGCAGACCATGTTTACCTTTTGCCTCTTGAGGTGGAATCGCTGGTGCAGATACTTGAAGAACAGATACAGAACGGGCGACCTATTGATGCCATACTGCCAACTATGGGCGGGCAAACGGCGCTCAACTTAGCCAAGGAAGCCGATGAAATGGGCATCTGGAAAAATTTTAATGTAAAGATGATTGGCGTGGATGTGGCTGCTATAGACAAAGCTGAAAACCGCGAGGCATTCCGCCAACTGATGCGCGATATTAATATTGATGTGCCGGTATCTAAGATCGCTAACTCGATGCTGGAAGGGAAAGAATTTGCACAAAAAATAGGTTATCCCTTAGTAATACGCCCCTCCTACACACTTGGAGGAACAGGCGGAAGCTTTGTACATAAAAAAGAAGATTTCGAGCATTTGCTCGAGCATGGATTAAAGTCATCTCCCATCCATGAAGTGTTGATAGAAAAAGCCGTGCTGGGCTGGAAAGAATTTGAGTTAGAACTGTTGCGCGATGCGGCTGATAATGTAGCCATTATTTGCACGGTAGAAAATTTTGACCCGATGGGTATTCACACCGGCGATTCGGTAACGGTTGCTCCCGCAATGACCTTGTCAGACACGGCATTTCAGCATATGCGCGATCTGGCTATAAAGATGATGCGCTCTCTGGGCAACTTTGCCGGCGGCTGTAACGTGCAGTTTGCTTTAAATCCTGAAAATGAAGATTTGATTGCCGTGGAAATTAACCCCCGTGTGTCGCGCTCATCGGCATTGGCGTCAAAAGCTACGGGTTACCCGATTGCAAAAATTGCGGCTAAACTGGCTGTAGGCTATAATCTGGATGAGTTACAAAATCAAATCACCAAATCAACTTCTGCCTATTTTGAACCGGCTTTAGATTACGTTATCGTAAAAATCCCGCGCTGGAACTTTGAGAAATTCCAGGGCGCTGATGAAACGCTCGGCTTGCAAATGAAATCGGTGGGCGAAGTGATGGGCATCGGCAGAACGTTTATTGAAGCGCTGCAAAAAGCCTGTCAGTCGCTGGAAAATGATGCCATTGGCTTGGGCGCTGACGGAAAAAGCTGGAAACACGTAGACGATATATTGGATAGATTGGAGCACCCGTCATGGGACCGCATTTTCAGAATAAAAGATGCTTTAACACTTGGCGTTCCCGTAAAAAGTATTCATAAAATTACAAATATAGATACCTGGTTTCTGCAACAAATTGACCAGTTGGTTGTTGCCGAAAAGGAACTTAGAAAATTAACACTGGATACCCTTAGTAAAGACTTTTTAGTTGAGCTGAAACAAAAAGGATATTCTGATGCGCAAATAGCAGTCATTCTAAAAGTATCTGAAGAGGACATTTATAAGAAAAGAAAATCGCTGGGCGTAAACCGCATTTACAAAATTGTTGATACCTGCGCCGCCGAGTTTGAAGCAAAAACGCCTTATTACTATTCTTCTTACGACGGAGAAAATGAAAGTATCGTTTCAAACAGAAAAAAAGTAATTGTGCTTGGCTCAGGTCCCAACCGCATCGGGCAGGGCATTGAGTTTGATTATTGCTGTGTGCACGGATTGATTGCCATAAAAGAATGCGGCTACGAATCCATCATGATTAACTGTAACCCTGAAACGGTGAGCACCGATTTTGATATGGCTGATAAGCTTTATTTTGAGCCTGTTTTTTGGGAGCACCTGCGCGATATTATTGAATTGGAAAAGCCCGAAGGCGTTATTGTTCAGTTGGGCGGTCAAACCGCTTTAAAACTGGCAAGAAAATTATATGAGCATGGTATAAAAATTATAGGCACCGATTTTCCCGATATGGATGTTGCCGAAGACCGAGGTTCATTTTCCGACCGGCTCAAAGAACTCGGTATTCCTTATCCCGATTACGGCGTGGCAAATACGGTTGAAGAAGCTATTGAGGTGGCTCATAAAGTAGGTTTCCCGGTTTTGGTTCGACCAAGCTACGTGTTGGGTGGTCAGAGAATGCGCATTGTTATTAATGATGAAGAACTTGAAAAGGCAGTGCTTAAACTATTGAAGCACATGCCCGACAACCGTATGTTAATTGACCATTTTCTCGACCGTTCGGAAGAAGCGGAGATTGATGCGATATGCGATGGCGATGAAGTGCATATTATGGGTGTGATGGAGCATATTGAACCCGCAGGTATTCACAGCGGCGACTCAAGCGCTGTACTGCCACCATTCAATCTTACTTATGAGGTCATCAATACCATGATGGAATACACCGAGCGTATTGCAAAGGCATTAAATACCAAAGGGCTAATTAATATTCAATTCGCAATAAAGAAAAATAAAGTTTATGTGATTGAGGCAAATCCCCGCGCCAGCCGTACCACACCGTTTATTGCTAAAGCGTATCAAATTCCTTACCTCAATATTGCTACGCGTGTAATGCTCGGAGCAAATAAATTGTCGGATTTTAAATTCGACAGAAAGCTGAAAGGCTATGCTATAAAAGAGCCTGTGTTCTCATTCAATAAATTCCCTAACGTAAATAAAGAACTCGGTACCGAAATGAAAAGCACCGGCGAAGCCATCCGTTTTATCAAAGACTTATACGACCCAATCTTCCGAACTCTTTATAAGGAGAAGAGTATGTATCTAAGCAAGTAGATAGGCGTAAGGCGTAAGGCATAAGGGATAAGGGATAAGTAAAAAGTCAAAACCTGGGGTAGGGACATCACATGTCTCGTGTCTCACATCTCATATCCATCTTACAGTTCCTCAAACTTATTTTTTTTGTTGATGAAATGCTGTATGGCTATACTGCCATCGTAAATACAAGTTGTTAATGGATTATGCCATAGTGTTTTTAACTGCTTTCTTTTTTGCCGCCATTTATTTAGATGCAATAGAAACTCGAAATGCGCTTTTTGAATGGCAATAAAATCTCCCCCATTTCCCCTTAATAATGTCCAGAATGAAGCGCATTGGTCAAGGAACAGCCGCATCAGTAATCGCCGTTTAAGATGTTGTGACGGGCAATTCTTTACCAATGTTGCCAGGCTATTGCGAAAGTTAAGAAATGTTTTATGCGGATTGCTTTTATGCAAGCTGCCTCCCCCCACATGATACACCTGTGCGCCCGGACAATACATAATTTTATAGCCACCGTTGCGCAAACGCCAGCACAAATCAATCTCCTCCATGTGTGCAAAAAAACCGGCATCAAATCCCCCGAATGAGTGAAACAGTTTAGCCTGTATAAACAAGCAGGCGCCCGATGCCCAAAAAATTTCTTCAGGCGTTTCATATTGCCCGTTGTCGTCTTCAAGCGCATCAAACACCCTGCCGCGGCAAAAAGGGTAGCCGTATTTATCTATCCATCCGCCGGCAGCTCCAGCATATTCGAATTGGTTTTTTTGTATAAACGATTTTAGTTTAGGTTGCGCCACCGCAATGGTTTTATCGCTTTCCATTAAAGCAATTACAGGGGCAATAAAATTATCCGTCACTTCAACATCCTGGTTAAGCAACACAAAATAATCTGCCGTCACTTGTTTCAACACGTCATTATAGCCGCCTGCAAAACCGTAATTTTTTGGCAATGCAATTACTTTTAGTTGAGGATAATTGTTTTTTATAAACTCAATTGAATCGTCAGTGGAAGCATTATCACCCACTACTAGTTCAAGGTTATCATATTTTGCTTTTAGAACCGAAGGCAGAAACTGTTCCAGGAATTTACGCCCGTTCCAGCTTAGGATTACTATAGATACTTTAGGCGTGGTGGAGTTCATTCAGGCAAAGATATTAATTTGAAAATTTGAAAATGTGTCAATTTGAAAATAAATTGGTAATACTTTTAGTTATACAATAGAAAAATTAGCTTGCTTTCATTTTCAAATTTTCAAATTGACACATTTTCAAATTAATTTTTTATGTTTCCACCTCTTATGCGACCACAACCATTGTTCAGGGTATTCGCGAATGAGTTGTTCTAGAAATTTAGTGTGCAATTCAGTTATCTCATGCTCGCCTGTTAACCGGGAAGTGTCTTCTGCAAGCAGTTTGCAATAGATGCGGTAGTGCCCTCTCTTAACCCGTAAAGGATATAAAAACACAACCGGATAGTTAAGCCTTAATGCAATTTTTTCAACACCGAGAAATACCGGTGTATCCTGCGACAAAAATGTTGTCCAATAAGTGGCTTTTGTATTTGGCGGCGACTGGTCGGCAATAAACACGCTTAGCGTGGGTTCATTTTGTCGCAGCAGTGTTCTGTAAATATCTTCCATCTCCACCAAATGAAGCCCGAAGCGGCTGCGAACACGGAGCATAAACCGATCAAAATACGCATTAGAGAGAGGACGATAAACCGAATACACCGGCAATGGTGAATTAATAGAAAGAGATAGTCCGCCCCATTCCCAGTTGCCGAAATGCCCTAATACAGATACAACACTTTTATTTTCAGATTTGAATTTTTCTAAAATACTTATGTCGTCAAATACATTTCTGCGCAGCACGGTTTTCCCCGAAATAGTGGTCATCTTTAAAACCTCGATAAAAATATCGCATAAATTTTTGTAAAACGCTTTTGTAATCTGGTTTATTTCGGCTTCACTTTTTTCCGGAAAAGCATTTTTAAGGTTTGTATATACTACATCTCTCCTGTATTTTACAATATGATAAAGAACGGCGCAAAGTAAATCCGATACTATATATATAACCCGCATCGGCAGCAGCGACAAGGGATAAACCATTATTATGAAAAGAATAAAACCGAGCCGCTTCATACGTTATTAATACGGCGTGTTAAGATTGTTGGTAGAAGAATTGGGAACAGTGGTATTATAATTATGCTGGAAACCGTTATTATACTGCCCGTAGGAATCAAAAACTTTATATTGCCAGCGGTCATCCTGCACCTCACCGGTAGCGTTGGAATTAATTAACATGTATTCATTAGTCACTTCATCAGGTTCATAGAAAATAAAATATATGTTGCTTTGGTGATTAGGCAAGGCATAATAGTGCCATTTTTCATACGGCAATGCCGATGGTTCGCCATTATGCACCTCGCGTTCATTGGGTTTCCCATATTGCAAATACACCCTGCCCCTGTCGGTTTCAAAGCCATGCCTCATATGAGTACTAAACTCATCTTCAGTAAAATAAACATCAGCCATATATTTTTTAAAAGCAATTTCCGGGGTATCGCTGTTGCGCTTAGCCCAAAAATTATAAATAAACCGCCGCGCTACTGAAATAGAATCAAGGTTCACGGCATCATTAATAAACTGCTTTTCATAGGTCTCAGCCGTTGGCAGAAGGCATTTAAGATAAAAAAAAACCGAATCCTTTGGAATACGCTGGGCAAATGTGGTATCAATTTTAACCTTAGAAAGACCGGCTATCTCCTTAACCGCACGCTTGTTACTGCGCTGAAAATACAAATTTTTTCCCACCAGCAGCTTGTTGGTGGTATCACGAACTTCCACATTAAGAAAATAATTTCCCGAAGGCAGATCAGTAATATCAAATGATGTGAGCACAAAATTTTCTTTAGCTGCTTTTAGTATTGATAAAGTGCTCAAATCATTCATTACTTTGTTATCGCTGCTTTTTGTTACCGAATATATCCCTAAGAATCTTTCACCCGTAACGATTTGTTCCATATCGTATATCTCTGCATAAAACATGAGCGTTGTTTTTTCAGTAGGGTAATAATTAAAGGTTCGCGGTTGAATATCATAACCATCTTTTGTGTAAATAGTGTTTGACACCGTTTTTTTAAACGTATCTACCAGTGTAATATCAGATAGCTGTATGCCTGTATCGCCATAGTTCAATCTTACTGCATCCGACAGGACGGCTTTTATCCCGGGCTGCGCCTCATCAATGAAATCAGCTTCTATATAATATTTATTGTTATTGCCTAGGTATACACGTTGCATATCAAACAAGTCGAAAGGGATATGGGTAGTATCATCCAGTTCGGGGCTGTGCAATATATATTTATCATATTTTATCAGCGATGAATCTTTTTTCAGCGAATCTCTCACCGGTTCATAAATAATGGTAATATCTACCGACGCCTCAAATTTGCCGTCGGCATTTTTTGTATAAACAACACTTTGCCCGCTGATGTCAATATACGTTTCCACATACGGTCCGCTTGCCGAAAGAAATGTGCAGTTATGAATATATGCAGTAATTTTTTTTGCGGCAGAAACCTGTGAAAACGGGAATAAGCAAAGAATAATCAACAACCTTAATAACGGTTTCATACAGTATATAAAGTTACAAATTTACTACAATACCGCCGCATCTGATCGTTGACCGTGCAGGTTCGCTAATTAAAAAAACCCTGTTTGCAGATAGAGTGTTTTAAATTTAATAAAACAGCTTCACCTACTTTACGGTATCCGCGGCAGCGCCTGTTTTAACAGTGGTCTTTGGCGCAGCCGGATTATGCACTGCGCGCGCCAAACTGCTAAACGAATTATTTTTTCCCGTTGCCGACACCAGGTAACCAATGCTCATCGTTTTCGGCTGCCCATAATATTCAGGAAACAGGTAGTGCCCTTTTTCAATACCCTTCTTCTCCACTTCGGCTATCACGCGATGGTGGTTTGCCCACGGGTCGTTGCGCACACCCGTCACCATCCAGCTGACTTTTACGTTTGGCTTATCTGTCTTTATCGTAAATTGATTATCGTTCAACTCTATTGCTATAATTGCTTGTGCAAACTGTCCTATTACGGTAAGCTGATATTTAAAATCTTTATTCTCCGCCTCGAAATACGGCGGCAAAGTAACTGTAGCATTTCCATTGGCATCGGTAGTAATATCGCCATTATAAATATTCATCATATCCGGGCTTTCCACAAAACTGTGGTATAAATATTCATTGGCAGGGTCTATAGGGTCGTCAATTTTAAACGTACCACCTGTTTTGCTAAGCATACCTTGTATATCCACATCACCAATAAACTCACCTGCATAATCTGCAAAACCGCTTGCACCGCCATCGGGGTTAACATCACTATAAACTGCAATAGCGTAAAAATTATTTGAATTGGTTTGCGCCACATTATAACTGCCATAAGTATTATATTGGGAATTAGCACCGTAGTTAAAAGCACCGCTGTTGAAATAGGTATCGGGATTTGTGGCAACACCAAAAACTCCGACATTTTCAGTAGCCGCATCTGAACCCGCGCTATCCGTTACTTCGCCTTCTAACCCGCTAACAAATGTGGTAGTGCTGAACGTAGTGCCAAAATCGCAAAGATTTGGGTTTTTAATACCTGTTCCGCTGGCAAAGGCATACCCTCCCGTAGTAGTTCCCACGGCATGTAACCCGAATTGATGCGAAGCCTGCACATCAAGAATAGCTATAGGTGAAGGTGACGATGTTCCAATTCCAACAGAGCCCGAATTAGTATTATATATGTTTGGTCCCGAAGGCGCCCATAAACTATCACTTATCGCATTGCCCGCATTACCTGCATACAATGCATAGGGCACGCTTATTAATTGCTGGGTTCCCATATCAATATAAGTTGTTCCCCCCGTGGGGTCCATAGCCACATCCAGGTATTCACAGTTTGTTCCCCAATCGATACTAGTAAAGTTACCCTTTTTAACTGTACCCATACCTATAGCCACACTAAATAAACCAAATTGGTTAGTGGTGTCTGTTTGAGTTTCCTGGTAAACTATATTCCCGTTAGCTGAACTTTGGTGAATAGTAAACTCAAGCCCTATGGCTTGATTTGGTATAACTGCCCCTGAAGAATTGCGGGCTACTCCCTGGTAATTAATGGCGTTTGGCGATTGTGCTTTGAGTTGCATTGCCAGCAGGAATACACCTGTCAGCATAATGTAGAATTTTGGTTTCATGCGCTTGCGGGTTTTTTTATTATTTAATTATAGACTATCCGGACATAAAAAAGTTATTTATTTAATATATAAATATTTACGTCTGTCATTAATATCAATCTTTAAACCTTAGAAAATCCATTCAAAATTTATTAATACCATGTATTGCTTCCCCCATCATAAAATAATCTTAAATCCGAGCCAACTCCAACGGTAGTTAATGCCGATACCGCCACCGTACCTCCTGAATAGGTTATTGTTCCGACAACATTTGTAAATTTTAATTCAACACATTGTCCATTAACAGGCGATGAGGGCAACGTAATAGTTAAAGTAGATAAAGATCCTGAAGGGTTAACGATATTGGTTCCTGCAATTGCACTTATAGTGCCGCCATCAGAGGGTGTAAATAATGTTTCCGCAGTCACCGGTGTTGCCCATGAAACATTGCCCGAACCATCCGTTGTTAATACTTGCCCGTTTGTGCCATCACCTGTGGGAAATGTATAGGCTTTATCAAACGTTATGGCTCCGCTACTACCTAATATTTCAAAAGCAACGCTGCCAAAAACATTTTGCATTGTTAATCCCTCTCCCGGATTGCCAGAATAGGTTAAAATCATTGAATTAGAAGTAACAAATTCACCATTGCCTGTGTTTCGGGAAATAGTCCAGTTATTATCTCCCACACCATCAAGGTATAGCCCTTGCGCATTATCAATGCCAATATTTCCTCCATGAAACGTTAGGTTTGTTCCATCATAAGTAAAGTTAGAACTACTCGAAATTCCGCTGCCTGTTCCATAAACCAATTGTTGGTTGGGTTGAGATACCTGGGCAGTGGCAGCAGAAACGGTACTATCTACAAAATATATTGTAGGGATACCCGTACCCGGCTGGCGTGAGGTATCTATGGATAATGTTCCGTTTGTGGTAATTGTTCCACCCTGTAATCCAAAACCCGAACCAACGCTGGTAACCGTTCCGGTTGCGGCTGCCGCCCATGTAGGCACACCGCCTGTAATAGTTAAAACCGTTCCGTCAGCGCCTGCTGTTGACAGCCCTGTTCCACCATTGGCAACTCCTAAAACTCCTGTTACATCCGTTGTAAGATCAACTGCTCCCCATGATGGATTGCCTGAAGCATCTCCATGTAACACACTCGTTGTCGTGCCCTGATTAGCATAAAGCGCCGATGCCAATACGGGTGCAAAGTATGCAGGTACGGCTGAGGCATTTGTATTATTACCTAATATAGTATAAGCTCCCGCATTACTTAATGTAAATGATAAGGCAGGTGTTGATGTGGCATTTGTTACCAATGTGGTAAATATAGGCGATAAGTCGCCTGCACTAAATAATGTTATAGTACCTGAATCCGCTGTAGTTGGCGACCAATTTGTTCCGTTATATTCCAATACTTGTCCTTTTGCAGGTACTGTAATTGCAACACTAATTCCTTGTAATGCCACCACTGTTGGACCGGGGTATGCTCCGCTTAAATCGCCGCTGGCTGTGCCCGACGGCGGCAATGATGTTGGCAATGCCTGGGTTCCTGCCGTTGTTAACTGTCCCTGCGCATTTACAGTAAATGTAGGATAATTGCTTGCATCACCATAAGCACCTGCCGACACGGCTGTATTGGCGATGCTTATTGTACCGCTTGTTGTAATCGGACCTCCGGTTAAACCTGTTCCCGTAGCCACTGAAGTAACTGTTCCGTCGGTAGCAGGTGTTGTCCATGTTGGAACACCGCCCGATATAGTTAAAATTGTTCCGTCAGCGCCTGCTGATGACAATCCTGTTCCGCCATTGGCAACTCCTAAAACTCCCGTTATATCCGTTGTAAGATCAACCGCTCCCCATAACGGGTTACCCGCTGCATCGCCGTGTAAAACTGTTGTTGTTGTTCCCTGGTTTGCAAAATCGGCGCTTGCTAAAGCTGGAGAACCAAAAGACGGTGTGCCGATACTTCCCGTAAAATTACCATAAAAGGTATGTGCTGCTGCTGCAGATAATGTAAATGATAGGGCAGGCGTTGATGTGCCATTTGTTACCGATGTGGTAAATATTGGCGATAGGTCGCCTGCACTAAATGAGGTTACCGTACCTAAAGTTGGTGTGGTTGGCGCCCAATTGCCGGCATTATATTCCAATACCTGTCCGCTTGTTGGCGTGGTAGATGATACACCGGTTCCTTGTAGTTTCGCCACTGTTGGGTCAGGATATGTTCCGCTTAAATCACCTCCTGCCGCTCCTAATGGTGGCAGCGATGTTGGCAACGGCTCGGTTCCCGCTCGTTGTTAGCTGTCCCTGTCCGTTTACAGTAAACGTAGGGTAATTACTTGCATCACCGTAAGAACCTGCTGATACCGTTGTATTGACAATGCTTATTGTACCGCTCGTAGTAATTGGTCCGCCTGTTAAACCGGTTCCGGTGGCAACTGAAGTAACCGTTCCATCGGTAGCAGGTGTTGCCCATGTAGGCACACCGCCTGAAATAGTTAGAACCGTTCCATCAGCACCCACAGATGAAAGCCCTGTTCCCCCGTTGGCAACTCCCGTAACCCCCGTTACCTCTGTTACAAGATCAACCGCTCCCCATGATGGGTTACCCGATGCATTACCGTGTAACACACTTGTTGCCGTGCCCTGATTGGCATAAAGCGCCGATGCCAATGCAGGCGCAAAGTAGGATGGTGCGGCGGCGGCGTTTGTATTATTACCTAATATAGTATATGCCGATGCATTACTTAATGCAAATGATAATGCAGGAGTTGTGGTACTGTTTGTTACCGATGTGGTAAATAAAGGCGAAAGATTACTCGCACTGAATGAGGTTACTGTGCCGGTTCCGCTTGTTGTGATAGCAACCGAACTTGCTGAGGTAATAACGCCTTGTGCATTAACCGTAAATTGTCCCACATGGGTAGCATCTCCATAAGTAGTAGCTGTTACCCCGCTGGCAGGTAAATCAGCATTGACCAATGCCCTGAATGTGGGATTCCCCGTGCTGCCATTGGGCGATGCAAAAACAAGATTTTGAGTCTGCCCGATAGCTGTGAAAGATAATGCCGGGGTTGTTGTTGCATTAGTTACCGACACATCAAATAAGGGTGAAAAATCAGTCGCGCTAAAGGTAGTTACGGTTCCGCCTGCACCTGATACAAGAGTTGCGGGAGCCCAGTCAGCACCATTATATTCCAATACCTGTCCGTTTGCCGGAGCAGTAGTTGTAACGCCTATCCCCCGTATTTGTGCTACTGTTGGGTCAGGATACGTTCCGCTTAAATCGCCCCCTGCCGCGCCTGATGGTGGCAGTGATGCCGGCAAAGCTTGAGTTCCTGCAGCCGTTAATTGTCCTTGCGCGTTTACGGTAAATGTAGGATAATCACTTGCATTGCCATAAGAACCTGCCGACACTGTTGTGGCAGCAATGCTTATTGTACCACTCGTAGTAATTGGTCCGCCTGTTAAACCTGTCCCGGTTGCTACAGACGTAACTGAGCCTCCGGAAGAAGGTGTTACCCATGTGGGTATACCTCCTGAGATAGTTAAAACCGTTCCGTTAGCCCCTGCTGTCGACAACCCTGTTCCCCCGTTGGCAACCGGCACAATTCCGGTTAAAGATATATTCGGTGCAGTTCCTCCGCTCGACGCTAATGGCGAAGAAGCAGTCACACCTGTAACCGTTCCGGTACCGGCGGTCGCCCAGGTGGGCACGCCCCCGGAGATTGTTAAAACCGTTCCGTTAGCGCCCACTGTAGTAAGTCCTGTCCCGCCATTGGCTACCGGTAACGTTCCTGTTATATCTGTGGCAAGATCAACTGCTCCCCATGATGGATTACCGGCTGCATCCCCATGTAATACAGTCATCACTGTTCCCTGGTCGGCAAAATCGGCGCTTGCCAGGGCAGGAGAACTAAAAGCGGGCGTTCCTGTGCTTCCCGTAAAATTGCCGAAAAAGGTATGTGCTGCTGCCGTAGATAATGAAAAGGATAATGCCGGCGTGGAAGTGCTATTTGTTACCGATGTGGTAAATAAAGGCGAAAGATTGCCTGCGCTAAACGAGGTAACGGTTCCTGTTCCGCCTGATGTTATGGGAACAGAGATTGCAGAGGTAATAATACCCTGTGCATTAACCGTAAATTGTCCCACATGGGTGGCATCTCCATAGGTGGTAGCTGTTACACCGCTTACAGGTAAATCAGCATTAACCAATGCCCTGAATGTGGGATTCCCCGTACTGCCATTGGGCGATGCAAAAACAAGATTTTGTGTTTGCCCGATAGCTGTAAAAGATAATGCCGGCGTTGTTGTTGCATTGGTTACCGATACGTTAAATAAAGGCGAAAAATCAGTCGCGCTAAATGAAGTTACTGTTCCGCCTGCTCCAAGTGTCGTAGGAGCCCAATCCGCGCCATTATATTCCAATACCTGCCCGTTTGCCGGCGCATTGGTGGCAACATCTATCCCCCGTATTTGTGCTACGGTCGGGTTAGGATAAGTTCCGCTTAAATCTCCCCCTGCCGCGCCTGATGGTGGCAGTGATGCCGGCAAGGCTTGGGTTCCCGCCGCTGTTAACTGCCCCTGTGCGTTTACGGTAAAGGTAGGGTAATTACCTGCATTGCCATAGGAACCCGCTGATACTGCCGTAGTAGCAATGCTTATTGTACCGCTCGTAGTAATTGGTCCGCCTGTTAAACCGGTTCCCGTAGCCACCGATGTAACCGAGCCGCCGAAAGACGGTGTTACCCATGTGGGAGCAGTATTTGCCCCGTTGGATTGCAACACCTGCCCGGCGCCGCCTGAATTATAGATACTGCCATTCCAGGGTGATAATGCCCCGTTAATATCTAACTGCGTAACATTATTATTACCGAGAACAACCGTATTGCTTGTGCCGACAATTGCACCACTGCCGATAGCTGTGGCATTCGTTAAATCATCTGCACTCACATCGGTTTTATAACCTACGGCAGTATTGTCAGTGCCTGTAAGATCTGACTGAAGCGAAAGAGCGCCTATTGCCGTGTTCCGGCTGCCATTGCTGTTATTTAATGCGTTAGCCCCTGCTGAGGTATTATCACTGCCATCTATCATGCTGGTCATTGTAGAAACTCCGGAGGCGGTATTTTCACTGCCGCTGCTAATGGCAGTTAATGCATCCGCTCCTATAGCTGTATTTTTTCCGCCCGTATTGCCATTGGGAGAATATTCTGCCTGGTAGCCAATAGCCGTATTTCCATTACTGCCTGCACCGCCAAACAATGTTTGATCTCCGACTGATGTATTTTCCCCGCCGCTCACATTGCCATAGTTGGATTGCCATCCCACGGCAACATTGTCAGCCGGAAAACCTGTGCCCCCCACGCCCGTGAAATTATACAACGCCTGGTAACCAATAGCCGTATTTGCGCCGATTTTACTCGATGCCAATGCCTGGTAACCAATAGCCGTATTTTGAATATTTTTACCGCCAAACGTATTATCGCTGCTACCGGTTCCCAATCCTAAATAAACACTTGAATCATCGTTGTCAATTGCACCCGCATATTTATTATCAACTTTAAATTCCAACGGGGCATCATTCGTTGTGCCCAGAAAGTTAGTACCAAATGTTGTACTGATGGAATCACCGGTTAAAGCCCAGTCGTTACTACCACTCAAAAACGAAGTCGCCACCCATGCTGTGCCATTCCATTGCAACACCTGCCCCGCAGTCGGGGCAATAATGCTTATGCTGTCGCCTTGCAATTTATTGGCGTTCCACAACGCACTATCTACCTGAGCTTCTATCAGGGAATCATTTATCGTTATACCCGCACCCCCGGCAAATTTAGCGCCGCCGCTGCCTGCCGATTCTGCATACAGCGCATAAGGAACACTTAACAATTGCTGGGCGCCTAAATCCGTATAATTGATGCCGCCGCTCGGATCCATCTCCACTTGCAGATAATACGTGTTAGTTCCCCACGATATGGTCGCCATATTGCCGCTTACTACAGTACCCGAACCGATGGCAACTGTAAATAAACCAAACTGGTTAGTGGTAACCGAATCGGTTTCACGATACACAGTAGCTCCTAAAAATGAGGACTGGTGTATCGTGAACCGGAGGCTGATGAGTTGGTTTTGCAACTGGTTTCCCAAGGCATCGCGGGCAACGCCCTGGTAATTGAATGCGTTGGGCGCCTGCGCTTTTAGCTGCATACTTAACAGTAAAAAGCCTGCAAGTACTAAGTAGAGTTTTGGCTTCATGATTATTTTTTAATTTATTTTATCAAATTTAAAAGAATGAATTATATCGCTGCCAGGCGACTTAACCGTAATGAAATACATAGACGACGGCAACCCCTGCACGTTGAACACAAAATGGGTTTGCCCGTTGGCAATTTGCGTGGTCAGCGGTTGTTGCAAAACACGCCCAAGCAAATCAACCAATTGCGCGGTATATGTACCCGTATTATTTGAAGACGTTATTACCACGTTGATTTGGTCGACTGCCGGGTTAGGATATAGCCGGGCACTTAATGTCGGCGTCACAAAAGTTTGCAGCCCCGTGTAAATATCATTAGGCTGCTGAAAACCCTGTGTAATAATTGACGTGCCTGCAATAAGTGTTGTACTGGCAGGCTGCCCCGTCGTGTATGACAGGGTGTAGCCGCTCGCCGAAGCAAATGTGCCATTGCTGGCTATCACCTGGGGTGAAATACTTTGCGCAAATGAATGCGTTATCATACCAATCAGTACGATAAATTGGGTAATTGTTTTTTTCATATAATTAAAATATTTAAGAGTGAAAACTATTCGCTGTGAGTGTAATTTTTAACGGTTAGAGCGCTTTCATAAAACTAAAGTAATCATTTTTTTACTATATAACTGAATTTAAAATATTTGCAATTTTATAGGGTAAAGTTAAGGATTAAAGGGCAGAAAATATATTTGAAGCGCTCCGATAAATCGGAAGGCTTTTCATTCTAATCTCAGGTTAATTTATACAAGCTGAGCAAGCTCCTTCCCTCTTTAGGGGAAGGTTGGGATGGGGTAATAAATCTATTTACCCTGCAATTGTTGCCCATTTAACGAATCCGCTTTCGCCATTTCATTTTGCCCCGCCTTACTTTCAGCAAATGAACGGTTAATCCAATAATCCGGTGCTGATGCATTCAATTCAATAGCTTTTGAGAAATCGGAAATCGCCTCATCATACTTTTGGAGATTGATATAACATACTCCCCTCATGTTAAAATACAACTCAATATTTTTAGCGTTTAACCGGATTCCGATTGTAAAATCATCTGCCGCCTTTTCATATTGATTAGTGGCTTTATAACAAAGCCCCCGATTATAATAGTACGATGCAACGGAAGAATTGCGCGCAATGGCTTTGTTAAAATCGGTAAGCGCTGAATCATTTTTACCGAATTTCAAATAGAGCAACCCGCGGTTACTATACGCATCCGCTTCGGAAGAATCAAGCGCAATGGCTCTATTAAGAGCGACGCGTGCCGAATCATTTTTACCGTGTCTTAAATAATATAAACCAAGATTATTGAAGGGACCTGCAAAGGCGGAATCAATTTTAATAGCAGTTTTATAATCTGCTATTGCCAAATCAAATTTGCCATACCTGGAATAAATTAAGCCGCGATTGTTATAGGCATCTGCATTGGCAGAATCACATTCAATGGCTTTGGTAAAATCGGCTAATGCCTCGTCCGGGTTATTATAATTATTAATATACATTATTCCCAGGTCATAATAGGCAAAAGATTCGCATGCGAATGGAGCCGCCATACTTGCGGACGATTCCCTGACTGATCCAAAGGCCAAGGCCGGTGCCTTTGGAGGTTTTGGTGGTGAAGAAGGGCCGGAAGATCTTGCCGCGGATGTTCTCCGGAATGCCGGGGCCATTGTCCGCGATGGTGACGCAGACCGTGTTGCCGTAGGGAGTGACGGTGACCCGAATCCGGCCGCCGCGCGGAAGCGCTTCGATAGCGTTGAGCAGAAGATTGGTAAAGACCTGACGAAGCTCGCCCGGGCTTGCCCACACGGAGGCGCATTTCCGGACCTCTATGGACGAAAGAATGGACCTCTGCTCCATGAGGGGCTGCTGCAGGTCCAGGACATTTTTCAGGATGCAGGACAAATCGACTTCCATTGGGGTGGAGGTGTCGCGGTAGAAAGAAAGCGTCTGGCGGGTGATCTCGCTGACGCGCAACACCTCGTTGACGAGGAGTCTGGCATAGGCTCGGGCTTCGTCGTTGAGGGACGGATTGTGCTCCAGCAGATAACCGAGATTGAGAATGGCCTCGAGCGGATTGTTCACCTCGTGGGCGATGCTGGCGGCCATGCGCCCGATCGCGGCCATGCGCTCGGATTCGAACAGCGCCGCCTCCCTCAGCTTGCGTTCGGTGATATCGCGCGCGATCTTGGAAATGCCGACGATTCTTCCAGAGGAATCGCGGATGGGCGAGATGGTGAGCGAGATGTGGAGCAACTCGCCGTCTTTGCGGCGCCGGAGGGTCTCGAAGTGCTCAATGCGGTCGCCGGAAGTGACTTTGCGGAGGATCTCGGTCTCTTCCGAGTGAAGCTCGGGCGGGATGAGCATCAGGACGGACTGGCCGATGATCTCGTCGGGCAGATAGCCGAAGAGCCTGGTGGCGGCAGCATTCCAACTGGTGATGAACCCTTCGAGGTCCTTGCTGATGATGGCATCGTCGGAGGAGTCGACGATCGCCCCGAGTTGCAGGCGGGCTTCGACGGGGGCCGTCGTCTTGGCGCGTTGGTCGGTGATTGAGGCAAGGGACGGCACAGGCGTCTCCCGGGCGGTCTCTGGAATGTCTGCCCGAACAAATCGTTCTATCCTGTTGCAGTCACGAGCAACAACAGCGGTTCATTCTTGGATGGAGCAGGCGGGGGATTGGTTGGCTATGGAACGTGGGTCTTCAAGGCGACCTGGAGGAGGGCCTGGGTAACGCGGTCGGGGTCGTGGCGCAGGACGTTGCCTTCGTGGACGAAGTTGCCGGCGATGGGCTCGACGCCGAGGGCGCGGATGCGGTCGAGGTCGGGCTCGATGGGCGCCTGGCCTTCGCGGGCGTACTGCTGCGAGCAGCGTGGGCGAGATGGGCGCGGTGTTGATGAGGGCGTAGTCGAAGAGCTTTGGGAAGGAGATGCGGAGATTCTTCCCTGGGCAAGCCCAAATCGCATTGCTGTTCCACCGGCAGTGCTGGAGGATCTTTTCGATGTGCTGGGAGGCGGTGAGGCCGAGCGACTCGTTGGCCTGGGTCATGAGGTTGCCGACGTAGACGCGGGTGGCCTGGGAGGCGGCGATGGCCTCCGGGATGCCGCGGACCAGCAGGTTGGTGATCAGCGACGTGTAGAGCGAGCCGGGGCCGAGGGTGATGAGATCGGCGTTGGCGATGGCGTCGAGAGTGCCGGGGAGGGGTTCGCAGCCGGCCGGCTCCAGCATAAGCTCCAGGATGCGGTGCGGGCTGGCGGTGATGCTGGTCTCGCCCGCGGACCACTTCGCCGGAGTCCATGCGCGCGGCGAAAGTGACGTTGCTATTTGTGGCTGGATAAATGCGGCCGCGGGTGGCGAGGATCTGCGAGGACATCTGCACCGCCTGGGCGAAGTCGCCGGTGATGCCGGAGAGCGCGGCGACGAAGAGGTTGCCGAAGCTGTGGCCCTCAAGGTCGCCCTGCGAGAAGCGGTACTGGAAGAGCCTGGCCAGCAGGAGCTCGTCCTCAGAGAGTGCGACCATGCAGTTGCGCACGTCTCCGGGCGGCAGGATGTTCAGGTCTTCGCGCAGGCGGCCGGAGGAGCCTCCGTCGTCGGTGACGGTGACCACGGCGGCGAGGTCGTGGATGAGGCAGGGAAGCAGCAGGTCGGTGGATTCGGCGCGGCGGTCGACGAAGGGTTGAGCGGGGAATGCCGGGTTGGGCATCGGCTCGGGCGTGGAGGGGACACGGGGGGGCGCGTCGGTGGCGCGCCGCGAGGCGATGGTGGCGGGGACGTAGCGCTTGAGTCCGCGGAGCAGGGTGGAAAGGCCGGTACCTCCGCCGATGGCGACCACGCGGAGTGTGCGGGTGGAGGCAGGCGCGGATGCAGCCTGGGCGGATTGGACCGGGGTGGACACAGAGCCGAACACAGTGTAACTGGAATGACGGGACGCCGCAGGCCAGTGCTCGCCGCTTATCGTCTCGCCCGGCGCGCGCCTTCAGACCTCGGGGTAGAGGAGTTCGGTGAAGCGGGGGTCGTCGGCCATATCCTGGAAGTCGGAGTCGGCGCGGGCCTGGATACGGTTTTTGGCGTTGAGCCGGATCGCCTCAGTGAGGTGCTTGAGACAGGTGTGGGCCTCTCCGGTCATGCTGGCGAGGATGGCGAGACCATAGAAGGCGTAGTCGGCCTTTTCGTCTTCGGAGATGATCTTCTTGAGTTGGGTGCGCGCGTCCTCGTAGTTGCCTTCGTTGAGCAGGGAGACGGCGTAGTCGTAGCGTTCCTCCAGGGTGGCGAACTGGGTTTTGTCTTTGGCGCACTGCTGGAGGCAGGCATTGATGTACATGCGGATGCGCTCGGCAAGGTCGGCCGGGCTGGAGGCGAGCATGTGGTTGAAGGCGGTGTGCGCCTTGTCGAATTTGCCCTCCTGCATCAGGCGCAAGGCGGATTCGTACTGAGCGAGGGTGCGGGCGCGGGAGCCGTCGACGGATGCGGACGCGGTCCCGGCGAGGGTGCGGGGACGCTTGCGTGGGGAAGAAGCAGCGGTCTTCATGGGGTTGCGTTCCTGTGTGGAAGCGGTTAGCCGGACCCTGGTGCAAAAGGGCCGGACGGGTTGGGGCGATGATTCTGGACCGGTTGCGCGGCACTCCGGCCGGAAAGGCTTCGCCGGGGAGAATGCCGGGCAACAACCGGGCAATAGTTATTGTTCTTGATCCGGTTTTATACGCACACTTGACGAGAAGGTCAACTGGACTTCCGTGCAGCCTTCTTCCGCTTGGGCTTATGGGCGTAGACTGCCGGGTTAAGCTCCGGGTCGTTATACATCTTCATCTGGCGATAGAGCTTGAAGCGCCGCTTGCCCTCGAGGGCCTCTTTCCAGAGTGCATTCAGACAGCCAGCGAGGTCGCCGCGCTGCTCTTCGAGCAGGGCGAGGCGTGTGCGATTTCGCTTGCGGTGGGCCGCGGTGGCGGAGACGCGGCGAGTCTCCTCGGTGGTGTGGTAGATCTTCAGCGCCAGGATGGAGAGCCGGTCGAGCATGAGGCCGGGCGATTCGGAGTTAAGTGGCGCGGTGGCCTTCTGACGGCCGGCAGCGGCGATCAGAACATGGTCCATGGCTTCGACCAGGTCGTTACGGTTCTGGTTGCGAGCGTCGATGTTGCGCTTGACCTGCGCGAGGGCGGCGTCGGAGGCACCCGGCTCGCGGGACTTGTCTTCCTGGTGCCAGAGGTCGAAGTTGACCTGGTGATGCGTGAGAACCAGCTCCAGCAGAGCTTCGGGTACCTTGGGCTGGGCGCGGGAGCCGCGGGACCGGCCTGAGGCCTGCGGAGGAGTGGTGTCCTTGAGCTGGGCGAGGGTGAGCGGATCGGGCCAGGGCTTGTCCTGATGCCAGCGGACGGTTGCCTGGTCCTGCAGACGCGTGATTTCAAGAGCGTTCAGCATAGAGTCGACTTTGCGAGCACTGGCGAGTCCATCCAACTGTAGCAGCAGCTTGCCGATGATTCCAGCCGAGCATGCGAAGCGAGGCAAGCGCAATGGCACGAATGGTTCCAGTTATCATCAGGGTAGTTGCTCCAATCGCCACCTCGACTCCATCGCGGCAGAGTTTGACCCAATCCTGAAAGAACCGGACATGCGCATTCTGCTGGTTGGAAACTATGCTCTGGACAATCAAGCGCAGCATGTTGCGCTATCAGGAGATGCTTCGCCGGAATATGACCGCCCGAGGCCACCAGGTGGAAACTGTCCAGCCGTCGGCGGTCTTCGGTAAGGTGGCAAAGGAGCCGACCCTGCGCAAATGGTTGGGCTACATCGATAAATACATCCTCTTTCCCATGAAGCTGCGCTCGCGAGCGCGGGGATTCGACGTAGTGCATGTGTGCGACCATTCCAACTCGATGTACCTGGCGCATGCCGGTGGCCGTCCCTGCAGCATCACCTGCCACGACCTGTTGGCGATCGGGGCGGCGCAGGGAGTTTTTCCCGACCAGAGGATATCGATTTCAGGAAGGGTGCAGCAGCGGTGGATTCTGAAGCATCTTGCCGGCGCGCGTCATGTGGTCTGTGTCTCTGCGAATACTGCGAGCGAGC
This sequence comes from Chitinophagales bacterium, assembly GCA_963770495.1. Taxonomy (GTDB): domain Bacteria; phylum Bacteroidota; class Bacteroidia; order Chitinophagales; family CAVYQA01; genus CAVYQA01. The sequence continues at coordinate 1,859 of CAVYQA010000006.1, read as the reverse complement.
TCTCCGGTCTTCGGGGTAAGGAGATTTCGGGGGTGGTGGTGATTTCGAATGCTCTGAGTCCGGAGTGCATGCCCGCGAAGGAGGAAGATGTTCGGAACTTGCGAGCCAGGATCGGGCTGGCCGCGGACGAGCGGTATCTGTTCCACGTTGGCGGCAACCAATGGTACAAGAATCGGCTTGGCGTGCTGGGCATCTTTCGCGGGCTGCTCGAGCAGCTTGGCGACGATGCTCGCACACTGCGTTTGGTGATGGCCGGAGCGAAATCTACGCAGGAGATGCGGGAGTTCGTCCGCGCGAATCTTCCTGGGGACAAGGTGATCGAGCTGGTTGATCCGTCCGATCAAGAGCTTTGGTGTCTCTACACGGGCGCGACGGCGCTGCTGTTTCCATCGCTGCATGAAGGGTTCGGCTGGCCGTTGATCGAAGCGCAGCGATGCGGGTGCCCAGTGATTGCATCGATCGGCTGCCGATGACGGAGGTGGCGGGCTCGGCGGCGATGTACATCGATCCGGCGGACGAGCCGGGCGCGGCGATGGCGATTGCGGAGAACCTGGGACGACTTGGGGAGCTGCGCCAGGCGGGGTTCGAGAACGTCAAGCGATTCGACGCGGATGCGATTGCCTCGACGTATGAGGATTTCTTTGCAGGCGTGGCCCACGTGAGGCGCGGCATGGACCGCGGCCACACACTCCCATAGCATTCGAAGCAGGTGTCACGCCCGGTGCAACGGCGCCTTTGTTGATGAGCTATCAGCGATCAGCTAACAGGCGTCAGCAGGCACGGTTATTCGAAGACGGGGGTGAGCAGGCGGACGAGCTGGTCAGGCTCGGCGAGGAAGGCATCGATGGCCGTGGTTCACGCCCGCCTTTGCCATTGCGCTGGATCGCGGCTGCCGTGGAAACAGGCGATGACGGTCAGCGTTCTGTCGGCTTCAATGACGAACATCAGAGCATAAGGAAAACGGCGGAGCAGGGCGCGGCGGATGCTCTTGTGGACGATCAGGAAATTGTCGGGGATTGGCACTCATACGCTCGACCACGGCGTCAACCGCCGCGCGGAAACGCCGGCCCAGACCGGGAACCTCGTTCTCGTACCAGTCCTGCGCGTCGATCAACTCGGCGCGGGCAGGCAGGGTGAAGGTAACCGGATGCACTACGGGCAACGCTGCTCAAGCTCGGCCTTCAAAGCCGCCCAGGTGATGCCCTCGCGCCGGTCTTGGTCGAGCGTCGCAAGGCGGCTGTCAAGCTCCGCCCGCTGCGCGGCCGTCAGGGGAAGCTGGTCGTCTTCCAAGCTGTCCCAAAGCTGCGAGATCAGCGCAAGGCGCTCCGGCGGGGTCAGACGCACAAGCTCGTCATGGGTGAGCAATTCCATGCATCGAGCATAGGAAACAACCAGAGCAAAAGCAACAGGGAGGGTAAGCAGGGTGCGGAGGTGGGGATGCGCAGTGACTTCACCCCACGATCAACGAGCGATGAAGCGCGCTCGTTGATCATGGGCACCCGGATTTCGGTTACTCGAAGACGGGGGTGAGCAGGCGGACGAGTTGGTCAGGCTCGGCGAGGAAGGCGTCGTGGCCGTGGTTGGAGGCCATTTCGCGGTAGTCGCAGCGCGTGCCGGAGGCGCGGATCATGGCGGCCAGCGAGCGGACGTCTTCCGGCGGGAGAGCCAGTCGGTGGAGATGCCGACCAGCGTGACGTGGGCCTGGATGCGGTTGTAGGCGATGTAGGCGTCTCGTGGGCGCGCACCGGATCGAAGATGTCCATGGTGCGGGTGATGGAGGTGTAGGAATTGGCGTCGAAGCGCTGGTTGAAGGTCGGCCCTGGTAGTCGAGGTAGCCGGCCACGTCGAAGCGGCCGTTT
>CAVYQA010000005.1:0-287569 GCA_963770495.1 Chitinophagales bacterium | reverse complement strand
CACCAATCTGTAACGGCAGCAGCACAACACTGTCAGCAAGTGGAGCAACATCATATACATGGGCACCGGCAACGGGATTAAGTGCAACAAGCGGTTCATCAGTAACAGCTAATCCGACAGCGACTTCAATTTATACTATAACAGGAACAAATGGTAACGGCTGTTCGGCGACCACAACGGTAGCAGTGACTGTAAATCCAAATCCGGTAATAGCTGTAACGGCACCAGCACCAATCTGTAATGGCAGCAGCACAACACTGTCAGCAAGTGGAGCAACATCATATACATGGGCACCGGCAACGGGATTAAGTGCAACGACAGGTTCATCGGTAACGGCTAATCCGACAGCGACTTCAATTTATACTATAACAGGAACAAATGGTAACGGCTGTTCAGCAACCACAACGGTAGCAGTTACTGTAAATCCAAATCCAACGATAGCTGTAACGGCACCAGCACCAATCTGTAATGGCAGCAGCACAACACTGTCAGCAAGTGGAGCAACATCATATACATGGGCACCGGCAACGGGATTAAGTGCAACGACAGGTTCATCGGTAACGGCTAATCCGACAGCAACTTCAATTTATACTATAACAGGAACAAATGGTAACGGCTGTTCAGCAACCACAACGGTAGCAGTTACTGTAAATCCAAATCCAACGATAGCTGTAACGGCACCTGCACCAATCTGTAACGGCAGCAGCACAACACTGTCAGCAAGTGGAGCAACATCATATACATGGGCACCGGCAACGGGATTAAGTGCAACAAGCGGTTCATCAGTAACAGCTAATCCGACAGCGACTTCAATTTATACTATAACAGGAACAAATGGTAACGGCTGTTCAGCAACCACAACGGTAGCAGTTACTGTAAATCCAAATCCGGTAATAGCTGTAACGGCACCTGCACCAATCTGTAACGGCAGCAGCACAACACTGTCAGCAAGTGGGGCGACATCATATACATGGACACCGGCAACGGGATTAAGTGCAACGACAGGTTCATCAGTAACAGCTAATCCGACAGCGACTTCAATTTATACTATAACAGGAACAAATGGTAACGGCTGTTCAGCAACCACAACGGTAGCAGTAGCAGTCAATCCAAATCCGACAATAGCTGTAACGGCACCTACACCAATCTGTAACGGCAGCAGCACAACACTGTCAGCAAGTGGGGCGACATCATATACATGGACACCGGCGACAGGATTAAGTGCAACGACAGGTTCATCAGTAACAGCTAATCCGACAGCGACTTCAATTTATACTATAACAGGAACAAATGGTAACGGCTGTTCAGCAACCACAACGGTAGCAGTTACTGTAAATCCAAATCCGGTAATAGCTGTAACGGCACCTGCACCAATCTGTAACGGCAGCAGCACAACACTGTCAGCAAGTGGAGCAACATCATATACATGGGCACCGGCAACGGGATTAAGTGCAACAAGCGGTTCATCAGTAACAGCTAATCCGACAGCGACTTCAATTTATACTATAACAGGAACAAATGGTAACGGCTGTTCGGCGACCACAACGGTAGCAGTGACTGTAAATCCAAATCCGGTAATAGCTGTAACGGCACCAGCACCAATCTGTAATGGCAGCAGCACAACACTGTCAGCAAGTGGAGCAACATCATATACATGGGCACCGGCAACGGGATTAAGTGCAACGACAGGTTCATCGGTAACGGCTAATCCGACAGCGACTTCAATTTATACTATAACAGGAACAAATGGTAACGGCTGTTCAGCAACCACAACGGTAGCAGTTACTGTAAATCCAAATCCAACGATAGCTGTAACGGCACCAGCACCAATCTGTAATGGCAGCAGCACAACACTGTCAGCAAGTGGAGCAACATCATATACATGGGCACCGGCAACGGGATTAAGTGCAACGACAGGTTCATCGGTAACGGCTAATCCGACAGCAACTTCAATTTATACTATAACAGGAACAAATGGTAACGGCTGTTCAGCAACCACAACGGTAGCAGTTACTGTAAATCCAAATCCAACGATAGCTGTAACGGCACCTGCACCAATCTGTAACGGCAGCAGCACAACACTGTCAGCAAGTGGAGCAACATCATATACATGGGCACCGGCAACGGGATTAAGTGCAACAAGCGGTTCATCAGTAACAGCTAATCCGACAGCGACTTCAATTTATACTATAACAGGAACAAATGGTAACGGCTGTTCAGCAACCACAACGGTAGCAGTTACTGTAAATCCAAATCCGGTAATAGCTGTAACGGCACCTGCACCAATCTGTAACGGCAGCAGCACAACACTGTCAGCAAGTGGGGCGACATCATATACATGGACACCGGCAACGGGATTAAGTGCAACGACAGGTTCATCAGTAACAGCTAATCCGACAGCGACTTCAATTTATACTATAACAGGAACAAATGGTAACGGCTGTTCAGCAACCACAACGGTAGCAGTAGCAGTCAATCCAAATCCGACAATAGCTGTAACGGCACCTACACCAATCTGTAACGGCAGCAGCACAACACTGTCAGCAAGTGGGGCGACATCATATACATGGACACCGGCGACAGGATTAAGTGCAACGACAGGTTCATCAGTAACAGCTAATCCGACAGCGACTTCAATTTATACTATAACAGGAACAAATGGTAACGGCTGTTCAGCAACCACAACGGTAGCAGTTACTGTAAATCCAAATCCGGTAATAGCTGTAACGGCACCTGCACCAATCTGTAACGGCAGCAGCACAACACTGTCAGCAAGTGGAGCAACATCATATACATGGGCACCGGCAACGGGATTAAGTGCAACAAGCGGTTCATCAGTAACAGCTAATCCGACAGCGACTTCAATTTATACTATAACAGGAACAAATGGTAACGGCTGTTCGGCGACCACAACGGTAGCAGTGACTGTAAATCCAAATCCGGTAATAGCTGTAACGGCACCAGCACCAATCTGTAATGGCAGCAGCACAACACTGTCAGCAAGTGGAGCAACATCATATACATGGGCACCGGCAACGGGATTAAGTGCAACGACAGGTTCATCGGTAACGGCTAATCCGACAGCAACTTCAATTTATACTATAACAGGAACAAATGGTAACGGCTGTTCAGCAACCACAACGGTAGCAGTTACTGTAAATCCAAATCCAACGATAGCTGTAACGGCACCTGCACCAATCTGTAACGGCAGCAGCACAACACTGTCAGCAAGTGGAGCAACATCATATACATGGGCACCGGCAACGGGATTAAGTGCAACAAGCGGTTCATCAGTAACAGCTAATCCGACAGCGACTTCAATTTATACTATAACAGGAACAAATGGTAACGGCTGTTCAGCAACCACAACGGTAGCAGTTACTGTAAATCCAAATCCGGTAATAGCTGTAACGGCACCTGCACCAATCTGTAACGGCAGCAGCACAACACTGTCAGCAAGTGGGGCGACATCATATACATGGACACCGGCAACGGGATTAAGTGCAACGACAGGTTCATCAGTAACAGCTAATCCGACAGCGACTTCAATTTATACTATAACAGGAACAAATGGTAACGGCTGTTCAGCAACCACAACGGTAGCAGTGACTGTAAATCCAAATCCGGTAATAGCTGTAACGGCACCTGCACCAATCTGTAACGGCAGCAGCACAACACTGTCAGCAAGTGGGGCGACATCATATACATGGACACCGGCAACGGGATTAAGTGCAACGACAGGTTCATCAGTAACAGCTAATCCGACAGCGACTTCAATTTATACTATAACAGGAACAAATGGTAACGGCTGTTCAGCAACCACAACGGTAGCAGTAGCAGTCAATCCAAATCCGGTAATAGCTGTAACGGCACCTGCACCAATCTGTAACGGCAGCAGCACAACACTGTCAGCAAGTGGGGCGACATCATATACATGGACACCGGCGACAGGATTAAGTGCAACGACAGGTTCATCAGTAACAGCTAATCCGACAGCGACTTCAATTTATACTATAACAGGAACAAATGGTAACGGCTGTTCAGCAACCACAACGGTAGCAGTGACTGTAAATCCAAATCCGGTAATAGCTGTAACGGCACCTGCACCAATCTGTAACGGCAGCAGCACAACACTGTCAGCAAGTGGGGCGACATCATATACATGGACACCGGCAACGGGATTAAGTGCAACGACAGGTTCATCAGTAACAGCTAATCCGACAGCGACTTCAATTTATACTATAACAGGAACAAATGGTAACGGCTGTTCAGCAACCACAACGGTAGCAGTAGCAGTCAATCCAAATCCGGTAATAGCTGTAACGGCACCTGCACCAATCTGTAACGGCAGCAGCACAACACTGTCAGCAAGTGGGGCGACATCATATACATGGACACCGGCGACAGGATTAAGTGCAACAAGCGGTTCATCAGTAACAGCTAATCCGACAGCGACTTCAATTTATACTATAACAGGAACAAATGGTAACGGCTGTTCAGCAACCACAACGGTAGCAGTAGCAGTCAATCCAAATCCGACAATAGCTGTAACGGCACCTGCACCAATCTGTAACGGCAGCAGCACAACACTGTCAGCAAGTGGGGCGACATCATATACATGGACACCGGCGACAGGATTAAGTGCAACAAGCGGTTCATCAGTAACAGCTAATCCGACAGCGACTTCAATTTATACTATAACAGGAACAAATGGTAACGGCTGTTCGGCAACCACAACGGTAGCAGTTACTGTAAATCCAAATCCGGTAATAGCTGTAACGGCACCTGCACCAATCTGTAACGGCAGCAGCACAACACTGTCAGCAAGTGGGGCGACATCATATACATGGACACCGGCAACGGGATTAAGTGCAACGACAGGTTCATCAGTAACAGCTAATCCGACAGCGACTTCAATTTATACTATAACAGGAACAAATGGTAACGGCTGTTCAGCAACCACAACGGTAGCAGTAGCAGTCAATCCAAATCCGACAATAGCTGTAACGGCACCTACACCAATCTGTAACGGCAGCAGCACAACACTGTCAGCAAGTGGGGCGACATCATATACATGGCTACCGGCAACAGGATTAAGCGCAACATCCGGTTCATCGGTAACAGCCAATCCAATGACAACGACGATTTATACTATAACAGGAACAGATGTCAATGGCTGTATAGCAACAACAGCAGTAGCTGTAAAAATAAATCCCGATCCAATTATTTCAGTAACCAATCCACCGGCAATCTGTAATGGCAGCAGTACAACACTTGCAGCAAATGGAGCTATATCCTATACATGGTTACCGGCAACAGGATTAAGCGCAACATCCGGTTCATCAGTAACAGCTAATCCCACAACAACATCAACTTATACAATAACAGGAACGAATGCCAATGGCTGTACAGGAACTGTAAAAACAATTATTACAATAAATCCCCATCCGACTATAAACATAATCATACCTCCTGCTTATTGTGTTGGTGATAGTGCAACGCTAAAGGCACAGGGTGCAAATTCCTACTCATGGTCGCCATCAACAGGGTTGAGCGCAACGAGCGGCTCATCGGTTATGGCAAAACCAACTACCACAAGTGTATATACAGTGACAGGCAAGGATACTAACGGATGCGCGGGAATAGCCAAGGTAACTGTTATAGTCAATCCCAACCCTGTTGTATCAGCAAGCGGACCGCCCGGTATTTGCAATGGAGACAATGCGGAACTGAAAGCATCGGGAGCAACCTATTATTCATGGATGCCCAGTGTTGGTTTAAATTCAACATCAGGTTCAACAATTATGGTTACACCGTCAACCACAACTACGTATACAGTTATAGGTACGGATGATAACGGTTGTTCAGGAGAAGCAACATTGAACGTTTTAGTAAGACCGGCGCCTGCTGTTTCTGTTTTCGGATTGAATCCTGTATATTGTATTAATTCTTCGCCGGTGACATTAACCGGCAATCCGGCAGGTGGAACGTTTTCAGGTGACGGAGTAGATGGTAACCAATTTAATCCCTCTGCGGCTGGTGGAGATGGCACTTATTTAATCAAATACGTTTATAAAGATTCTAATGGCTGTATTGGTTCAACAAGTACGCAAGTAACTGTTGACCCATTGCCTAAAGTAATTATCAGCCCTAATAATCCCACGGTATGCTCAGGTGTTCCCGTAAATTTAAATGTAATGGGAGCATCAGCCTACACATGGACTCCGCCAATCGGGTTGTCTGATTCAACAGGAAATAGCGTGAATGCTAATCCGACTATTACTACAACATACATCATTACCGGAACAAACACTGACGGGTGCTCTGACACCGCCATGGTGACCGTTAATGTAGATTCTATGCCACAGGCTATCTTTAATTCACAGATTCAAAGTTATTGCGATCCGTTAACCATGCAATTCAATAATGCCTCTACAGGTGGAAGCACTTATAGTTGGGATTTTGGAGATGGTAAATCAAGCGATGAAACTAATCCTCAACATACGTACAATCAGGGCGGAACATACCAGGTTAGATTAACGGTAACCAGCCCGCACGGTTGCACGGATGATATAGTTAAAGAGGAAATTATACAGGAGGCAAGTAACGATGAAGTTAAAATTGCAAATGCATTTACACCCACTGTGCAGGGAGACAATAGTATTGTTGGAGCAAAAGTACTGTGCACGGATATGTCAGATTTTGTGTTTAGGGTATATAACCGATGGGGGCAATTATTATTCCAATCCGATGACCCTGACCAGGGATGGGATGGCACCTTTAATGGAGTAATGCAGGAAGTGGGTGTGTATGATTATTACATAGAATTCCAGTGCGGCGATTGCAAAGTATTTAAAAAAGGAAATATAACCCTCTTAAAATAATTCCCCCCAGAACTTGTCTTTTTATTTTTAGTTGACTGATTATAAGACACTTATCAGGGGTGCGGCAAGTTTTTAGTTTTCGGGTTTCTTGTCAAACAAAAACCTAATTAATTAAGCCATTCAAAGAACAATTACTCCTTTCAAAATTATATCGTAATTACATGCTGTGTGAAAAGTTGGGACAAGAATTTTTTTATTTCATTTATTTATCGTAATATTGCAATAAATAAATAAATATGGGACTTACCAAAACAGAAGAATTTACAGACAGGCAAAATGAACTTGCCACACTGGCAAAGGCGCTGGCACACCCGGCAAGAGTTGCCATAATTGAATATTTACTTAAAGTGGATAGTTGTATTTGCGGCGATATTGTTGATGAATTGCCTTTGGCGCAACCCACCGTTTCGCAGCATTTGAAAGAGCTTAAGAATGCAGGGCTGATAAAAGGGGAGATTGAGGGAACATCAATTTGCTACTGTATTGATGAAAAATCCTGGAACAAATTTCATAAGATTTTAGATACTCTTTTTGATAAATATACTCTCCAAAAGAATAAATGTTGTTAACCATAAAATAGAATTGTATGAATACAAATCTGTTTCCAAAAATGCACGTTAGTTTGTATGTTAAAGACATTAAACAAACGGTAAACTTTTACACACAATTTTTTGGTAATAAACCGGTGAAGGTAAAAAATGATTATGCCAAGTTTGTATTAGATAAACCATCTCTTATAATTTCATTTGTTGAAAATAAAGACAGGGTACAGCAAAACTTCGGGCATCTTGGTTTCCAGGTTGAAACGATTGAAGAGCTCAATAAACGTTTATGGGAAGCCCGTATGAAAAATCTTGTTGCGAGGGAAGAGATTGGAACAAATTGCTGCTATGCCAAACAGGATAAATTTTGGATAAACGACCCTGATGGGGTTCAATGGGAAGTTTATTATTTCCATGAGGATGCCGAGTTTAATGACCCTCATTACGAAACTCCGGAAGCAACAGCCTGTTGTATGCCAAAAAATAAAGAAAAAATAAATCTTTCTGGGTTGAAAACGGAAGATAAAGTTTGCTGTTAAACTAAAACTAAAAATATGACTAAAATAAGAGTGCTGTTTGTTTGCCTCCATAACTCGGCAAGAAGCCAGATGGCTGAAGTGTATCTTAAAAAATTCGGCGGCGATAAATTTGAAGTCGAAAGCGCCGGAATTGAACCGGGCGGCATAAACCCTCTTGCCATTGAAGTGATGAAAGAAGACGGCATTGATATTTCTAAGAATCCTGTAAAATCGGCATTCGATTTATTCGTACAGGGAAAAACGTATTTGTATGTTATTACGGTTTGCGATGAGGCTACTGCAGACCGCTGTCCTGTTTTTCCGGGACTCAGTAAAAGAATAGCGTGGGGTTTTGACGACCCTGCGGCTTTTACCGGAACACATGAGGAAAAATTAGCTAAAACGCGCTTTGTGCGTGACCAGATTAAAACTGCCGTTCAGGATTTTATTAAAGGGTTTAATAAACAGGAATGAGAAAATATATTGCTGAACTGATTGGAACATTTGCACTTGTTTTCTGCGGCACGGGCGCAATTATTATTAACGAACAAACTAACGGCTCGGTGGGACACGTTGGAATTGCCATAACGTTCGGGCTTATTGTGCTGGCGATGATTTATACGTTTGGCGATAGTTCAGGCGCACACCTGAATCCGTCGGTCACCATTGGTTTTCTTTTTGCAAACCGGTTTGATAAAAAAGAAGTTTTACCCTATATCATTAGCCAAATCGCGGGCGCATTTTTAGCAACAGCGATATTAAAATTACTTTTTCCCGGAAATCAAAACCTGGGCGCCACAATTCCGGCGGGAAGTTCAATACAATCTTTTGTGCTTGAGGTTATCCTCACTTATTTTTTAATGCTGGTAATTCTAAATGTTTCGCAGGGCTCAAAAGAAACAGGAATGGTGGCAGGTGTGGCGGTCGGCTCAATAATATTACTGGAAGCCATGTTTGCCGGACCTATTTCCGGCGCCTCGATGAATCCTGCACGGTCGCTGGCACCGGCAATTGTATCGGGTAACATTAAAACGCTTTGGATTTATTTGACAGCGCCGTTTATGGGGACGATTTTGGCGGCGGGGACGTGGAGGATGATGGCTTTGCCATTGAAATCTGAAAAGGATTTAAGTTAAAACTCAAAAGTCAAAGGTCAAAAGTTGGGAGATTTGAAAGGACGATAGGTTATTCGTGAGATTGCTTCGGTCGCGAAAAGCTCCCTCGCAATGACAGTGGAATTGGGGGTAGGCAGTCGTCCCGCCAAGGCGGGACGGAAAATACCTCCATAAGCACCGTCATGGCCTTTAGACTTGCACTTTGTTTTTACCAATCCATTACACATTATTATTAATTTTTCTTTTTGCTACTTTTTCTTTTGTGGAAAAACAGATAGACTTGTGAATAATACCTCAACAGCAGCAGTGAACTTTCGTCATGACAAAGCTCAAGGCTTAATCCTCGATTCAGACTGCTGCTGTTGGTTTTTAAGATGCTTCAAATAGAAATTTAAGGCACAAGGCCTATTAGCAAGGTTTTGAAGAAACTTAAAAACAGAGGTATCAATATTTAGTAACCAAAAATAAAACTTAAGGCTATGGAATTCAAATTTTTTATTGGAGTAGATGTCTCCAAAGAAACGTTGGATGTGGCATTAATAGATGCCCGGCAACATGAGCAAATCAACCATGTTCAAATCGGTAATGATGAGAAAAGTATTAGCCGGTTAGTACAACAGTTTGAAAATGCAAATGGACTTGATTTAAAACAAACGCTATTCTGCATGGAACACACGGGACTGTATAACTGCCCTCTATTGAAATTTCTAACTACACACCAGTTGAATGTTTGGGTAGAAAACTCCATAGAGATTAAACAGAGCATGGGACTACAACGTGGCAAGAATGACCGGGTAGATGCTAAACGTATTGCAAAATATGCTTTCAAAAACACAGAGAAACTGCGACTATGGCAGCCTTCTCGCCAGGTTGTGGATATGCTAAGGCATCTTAATGCCCTTAGGGACCGGTTAGTGGAAACTAAGAAGCGGCTGCTTGTACCTGTTGAAGAGTTCAAAGAATATGGCAATACCGCCATGACCAAGTTGCTGGAAAAAGCAATGGCTAAATCAGTCAACGCTATTGATAGCGACTTAGAAAGGTTAGAGAAGCAGATCAAACAAATCATTGATCAGGATGAGGACTTAAAACGGCTTTACGCCTTAATTACTTCTGTGGTGGGGGTTGGCTTTGTAACAGCCATAAACCTGATTATCTATACTAACGAGTTTAAATTATTCTCCAGCGTTCGCAAATTAGCTTGTTATTGTGGTGTAGCTCCGTTTGAACATCGTTCTGGCAAATCAGTTAAAGGACGAACACGGGTATCGCATTTTGCTAATAAAAAACTGAAAACTAATTTGCACATGGGAGCATTGAGCAGCGTAAAACTGGATGGTGAACTGCGAAAATATTATGAACGTAAAGTAGCTGAAGGTAAAAATAAAATGAGTGTACTTAATGCTATAAGAAATAAACTCTTGGCAAGAGTATTTGCTGTAGTTAAACGAGGAATACCCTATGAGAAAAATTATTCAATGAACAATTTGGTTTTATCATAGAAATCGAGGAGGAACGACGAAGCCATCTCCTGAAATTTGCAATAACCCAATGAAAATGTGCGACTCCTTATGAGTCGTTTAGCCCGGAATTATTTTTTCTATAAACGTGGGACGCCTGCGGCGTCTGTATTAATCCCAAAGGGATTTAACGTTTATAGAATAGTATGACATTAATAGTATATGATGCTGAAGGCATCACACTATTGGATTTGCAATATATTTAATATTAGTTTGTCTGAAGTACAGCCTAAGCTGAATGGAGTAGTTTTGATACCGAATCACTATGTCCAGCATAATCTTTTGCTAATTTTCCTTTTTCATCACGTATGTTTGAGTCAGCTTTATTTTCGATTAATAATTTTATTATATCAAACGATATATCAAACTGATTTAATTTTTTTTCATATTCTTCTTCACTATCAATCATATCTAAATCAAAATCTTCTGATTTCTTGGAATAATTTCTGGCTGCATAAAATAGAGCGGTTTGTCCTTCATTATCTTTTATATTAACATCAGCGCCATTATTGATAAGTAACTTTGTTATTTCATAAGAATTTGCAATAATGATTGCCATCATTAAAGCGGTAATGCCATATTCATCATTTCCTTTTAGATTAGCACCATTATTTATTAGAAGTTCAGAAATTGAATACGATTTTCCCATTGCAGCATAATATATCGCAGTCTCACCATTTTTCTCGCTAATATTTACATCGGCGTGATTATCTATTAATAATTTGGCAACCTCATAAGAATTACACCAAGCTGATTCCATTAAAGCTGTTCTTCCAGAAAATGTTCTTGTATTTACTCGAGCGCCTTTTTCAATTAATAACTTAGCAATTTTATAAGAATTATTTTTAGCTGCGAACATCAAAGCTGTTTCACCAAAAGCATTACAACTATTTACATCACTTTCATTTTCAATTAATAACATTGCCATTTCATAAGATTTTGAATGTGCTGCTCCCATTAACGCAGTTTTGCCATCAGTATCTACATTATTTGCACTTGCGCCATTATTTATTAATAGTTTCAGAGTTTCATAAGAATCACGATAAGCTGCTATAATTGAAAGATAATTACCATATGGATTTTTACAATTTACATCGGCACCCCTATCAATAAACAATTTTACTATTTCGTAGGAGTTATTAATAATAGCTTTCATAAAAGGAGTGAAACCCGAATCATCCTTAACATTCATATCGCTGCCATTATCTATGAGAAATTTTACTCTTTCATAAGAGCCCTCTTTAACAGCTTTCATTAAATCAATATTTTCCATCGTAACGGTTAGTTAATGAGTTCTATTTCAATTCATATAGAAGTGATAAAATTGACTGGCTATCAACTATCGTTTCTTTAGTATTACTATTAAAATTAGCAACTTCTTTTGTTCTTGCCCTAACCGCACATTCTTTTATAACTTCTTCGGCATAAAGTTTTGCTATTTGATTAATAAATTGAATACTCTTCTCATCAAAATTTGACAAATAAGCAGTATAATTAGGATTTTTATTTACTTCCTGTTTAATTTCATCTAACGTTTTCATATAATAATTTTAATTGTTCGTTTATTTAATCTCTTAACAAATATGAGTAAAAAATTTTTAAATATTAATATACCTAAAATCATGTATTGACTAATTAGCCAAATAACCATCTCAACTCCCCGCAAGACTTTGCCTCCTTCTTGAATAAAGGAGGAGAATACGTTGGGGTTTAAGCGAGGGTGTCCCATGACTCGCGTCTCATATCTCATGTCTAATATCTAATAGTCTAAAATCTAACAGTCTACCGCACCAATATTACCAAACCATTGCCTGTTTATTATTATTTGCAATTTAAGCGGGCAATGCGTTACTTTGCACCCGAAATTTAATGGCTTATATGATTTTGCTGGCTGCCAATTCACCTGTTGATTACGTTCCTATAGCCATACAGTTTATTGTAGCCGCCGGGTTTGTGGTTACCACCATGTACTTCACCCACATATTAGGACCGAGCAAAAAAACCAAAAAGAAAGAGCAGTCGTTTGAGTGCGGTGTACCATCGGTGGGAAATGCGCGCCAGCCGTTTTCTATACAATATTTTCTTACAGCTATATTATTTGTGTTGTTTGATGTGGAGGTGATTTTCATCTATCCCTGGGCAATGAACTATAAAACCCTGGGCTTTTATGGATTAATTACGATGGGATTGTTTTTAGCTCTTTTCTTATTCGGGTTCTATTATATTGTAAAAAAGAAAGCGCTGGAATGGGAGAGGTGAACATTTAGGGGATAAAAGACGTTTTATAGATGTAAGTTAAAAGTAAAAAAATGAGTACAGCAACTGCATCAAATATAACATTAACCAAGGCGCCTGAGGGCGTTGAGGGTCCCGGTTATTTTGCCACACGGTTTGAAAAAGTTTTGGGCATGGCAAGAAAAAATTCCATTTGGCCCCTGCCGTTTGCCACAAGTTGTTGCGGCATTGAGTTTATGGCTACCATGGGCGCTCATTATGACATCGGAAGGTTTGGCGCCGAGCGATTAAGCTTTTCGCCGCGCCAGGCGGATTTGCTGATGGTGATGGGTACCATTGCTAAAAAGATGGGACCGGTTTTGAAACGGGTATATGAGCAAATGGCTGAACCGAGATGGGTTATTGCCGTGGGCGCCTGCGCATCGAGCGGAGGTATTTTTGATACGTATTCTGTTTTGCAGGGTATTGACCAGATAATTCCGGTTGATGTGTATGTGCCGGGATGCCCGCCCCGTCCTGAACAGATTCTTGACGGGTTAATGAGGATACAGGATTTGGTGAGCAATGAATCGTTAAGAAGAAGAAATTCACCCGAATATAAAGCGTTGCTGGATTCATACGGGATTAAATGATGGAAAAGATAGCGTTATCAAAAGAGATGGTGTTGCAGACGTTGCGGAATAATTTCGGTGACATCTTTTCTAATGTTGAAGAACCCTATGGAATGCTAACCGCAACGGTGAGCAAGGACAGGATTATTGATGTTCTTGATTTTTTGAATAAACATGAGGTGTTGCAGTTTCAAATGCTGTCTCATTTATGCGGCGTTCATTTTCCCGACAGGGATAAAAAATTCCAGGTGGTTTATCATCTCAACAGTCTTACTAATAATTTTCGTCTTCGCCTTAAAGTTGATATTGACGGCGACCCGCCAAAAATTCCGACAGCGACAACCGTGTATTCAACAGCAAACTGGCTGGAGCGCGAAACGTATGATTTTTTCGGAATTTTTTTTGAAGGACATCCCAATCTAAAACGCATTTTGAATATTGATGATATGGTGATTTTCCCCATGCGCAAAGAATACCCGCTTGAGGATAATACCCGCTATGATAAAGATGACAGCATGTTCGGACGCGAACCTAATCCTTATTTCAGGGACTTAAAACAATCATGAGCACACCGGCGCATCACCATATTAAATTAGAAAATGAGCTGGAGCGGGAATCCAATACTGTTAACCTCGGACCGACTCATCCTGCCACGCACGGTGTTTTTCAGAATATATTGGAAGTAGACGGCGAAAGAATTCTAAGCGCAGATACTACGGTAGGTTATATTCACCGCGCCTTTGAAAAAATTGCAGAGCACCGCCCGTATTACCAGATTACCCCGCTTACCGACCGCCTGAATTATTGCTCATCGCCAATTAATAATATGGGCTGGCACACTACCGTTGAAAAATTAGCCGGCATTAAACTGCCCAAGCGGGTAGACTATTTGCGAGTTATAGTGATGGAACTGGCGCGCATTGCAGACCATTTGGTTTGTAATTCTATTCTCGGCGTTGATACTGGTGCATTTACCGGCTTTCTTTATGTGTTCCAGGAGCGTGAAAAGATTTATGAAATATGGGAAGATATTTGTGGCTCGCGCTTAACAACAAACATCGGGCGTGTAGGAGGATTTGAAAGAGACTGGCCTGATTCATCATTCCAAAAACTGGATAAATTTCTTGCCGAATTTCCTAAAGTATTTAAAGAGTTTGAAAACCTGTTCAACCGCAACCGCATCTTTATTGACCGCACTGCCGGCATTGGCGCAATAAGCGCTGAACGGGCTATGAACTATGGGTTCGTGGGACCAAACTTGCGGGCGACAGGTGTTGACTACGATGTTCGTGTTTCAAATCCTTATTCCTCTTACGAGGACTTTGATTTTAAAATACCTGTAGGAACAAAGGGCGATACGTATGACCGTTTCATTGTCCGCAATGAAGAGGTTTGGCAGAGCGTAAGTATAATTAAACAGGCGTTGCAAAAACTTGAAAAGGAACCGGCGGGTGTGTTTCATGCCGATGTGCCCGAATATTATTTGCCGCCCAAGGAAGAAGTTTACCATAATATGGAAGCGCTGATTTATCATTTTAAAATTGTGATGGGTGAAGTGCCGGTTCCAAAGGGAGAACTTTATCATGCCGTGGAAGCCGGCAACGGGGAATTAGGATTTTATCTGATAAGCGATGGCGGCAGAAGCCCTTACCGCCTGGCATTCAGGAGACCTTGTTTCATTTATTACCAGGCGTTTGAAGAAATGGTGAAAGGACAATTAATAAGCGATGCGATAGTGACGTTAAGCAGTATGAATATTATTGCGGGTGAATTAGATGGATAATAAGTTAAAAGTCAAAGCTCAAAAGTCAAAAGTTGACGGAGAATATTAAAAATAGATGTTACAAATTTTTGGATATAAGATTTATTAAACAGCAAAATATTTAAAAGTCCCCTTTAGGGGATTTAGGGGTAAAATGATCGCCGTAAAATCAAATATAAATTTTCAATTTAAGCCTGAAGTTGTTGAGCAATTCAAGCAACTGATGGCTAAGTACCCTGAGGGGCACAGCAAATCTGCCATACTGGCTATTCTGCATGTTGCACAGAGTGAAAACAACGGCTGGCTTAGTGTTGAGGTGATGGATGAAGTGGCTGGGATTATGAATATAAAGCCCATTGAAGTTTATGAAGTAGCAACATTTTATTCAATGCTTAACCTTAAACCCGTTGGAAAATATGTGCTGGAAGTTTGCCGCACAAGCCCCTGCTGTTTGGAGGGCGCTGAATGGCTGATTGATTATCTGAAAATGAAATTAGATATAAGCGAAGGTGAAACAACTGCTGACGGGCTATTTACATTAAAACCGGTAGAGTGCCTGGCTGCATGTGGCTATGCACCCATGATGCAGATTGGGAAGAATTATTACGAATTTTTAGACAGCGAAGAGAAAGTAGATGCTTTGCTGAATAAACTTATAACGGAAGCCGCCGCAAAAAACTGATAGGAATGTCGAGAAAATTATTGTTAGATAAAATCAAGGTTCCCGGTATCGAAACATTCGAAGTGTATCGCCGTGAGGGCGGTTATGCGTCGGTTGAGAAAGCTTTAAAAACAATGACACCCGATGAAGTGACCAATGAAGTGAAGAAGAGCGGTTTACGCGGGCGGGGCGGGGCGGGATTTCCTACAGGAATGAAGTGGAGTTTTATTGACAAGAAATCAGGCAAGCCACGATATTTAGTTTGCAACGCCGATGAAAGCGAACCCGGCACGTTTAAAGACCGCTATTTGATGGAGTATATTCCCCATTTGCTTATTGAGGGAATAATAACATCAAGCTATGCGCTGGGCGCTAATTTGTCGTTTATTTATATGCGCGGCGAGTTCAGGTGGGTTTTCCCAATTCTTGAAAAAGCCATTGCCGAAGCCAAAACTGCCGGATTTTTAGGAAAGAATATCTTAGGCACTGGTTATTCGCTTGAGCTTGTTGTAAGCCCCGGTGCGGGCGCTTATATCTGCGGCGAAGAAACCGCTCTCTTGGAATCTCTAGAAGGTAAACGTGGAAACCCAAGACTGAAGCCGCCGTTTCCCGCTCGTTGTGGGATTATATAATAACCCAACTGTTGTAAATAATGTTGAAACGATTGCCGCGGTACCCGTTATTGTTAATGAGGGCGGAGATAATTATTCCAAGATTGGTATCGGTAAATCAACAGGTACAAAGCTGATTTCTGCCTGTGGCAATATCAATAATCCGGGTGTATTTGAAATTGAATTGGGCTTGCCGGTTGAGGAGTTTATTTATTCTGATGACTATTGCGGAGGTATAAAAAACGGTAAAGAATTGAAGGCAGTTGTGCCGGGTGGTTCATCCGTCCCTATCCTTCCGAAAGAGCTAATGCTTAAAACCGCAAAGGGCGAACCACGCCTTATGACCTATGAATCTCTGGCAGATGGGGGCTTTTTAACAGGCTCGATGCTCGGTTCAGGTGGTTTTATTGTATTTGATGAAAATCAATGCATTGTACGGAATACCTGGAATTTTACTCGATTCTATCATCACGAAAGTTGTGGTCAGTGCAGCCCATGCCGCGAGGGTACGGGTTGGATGGAAAAGGTGTTGCATAATATTGAATACGGACACGGACATATGAGCGATATTGATTTATTGTGGGATATTCAAAAACGGATTGAGGGCAATACCATTTGCCCATTAGGCGATGCCGCTGCCTGGCCGGTTGCAGCAGCAATCCGTCATTTCCGCGATGAATTTGAATGGCACATTACAGAGCCAAAGGAAGCACTGTTAAGAAATTATGGGATAGGTAAAAAGATATTACAAACTACATGATTAAGATAACAATAGATAATCACGAAATAGAGGTTCCGGAAGGCACAACCATCATGAATGCAGCCCGTGCAATTGGTGGTAATATTGTTCCTCCCGCTATGTGCTATTATTCCACACTACAAGGCAGTGGCGGCAAGTGTCGTGCTTGTTTGGTTAAAGTGGCGCAGGGCTCGGCTAAAGACCCTCGTCCCATACCAAAGCTGGTGGCATCGTGTTGCACACCTGCACAGGATGGTATGGTGGTTCAGAATATAACGAACCAGGAAGTATTAGATACCCGCAAGGCAATTGTAGAATTTCTTCTTATTAATCATCCGCTCGATTGTCCTATATGCGACCAGGCAGGTGAATGCGAGCTTCAAAATTTTTCATACGAACACGGCTTAGAACGAACCCGCTACGAATTTGAGCGGCGTACATTTGAGCATATTGACATTGGTTCCTATATTCAGTTGCAAATGAATCGTTGTATTCTTTGCTATCGTTGCACTTATGTAGCCGACCAGCTTACCAACGACCGTGTGCATGGCGTATTATGGCGTGGCGATGTGTCTGAAATATCCACCTATATTCAAAAAGCAGTTGAGAATGATTTTTCAGGCAATATGATTGATGTTTGCCCGGTGGGCGCTCTCACCGATAAAAAATTCCGTTTCAAAAACCGCGTTTGGTTTTTGGCGCCTTATGATGTTCATCGTAATTGTACAAAGTGTTCAGGCAAAGCAGTGGCATGGATGAGGGGACATGAAGTTTACAGAGTGACAGCGAGACAGGATAAATACGCCGAAGTGCACGATTATATTTGTAATGAATGCAGGTTTGAACATTATAATGAGGCTGATTGGGTGGTTGAAGGACCGCGCCGGATTGAGGATACATCGGTTATTAATCAAAACAAATACGATGCGCATACTAAACCGCTTGGAAAAATTACGCAGTTATTGGATAATGATAAATGGGAAAATCAATAATTTGAAAATTTGAGAATATGTTAATTTGAAAATTGAGAAAAAAGAAGGTTAAACAATGACATCAATAGTAATTACTATAATATTAATCTTCATCATCTTCGCTATCACGCTTGCTATTGCAGCATATAGCACTTATGGTGAGCGTAAGGTTGCTGCATTTTTACAGGATAGGATAGGACCTAACCGCGCAGGTCCGTTTGGAATATGGCAGCCGCTTGCCGATGGAATGAAGATGTTGTTTAAAGAGGATTTTGCGCCTGAAGCGTCGAGCCGTTTTCTTTTTGTTCTTGGTCCGAGTATAACTATGATGTGCGCCTTAATGACGGGTATTGTAATTCCCTGGGGGCAAAACTTAACCGTTGCAGGGCATACATTTTCACTCACAATTACTGATTTGAATATCGGTGTGCTGTATGTTTTCGGTGTAATATCAATCGGCGTATATGGTATTATGATTGGCGGGTGGGCATCTAATAATAAATTTTCATTAATGGGGGCCATTCGCGCTTCCTCGCAGGTGATAAGTTATGAATTGTCTATGGGATTGGCATTAATAGGTTTGCTGATGATAACCGGCACACTCAGCTTAAAAGAAATTTCAGCGCAGCAACACGGCTGGCATTGGTACGTATTATATCAGCCTTTGGGCTTTCTTATTTTCCTGGTTTGCGCGTTTGCAGAAACCGGTCGCACCCCGTTTGATTTGCCTGAATGTGAAACTGAATTAGTTGGCGGTTACCATACCGAGTATAGCAGCATGAAACTCGGATTTTATTTATTTGCAGAGTACATTAATATGTTTATCTCATCGGCAGTAATGGCAACGCTTTATTTTGGCGGGTATAATTTTCCGTTCATGGGGCACATGACTGCTGCCGGAGTTTCACCTAACGTGATTACCTTATTAGGAACATTCTTTTTATTTATAAAAATATTCATTTTTATATTTTTCTTTATGTGGGTAAGATGGACTATACCAAGATTCCGCTACGACCAACTAATGAATTTGGGATGGAAGGTATTAATACCGCTTGCTATTTTGAATCTTATAGGTACAGCGGCTGTTATGTTATGGATAAACCATTGAACCTAATTTGAAAATGAGTTAATTTGAAAATTTGAAAATGTGTGATTGAAGAATTTTTAATTGATTATTGATAAATGATAATTGTTGATTGAACTATGGAAGCATTAACCACGCGTCGCAAAGTACTTGAGCAAAAGCCGATGACTTTTTGGGAGCGGGCTTATTTGCCGGTTATTGCGCATGGACTGCTCATTACGATGAGTCATTTCTTTAAGAAAAAAGCAACGGTTCAATATCCTGAACAGCAACGCAAATTGCCCGATGTTTTTCGCGGAGTGCAGGAACTAAAGCGCGATGAGAACGGCGCTGAACGCTGCACCGCTTGCGGATTGTGCGCCTTAGCCTGCCCGGCTGAAGCTATTACAATGGAAGCCGGAGAACGCAAACCGGGTGAAGAGCATTTATATCGTGAAGAGAAATATGCCACCAAGTATGAAATAAATATGCTGCGTTGCATTTTCTGCGGCTTTTGTGAAGAAGCCTGCCCGAAAGAAGCCATTTTTCTTGAAAACAAAATGCTGCCTTCAAATTATAACCGTGGCGTTTTCATTCTTGGCAAAGAACAGTTATTGCAACCATTACCAGCCATTCAAAATGTAGCAAAGGTATGAACGTAGTACAATCCTTATTTTACTTTCTGGCATTTACATCCATCTTTTTTGCGGTGCTGGTTATTACTACAAAGAACCCCGTGCATAGCGTGTTGTATCTTATTCTTACTTTTTTCTCAATAGCGGGGCAATATATTTTATTGAATGCCCAGTTTTTAGCCGTGGTGCATATTATTGTATATGCCGGAGCTATAATGGTGTTGTTTTTATTTGTGCTGATGCTTTTAAATTTGAATGCCGAAACAGAGCCTCAAAAATCAGGCTGGCTAAAGTTTGCAGGCGCTATTGCCGGTGGTATGTTGCTTATTGTGCTAGTGGCTTCATTAAAAGGTGCAGACACCATTCAACCTAAATTTGCAGCTAATAACCAAATAGGGTTAGTTGCTAATCTTGGACATGAATTGTTTACTAATTTTTTATTACCGTTTGAGGTGAGTTCTATATTATTTTTAATTGCAATGATAGGCGCAGTGGTGTTGGCAAAAAAAGAAGCGATATAATTACCCCTAAATCCCCTAAAGGGGACTTTAGGTAATCTTATTTTTAAAGTCTATTATCTAAAAATCTAATAGTCTAATATCTATGAACGAAGCCATACGCACAGTTCCTCTTGAACATTATATCTGGTTAAGCGCCATTCTCTTTACTATCGGAGTGATTGGTGTTTTGATTCGCAGGAATGTGATTATCATTTTTATGAGTGTGGAACTGATGTTGAATTCTGTTAACCTTTTACTAGCTGCATTTTCCGCTTATCATTCCGACCCGGCAGGACAGGTATTTGTATTCTTCATTATGGCTGTGGCTGCTGCCGAAGTTGCCGTTGGACTTGCCATTATTGTGATGATATACCGCAATATCCATTCTATTGACATTAATGATTTGAGTAAGTTGAAAGGGTAATAAAAAAGGAGAGCAAATTGCTTTACTCTCCCTCATTTAAATTTGATTCAGTTAAACTGTTACCGGTTCGTGTTCTTTCAATTCGCTTAACACAGCATTAATATCTACGCCAAGTCCTTTTGCAACCGCTGTTCCAAGCTTTGCATCGGCGCGGAAAAAATGGCAAAGCTGCCTGTTAATAATTAAATCTTTTTTCTCGCCTGTTATGCCACTCATAGCACCCACAATATTCGATACAAGATTATGCCTGTCGTAATCGTTCATGGCTTTGTTAAATAACCATCCGGGTTGTGTGTAATGGTCATTTTCACCTTCACCGTTCCTGTCGTACCAGTCGGCAACACTGCTGTCTAATTTCATAGGCTGTTCCTTATAATTCTCATCCGAATAAATATCGTCAAAACTATTGGGAAAATAATTTGGATCACTTCCGCCATTACTGTCAACACGCATAAGACCGTCGCGCTCGTAGTTTGCAACGGCATAAGGACACCTGTTTACCGGGATCTGCTCATAGTTCACACCTAAGCGATAGCGATGTGCATCGGGGTAGGAGAGTAAACGTCCCTGTAACATTTTATCGGGCGAGTAGCTGATGCCATCCACCACATGCGCCGGCATAAATGCAGATTGTTCAACATCGGCAAAATAATTTTTAGGAATTTGATTCAATTCCATTATGCCGACATCTATTAACGGATACTCTTTATGGGGCCATATTTTGGTTAGGTCGAACGGGTTGAACTGGAATTTCTTTGCCTGTTCCTGCGTCATCACCTGTATCTTTAATGCCCACTTTGGGAATTCTTTCCTGTCAATAGCTTCCACCAAATCACGCTGGGCAAAATCGGGGTCTTTGCCTTTCATTTCAGCCGCTTCGTCATTGGTGAAATTCTTAATGCCCTGCAAAGTTTTAAAATGGAATTTTACCCATACCAACTCATTCTTACTATTTATCATGGAGAAAGTATGGCTGCCATATCCGTTCATGTGACGAAAACCGTACGGAGTTCCCCTGTCGCTCATTAATATCATCACTTGGTGCAAACTCTCGGGGTTCAAGCTCCAGAAATCCCACATCATGGTAGGGCTTTTGCAATTCGTTCTCGGGTCGCGTTTTTGGGTATGAATAAAATCACCGAACTTTTTTGCGTCCTTAATAAAGAATACAGGCGTGTTGTTTCCTACCAAATCCCAGTTTCCGTCTTCGGTATAAAACTTTACGGCAAAGCCTCTAGGGTCTCTTTCTGTATCGGCGCTGCCTTTTTCACCGCCAACTGTGCTCATCCGGATGAATAGCTTTGTTTGCTTGCCGATTTTATTAAAAATCTTTGCTTTGGTATATTTGCTAATGTCGTTAGTAACAGTAAACGTGCCGAAAGCGCCGGTGCCTTTGGCATGAACCACCCGTTCGGGAATGCGTTCGCGGTTAAAACTTGCCATTTTTTCGTGCAGAATAAAATCCTGCAACAGCAAAGGACCTCTTGGTCCAACACTCATCGTGTTTTCATTCTCTACATACGGCTTGCCCGAAGCCGTAGTGAGTTTGCGTTTTTTTTCTTTTTTTCTGACATATAAGTTAATTTTTATGGTCTTATTTAGAATCTTAAATAGTTGACCGACCTGGGGTCGAACCAGGACTCTTCAGATCCAGAATCTGACATGTTGCCAGTTACACCATCGGTCAATACCGGACTGCAAAGATGAGGTTTTTAATGGGAAATTTTAAATGAAAAGTCGAAAATTATTTTACATTACTTAATATAATTACCATTATCTTTTACCTATTAACAATTAACTCTTCCTATAATTGATAAATGAATAACTTTGCCGTATGTGGTATAATACAATTTTAGAAACTATCGGCAATACCCCTTTGGTAAAACTGAATAAGGTTACCAAGGATTTGCCTTGTACCGTGCTGGCAAAGGTTGAATCTTTTAACCCCGGCAACTCTATTAAAGACAGGATAGGAGTGAAGATGATTGAAGATGCTGAAAAGGCAGGATTGCTAAAACCGGGAGGCACTATTATAGAAGGCACATCGGGCAATACAGGCATGGGATTGGCGCTGGTTGCAATTACAAAAGGGTATAAATGTATTTTCACCACAACTGATAAACAATCGAAAGAGAAGATGGATATTATGCGCGCTGTTGGTGCACAGGTTATTGTTTGTCCCACCAATGTTGAGGCGGAAGACCCCCGCTCATATTATTCCGTGGCTAAACGGCTGAGTCGCGAAATACCCAATTCGTTTTATCCTGACCAATATAATAATCTCTCTAATATTCAGGCGCATTATCTTACTACGGGACCTGAGATATGGAATCAAACGGATGGGAAAATAACTCACCTGGTAGTTGGCACAGGCACAGGCGGCACCATTTCAGGAACAGGGAGATACCTGAAAGAAAAAAATCCCGCAATTAAAACGTGGGCGATTGATACTTATGGCTCTGTTTTGAAAAAATACCACGAGACAAAAATATTTGACGAAAAAGAAATTTATCCTTACATAACAGAAGGCATAGGCGAAGATATTATTCCCGGTTGTGTTGATTTTAGTGTAATTGACTATTTTGAAAAAGTGACCGATAAGGACGGCGCTCTTATGGCGCGTGAGATAACCAAAAAGGAAGGTATTTTTGTGGGATACTCTGCCGGCAGCGCCGTGCAGGGCTTAATACAATTAAAAGACAGACTTAAACCTACAGACCTTGTCGTAGTTATTTTTCACGATCATGGCAGCCGCTATGTTGCAAAACTTTATAATGATGACTGGATGCGCGACCGCGGTTTTCTTGAAGTTAAAACGGCAAGAGACATTATTGCATCGAAATCGAAAGATGAGCTGTTAACTGTTACAACAGGTCAGAAAATATCTGAAGCTATTATGCTGATGACGATGAATGATATTGACCAGGTGCCGGTAACAAAAAACGGCATGATCATAGGCTCGATTACACAGCACAGAATTTTCTCAAAGCTTTTAGAAGACCAGGATTTTAAATCGGCTCCCGTTGAATCGGTAATGGATAAGCCGTTGCCCGAAGTGAATGCCGATATAACACTGGAACGCCTGTCAACTTTAATTAACCGCGATAACCCGGCAGTGCTTGCCATAGATGGCGACCGCAAGCATATCATTACGCAGTTTGATGTGATAAAGGCGCTGGGGAAGTAGATTAGAAAATTACGAACAGCAGAATATCGAATGTCGAATTTTGAAGTTCAGCGACTTCTATATTCGGAATTCAGTATTCATTATCCGAAATTCAAAAAAACTGGTGCCGAAGGCGAGACTCGAACTCGCATGAGCTTGCGCCCACTGCGCTCTGAACACAGCGTGTCTACCAATTTCACCACTTCGGCGAGGGATGCAAATTTACTATCAAATTTTTAAACGGGCACATTAAAATCCCGCAGGGTATCGTTAAGCGAGGTTTTTTTATCGGTTGATTCTTTCCGCTTGCCGATTATTAACGCGCAGGATACGCTGTATTTTCCTGCGGTAAAATTCTTTTCATAACTACCTGGAATTACGACAGAGCGTTCAGGCACAAAACCTTTATACTCCTTAGGCTCCTTACCCGTTATGTCAATAATTTTAGTGGATTGCGTGAGCACAACATTAGCGCCAAGCACGGCTTCACTTGCAATATGAACGCCTTCCACAACAATGCAGCGTGAACCGATAAAGCAATTATCTTCAATTATTACCGGCGATGCCTGAACCGGCTCAAGCACACCGCCAATGCCAACTCCGCCACTCAGGTGAACGTGTTTGCCAATTTGGGCGCATGAGCCAACGGTTGCCCATGTATCCACCATAGTTCCTTCATCAACATAAGCGCCTATATTCACAAATGAGGGCATAAGTATTACATTACCTGCAATAAATGCTCCATAACGTGCAACAGCGCCGGGCACGGCTCTTACACCTGCATCGGCATAATTGTTTTTCAACGGAATCTTATCGTAAAACTCAATCGGTCCACTCTCCATCACTTTCATGGGTTGTATAGGGAAATATAACAGCACGGCTTTTTTTATCCATTCATGAACCTGCCACGAAGTATTAATTTTTTCAGCCACACGCAATTGCCCTTTATCCAAATCGTTAATTATAGAACGTATGGTGGTTTTCACGTCTTCGTCTTTAAGCAGGTTACGGTCGTTCCAGGCTTGTTCAATAATGTGTTGTCGTTGGTCGTTCATCAGGTATAATTTTTTGCAAACATCTGCAATTTATATTTCATAATTTTGAAAATTAATAAATACTATGAAAAAAATCATTTTATTTCTCTCCGCGGCGGTTTTGTTTTTTTCCTGTAGCAAAAAAACTTCTGAAGTTAAGCAGTATTATGATGCCGGTAAAACGCAGTTGCAAGCCGATTATTTTGTGAAAACAGATTCACCGGCTGTGCGTGAAGGAATTTATAAGTTATATACAAAAGAGGGTTCATTGAAGGAAATCCGCACCTACCATAACGGTAAAATGACCGATACGCTGAAGGAGTTTTATCCATCGGGGAAAGTGAGTGGAATTTCAATATATAAAAATGATATGCTGAATGGTTTTCGTCATTTGTATTTTGATGACGGCAAATTAATGATAGAAGAAAATTATGTGAATAACAGCTATGAGGGACCCTATCTTACCTATTTTGAAGACGGCACCCTTAAACAGAAAGGGCAATATGCGGATAATAAAATGGCAGGCGTCTGGATAACTTATTATCCCGATGGAAAATTAAAAGAGGAGGTGACTTTTGCCGACAATGAAGAGAACGGTCCCTATAAAGAATATTGGGAAAATGGTAACCTTTCTGAACAGGGTATGTATAAAGACGGCGATGAAGATGGTATAATAAATTACTATGATGAGAATGGTAAATTAGTAAGACAAACAACTTTTGAAAACCATCATCCCGTTAAATCGGTTGCAATAAAATGATAAGCATTTATTAGTTATCATAAAGCAACCTTTGTGCTGTTTTTAAGTATAAATAAGATGGTTAGGTATTGTTTTGTATATTATAGGTAATTACCCGTTTATGTATAATTACATTATGAGTGAATATATTTAGTTAAAGTTAGTTCTTCTCCCCGTTTTCTCAGTCACAAGCAACCGTTTTCTGTTTGCCGCCTTGGTAACCCGCCAGAGTAACTTTGGCATTGAAAAGCTATATCTATGAAAATTAAAAACCCTACTATAAACGCCATTATTGCAAAGATTCAATTCTTTGTGCTTTTTCTCGGCATTGCCCTGCTTTATAAATCAAAAGATAAAACAGATTCATAATATCTTATTAGAGTAAAATTACACAAACTATTACGAAACCTGATCTATGAAACATTCATACTCTCTCGCTTTATTCTCATCTTTTTTACTATTCATTTTTTCAATTGTTTCATTACCCGGCTATGGGCAAGGTATGATAAACAACGGCGCATTTGTTTATATGACGGGCGGTGCAACAATGTATATTAGCGGCAGCACAGGTAATTATACAAACGAGAACAGCGGGAAATAACCGCAGGTCCAACCGATAGTATTAAGCTGGTGGGTAATTGGATAAACAATGCTTCAAATGCCGTATTCACCGACAATGGCGGTATTGTTTCACTTATTGGCAATAGTCAAAATTTAGGCGGTACAAATTCAACGTCATTTAATACTCTTTTACTAGAGGGAACAGGAACAGCAACATTAGGCAGCGACATTCTTGTGGGCGGCGGTTATGCATCTCCTGCCGGATTATTGAATCTTAATAATCAACCCCTTGATCTTAGCGGTCACACTCTTACGGTATCTAACCCTATTGCTGGCACATCATCCACAGGCGCAATTCAGTTTAATTCCGGCTATATTATCAGTGAACAGGATGCTGCCGTAAATAACAGCATTATCGCATGGCAAATGGGTGGCGCGGGTAATATAGGCGATCATATATTTCCGTTTGGCGTTGCCGGCGGAACACAAATACCGGTTATTTTTACTATTACCTCTACGGGCAATACAACTATTTCAGCCAGCACCCGCCGGAACATTGATAACGATTGTTCACCCGACGTGGCAGGTTCGTGTAATAAACCGTGGACTGCGGGAGTGACGAATATGAATGGTTTTGCAGACACAGATATTTCGGTTTCATCGGTTATTGACCGCTGGTGGGAGATTGACCCGTCATCTGCGGTTAATGCCAATCTTACTTTAACTTACCAGGGTGTAGAAAATACTACAGACGAGCCAAACGGCGCATTTACTGCTGAGGAATGGGAGAGCGGTAAATGGATTTATTCTTTTGGAAGCGGTACAGGAGTTACTTCAGGAACCGGCTCTGTGTTCGCTTACGAAATTAATACTTTCGGCACTATGGTATTAGTAACACAGGACGATGAACTGCCTATCAGCCTGGTTTCATTTGAATCGTCATGTTTAGCGCAGGGAACAGCGCTATCATGGTCAACGGCTACGGAGGAGAATTCGGCATATTTTACGATTGAAAGAAGTTTCGACGGCGTGAACTTTACCACAATCGCCAAAGTTAAGGCGGCGGGTAATAGTAATTCCACCCTTGATTATAGTTATATAGATACCACGTCATATTCCACAACAGCTTATTACCGCCTTTCGGAAACCGACATGAATAATAACCAAAAATATTTCCAAATCATTACGGCAGATTGTCATAATACGGTTTCTCCGTTCGCCATGTCTATTTATCCTAATCCTAATCAAGGCAATTATTTGAATGTTCATCTTACGGGTTTACAAAATAATGCAGCTATACAAATTCGTGTGATTGATATGCTGGGCAGACAGGTTATGCCATCGTCTAACGTAGCTGCTGATGAAAACGGCTCGCTTGCCACGCAGCTGGATTTGAATAACACGCTTGCAAAGGGCATGTATCTCATAGTGATACAAACAGATGGCGGCTCACAGATGTCGAAGAGCTTTGTGATTGAATAAAAAAGTCGTAAGTCGTAAGGCATAAGTGAAAGTGACAAGAATCCTTTATGTTCCTGGCAACTGATTTTTTTGTTATTTGATTGTCAATGTATTGCATAGAGCTTGTCAGGAAGTTTTTAGCAGCGTTTCTTGTCATGTTCTTGTCGTTTTTGTTGTCACCCCTAAATCCCCTAAAGGGGACTTTTTAATAGCCCCCATATAAAATTTTGTTTAGCCGCTTTTGTTCGTAATTGTATTGCGACAGTGCGAGCAGCCTATCGCTTAACTCTCCCTCAAAGTTTTTTGCCCGCTGGCGCACAGCCTGCCTTGTGTAGGCAATGCCATAGTGCTGCCGTATGTATTTTGCCGTTTTGCCATAGCGCCCTTTGTTTTTTTTAAGGGCTTTTAAAAATTGTTCTTCGGTGAGCTTGTGGGTTTGCTTTTGCATATAAAATTATTTGGAGACAAAATTAGAGTGGGAGAGAAGGCGATGTTGGAAGTTGGGACAAGACTTTTTGCCTCACCCCCAACCCCTCTCCAACAAAAGTGGAGAGGGGCGCTTGGTCAGAGTGTAAATGATGAATAGTAATAGAGAGTATGGTTGTAGCACTTGGGGGGCTAACCCCGAAGGGGTGACCTGATTGTAGAAAAAAACACAATCCCATTTAAAGAATCCGCCGGTTGGCGGAGTGACTTGTTATTGCGGAGGGAAATTTTTATAAATGTCTTTTCTGTGCATAAAGCGCACAAATACAATTTCATTTTGTTCGATGCTTAGACCAATGCGATAATCGCCAATGCGAATCCGATAATAATGTTTATAGCCTTTTAGTTTTTTAAGGTTGGCAATAAGATGCAAACTGTTCGCGCTTTCAATGTGAGTAATTATTCGCTCAATGCTTGAAAGAAGTTTTTTGTCGTGAATGTGCCTTACATCATTCTCAAAACTTTTTCTTATGCTGATAGTCATTTTGATGCTGTGCGCCGGCGGAGGTTTGACATGAATTTATCTTTATTCACGTTTTTTGATTTTAACCCTTTTTCAATGAGCTTGCCAAATGAATAATCTTCCAAATCTTCGGGCGATATAGTGGTGGTTTTCAGGTTAAGCCGTTTAGCCAGCCCGGTGAAAAGTTTTTTATCCTTTAACGATTTTACATCTATAAGCAGCGGCATGGGTTTGTCTTTTTTACAAAGATAATAGTCTGAACTGTGATTTTTGTGATTTATTGGATAACCATGATTGCTACGCTTTTAATTGCCACGTCCTTTACTTCGCGTTGCCTTTTTCCCAAGTGCAAATGTCACTTAAAAGAGGTAAAAGTGTAGTAAAACGTGGACTTAAGAAAATATTTAAGTAAACGTACAGGATAGCATAAACCAGAATGAAGTTACTCTTTTACAAACTTACCCGTCAACATCTGCGAATTAGTATCCCTTAAAAAATAAAAGTAGATTCCGGCCGGAATTTCACTTACATCTATTGTTTGTTTTTGAAGCCCATTGTCTACAGTTTTATTGAGCAGAGATTGTCCCAATATATTCCTAATTTGTATTTCTACAATGTTAGATTGATCGTTAATAAATGTTAACTCACTTGAAACAGGATTTGGAAAAACTGAAATTTGAATATTGGGAATTAGAATTTGTTTTAGGCTTGATGTACTATCAGGGGACCAACGTGCAATACAATTTGCAACAATACCACCAGCTGTATCAAATTGACCACCAACATACAAGCTATTTTGAAAGGTAGTTAAAGAATAAACTGGAGCATTGACTCCTGAATCTATATTCGCCCATTTAGAACCGTCCCAACTCGCTATTCTATTTGTATTTGGAACATTATAAATTGCGAAGGCGCCTGCGGCATATAATTTATTATGGTAACTTTGAAATGCTGACACGGTATTCTCGGCACCCTGACCCAAAGTTATCCATTCAATTCCATTCCATTCGGCTATATTATTTGCAGAATCACCTCCGGCAAATCCAAAATCGCCACCTACATAAAGATTGTTTTGATAAGTACCAATAGCATTAACAAAACCCTCTCTAGAACTATCAACTGGATCAGCAATTCCTCTACCTAAAGGTGCCCATGCTGTGTCTTCCCATTGCGCAATACTCAAAAGATGAGTAGCATTACCTGACTGATCGAAAAAGCCACCGGCGTAAAGTTTACCGTTAGATACCCCTAACGCCAAAACCTCTGGTGCAGCGAAAGCCGTAAACCCACTACCAACTGGTTTCCAGTTTGTTCCATCCCATTTAGCAATGTTATTTAATACTGTTGTGTCACTTTCATAAAATTGCCCACCTATATACAATGTATCATTAAAAACAGTAAAACAATCAACGGGACCGTCCAAATATGGATATGGCAATAGTTGAAAAGAACTGCCATTATATTCACCTACATAATAAACTGTAAATAACATGCCATTATAATCATACGTATATGAGCAAGGAAAAAACAAGGAGCCATGATAAAATATCAATGCATTTATAAATTCTGTTGAATCATAAAAATATTCCCAATTATTTTCTAGCACAGGAATTGAACTCCATGTTGTCCCGTTCCATGTAGCTATACCATGGACTGGAACTGAATCATTTATAGTGTCAAAGGTGCCTGCCACATATAAAATATTATTAATTGTATCGGCTGTTATTGCACTTACATAACAACCACTTGATAATGGAGGTATCCCCTTGACACCATTACCACAGTTTTGCCAGCCTTGCGCATCGCAATTATGTGTAAGTAGTAATAAAATTAAAATCAACCGAAATATATTTTTCAATCTTTAGTTTGTATTATCTTTGAATAGTTAATTTCCCTTTAAATGAATTGTTACCAATTCTTGCTTCCACTATATACAAGCCCTGAGGCCAATCTTCAGTAATATTTTCCTGATATAATCCATTAATTAAAGAAATATTTTGTTCAAAAATTTTTATACCTAAAATATTATATATATCAATTATGCCAGATTGTGTTTGATTGCTATCAATTTGTATTGCAAGTATAAAGTTACTATTTGTTGGGTTAGGTATACATTGAATTTCATTTTTTCTTACAATATTCAGAGTATCAATACCTGTGGCTTTACTAGGTGCATCACATTCGTCCAATGACGTCGATACAATTATAGTATTTGAAGTGGCTGTGCAAAGTGTCCCTGTAGTAGTAACAATTCCGCCGTGGCAGGTGTTCTGCAAAGGTAAGCACAAAGCCCACCTGCCACCGCAGCTTAGCCAACATCGCTTCAGTGGTTGGTGGGCTTTACTTATGGCTTGCGCAAACACCAACCACGGCTTCAAACCGTAACCCTCCCACAACCAAACCCAAACCAACCCTCAACCAAAAGCAAACCAAATTTTTTTCGCCCTAAACTTAATTTTGGTATAAATCATCAATGTATAAATATAATAACCTCATAACCAGTTAATTACAATTTTTGTTGACAAGGTTTTTGGGTTTCGGTTTGGTTATATTATTACTCAAAGAGAATAAAAGAATAACCACCTCAGCTCTGCTTATAGCTTAGCCTCCTCCTTGAGTAAGGAGGAGAATACCTAAAAAGACACACCCCTTAATCCCCTCTTAAATTAGAGGGGAGAGACCACCCCACCTCCACACAAAGCTCTGCCCCCTCCTTGAAAATAAGGAGGGGAATAAGTGAGTAGTTGCTTATTTTTGGAAAAATTTTCCTGAATGAGAAAACTAATAATTTCACCCCTAAATCCCCTAAAGGGGACTTTTAAAAAACTAATAATTGTTTTAATAGCATGGTTTGCTGTTATTAATGTAAAAGCCCAGCAGCAACAGCTTACCATTGATGATATTTGGTACAGCAACAAATTTTACGGCAATCCCGTTGATGATTTTCAGCCCATGAAAGACGGCTTGCATTATACTGTTATTAAAGAGGGGCAGGCAAAAACAGTTTCAATTGTGGAATATGATTACCAAACAGGGAAAGCGGCAGATACATTATTGAAAAATGTATGGCTGAAAACCAATGATAAAAAGCCGCCTTATTTTACAGCGTACACGCTTAGTAATGACGAGAGCAAAATTCTTATACCTATAAATACAGAAAGTATTTACCGCCGCTCGTCGCGCAGCACTTACCTGGTGTATGACATTAAATTGAAAACCACCACTAATCTTTCGCCGGATGCCAAACAGGAGAACGCGGTGTTTTCGCCCGATGGCGCCAAGGTGGCTTTTGTGCGCGACAATAATATTTTTATAGAAGATATTTTAACCGCAAAAGAAACGCAGGTTACAACGGACGGAAAACGCAATTTTATTATTAACGGGCTTACGGATTGGGTGTATGAAGAGGAATTTGAATTTACACAGGCGTTCGAATGGAGCCCCGACGGCAAACGGATTGCTTTTTACCGGTTTGATGAAACCAACGTGCCTCAATACACACTGCAATATTTTAATGATAGCACCTATCCCGAAAATTATACTTACAAATATCCGAAAGCAGGAGAAACAAATGCTAAGGTTTCTATTTCCATTTATGATGTTGCATCGGGAAAAACCAGTTCTGCTGACATTGGTAAAGATACAGACCAGTATATTCCGCGCATGAAATGGACGCAGGACGCCAATGTGCTGTGCTTGCAGAGAATGAATCGCCACCAGAATAAACTGGAATTGTTATTGGTGAATGCGGGTGACGGCTCGGCAAAAACCATTATGACGGAAACCAGCAAAACGTATATCAATATCACCAATGACCTTACGTTTTTTAACAACAACCAGAATTTTATTTGGACGAGCCAGCAGGACGGGTTTAATCATATTTACAATTATACCATTGACGGAAAGTTAGTGAACAAAGTAACCACGGGCAATTGGGATGTGACCGCTTTTTACGGGGTGGATGAAAAAAATAAAATAGTATTCTATCAATCTGCCGAAGTGTCGCCGATGGAGCGGTATGTTTATTCTATTTCGCTTGACGGAAAAGATAAAAAGCAACTGACGGAAATGAAAGGCAGTAATGGCGCATCTTTTACACCGACGTTCTCTTATTTTCTTAATACACACTCTGATGCCAATACCCCTGAAGATTATTCTATTTATGATTCAAAAGGAGAACAAATAAGGGTGGTTGAAGACAACAGCGATTTAAAAGGCGACCTGAAGAAGTATGCGCTATCCCCCAAGAAATTCTTTTCTTTTAATACACACGGCGTGCGGCTTGACGGGTGGATGATTAAGCCCTTAAATTTTGATTCGACAAAAACGTACCCTGTATATATGATAGTTTACGGTGGACCGGGCGCGCAGCAGGTAATGGACCAGTGGGGGAGCAGCAATTATTTAACGGATGAGTTTATTGCAGAGCATGGTTACATTGTGGTGTGCGTTGATAACCGCGGCTCGGGCGGGCGTGGTTTTGATTTTGAAGATTGCACCTATTTGCATTTGGGTAAAATTGAAACGCAAGACCAGATAAGCGCGGCGAAGTACCTGCAAACTTTGCCTTATGTTGACAAAGCGCGCATAGGCATTTTCGGATGGAGCTATGGCGGGTTTATGGCTTGTAACTGTATTGAGCAGGGTAACGATGTATTTAAAATGGCAATTGCCGTGGCGCCCGTTACCGATTGGCGTTTTTACGACACAATTTATACGGAGCGTTATATGCTTACGCCTAAAGAAAATCCTGACGGGTATAAAGAAACCTCTGATTTAGAATCCGCCGACAGGATAAAAGGAAAATTCCTGCTTATGCACGGTCTGGATGATGATAATGTGCATTTTCAAAACTCCGCAGAGCTGATGAAACAAATGCAAAAGGCAAATGTGGTGTATCAATCTATAGTTTTCCCGAATAAGAATCATGGTATTTACGGCGGCAATACGCGGGCTTATTTATATAAGAGGTTGACGGATTTTATATTCACTAACCTGTAACCCCTAAATCCCCTAAAGGGGACTTTTAAAATAGTTGTTAATTGTTTATTGATTATTGAGTGTTGTTTATTACTAATTGATTTCTATATTTGGCGTAAACTAAAACCACTACTACCATTATGGCAGATAACTTATTACCACCCCGCAAAGGACACCCAAGAGCATTATATGTTCTATTCTTTACCGAAATGTGGGAACGATTCGGATTCTATCTTATGTTAGGAATTTTTTTCCTCTATTTGATAGACCCCTTATTGCATGGCGGCAAAGGCTTTGATAACACTACTGCTGCCGACATTGTCGGTTCGTATTTTGCTCTCGTGTATCTTACACCTTTTATTGGCGGGCTTATTGCCGACCGTTATATCGGGTATCGAAGGGCAATTATTATTGGTGGTTCTTTGATGGCTTTGGGATATTTTGGTTTGGCAGTACCGGGTACTTTGGCAATGTTTATTTCCTTAGCATTTATTATTGTTGGTAACGGATTCTTTAAACCTAACATTAGTACACTACTTGGTAATATTTACAGCACAGAAGAATTAAAGCCGAAAAAAGATATGGCGTATAATATCTTTTATATGGGTATTAACATTGGCGCTTTCTTCTGCAATTTTGTTGCGGCGTATTTGCGTAATACTTATGGATGGGGTTATGCATTTGCAGCGGCAGGTGTGGGAATGACTATTGGATTGATTTGGTTTTTAAACGGGATGAAACATATTAAGAGCGGTGATATAATTAAACCCGTACAAAAAGAAGATATGTCTTTGAACAAGCTTTTCGGATATGTTTTTTTACCGGCAATTTTAGCGGGAATATTAGGATGGAACATGTATCACATTGTTGGGCACAGCATTACAGGAGAAAAATCAGATGATGCGTTTTTCTTTGCTCTTGTGCCTGTCATTATATTTTACCTGGGTATATACCTGCGTGCCGCAAAAGAAGATAAGCGAGGGCTTGGCGCATTATTTGCTTTCTTTTTAGTAACAACGGTATTTTGGGTGGTTTACAATCAAAATGGTACAGCACTTACTATCTGGGCAAAGCAATACACTGACCGTTATATACCTGAAGCCGGTGTGAAATGGACGAAACCATTCGGTATGTTGCAAACCATATCTTCAGACACAATAACTGTCGATAAGATGGATAACCATTTTGTAGACCAATTAGATGCTAATGGGAATACCATAGAGGTTAGAGGTGTCGATCCGTATTTGCAAAATCTGCCACATGCTCAATGGCCTGCACCTCATCAGAAAATGAATTTTGTCTCACCAGAAATATTTCAGTCAGTTAATCCGATATTTATTGTAATATTAACTCCAATAGTTCTTGGTATTTTTGGGTGGCTTCGAACCAGGAACACAGAACCCCCGACACCCACAAAGATAGGGATAGGAATGGTTGTTGCTGGTTTAGCAATGTTTACAATGGTTTTTGCGGTTAAGAGCACTGACATTTATCTGAATAAAACAAATATGATTTGGCTTATTAGTGAATACGGTATTTTTACGGTTGGTGAGTTACTGATTAGCCCTATGGGATTGTCATTGACATCCAAACTTTCCCCGCCGCGGCTTACTGCACTTATGATGGGAGCCTGGTTTATAATAGTCTCCATTGGAGGAAAAGTTTCGGGGCTTATGGCAAGTTATTGGGATAAGTTTACAGATAAGAGCCAGTATTTTATGATTCTTTTTATCGCTTCACTTATTTCAGCAGTTATTTTGTTCATGATGGTGAAATGGCTTAGCTCTGTTGTGCGGGAAAAAACGGGAAGTAATTAAAAATTTACTCTTTAGTTATTCAAGCGATGTGATGAGCATCGCTTTTTTTATTTGATGTTAAAACAATTTCAGATTTTTGAGTCATCAATCAAAATGGAAATAAAACATTTAATACCATACCTGATTTTTTTATTGACTCTTTTGTCGGGATGTAACAGCGGGCAACTGCAAAACGGCAAGAAAATATTCCGTTATAATCAATCCAGCGACATTAGTTCGCTTGATCCGGCTTATGTTGTTGCACAAAGCGAGATATGGGCTGTGCACCAGATTTTTAATGGTTTGGTGCAATTAGATTCAAAACTTAATATTGTTCCATGTATAGCTAAGCACTGGAACATTTCGGCAGATGGGTTGACATATACATTTTATCTTAGAGATGATGTATTTTTCCAGGATGATTCACTTTTTGCAAATGGCAAGGGCAGGAGAGTAACGGCACAGGATTTTGTATATAGTTTCAATCGTATTATTGATCCAACTGTTGCATCAAAGGGAGCCTGGATATTTAATGATAAGGTAGATAAGACAGATCCGTTTTTAGCTGTGAATGATTCTGTTTTTCAACTAAATCTTAAACACCCGTTTTCGCCGATGCTTGGGATACTAACTATGCAGTATTGCGATGTGGTGCCTAAAGAAATTGTGGAACATTATGGAAGAGAATTTGCCCATCATCCTGTGGGAACGGGTCCGTTTAGGTTTAAACTCTGGAAACCTGAAGAGATATTAATACTGACAAAAGATGATACCTATTTTGAACGCGACAGTGCGGGTCACCGTTTGCCTTATATTGACGGTGTAAGTGTGTCTTTTGTATCGAACAAACAAACCGAATTCTTAAAATTTTTGCAGGGTGATTTGGATTTTATTTCCGA
The DNA here is from genome assembly GCA_963770495.1 of Chitinophagales bacterium. Taxonomy (GTDB): domain Bacteria; phylum Bacteroidota; class Bacteroidia; order Chitinophagales; family CAVYQA01; genus CAVYQA01. The sequence goes on along the minus strand of CAVYQA010000005.1, from coordinate 251,193 downwards.
TGTGGATGCCAGCTTTAAAGATGTGGTGCTTACAAAAGATGCCACGTTGCAGCCCAAATATGCCGGTAAATTCTATCTTGATAAATCTGAATATCTTAATACGGAATATCTCGGTATCCTTCAACAGCCGGTAAACGGAGAGCAAAACCCGCTTTTGAATTTAAAGGTGCGGCAAGCTCTCAGTTATGCCATCGACAGACAAAATATTATTACTTATTTACGCAATGGTGTTGGAATACCTGCTTATTCAGGTATTGTGCCTGAAGGCATTCCATCGTTCGATTCTTCAAAAGTTAAAGGATATAATTATAATCCTGAAAAGGCAAAGCAATTTCTTGCGGAAGCAGGTTTTCCAAATGGAAACGGATTGCCTGAAATAGTTCTTTCAGCAAGTTCTTTAAATGAAAATTCATGCCTGCTTATTGGAAAAGATTTACAGAATGTTGGTTTTAAAATACGCTTAAATATAATGCAGGGTAAAGCATTGCGTGAAATGATGATGAAGCAACAGGTAATTCTTTTCCGCGGCTCGTGGATTGCCGATTATCCCGATGCAGAAAATTTTCTCGCCTGTTTTTACAGTAAAAATGACGCTCCGCCAAACTACACGCGTTTTAAAAACACAACCTTCGACCACTATTACGATGAGGCAATGAGCACTACTATTGATTCGCTTAAAAATAATTTGTATCAAAAAATGGATCGGTTGGTGATGGACAGTGCAGTTGTGGTGCCTTTATATTACGATGAGGTAATTCGTTTTATCCGTAAAAATATTTCAGGGTTGAAAAACAACCCGCAGAATCTTCTAGATTTACGAACGGTTAGGATAAACTAAGTTTACTTTTTACCAATTCTGCCACAACCTTATCAATAGGAAAAGTCAGGAGAGTGGGAAACAATTCGCGGATAGGAACAAATCGAAATCTCTGTTTTACTTCTTTGCCGTTATCCATTAATGAAAACCATTTATTAACGGGCTTTGTCATTGCATTTAATGGTTTAACGATATAATAAATACTTATTAGTTGTTGATTGGCATTAAAAGCTGATTGCTGGTAAAAATCGGTGGTATAAAAATGATTGATTACCTCAATGCTTTGTCCTGTTTCTTCTTTCCATTCGCGTTTAAGACAGTCAATTGTTCCTTCGCCGATTTCTAATCCGCCACCCGGAAATTTTGTAAATTCAGTTCCAAATTCAATTTCATCACTTAAAAGAATTTCTTTCTGTTCATTTATCCAAATGCCGTAAACCCTTATGTTGAACCCTTTTATTGCTGTCATGCCACAAAGTTTATAAATTGCTGTCGTTTACTACAATAGTTGATGAAAAATAGTTTGATTATTTTTTTTGTGATGATTGCCCGCACTGTTTTTGCCCAAACAGATTCCTGTTATTCTTCATTGCACCAATTTGATACAACAAATTATAAGTTCAACGGAAAATATCTTTTGTCGTATTGGAGCGATACTAAAACGGTTTTTACATCTCCCTTTCATTGGAAAGGAACAGATTTTGCATGGGCTGGAGCTTTTGTTGCCGCAGATGTCTTGTTGTATTGGCAGGATAAAAACATTAATAATTTTTTTCAAAGGAACCGAACGCCGTTTACCAATAGTGTAGCAAATGTTATAGAACCATTCGGGAACGATGTATATGTGTTTGGCGCTGATGCTTTATTATGGGGCGGCGCATTAATTGCAAAAGATAAAAAACTACAACATGAAACTTTGGAAGCAGCTAAAACTTTGGTGTTTACGGGAATTACAGTGCAAGTAGTTAAATGGATTGCCCGGCGGCAACGCCCTTATGTTGCTGATGAGCCATATAATTGGTTCGGTTCCTTTTAATAATGATAACTATGAATCATTTTATTCCGGCGATGCTACAATGGCTTTTACCTGGGCAACAAATATTTCTTTAGACTCAAAGAAAAAACTATTACCTGCTATTGCGTACACTGTTGCGGGATTGGTGGCTTTGGAACGCATGAACAATAATGAGCATTGGGCATCGGATGTGTTTACCGGGGCAGTTGTTAGCACCTATATTACCAATAAAATATTTAAGGGGAAAAACTGGTAATAATTTATATTATTTTTGGCACTAATAAATCGTATTTAATGGATATTATAACTTTAAATAGTAATTTTTTAAAAGCATTGGAAGATAATAAAAACGCTGACGCTAATCTGCATGATTTTACTATTAAATTTTTTAATGATAACTCAATAGTCTTCCATGATTATTTAGCTCTTGAATCTGGAGCGGATGTTGTGGCATATAAGGAATTAACGTGGAGATATTCTGATTCACTTTTTAAAAAGGGAAGATTCAATGATGCAATTGAATTTATTTTAAAAGCGATTCCAATTCTTGAAACAGGTTTTGATAAATTTAATTTTGATAAAAGCAAGGATATTTGGTATAAGGGAATTATAGGTATTGTAGCGGAATCTGCTTATAAATTAAGAGATTATAAAACGGCGCTCAAATGGTACAAGGTTTTATATAATTATGAACCCAAAAGTGATGCTCTTTATAAATGGATAGATTATTGTAGAATTGGAATAAGAGCGCCATGGATAAAAGCTCTATATATCTGTTCATTAATTATTTTTATTATAGGCGTTTTTATACATAAGCCATTATCTTTGATATTCTTAACAGTTGCCATTATTGGTTTTGTTTCTACTGCCTTGACAGAATATTATGACCAGAGGAACCTTCGTAAATAATTATTTAAACGGTGAATCCTTTTCTTTAGCCACCGCTTTATAAACCTGTTTATCCATAAAGCCGGGGAAAAATTTATTGAGTTGCACTACAAGCTTACCCTGTGTGGTTAATACTATTGTTCGCTTGCGATTAATTATGGCATTAACAATATGCTTAGCGACAGTTTCAGCGCTCATTAGTTTTGATTCATCTAAAGGCGTTTCATTTTGCGGCTTGCCATCTTTGCCTAATGCTGTGTTGCGGATGTTTGAAGCGGTGTATCCCGGACAGGCAATCAACACATGCAAACCTGTTTTTAAATTCTCAATGCGCAGGCTTTCTAAGAATCCCTGCATGGCAAATTTTGACGCAGAGTAGCCGGTGCGCCCCGGGAGCCCTTTGTAGCCGGCAATGGATGAAATGCCCACAACGCTGCCTTTATTTTTTAAAATTTCCGGGAGAGCATATTTTGTGCAATAGACCATGCTCCAGAAATTCGTTTCCATCAATTGACGTATCACAGAAAGGTCGGCATCATTGAACAAGGCGCGCATAGTGATACCTGCATTGTTTACCAAAATATTAATAGTGCCAAATTCGCGGATGGCGGCAGTTACTAAATTTTTACAATCGCCCTCTTTAGTTACATCCGTTACAACGGCAATGCAGCGAACTCCTTTACTGCGTGCTAATTCTGCTGTGGCATTCAGCGACTCGCTGTTTCTCGCAGCAATGGCGAGATGACATCCTTGTTCAGCCAATGCAATTGACAGCGCTTTACCAATACCCGATGATGCGCCGGTTACAATGGCTATTTTGTTTTTAAAATTTTCCATAAGCTCAAATTTATAAAGATTCCGTTAGACTAAACTGATTGCTTAATTTTGAATTTAAATTTTCATAGTGGTTTTTAATGAATTTATAACAAAGCTTAAACTACAATTGGCTCAACCCTTGCCCGGCGAAGCGGCGCAGTATAAAATGGCTTCACCACGGCGGCAGTCAATAAAAGAATATTTGCAGTTTGCAAAAGACCCGAAGCATAGTGCGGTGCTTATTTTATTATACCCGGTTGAAGAAAAGATTTTCACTTTCCTAATGTTACGTCCCGATGAGCAGGGCGTGCACAGCGGGCAGGTGAGTTTTCCCGGCGGAAAATATGAAGAGGAAGACGGCGGCTATAAAAACACTGCACTGCGCGAAGCAGGAGAGGAGTTGGGATTGTCGTCTGAAAAGATTGAGATCATCGGTGAATTATCGCCTCTTTATATTCCGCCGAGTAATTTTTTAGTGCATCCGTTCGTAGGTTTTACGACTAAGAAACCTGTAATTATACCCAGCAAAGCAGAAGTGGAACAGGTTATTGAAACAGATATTCAACTATTGCTTGATGCTAAATTAAAACAACGGAAAACTATTGAAGTGCGCGGATACACCATTGATGCGCCTTACTACAATATTTACGGCAATGTGGTATGGGGCGCCACGGCGATGATATTGAGCGAGTTTGAGGAGATACTGAGAAGAATTTGAAAATTTGAAAATGTGTCAATTTGAAAATGAAAAAAATAAAATTAGCATCGATGTAAAGAAAGAAACCCTTAGAGATTATACGCTTTATAATCCCTTTCAAACCGTGTAATAAAACTATTGATAGCTGAAACCGCAAAGCCGTAATGCCTCATCGGTTTAATATAATCTTCTGAATTGTGGATAGAAAAATCAGGAGTATTTACAAAACCATATCCTTTGAATTGCCCGTCGCGTAAAAGAATTACTGCCTTTTCCTCCTCATGCCGCCCTTTAGATACTACTACCATGTTTTTGTTTTCTCCCTGCAGCAGTTCAAGTGCATTGGTTACAAGTTGATTGTAAGTATTTGCCCCAGATTTGCAAGTGCATTCATCCGAACATTCTAATTTTTTGTTTTCATCGGTTCGTAATGAGCATTTTGCAAGGCAAAGGTTGTGTTCAACAATAATATTGCGCAGTTTTTCAGAAGCTTCAAGAATGGAATCGAACGTGGCTAAGGGCTTGCTGTTTTTCCTGATGCGGTCAACCGCTAATCGCAGAAAACCATCATTGCCCAAATAATCAAAAATGCCGTAATTAAATTCAGGTTTTTTTTGAGCGCGGTTGTGTTTGGGCCAATGGGTGTGTATCTCATGCGATTCAAGCAATAAGGCAATCAGTTCATTGCCGGTAAGTTCATAGCTTATGCTATGTATCTCGCGCAGAAATGACTGTCGTTGCGGGCTTTTAATATTATTAGTGAAGTGAGAGCTGATGCGTTTTTTAATATTTACGGCTTTGCCTACATAAATTATTTTTGAATGTTCATCGTGAAAATAATATACGCCGGTTTCTTCAGGCAAATGCTCAAATTGCTCTCTGGGCAGATTAGGAGGAAGAGTTTGTTCCCGGCTATTGCGTTTTAATGCTTTAAAGATTTCATTCTCCCTGTCATTTTCAATAAGCATCTTCAATACTTCATAAGCGGCATAAGCATCGCCCATAGCCCTGTGGCGGTCTTTTATTTTAATACCTAAGTAGCCGCATAAGCTGGCAAGGGTATAGGTTTTATAGCCGGGAAATATTTTGCGGCTCAACCGCACTGTGCAAAGTTTATTTGATTTAAGCGTGAAATTATTTTCATTCAATTCACTCTTCACAAATGAAAAATCAAAATTTACATTGTGCGCTACAAACACACAATCTTTTAATAACTCATGTAGACGTTCTGCTACCTGGTTGAATGACGGCGCCTTTCTAACCGTATAATCATCAATGCCTGTTAAACCGGTTATAAAGCGGGGAATGGAAACGCCGGGGTCAATAAGTGTTTCATATTGATCTAAAATAGTTTTGCCATCGGTTACAATTATAGCAATCTCGATGATGCGGTGCATGGCTGCATAGCCGCCGGTGGTTTCAATATCAACAACTGCGTAGTTGGGCATTTAGAATTGGGAATCAAATTTAGAAAAAAGAATTTGAAAATTTGAAAATGATGGTGATATTTTAAAAATGCAATAGAGTCATAAAATATATACGGGAATAAAAAAGCGTATTACCACTTTTTTAATTAAAATCATTGTTTTATTAATTAGTAAATGTTTGTATTTTTCATATCCAAAAAAACAAACATGAACTATAAACTCACATTAATTATGCTATGCATACCGGTTTTTACGATGGCACAGGTAAGTAATGTTGCTTTATACAACATTATAAAAGAAGTGTCAAGCGATTTAAAAGCGGATTATATTGACAGCAGCACGGGAGTGAAGATGGCGGACTATATTACTTCGAAATATAAATCGCATGGTTATGACACTACCATGAATATTGAAGAAATTTGCTGCGCAATTACCAGTGATTTGCGACAAGCCAGTAACGATAAACTAATTGGTGTTGAGGCACCTGATACCGTGCAATTAAAGAAAATTGATAAAGATGAAGATGAAGCGGAAAAAGAGTCTCATGTAGATAATTTTTATTATGGAACAATAAAACTTGTTAATAATACTATCGGTTACCTGGCAATTGATGCCTTTACCACAAATGAGAAAAGCTTTGAAATTAATTTGCACAAAAGATTACCATTGGTAAAGGTTATGAGTTTTCTAAAACCATGCAATGCGCTGGTTATAGATTTAAGAAATTGTAAAATAGGCAATGCCGAAATGCTGCTTAGATTCCTGTCTTGCTTTATGGATACAGGCGCTTATGTGTTTAGCGAGGAAGAGAGAAAATCGGCTAAACACAGAACGGACTTTTATATGATAGATGACTATAAATTTACCGACTTTAGAAATAAAAAGATTTACGTTTTAACCAGCCATGGAACAATGGGATATGGTGAATTGGTGGCATATATTTTAAGAAAAGATTGTGGAGCAACTATTATTGGCGAAAGAACAGCAGGCGTGGGACATATATCGTATTACTACACCGGTAAATATTGTAACGTTATTGTTCCGGCTCTGAGGCTTCAGGATAAGACCAACAAAAATTATACCTGGCAGGAAAGCGGAATAACTCCTGATATTGCTTGTAACAGCGATAGCGCCTATTACTTTGTATTATCCAGAGTACTTAATGAACCGGTATCAAAAGTAAATGCAACATTACCGGAAGTTTTTTTTAATAAGCCCTTAGTAACGAGCTACCCCTTAACAATGGCAGAACTGAAACAGTATTGCGGCACCTATATGAGGGCTACTATAAGGCTTAAAGAAAATACGTTATATTATTCATGTCTTGTATGCATGGAAGAGCCTTTGCAATATATTAAGAATGATACCTTTGAAACTCCCCAGGGGGTTACCCTGTTTTTTAAGCGCGACGCCCGTAATAACGTTAATAGAATTTATTTTAAATACAAGACAGGATTAATAGAATCCTACAGGCTGACGGAGAAATTATAAATGTAAAAAATAAAATAATTTGGCGATTTGATGATGGAGGAATAATTGATAACTGTTTTATTTCCCTTCCTGCGGCTTATCCTGTATCCGGGATTTTTCTATTTCGTATTCTAATTCAGGGTCAATATTCTGTTTTTCTGCTATTTGTCCTTTTTCCATCAACTCATCATGATGTTCAAGCAGGTAGTCAAGTTGTCTTTTGCCATAAGAAACTTTAATAATTACAACAAACAAAACAGGAACAATGAATATGGCAAGCGATGAGGCTGCAATCATTCCACCCAGCACGGTAAACCCTATCGTTCTGCGGGCTACCGCACCTGCGCCGGTTGCTAATACCAGGGGAAGTATGCCTAAAAGAAATGCCATTGAGGTCATGATAATAGGGCGCAAACGCAGCGTAACGGCATCAATCGTAGATTTTATAAGTTCTTCCCCTCGGTCAACACGTATCTTGGCAAATTCTACAATAAGTATGGCATTCTTAGCGGCAAGACCTATTAAGGTTATCAGACCAATTTGTGCATAAACATTGTCGGTGAGGCTTGGCACGAAGGTGAGCGTGAGAATAGCTCCAAAAGCGCCTATGGGCACTGCCAGCAATACAGATAGGGGCACAGACCAGCTTTCATATAGTGCGGCAAGAAAAAGAAAAACGAACGTAATAGAAAAGAGGAAAATATAGATGGTTAATGACCCCGCTTTTATTTCTTCATAGCTCAATCCTGAAAAATCATAGCCATATCCTTGCGGCAAATACCGTGCTGCAAGCACCTTTAGGGAATCAATGGATTGCCCGGTGCTATACCCTGGCGGTGAACCGCCATCTACTTCAGCTGAACGGAAAATATTAAAATGCGTTATCAGCGGGGCTGTTTCTGTGGGTTTATAGCTGATGAGCGAGCTAAGCGGCAGCATTTGACCTGTAGAATTACGCACGTAATATTTATTCATATCCGATATCATTTTGCGGTAAGTAGTGTCGGCCTGAACAACTACGAAGAACGTGCGATTGTAAATAGTGAAATCGTTTACATACAGGCTGCCCATATAGGCTTCAATAGTGGTGAATACATCTGAAATATTAACGCCCATTTGTTTGCATCTGTCCCTGTCTACAGTCAGGCTATAGCCGGGTGTATGCGCCGAATAAAAGCTGAATGCATTTGAAATGGCGGGATTTTTATTTGCCTGGGCAACAAAGTTTTTTACTACCCTTTCAAATGTCTGAACATCATCGTTGGTATTACGCTGTTCTATCTGGAAACTAAATCCGGCTGTTTGCCCGATACCCGGAATTGCGGGAGGGGCAATAACTACCATATTGGCATTTTTTATGCCGGCTGCAGTAATGCGCTTTCTTACCACGTCTATAATGCCGGGTACCTGTTGACTCGGTACATTGCGTTGGTCCCACGGTTTTAACTGGCAAAAAACTGTGCCGCTGTTAGATTTAGTTGCAAAAGTTATTACATTTAACCCGGCTAAAGCGGCATAGTGCCCGACACCGGGCGTTGAGGATAATACATCCATTAACTTTTTCATCACATCAACCGACTGGGCAGTAGATGATGCTTCGGGTAATTCATACGTAATATAGATGCGCCCCTCGTCTTCCGAAGGAATGAAGCCGGAGGGCTTGTGCTGAAATAAAAATATGGTGGCTATACCAATACATATCAATAAAATAACAATGTATCTTGATGAACGAATGCCACGTTTTACTCCATTGGAATAATGACCGGTTATATTTTTAAACCAGGTATTGAATTTATAAAAAAATTTGTTCAGTCCTTTTGCATTCTCATCAACATGTTGCGGGCGCAAGAGTAACGTACATAAGGCAGGTGTTAATGATAATGCCACGAAAGCGGATATTATTATTGATATGGCTATGGTAATGGCAAACTGCTGGTATAACCTGCCTACAATGCCGGGTATAAATCCTACAGGGACAAATACGGAAGCTAATATCAATGCGATGGCAACTACGGGGGCTGATATGTCTTTCATGGCATTGTAGGTTGCTTCTTTAGCAGACATGTGCTTATCATCAATATAATGCTGCACCGCTTCCACCACAATAATGGCATCATCCACCACAATACCAATGGCAAGCACAAAACCGAACATGGTTAACGTATTAATAGAAAACCCTAAGGGGAGAAAAAAGATGAATGTGCCTACAATTGAAACAGGAATAGCCAAAAGAGGAATAAGTGTTGAACGCCAGTTTTGAAGAAATAAGAATACTACCAATGCAACCAAACCTAACGCTTTTAACAGCGTGCTTACTACCTCCTGCATAGAAACTTTTACCACGGTAACTGCTTCAAAAGGCACTTTATAATCTACATCATAAGGGAAGGATTGTTTTAGTGTTTCCATCTCCGCATAAACAGCATCTGCTGTTTGTAAAGCATTACTGGTGGGAGTTTGATAAACCAGCAGGTAGGAGGCGCGCTTGCCATCAACATAAGAGTTGCTGGCATAAGAAAATTTACCCAGTTCTACTCTTGCCACATCTTTCAGATAAACCAATTCGCCTGTAGAAGGTATGGTTTTTACAACAACATTTTCAAAGTCGGTAACCTTGCTTAGGCGCCCGTTTACAAGAATGCTTAATTCATAGGTTTGTGATTGTTGCTGTGGAGGCACACCGACAGAACCTGCCGCCACTTGCACGTTCTGCTCATTTAACGCATTAATAACATCCTGCGGCGTTAGCAAATAGGCTGCCATTTTATCGGGATTAAGCCACACCCTCATGCTAAAATTATCGGCGCGGGTAAAAATATCGCCCACACCGGGCACACGAAGCAAAGCGTCTTTTATAATTATATTGGTGTAATTATCAAGGTACGTAATGTTGTGTGTGCCCTTAGGTGAATAAATTGCCACGAGCATTAATATGCTGGGATTACGCTTGCGCACTGTTATTCCCTGTTGGGTAACAACAGGCGGTAACAAGGGCGAGGCAATAGCTACGCGGTTTTGAACATCAAGTGTGGCAATGTCAATATTAGAACCGACATTAAAGGTGGCATTTATAGTCATCACGCCATTGCTGGTGCTGTTGCTTTGCATATATTCCATATCGGGCGTGCCGTTCACCTGCTCTTCAATGGGAGTAGCAACGGTTTGTTCCACGGTTAGGGCATCGGCGCCTGTGTATTGAGCGGTAACCTGAACAATAGGCGGAGTTATATTAGGATACTGATTAATAGGCAGAATAATAATGCATATAGTACCTATGATAAGTAATACAAGCGATATAACTATTGCGGTGACCGGTCTTTTTATAAAGGTATTAGCTATCATAATAAGTTAGGAAGCCTCTAAAGTATAAAAAATCAGGTATGTTATTTTCAACTTAACCATTGGTTAGATGTCGTCCTGCTGCCTTTTCCTTTCCTCCTCCTCTTTTTCCTCTTCATCCTTTTTCTGTTTTTCTAACAATTCCTGGCGATGCTGTGCAAGATAGGCAAGTTGTTTTTTACCATAAGCTATACGTATAATTACAACAAACAATACCGGAACAATGAATACTGCTATTGATGAAGCTGCAATCATTCCGCCCAACACAGTAAACCCGATTGTATTGCGGGCTACTGCGCCGGCGCCGGTTGCCAATGCCAGTGGCAGTACACCAAAAATGAATGCAAAGGATGTCATAAGAATCGGGCGGAAACGCAAACTGACAGCATCAAGAGTAGATTGTATAAGATCTTCTCCTAAATCCACACGCACCTTGGCATATTCTACTATTAATATTGCGTTTTTGGCAGAGAGACCTATTAAAGTGATGAGCCCTATCTGCGCATAAACATTGTCGCTAAGGGCAGGTATAAATGTAAGTGTAAGTATAGCTCCAAAGGCGGCTATGGGTACAGCAAGCATTACAGAAAAAGGAACAGACCAGCTTTCATACAATGCAGCGAGGAAAAGAAACACAAAGGTGAGAGAAAACAAAAAGATATAAATGGTTTCTGAACCTGCAACTATTTCTTCATAACTCAATCCTGAAAACTCATATCCATATCCTTGTGGCAAATACCTTGCGGCAAGTACTTTCAGCGAATCGATAGTTTGCCCTGTGCTAATGCCCGTAGGTGAACCGCCATCTACTTCAGCCGACCGGAAAATATTAAAATGCGGTATAACGGGGGCGGCTTCCACAGGCTGGTAGGTGATAAGCGAACTAAGCGGCAGCATTTCACCCGCCGAATTACGTACATAATATTTATCCAAATCCGTTACCATTCTGCGATAGGAAGTATCTGCCTGGAGCACTACATGGAAAGTTCTGTCGTAAAGTGTGAAATCGTTCACATAAGCGCTTCCCATATAGGCTTGAATAGTAGTAAATACATCTGAAATGCCGACTCCCATTTGTTTGCATTTGTCCCTGTCCACCGTAAGATCATATCCGGGCGTATGTGCCGAATAATAGGAAACAGCTCCGGAGATGGCTGGATTTTTATTTATTGCTGCAACAAATTTTTTTACTACTGTTTCAAATTGATGAACATCGTCGTTGGTATTTCGCTGCTCTATCTGGAAGGTGAATCCGGCTGACTGACCAATACCGGGAATAGGAGCGGGCTGCATAACCACAACCCTTGCATTTTTTAAACCGGCTTGCGCAATTCGCCTATACATTTCCCTTATTATGCCTGTAGTGATGCCGGATACCTGTTCACTGGGCTTACTTCGCTCACTCCAGGGTTTGAGCTGGCAGAAAATTGTGCCGCTATTAGACTTTGTTGAACCGTTACTTACATTTAACCCTGACAAAGCTGAATAATCCCTCACACCGGGTGTTTCGCCAACTACTTTCATTAGCTTAGTAATAAAGTTAACAGACTGAACGGTGGAGGATGCTTCGGGTAATTCATAGGTAATCATCAAACGTCCCGAATCTTCATTCGGAATAAATCCTGATGGCTTAGCCCTAAATAGGAAGAAAGCAGCAACACCAATACCTATCAATAAAATGATTACATATTTTGAGTGGTGAATGCCTCGTTTTACTCCATGGGTATAGGCAACTGTAAATTTATCGAACCGCGAATGGAACCAAAAGAAAAATTTATCCAGTCCTTTGGATTTTTTATTAAGGTCGTGGGGTCTTAAAATTAAGGTGCATAGGGCAGGTGTTAACGACAAGGCTACAAATGCAGATATTAGTATTGATACCGCAATGGTGATAGCAAACTGTTGATACAAACGCCCTACGATACCGGGTATAAAAGCAACCGGCACAAATACCGAAGCTAAAATTAATGCCACGGCAATCACAGGAGCGGATATGTCTTTCATAGCGTGATGTGTGGCGTCCATAGGCGACATCTTTTCAACATCAATATAATGTTGCACGGATTCCACCACAATAATGGCATCATCCACCACGATTCCGATTGCCAATATAAAACCGAACATGGTGAGGGTGTTAATTGTAAATCCTAACGGAACAAAAAAGACGAATGTGCCGAGAATAGATACGGGGATAGCCATTAACGGAATGATGGCAGTGCGCCAGTTCTGAAGAAAGAAAAATACCACAAATGCCACCAGGCTTAAAGCTATTAACAGTGTTTTCAGCACCTCCTGCATAGAAACCTTTACAATGGTAACCGCTTCAAAAGGCACTTTGTAATCTACATCTTCAGGAAATGTTTTTTTTAGTTTTGCCAATTCTGCATAAACGCCATTCGCCACCTCTAACGAATTACTTGTGGGTAACTGGTAAACCAGCAGGTAGGCAGCGCGCTTACCATCTGTATAAGAGTTAGCGGTATACGTAAATTTGCCCAATTCCACCCTGCCAATATCTTTAATGTATACCATTGCACCCGTAGAGGGAATTGTTTTTACCACAATATTTGCGAAGTCAGAAGCTTTGTTGAGCCGCCCATTTACAAGAACACTAAATTCATATGCCTGTGTTTTTTGCTGTGGCGGAGCGCCAATTGAACCTGCCGCCACCTGCACGTTTTGTTCGTTTAAGGCATTTATGACATCCTGCGGCGTTAATGAATAAGATGCCAGTTTATCAGGGTTCAGCCACACCCGCATACTGAACTGATCGGCGCGACTGGTAATATCGCCAACACCGGGCACCCGCAGCAGGTCATCATCTATAAATATGTTAGCATAATTATTTAAAAAAGTAATGTCGTGAGTGCCTTTGGGAGAATAGAGGGCAACCAACATCAACATACTTGTGTTTTTTGCACGAACAGTAATGCCCAGGCGGCTAACCGTTGAGGGTAATAAAGGTGTGGCTATACCCACGCGATTTTGAACATCAAGTGTGGCAATATCAACATTAGTTCCCACTTTAAAGGTGGCACTAATTCCCACTGAGCCACTGCTAGTGCTATTGCTTTGTATATATTCCATACCGCTTACGCCATTTATCGCTTCTTCTATAGGAGTGGCAACCGTTTGCTCTACGGTTATTGCATCTGCCCCTGTATAAGTGGCGGCAATGGATACACCGGGCGGGGTAATGCTCGGATACTGGTTAATGGGCAGGGTGAAAATACAGGTAATACCCAATATAACTATTACAAGCGATAACAGATTGCGGTGACCGGTCGTTTTATAAATACATCAGCAATCAAGGGATTTAAGAATTAAGATGATTTAAGATTTTAGATTTAAGAATTAAGATTTATCTGAATTTTATTTTTTTGATTTTGCTAACAATTCTTCACGTTGTTGGGCAAGGCGTGCAAGCTCTTTTTTCCCATAGGCTATTCTGACAATTACAACAAACAGCACCGGAACGATGAATATAGCTAATGACGAAGCGGCAATCATTCCACCCAGCACGGTAAACCCTATTGTTCTTCGTGCTACGGCGCCGGCTCCAGTTGCAAATACCAACGGCATTACCCCTAAAATGAATGCCATCGAGGTCATTACTATGGGGCGCAACCTTAGTTTAACCGCATCAAGGGTTGATTGTATAAGGTCTTCCCCTGATATCCACACGCACCTTGGCATATTCTACTATCAGTATAGCGTTCTTGGCGGCAAGACCTATTAATGTTATTAGACCTATTTGTGCATATACATTGTCGGTAAGACTTGGTATGAATATAAGTGTAAGTATAGCTCCAAATGCGCCGATAGGCACTGCAAGCAATACAGAGAACGGCAGCGACCAGCTTTCATACAATGCCGCAAGGAAAAGAAAAACAAATATGAGCGAAAATAAAAAGATATAAATGGTAAGTGTACCGGCTTGCATTTCTTCATAGCTCAATCCTGAAAAGTCGTAGCTGTAACCCTCGGGCAATACTTTAGCAGCGACTTCTTTCAGGGCATCTATAGCTTGTCCGCTGCTATAACCCTGAGCTGAGCCGCCATCTATTTCAGCAGACCGGAAAATATTAAAATGTGATATTAGTGGGGCGGTTTCTGTTGGTGCATAGCTGATGAGTGAACTTAAAGGCAGCATTTCTCCGGATTGGTTACGCACATAATATTTATTCATATCTGTTATAATTTTGCGATAGGTGGTATCTGCCTGTACCACCACATGAAATGTGCGGTTATAAAGCGTGAAATCATTTACATAATAACTGCCTATGTAGGTTTGAATAGCTGTAAATACATCCGAAACACTAACCCCCATTTGTTTACATTTTTGCCTGTCTACAATAAGATTGTAACTGGGCGTGTGTGCCGAGTAATAGGTGAACGCGCCTGAAATAGCGGGATTTTTATTTGCTTCGGCAACAAAATTGTTCACTACTTTTTCAAAGGTGGGAAGATCATCGTTGGTATTACGCTGTTCTATTTGAAAACTGAACCCGGCAGTTTGCCCAATACCGGGAATAGGTGCAGGGGGAATGACTACAATATTTGCCTGTTTTATGCTTGCCGAATCAATACGCTTTTGTATCAATTCTACAATGCCAGGTATTTGCTGACTGGGTTCGTTTCGTTCATCCCAGGGTTTAAGCTGGCAATAAATGGTGCCGCTGTTAGATTTGGTTGCACCGTTTATTACATTAAATCCAACCAAAGCTGCATAGTGTTCTATGCCCGGTGTTGAGGATACGACCTTCATTAATTTCCTCATCACATCAATAGACTGCGCGGTGGCTGTTGCTTCGGGTAATTCAAACGTAACATAGATAAGTCCGTTATCTTCACTCGGAATAAATCCTACCGGTTTTGCCTGAAATAAGAAGTAGGTGCCAATGCCAATACATACCAATAAAACAACCACATATTTTGATTTACGAATGCCATTCTTTACTCCATTGGAATAATGATTGGTAACCGTACTGAACCACGTATCGAACTTATAGAAAAATTTATTGAGCCATGTTGATTTTTCGTCAAGGTGTTGCGGCTTTAATAATAATGTACATAAGGCAGGTGTTAACGACAATGCAATAAAAGCCGAAAGCACTACCGATATGGCAATGGTGATGGCAAATTGCTGGTATAAGCGCCCTACAATTCCCGGTATAAAACCAACAGGCACAAACACCGAAGCCAATATCAACGCAATGGCAATTACAGGAGCGGATATATCCTTCAGCGCCCTGTGCGTGGCTTCTTTAGCCGACAGGTGCTGCACATCTATATAATGCTGCACCGCCTCGACGACAATAATGGCATCATCAACCACAATACCGATAGCCAATACAAAACCGAACATGGTTAACGTATTAATGGTAAACCCTAACGGAATAAAAAAGCAGAATGTGCCGACGATAGATACGGGTATGGCAAGAATGGGAATAATCGCCGAGCGCCAGTTCTGAAGAAATAAAAATACCACTAAGGCAACCAAGCCCAGCGCTTTCAGCAGTGTAATTACTACTTCCTGCATAGAAACTTTTATAACCGTTACCGTTTCAAAAGGTATTTTGTAGTCTACATCGGCAGGAAAAGATTGTTTTAGTTTTTCAAGTTCTTTTATTACACCTGCTGCTGTTTGCAAGGCATTACTTCCGGGGGTTTGATAAATAGTGAGAATTGATGCCCGCTTATCATCTACATAAGAGTTGCTGGAATAAGTGAATTTGCCTAATTCTACCCTGGCAACGTCTTTAAGGTAAACCAATTCGCCTGTAACAGGATTTGTTTTTACAATGATTTTTTCGAAGTCGGCAACTTTGCTTAACCGCCCGTTTACAAGGATACTTAATTCATACGTTTGCGTTTTTTGCTGGGGCGGCACACCGGCTGACCCTGCCGCCACCTGCAAGTTTTGCTCATTTAAAGCATTGATTACATCAGCCGATGTTAAAGAGTAGGCTGCCATTTTATCGGCATTTAGCCAAACTCTCATACTAAAATTATCGGCAAGGGAAGTAATGGCGCCCACACCCGGTACACGGAGCAGGTCATCCATTATAAATATGTTGGTATAATTATCTAAAAAGGTAACGTTGTGCGTGCCCTTAGGTGAGTAGAGGGCCACCAGCATTAATTGACTTGGATTCAGCGCGCGCACGGTTAGTCCCAAGCGGGTAACAGGCGATGGCACCAAAGGGGTGGCAATACTTACGCGGTTTTGAACATCGAGTGTGGCAATGTCAATGTTAGTACCAACTTTAAAGGTGGTGTTGATAGTCATCAGCCCGTTGTTAGTGCTGTTGCTTTGCATATATTCCATCCCGTGCGAGCCGTTTATCTGCTCTTCAATGGGAGTGGCAACGGTTTGCTCCACTGTGGTGGCATCTGCCCCTGTATATTGACCGGTAACCTGCACAACGGGCGGAGTGATATCGGGATATTGATTAACAGGAAGATTAATAATGCAAATAGCGCCTATTATAGTTAATACAAGCGATACAACGATTGCGGTGACAGGTCTTTTGATAAATACATCAGCAATCATAATAAGTTATTAAATCTCAAAAGAATGAAAAATTAATGCCCGTTATTTTTACCGTCATTAGTTTTAGCAGGGGCGTTTTGCGAATTATCTTGTTGACCTGCGCCTGCATTTTCACCTTGTGCAGTTTTCGGCTTTTTGGGTAAAGCTATCTGTGAACCGGTATGTAAAGATTGCACCCCGTCAACAACGATATGGTCGCCTACATTAATACCGCTTTTTACAATTACATTAGGAGCTATTGTTTGCCCTAATTCCACCTTCTTTTGTATGGCTACATGCACGGGATGAGTTTTTGTTGAATCCTTAGCATCATGCGCTACAGTGTCTTTAGCCACAAATACAAAATATTCTCCCATTAACTCTACAACAGCTCTGCTTGGCACAATCATTTGGGGGCTTGTTTCCTGGTTATGTACCCGTAAAACACAACTGGTTCCCGGTCTTCAGGCGATAGCCCGGATTTGGAAATACAAGTCTAATCCGAATCGTGCCTGTTTGCGGATCAACGGCGCGATCTATTATATAAATTTTTCCTGTATAATGATATATCGAATCGTTGGGTAGAATAATAGTAAACAGCGAGTCTATAGTTTGCTGCTTACTATCTTTAATATCTTCGAAATGGGATAATTGTTTTTCCGATATTAAAAAATCAACACCCATCGGGTCATCAGTGGAAATAGTATTAAGCACGGTTTGACCAACGTTCACCACATCTCCTAATCTAACCTGGCTTATGCCTATTGTGCCGTCAAACGGAGCGGTTATAACAGAAAATTCTAAATTAGTTTTAGCGGTTTTTAAAGTTTGCTCTGCAGCCGCAACCGTGTTTTTTGCATTTTGCAGGGTAATTACAGCATCATCATAAACCTGTTTAGCGATGGCGTCCTGAGAAATCAGGTAAGAATAGCGGTCATAATCTTTCTGCGCCTCGTCCTGGTTGCCCTGTGCCACTTTTAAATTAGCTTGCGCCTGGTCGTAGGCATCCTGGTATAAGCGCTTATCTATTTCGTATAATTCCTGACCCTGATGCACATGACCGCCTTCCGTAAAAAGTATTCCTGTAATATAACCCTGCACTTCAGGCAGCAAATTAACCTGGCTTAAGGCTACCGTAGTGGCAGGATATTTGTCAAAGTAAAAAACACGCTGCGCCGTTACCGTATATAAGTTAACAGGCACAGGAGGGAGAGGAGGCGGCAGTTTGTGGTCACATGACACAAACAACAGGCAACCTAATAAAACAGTCAAATATGCTTTGCTCATAGAAGCAATAATTTAGTTAATTAACGATTAGGAGAAATAAGCCCCATTGATTGTTCCAAATCTATTTTACTTGATAACACCTCAAATAGGGCATTAAAATAATTTATTTCCGATGTAATCCATTCTGTTTGTGCTGTAATCACATTCAGATAAGGCACTACTCCCTGCTTATATTGTAAATTCACAATGCTGTAAACATTTCTTGCCATTGACACATTGTCCTGCAAAAAATGTAAATTATACAGGTTGCCCTTATAATTTGCCAATGCCGTTGCATATTGAGTATAAATGATTGATTTTAAATTAACCTCGCCCCAATTAATTTGCTGTTCCTGCAACTTGGCTTTCTGCACATTCTCTAATCGTGCTAATCCTGTGAAAACAGGTATATCAATTGTTAGTCCAATCAAAGAATACGGATAGGCGTGTGAAAAAAGATTTGAAAATTGATTACTCTCAAATTCATAATCATAATCGTAAAAAGCAGATAGGTTTGGCAGAAAATCGAGCCGGTAATAATTTACAAGTTTATGTTGCAGACTTTTTGCCGTTTGAAGCTGCTGGTATTCTATACGATTTTCATAATTCAATTGCTGAGTAGTATCAAAAGCAATCTCCTGCATCATTTGTGCCGTATCATAGCTAACGTTAAATTGTCTTTCGGGCTCAAATCCCATTAACTGTTTAAGCGTGGCATATTGCGGACGCACATTTTCCTGTGCTTGTTTTAATTGCGCCAGAGAATTATTCAGTGAGATAGTAGCTTCTTCATAATCTGTTTTATCTACTGTACCGCCTACATATTGGTGGTAAGTGTCCTTCACGTTTCGGGCAAGTTGCGTCGTATCTTCTTTGTATACATCAATCTGCTGCAAGGTGAGCAACAGGTTATAAAATGCTTTGCTCACCGACGCTATAAGTCCTATTTTAGTGCTATCAGTACCTTGTTTTGCTTGTTTTACATATAAATGCGCACCGGTTGCGGCATAAAAAACAGCCGGATTGAACAAGGTTTCCGTTGCTTCTAATTCAGGTATGGCATTATTACTGATACCGATTTGTGCTTTTGTTGACGGCGCTTCAGGATTAGAGAAATTAGGAATAAAAGTGGTAGGCAATACCTCATAATGTGTAAGGTTACCCGTAAGGTTAACCTGCGGTATCCATCCCGATAAATTTATGGCATTAGTAGTTTTAGCAATGGATATATTAATTATTGAACTCATTAATGCAGGCTGATGCTGCAGGGCATAGTTAATGCACTGGTCGAGAGTTAAATATTTAGCGGTATCCGCTGTGTTCCTGTTAGTAGTCTGTGCAGACGTTTGTAATGATATAATGACGCTTGTAATAACAAATAGAACTTTAATATTAAAACCGGTTATTTTTCTTAAAACAAGATTCATTTAGTCTCTTTTAATAGGAGTTACTATTTTGCATATATTTTATAAGAAAGGCGAAATTAATACTTTTTTTCAGATGGTTGATAGTGTTAACTAATTTTAAGACCATTTTAATGTAATCTTTAATAAAAATAGAATAAGGTATTCATTTATTTATAGTAATGGATATGAATTAAACTATTAAGTATACTGCCAAAATTAATAATATAAAATTATTTGTTCGGATAAAGTAATTTTCACATTTCAACCATGGAAGGGGCAAAATAATTTCATGCAGTTTATTAAAATGAGATTTAAATATCTTTACAACGTTCAATATAAAATATGTCGAAAGGGAAACAATCCAAAAAAACGGTTAAACAAAAATCCGTAACAGTAACCCGTGCGCACTTACCGTTGCAATCACTTTCCACGATCGGTAAAATAATACATTTTATTTCTAATAAAAGAGTTCAACTACTGCTCATTGTTGTCATTACCTTAGCATTTTATGGTAATTCCATCACTAATGATTTCGCTTTTGACGATGGAGAATTTTATTTAGCTAATCAATTTGTTCAAAAAGGAGTGGGGGGCATATATGATTTGTTTACCAAGGAAAGCATGTATGGATTTTATGGTCACGCCAGTTTGGTAAGCGGCGGACGCTGGCGCCCGTTATCGCTCATTACTTTTGCAATAGAAAAAGACTATTTCGGCGCTGACCCCCATGTGAGCCATTTTATAAATATGTTCCTTTTGGCTATTACCGGGGTGATAATGTTATTGTTTTTGCGACAATACGTATTCACATACTCACCCGTTGCTGCGTTTTTAGTGGTACTGTTTTTTATAATACACCCGGTGCACACCGAGGCGATTTCTCATATTAAAAGCCGTGATGAATTGCTGTCGTGGTTGTTCCTGTTACTTACCATGTATTGCAGCTTAAATTTTTTAACCCAACGGAATTATTGGCAATTAATGTTCTCATTGGTGTTTTATTTCCTTGCATTATTGTCTAAAGAAAACGGGATAACGTTCATTGTTATTCTGCCGCTTACGTTTTATTTTTTCACTCAAACAAAACTACGCACTATTGTGCTTATCACCCTGCCGTTTGCGGTGGTGCTCGGCTTATACTTATTCATGCGCATTTCCATTGTCCCTCAAATGGCAAAAGCCGGCACCGATGTGTTGAATGCGCCTTACCTTTATGCAACCCCCGTTCAGCATATAGCTACAGCCCTAATGCTATTAGGCAAATATATACTACTGCTGTTTTATCCTAATCCCCTTAGCTGCGATTATTCCTATAACCAGTTTCCTTATGTAAATTTTTCTGACTGGCGGGTGTGTTTATCGGTTCTAATTCAGGCAGGGCTTGTACTATATGCTTTGCTGAAACTAAAAGAAAAAGACCTTGTGTCGTATGGCATCCTGTTTTATTTCTGCAGTATCTTTATTGTATCGAATATCGTTATTGATGTGGGCACCTTTATTGGCGAACGCTTTTTATACCAGCCGTCATTCGGTTTCTGCATTGCTATAGTTGCGGCGGGTAGTGAAATAATACAGAAAATAAAGTTCAAAACAATGGCGCAAAGATTTTCAATTATCTCTGCCCTCATTGTGGCTGTTGTATTATTAAGCGGTTTCCAAACCACCCGTCGAAATGCCGAATGGAGCAATGACAGGTTATTGTGGTCTGTCGATGTGAAAAAAGTGCCTAATAGCGCGCTTGCCCATGAAAATTTAGGAAATATTTTTATGAACATTGGCAATAACGCATTAACACCGCAACAACAAAATGACGATTATGATACGGCTTTAATACAATTTACCGCCGCTGTTAAAATACTGCCTAACTATCCTATTACCTGGTTTAATTTGGGTGATTTATATATACGGATGGGCAATAATGATGAAGCCGGAAAAGCATATTTTAATTGTATCAAACAGGATTCAACTTATGCCAAAGCTTATGACGGTGTTGGAGCAGTTTATTTTAATGAAAAGAATTATGAAAAGGCATTACCTTATTTTAAAAAGGCTACTCAACTTGACACTACCAGCGCCATTACTTATGGCAACATGGGAGCATGTTATCAAATGTTGGGTCAATATGAAACAGCTATTGTATATTATAAGAAGTCGCTCCGTTTGAATCCCGACCAGCAAAGTGTGAGGCAAAACCTTGAGGGAGCGGAAAGCCAGTTGAAAAATAAATAATAACAATTTCATTTTTTTTCATTATATTTATCTATTCAAACAGATATGGAAAACAAAGTTTATCCATCTTATTCGCTTAACATGGTTTCTCCCTGCTCAAAAAACTGGGAGAAGATGACCGCTACTGAAAAAGGTCGTTTTTGCAAATCGTGTAAGAAAGAAGTGGTTAACCTTGTGGGGCTTGATGAAAAAGAATTAAATAAAATACTCTCTCAACAGCCAAATAATTTTTGTGCTCGAATTGAAGCAAAACACCTTGATTCGATAAGTAATGATTCTAAACGGTACTGGTTCAACCGCATTGCGGCTTCAATTCTAATAGCGTTGGGTTTGGTGGGGTTGCTTACTAAACAATCAAATGCGCAGGTGATTGATGTATCGAAGATGAGTGATGATAGCTCAAATAAATTGGGGATAAAAGACAGTGGAGTTATACAAAGTAAAGGGAGGTATAGAATTGAAGGAATTTTAAGGGATAAGAGAACGGGAGAGGTTATTCCATTTGCCAATGTTGCCTTCTCATTTGGTGATATTACTGAAGGAGTAGAAGCAGATTATGAAGGTAGATTCATGTTTGATATTACTGATACAACTACAACAGGAACATTATTTGATATTAAAATAGCTGCTTATGGTTATAATATGGTTGAAATAAAAAATCTTAGGTTAAATAATTCAAATCTGTGTGTCTCTTTGAATTTGCAGACAGATGGCACTAATAACGCAAATAAAATAAAAGAAAATGAATATATAGTAGATGGCATGGTAATTTCTACTTTTACTGGTAATAAACCCAATTATATACCAACCTTAAATAGTAATAAGGCAGAACCAATACCTGCTAGCTTAGATACTACGGCAGCAGTTAAACAAAATAAAGTTACTGTTCCACTTGGACCTTCTCATTAGAAAAAATCATAGCCCATCATTTAATCACATAAATCATAGTTCAGACAACTGTTTCCTGTAACTTTTCCCCTCCTAACTGCGTTGAATTGACAATATATAACCTACCCACTATTACATAGAGCTATTTTATTACATTTGCCCCCTCTAAACTACACTTATGAAAAATCTTCTACTAACGTTAAGTATTATTTGCCTGTCGTTGCAGGTGTTTGCCCAGGATACCGCGCGGCTGATGCGCTTTCCTGCCATTCACGATAACCAGGTGGTGTTTTCCTATGCCGGTGATCTTTACACGGTTGATGCCAATGGCGGCATGGCGCGCAAACTCACCACCAGCCCGGGCTACGAAATGTTCGCCCGTTTTTCACCTGACGGAAAAAACATTGCGTTCACGGGGCAGTACGATGGAAATACCGAGGTGTATGTGATGCCTTCGCAGGGTGGCTCGCCCAAACGGGTTACCTACACCGCCACAATAGGACGCGATGATGTTAGTGACCGCATGGGACCGAACAATATTGTGATGACCTGGAAGGATAATGAGCATATAGTGTACCGCTCGCGTTGCCAGTCGTTTAATGCATTTATAGGACAATTATATATTGCCGATATTAATGGCGGCTTGTCGGAGCAGTTGCCGTTGCCCACGGGAGGTTTTTGTTCGTACAGTCCCGATGGCAAGCAGTTGGCGTATAACCGCATCTTCCGCCAGTTCCGCGCGCGTAAATATTACCATGCGGGCATGGCAGATGATTTATGGGTTTATGATTTCGCCTCGAAACAAGTAACCGATATTACTAACGATACGATACAGGATGTTGAGCCAATGTGGACCGGAAACAAGATTTATTTTTTGTCGGACCGCGACCATACCATGAATTTATTTGTATATGATGTTACCACCAGGCAAACACGCAAGGTTACCAATTACAATGATTACGATGTTCTGTTTCCTTCGCTGGGCAATAATGCCATTGTGTGGGAACGCGCCGGTTATTTGTGGAAGATGGATTTGGCTACCGAGCAGGTATCGCAGATTCATGTGCAAATTGCTAATGATGAATTATACGGACGCTTAAGCATGATTGACGCCTCTAAATATATTGAATCGTATGACCTCGCTTCTGACGGCAGCCGGCTGGCTATTGTCGCTAGGGGAGATGTTTGGACATTACCTGCTACCACGGGGGTAACACGTGATTTGGATAAAACATCGAACATACACGAGCGTAGTGCGCACTGGAGCCCCGATGGCAAATCAATTGCCTATATAAGCGACGCCAGCGGCGAAGATGAAATTTATACGGTGGCGCAAAACGGCGAAGGCGCACCGACACGTTTAACCACTAACGGTGATAATTATAAATTCGATTTAAAATGGTCGCCGGATGGTAAGAAGATTTTGTGGAGCGACAGGAAACTGCGCCTGGTTTATTTGGATGTGGATACGAAAAAGCAAACGCTGGTTGACTCCTCTAACCTTGGCGAGTTTTTCGATTACAACTGGAGCCCTGACAGCAAATGGATAGCTTACACCCGCCAGGAATTTTACAGTCAGCAAAAAATTATTCTTTATAACCTTGCCACAAAAAGCAAGACGGATGCTACCGATGGCTGGTATGTATCTTTCAACCCTACGTTTAGCAAGGATGGAAAATATCTGGTTCTTGTATCGGGCCGTGATTACACGCCCACCTTCAGCGACGCCGATTTTAATGCGGGGTATATAGATATGGCTAAAGTATATCTTATCACCTTGTCTAAAGAAACGCCTTCGCCATTTGCACCAAAAGATGACGAGGTGAAGATAAAAGCAGATACAACCAGTGCTACGACTGCTGCAAAAACACCAACTAAAAATGCTAAAGCGGCTCCGGAAGCACCCGCATCTATCGATATAAAGATTGACCTTGACGGGCTTGCCGACCGCCTCATATCCATGCCCATAGATGCCTCCAACTACGGCACTCTTTATGCCAACGGGAATGATGTGTATTATATAAGAAGAGGGCATTTCGATAAGGCGTCATCGCTTGTGTATTTTTCATTAAAAGATAAAAAAGAAACCACGCTCGGGCAGTTTGATGATTTCCAGGTTTCGGCTGACGGTAAAAAAATGCTTGTAGTGAAGGATAAAAATTATTCCGTTATTGACGTGCCCACATCTCCGATTAGCGGGCAAAAGAATGTGGACCTTTCGAACATGAAGGTGATGGTTAATCACCATGAGGAGTGGCAGCAGATGTATGATGAGAGCTGGCGCCAGATGCGCGATTTCTTTTTCTCGCCAACGATGAACGGCGCCGACTGGAAAGCGATGCACGATAAATACGAACCTCTTGTGAAATATGTTAACATACGCCAGGATTTAACTTTTATCATAAGCCAGATGATTGGTGAATTGAGCAGCGGGCACACTTATACGGGCGGCGGCGATGAACCGGAGGTGACTAAGGTTCAACTGGGGTTGCTTGGCGCTCAACTGAAGAAAGACGGTGCAACAGGATATTACCAAATTAAAAAAATATTGAAGGGCGCAAATTGGGATCCCACCTTGCGCTCGCCCTTGACTGAAATAGGGTTGAATGTAAAAGCCGGCGATTATATTATTGCCGTGAACGGCGCACCAACAAATACTATGGTTGATATTTATGCCTCGCTGGTGAATACGGCGGATAAGCAGGTGGAGCTTACGGTAAACAGCAAAGCATCGCCGGATGGCGACCGCAAAATTATTGTGGTGCCAACGGCTGATGAAACGAATTTGTATTATTACGATTGGGTGCAGCACAACATTTCTTATGTTGATTCGGTAACGCATGGCAAGGTGGGTTACATTTATATTCCCGATATGGGCGAAGGCGGGTTGAGCCAGTTCTTTAAATTGTTCTACCCGCAGATAAATAAGAAGGCGCTTATTATTGACGACCGCGGCAATGGTGGCGGTTTTGTTTCGCCGATGATTACCGACAGGCTGGCGCGCCAGTTGGTATTTTTTGAAATGTCGAGAAACACGGTTGGAATGCCATCGCCGGAAATGAATATCGGTCCCAAGGTGCTACTCATTAATCAATACTCTGCATCTGACGGGGACATTTTTGCTTACAGATTTAGGACGAATAAATTGGGTACTATAATAGGTAAACGCACATGGGGCGGGGTAGTAGGTATTAATGCCTCTTTGCCGTTTTTGGATGGCGGCTATCTTGAGAAACCCGAATTTGGACCTTATGCCGCTAATGGCGACTGGGTGATTGAAGGGCATGGCGTTGACCCCGATATTGATTTGGAAAATGATCCTGCCCGCCAATATGCCGGCATTGACGACCAGCTTAATAAAGCTATTGAAGTCATCCTAGATGATTTGAAAACGCAGGGGAAAGATGTGCCGCCTGTTCCGCCGTTCCCAAATAGAGTACATTGATAAGTTAAAAGTCAAAGGTCAAATGTTAAAAGTGTGCTTGTGAGTTTAGAGTTTTTTAAAATGACAAGAACCGTTTAAGAACCTGTCTTTTTATTTTTTGTTTGTTGTCTTTCAATAAGTTGCAGAGACTCGTCAGGTTGTTTTGCCGCAACGTTGTTGTCATTTTCTTGTCGTTTTTGTTGTCATTTTAAAACGTGAACCAAATAGCAACTCCACCAAAATTTCAAAGAACGAATTAATCAGTGATCAATTATCTGTTATCAATAATTAATTATCAAAATTAATAGGTAAAACAATTTGATAAGAAAAGTTGGGACAACAAAGTTTGGGTTTCGGTTTGAGTGTGGTGGATGTGTGATATAAATATAGTTTGACCTGGCTGATTTACCTGACTAAATGATAGACTGTATTTTTACGCCGTGGCAGGTGTTTGTGGAAGAAATAAGCCAAGCCCACCTGACACCGCAGCGCAGCAAAAGGCACAAGCTGTATATTTGTATACATGGAGCCTGATAAGCTTTACTTCTTTACTGCCACTATTTTAGAGTGGAAACCCTTATTAAAAGAGGATATATATAAAGATATAATAATGGATAGTTTAAAGTTCCTGGTATCTAAAAAAAGAATACTACTAAGAGCATTTGTAATAATGCCAAACCATATACACCTGATGTGGAATATACTTACACCTAATCATTCATCTGATGTTCAGCGCGATTTTCTTAAATACACTTCTCAGCAAATAATTACATTGTTGAAAAGACGGAACGATGACTATTGGTTAACGCAATTCAGGGTAAATGCTGTTGACCGCCGCTACCAGGTTTGGGAACGGCGTCCGTTAGCGATAGAATTATATGCGCCCGATGTTAAATTTCAAAAGTTAAAATACATTCACCATAATCCTGTTCAGGAAAAATGGCAGCTATGTAAGTTGCCCGAAGAGTATAAATATAGTTCTGCAGGTTTTTATTATTTAGAAAAGATGGATTGGGATTTTATAACTCATTATTTGGAATATGGCATGTAACCTGGATGGGCTCGGCTGCTGTGGCAGGTGGGCTTTACTCTGTCCTTTCCTAACACCTGCCACGGCGCAACTTTTAACCTTTCTCCGCCAGCCGGCAAATCGCAATTGACAGCATACAGTTGAGATGTTTTCAGTATCATTGCAGGAAAACCTTATGTGAACATTTATCGTATAAGATAAGTTTACAGCAAATGGTTGGGTGAAGACGAAAATATTTTGTGGATAAGAATTTTGAATATTAAGAAGCATTGAATTTACTTTGCAAAAAACGGGTTGAAAGAATTTGATGGCAAAAAAAGCAACTAAGAGCGAAAAGAGCTTAATGATTGTGGAGTCGCCGGCGAAAGCGAAGACCATTGAGAAGTTTTTGGATCATGAGTTCATTGTCAAATCGTGCTATGGGCATATCCGCGATTTGCCTAAGAGGGATACTGCTATTGATGTGAAGCACCACTTTGAGCCCACCTATGAAATCAGTCCCGATAAGAAAGAGGTGGTAAGTGAATTGAAGAAATTATCGAAGAACACAAAGGAAGTGTGGCTGGCAACCGATGAAGACCGCGAGGGTGAAGCCATTTCGTGGCACTTATGCCAGGCGTTGGGTTTGAACGTGGACAAAACCAAGCGCATTGTTTTTCATGAAATAACCAAGCCGGCAATAAAAGAAGCGGTGCAGCATCCGCGAAAAGTGGATTTGAATTTGGTGAACGCCCAGCAAGCCCGCCGTATTCTCGACCGACTTGTGGGATTTGAACTGTCACCGATACTATGGAAAAAAATTGCGCGCAGCACTTCGTTAAGCGCAGGGCGTGTTCAATCGGTTGCCGTGCGGCTTATTGTGGAGCGCGAGCGGGAGATAAATAATTTTAAGGTTGAATCGTATTTTAAAGTATCAGCATATTTTACCGGCAAGGATAAAAATGGCAATATACTGGTTTTTAAAGCCGACCTTCCAAAAAACAAAAGCACATTGGCAGAGGCAGAAGCATTTTTACGTTCCTGCATCGGAGCTGATTATATTGTAAAAGACATACAGGTTAAACCGGGCAGAAAAAGCCCGGCTGCGCCGTTTACTACTTCTACGCTGCAACAGGAAGCGAGCCGCAAGCTTGGATTTTCTGTAGCGCGCACCATGCTTATTGCGCAACGGTTGTATGAAGCGGGTAATATAACTTATATGCGCACGGATTCAACCAATCTTTCGGAATCGGCGGTGGGAGCTATTTCTAATGAAATCACCACGAATTATGGTAAGCGATATTTGCAAAATAGAAAATTTACAGGTAAATCGGCGAATGCACAGGAAGCACATGAAGCCATCCGTCCGTCGTATATTGAGAATAAGGAAATAGAGGGGGAGAATGACGAGCAGAAATTATACGGGCTTATCTGGAGGCGCACCATCGCCTCGCAGATGAGCGATGCCGAACTGGAGCGCACGGTGGCTAAGATTGAAATTTCGACTAATAAAGAAGAGCTGACGGCAAGCGGAGAAGTGATTCTGTTTGACGGATTTTTGAAAGTGTATATGGAAAGCACGGATGAAGACGGACAGGAAGACACCACCTCGGATATGTTGCCCGTTCTTAAAGTGGGGGAGAAGCAGAGTTTAAAAGAAATGGTTTCTACCGAGCGTTTTACACGACCGTCTGCACGATATACGGAAGCGGCTCTGGTTAAAAAGCTGGAGGAACTGGGCATTGGACGACCATCTACATACGCGCCAACTATCAGCACGATTCAAAAACGCGGCTATGTCGAGAAGAAGGAAAGAGAAGGCGTGGAGCGTAAATATGCGGTATTGCATTTAAAAGACAATGTATTTAGTAAAGAAGAAGCGAAGGAACTTACCGGCGCGGAAAAAGGAAAACTTTTCCCTACTGACCAGGGGATGATGGTGAATGATTTTTTGATGGAGCATTTTAATACCGTGATGGATTACGGATTTACCGCCGAAATTGAAAAAGAGTTTGATGATATTGCGGAAGGGCATAAAAAATGGCAGGAGATGATTAATGATTTTTATAAGCCCTTTCATAAAGACGTGGAAAAAACAATGGAAACGGCGGAGCGTGTTACAGGAGAACGATTATTGGGTGTTGACCCTGCCACGGGAAAAAATGTGATTGTGCGCATGGGGCGTTTTGGTCCGCTGGCGCAAATAGGCGTGGCTAATCCCGAAACAGAAGAGAAGCCGCGTTTTGCGGGACTTATGCCGGGCATGAATATGGAGACTATTACGCTTGAGCAGGCATTGGAGCTTTTTAAATTTCCTAAAAAGATTGGCGAATATCACGGACAGGAAGTGGCTGTCTCGCAGGGACGGTTTGGTCCTTATGTGGCGTATAATAAAAAATTTTACTCCTTGAAAAAAGGTACCAACCCGCTTGAGGTGACTTTGCAGGATGCTATTGCTTTGATTGAAGAGAAAGCGCAAAATGTTATTAAAGAATATAAGGAGAATGGCGTTACCGTGTTAAATGGTAAATGGGGACCTTATGTAAAATCGGGCAGGTTAAATGCCAAGATACCTAAGGATATGGAACCCTCTTTATTAACACTTGAAGAATGCATGGAACTTCTTGAAAAAGCAAGGTCAGCGCCGCCAAGACGGGGACGTTTTAGACCAAGAGCATAAAGCTGACATATTATGAACCCATCTGAAATAAGCGCACTTATTAATTTGTTGGATGACCCTGACAAGGAGGTGTATCAGCACGTTTCGGAAAAGCTGCTTGCCTTTGGCTCGGACGTTATTCCTGATTTGGAATCGGCGTGGGAAAAAACGTTTGACCCTGTGTTGCACCGCCGCATTGAAAATCTTATTCATAGTATCCAGTCGGGCAGCACCGGGAAACATCTTAAAGAATGGATTCAGATAAACAGCGATAAACTGCTTGAGGGTGCGATGATTATATCACGCTACCAATACCCTGATTTGAAGACGGAAAATGTTCTCAAAGCCATTGATAAACTGAAAAAAGCCATCTGGCTTGAGATGAATTACGACCTCACACCGCTTGAACAGGTGAATGTTTTTAACCATGTGTTTTACTCTATACAAAATTTTTCGGGCAACACTTTAAACTTACTTGACCCGCAAAATTGCTATATCAATCACGTACTCGAGTCAAAAAAAGGCAATTCTATTTCATTGGGGATTTTATACCTCATCTTAGCGAATGAATTAAAAATGCCGGTCTACGGTGTTAACCTGCCCGAGCATTTTATTTTGTCGTATCATAAGGATTTAATTACACCTGAAAATACCACTAACGAAATACGGCGCGGCGTTTTATTTTACATCAATCCGTTTAACAAAGGAATGATATTTACAAAAGAAGACATAGCCCTTTTCCTGAAGCGGCTGAATGTAGAACCCGACCCACAGTATTATATTCCCTGCGATAATAAAGCTATTATCAAAACCCTGATTGAAAACCTGATACAAACCTACAAAGCATCGGGTGTTAACGATAAGGTGAATGAGCTGGAGAAATTGATGGAACTGTTTTAAACCCAATTAAAAATTCGGCTCATCGGCGCTTGGTCCGTAGCTTCCGGGGATGGGCACATCCAATAAACGAAGAAACACACCCAATTGCGCCCGATGATGTACAGTTTGGCAAAAAGCAATGCGTATCATCTCACCTTTTGTTAACCTGCTTATTATAACATCGCCGTTGCGCATAATCCAGGGGCGCGATAAGAGTTCATCGTTAGCTTTCTCTAAACTCTCTTTGCTTTTAGCCAGCGATTTTTCTAATATTTCCAATAATTCAGCATTGTTTTTTGCAAACCTGGGAACATAATTACTTCCGGCAAAATTAAGTTCATCAGTATTAATTGTCATGTTCACCCAGCCGGGTATTTCAGCAATGTGTGTAGCGAGCCGTTTCACGGTCATACTTTTTGGATGTGGCTGCCAGTCATATTTATCTTCGGGAATACGTTGCAGCATTTTACGCGTGGTTTTTGCCTCCTGTTCCATTTCTTTTATCAGTGATTCAATTATTTTTTTTGACGGAGGTTGCTTGGCAGCTTTTTTTGCGACTTTATGAGAGGTTGCTTTTTTAACAGGTTTCTTTTTAGCAGATGCCTTTGCTATTTTTTTGTGGTTTACTTTTTTTGCCTTGGCAGCCGGTTTTTTCTTTTGCTTTTTCATAAGTCAGATTTTTGGGAGAGCTAATTTAAACAATTTTATATTTATTCCTAAGGAATAATCTCGGTTTGTGGCGGCTCATCCAATACCTCTTTGAATTTTCCGCGATAGGCAATTTCAAAAATAATAGGGAAAATAAGCAACGTTAAAATGGTGGAGGTAAACAAGCCGCCTATTACTACAATTGCAAGAGGTTTCTGTGTTTCAGAGCCAATACCTGTTGAAAGGGCAACGGGCAATAAGCCCATCATTGCCATAAGGGCTGTCATTACCACCGGGCGTATACGCGACTCCACGCCTTTGCGTATAGCCACTCTTAGCGCCGCTCCTTCCTGCAATTGTTTTTTGAACACGGAAATAAGTATAACGCCGTTTTGAACGCATATTCCGAACAGGGCGATAAAGCCTACACCCGCCGAAATGCCGAATTCCATGCCGGTTACATGTAACGATAGAATGCCGCCGATGAGCGCAAACGGCACATTAAGCAATATAAGCCCTGCATCTATTACATTACCGAAAGCGATAAACAGCAATATGAATATGAGCACTAAGCTGATGGGCACAACCTCCTTGAGCCGTTTGGTAGCGCGCTGCTGGTTTTCAAATTCGCCGGTCCATTGCAAGAACCAGCCGCGGGGCAGTTTTAGTTTCGCATCAATTTTTTGCTGCGCTTCGGCAATGGTGCTGCCCAAATCTCTGTCGCGCACGGTAAATTTAACGGCATTGAACCGCTGGTTATTATCGCGGTAAATAAATTCGGGTCCGGTTACGGTGCTGATATCTGCAATTTCTTTCAGCGGAATTTTATTGCCGGTTACGGTGGGCACGACTATATTCTCTATTTCCTCGGAGGTGCTTCTGTACCCTGGTTGGTAACGAATTCGTATATCAAATATTTTTTCGCCCTCATACATCTCCGTGGCTGCCTGTCCGCCTATAGCCATTTGAATAACGCTGTTGGCATCGCCGATAGCAACGCCGTAAGCCGCCATTTTTTCTTCATCTAATTTAATGCTTAATTCGGGCTGCCCCAGGTTGCGCACAACGCCTAAATCAGTCATGCCTCTAACGGTTTTAAGCACACTTAGCACCGAGTCTGCCGTAACATCCATCGAATCAAGATTGTCTCCGAACAATTTCACACACTGATCATAATTTGTGCCCGATACCGCCTGGTGAACATTACTCATTATCGGCTGCGAATAATTATACACCACACCCTGGTATTCTCTAAGTGATGAATCAATTTTATCGGTCAGCTCATCTAATGAGATATGTTCTTTCCATTCTTCTTTAGGATAAAGATTCACCAAGGACTGTGTTGTATATAAACCGGATGGGTCTAAGCCGTCATTTGACCGCCCGGTTTGCGACAGCACACTTTGCACTTCGGGAAAAGCAAGCAGTTTCTCGCGTATCTTATGCGACATATTTACACTGCTTTTTAATGAAGCGCTCATAGGCAAATCAGCTTCAATCCATAAAGCGCCTTCATTCAGCTCGGGTAAAAATTCCGTTCCTAAAAATTTAAAAGAATAGATACTTACGGCGAGAGCTATTACCGCAACACCAAGGCTGGCGCGTTTATTCCTGTCGACAAAATAAAACGCCCTCTTTACGTTTTTATGAACAAAGTGCTACGAACGGGTTTTTTTTCTCTTTTACATTTTTATTGAGCAACAGACTGGTTAAAACAGGCACTAAGTGTGAACGTGAAAATTAAAGCCCCAAGTAAGGCAAAGCCAAGCGTGAAGGCAAGCGGATGAAAAAGTTTTCCTTCTACTTTCTGGAAATGAAAAAATAGGGATGAGGGCAATGATGATGATAAGCTTGGAAAAGAAAATAGCTTTACCCATTTCAGTGCCGCTTTTTTTAATTAAACCCCCTTTAGCAAGAAGGTTAAACTTTTCCATGCCAACACCGAGCGCTTTGTGGTTTAACACCACAAATACACCTTCAACCATTACTACGGCGCCATCTATAATAATTCCAAAGTCAATAGCGCCAAGGGAGAGCAGGTTGGCAGTCATGCCCATAAGGCGAAGGCAAACGAAAGCAAACAACAACGAGAGGGGAATAATAATGGCGACAATAACCGTGGTGCGCCACTCAGCCATAAAAAGAAATACCACTACGGTAACAAGTATAATGCCGTGAAAAAGATTATTTAACACCGTGTGAGTAGTAAAATGCATCAGGGTGGTGCGGTCGTATACCGGAACAATCTTTACATCGGAAGGCAGAACAACATTATTAAGATGATTTACTTTTTCTTTTAACGCGGCAAGCACCATGGTGGGGTTTTCACCTTTGCGCATCATCACATCACCTTCCACCACATCATCCTGCTGGTTATAAGCTGTTTGCCCTACCCGCGGCGCTGCCGATTCAATGACATCGGCAACATTTTTTACAAGAATGGGAACGCCGTTAAGCTTGGTAATAATTATATTGTTAATATCTTTAATAGAAGTAAGCAAACCCAACCCCCTTACCACATAGGCTTCATCATTTTTCTGTATTAAGTCGCCGCCTACATTAATATTGCTGTTAGAAACGGCGTTGTAAACATCTATTGCCGTAAGATTATATTTAGCCAGCAGGCCGGGATTAACATCCACCTCATAAATTTTTTGTTGTCCGCCATACACGCTTATATCGCCAATACCGGGCACAGCGCGCACTGGCGGTCAATAACAAAATTCTGGAACGTAAGCAGGTCGCGCGAGTTGCGGTATTTGCTTACCAGTATATACCTGTAAATTTCTGCAGTAGGCGCAACGGGCGGCTGCAACTGCGGCTGCACACCCGTGGGAAGTGTAACATTAGGCAAAAGATTATTTACCTGTAGCCGTGCAAAAGGGTCATCAACGCCATCCTCAAAAATAATATTAACAATAGACACACCGAACATTGAAATAGAGCGTAGGTTGGTTTTCTTCTGCACACTATTCATTTGTATTTCTATAGGTATGGTAACAAAGCGCTCCACTTCCTGTGCGCTTCTGCCGGGCCATTGGGTAACAATGGTAATTTGCGTGTTGGTAATATCGGGAAATGCCTCTATGGGCATGGTAACAAACGTATAAACGCCTACTATGAGAAATATGGTAAGTAGGAAAAAAATGAAAAATTTATTCCTGATTGAAAAAGAGATTATGTTACGGATGAACTTATTCATAGCTACATATTCATTGCGTCAAACACCATAGATTCATACTTAGATACTACCTTATCGCCCGCTTTAACGCCGTTGCTTATGTAAGTAATATTGCCAACGGTTTTATATATATCCACCGGCGTAATTTTTAAGTGGCATTTATCAGTATAAACAATTACATAATTTTTACTCATGTTAAAAATTATTGCGCCGGTGGGAACAGCTACCATTTGTGTGTCTTCGGCATATCGTATACTTACATTAGCAAACATTTCGGGTTTTAGCAGGTACCCTGGATTATCAAGCGTGATACGCGCATTAAGCACTTTCGAATCGGGGTCGAGCATATTATACACTTTATCCACTTTGCCGTGAAACACTTTGTTCGGATAACTAAGAGCGGTAATGGTGGCATCGTAACCCTGTTTTATTTTGGCTATATCGGTTTCATAAATATTTGCCAGTACCCACACATCTTTCAGGTCGGATATGGTGAACACATTATCGGTATTATCGGAGCGAAAATGCATTCCGGGATTTATTTTCCGGTCAATAATAAAACCCGCTACGGGCGCTTTTATCACATAATTTGAATTTTCATCAATGTTATACACCTGGAACGTTTTAACCATCTGGTCGTAAGCTGCCTGGGCTTTTACCAATTCATTTTTATCCTGGGTATAATCTTTGTCAAATATCATACCCGCTTTATATAAATCAGCATCGGCATCGTACGTTTTTTGCGCTTCTGCTAAACCGGCTTTAGCAGCTATATATTGTTGCTGGTAACCCGCCACGTCGCTGCTTTTTATTACAGCCAGAGTTTGCCCTTTTTGCACATAATCGCCAAGCTGCGCATTCGCTTCAGCCACATCGCCCGATACAAACGGGTAAATCTTTATCACCTTATCCTCGTTGGCATCAACTTTACCGTTTAGTATCAATTCATCTTTAACCCGTTCTTTCCTGGCAGTATCAATTTTAATCATTCGCGCCATAGTGTCGGTAAGGCAAAATGATTTATCTGAGCCGTTTGTTTTAACCTCATTGGTACATCCCGTAACGTAAAAGAGGAACAAGGCTAGACTCATCGTTAAATAAATATCTCTTCTTTTCTTCCCCATCCCAGCCTTCCCCGAAGGGGAAGGTGTTAGCGTTAACTCAAAAAAACACTTAGAGCCGGCACTGCCAGAAGTCTCCCCCTTGGGGAGATTTAGAGGGGCGGGAGAATTGATATTAATCACATTGCCATTCGCCATTCTTTTACGGTTTTAATAGGTAAATACTGTTTTTCCTGTTGCATAATTTAATGTTTCAAAGGCATCCATCCTGTTGCTTTGCAGCTGGTATAATTCAACCATGCTTTGTTTATAGGAGTCATAAAAATCCAAAAACTGTAACATACTTATATTACGTTTTTTAAAATTTTCAAGAACACCTGTAATTTCGGTGGAGTAATCGCCGGCAAATGAACGGGGAAAACTGTTGTAAACCCTATCGGCTTCCAGTGTTTTTCTATAGGCTGTTTGCACTTCATGTCTCACACTGTCCTGTTTCGATTGAAGCTGAAGCTGGCTTGCCTGTATATAATCTTTTGCCTGTGCTATACCACCCTGGTTACGGTTAAAAACCGGGATGTCAAACCCAAGAGTAAGTCCCTTGTAATCGGGTATATAGTCGTTCTCCCTGTCATAAACCAAACCAACTGTTAAATCGGGTACAGCCATTCCACTGCAACGAAAGATTTTCCTGTTGCAATTGTATATTCAGTTGCGAGGCTTTCATATCAAAGCGGTTGCTGTCTGCGGCTTGTAATAGCTGCTGATAATTTAAACTGCTTGCCGATACGGCATTTAGCAAATCGGTATTTACATAGGGAATTAAATAAGCCGAATCGGTATGTAATAGCAAAGCCATTTCCTGTTGCTTATCTTCAATACTGCTGTGTATACCAATTCTCTCACCCTGTAAGCTTATCAATTGAGCCTGTCAGCGCAGCTGCTCATCCCGCGACACAAATCCTTTTGGCAGTTCTATGTTATATACAACGGTTAAATCCTGGAGCGCTTTTATTTCATCGCCATACACTTTATCCGATTGAAGTAAAAAATACAAATCGAAAAAATCGGTTCGCAAGGTGTATTTCAGTGTACGTATCAAATCATAAAAGCCATATTCGCTTTTTTGATAGGTATAAGTAGCAACCTTTACGTTTTTATTGCGTTGTCCCGCCAGGTGAATCTCTTTATCCACTTCAATAGATGATTCTCCCGTTTTGGTTACGTCAAAATATTTATTGGTATATTGATTATATATACCCTGCCCAATACTTACAGAGGGATTTTGAAATAATTTTGCCTGCACAATCTGCACCTTCACCGCATCAACATTATATTTTTGGGCAAGCAGTGTAAGGTTATTTTTTAAGAATAATTGTTCAGCATCGCTTAATTTTAAATGGAGTGTATCGGGGTTGGCATAAACCACCCCCTCTGTGCCTAGCGCACATCCTAACCAGCATATAATCAATTTATAGTAATATAGCCGTCGCATTTTTTTAGAGGCACAAAAATATGCCAATTTGACCGCAACACAATCCGGAAACGGTTAAAATGAGGTTAGAATCATGTTAAATTAAAATAATATTAGAATTAAAAAGTTTCACGCCCCATATCCAAAATCTTAAATCTTCCGCCTTTGGCGAGATGCGCCTACGGCGATAAATCTTAAATCCCAAAAAATCCGTTACTTCGCCAATCGGTTGCAGCTTAGAACTTAAATTTTTCGTTTTTGTTGAATTTTTAAAAAATGATGGAAATATCAGTATCTATTAATACTTTCAAATCCTGAAAACTTGTTTCTAATGATGTGTTTAACACCAAGATTGTCCCGTTTTTTTTACTGTTGGGCTTCTCCCTTTGGTATTCTTTATGTTTTTCCCAGCAAACCCGCGATCTCGATTATTATTTAAAACAAACTGTATCTAACAGCCCGTTACTTAAGGATTATAACAACCGTGTAATACGGCAACAATTAGACAGTCTTTTAATTCTGACAGGCAAAAAAATTCAAGTATCGGCTACAGGTAATCTTCTTATTGCACCGGTATATAGCGGTTATGGATACGACCAGGCTATTACAAACGGCGGGCTTTACAGCGCCTTATTATGTGAAAGATTAACAGTTTTTCAAAAAAACTACTTAGAGGCGCAATTGCAAATTAATGGCACTGCAATAAATTCGATACAAAATTCAGCTAAAATTTCGCAACGCGATGTTGAAAAAGCAGTTACCGATCAATACCTCGCAGCCTATCGTGATCTTTACCAGTTACTATTTCAAAAAAAATTAACCGGTTTGTTAAATGATGAACTGGTTCTGTTGCAACCCTTAGTAAAATCAGGTATTTATCAGCAAGCCGATTACACCGCGTTACATTTGCAGGTGCAATCTCAGAATATCCAGACGCTCATGCTTCTATCTGCTTATAAATCGGATGTTATCACTTTAAATATTTTATCGGGTATTTTTGATACCTCTTCGGTTTTACTTTCACCGCCGGCACTTCAATGGAAAGAAACCTATAACCCCATTGCCGATGCTCATCTTTTACAATTTTATTTAGACAGCTTATCAGTTGAAAAAAATAAAAACCTGTTACATTATAATTATGTGCCTAAAGTGCAGTTATTTGCCGACCAAGGTTTAAATGCCGTTCAACTTGTCGGCATTTACAGGAAATTTGGATATAGTTTAGGATTAAATTTAAGCTGGAATTTATATGACGGAGGTCAGCGAAAATTAACCTTGCAGCAATACGCATTGCAACAAAGTACTAATGCAGATTACCGTACCCAATATACCCTGCAACATACTTTGCAAATCAGCGATCTTTACCAGCAAAATAAAGCTTTGGATTCTGTAGTTTACCAGTATGAAAATGAATTGAAATCTGAAGAAATACTGTTAGATATGAGAAAAAACCAGCTTGAGAACGGACAACTATCAGTTATAGATTATATCACAACTGTTAAAGATTATATGGGCATTGAATCATCGTATAATGAGGTTAAACTCAGACAACAACAAATAGTAAACGAACACAATTACCTGATATGGTAAAACAATATATTATAGTAAGCTTATTACTGTTTATTGCCGCCTGTAAGCATAGTGCTAATGATGAAGACAATTCTTCAAGCATTATAGCTAAAGCAAATGTGAGGTTTACTACCATAAGTAAAGAAAAACTGGCAAGCGTTCGCTCATTCTATGGCACCACACAATTTTTTAAAAGAGACGTAATAAGCGCGCCTATAACCGGGTATATCCGTTCAGTAGAAATTGCTTTAGGCGATGATGTTAAAAGCGGGCAACAATTATTCGCAATCCAAACAAAAGAAGCCGCCGGTTATGCGTCATCTAAAAAAATTAATGACACCTTGTTTTCGGGGGGATTAATAAAAATAGATGCTCCGGCAAATTATGAAGCATCAACATTACTCCATCAAACAGGTGATTATGTGCAGGAAGGTGATAAGCTGTGCGACCTGGTTGATTTGTCGAGCCTTGTAATAAATCTTTCTTTGCCTTTCGAATCAACAGATGATATAAAAGAAGGCACAGCGTGTACCGTGCATTTTTCAAATGGTATTTCATGCAATGGGAGGGTTGAAAAGGTTCTTCCGGTGGCTGACATACAGACACAAACACAGGATTATCTTATTAAAATAAATTATGACGGAAAGTTGCCCGAAAATCTTTCTGTAACGGTGCAATTTCCTGTCGGCTCAAAATTGAGTGAAAGCGAGGTTCTATCGCGCAAGGCAGTATTAAGTAATGAAACACAAACCGAGTTTTGGGTAATGAAACTCATTAACGATTCAACCGCTGTTAAAGTGATGGTTACCACCGGTGCAACTTATGGCGATAATATTCAAATTCTTTCACCTGAATTCTCAGAAAACGACCGTATTATAGATGAAGGAAATTATGGGTTATCCGATACTGCTAAAGTAAAAATACTTACCAGGTAAAACGTTATGCCGTTTCGCAAAGTCTTTCTTTCGCAAAAAGTATTCATCGCTTTCATAAGCGTGTTAATTCTTTGCAGCGGCATTTTTGTTTACAAAACAATTAAGGTAAGCCTGTTTCCCGATGTTACTTTTCCTAAAATAAAAATTATAGCCGATAATGGCGAAGAGCCGGTTGATAAAATGATGGTAACGGTTACAAAGCCGCTTGAGAACGCCATTAAACAGGTTAAAGATTTAAAAATTATACGCAGTACAACAAACAGGGGGTCGTGTGAAATTTCAGCCTATTTTGAATGGGGTTCTGATATTGATTTAGACCAGCAAATTATTTCTACAAAGATCAACCAGATGAGTGATTTACCCCATACTGTAAATGTGAGGGTGGAAAAAATGACACCATCTATTATACCTGTCATTGATTTTTCCCTGGAAAGCCATTCCCAAAATCCTATGGAGTTAAAGCTGTTGGCAATTAATCGCATTCGTCCTTTTTTACTTCAGTTAGACGGCGTTTCGGATGTGCAGGTAATGGGAGGGCAAACAAAAGAATATTGGGTGGTTTTAAACCAACAAAAACTTGTTTTATTCGGGCTTACGCCCGGTGATATTTCACAGGCAATATCTAAAACCGGTTTTGTATCATCAAACGGATTGGTAAATGATTACCGTCGTTTATACCTGACACTTACAGATGCAACACTGCATAGCATTGACGACATTAAAAATATTGTGCTTAAAAACAGCACTAAGCGTCTTATCCGGTTGCAGGATGTGGCTGATGTAGCAATTCATGCCGCCGATAATTACACCGTAATTAAAGCAAATGGCAATGACGCTGTGCTGGTAAATGTTGTAAAGCAACCCAATGCTAATCTGGTTGACCTGTCGCAAACGGTAAAAAATAATCTCGCAGAGCTAAAAAATAATCTCCCTGCCGATGTAACCTTTAATACCATTTATGACCAGGCAGATTTTGTAAACTCATCCATACGCAGCGTAAGCGATGCGTTGCTTTTGGGGCTTGCTTTAGCCCTTATTGTAGTTTTATTATTTCTGCGCTCTCTGCGTTCAAGCATTGTTTTATTGGTTACAATTCCCATCACGCTCTGTTTAACCCTTATAATTATCCGCGCAATCGGGTATAATCTTAATATAATGACTCTGGGTGCGATTACTGCTTCCATCGGCTTAATTGTGGATGACGCCATTGTTGTTATAGAACAAATATTCCGCACTCATGAAGAGAAACCGGGGCTGTCAACACAGAATAATCTTAATAATGCCATTCATTACCTTTTCCCTGCTATGATCGCATCATCATTAAGCACTACTGTTATTTTTATTCCGTTCGCTTTATTAAGCGGAGTGGCGGGAGCGTTTTTTAAAGTGCTTGCTGTTACCATGGGAATTACGCTGGTATGTTCGTTTCTTATCACCTGGCTGGTTACACCTATTATTTACAATTTTGTTTATTATAAAAATAAGCTTTCTGATAAACCGGTACACGAAAAACCCGATCACTTGGAAGGGCTTAAAAAATTGATTACTTTAAAATGGGTTTCTGTAGTAATTGTTTTGGCTTTGGTTATCTCTGCCGTGGTTACTATTAATCGCCTTGATACCGGTTTCCTTCCCGATATGGATGAGGGTACTATAGTGCTTGATTATAAAACACCACCCGGAACATCATTACATGAAACAGATTTTATTCTCATGCAAACAGATAAAATAATTTCATCTATTCCCGAAGTGCGTGGTTTTTCACGGCGCACAGGTACCGAGATGGGATTTTTTGGTGTTACTGAACCAAATAGCGGTGATTATCTTATCCAGTTAAAAAGCAATCGTAAAAATACTGTATTTGAAGTGATGGATGAACTGCGCTCAAAAATTGAAGCGACTCAACCTGCTATGCGAATAGATATAGGACAGGTATTCTCAGATATGATAGGCGATTTATATAGCGAACCCGCACCCATCGAAGTTAAAGTTTTTGGAACTAATGAACAGAAATTAGAGGGCTATGCAAACCAAGTGGCTAAAATTGTTGATAGTGTACCCGGCACAGCCGATGTTTTTAATGGCATTACTATTGCGGGACCCTCTGTTTCATTTCATCCAAACGAGGTTTCTCTTTACAGGTATGGGCTTACTCCCGCTGATTTAGATAGCCAACTAACTATTATGTTGCAGGGAACCGGCGTGGAAACAATTCCGGAAAATGAACAGTTGGTGAATATCAGAATGCGTTATTCCGATTCATTGAGAAATAACATGAGCGGCATTAGACAAGTCAATATAATTTTACCTAATTCGCTCCCGCGCCCGTTAACCGACTTTGCCAACATTACTTTCGATAAAGGCGAAGCTGAAATACAGAGAGAAAATCTACAGAGTATGATACCGGTAACAGCCCGACTTGATAATGCCGATTTGGGAACTGTAATTGGTAAAATAAAGAAAAAAATAAGCTCACTTGTTTTATTGCCCGAAGGCTATCGTATCAGTTATGGCGGGGCTTACGCCGAACAACAAACAAATTTTATTGAACTGCTTATGATACTTATTACGGCGGCATTATTAATCTTTTCTGTTTTGCTTTTTCTTTTCAGAGATATTAAAGCTGCGTCAATTATACTATTTATCTCATTGGTAGGTATTTCAGGTTGTTTACTGGCCTTATATTTTACGGGCACGGCTTTGAACATTGGCAGCGCAACAGGAATAATAATGATTGTTGGTATAATAGCTGAAAACGCCGTGTTTACTTTTTACCAATTTTCTTACGAAAGGGAAAGCCGTCCTGTAAAAGACTCGGTATTTTTTGCTATTGGTACACGTATTCGTCCTAAATTAATGACAGCCATAAGCGCTATAATTGCCTTAATGCCGCTTGCGTTAGGATTTGGGACAGGAGCAGACTTACATAAACCGCTTGCTATAGCTATCATAGGGGGTTTTGTATCAGCAATACCATTATTGCTTGTTGTGTTTCCCGCTTGCCTTCTTATTTTTTACAGAGATGAAGTTAAGCCGGGAAACAGAAATTAAATACCAGAACAATTTTATTTTGGTATAGGACAGATTTTTAGGATGCATAATAAAATTCGGAACTGGGTTTTTGTAGTAAGATCCCTGTCACAAAGCTTTGTAATGTGTTATGTGAAAACGTTCATTTCTGTCTGAAATTAGAGTAACGTTAATTGAAATCAGGCGTATAATTTAACATCAGTAATTGTAAGAGAGATTTTTCACTTACTTTTTAACGCTTCTGCGACTTTGAAACAATAAAGCAAAGCTTAAAATGAAAAGAATCTTTCTTTTCGCCCTTGTATCTTCAATATTTATTCCGGGAATATCTATTGCACAAAGTGTCGGAATAAACGGCACCGGTTCAGCGCCCAACGCATCAGCCATGCTCGATGTGTCAAGCACCTCATCGGGTCTGTTAGTTCCCCGTATGATAGAAAATCAGCGCAATGCCATAGCTTCACCCGCCACGGGATTGTTGATTTATCAAACAAACGATACAACAGGATTCTATTATTTTAATGGCACAAAATGGCAATGGATAGGAAGCGGAACAGGGTGGGCGCTTACCGGGAACAGTGGCACCACGCCGGGCACAAATTTCATCGGTACAACCGATGCAAACGATTTTGTTTTTAAAACAAACGGCAGCGAAAACATGCGGCTTGCCAATAGCAGCGGCAATCTTGTGCTTGGTTCGGGAGATGGTACCGGAACGATTACAGGCAACACGCTGCGCGCACCCAATGGCTCAGGCACAAATATTACAGGCGCAACTATCACCATAACACCTGGCGATGGAACGGGAACCGGCGGTTCGGGAAATCTTATTTTTCAAACGGCTCCAACGGGTTCAACAGGTTCTGCTGCCAATACCATGACCGAGCGAATGCGCATTACGGCATCGGGTTATGTTGGGGTTGGAACATCCAGCCCTGTCAGCACACTGGATGATGCCGGTTCTATCGGCACAGGCACAATCAACATTGCTCCTGCCGCTTCATCCACCACAGCTTTATCAAACACTTACAGTACTGTTATAGCTACCCCGCCGTCACCGGCATCAAGCATTTATACGCTTACTTTGCCTTCGGCAACGGCTTACCCGCGCCGTATATATACCATTGTTTATAATGGCAGTTCATTAGGAACAATAGATATTACTTCACCTGTTGCCGGTTCAATTTATTCAACCGGAGCTGCGGTTAGTCCTTTTACGCTCACATCCGGCGCTGTTGTGCTGCAAAGCGACGGCACAAATTGGGATGTGATAGGACAAACCTTTAACGCTACTAACGGAAACCAGATTGTAGGTATAAAAACATTTCAGACAGCAGGCGCCATTGCAAGTCAGACTTTTGATGCCGGTACAACCTCTGTTGTGGTAAAAGTTGTCGGAGGAGGAGGAGCGGGCGGGGGTATTACCTCTACCTCTTCCTTACCCGGTGCAGCTAATATTGATTGGGAGGGTGCAGGCGGTGGCGCAGGCGGCTATTGCGAAGGCTTTATTACAGGCTTAACCGCAGCTTCGACTTTTTCAGGTACAGTAGGCACCGGGGGTACAGGCGGCGTACCTACGCTGAGCGGCACTACTGCTAATGTGGTTTGTACCCCAAACGCTTCCGGTAATGGCGGAGCTTCTACTCTTACAATAGCCGCTACTACATTTACCGCCAATGGAGGAGGAGTAGGACCTACCAATGAAATGAGCCCGCCTTCAGGGGTCCGTCCATACGTCTTATAGGCGCTTCAGGCGGCTCTGCTTCGGGGGGCAGTATAAATATTACTGGCTCATCAGGTGGAGATTGCATAGCGTCATGGGAAGGAACAAACGAGGTAGATTATTCCGGCTCGGGCGGCGGTTCCATCTATGGCACCGGCGGATTCGGCAATATAACCCGCGACCCTACAGCTCTTTCAGGTCTTCCCGGAACAGGCGTCGGTTCAGGCGGCGGCGGCGCTGTTGAAGGACATTCTGCCTACCCCACTACCGCAGCTGGCGGTAGCGGCGCTCCAGGTATAATCATCATTTATGAATATGAATAATAAATATATAATCATACAAGTGCCAGCCCAGCGTTTATCCGCCTCCGGCGAATTACATTGCCGGTGCAAACGGCAGCTTACGTTTATAGAAAACCCGCAATACAACGGTAACGGCTCCAAAGAAAAAGGAATCGCACAGCCTATACCGGGTAGAATAAAACGGGAATTAAAACCAAAAAA
The DNA here is from genome assembly GCA_963770495.1 of Chitinophagales bacterium. Taxonomy (GTDB): domain Bacteria; phylum Bacteroidota; class Bacteroidia; order Chitinophagales; family CAVYQA01; genus CAVYQA01. The sequence goes on along the minus strand of CAVYQA010000005.1, from coordinate 206,308 downwards.
TTTTTAGTCTTAGCAGGGTCTCCTTTTAGGCACTCTGCTTTGTAGAATTTTAATTTTTACCGCAAAGTGTGCTAAGAACTTCTTTGTGAACTTTGCCTTTTTTCTTAGCGTTCTTAGCGGTTTATTTTTTTGCTTGCGCGCGGAATAACTTAAGCCGAGTAGAGCGACAACAATTCTGCACTTTTTGACATTTAATTTTTTTGTTGGTTGTTTTTCAGCGGGTTATAAGAACTTTGTAAACAAGTTTTGTTGTCGGGTTCTTGTCGTTTTGTTGTCAGCGAAAGTAAACCGAAAGTGAATCGCTAGTGCTCAAATCTTTCAAAGAACAGTGGTGTTTAATTATTAGTTGTAAAATTATGAAGCGAGCTGATGTGATGAATAATGTTGGGACAGAAAGTTTGACTGCCCCATACCAGCCTCCCCGAAGGGGGGATTTAGAGGGGCAGGAGTATGAGCCTTTGCGAACTTTGCGCTTTTTTTCTTAGCGTTCTTTGCGGTTTATTTTATTTGCTTACGCTACGGTGGCAGGTGGGCTTAACTCTTTTCCATCCTGAACACCACCAAAGCGGAAAATCTTTTTAGTTGACTTTAGACATCCTATTTTACTATATTTACAGAAAAATAGTTATGGTTAAAAAATCTACACTTTTGAAAAAGCTATCCTCTTACTCTGCATTAGCTTCGGTAGCAATTGCTGCCAGCCAAAAAACTGACGGACAAATTATTTATACAGGGTTAAACAAAATCGTGACAAAAGGCGATGGCATTTATTATCTGGACCTTAATAACGATGGAACCAAGGATTTTATAATGACAGACTCTGTATCATTTCATACCACATCCGGCAAGGACATTGATATTGGTGGCATAGCTGGACTAACACCCGGAGACAGTATTGAGAGGGATCCTAATCTTCCCGGCTTGTATTTTGCCGACCCCAATAGTTTTAAGAATATTATTGGCGCATCTGATAAATGGATATCTTATGCAACATTTGATTTTTGCTCTGTAAAAAGTTTTAAAAATAAAGGTGTTTTTGCCGGCAAGGGAGATAAATATGTAGGGTTGAAATTAAGTAAAGCAGGTAAATTTTATTATGGTTGGATGAGAATTAATTTAAATGCAAAATGTGATACTCTTGTTATAAAAGGCTATGCCTATAACGCCACAGCAGGGGATACAATTACAGCCGGTGAGGTAGGTACAGGCATTGCATCTATAAATAATGCCGCGGCTGTTTTGGAATCATTTAACCCTAACCCTGCCACAACTACTGCTAATATCATCTATACTATTAATGTTCCCGGTTCGGTTACTTTGGAATTATACGATATTACAGGGCGCAAAATTGAAACGTTGTTAAATAATGCCCAACAAGCTCCCGGGCTCAACAGAATACCCGCTGATGTGAGCGGTTTAAGCAGCGGTGTTTATTTTTGCAAACTTACTGTTAACGGGCAAGCCTATACTCAAAAACTGGTAGTGGCACATTAACCCTTAACTATGTTTTTTATGCAAACCGTGCCTTAAAGTGTTGAGTTTTTTATTATACTGATTTGTAATATTTACTACATTTGTAAAAAATACCATATGGTTAATAAATCTACTTTCTTAAAAAAGCTTTCATCATACTCTGCTTTGGCTACAGTAGTGGCAGCCGCCCAAAATGCTGATGGACAAATTATTTATACCCCTTTAAAGCCATATGTTGTTTTAACCGGCACCAATCATTATTCTCTCGACCTTAACAATGATGGTACAACGGATTTTACTATAAACCAATTTGTATCCTATAAAACAAGTGGAGGTGTTAAAGTAAATAATGCTGTTATGGTGTGTTCTCACAGCGATTATGTTCAGGACAGCGATTTTAGCCATGAACCAAAATACAGATTTGGCGCTGCCGATAACGCAGGTGTTCTGCTTGGTGAAAGTATGAATATATGGAGAGCAAATCCCCTGATAGATTATAAAGTGTTGCCCAATGGTAGTGGTGAAGGTTTTTTTGCGGGTAAAGGCGATAAATATCTTGGATTAATATTGGAAAAAAATTCAAAAACTTATTTCGGCTGGGCAAGAATCAACGTGAATAAAGGATGTGATACAATAATTATTAAGGATTATGCCTATAATGCCAAAGCCGACTCATCTATCAAGACAGGACAGGGTGAGCCAACAGGAATTGATGAGATAAACCCTATTCCGGTTTCTTTAGAATGTTTTCCTAACCCTGCTGCAACCTTAGTAAATATTATATACACCACGTCCGTTTCTGCTTCAGTAACATTAGAGTTGTATGATATAACCGGAAGAAAAATTGAAACGTTGTTAAATAATGCCCAACAAGCTTCCCGGGCGCAACACAATACCAACTGATGTGAGCGGTTTAAGCAGCGGCGTTTATTTTTACAAACTTACCGTTAACGGGCAAACCTATACTCAAAAAATTGCAGTTACACATTAACCCCCTATATGTGTCTTTCACGCCACCGTGCCTTGCAAGAGGCACGGTTTTTTTTTGTTACTATTCACAACAAAAAACAACTTAGGCACACCCTAAGCCGAGGGGGAAAATGTTTTCTTAATTTGTTTTGTCATAGTTTATACATTATTGACTCTAAGATAAAAGTATATTTGTAGTTAAATAAAAATTTATGGTCAGCACATCGTTATTCGTAAAAAACTGTACACTAATTTTTGTATTTGTAATAGCAGGTTTAAAGGCAGCGCCTCCGGACGCCCTGCCACCGGTCAATGCAAAGATGATAGCATACGTTAATAAAGTGATGGGGAAAAAGGTAGAGCCACGGCGAATGCTGGGATTTAGTTAAGAATGCGTTGGACAATTCTGATGCCAATTGGAATCCTCCGGATGACTTCGGCAAAAAACTTAATCCCAAAAAAGACACTTTATTACCCGGTGATGTGGTGGCAATGAAGAATGTGAGTTATACCTCAGCCGACGGCACTGAATGGAAATTTCTTAAGCATTATGCAATTATTTACACCGTGCAGGACAAAGAACATTTAACAATAGCAAATCAGAATGTTAATGGCAAGCGCAAAGTTATAATCGTTCCGCTTACACTTGTTAAAATAAAGGGTGATATTAGTTTCTTCAGACCGCAGTCAAAATAATGTTAACCTGCTATCAATACTACAACCGGGCGATCAGACGGTCTATACCTTTTTGGTTACATTTTGGGGACACTTGTAAAAGGCGAACTCCTTTGAAAATAATTTAAAGTGAGCGAGTCTCTTTCACAAAACTTTGTCGTAATGAAAAGGCTTATTAATTTAGCAAGCCTTAATCGCGGGTTATTCCCCTCCTTTTGAAGGAGGGGACAAAGCAAAAAGCGGAGGCGGGGTGGTTACATTTATATTATGAATAGAGAAATAAATAACAGGGAATATCTTAAAAAACGTCGAAGAGAATTTCGCGGACATTCAACCGTTGCAGAAACTCTTTTATGGAAATTGCTTAAGAACGGACAAACAGGACGTAAATTTAGACGTCAACAAAGTATTGAAAATTATATCGTTGATTTTTATTGCCCTAAAGAAAAACTTATTATTGAATTGGATGGCGAACCACACAGCAATTTGGGAATAATTTTAAAGGATGGTGACCGTACTGAACGTTTAATACAACTGGGTTTTAAAGTGATACGGTTTGAAAATAACACCATAGTTAATAATAGCGTTGCTGTGGTGGAAGAAATAAAGAAAAATTTTACTGCTAAAGAGTAACCGGAATGGTAACCACCCCGGCTGCCCGCATAGCGTTGCCCCCTCCTTCAAAAGGAGGGGAATAACTGTACACTCAACCTCTGTATTTAAAATCGCAAAGTCGCTAAAACTAATATTACAACCACCAGCCGCCGAGCCCGACCGTCTGCCTGGAGGCGATCAGACGGTCCAGACCTTTTTGGTTACTTTTTGGGGATACTTGTAAAGACGAACTCCTTTGAAAATAATTTAAAGTGAGTAATGCCAAAAAGTGACAAAGGAAAAATTATTTGCTTTCGCTGCGGTGGCAGGTGGGCTTAACTCTTTGCTGCGCTGAACACCTGCCACGGCGGAACGGGCAAACCTATACACAAAAGATTGCTGTAACACATTAACCCCCTATATGTGTCTTTTACGCAACCGTGCCTTGCAAGAGGCACGGTTTTTTTTGTTACTATTCACAACAAAAAACGACTTAGGCACAACCTATGCCGAGGGGGGCTTTGACTTAATAAATAAATCATTTAGCCATATTTTAAAACGTACATAGGAGGATTTCCTATTCCATTTTTTTAATTGGGTTAAATATGTATTAATTTCGTTCTTTGAATTTTCAAATTTATTGACGAGTTCTGAAAATTTTTTGCGCGTGTTTTCCAATCCATCGGATATTAATTTATAGGAATGATTGCAAGTGCGGATAATTTTATTTAATTCAATTGTACGTGCATCAGTTTGTAAATAATTTTTTATCAGTTTGTCCAAAGGTTCAATTAAGCTTTCTTTCCCAAAAAATAGTTTGTATTTATCAGATGTTTTTCTGTATTCCTCATATGTTCCTAAAAATCCTAATACAAACAAATCTTCTTTTATATTAATATTACCTAAATTTACCTGAATAGCATATTGATTTTGAATTTCTCTTAGATTACTTAAGTTTTCCGTTATAATTTTTTTATTTTCATTAACTATTTTTGCAAAGTCTTCTGCAAAAGTTTTAGCAGACCCCATTAACATTGAAATTAATGCCACATAATTAAAAATATTTCCAATGGTTTTTCTTACCGTATCACTTGGAATATTTGCATTATCAAATGCCCTATATAAGTTCTCTCTTGAAAAAGAATTAAATTTTTGATCTACGGCTACTAAATTAATAACTAAATCTAAAGGAACACTTTGTTTGTCCTGAGAAATTAGCCTAATAAATTCATTAAATTTTTTTATTTGTGCTTGTGAAGGTTTATTTAAATTAGAGATCTCAAATATAAAATTATTTCTTAAATTCATATTTTCTTCATTAACAATGGCATCATAATATTTATCTGGGATTTTTAAATATTCACTTGCAATCCAAAATGTACTAGATTCAGATAGTAATTCTGAAATTGCTTGTCTATCAAGAATTTCCAATTTTACATCTATCATATTTTTCGCCCACTCAATCAATTTATGCCTTCTAAAGATGACAATGTCTCTTGAACTAAAAAAATAAATGCAATCTATTTTACTTCCACTACCTATAATTGTTTTAACATCACTTTGAATTTTCCCATTTTCTATATCGGGTTTCTGTTCCAGTGAACAGGCAAATGCTATTGGTATATTTGATATTAGTCCTATGAATACTTGTTCAGATATTGGAGAGTTTTGTATATAAGATTTAAATGTTTCAAAATCTCTACCTTGATCACCACCACTTTGAACAGGACCAGTAGCAGGAAGAATGTTGCTGCAAATTTTTATTCTTGCCAAATGACGACATAAATGTTCAAATTCATGTTGAGCGTTTTTTACTGAAAGTTGCTCAATGGCAAACTTTATTTGCTCAATTGCCTCTGTTCTAGTAGCCATATAACAGAAATTTTTTCATAAAAAATACAAAACCCTCCAATTTCTCAGAGGGTTTTTATGTCGTTTTATTTATTCATGAGATTGCTTCGCTTCGCTCGCAATGACTGCGTCACTTCCCTTTCTTATCATCGCTCACATCTTCAAACTCAGCGTCTTTCACATTGCTGTCGGTGTGAGGAGCGCCATCGCCCGGCGCTTGTGCGCCTTCCTGCGGCTGTCCGGGTTGTCCCTGGGTGGCTTTATACATATCCTCGCTGGCGGCTTGCCATGCGGCATTAAGTGCAGCCAGCGTGGTTTCAATGGCAGAGAAGTTCTGCGCTTTGTGCGCTTCCTTCAGCTCTTCAAGGGCTTTCTCAATAACGGTTTTCTTTTCAGCCGGTATCTTGTCGCCGTATTCTTTTAATTGTTTCTCCGTGCTAAAAATCATGCTGTCGGCTGTGTTCAGCTTATCCGCTTTTTCGCGGGCTTCCTTATCGGTTGCCTCGTTGGCTTTGGCGTCGTTCTTCATCTTCTCCACTTCCTCTTTGCTCAAGCCCGTACTTGCTTCAATGCGTATATGCTGTTCCTTGCCTGTCCCTTTGTCTTTAGCGTGTACATTTAAAATGCCGTTGGCGTCAATGTCAAGGCTCACTTCAACCTGCGGCACTCCGCGCGGCGCCGGTGGTATGCCATCCAGTATAAACCTGCCAATGGTGCGGTTGTCTTTCGCCATGGTGCGTTCGCCCTGCAAAATGTGTATCTCAACACTGCTTTGGCTGTCAGCCGCCGTGGTAAACGTTTCCATTTTCTTAGTAGGTATCGTCGTGTTGGCTTCAATCATCTTTGTCATCACGCCGCCTAAGGTTTCAATACCTAAAGAAAGCGGGGTAACATCAAGCAGCAACACATCCTTCACTTCGCCGGTGAGTACGCCGCCCTGTATGGCTGCGCCCACTGCCACCACTTCATCGGGGTTAACACTTTTGTTGGGCTTTTTGCCAAAAAATTTCTCCACCACTTCCTGCACCTTCGGGGTGCGTGTTGCGCCGCCCACCAAAATCACTTCATCAATCTCCGATAGTTTAAATCCTGAATCTTCAACCGCCTGTTTGCACGGACCAATAGTCCGTTCAATTAAACTGTCAACCAGTTGTTCAAATTTGCTGCGGCTTAATTTCTTCACTAAATGTTTCGGCACACCGTCAATTGCCGTAATGTAAGGCAGGTTAATTTCCGTTTCCGCCGAGCTCGATAATTCAATCTTTGCTTTTTCGGCAGCTTCTTTCAAACGCTGCAAAGCCATAGGGTCTTTCTTCAAATCAATGTTCGGCTCGTCTTTTTTAAATTCATCAGCCAGCCAGCTTATCAGCACCTGGTCAAAATCATCACCGCCAAGGTGGGTATCGCCGTTAGTGCTTTTCACTTCAAACACGCCGTCGCCCAATTCAAGAATAGATATATCAAAGGTTCCGCCGCCTAAATCGTAAACGGCTATTTTCTCGTTCTTATGCTTTTTATCCAAGCCATAAGCCAAAGCTGCGGCTGTGGGCTCGTTGATAATGCGCTTTACTTTTAACCCCGCAATTTCGCCGGCTTCTTTGGTTGCCTGGCGCTGCGAGTCGTTAAAATAAGCGGGAACGGTAATTACCGCTTCGGTAACTTCAGTGCCTAAAAAATCTTCAGCCGTTTTCTTCATCTTCTGAAGAACCATGGCGGAGATTTCCTGCGGAGTATACATACGCCCGTTAATATCAATGCGCACCGTATCGTTTTCGCCTTTTACAACATTGTAGGTAACGTATTTTAATTCGGCGCCCACCTCGTTGTAACGGCGTCCCATAAACCGCTTAATAGATTGTATGGTATTTTTTGCATTGGTTATAGCTTGTCGCTTAGCGGGGTCGCCCACCTTGCGCTCGCCGTTAGCCAAAAACGCCACAATAGAAGGCGTTGTTCTGCGCCCCTCGTCGTTAGCAATTACAACAGGCTCGTTGCCCTCCATAACCGCCACGCAGGAGTTAGTTGTTCCTAAGTCAATTCCGATAATTTTTCCCATATAAGTAGTTTGTTTTTTTAAGTGGTAACTCACCCTCTCTACTCATTGCTCTGCGTCCCTCTCTTTAAAGAGAGGGGCACGTTGCTTAGAGCGCAAGGGGGTGAGTCACCGTTTGTTTTTTAAGTCAATATTATAAGTCAATCATTATGCCATTGCATTATTAAGGCAAAAATGGCGTAATTATGCCATAAAGCGGTGTTTTATAGAGATTTTTTGACAAAACGGCAGTTTGCTATTTACCGAGTGTCCTGGACGAATTCAAAAAATTAAGATTCGCTGTTATTGAAGAACCTGCAAGGGAATCCATGGTCATGCTGCCAACCTGTAAACCGTTTTCCGCCTCGAAATAAGTGCTTGAAAATAGTCCTAACCCGTTGGTAACATCGGTATAAGAAGGGTTCGTTTGCCCGTAAACCAGACTGGTGCTGTTGGCAATGCTAACCTGCTGGTAGGTGTAAAATGCACTGCCGCCGGCATATACCCAAAAATCGAAGGATAAAGCGCGCCGCTCTTTTAAAGGGTTACTGGGAACCTCGGCTTTTACAAACGTATAAAAACTCTGGCCGGGAATGGTTTGGTAAACATACGTTTGCCCTGAACTTGCAAAAGAAGGGAATGTCCAGATAAGCGTGTCGTAAACAGGGTTTAAGGAGGTGTCGGCAATATTCATTTCCTTATAATGAAAACGAATTACCATTTGGTAAAGCGCTGCATTGGCGGCATTTTGCCATTGGGCATCAAAATAATCTCCGGATTGCGTGTAGAAATCAACCGGATAACCGTTATAAGGATATTCTATGGAGAAACTGTTGACTAAGACCGTTTGAGCCGTAGTAACCTGACCTGTTTTGTTGTTAGTGATTACTAACTCATAAGTATCATTTTCATTCAGGGTAGCAGTTTTAGGCAGTTCAAAAACAATATTAGGGTTGGATGTAAAAATGCCGGATTGTTTTTTCTGTCCCAATGTATCGGCATCAACGCGGCTGAGAGCGGTTATAGTACCGTTGTTATTATCTTCGAGTGTGGCAGTTATAACGCCAGGGAGGTAATAAATAGAATCGCCAACCTGTGCCTCGGTATAAGCATTGCCGCCGTTTTCCGATAGAAATGCCTTTTCAATTTTTATGTAGTGAACAGAATCGGATAAGCTTAAAAGCCCGTAAACCACGGTGATGTTTTTATAAGGAGCCGCCGGGTTAAAATTAGACGAGCAGGATGTATAAAGCGCAAGGGCAATCAGCACGATGGAAATAGCGCGAACGAATTTCATGAGAGCGCAAAAGTAAGATTTTATAACGATACCTCAAACCCCGTAGCGTGCCATTGTATAATTTTTATTCACATAATAAATTTTTTAAGCCATCTTTGCAGGAGCTAAATTTTACCATTATGAGAGATTTTACTAAAGAAAAAAGAATCACTACGCAAACCGTGCGTGAGATGAAGGACGAGGGAGTTAAAATTTCTATGCTCACGGCTTATGATTATTCATTCGCCCGCGTGGTTGACGACAGCGGCATTGACGTGATATTAGTTGGCGACAGCGCCTCTAACGTGATGGCAGGACATGAAACCACCTTGCCCATCACCCTTGACCAGATGATTTATCATGCCTCATCGGTGGTAAGAGGGGTGAAGCGCGCTTTGGTGGTGGTGGATTTGCCTTTTGGCTCTTACCAGGGAAATTCCAAAGAGGCGCTCAACTCAACCATCCGCATTATGAAAGAGTCGGGCGCACACGCCGTAAAACTTGAAGGCGGCAGGGAAGTGAAAGAATCTGTTGAACGTATTATTTCCGCCGGAGTTCCTGTTATGGGGCATTTGGGACTGACGCCGCAATCTATTTACAAATTCGGCACCTACATTGTTCGCGCTACGACTGATGAAGAAGCAACGCGCCTTTTGGAAGATGCTAAAATTTTGGAGCAGGCGGGTTGCTTTTCAATCGTGCTCGAAAAAATACCTGCGGAGTTAGCCGCTAAGGTAACTGCAAGTGTAAAAATACCTATCATCGGCATCGGCGCCGGGCACCAGGTTGACGGGCAGGTGCTTGTTTTACACGATATGCTCGGCATTAATAAAGAATTCAAGCCGCGTTTCTTGCGCCGCTATCTGAATTTATATGAAGAAATAAAAACCGCAGTGGGGCATTATATCGGCGATATTAAGAAAGGCGATTTCCCGAATGAGAATGAACAATATTAGGTTAAAAAAATAGTTCAAGCTGAGAATGTAAAAAATTCTTTGGAAGATTTAGAATGGTATAGCGGGGTTTGGGTTTGTGTGTGTTGGATGTGTGATGAATAATATTAATTTGAGAATGCAAATTAGAAGATTAAAAAATTGAAAGTTTGAAGTTCAGATATTCCCCTCCTTTTTCAAGGAGGGGGCAGAGCTAAATGCTGAGGCGGGGTGGTTATATAATTTAAAAGTCCCCTTTAGGGGATTTAGGGGTGATAAGGTTTGAGTTTGGGTTTGTGTGTGTTGGATGTGTGAAAAAATATAAAAATATTATGATTAAAAACGTAACAGTAATCGGTGCAGGAACAATGGGCAATGGCATTGCTCATGTTTTTGCCATGAAAGGTTTTGAGGTGTTATTGGTAGATGTATCTAAAGATGCACTTTCCAAAGCATTAACTACCATCACTAAAAACCTCGACAGGCAGGTGGCTAAAGCCACCATTACGGAAAACGACAAAAACAAAACGATTTCACATATTAAAGTACTCACCAAATTTGACGACGGCGTTCATGATGCCGACCTTGTTATAGAAGCCGCCTCGGAAAATGTGGATATAAAACTCGGCATTTTTACACAGCTCGATTCCATTACAAAACCCACTGCTATTTTAGCGTCAAACACTTCATCCATTTCTATTACTAAAATTGCAGCGGCTACCGGGCGCGCCGATAAAATTATCGGGATGCACTTTATGAACCCCGTGCCCGTGATGAAATTAATAGAGGTGATTCGTGGCTATTCCACCAGCGATGAAGTGACCAAAACCGTTATGGAGTTATCTAAAAAGCTTGATAAAATACCCGTTGAGGTGAACGATTACCCCGGCTTTGTTGCCAACCGTATTCTCATGCCCATGATTAACGAAGCTATAATTGCACTTTACGAAGGCGTGGCGGGCGTAAATGAAATTGATACCGTTATGAAACTGGGTATGGCTCACCCCATGGGTCCGTTGCAGTTGGCTGATTTCATCGGCTTGGATGTTTGCCTTTTTATTATGCGCGTGTTATACGATGGTTTGGGCAACCCCAAATATGCGCCGTGCCCGTTGCTGGTAAACATGGTTACCGCGGGACACCTCGGCGTAAAAACCGGCAGCGGCTTTTATGATTATTCAGGCGGAGGGAAAGAACTGGTGGTGGCGGAGCAATTTAGAAGTTAAAAGTCAAAGGTCAAAAGTATTTAGTGAATTGAATTTGTTCAGGGCATTTCGCAGTTTAAATTACACGCTTTATTTTTTTGGCAGGGCAATTTCCCAGTTCGGCACGTGGATGCAGCGCACCGCCGTGGTGTGGGTGGTCTACTCCATCACTCATTCGGCTTTTTTAATTGGCGTAACCATTTTTGCCGAAACATTTCCTTCATTTTTGCTATCCATTTTTGGCGGCGTTGCTTCTGACCGCTATAACCGTTACACGGTCATAAAAATCACGCAGGTCGCCTCAATGATTCAGTCGGTAATGCTGGCTGCGCTGGTATATACCGGGCACACGCAGGTGTGGGCGATAATTGTGTTAAGCATAATTTTAGGAATAATTAACGCCTTTGATGTGCCGGCACGGCAGTCGTTAATTCATACCGTAGTTGCCGACCAGGCAGATTTGCCCAACGCTGTATCACTCACCACAGCCACGGCAAGCCTGGCGCAGTTGCTGGGTCCCGCTTTATCGGGTATTGTTTTAAGTTTATTTGGAGCGGGCACCTGTTTTCTTATTAACGCCGCAAGTTTTGGTGGCGTTATGATTTCAATACTGCTGATGAAACTGCCAACATACCAACGCAAAAAATCGGATAAGCACGTTATTGCAGAATTTATTGAAGGGTTCGCTTACATAACAAAACACAAATCCATCGGCGGGATAATACTCATGGTGGCAATTGTCAGTTTGCTGGTGCTACCTTATAACACGGTGCTGCCCGTTTTTGCCAAAGTAATTTTTAAAGGCAATGCCTCAACATATGGCTACATCACCAGCTTCATTGGCATTGGCGCAGTAATCGGCACCATATTTTTGGCATCGCGCAAACCGGGAACCCATTTAAGGCGGCTGTTATTTATAAGCAGCATAATTTTGGGTGCGGGGTTAATTTGTTTTTCGCAGATAACCAATTTCCCCATAGCCATGTTCTTTGCCGTTTTAGCCGGGCTGGGCGGTATGGCGCAGTTTACGGTGTGCAATATTATTGTTCAGTCAGAGTCGGCGCAAAAAATACGCGGGCGTGTAATTGGCATTTTGCTGATGGCAATTTTTGGTATGATGCCGCTGGGCAGTCTTGTAGTAGGCGCTGTGTCAGAGCATATTGGAGCGCCTACCACCGTATTATGCCAGGGCATTATAGGTATGATAATTGCGCTGGCATTTGCAAAATTTTTACTCCGTCAAAAAGATAAAGCCATTGCACCATATCCCGTTATAGATGAAACTTCTGTTACTGCGGAGTCAGGGTTTGAGTAACACTATTTAAGCCTAAGCCACATGGGGTGTTCAACCCACTTTCCAGTTACAAATTATTTCTTTGGTGTATACCTGTGTAATACTGTACCGGCTTTATAGGTTCTGGCATCTATCAATGTAAGATTTGTTCTGCCGGTAAAAATTTTCATGCCTGTACCAATTGCGGCGGGGTTTACAAATAAATTCAGCTCATCAATTAAATTTTGGCTGATGAGCGATGCAACTAATCCTGCTCCGCCATATACAATAATATCTTTGCCGCTTTTAGCTTTAAGGTCGTTTATCTCTTTGGTTATGTCACCTTTTGCTAAGGTTGTGTTTTTCCATTCGCTCTTATCCAGTGTTTTTGTAAATACCACTTTAGGTGTATTAACCATTTTTTGGGCGAACTGATTGACAGGGTCATCGGGGTTAGCCGCAGCAGCTTCCCAATAGGTTATAAAACCCGGTGTCATTTTACGCCCTAAAACAATGGTATCGCTGGTGTCAATCATTTCGTTTATATAAGCCCACCCTTCTTTATCCCGTTCCATCCAATCCATTTCTCCATTAGGTCCGGCAACGTATCCGTCTAACGTAATGTGCATTTGCAATTTTACTTTTCTCATGGTATATACTTTTAGTTATTTGGTGGTTTTAAAATTTAAGTCATATTATTTCAACCACCGTGTCCCGGCAAACACTTAAAGCTGCACAAGAGGAGACGCGGCAGGAAGGAGTCCTGCGTTTATTCACCTGCTTCTTTAATAGCCTGGTCTTCCAATTGTTTGCTCAAATAAAAATTTGTTTTCCTTATTTTATCAAGATAGGGTTTAACAGATTTGATTTTACCCGATAACTTTGCTTTCACAATTACTCCAATTGTTCCTGTTATTTCAAGACCAAGTTTAATAGCAACTTTTCTTGCTTTGTAATCGTCCATTATCAACACACTGTCTTTTACCTCAATAGCCAAAGCAATGGCGCTGGCTTCGCCGTTGTCAATTTGCAGGGCAAGCAATTTCTGACGGTTTTTGTCCCTTACATTTTTTAGTTCTATCCAATTGGGCAAGGGGTCTCCGTACTCGGCGGCAACTTCAGGTGTGGTAAGAACCTTGCCATAGGTTCTTTCAAGTAAATTAAGTTCGCCTATTTTGCTTAAAATTATAAGACAACTGGTATCCGAAATTATTACCTTAGGCATTCTTTATATCGCGGTGAATATCTGTGGCGGGGTAATTAAATATTGAAACACCGTATTTACCTAATACCTCTGTAAAAGATTTCTTGGTAAGCCCCGCTAATTCGGCAGCTTGCCCCAGCGATAACTTACCGTGCTCATAGAGCGTGGCAGCAAAAAGCATAGCCGCTTCCTTATCATCAAGCTCTAAGTTATCAGGCAGGTTTAAAGTCACTGTTTTCATATTTCAAAGATACGAAATTTTTAAGCGTTTAAGAAATGAAATTTCACGGGTCTGCGAGTCTACGCTCCGCGATGCAAATATATGTGGAGCGAGGACGCTCCACACAGCTGGGTTTGCAATTTTACTTTTCTCATAGTATATACTTTTAGTACATTAGTAGCTAACAAAAATAGCAAAAAAGGAAATTACTTGTTTTCAGGGATATTGTAAAATACCTGTTTGTGGATATATAATAATTAAATTCTTTAAACTTATCTTTGACAAGAAAAAATAAATACTATGGTAAATTTAAAATGGGAAGATGCAATTACTAAAATACTTGAAGATGCAAAAACATCGCTTCATTATACCGAAATTACAAAACGAATTTTTGAAAAGGGATACAGACAAGGCGGAGGCGCGACACCTGCAGCTACGGTTCATAAAATTATTGCTTCTAATATTAACCAATTAGAAGAAAAATCTCCTTTCGTTAAAGTTGGTATGGGTGAATTTATTTTAACAAAGTTTCTTAATAAACAAGATAAGATTGCAGATGAATCAAAGATTACAGAATCGGAAAATAGTAAAATTATTAACGCATTTGGTATTTATTGGAATAGAAATCTTGTACAATGGAAAACTACCCCTGACTTATTGGGAGTGCAAGTTATCGGTGCGAAACCTGTAAATTTTAACGACCAAAGAGGTATATATCTTTTACACGATAATAGAGAAACAATTTATGTTGGGCAAGCAATAGAACAGCCGCTTGGTCAACGGTTAAATTATCATACATCAGACAGATTAAGCGGCAGGTGGAACAGATTTTCATGGTTCGGCTTTTATTCTGTTAATGACGAAGGTCATTTACATAATCGTAAAAAGTTTGAAAGTTTGGATATTAAAATTTTAGCAGATACATTAGAGGCAATTCTTATTGAAGGTCTTGAACCAAGACAAAACCGAAAACAAGGAAATACATTTTCTGGAATAGAATACCTGCAACAAGAATCTATTGAAATAAAAAAGAAAAAGGCAGAGGAATTAATAAGAGAATTGACAAAATAAAAATCACTTTCTGCCTCCGTCGTGTCTTCTTTTAGCGGAGCTATATGGCGGGGAATGTAGAGTCAATTTCAAATACTTTTAGAAAAATAACTAAATAGATTTAGTATGATAACACAAAAAGAAGAATGGGAAGTAACAGCAAAACGTTTTGTTGCTTATATTGATATTATGGGTTTTAAAGATATGGTAGCAAAGGAATCTCCATATGAAATTCATAAAATGTTAAAAGAAGTTATTGAGTTAACCAAAAATGCACAGAAGGCACAATTATTTGAAACAGTTCAAGTAAGATTCAATTCATATTCTGATAGTATAATGATTTATTCAAAAGACGACAGTTTTGAATCATTATTTTCAATCATTTTTAATATTTCTACTATTACAAATAGTTTGCTAGTGCAGGGTGTTCCACATAAGGGAGCATTAGCTTTTGGGAATATGACTTTAGATTTTAAGAATTCTATCTTTTTTGGACAACCATTGATTGATGCCTATCTTCTGCAGAATGAATTACTTTTTTATGGGATATTGGTCCACGCTACTGCTGAGGAAAGAATTGAGTTAGACTACAATGGTGAAAAATCATACGCTATAAAAAAGTCAATAAAGGAGTATGATTGTCCTTTAAAAAAAGGCAATTCATTTCACCTGACAATTTTTCCAATGTATGCATTACTGAACGATCCCAAATTTCAAGCTGGCACAGTAAGAATTTTAGAATCCATGAAAAAATTCCGTTTTAAAACTTCTGGTCACCTTAGAAAATATATTGATAATACTAATAAGTACTTAAATATCCCCACCTCGCCTTAGTCTGCCCCTCAGTCGTTTTTATTACCCACATTTATCCATTATTTATAGTTTTGAGTTATGATAGGGAAATGATAGTAACAAAATGAAAAGCATCTTTGAGACTGAAATTAATATTCCGCAAGCGAAATTGGCTGAGTTCTATGCTAACCCGGAGAATAATGTTAAATGGATGGATGACCTTGAACGTTGCGAGTATATTAGCGGAAAGGTGGGTATGCCCGGCTCTAAATACCGCTTTATACCTAAAAAGGGAACTATGGTTTTTACAGCCACCGTACTCACCAGGGACATACCCAATGAATTACAATTGATTCTTGAATCGCCAACGGTAGATGTTTTGGTAACGGCGAAATTCATTGCATTGTCTCCCGAAAAGACAAAATTTATTTCCGAGGAAGTATTTACGTTTAAAGGCTTTTTTAATAAAGCATTCGGATTTCTTGCCAAAGGCGCCATAAAGAAAGCTCACCACAAACATATGGAGGACTTGAAGAAGTATGTGATTACCACCTTTAGTTAGTTAAAATAAATAGAAGAAGATGAAAAACAAAAAATATGAGTGGGCTATTAGTTTTTGGATAGGAGTTGGTTTAATGAGCATAATAAATGTTTGAAAAATTACTAAAAGTCAACATCCAATGACATACTCCTGGATTATGTTTGGGGTTTCAATAATTTTTATAATTATATGTTTGATTTTAATAAAATTTAAAAAATAGAAAACATACCAATCCCATAAATCACACAAATCACAGTTCAGACAATTTCCTGTTCCAACTTCCCAAACCACATTTCCTTAGCACATTACCCCTTCCTCATTCCTTCCCCTAAAGTGGGAAGGAAGTTTTCGCAGTCATACATTTGAGGTTATATTTACTAAAGTCCCCTTTAGGGGATTTATTCGCCAGAGGACGAATCCGTCTTTCGGCGGAGGGGTGATTAATTTCCTGTCCCAACTTTCCAAGCCACATTTCCTAACCGATTAATTTTACCGCAGGTAACGTTCTTTGAAATAACCGGAAAAGACGGGAATATTAAATGTTTGCACGCAACTTTAAATTCCATGGTTGTCCTCGTATGAATAATTACTTAGCAATCAAGCAACTAAAAAAAATGCGACAACCAGACCCTGTTAAAAAGTAAAACCAAACCATAAGTAATTCGAAACCAAACTTTTGACTTTTATCCCTTGACTTTTAGCTTATTGATAATTGACAGCTATTCCTTATTTTTGCACTCCCCCAAAAACAGTTTGCATGGATAATATGATTTACATAGTTCCCCTCACCAGTGTTGTAGCAATCATTTACATGATTATCCGCTCTGCATGGGTTACCAGGCAGGATGCCGGCGATGCCAAAATGCAAAAGATAGCGGGTTACATTGCCAAAGGCGCCATGTCGTTTCTTAAAGCAGAGTATAGGGTGCTTTCAATTTATATAATTGTCGCTTCCGTTCTTCTGGGCTTTTTATCGTGGAACGATCCCAAGTCATCTCCGTATATCATATTGGCATTTATAACGGGCGCCATACTTTCCATTTCAGCCGGGTTCATCGGAATGCGCATAGCCACAAAAGCCAATGTGCGCACGGCACAGGCGGCACGCACCAGTCTTTCCAAAGCGCTCGATATTTCTTTTGCGGGCGGCAGTGTAATGGGCATTGGCGTGGCAGGGCTTGGCATTTTGGGGTTGAGTTTATTGTTCGTTCTTTTCCAACACTTATTTAATGCCAATGGCGACCATTTACGGCAAGTGCTGAATGTGCTCACCGGCTTTTCTTTAGGCGCAGAAAGCATTGCCTTGTTTGCGCGCGTGGGCGGCGGCATTTATACCAAAGCCGCCGATGTGGGCGCCGATTTGGTTGGAAAGGTTGAAGCGGGTATTCCCGAAGACGACCCCCGCAACCCCGCAGTTATCGCCGATAACGTTGGCGACAATGTTGGCGACGTGGCTGGTATGGGAGCGGATTTGTTCGGTTCGTTTGTATCGACGCTTTTGGCAACTATGGTGCTGGGCGCAACGGTAATCACCACCGGCGATTCTTTCGGAGGCATTTCCGCCGTGTTGCTGCCGTTGTTTGTGGCTGCTGCGGGAGTTATATTTTCTATTGTGGCTTTCTTTTTCGTGAAGGTGAAAGAAGGCGGCAGTCCGCAAAGGGCGCTCAACGTTGGTAATTTCGGAGCGGTGATTTTAACAGCCATTGCAGCTTATTTTATTATTAATAAAGTATTGCCGCAAACATTTACTGTTAAAGACAGCGCTACCATTTATACTCCTAACCTTATATTTTTTACAGTTCTTATCGGGCTGGCTGTTGGCACTCTTATTAGTCTTATTACAGAATATTATACTGCCATAGGGAAAAGACCCGTGCTTAAAATAGCGCGTCAAAGCGCAACCGGCTCGGCTACAAATGTTATTGCAGGTATAAGCGTGGGTATGATGAGCACGGCATTGCCGGCAATTGTTTTGTCAGCCGGAATCATCACATCCTATCTCGTTGGCGGATTATACGGAACTGCAATGGCGGCAGCGGGAATGATGGCAACCACCGGTATCCAATTAGCTATTGATGCTTTCGGTCCTATTGCCGACAATGCGGGCGGCGTAGCTGAAATGAGCGGTTTGCCCAAAGAGGTTCGCGCCAACACCGATGTGCTCGATTCAGTGGGCAATACCACGGCAGCAATCGGGAAAGGCTTTGCCATTGCTTCGGCAGCATTGACGGCGCTTGCACTTTTCGCGGCGTTTAAAGAAATCACAGGTTTAAAAGGCATCAACGTTTCCGATCCTGAAGTGTTGGGCGGCTTATTGATTGGCGCTATGATACCGTATTTGTTTTCATCGCTTGCCATAAGCGCAGTTGGTCGCGCGGCAAACGCCATGGTGCTTGAAGTGCGCCGCCAGTTTAAAGAAATTGCGGGCTTGCTTGAAGGTAAAGAAGGCGTGGAGGCGGATTACCAGCGGTGCATAGAAATATCAACCAAAGCCGCTATCCGTGAAATGATATTGCCGGGGGTGCTGGCTTTGGTTATTCCCTGTGTTGTTGGTTTTGCATTTAATCCCGAAGTGCTTGGCGGTTACCTTTCAGGTGTGCTGGTTAGCGGTGTATTACTTGCTATCTTCCAATCCAATGCAGGTGGCGCGTGGGATAATGCCAAAAAATCTTTTGAAAAAGGTATTGAAGTGAACGGGCAAATGTATTACAAAGGCAGCGAGCCGCACAAAGCCTCTATAACCGGCGACACCGTTGGTGACCCGTTTAAAGATACTTCAGGTCCTTCAATGAATATTCTTATAAAGTTGAGCGCTATTGTTTCTTTAATTATTGCCCCGGTTCTGGCTCATATAAATGGTACGGCAATGATACATACAACTCATAAAACAGAAGTTGTTAAAGCTGTAACTCAATCACCTGACACTAAGGGTGGGAGCACAGTTTATTATAACACGTTTAGTGGTGTGAAGGGTAATACGGCTAATTATATAGAAAAAAGATAATGTTATTTAAAACGAATTCTTCCACATCATAGATTCAATGGGTTTGATAGTGCGCCCGGTATATTTGGCGTTCGATTTTTTGTTGTAGGGATTTTTTACCTCTCCTGAAATTTCAAAATAAATCAATTGCCCGATGGGCATTCCGGCATAAATACGAACGGGCTGAGAGACGGAGATTTCCAATGTCCAGGTGTTGCAATAACCAACATCACCTTTACCTGCTGTGGCATGAATATCAATACCTAGGCGCCCCACACTTGATTTGCCCTCGAGGAAAGGCACGTGTTTATGTGTTTCGGTGTATTCCTCCGTAACACCGAGATATAATACTTCGGGTTGAAGAATGAACCCTTCCGGTGGTATTTCAAAATGCTCTATCAGGTTATGCTTTTTAGCATCAAGAACGTGATCTATATATGTAGCAAGATATTTGCCCAAATGAACATCGTAGGAGTTAGTGCCCATGCAATCATCACGGTAGGGCTCAATCACAATAGTTCCTTTCTTAATTTCTTCTAAAATTTTTTGGTCGGTAAGAATCATAGCGTTTGTTATTCAAAAGTTATACTCCAGGCGATAATTAATTTATCATCGCCGCACGAAATTAGATATTTACCGTTTTCCACCCACAGTAAATTATTAACAGAATGTGAATGTCCGCCAAGGCGTTCGCGGTCTATTACTTTCAACAGCTTAAAATCATTGGTGCTCCATAGTTTTATGGTCTTATCACGTGATGCTGTAGCAAAAATTTCGCCTTTAGGATGAAAAACAATGTGGTTTATGGTATAAAGATGTGCAGGTATTTTTTGTAGAAGAGAAAATCCATTTACCACATCCCAAACAGCTAATTGGGCATCTCGTGAACCGGAGAGTAAATAGTTACCATCGGGTGAAAATGCAAGTGAGAATACGGATGATGAATGTGTTTCCAGTTCTTTAAGCACATTAAATTTTGTATCCAATATATAAATTTTACTATCGCTGCTGCCGGCTGTGATTGTATTTTTATCGGGTGAAATAGCAATGGAACGAATGCTTTCAGTGCTAAGTTTTTTTTCTGATAATAAATGGAGATTAGCGTCGTCCCATAAGGAAAGAGTGCCCGTTTTTGAGGCGGCTAATACCTTGCTTTCATTTTGAAACGATTGTAAATTGAATATGGAGGACTGTTCGTAAATAATATAATGCAGTTCTTTTTTCTCATTTAAATCAACAAGATGAAAACCGCCGTTCATTGTGGCAATAAATAAATGATTGGTGGTTTTATGGTGAAGTATAGAGAGAATTTGTCCATTGGTCTTTGCCAGGATAACTCCGAGTTGCGGGTTAGTTATATCCCATTGAAGAACGATATTATCGCTGCCACCCGAATAAAATATATTTGCTTTATCAGAATGAGCAAGCGCGTAAACAGAGCCTTTATGCCCTTCAAATTGTATTTTCTTTTCTACTGAAACAGTCATTTTTTATTTAAAGAACAATAAAAATACATCTTTAATACTTTTACATTCTAATTTTGAGCTATGCCACTTTTATTAGACCAATCTCTTCCTGAAAACACACGGTTATTAGTGTGGGATATTACCGAAAATACAGATTGGCTAAAATCCAATGTAACACTTAATGAGGAAGAGGGGAATTTATATAACACATTCTCTCATGAGCCGCGCCGCAAACAATGGCTGGCTGTGCGGTTAATATTGCAACATTATTTCGCAGGTAATACAAATCATCACATTCAGTATGATGAATTTGGTAAGCCCTATTTTAAAGATGCTAAACTTACAATTTCCATTTCACACTCTCATCAACTGGGAGGAGTAATAATCAGTTCTTTAATAGAACTGGGATTGGACATTGAACGCCTCGACCACCGGATAGAAAAAATAAAAACTAAGTTTTTATCTGATGAAGAATTACAGCAACTGAACGGGCAAAACATGAATGAGCAATTGCACATTTACTGGTGCGCTAAAGAAGTGATGTATAAAATTTACGGCAGAAAAGGATTAGAGTTTAAAGACCATTTAAAAATTCTTCCCTTTAATTATAAACCCGAAGGAAGTATAAAGGGATTACTTTCAAAAGCAGGAGAGGAGATAAGCTTTGAAATTAACTACCGCAATTTTAAAGGCTATATGATTGCATGGGGGAGTATATTGAAAAGTAATAGTGTAAAAAAGAAAGCGTTAGCATAACGACTAAATTATTCATTATTGGATAGCCGGAAGTTTGTAATTCATTTTCCCATTGGTTAATAGCAAAGTAAAACCGTTCCGCTCTTAAATATTCTACTACTTGTTAGGTTTAGGTTTAGTAAAAGATTGTGGCTACCTACAAATTCGGATTTTGTAGCACGTAATTTAGTAAATTAGACACTATGTGAATTTAAAATCGGCTTATTAACTGTATAATAATTATATTTGCAGCCATTTAAAAATTAAAAATAGTAAAAAGAAAATTATGAAATTAAAGTACATTTTATTAGTTATTACAGCAACTACAGTTATTATTAGTTGTAAATCCAATACCAAATTAGCGCAGCTTAACCATTACAAAAAGGTGTATAAGTTAGCTATGACTTATGGCGATTACTTTGCAGCCACCAACGCTATTTACCACATGTGGATGAATGACACTGCTAATGCCGTTTCCTATAAAGATACCTTAGCCAATTTATATTACAAACAAGGACAATATTTTCAGGTCATTGTTCTTGGCAAAGAAGTTCTTGCTAAACATCCTGATGATGCTCAAATGATGGGATTGGTAGCCACTGCCGACCAAAATGTAAATAACCTTAATGAATCGTTAAGTTATTACCAAAAACTTTATGCAAAAACTCATAACCTGTTTCAGCTTTACCAAATTGCCTCTATACAATTTTCTCTGGGGCGTGTTGACGAATGCAATCAAACGATTGACCAGGTGATTGCCGACCCCAATTCTTCCAGCCAGGCAATTGTGCTAACGGTTGGGCAAGGACAACAACAAAAGGTGCCTTATAAGGCAGCGGTTCTTGAATATACGCGGTGTAATTGCAAAAAGCCTTAAACAAAATGATGCAGCTAAACAGGCGTTCCAGGATGCCTTAGATGGCGACCCTGATTTTGTTTTGGCAAAAAATAATCTTGCCGATATGACTAAACATAAATAATATAGTTTCTGATAGTTCAGCTTTGCAACTGCCTCGTTTGTGGTATCTTTAACGTCTTATCTTGTTGGTGAAAGAATAAAAACGAATGAGAAAGTTCACCTGCTTTTCTATTGCCTGTTTAACTTTTTGCTTACCGGTGAATTTCTCACAAGCGCAAATTAAGCAACCAACTTCTGCTCCATCTATTGCCGGGTGTTGGGCAGACTGATTCCGTATTTAATGTCAATTTTAAAACCGGCAAAAGAAAACCGGATATGGACTACGCCTGGTTTGAATATACCTTCAAGCCCGATATGACTGGGGAGGAGTTCTGGGATGCCGGTGATGCCGGCGGTGATGTTGATTTCACGTGGAGTTATTCTGCAGGCGATTCTGTTTTAAAACTTGTTTTTGAGAAGAATAAACCGGATTACTGGAAATTCATTCACATAACCGATACGTCTATTGATATGATTTCATATGAGCCCGGCGAACATCCTAAAAGCGGCATAGAACGTAAATTTGTAAATAATTTTATCATACTGGGAAGGCTTGTCCTTTCTTCTAATTCTTCCGCAATCACTTACCCCAACCCGGTTCGCAATTCGTTAACACTTGAGTATAAAACAACCAGTGAAACTTTCCCGGTTACCAATGAAATCCTCACTATTAATTTATATGACACATCAGGGAAATTGGTTAAATGCTTTTTAAGCCACGAAAAAGTTTACTCGGATGCCGACACAAAAAAGAAACTTAATTTTTCAACTATACCCACAGGTACTTATATTCTCACCATTTCAAATAACCAATCTAAAACAGAGAGTGTGAAGATTGTGAAACAATAATCCCCTAAAGGGGACTTAGCCAAGCGGTTCTCCCTTTAGGGAGTTAGAGGGTAGCATGGCAGGGGGTTTAGGTTCCCTGTTTTCAGGGATATTGCAAAACCACTGTTTGAAAAAAATTATACCCGGCTGATGCTGAAAAATCTAAATGCGTTAAACGATTTTAGAAAGTTTCCTTAACCTCACAGACAGATAAATATAGAAACAACCGATAAAGATAAAAGCCAAAGCGGTGCAAACAACGATGGTCATACCGGCAAACATCGGATTCCAAAGAAGAATAAAGGAAAACAGCAATCCTAAAATGCCGACAGCCAATAAATTTCCCCATGACAGCACACCCAGGTTTTTTAATTCAACCGACCAGCTGATAGCCGATATTGAGCGGAACATAACGGCAAAACCCACATAGATGGGCAGAACAAGTATCGAAATACCGGGTTGTGCAACAAGCAAAATGCCTACCAGCAAATCAATAATTCCCACTGCCAGCGTCCATCCCCAATTGCTTAATTCCTTGCGGTTACCAATGGCAAACGATATCTCGATTATTCCCGTAACCAGGAACATAACGGCGAATAATATTGCCAGGGTGATATAGGAGCTGACGGGTGTAAGAAACACCCATATCCCCACCGCAATAAAAATAATTCCGACTATCAGCGAAAGATACCAATGCTTAATACTTTTTTTCAGATTTGTAAGAATTTGCGTTTCCATAATTTTATGTTTTTAAGGTTAACTAATAATTATTTTGTGTTTGTACGCATAAATTTATTTATTCTTTTTTTTCTGATTCATTTACAAATGTAAACAATAACAGTCGTATAGTGCTATTTTTTTATATTAATTTAACTTTGTTGGGTAAAATTGTCTGAACTGTTCCCGCCTTGTGGGATGCAGGCAGATTATTGTGATTAAAGGATTACTATGATTTTTTATTTTTTTTATTCCCCTCCTTATTCAATCCGCTTTGCGGATCACGAACACAATTAAAAATAATTTAAAGTGAGTAACGAGGGGACAGAGCATTTTGCAGAGGTGGGGTGGTTTTCCGCCGTGGCAGGTGTTAAGCAAAGCCAACCGTAAAGCCCACCTGCCACCGCAGCTAAGCCAATACTATTTCCCATAAATAATAATCACTTAAAACCTCCGCTTCAGTGGTTGGTGGGCTTTACTTATTACCTACGCAAACACCAACCACGGCTTTGAACCCACCCAAACTTCTTGTCCCAACTTTTCAAACCACATTTCCTTAGCAGCTAATTTTGTTTTGGTGACTCACCTGCTCTGCTCAAAGCTCAACGCCCCTCTCTCCGGAGAGAGGGGCACTAGGGAATGAGCGTTTGGGGGTGAGTAACCAACTAATTGTTCTTTGAAATAACTGCCGGCACATTTGAAAAGACTGGAATACTAAATGTTTGCACGCAGCTTTTAACTCCTTGGTTGCCCTGTTTTGAATAATTGCCTTATAATCAATTAACTAAAAAAATGCGGGCAACCAAACACTGTTTTAAAGCAAAACCAAACCGTATGTATTGCAAAACTTTTGACCTTTGACTTTTGACTTTTAACCTACCCTTTTCCACCTTACTAACATGTTGTCCACATATTACAAAACCACCTATTTTATGCTGTAATTAATGGGTTCTCTTCTGTAACTTTGGGGTCTTAAAAATCGTTTTAAATTAGCTTATGGCAGATGAGAAAATTCCCCTGGGAGGGGAGAAGATAATCCCGATAAATATAGAAGAAGAAATGAAGACAGCCTACATTGATTACTCGATGTCGGTTATTGTTTCCCGCGCCATTCCCGATGTGCGCGATGGGTTAAAGCCCGTTCAGCGCCGCGTGTTGTTTGGTATGAATGAGATGGGCAATAACTACAATAAAGCCTATAAAAAGAGTGCAAGGGTAGTGGGAGAGGTGATGGGTAAGTATCACCCGCACGGCGACAGCAGCGTGTATGAGGCAATGGTGCGTATGGCACAGGAATGGACCCTGCGTTACCCGCTGGTTGACGGACAGGGAAACTTTGGCAGCGTGGATGGCGACCCGCCCGCAGCCATGCGATATACCGAGGTGCGCCTGCAGCGTATTGCCGAGGAAATGCTGGCAGATATTGACAAAGAGACGGTTGATTTTCAGTTAAACTTTGACGATACCTTAAATGAGCCGATTGTACTGCCCAGCAAGCTGCCCAACTTATTAATAAACGGCGCGAGCGGCATTGCCGTGGGCATGGCAACAAACATGATGCCTCATAACTTAACAGAGGTCATCAATGGTTTGGTGGCTTTGATTGACGATAAAGAATTGCCTGTTGAAAAGCTGTTGAAATTTGTGAAGGCGCCCGATTTTCCAACAGGCGGCATTATATATGGCTACGATGGTGTGAAGGAAGGTTTCTTAACCGGCAGGGGCAAGGTGGTGGTGCGCGGCAAAGCCGATATTGAGACGCTGAAGAACGGCAAAGAGCGCATTATAGTAACTGAAATACCATACCAGGTGAATAAGGCGCAGCTCATCCAGAAAACGTATGAGCTGATGGCTGATAAAAAACTGGATGGCATTGCCGAAATACGCGATGAAAGCGACAGGGACGGAATGCGCATTGTGTATGAACTGAAGCGCGATGCTATTCCTAATGTGGTGCTGAACCAGTTGTATACTTACACCTCGCTGCAAACCTCGTTCGGTATAAATAATGTGTGCCTGGATAAAGGACGCCCGCGGCTGTTGAACCTGAAAGACATGTTGCAGTTGTTCATTGACTTCCGCATGGATGTGCTCATTCGCCGCACCAAGTATGATTTAGCTGAAGCGGAGAAGAAAGCGCATATTTTAGAAGGCTTATTAATTGCTATTGACAATCTTGATGCCGTTATAAAACTGATTCGCGCCTCGGAAACGCCCGATGAAGCGCGCGACGAACTGATGAAGAAATTCAAGCTGAGCGAGATTCAGGCAAAGGCAATACTGGATATGACGTTGCGCCGCCTCACCGGTTTGGAACGCGAAAAGGTGAAACAGGAATACAAGGAACTGATGAAGATGATTGATTATTACAAGAGTCTTTTAGCCGATGAGAAATTGCGCTATGATGTGATTAAGGATGAGATGCAGGATATAAAAACCAAATACGGCGATGAGCGTAGAACAAAAATAGAGCGCACAACGGAAGATATAAATATTGAAGACCTTATACCGGAGGAGGATGTGGTGATTACCATATCGCACCTTGGCTATTTAAAGCGCACCACCTTAACGAGCTATCGCCGGCAGAATAGGGGAGGCAAAGGCGCCATTGGCGGCAGCGCGCGTGACGAGGATTTTATAGAATACCTTTTTGTGGCAAATACACACAATTATATGTTGTTGTTTACTGAAAAGGGGCGTTGCTACTGGCTGAAGGTGTATGAAATTCCCGAAGGCAATAAAACAGCAAAGGGCAGAGCTATACAGAACCTTATTAATATGCCGAGCGATGATAAGATAAAGGCATTTATTAATGTGAAGAATTTGACGGAAGAAGATTATTTGAAAAATAATTTTATAATTTTCTGCACCAAGAACGGTGTGGTGAAGAAAACAACGCTGGAAGATTATTCACACCCGCGCGCATCGGGTATTAACGCCATTAATATTCGCGAGAACGACCATTTGATGGAGGTGAAGATGACCACCGGCACCAGCGAAGTGGTGATTGCGGTTAAGAGTGGCAAAGCCATTCGCTTTAATGAAAGTAATGTTCGCGCCATGGGCAGAACGGCGGCAGGGGTGCGCGGCATAAATCTTGACAGTAAAAATGACGAGGTAGTGGGAATGGTTTGCATTGATAAGGATGATAAAACGGCAACTATAATGGTGGTGAGCGAGAAGGGCTACGGCAAACGCACCGGCATTGATGAATACCGTGTAATCCACCAGCGGAGGAAAAGGAGTTAAAACATTAAACGTTACACCCAAAACGGGTAAGCTTATTGCTATTAAGGAAGTGAAGGATGATAACGACCTTATGATAATAAACAGAAGCGGAGTTACCATTAGAATGTCGGTTAAGAATATTAAGGTGCAGGGAAGAGCCACACAGGGGGTTCGTTTGATACGGTTAAATGATAGCGATGAGATTGCGGCAGTGGCTAAAATTAACGAGCAGCCGGAAGCGAATATGGGCGGTGAAGAAGGCGGCGAAGACGATGGACAGGGAGATATATTTAATAAGGAATGATTAGGTGTGAGTTTGGGTTTGTGTGTAATTGATATGTGATGTTTTATATCCCGGAAGGACAGCAGTATTTTTTAATTTAGCTAACTACTTATATGTATCTTAAAAACAGCTATTTATGAAGCAAACATTAATTTTAATTATAGGTATACTTGCATTTTCACGGACATTTAGCCAGAATGCTAATGTTCAAAGTGCGGAGAATTATCTTAATAACAGTGAGTATACCCTGGCTCAAAAATATATTGATTTAGCTGCTGCCGATGAAGGTACAAGCCAGAAAGCCAAAACCTGGTTTTACCGGGCTTCATTTATCAAAGCATGGCTGAAGATACCACCAAACCAGCTGCCCCGGGTTATTTTGATGTGGCATTTGAATCTTACCAGAAGGCAGCGCCACTGGATACTAAAAAGGATTATACCGATAAAATAACAATTGAACTGGCGCGGCTAAGGATTGATTATTTTAATGCAGGGGTAAAAATTGCTAATAAAAATGATTACGTTAGTGCACATGCTGATTTTTTAAAATCGCTTGCCGTTTCAAATTTTCTTCGTGCAAATTACGGACAGAAGGACTTAGATACGCTGTCAATGTTCCAGGTTGCTTATTCGGACCAGATGAATAAAAATATGGATTCGGCAAAGATGCTTTTCCAGCAACTCAGCGGCTTTACTTATAACGGCACTTCAAGATATGCCACCATGCCTCACAATGTTTTTATATCATTAGTTAATGCCGAATTAGCATTAAAAGATACGGCGTCGGCAATAGCGTCTTTAAAAAAAGCCGAGCAGGCTTTACCTAAAGACGAAGCTTTTATAATAACCAGTGTGAACATTGCATTGGGGCAAAAGAAATTTGACGAGGCAATTACCGGGCTGCTAAATGCTATTCAGTTTGAACCGAGTAATGCCGGGTTTTATTATAACCTGGCAATTTGTTATAAGGAAAAGGGTGACCTGGCAAATGCGGAAACGGCATATAAGAAAGCGATTGAATTAAAACCGGATTACGTGGATGCGGAATACAGCCTGGGTGCATTGTATTTTAACGAGGGTGTGGCAATAGACAAACAACGGCAGAACCTTGCGTTAGGCGACAAAAAATATGATGCGCTTGGAAAGCAGAGTGATTCGCTGTATGAAAAATCAATACCGGAATTTGAGAAAGCCCACAAAACGGATCCAAAAGATATGGCAACCCTGAGGGCGCTTAATGCAGTTTATACCCGCACTAAGCAGGATGCTAAAGCGGCAGACATACAAAAGGAAATTGATGCTTTGGGGAAGTGAGAGCTTAGATTATTGGATGTTTTAGACATTTAGATTCGAGACACGGCTTAGACGGAATATTTTAATTTTTTGATAACCATCTTTCCTCTTTTATTTGAGGGGTTGAGCCATCTTTACTATCAGCAGCATCTTGATATAAAACCATATCAATAGAGCTGTTAGTTACATTAACCAGGTGCCAGATTTCAGTTATCTTCTTCGATAAAACAATCTTTAAAGTACCGGCGCTTTTAGAATATGACCATTTAAATTTAAAAGTGTTAAAATCATTACCCATACCGGAATTATAACTATAGGGGCTGCTACCTGTCCAGGAAATATACCCAACGGTATCAACCTTAAATTTGTAATGATAATTAGTGCCCTGTTTGGTTTTGCCGGAAGAGGTATGCAGCAAATCTTTAGTTGTTGTCCAGTTACCTGTCAAAAAAGAAGCATTATCCGGTAATGGATTACTATTCTGTGCAAAGGAAGAATTAATTAAAAATCCGCAAAGAATGCATATAATGAAGGTGTGAATGATAGTTTTCATGATAAAAAATTTAATTTATTAAAATTTAGAATATATAGCATCAAATATAATAAAATATAAACAAAACAAAATTAAGGGGTGAAATTTAGTATGAGTATAAACTTTCTGTCCCAACTTTCTACTCCGCTTTTATTTACTCAATAATTTTGTGGCAATAAAATAATTGTTCTTTGATATGTTGTGCAAATTTAGACTACAAAAGTCTTCAAGACTTTTGTAGTCTTTAGCTAGAATATAGCTCGTTAGCTCTGTAGGAGTGGACAGTTTGTAGCTATTTAATATAGCAGAAATCTGAACTCTGTAAGTAGTGACCTGTAATAATAAAAAATATTTTCGGATGGTGAATATTTAAATAGGTCGTCCTACTCAAAAATTTATTATATTAGCTTTCAAAAGGGGAGATACATGTTAAAATTACAGAGACGTAGTTTAATGGATAAAATCGGTTCACCGAAGGATCAGATGTGAGTTCGAATCTCGCCGACTCTATACTACTTAACATAATATTAATTATAGGACAAGACTATAAATTTCTTTAGTAATTTTTTCATAACAAAAACGTTTTGAACTGATTGCAAGGTAGCAAATTTTTAGTATTCTTATAGTGAAATATTATGTTAAGTAGTGCGGGCATGAAACGTTTTGTGTTATTATCCTATTGGAAAATTTATTACATTTGCGCCAAGCGGCAAAAAATCTTTATTTAGAAGAGAGGCATTTTTTGCCGCTTGGCGCAAATGCACCGTCTTGTCCTATAATTACGGTTATAGTTAAGTAACGTAGCTGCGCTCAAAAAGGAAAATTTAAAGGTTAATTAAAAATCTTCGCTCCACGCCTTTTGAGGCGTTAAAATATACCATGTTATGAATAAACTCATACCCTATTTATTATCACTCATACTTGTTGGAGTGATTTATCTTTCAATTATCAATACTTTGACTTTGCATCAAGAAAAAGAAAATAAAAAGTTATTGACTTATATAGCAACCACATCAAATAATATAGAAATGGAAACTGATAATATTTATTCAGATGTTGACAGATAGTAAATTAAAAAATGATTTTCTTTTAGCAACTAACGAGTGGTTATTAAGTTGTAAATGGCAATCTCCAGATGAAGAAGAAATATGGATTTTCAAATCAGATAATGGCGAATACGTAAAATCAATAGGTAAAAATAAAAAACCATTTTATTCACAAATAACAGGCACTGTTTATTTATGTAATAGCGATAATGAAAAAATATTTGTGCAGTTACCTTATGAATTAAGCAGGAAAAATAGAACTTCTTTTTTATTTATTGGTAATGAGGAATATCATCTTATTTTATATTTAACTGAAATGAACCTTATTCCAGTTATCCCTACCTATCCGGTTCGTAAACAACGCTTACAATTGAAAGCAATTCGTAATAAAGAGGTGTGAGTAATTTGGTTATTTTTTTAGTACGAGTTTCAGGGTCAGGATACTTTCTTTTTAAAAGCCCGAATGCATCATAATACAATCGCTCTATTTTATTATATCCCCTTTCGTCTACTATTTTGTACTTAACACCATATTTTAATGGATTAATGTTTACTTTGCTTTTTTGTTTGGTTTTGTCCTTTTTTATGGTCATTTTTGAGGTGATTTAAAGGTTTTACCAACCCTATCTTGACCGAGCAGACTAAAAAAAGCTCCAAATAAAACCCAATACGCACTTCCTTTAGTGTCACGACTATTGCATTTGTCAGATGTTTTACAACTTTGCATACTGATTCTTTTCTAAAAGCGAAACAAACTCATCAATAGATAAATTTTCATACTTTTTGGGTCTTACTTTATAAGCAAGTTCTTTAATATCATTAATACCCCATTCGGTTTTTTCAAAACCGTTTTCTGTCCTAACGCTGCCGTTAGGTTGTGCCAATTTTTCCTTTCCCTCTACACAATTACCAATTTGGTAACGGTTATCTTTTTTATCTTTTTCTCTGGCTAACAGTTTAATAATCAATACGTTGCATAACATAACCTTACGTACATTATAGGACAAGATTATTAGCTAAGTTGCTGATTATTAACTGATATGCAATTTTAGTCGTTTTGCTTAGTTTTGTCCGATATATCAGGTTATGTTAAGTAGTAGTGCAATCAATTCAACAAAAAATCAATACAAATTTCCGGTAAAACCTGTTTATTATACATTATTATTGTTGGGAATTGTGCTGCGTTTAATCCCCTATTATTTAAACCGGAGTTTATTTTGGGATGAGGTCTCAATTGCGTTAAATATTACCGACAGAAATTTTGCCGGGCTTCTTCAACCTTTGGATTACCAGCAGGCGGCGCCGGTGTTTTTTCTGTTTATTGAAAAGGTTAACATAATTTTATTCGGCAATTCAGAATTCAGCCTGCGCTTATTTCCTCTTATATGCGGCTTACTAAGCTTGCCTTTAATATACAGGTTAACCAGGGAAATTTCAGGTATTTCTGTTACGGCATTACTAGCGCTTTTCCTTTTTGCAACATCCCCTGTTCTGATTGATTATTCCAATCAAACCAAACAATATGAAAGCGATGTTTTTTGCGCATTATGTCTTTTAAACCTGGTATTTAATCCGGCTTTTTTGGCTAATGAAAATAAGAGATATATTCTGCTGGCTGTTGTTGGCACGGTTTTAATTTTTATGTCAAATGTAGCCATATTGGTGCTATTTACTATCGGTGTTTATTACCTGCTAAAATACCGGGTGTCTATTTTCAGAAAGTGGTTGCTGTTAATTGCATTTGCCTGTTGGACAATTTCATTTTTAGTTTACTACCGGTTTTTTATCTATCATAACCCTCTTCGGGACTGGATGCTCTGGTGGTGGGAAGGTAATTTTATGCCGTTTCAAATTTTTTCTACCGGTTTTTGGGTTTGGATGTATGAAAAGTTTTTATCTGTCTTTAAATTTTATTCATTCCCGTTTTCGGCTGTTTTTCTTTTATCCATCCCGATTTTTATTGTAAAAAAACAACGTTTGTTCTTATTCCTTCTTTTATTTCCATTAGCGGTCCATTTTATTCTTTCAGGGTTTAAACAATACCCGTTTGAAGTAAGGCTTATACTTTACTTAATTGCATTTATTACACCGGCACTATCTATCGGCATTGTTGAGCTGGTGCAACTATTAAGAAAACGTATTACAATTTATGGGGTGGCAATTTTGCTGATGCTATTAGTATATAGTATCATCGCACAATTAGTGAATACACATTATCCTTTTTGGAAAGAAGAAATTACCAGGAGTATTGATTTTATTAACTCCAATAAATCAGCGGGACAAAAGATATATGTTTATTCGGGCGCAGAAACAGCGGCGGGTTATTATGCGAGAGTGAACCGTATACCGTTTAAACAAGACCTGGTTTGGGGAACGCTTAACCTGAATGGCGATAAAAATGAGAACTGTTTTGATGAAATTAACAAATTGAAAGGTGAAGTTTGGGTGTTATTTTCTTCTGTTCAACCTATTGATGAAACTTATATTATTAACCGAATTAACCGTGATCATATTCCCATATTAAAAACGTTTAAAACTATTGGCAGTTCTGCTTACCTGGTAAAAATTAATGCAAAGTAAATAGCATGATAAAATATATAGGAAATTATCGTTTTAATTGACTATCTTTATAGAGTTCTGAGCTAAAAACAACTACTATGCAAGTCAACTTAAACGAATTCTACGATCTGCCAAAGGCGCAAATAATACGAATAAAGTTCTTAAATGACCCTCATCCTATTTATGGCTGGATGGCTACCAAGCGCTCGAGTATGACTTTATCCAATTCCATATACGGGCACCTGAACCAGGTGCTTAATATCAAGCAGCTTAAAGAAGGCACCGGCTATGCCCGCATAAAACTTATCTCCGTTAATTGTGAAGATTTTGAGGAATTTGAAGTGGTGAATACGGCTGACATCACTCTTTAAAGTTTCACGATTGTTTATTCACTGCTTTTTCAAAGTGGTGCGATTAACCTATTAAAATTGTATTAGAGATTAATGGTTTCGTTTTTTACGTGATATTCTTTTTTAATTTGTTATTATATTTGTCCGGTAAAAACAATATGAAGCGCAAGTATGAAAAAAAACGGAAAAGATTTAAATCCTTACGAAAGTTTGGATGAAATTTTAAAATTTCTAACCCTCAGCCCTTTTGCAAAACAACAAATTACGGCAGAGCAGATATTAAAACTTATTGCTGAAAAATATTCCATTGATACCACCCCTGCTGAATTATCTGATATTTTGAACCAGCTTATTGAAGACGGGTTTGTTAAAGCAGATCTGTCAAATACAGTTATTGCTTATTCAATAACAGTTAAAGGACAAATGCTGAATCTTAAAGGCGGCTATGAGCATTTATCGCGCGACGAGGAACGCCTTTATAATATGGAAATGGCTCACCGGAAAACAGAAAAGAAAATAGTCTACATGTTAATTATTCTTGCCATTGGCGTTGCTATAGCATCGGTGTTTTACCTGTTAAGAATATTTAATCTTATACCCGCTTTAAATCGTTGACCGCTATACTTATATAAATAAAAAGCCGCCCAATTGAGCGGCTTTAGAATGAATAATTAGTTTTCTTAAGAATATCTACACGGGTGCTAAATTAAAATATTTGTATTTTAATAGATGTATTATTTAAAACACCATCAGTAAGAGACATATTAAAGCTACTATATGTAAGTGAATTAATTGTTATTACGGTAGTACTTGTTAAAGCGGTAGTATTTATACCTAATGTTGAACTTGTGTAATTGTTAGATATTAATGCTACTGTAGAACCTGTTGTAAAAGTTGCACCGCTTATCGTAGCCTTATAGGTACCTGTTGATGACCTTGTCCATGTAATTGTACCACCAGTGTTATTATAAACAACAGTAGCTGTGGGGGCTGATGTTCCGCTTTGAGTTAATGTAGCATCATATTCAGTATAGGGCAACGCAGTTAAATAACTAATATTACTTCCACCGGTAGCAACGCCCTGCGAATTTACCGTCACATTATTATATGTTCCGGCAGTTACACCACTTGAAGGTAAATCTGCATTAACTAATGCCCTGAAAGTGGGTGTTCCCGCTGAACCATTGGGTGCAGCAAATATGGTGTTTGCCGTTTCGCTTGCAAGAGTTCCTGTTAATGTTCCTGTAGTGGTAACCGGTGAATTCGATACTGTAAATATGTTTGGTAAGGCAAGTCCTACTGAAGTAACACCAGTGTTTGCCACGGTAATACTTCCTGATGCATTAGTAACATTTATTCCTGTTCCTGCAGTAATTGTGCCTAAAGTATAATTTGTGCCATTCCCAATTAATAATTGACCGTTTGTCGGTGTGGTTGCTAAATCTGTACCACCATTTGCAATTGGAAGAGTACCTGATATTGCACTTGCCAAGGCTACTTTACCCCATGAAGGCGCTGTGCTTGTGCCGCCTGAAATTAAAACGTTCCCGGTGGCAACATCACTTAACTTGCTTAAAGCGCTTGCAGTAGATGCATATAATATATCTCCGACTGTATAAGTAGTTTGTCCTGTTCCGCCATTTGCAACACCTATGGTGCCTAATGAAATATTAGGTGCTGTTGAAGTGCCGTTGTTTACTATTGGTGATGTAACTGATGTGCTTAAAACACCTGTATTAGTTAAAGTAACACTTCCGCCACTGCCTAAGGTTATCGTGCCGCCGCCGCTCATTCCTGTGCCGGGGCTAACTGTGATTTGGGTATTTCCCTGTACAGCAGTACCTGAAGCGCTGCCGTAGCTCACACTCCATGTTTGTGCTGCACTGCCATTATAAGCAGAACCGCTTAACCCTGTGCCTGCTGTAAGATTTGCCAGTGATGCCGATGCTGATGCCCATGTATATGCAGCGCCGGTCCATTGCAAATAGGTATTGCTTGTTTCAGGTGCACTTACAAGCTGAAGTAATCCGCCTGTGCCCGTCACTACAATACTTCCTGACGCTAAGGAAGAAATTTTAACATTTCCGCTGTTGTCAACGGTTACGGGCGATGAAGTTCCTATAGTAAGAAGTGCGGAAGGCAAAGAATTGCCTATACCTACATTTCCTTCTATAATAGCGCCATTGGTTGGAGCTGCCGTTCCGCTATAATCGGCGCCTACTGTAAGGTTACCTTTTACATCCAGTTTACTTACAGGAGTACTTTCTCCTATTCCAACATTTTGTGAATAGCCGGTTGCAGTTATCATTAATAATGCAGCTGCTATTACAAGTGAGAGTAAGTGTTTGTTTCTCATAAAATTATTTTATTTAGTTGTTATTTATCAAAGCTTTTTATTTCTGCATTTAATGCAGTGTGCGGTGTATGGAAGAGTGGGCTGTTGTTTCCTTGCGATTGAATGCTGCCTGGTATGCTTAAAAGCTGCACATGTTTCAATACACGCGCCGCAAAAATCCGATAGTTGTGATTTCTATCTGTAACTACTTCTATTAATTTGTGACGGGATTTTTTAATGCCTGTATAGAATACTACTAATTATATATACATATAAATAAAAAGCCGCCCGATTGAGCGGCTTTTATAGTAATTATTAATCTTCTAGGTATTTATTCAATTACCTGGTAATTAAACGAAGGAGTAGCACCGCCATTTTCAAAATAAATACTAAAATTTGTAGTGCCTGAGGTTACGTAGAAATAACATGTTGAACCACTTGAATTAGCAGAAGTAATTTGTACGAATGGTGCAACACTAAAAGTTTCACCTTTAAAAGTTATAGTTAATTGCGTATAGCCACCAGCATTGTTTGTGCCGGTTGTAGTGATATTGCCCGCCATATCGGTTGAGTTAGCAGAAACAGCTGCAGCAGTAATGCCATGTTGAGTTGTTACAGCAATAGTTGGAGCGGTAGTTTGCTCACATTTTATATGACCATTGTCTATATCTAAATGCGCGCCCGGTGAAGCTGTTCCAATACCTAAAAGATCAGAAGTACTTGAAGGGGATAAATCTGAACCTGTAAGTGTCCAGAACCCTAATGTTCCTGATGATGGTATTGTTGACGTTAAATTTTCTGAACCATCAGTATATACACCCGAAGATGCGGATAATCCGCTAAGATTTAACCCTGTAAACGTTGGCGACGAACTAGTAGCAATACTTTGAGGCAATGATAAAGTAACCGCGCCTGTTGAAGTTGAAGCAACTACCTGGTTTGCAGTTCCGGTTATTGAAGTGACTCCTGTGTTTGCTAATGTAATACTTCCTGATGCGTTGGTAACACTTACTCCTGAACCTGCAGTAAGAGTAGCTAAAGTATATCCCGCGGCATTTCCAATTAATAATTGTCCGTTTGTTGGGGTAGTTGCTAAACCTGTACCGCCATTTGCAACCGGCAGAGTGCCGGATACCGCACTTGCCAATGCAACTTTTCCATATGTTGGTGCTGCGCCTACTCCACCTGATAGTAAAACACTACCAACAGCCACATCCGTTAAACTTCCAACGGCATTTGCACCTGAAGCATACATAATGTCTCCTTTTGTAGCTGCATTAGGTAAAGTTAATGTACTCCAGGCAGGCACGCTACCGGCTCCTGCACTTCTTAAATATGAACCTGCAGCAACATCGTTTATTTGACCTATTGTGGTGGCAGCTGATGCATCTAATAAAGAACCTGTAGTGTATGCAGCGAGCCCTGTCCCTCCATGAGCAACAGCAATTGTTGTTCCGGTCCATGTTCCTGTTGTAATTGTACCTAACTCGGTAATATTGGTTTGAGTGGCAACAGGTATTGTTGAAGATATGCTTGGTACACCTGCTGCGCTTGTTATGAGTACACCGTTATTAGCTGTTGCAATATCTGAAAGGGTATTTGCAGCAGAGGTGTATAACAAGGTATTGGTTCCACCAAAAGTAGTGAGTCCTGTACCGCCATTGGCAACTGCAATGGTTGTTCCATTCCATGTTCCTGTTGTAATTGTGCCCAACTCGGTAATATTGGTTTGAGTAGCAATAGGTAAGGTTGAAGATATGCTCGGAACTCCTGTATTGCTTGTTATGAGTACGCCATTATTAGCTGTTGCGATTGATGATAAAGTATTTGCTGCAGAAGTATATAACATTGTATTTGTTCCGCCAAAAGTAGTGAGACCTGTACCACCATTAGTTACCGGTAAAGTACCTGTGACGTCTGCTGTTAAATCAACCTGCGACCATGAAGGATTGCCGCCGGCATTGCCATGTAATATGGTTGTGGTGGTTCCCTGGTCAGCAAATAAAGCTGATGCCAAAGATGGTGAAAAGTAAGCGGGCACCGCGGAAGAACCTGTGTTGTTTCCAAAAATTGTTTCTGCGCCTGCATTTGTTAACGAATAAGAAATTGCAGGAGTTGATGTTGATGTGGCTACTGAGGTTGTAAATAAAGGAGATAAATTACCGGAACTAACTGAAGTAACCGTGCCTGATGTTGCCGGCGCTGCCCATGCGGGAACGCCGTCAACTACGGTTAATACTGTTCCTTCAGCACCAACTGAGGTTAATCCTGTACCGCCATTAGCAACTGCAATGGTTGTTCCATTCCATGTTCCTGTTGTAATTGTGCCCAACTCGGTAATATTGGTTTGAGTAGCAATAGGTAAGGTTGAAGATATGCTCGGAACTCCTGTATTGCTTGTTATGAGTACGCCATTATTAGCTGTTGCGATTGATGATAAAGTATTTGCTGCAGAAGTATATAACATTGTATTTGTTCCGCCAAAAGTAGTGAGACCTGTACCACCATTAGTTACCGGTAAAGTACCTGTGACGTCTGCTGTTAAATCAACCTGCGACCATGAAGGATTGCCGCCGGCATTGCCATGTAATATGGTTGTGGTGGTTCCCTGGTCAGCAAATAAAGCTGATGCCAAAGATGGTGAAAAGTAAGCGGGCACCGCGGAAGAACCTGTGTTGTTTCCAAAAATTGTTTCTGCGCCTGCATTTGTTAACGAATAAGAAATTGCAGGAGTTGATGTTGATGTGGCTACTGAGGTTGTAAATAAAGGAGATAAATTACCGGAACTAACTGAAGTAACCGTGCCTGATGTTGCCGGCGCTGCCCATGCGGGAACGCCGTCAACTACGGTTAATACTGTTCCTTCAACACCAGCTGAGGTTAATCCTGTACCACCGTTATCAACTGCAATAGTTGTTCCGTTCCATGTTCCTGATGTAATTGTACCCACAGATGTAATATTGCCTTGCACAGCAGCAGGCAGTGTTGTGCCAATGCCGGGAACTCCTGTGCCGTTTGTTATGAGTACGCCATTATTACTTGTCGCAATAGAAGAAAGATTGTCTGCTGAAGCGGTATATAACAATGTATTTGTTCCGCCAAATGTAGTGAGACCTGTACCGCCATTAGCAACTGCAAGAGTACCGGTTACAGAATTGGTATTACTTAATGTAATCGGATTCCAGGCAGGGGCTCCATTACCGCCCGATTGAAATACGTTACCCGATGCACCATAATTTGATGCCCCGCCAAATGTAATTGCACCGGCAGTGCTTATTCTCATCCTTTCTACC
This sequence comes from Chitinophagales bacterium, assembly GCA_963770495.1. GTDB lineage: Bacteria > Bacteroidota > Bacteroidia > Chitinophagales > CAVYQA01 > CAVYQA01. The sequence goes on along the minus strand of CAVYQA010000005.1, from coordinate 167,615 downwards.
ATTGTGTTAGAAGCGGTGCCTGATGAACCAGCTGAAGCGGTCATAAAAATAAGATTGCCCGAGCCGCCTGAACCTGTTCCGTCTCCTGATGTGATAGTAATGTCTGCGCCTGGAATATTTGTGCCTGAAGCATTGGGTGCGCGTAAGGTGTTACCGCTTACGGTGCCGGTGCCATCTCCTGAACCAAGCACCAGGTTGCCTGTTGAATTAGCAAGCCGCATGTTTTCGCTGCTGTTTGTTTTAAAAACAACATCATTGGCATCGGTTGTTCCAATAAAATCCGTTCCCGGTGTAGTGCCACTATTACCGGCAAGCCCCCACCCTATCCCTTTTGATACGACGTTCCATAATGAACCATCATAAAAATAAAATCCTGTTGTATCATCAGTTTGATACACCATCAAACCAATTGCAGGTGAGGCTATGGCAGTGCGCTGGTTTTCTGTCATACGCGGAATTAACATACCTGATGTGGTGCTTGATACATCAAGCATAGCTGATGCATCGGGCGCTGAACCGGTGCTATTTATACCAACACTTTGGGCATTGGAATACCTTGAAATAAATAGCAGTAATGATACAGCTACGGATTGAAGTAAGATTCGTTTCATAATAAGCATTGTTTTCTACTTGTTTTAAAATTTAATTAATAACTATTTTCTGTTTTTATCACTGTCGCCGCATGAAAAATGTGAGTGAAAATCAGGATTACAATTTTTTCCGGGGGGAATTATTATTGCAAAAAAAGTCACAACAAAGTTTCAAATAGCGTGACACAAAAGTCAGCCAGAAGTGATTATTATTATATAACAGATAGTAAAGTTTTGTGACAGGATTATTAATAAGTATATAGATACACTTATAATTATCCATTATGAAATAATTAAATAAAAAAGCCCCTTGATGAATCAAGAGGCTTTTCATTAAAAAATTTATGAGACTATTACTGATAGGCTATCAATAGCCATTTGGAAGTGCGTACATCATATATGAAAGTAGCCATGGTCATCTGTCCGGAACTTGCCGACATGGTACCGCCGGTATAGGTTTCTATATTACCACTGGTTCCGATTGACATAATGTTTGAAGTTGATGAACTCCAAACTACTAACATTTTTCCATTCACACCGCCATTAATAGTGGTTAAAGTAAATGCACCCGTTGATTGTATCTCTACAAAACTATAACCTCCGGGAGTAATAGAATAGCTACTACCGGTAGCTCCGGTAATAAGAGCGCCTTTTCTCATGGCAAAATCGCCGTTTACATCAAGTTGTGTAGCGGGGTGCTCTCCTCCAACACCCACATTACCTGCCGAGTCAATGCGCATAGCTTCCGCCATTGTATTTGCAGTGGAGCTGCTTGAACCTGAAAGCGCTGTTTCAAAAATAATATTTCCTGAACCTCCGGTGCCTGTTCCATCACCCGAAGTAATAGTTAAAGTACCGCCCACAAGATTTGATCCCGTGGCATTTGGTGCACGAAGCGTACCTCCTGCTACAGTTGACGAAGCTTCTCCCGAGCCTATAACCACATTACCCGATGCAGAGCCACCGCCATTGGTTAGGCGCATTCCTTCAAAAGCATCCGTTTTAAATACAAGAGCATTGCCGTCTGTTGTTCCTACAAAGTCTGTTCCGGGAGTTGTGCTGCCATTTCCGGTAAGCGCCCATCCGGTTGATGATGATGGTGTCGCCCAAGTGCCGTCACCACGTAAAAAAGTTGTAGCGCTTGCGTTTGTGCCATTATTAAAATTTTTCACGTTTAAGTTTCTAAAATAATAGGGCTTACCTGCCGTACTCGTGCTATCACCAAATATAGAATACCCTATTGGTGTATTACTTAATGTAAATGTTAAGGCAGGAGTGGTTGTTGCCGTTGCTACCGACGTGGTAAATACCGGCGATAATGTTCCCGCGCTGAACGAGGTTACTGCAGAAGTTAAATAAGATACATTACTCCCGCTTGTTGCAATTCCCTGAGCATTTACTGTCACATTATTATATGTTCCCGCGGTTATTCCGCTGGTAGGAAAATCGGCATTCACCAATGCTCTGAATGTGGGTGTTCCCGCTGAACCATTGGGTGCGGCAAATACTGTGTTTGCAGTTTCGCTTGCAAGCGTTCCCGTAAGTGTTCCCGTTGTGGTTACCGGAGTACCCGATACTGTAAATATGCCCGGCAATGCAAGTCCCACTGATGTAACACCTGTGTTTGCCACTGTAATATTTCCTGAGGCATTGGTGACACTTATTCCCGTTCCTGCGGTAAGAGTGCCTAAAGTATAACCTCCACTGCTATTTCCAATTAATAATTGACCATTTGCAGGTGCACTTGTTAAGCCTGTGCCGCCGTGAGCAACTGCAATGGTTGTTCCATTCCATGTTCCCGATGTAATTGTGCCAACTGATGTAATATTGCCCTGTACGGTAGAAGGTAACGTAGTACCAATGCTCGGAACTCCTGTTGCGCTTGTTATTAGTACGCCATTATCGGCAGTTGTAATTGATGAAAGATTATTTGCAGTGGGTGTATATAATACTGTGTTAGTTCCGCCAAAGGCAGTAAGCCCTGTGCCGCCATTTGCAACACCCACAGTTCCTAATGAAATATTAGGCGCCGTACCAGTGCCGCTGTTTACTATTGGCGATGTAACTGCCATACTTAAAACGCCGGTATTAGCTAAGGTAACTGATCCGCCACTGCCTAAAGTAATTGTACCGCCGCCGCTTATTCCTGTACTGGGGTTGACCGTGATTTGAATATTTCCTTGTACAGCAGTACCCGAGGTACTTCCGTAGCTTACACTCCACGTTTGCCCCGAACCGCCGTTATAAGCAGAGCCAGTTAAACCTGTGCCCGGTGTAAGATTTGCCAGCGATGCCGCTGCTGTTGCCCATGTGTATGTAGTGCCATTCCATTGCAGGTAAGTATTACTTACAGAAGGCGCTCCTACAATCTCCAGTAAGCCACCTGTACCAGTCATTACAATATTTCCTGAAGTTAGGGAAGAAATTTTTACATTTCCGTCTGTTATCTACGGTTACGGGCGATGAAGTTCCGATAGTTAAAAGCGCAGAGGGCGAAGTTGTACCAATACCAACATTGCCTTGTATAATTGCACCATTGGTTGGGGCTGCCGTTCCGCTGTAACTGGCACCTACTACGAGGTTACCCTTTACATCAAGTTTACTTATAGGAGCATTCTGCCCTATTCCTACATTTTGTGAATAGCCGTTTGCGGTTATCATTAGTAACGCAACTGCCGTAACAAGCGAGAGTAAGAGTTTATTCCTCATAAAATTATTTTTATTTATTTGTTTTTATTACGATCGTTTATACTACTACATTTAATGCGATTTGCGGCGTATGGAAAGAGGTGAGCTATTATCTGTTTTCCTTGTTATTGAATTTGCTGCTTTTTACTTTTAAGCTGCACAGTTTCAATACGCGCGGTGCAAAAATCCGATAGCTGTGGTTTTTAGCCATAACTACTTATATTTATTTGTGACTGAATAATAACTGCAGACACTATATTTTCTTTATTCATAAAATAGCGATTCAATTTCAAAATGTTTATTTTCGGTTATTAAGTATAGTTATGCCTTATAATTCAGTTTTGTTAAATTTTTATGTAAAATTCAACGAATGATTTTTTAACCCCAAATCCAATTTTTACGCTTTGTTACTAAAAGCCTGAAATTCTATTAATTGTAATAACTTTTATTAAAAAGGAATAAAAAATTTATACAATATTTTATCTTGATTTTTTATGACATATATCATATAATATCATAAAATTGAACAAATTTAAGCCATCTGTAACCCAATATGAAACCTAAATTTTACGATTTGTTACTTTTTTTTGACATTTAACATCACGGTAACTTATTGTTAAAGAACCAATAATGTTATTTTGATTACCGATAAAAGGGATTATATACGAAAAATGCCTGCATTTGGTTTGTTTTTAAGAAAGACAGTAAATATCTCAGGAAATTGGCAGGCGTGCCATTGGTTCGGCGTCTAATGAGGCAAAGTCGTTAGCCAGGTATTTATAATGGGCTGCCATAGCTATCATAGCAGCATTATCGGTACAATATTCAAGTTTGGGAATGAAAAGAGACCAGTTGTGTTTATCAGCGGCTTTTTGAAACTCTTTCCTTAATAAAGAGTTCGCCGAAACCCCTCCTGCCACCGCTATTTGGTTGCAATTATATTCCAGCGCAGCCTTTGTCATCTTTTTCAATAAGACTGCAACAATAGATGACTGGATAGAAGCGCAAAGATCGTTCAGGTTATTTTTCACAAAATCAGGATCAGCTTTTGTTTGGTCGCGAAGAAAATAGAGCACTGCGGTTTTAAATCCGCTAAAGCTAAAATCAAGTCCGCCCACTTTACCTTCGGGGAATTTAAACTTAGCAGCATTGCCCGTTTGAGCCGTTTTATCCATTAAAGGACCACCAGGGTAAGGTAAGCCAAGCAGCTTGGCTGTTTTATCAAATGCCTCGCCCGCCGCATCATCCAGCGTCTCTCCCACTACTTTCAAATCGGTTATGCTATTAACCAAAACAATTTGCGTATGCCCGCCCGATACTGTAAGGCATAAGAATGGAAATTGCGGATTCGGCTCATCAATAAAATTCGCCATCACATGCGCCTGCATGTGGTTAACGGTTATAAAAGGCACATTAAGTACTAAGCTCATTGCTTTTGCAAAAGAAACCCCCACCATAAGCGAGCCAATCAACCCGGACCTATGGTGACTGCAATGGCATTCAGTTCCTCCTTTTTTACATCCGCTACTTTAAGCGCTTCATCAACTACAGGAATAATATATGTCAAATGCTCGCGCGATGCCAATTCGGGAACTACTCCGCCATATTTTTCATGCAGCTTTTGGTCGACTACAATATTAGACAGTATTTTCCCCTCCCGGATTACAGCAGCACCGGTATCGTCGCAGGAGGATTCTATGGCAAGAATGGTATTCAATTATAAGATTTGAAGATTAAAAGATTTAAAAATTACTTTAAATGACTGGCGTTTTTTCTAGCGTTTATTTTATTTTTAAAATCCTTGTAAAATTTAAAATTATCCATGACAGTGATCAATAAAGAAATTTCAGGTTGTTTGATGAAGGTTATTTTTTTCATGCCTTCAACTTCCCGGTTAAAGCTAATGTATATAAAGTTGAAATAATAGTATGTAAAACTCCTAACACCCCAAAAATCTGGCACCCATGAACAACTGACCTTTTTTATATTTTCAAGAGGTACTTTAATTTCTCGTCCTGATTTAAAAACATATAGAAAATCATCGTCGTATTCAACTTGGTATCCCCAGGGAATAAAAGAAATAAATACAAATAGCACCTAACCCTAAAAATAATAGTATAAAAATGTATCCATTCGTGCTCAATGGCTTGCTTGCTTTAAGAAAAATCAATACAAGCAATAAAAATGACCATACAATAATAAAAACCAACTTGGGCTACACCCAAACGTTATCTGAAAGTTTTATCCTCATTTAATTTTCAAATTGTCTCATTTTAAAATTTTCAAATTCTTCCTACCTACCAGTTATCCGATTTCGCTTCATTGCTCGCCCTTGACATTGCCTTTTTAAGACCGGCAATTAAAGTATTTTTAATATAATCGTCAGTCTGTTGCAATATCTGGCAGTTCCAGGCAAAGGTGGCGGGGTCTTTTTCAGTGGTAAGATTTTCTGCCGGGTGATAACTTAAATCTTTTAGGTTCAGGTTGGTTATTTTGTACCGGTATTTGCCATCTTTAAAATTAATGGTGATACTATAATTCATAAAGGTGTTGGTTGATTTAGTACCGTCCTTTAAAGTCTTCACAATAATTATCGTACTCTTTCCTTCAAAAACGTTGTTTACAGAATCTAATGTTTGAATAACACTGGATGGGCTTTTATAAAAACTATACACCCACTTTTTTGCCCGCTTAAATAATTCAGGCGCCTGCACTCCGGGAGTTTGCACCACTTCCATATAGGTTATCAGTTTGGTGCTGGTATCCATAGGCATGTCCGGCGGAGTTGGCGCGGGTTGTTGCTTTTGGGCAAAAACAAATAACGAATTGGTTATCAATAATAAACTTATTATTATCTTTTTCATAAAATAGTTGGTTTAAGAGTGAATAGCTATGGCAAAAATCATGACAATTGGCACAAAAATAGATGAATTTTTCAACAATATTTTTGTTGGTAAAATGTTATCGGAACGCCCTATTTTATTAGCAAATATGGCGGTTATGTCGTATTTTTACGTCACATAAAATTAGAGTCAAAATTAACATGTCTAACGTAATGGAAGAAGTAAAAGTGCCAAAAAAGCAACAGGAATATAACGCAGAAAGTATACAGGTTCTTGAGGGGCTTGAAGCCGTTCGCAAGCGTCCCGCCATGTATATTGGCGATATTAGCGTTCGCGGTCTTCATCATCTTGTTTATGAAATAGTAGATAACTCCATTGATGAAGCGCTTGCCGGGTTTTGTAAAAACATTGATGTTTATATAAACGAAGATAACTCCATCACCGTAATTGACGACGGGCGCGGCATACCTACCGACATCATGAAAAAGGAAGGCAAATCGGCGCTTGAAGTTATTATGACCGTTTTGCATGCCGGCGGCAAGTTCAATAAAGATACCTATAAAGTATCGGGCGGATTGCATGGCGTGGGAGCATCTGTGGTGAACGCTTTATCGGAGTCCTTTAAAGCTATAGTTCACAAGGACGGTAAAATATTTCAGCAGGAATATAAAATCGGTAAGCCTCTATACCCTGTAAAACAAACCGGCAACACCAACAGAACCGGCACTGAAATACATTTCCTGCCCGATAAAGAAATTTTTAAGGTTACAGAATTTAAATTCGATACCATTGCCGCACGCTTGAGAGAGTTGGCTTATTTGAACAAGGGCATTAAGCTTAACCTCACCGATATGCGCGATGTGGACGACAAGGGCAAGCCGCATAAAGAAACCTATCTGTCGCAGGGCGGATTAAAAGAGTTCGTTCAATATCTCGATGGCACCCGTGTAGCCATTTTTCCCGAACCAATATCCATAGAAGGCGAGCGCGATAATGTGATTGTTGAAATCGCTCTCACCTACAACCAGGATTTTAATGAGAACGTACATTCTTATGTAAATAATATCAACACCATTGAAGGCGGCACTCACGTCAGCGGTTTCCGAAAAGCCATGACGCGCGTTTTCAAATCGTATGGCGAAAAGAACGGCTTATTCACTAAATTGAATTTTGAAGTAACCGGCGACGATTTCCGCGAAGGGTTAACAACGGTTATCTCCGTAAAAGTGCCGGAGCCGCAGTTTGAAGGTCAAACCAAATCAAAGTTGGGCAACTCTGAAAGTAACCGGAATTGTCGAGTCTATTGTTAACGAGGTATTAGCTTACTATTTGGAAGAACATCCCAAGGAAGCCAAGAACATTATTAATAAGGTTGTTTTAACCGCAACGGCGCGTAATGCAGCGCGCAAGGCGCGCGAACTGGTGCAGCGCAAAAACGGGCTTGGCGGCTCGGGTTTGCCCGGCAAACTGGCTGATTGTTCCGATACCGATGCAGAAAAATGCGAGTTGTATTTGGTTGAGGGAGATTCTGCGGGTGGCACTGCCAAGCAGGGACGCAACCGCCGTTTCCAGGCTATTTTGCCGTTGAGAGGTAAGATATTGAACGTGGAGAAGGCAATGGAACATAAGATTTATGAGAACGAGGAAATAAGAAATATTTTCACAGCCATTGGGGTTTCTGTCGGCACCGATGAAGACCATAAAGCGCTTAACGTTGACAAGCTGCGCTACCACAAAATAATTATTATGACCGATGCCGATGTTGACGGCAGTCACATCAGCACACTTATTCTCACCTTCTTCTTCCGCTATATGAAAGAGCTGGTTGAACTCGGCTATATTTATCTTGCCGCCCCGCCTTTATACCTGGTAAAAAAAGGAAAAGAACAAACCTATGCCTGGGATGAAGACGGCAGAAAAGAAGCGCAGAAAGCATTGGGTGGTAAAAATCCCGAATCGGTAACAGTGCAGCGTTATAAAGGTCTTGGATGAAATGAATGCCGAGCAGTTTGGGATACTACCATGAACCCCGATACCCGCACACTATACCAGGTAAGCATTGAAAGCGCCGCCGAAGCCGACCGTATCTTCTCTATGCTTATGGGTGATGAAGTTGCCCCGCGCCGCGAATTTATCGAGAGCCACGCGAAGTACGCCAAGCTGGACATTTAGATATCATTGCGATCCGTCAACTAACGGAGAAGTAATGCTCTGTGAACTTATTGAATCCCCTATCGTTAAAATGGTGGGGGATTTTAATTTATTCAGTAGGGTTTTTGCGCCATATTGTTTTTACCAGGTCAAGAGAATCATTTTCAAAATATAAACTTCAGTACTAATTGAATCTCCTGGCATTGGCCAGTCTTTAATAAAAGGATTTGATATTAACAGTCTGCTATCAGTTTCAAAATCAAAACCCGAACCTGCATTTGGTCCAAAAATTACACGTTTAGTTTTTAAATTAATAATTGCACTTTGCTACATGGCGCACCGCACCCCCAATCAACTATCATGTAGTGTCCCGCAAAATTAGGTTGGCATTTATTCTGAATGACGGACGATTTTATAGTAGAATGAAATCGCCATGTTCCTTCACTATAAAATAAACTGTCAGGGTTAACTCTAATATTTTCAATCGGAACGTAATAATCTCTAAAACCAAAACCTTCTTCTTTTTTATCTAAAATATCTTTTGTTTGCGCTTGGCAAAACAATGAAATAACAATAAAACTTATTACAAAACAGATTCTCATTTTTACGCCGTGGCAGGTGTTCTGCGTAGGGTAATGTGAAGCCCACCTGCCACACGCAGCCAAGCCGATACCCTTTTTACATTCCATATTCCAAATAATGAGTTATAAAATTCCAATCCTTCTTCTCCATATAATAAAACCCTGCCGAACTATATTTATAATCTTCAGGCAACTTACATAATTGCCATTTTTCCTGCACAGGGTTATGGTGAATATACATTAATTTCTGAAATTCAACATCGGGCGTATAGAACTCTACTGCAAGTGGTCGAGCGTTTCCCAAATCCCATGACGACGGCTCTTCAGCTTTTACTTTAAATTGATTGAGCCAACAGGTTTCGTTACGTTTTTTCAGCAGTGCAATCATTTGTTGCGATGTGTACTTCAGAAAATCGCGTTGAACATCAGAAGGGTTATTAGGTGAAAGTATATTCCACATCAGGTGAATATGGTTTGGCATTATTACAAATGCCCTTAGCATTATTCGTTTTTTATTTATTAAAAATTCTAAACTATCCATTACTATGTCTTTATAGACATCATCCTTCAATAATGGTTTCCACTCACCACAATTACGCCGTAGCCAGATCTCTCCGCTTAGAATGTAATAAATAAGCTTCCAAAAAGTAAAGCAAACTTACTAAATTTATTTAGAAATTAACATTAAGTTTTCCCACGCCCACCGTGCCCCGTCCTGTGTGGAGCGTCCGCGCTCCACACCACAATTACGCCGTAGCCAAGATCTCTCGCCGCCCGCCTGTCTCCTTTTTGCATTTGCAGGGATACGGTCTGGGCGGAATGTAACAATCATTTTCAAATAAGATTTAAATCATTTTGAAGAGGTTTCAAGTGTTTATTCTATCAAAAATACTTTATCTTAAAGTAGTAGTATGAAAATCACAACAAAGGAGTCTTTCAAAATAAATGGTGAGAACCTGCTTAAAAAAATAAAAGAACTTATAAAGGAAGGCAACGTAACAAAAATTACCATTCATGAGAAATCCAAGAAAGAAGGAGAGTTTTCCCTTAACTGTGGGAGTAGTAGAACCGTCCTTCCCCCTGTACTCGTCTATTGGCGCGTAACAACTGTAAGGTAAGCAGTTTTACAAGAAAGATAAGAGTAAATTTTCGTTACTACAAATCCCGAATGCCATTACTCAAAACGATTGGTTTCTTGGTCCGGGTCGGTTTTGATTCAGAAACGTTCATATTCATTTTTGCTATAATGTTTTGTAACGCTGTGCGTTATTATCGGGTCAACTTGTTTGATTTTTGCAAGATGACAAGAAAAAACTTGTGTCCTATCCGTTTCTTCTGAGCACACGTCGTTCATAAGTCCCCTTTTAGGGGATAATATAACTTTTTTCTGCCTTAGCTTATAAATCTATTCCGCCGTGGCAGGTGTTCTGCAAAGGCAAGCGCAAAGCCCACCTGCCACCGCAGCCAAGCTAACATCGCTTCAGTGGTTGGTGCGCTTTACTTATGGCTTTCGCAAACACCAACCACGGCTCAAGCGTCTTTCCTTCTCAATACTTTCCGCTCGTTGCAGGTGTTTTGTAAAGATAAGAACCAAACCCACATGTCCTATCCCTGTCTCCAAAGGAACACCGTTAAAATGATTTGGTTTGCTTTTGGTTGCGGTTTGGTTTTGATTTAGAGTTGTTTCATATTCATTTTTAAAATAATATTTTATAATGTATATTATATTTATTATCAATACTGTAATTTAAAAAGTCGACAAGGTTTGACTCAACTCACAATTTCCGCCGTGGCAGGTGTTCTGCAAAGGCAAGCGCAAAGCCCACCTGCCACCGCAGCCAAGCTAACATCGCTTCAGTGGTTGGTGCGCTTTACTTATGGCTTTCGCAAACACCAACCACGGCTCAAAAAAGTGCAACAACTTTACTCTCTATTACTATTCATCTTTTACTACTTGTCCGACCACCGGCGGATTCTAACCAAGCGCCCCTCTGCACTTTTGTTGGAGAGGGGTTGGGGGTGAGGCAAAAACTTTTTGTCCCAACATTATTCATCCCATCAGTCTGATTAATAATTTTACCGGTTAAACAACACAGGTGTGTTCTTTGAAATATTGAGTATCAGCGATTCACTTTCGGTTTAATTTTAGTGTCAATAAAACGACAAGAACCCGACAACAAAACTTGTTTACAGCGTTCTTATAACCCATTGAAAAACAAACAACAAAAAATTTAATTGTAAAAAAGTGAAAGATTGTTGTCGCCCCCTCAGCGTAGGCTAATCCTATTATATTACTTTTACTCCCGACTTTATTATGAACTCACCAAAACGCATAGCGAGAATTGCCGGCGTCCTGTACCTGTTCGTAGGCATCTTCGGCGGCTTTGCCGAAGGATTTGTAGATCCGAAGATGTATGTTGCCGGCAATGCAGCAGCCACAGCTGCGGATGTTGTTGCCAACTCCTCGCTTGTCCGCATGGGTGTTGTCTCTCATCTGTTAGATGGAACATTCTTTGTCTTTCTTGCTATGACACTCTATAACCTGCTCCGGCATGTGAATAAGAGCGTTGCGCGGGCAATGCTAATCCTCGTCGCACTTGCAACCGGAATCATTTGTCTTAATGCTGTCTTCCAGTTTGAGGGCTTGCGGGTAGCAACTGATAGTACCTATTCTTCTGCCTTTGGAATAGCGGGTTCGAATGCTTTAGTGCTGCTCTTACTCGACACCCAGCATTATGGAACCCTCATCGCCCAGGTTTTCTTTGGCTTGTGGCTGGTCCCGCTTGGATATCTTGCTTACAAATCAGGACTGTTCCCCAAGTGGCTCGGTGTTGTACTCATCATGGGTGGTGTCTGCTACCTTGTTGATCTGCTCGCGGCATTCCTCGTTCCCGAATTTGACCAAAAGATTCATGCACTCATCATCATTCCGTCAGCAATTGCAGAAATCTCGATGGTTCTATACCTGCTCGTGGTTGGTGTGAAGACCGTGAAGCCAATTTAATTGTGTCTCCGAAGGGACACAGCGTAAAAAGTCTCCTTCAGGGGATTTGGGGGTAAAACTTCTTGTCCCAACTTTTCTCACAGCTTTTATTATTGCAATAATTTTGTCGGATTAAAAATTTGTTCTTTGAAATTGTAGAAATTATTATGGTAAAAAAGAGAGAAATAAAACGCAATGAAAAAGAAAGTATTTCAATTGATGAATTACTCAACTTGTTTACAACGTCTTTATAAATGATTGATTATAACCCAACTAAATTTTTAATTGTAAACAACTGTCTCATCCTGAAAAAAATTTACACTGAAAATGGCAGACAAATTAAAATGCACCAACCACCGGCGCCGGGGGTACAATAATTGGCTTTTTAACTTTCGGCTTTTTGTGTTTCCAGGTGAGGTTAAACCCGAAATGGATCATAAAATTTTGCGAATTCTGGGGATAGAATAATCCCAGCGCATTATCGCTCACCACATAATACTGGAACGCGCCGGCATTAAGCGCTAATCCGAAACCCACGTTATTCGTGCTGCGGTTATAAATGGAATAAGAAATGCTGGCCGTGATTTTCTTACCTATCTGCTGGTTATACGACAGCGTTGTAGCGGGAAGAATGGTGTTGTTAATTAGCTGCCCGTAAAACAACAGCCCTACATTAGTGCTTTTGGTGAGGTTGTAATTAGCGCAAAGATACATTTGTGTTGCCAGCATGGTGGTGTAGCTGTGATGAAGCGAATCTATTTTAAATGATTTAGATAACGAATCGCCCTCGGATTGAAGTTCATTCCCCACTTGTGATGTGCCGTTATTTAAAAGCTCATTCAGATTAATGCCCTGGTAAGTGAATGTAGCGCCCGGGCCGGTTTGATAATTAGTGACGCCGGTATTCCACGTAATAAATCCCAAATCGGTAACACTGGCGGAAAAGGTGAGCTTACTATTCGGTTTATAAGTGGCTCCGAAATCCATACCTTCGCCGTTATTATTCTTTTTAAAAAGATAGTTCATGAAATCAAAATTATCAAATGAGTTGCTGTTTACACCCGCCGTATTCACCAGCACATTTGCTTGCGCCGTAATGTCATAATTATTGGGGTTGGTGTAAATCGAGATATCGGGATTTACCGTCGAAACATTTTCCATGCCGTACAGGTAGTTTAACCTCACCCCGACGGTGAGTTTACTACTCAGTTGACGCGACCACCCGAAGCCGTATTCGCGATAATGCGTAAAATCTATACCCGGGCTAATGTTTATGGTCTGCCCCAGTGAAGCCCCGTTCCCGTTCCAGATAAAATTCATGAAATCCTGTGAATAGGTGAGGCGGAAATCTATTTTCTCGGTGGCGTTAAAACTGAAATAATTTTTCTTCACCTTGAATCCGAATGCAAAAATATCGAAGTGGTAGTTCAGGGTAAGATAATTTTCCGGAGCCAGTTTGCTGATCATATTGTTTACATTCACTTTCAGCGAATCGCCGCTATGCTGCACCAGGTCGGAAAATTTAAAGCCGGTGTTGCTGAAATTAAAATATTGCGAGCCCGACGAGCGGGATGGCGATAAATACCACGTTGTCGGTTGGACTGAATGACGGGTTATCATACATACGCTGGGGCACTGCCGCCATGTTATATAAGACAAAATCCTGCTGGGCATATACCGTTTGTTGAATAAACAACGAAATTAAAATAACCGGTAAGTAAATTAACTTTTTCATAAGCGATGGATTGGATATTTTTTTTGAATTTTATTTTGTGGACAGTTATAGTTTTGCCTGAACCTGAACCTGCATTCCAACCTGCACATTTAATTGATAGGTAGAATAAATTTTAACATTTGTATTCCCGCCATTTGTCGTCCATTCAACATCTTTCATCAACAGGTATTTTGCTGTCGACAAATTTGCCAGTCTTGCTTTAGTGAAGGCAGCCACATACGTGTTGGGTGTAGGTGAAACCACCATGCCCGAAGAATTAACAACGCCCGACTTTAAAATTAACTGGTTGGGAATAACCAGCGAGTCGAGTTTGTGATAAGTGCTGTCTGTAAAATAGACCTGCATATTAACATCAATTGGAAAACCGTTCGAGGTGTAAATTTTAAATAAAGCCGATTCAACATTAGAGGTTATGAACTGACCCGGTGAAAATTTTACAGTATCAATAAGAGTAAAATTGCTCGCACTTCCGTAAAGAGGCAAATCAACCTCGGCGCCAATCTTAAAGCTGCTGGTGTCAATTACAAAATTATGGGTGTAACCACCCTGGTTAGTTAACGCCGATGCGCTGAAAATAAAATATTTCGGATAATTACTGATAATAGAATATATGTTACTGTTTGCCTTGGTTAACGTAAATGAATCGGTGAGCATTTGACCTATCTGCGAAAAAGACGGGCTTAAAACAGGCATGGGGTTGGGCACACCTGTAACAGGAGTATTACTAGAGGGAGGAGTAAATCTCTCGAGCACCGGAAGGCTGGCATTAACAGGTACACCGTAAGAATTTGACAGGGTAACCGTCAGAGATGGATTTACGATATTGAACGTACCGTTTCCGGTGTAATTCTTAAAAATGGTAATCGGAATAGTATCATTATTAAAGGACGGGAATAAAGACAACTGCCCCATATATCCGAAAATTTTATCAAACTTCATATTGTTCAAAGAGCCGGTGATGGAAATCATATCTGAAGTTGAAGGAGGTGTCACTGAACCGTTAAGCGTTACAGTATAGTTTACTACAAATGCATTGGTGGTAGTTCCTCCCATGGTCATATCTAATAAATAACCTGCAAGGCTATCGTTTGCTGCAACAGTAACAGGAATAGCTCCGGAATAGGTTAATGGCAAGGTTTCAGAAAAAGCAACGCCATTCTTTGTTGCAGCAGGAATAGTAATAACTACTTGTCCGCTGTTTTGAAAATTCGAATTCAGAGCAATATCAAAACTTCCGGCATTAAAGATTATAGTATCTATTTGAGGACCGTTGGCTCCCGAATTAAAAGGTATGGTTTGACTATAAGATACCGTAACAGACTGTACAGAGTTAAGCGTGTTAATTTCCGCAGTGGTAAGAGAAGCAGAATAGGATGGGCATTGCTGGTTGGGAATTTGTATTAAACTATCTGCCCTCACTGATAGCAGTGTTTTATTATAAACCAGCGTACAGAAATTACTGTCGTTTTCAATAACTTGCCCGCCTGTGTTGTTTTTGAGAAGAAGGTTTTGAACGGTAAGAGTAGAGTACACCAATGGCACGGCTATATTGGGGTTCCAGGTTGTTTTTTCCAGTTTGTTTAATTCAAAATTGTCTTTTACGCACGATGAAATAGTTAAAACCAAAAATGCTGCAATAAGCAGCCCCGGTTTGTTGAAAGTATCTGTTTTCATAGTTCAAAAGTTTAAGATGTGGTCTCAGCCCGCGCTGTATCGTAAACTTCAACTATCCTTAATCACAAGGGTGTTGCACCCGCAAGGGAAACACGCCAAACACTCAATAATAGGGTTTAATAGTTCTACGTAAGCTTATAAAATATAGTTGGTTCCCGCAGACGTTTGGTAATTCGGTTGCAAAATAATGCCATTTTGTTTCCAACGAATGAACAGGAACTATGCCTTTGTGACATTATAAATAAGCCATATTTAAGTAGCAGTTAAAATATAGTATAGCCATAAAATGAGCTTACACTATCGGTAACTTTATAACCTTCTAACCTTTTAACCTTCAAATCTTAATAACTTTTCGCGTATCACATTTTACTTTTCGCCTATTTAATCGTATCTTTGAATCCCGTAACCACAACTTCTCACCATGACTAAATACATCTTCGTTACGGGCGGTGTTACCTCCTCATTAGGTAAAGGTATTATCTCCGCTTCACTGGCAAAACTTTTACAGGCGCGTGGTTATGCAGTAACCATTCAAAAGTTCGACCCTTATATTAATGTAGACCCGGGTACCTTAAACCCCTACGAGCATGGCGAATGTTATGTTACCGATGACGGCGCAGAAACTGATTTGGATTTAGGGCATTACGAGAGGTTCTTAAACATACCCACCTCGCAGGCAAATAATGTAACTACGGGCGCTATTTACCAAACCGTAATTAATAAAGAGCGCGAAGGTGTGTACCTGGGTAAAACAGTGCAGGTGATTCCGCATATTACCGATGAAATTAAGCGTCGTATGAAATTATTGGGCGAAACGGGTAATTATGAAATTGTGATAACTGAGATTGGGGGCACAGTGGGTGACATTGAATCATTGCCCTATATAGAATCTGTGCGCCAGATGAAATGGGAATTAGGTGATTCTAATTGCATCGTTATTCATCTTACCCTCATCCCCTATCTTAAATCGGCTAAAGAGCTTAAAACCAAGCCCACACAACACTCCGTGAAAGACCTATTGGAAAACGGGGTTCAACCCGATGTACTTGTGTGTCGCACCGAACATAGTTTGCACCAGGATTTACGCAGAAAGATTGCCTTGTTCTGTAATGTTACCACCAATGCTGTAATTGAATCTATTGATGTAGATACTATATATGACGTGCCTTTATTGATGTTGAAAGAAAAACTGGATAAGGTTGTACTAACTAAATTGAAATTGGCGCAACGTAATGAACCTGATATGGAGCAGTGGAAAGGATTTTTGGGTGCATTAAAAAATCCAACCTCGGAAGTTCGCATAGGATTAATCGGAAAGTATGTGGAGTTGCAGGATGCTTATAAATCAATTCATGAGTCCTTTATTCATGCCGGTTCAGCCAATGAATGTAAGGTGCATGTGGAATCTATCCATTCCGAACATATAACCGAACAGAATGTAGAAGAAAAATTAGGGCATCTTAATGGTGTGCTGGTTGCGCCGGGTTTTGGCAGCCGTGGTATTGAAGGAAAGATTATTGCTATAAAATATGTGCGCGAGCATAATATTCCGTTCTTCGGTATTTGTTTGGGTATGCAATGTGCGGCTATTGAATTTGCGCGTAATGTGCTTGGTTTGGAAGGTACACACAGCACTGAAATAGAGCCAAACACTCCTTACCCAGTAATAGATATGATGGAAGAGCAAAAAGCCATTGTGAACAAGGGAGGCACCATGCGGTTGGGTGCTTATGAATGCCAGTTGAAGAAAAACTCAAAAGCTTACCAGGCTTATGGTACTACAACAATTTTTGAACGCCACCGCCACCGCTATGAATTTAATAACAAATTCTTAACAGCCTTTGAAGAAGCGGGTATGATAGCCACCGGTATGAATCCTGAAAGCGGACTCGTGGAAATAATGGAACTGAAAAAGCACCCCTGGTTTGTTGGCGTTCAATATCATCCCGAACTAAAAAGTACTGTTCTTAATCCGCACCCGCTTTTTATTAAATTTATCGCCGCCGCCAAAGAATACCGTCAACGACTGGAAACGGGCACTCTTAGTCCCGAAAAGGAAAATCTGACTGTTTATTCTTAGGTTTGCAACCCGTTTACACAAACTAATTTTTTTCAATGGACAGGAATACCATTATTGGGCTGGTGCTTATTGTGGTTCTTATGATTCTTTTTGGCATTTATAAAATGCCCAGCAAAGAGCAATTAGCCAAACAAAAACATACCCTCGATTCACTTAATCTTGTTCAGCTGAAAGAAAAGCAGGATTCTATTTCAAGATTTATCCGGATTAAAACCACAACTCACGCGGATACATCTGCTGCTATCCAATCACAGGTTGTAAAATCAATAGCAGATACTTCGGTATTTTCAACCGGTTCAACTGAAACCACTGAAAAATTCACTACGGTTGAAAATGATAAGATGAAGGTCACTTTCATTAATAAAGGAGGGGAAATTTATTCGGTTGAAATAAAGAATTATAAAACGTGGGACCAAAAGCCGCTCATTCTTTTTAATAACGGCGAAGATACATTCAATTACCAGTTTTTTGCGCGCAGTAAAAAGATAAATACTGGCAATCTTTTTTTTACTTGTGATAAAGGAGACCTGCACCTTAACGGGCAACAAAAAGAAACAATCTCTTTTCGGAGTTATGCCGGTAATTCACGAAGGTATATTGAGCAGCTATATGAGTTTACAGGCAACTCTTACGAGATTAATTATTCCTTCAACCTGATTAACATGGATAGTCTTATTCCGGCTAACAGGGATATCACCCTGGATTGGAATGAGTCGTTAAACAAGCTTGAAGAAAACCCGGACAACGAGCGCATCTATACCACCGTATACTATAAATTTTTAGGTGAGGATGTAGATAATCTCAGCACACGCAGTAATGACAGTAAAAACTCCCTTCCAAAATTAGAATGGATATCATTTCAAACAACACTTTTTCAATTCAACTCTCATAGATTCATCGGGTTTTGAGGATTGTAATCTGTCTGTCGCAAATGCCGGCACGGGTAAAGAGTTAAAAGTAATGCACGCCGATGTTAGTCTCACTTATTCGCCTCTGCCCAAACAGTCATACAATATGCAATGGTATTTTGGTCCTAATAGTTATTACGGGTTAAAAAAACTGGATATTGGGCTTGAGCAGATTATTCCTCTAGGATATTTCCCTTTTCAGTGGATTAGCGCCCCGGTTAATAAATGGATTATTATTCCCACTTTTTATTTTTTAAGTAAATATATAAGCAACTATGGTATTATCATTTTGCTGTTAACCATTCTGTTGCGTATCATTCTTCTTCCATTAACATACCGCTCATTCTTATCCGGAGCAAAAATGAAAGTGCTTAAGCCCGAAATTGATGAACTTAAAGAAAAATATAAAAACGATCAGACAAAATTTACACAAGAACAAATGAAATTGTCTCAAAAAGCAGGTGTAAGCCCCCTTGGGGGCTGCTTACCACTATTACTTCAAATGCCCATATTGGTTGCGATGTATAGCTTTTTTCCCAGTTCTATTGAATTGCGCCAGCAGCATTTTTTGTGGGCTAAAGACCTCTCATCCTACGATTCTATATATAATTTCAGCACAAGCATACCCTTTTACGGAAATCATGTAAGCCTTTTTACGCTCTTAATGTTAGCTTCGCAATTAGCAATGACATGGTACAACAGCCAATATGCAGTGGGCATGAATAACCAGATGAAATGGATGCAATATGTGTTTCCTTTTATTCTTCTCGGGTTATTTAATAACTTTTCTGCGGCGCTTACCTACTATTACTTTTTAAGCAACGTGATTTCATTAATACTGATGATAATTATCCGCGAATACTTTATTGATGAAAAAGCCATTCATGCGCAAATTCAGGAAAATAAAAAGAAAACACCCAAGCGGGGCGGCTGGATGGAGCGGCTCGAAAAAATGCAGCGCGAGCAACAAAAGAAAATAAAACGATAGAAGTTTGTCACTTGTATCAGTGTATAAAAATTTGGATTCGGAATAATTTTTGCTGTATCTTTACCACTCATATTATAAATCAATTTTAAACTAAATTTATCTACGCTATGAAACGATTATTACTCTTCAGTATAGTTCTGGCTACAACAGGATCTTTACTGGCGCAAACCACACAAAAATATGTGCCTTTTGAATCTACTTTATTTTCTACACAACTTTCTAATGACCATTCGCTTTCCTTAAATGGTACGGCAACATTAAGGCATCCGGATTTTGTTTATCACCCATCAACATCTTCTTCTTTAAGGAAATCAGTAATTTCCCGAAGCAGTGGTGTCGAATTTTACCCGTTTGCAAGTTCCGGTAACGCTTATACTTTATTCCATTCCCAGTCGAATTGTCTGCAAGCAAACACGGATTTGAACCTTATCATGTTTACACATCGTGCCTGTGTTTACTATATTAACAATGGCGGCAATATCGGTTGGATAAATACCTCCTTTTCAACTGATGGCGGCGTAACATGGGATACAACGGTGCTTCCTATGCATGTTGGTAAAACAGCAACCGATACCGGCTGCCGTTACCCCTCAGGCGCAATATATAATCCGGTTGGCAATACCATAGCCAATCAGGCATATGGTGTAGTATCCGGTCCTTATACTAACAATACAAATTGGACGGGCTACTATTTCGGAAGCCGGCGTTTGGATACAAGTTTTGATAACGAACAGGTATATCCAATTGCCGATACTCCGGCTACTTTTAATGAATATTGGCCCAATGTTGCTACAACCACAGCAGGAAATAAAGTATTCGTACTTGGCGTTGAGGAATTTATCAGCGCCACAAGCACTCTATCCGGAATCCTTAAAAACGTAGTATTAAATACGGGAACATTTAATGCTGCATCAAAATCTTTTTCCTGGACACAACAAAATATACATATACCTGTTGCTATAAAACCACAGGACACTTCATTGGTTACGTCTAATCCGGTTGATACCATACAATATATATCTCCAACCGCTTCCAGCGATATGGCTTGGTCATTGACCGGTGATACGGGTTATATCGTTCAATTTGGAGTTGATTCAGCACAACTTTATTCCACAGGAAGTGCCGGTTATTATCCAATAGTTTATAAATCAATAGACAGTGGCAAAACATGGCTTAAATTGCCCTTTTTTGCCTTTAGTGCAGATACAAATATTACTAAATTTCTTCTTCTCAATCAGGATGGCGGCTACAGCCCTTTTATAGGGGCGACGAATGGTTCTAAATGTATTGTAGATTATAAGGGTAATCTTCATATTTTTACTGATATTGAATCAGGCTATTCAAACAACGGCGATTCTTTAGATTACACTTATGCGCCTGTCTCCGGTAATGTACTACCTCAATATATTTATGATCTTTCAACCTCTGACGGTACAACCTGGAGTACTGTATTTGTTGATAGTATACTAAGCCAGCCCGGGGCTTCCCAACAATGGACCAGTACCGAAAGCAGTATATTTACTGATGCACGTGTGCAGGCAGCAGCCACTGTCGATCGTACAAAAGTATTTGTTACCTGGCTAGATAGCAATCCGGATTTGGATGGTGTTAATGATTTCCCTGATATTTATAGCAAGGGTATTGATTATACCGATAATTATATAACTCCTGTAGTTAATTTTACTGCCAATTCTGCCCAAGCTGAAGGTTGCTATTGGCTTTATGTGTCTACAACAGCATTTTCTAATAGTGGTATTTACACCATTCCTGCTACAATCTCACTACCTGGAAATGGAAATACTAATTTTAGTACTGATGATGCCATGGAACATTTCTTTGTTTCGGGCATCACTTTTACGGATTCTGATTTTAGCGCAACCGGAATCGCCGGAATTGCCCCGATTGCAAAAAGCAATCTTGGCATTACGGTTTATCCTACTCCAACAAATGGTGATTTAAATGTTTCCTTTACCCAATATACCGGGCAGGCTACAATTTTTGTAACCAACATTATTGGCAGTGTGGTTAAACAATTTAATAACGTTAACATTGCCGATAACCAGGTTTCTCTTAACCTCGAAGATTTACAAAGCGGTATATATTTCGTAAGAATTGAGACCGCACAGGGTTCGGAAACACAAAAAATAGTTATTGCTAAAAATTAATAAACCACTTATTCTTTTAAAAAACTCCGTACTTACACTACGGAGTTTTTTATTTTAGCTCTATGCTCAAATCGCTCACATACCTGCGTCTATTAATTCCGTTCATTGGGGGAATACTATTTGTGAGTGTTCTTCACATAAACACATCTTCAATAGGGCTATTAACAGCTTCTTTCCTGCTTTTTATACTGTGTTGTATTCTTAATAATAATTCAAAATTACTTATCCTGCAACGAATTTTCGGAGTCGCTGTTTTTCTTTTCCTGTTCGTGGCGGGATGGACTATCACAGAAAATTATTGTGACAATAATAAACCGGATTACTTTACCCGCTTGGAAAACCACACCCCGTCAGCCATTTTACAAATAGATGCCCCGCTTTCTGAAAAACAGAAAACATTTAAAACAACTGCTGAAGTAAAATATCTTGTTGCCGGAGATTCACTGAAAGAAACAAGTGGAAAAATATTGCTGCTCTTTAAGAAAGATAGTTCTTCCTCAATAGTACAATATGGTGATCTCTATTTATGCAAAAATAAAATTTGAGAACTTATCTCCCCCTAAAAATCCCGATGAATTTGATTACAGTCAATATCTGAACGACCACAACATTTATCAAAGCGCCTATCTTAATGATGGCGAATGGCAAAACCTTCATCAAAACAAAGGCAATACATTTTTATCACTCGCTTATTCTCTCAGAATCTATTGCTTATCGACATTTAATAAATTCATTTCAAATGCCAATGGAGAAAGAGGTGTCGTGTCTGCTCTTGTATTAGGTTATCGTGATAACTTAGACCCTGATATTGAAAACTCATTCGCTAATGTGGGTGTCATTCATATTATTGCAGTGGCAGGATTGCACGTAGGGTTGCTTTTCTCATTATTGATTTTCTTGCTAAAACCACTACCTAAAAACCGTACAGGCAATAGTATCCGGATAGGCATTTCGCTCTCCGTCATTTGGCTGTTCGCGTTGGTAACAGGGTTGCCCGGTTCGGTGCTTCGCGCAAGCACTATGTTTAGTTTTATTGTTATAGGTAAATATTCCGGCAGAAATTATAATACCTTTAACCTACTTGCCGCAAGCGCATTTTTTTTATTACTCTGCGACCCATTGCTGATAAAAGATGTAGGGTTTCAATTGTCTTTCACCGCTGTGGCTGGTATTCTTTATCTCTATCCGAAATTATACGCAGCTATAGAAGTCGAAAATAAATTACTTGATAAAATATGGGTTATGATCTGCTTATCAATTTCAGCGCAGGTTGCCATTCTTCCTTTAATTCTGTTTTACTTCAATCAATTTCCGACTTATTTTATCATCTCCAACATCATTGTAGTTCCTTTGGCGGCATTAATTCTTTATTTAAGCGTTGCTTTAATTGTTTTAGGTAAAATAACTGCTTTGGCATCAGTTCTCGGATGGCTTATTTGTCATTTAACATCTCTCATGGATTTTATTATTGCAAAAATCGCCCATTTGCCTTTAGCTATATTCACTTTCACGGCATTTAATAGTATAGAGGTGATATTATTATTCGCTTTGATTTTATTTGTAATTATTTTCCTGCAAAGAAAGACTTACAGTGCTCTTCAAACTCTCATTCTTGCCTCAATTGTATATTTTTTATTTATTTCCGTTGATAAAATAAAATTAAGCCGCCGGCAGGATGTTTATCATTTACAATTTCAAAAGAAACAGGTTTCCGAAGTTTTATCTGTTGATACTGCCACCTTATTTGCAACGGAAGATTTATCAGCAGATAAAGATTTATACAACTATTATTTTAAACAACACTGGCGCAAGCGAGGCATTAAAGTTGTTCATTGGATATTGACGAAATAAATAGTTATAACTTTAATAGAACTTTTATTATATTTAAGATGTAAAGCATAATTAAAAGTGTGTTATGGAGTCTGATATTAAAAATAAAGGACAAGGCACTTTGTTTCGGAATAAATATCTTGAGTTACTCACCAAATCAAACCCGCTTATAATACTTAGTATTTATACCCCTGTAATTTCTATTTTTATTATTTACACTTTATACCATTTTAAATTCTCACTTTTAATAATGACAGCATTATTTTTTGCCGGCATCTTTTCGTGGACGTTTTTTGAATATATCCTGCACCGTTATATTTTTCATTTTATTACAGATAATAAATATCTGCAAAAAGTAGTGTACACTATTCATGGAGTGCATCATGAATACCCGCGTGATGATGAGCGGTTGCTTATGCCTCCCATTCCCAGTATAATTACAGCTACGTTATTTTTCTTATTCTTTAAAGTAATCTGGGGCAGCTATGTGTTTATTTTCTTTCCCGGCTTTGTAACAGGTTATCTCATTTATGGTATGATACATTATGCCATTCATTCCATGCACCCGCCCTTTAAATTCCTAAAGCCTTTATGGACCTATCATCATATTCATCATTACAAATCGCCCGACAAAGGTTTTGGCGTTTCCTCTCCCCTATGGGATTATGTTTTCGGCACAGTACCTTATAAAAAGGGTCAATAAAGTTTTTTTAAGCGCTCTACAATACTAAACACCGCCGGGCAAATGGCAGTGTTCTTTAATGCCAAATCAAGCACCTGGTGCATTTTCCTGCGGTTGGTGTGCGGGTATTCGCGACAGGCATCAGGGCGGTTCTCATAAACCATGCAAGTGTTATCCGTGGATAGAAAGGCGCATGGGGCTGAGTTAAGCACATAGTCGCCATCCTCATCCACATGAAGGTATTTATCAATAAAATCGGATGATTTCATGCGCAATTGTTTGGCAATGCGCTCAATATCCCTAACATAAAAAATAGGGCTGGCGGTTTTGCAGCAATTGGCGCATTGTAAACAGTCAATCTCGCTAAATACCTCTTCGTGTAAACGATGGAAATCAGCATCCAGGGAGGATGGCTTTTTCTTTTTTAAGAATTGTAAAAACTTCTTGTTTTCGGATTCTTTTTCCTTAGCAAGTTGTTTTAAATCGTTCAGCCGGTCTAACATCCTTTATAAATAAAATTTAAAATACAAGGCATTTGCAGAGCATATAATTAAAGCTAAATTTACGCCACTTTTAATTGTTATCGTATTATAAAATAACCCAACTATGTCTTTATCCGAGAAAAACCAGTTGATTCTTGAAAACGCTGTTACGGCAAATCACGAAAGAACCTTTTATGCCCAATACCCCGAGCATCCTAAAGCCTATGGCGAAGAAGCGCCCGCTAAGGGTTTAGCAGCGTTTAATGCTATGCTTAATAATAAGTTTACCGAGTTACTTCAAAACAATACAGCTAAATATGCCGGCGAGGAAATTTCGCCATATACACAACAGCCATTGGGTATTACTTACCCCATATATACGGCTGATGAGCTTATAAACCATGCTAATTCAGCTTTTCTTAAATGGAGGAGCCTTTCTGTAAACGACCGCGCTAATTTACTTATCGAGGCGCTTGAACAAATAAAGAACCGTTTTTTTGATATTGCCTATGCCACAATGCATACCACCGGGCAATCTTTTATTATGTCATTCCAGGCATCAGGTCCGCACAGCAACGACCGTTCACTTGAAGCCATTGCAATGGGCTATAAAGAGCTTAAAGAATTTCCTGAAAAAGTGCTTTGGGAAAAACCGATGGGTAAAATTTCCGTTAAATTGGAAAAGACCTACCATGCGCAACCTAAAGGCATTGGGTTGGTGATTGGCTGCTCCACGTTCCCGGTTTGGAACACGGTGCCTGGCTTATTTGCCGACCTGATCACAGGTAACACAGTAATTGTAAAACCTCATCCCAAAGCTGTATTGCCCATTGCTATTGTAATTGCGGAAATTCAAAAAGTATTAAAGCAAAATAATATTGACACTAACGTAGTGCAGCTTGGCGCCGATTCTTCTGAACATCTTATCGCAAAAGAATTAGCCGAACATCCTGATGTAAAATTGATAGATTATACCGGCAGCACAGTCTTTGGAAATTATGTGGAATCCATAAAAGATAAGGTTACCTTCACAGAAAAAGCCGGTGTAAATTCTGTTATTCTCGATTCGGTAAAAGACATTGATTCCGTAATGCAAAACCTCGCTTTCTCGGTTTCACTTTATTCAGGACAAATGTGTACAGCCCCGCAGAACTTTTTCATTCCCGAAACAGGAATTAAAAGCGGTGATACAACTTTAAGTTTTAATGAAGCGGTTGAAAAATTTCAACATCATGTTAACATGATAACGGGCAATCCAAAAATGGCAGCCGGAACTTTTGGCGCTGTGCAAAACCCTGCAACTGTTAGCCGGGTGCAATCCACAAAAAACTTTGGTACAAAAGTGCTGGTTGAATCTGTTGCTTTTGCCAACGATGAATTTAGTAATGCCCGCACCGCATCTCCCACCCTGCTTGAAGTTGCTTCATCCGATAGTAAGTTGTATGAAAATGAATTATTTGGACCAATATCTATTGTAATTAAAACAAAGAATACCGATGAATCAATTGCACTCGCTGCAGAAATGGCTCGTACGCACGGGGCTATAACTTGCGCTGCATATACTACAGATGAGAATGTGGCGCATAAGATTGAAAATACCATGCAAACCGTGTTTGTGCCGGTATCCTTCAATCTTACAGGTCCTATTTGGGTGAACCAGAATGCGGCGTTCAGCGATTTTCATGTTACGGGAGGCAATCCTGCGGGTAATGCTTCATTCACCAATCCTGAATTTATTGTAAAGCGGTTCGTTTGGGTCGGGCATAGAAAAGCAGTTTAAGATGTAAAATAAAATTGTAATCGTTTGTTACAGCGCCTTCATATAAACAATTACGCCATCATTGATGAGATAGAATTGCATTTTTCTGAAAACCTTACTGTAATAACGGGTGAAACCGGAGCCGGTAAATCTATTCTTGTCGGAGCACTGTGGCTCATACTTGGCGAACGCGCGGATACTTCTGTTCTTTACGATAAAGAAAAAAAGTGCGTAGTTGAAGGCGATTTTAATATTCACAACTATCACCTACAGGATTTTTTTAAACAACATGATTTAGATTACAATGAGCACACCACATTGCGCAGGGAAATAAACCTTGCCGGGAAATCGAGGGCGTTTATTAATGATACGCCTGTTTCTCTTTCATTGTTGCGCGAATTGGGTAAGGAACTTGTAGATGTTCATTCCCAATTTGAAACACTGGAATTAGATACAACGGATTTTCAATTTACAGTTGTTGATACATTAGCTAACCAGCAAAAAACGGTTGCGGACTATCAGTCAAAATACAAAACCTATAAAGCTCATCTTGCCGAATTAGAACAACTGAGAGAAGCACAAATAAAAGCCAGCCAGGAACATGACTTTATTAAGTTTCAGCTTAATGAGTTAAACGAAGCCGAATTGATTGCAGAAGAGCAATCGTTTCTTGACCAGCAATTGCAGGAATTAAATCACGCAGAAGAAATTAAACACGTCCTTACCCAGGCAGAACAGTTGCTTTCAGAAAGTGGAGAATCAGCATTAATAAAAATAAAAGAAGCCCTTCAAGCCCTTAACCGTATCAGTAAATTTTCATTATCAGTTCAAACACTACATGAACGCCTTAACAGTGTGCGAATTGAACTGGATGATATTTCTGATGAGTTGGAAAAGCTGAATGAAACTATAGTTTACGATCCTGATAAAATCGCCGGCATTACTCAGCGTCTCGATCTTATATACCGTTTACAAAAAAAACACCGTGTAAACTCCAATGACGAACTGCTTCAACTAAAAAGTGATTTTGAAGCAAAATTGCAAAATATAAAGCTGGGAGATGAACGCCTCAATCAGTTAGAATTATTAGTTACAAATGAGTTTAGCGGGCTAAAGGAGCTTGCCACTACCCTATCTAAAGCACGAAAAAGGCAGATACCACAAATTGAAAAATCGGTTACTGCCCTACTTGCCGATGCAGGTATGCCTTTTGCTCAACTAAAAATAAATCAATTCGCATTGTCTGAAAATACACTTAATAATTACGGAGCCGATGGTATCGAATTTTTATTTGCTTCTAATAAAGGCAGTGCTTTTCATTCGATCGGTAAAGTGGCTTCCGGTGGCGAACTATCGCGGCTTATGCTTTGTATAAAATCACTTATTGCTTCATCGGCAGCATTGCCTACCATTATTTTTGATGAAATTGATTCAGGCATTTCAGGTGAAACAGCCGTTAAGGTATCTAAACTGCTGAAACAGCTTGCAGCCAACCACCAGGTTATCTGCATCACTCATTTGGCACAATTAGCAGCGCGCGGGCACACGCATTATTTTGTGTATAAGGAGAACGACAAGCGCCGCACATTCACCAGGGTAAAATTGCTTGAAGGTGAAGTACGTATTAAAGCCATTGCAAGTATGTTAAGCGGCGAGAAAATAAGCGAAGCAGCGATAGAAAATGCACGGGAATTGGTTAATCAATGAACATTATCAAATTAATTTAACTTTGAATTTCATAATAATTCTTAAACTGAAAACATGACAAATAATTTACTAAAAGGAAAAAAAGGATTGATATTCGGAGCGCTTGATGAAAGCTCAATTGCATGGAAAGTAGCTGAGAAATGTTTTGAAGAAGGTGCAGTCATCACCCTGTCTAACGCACCTATTGCCATGCGCATGGGTGAGATAAATAAATTAGCTGAAAGAGTAAAAGCTGAAATTGTTCCCGCTGATGCTACAAGTGTTGATGATCTTACTAAACTAATTCAACGCACCATTGAAATCCATGGTGGCAAAATTGACTTTATACTCCACTCCATTGGCATGTCACCAAATGTACGTAAGAAAAAACCATATACTGATTTGTCATACGATTTTTTGATGAAGACTCTTGACGTATCTGCCGTGTCGTTGCATAAGGTATTGCAAACTGCATATAACCTTGATGCTATTAACGATTGGGGCTCTGTGGTGGCATTAACATACATTGCAGCCCAGCGTGTATTTCCAAGTTATGGCGATATGGCTGATGCCAAAGCCACATTGGAAAGCATAACCCGCAGCTTCGGCTATCATTATGGCAAGCGTAATAAAGTTCGTATCAATACAATTTCGCAATCCCCTACTTACACTACAGCCGGTTCAGGTGTCGAAGGGTTTGAGGCATTCTTTAACTACGCCAATAGTATGTCGCCACTTGGCAATGCCAGCGCCGATGCCTGTGCAAATTATTGTGTGTCTCTTTTCTCCGATTATTCACGCATGGTTACCATGCAAAACCTGTTTCATGATGGCGGTTTCTCCTTAACCGGCGTAAGCGCCGAAGTTATGGAGTTGTTTGCAAAGAAATAAAAAAGCCCTTCGCTACCGGAGGGCTTTTGCGCAAGAATTTTTAAGTACTGATTAAGCTAATCTGACGTTAATCGCATTTAAACCTTTTCTGCCTTCGGTGACATCGAAGGTAACATTGTCACCTTCTTTAATCTTGTCAATAACACCTGTGGCATGGACGAAAATTTCTTGCCCCGTCTCATTGTCCTTAATGAATCCAAAACCTTTGGATACGTTAAAAAACTTTACTGTGCCTTTTTTCATGTAATAAGTAATTAATAGTTCAAAATACAACTGCGACCCTGAGTTGTACCTTGAGTTTAATAAATCGAATCAGGCCGCCAAAGAGCAAATATAATAGAAACTTCCGAAACCAATATATTTATTATATTTCGATGATTTAAACTATCAACATGTCGAAAATTGCTCTTCTATTCGGTTCAGGCGGACTTACCGGCAATGAGCTTCTTAATCAGCTACTTACAGACGAAAGATACACCTGTGTAAAGCTCTTTAACCGCCACTCTGTTAATGTAAGACATAATAAAGTTGAGGAATACATAATTGATTTTAACAATCTACCTGCCTTCTCACAATTACTGACAGGCGATGTACTATTTTGCTGCCTGGGCACTACCATCCGCAAAGCCGGCACCAAAGAGGCATTTCGTTTGGTGGATTATGAATACATAAAACAAATAGCAGCGTTGGCATCAGCCAACGGGGTTTCGTGTTGTTGTGTTATGTCATCCATTGGCGCTAATGCAAAATCATCTAATTTTTATTTACGCACCAAAGGCGAAATGGAAGAAGCCGTTACCACAAATAAATTTGACCAAAAGGTTTTTATACGACCATCTCTTATTTTAGGAAACCGAAAAGAATCGCGAAAGGGTGAAAAGATAGGTAAAGCATTATCTGTGCTTATTTCTCCGCTTTTAATCGGTGGTTTATCAAAATATAAACCTGTACAAGCCAAAGATATTGCCACGGCTATGCGTAACCTGCCTTGCAGTTCATATACAAAGCCATACGCTTACTACAATGATATAATGGTATTATCGCGTAATATCTAATATCAACAAAACGGTTAATTATAAATCATCAGGGTGGTGGGTCTTAAGATATTCATCCATGCTTATAGGTCCTGAGCCTTCTATCAGGAAAAATACTAAAAGGAAAAGAATGATAATAGCCAGTGGCAAATCAGAATCATTAAAAGTCAGCAAACCATTTCTTAGTCCTTCAAATGCAATGGCGCCTATAATTACAGGGAGCTGAAAAAGTATAGCTAATCGGGTAACCAGTCCCGCCATAATGAGAACCCCTCCAAACAATTGTGCCAATGCCACGTAATGCACCATGAGTACGGGATAAAGAGAAACTTTGCTGTTTTGTATCATATTTTCCAATTGCTCGTTGTGGGTAATGAAATAAAAACCTTTTATGAAAAGAACCAATCCAAGAAGAATACGTAATACATCAAGCCATTTAGAATGATGTTTATCGCCCCAGCTTTCAATTTTTTCGATGAAATTCATAGGTGCCTCCTTTTTTTGGTTAATAGATAAATTACAGGAATGTAATATACCAATTCTAAAAGGCAAATGCAAATAAAATTTTGCACCGTGTTGAATTGGAATGGTTTAACTTAATAAACAGGCAAACGATTTAAGGGAATTTGTATGTAGGTCAATGAGGAGTGATTGCATATTTTTCGGCGAAATAAATACAGTTTTCATACACGCTTTTTTACCAAATTTCATATCACGTAAGGAGTCTCCTGCCATAATGGATTTAGAAAAATCAATTTCAGGGAAGTCTTTTTGCGCCTGTAAAGCCATGCCTATAGCGGGTTTGCGAAATTCTGAGTTCTCTGATTTCAAATGCGGAGCAAAATAAATTTTATCTATCCTCCCTCCTTCTTTCTCAATTTCATTAATCATGCTCTTATGGATGGCTTGCAAATCTTCTTCACTCATTAGTTTTTTACCAACACCTTGCTGGTTAGTTACAACTATAATTTTACCGAATTTAGAAGACAGGGTTTTTAAGGATTCAATAGCGCCGGGTAAAAACTCAAATTCTTTCCATGTGCGCACATAGCCGTTATCAATTTTTTTATTGATAACGCCGTCCCTGTCGAGAAACAGTGTCCAAGAGGGATTAATTTGCGTAAGAAAGGATTTCATGTTGTGCCCGTGCATAATCATCAGGAATACCAATATCTATAAAGTACTGCGAAAACGGAAAGCCATAAAGTGAAATGCTGGTTACTTGTTTTTCAAATAAATCTTTTTCAAGTGAAAATTTTTCGGGTAAGTTAAGTGAATGTAATATATTAATATCAGCAAGATAAATGCCTCCGTTTATTAATCCGTGCTTACGAAATTTCTTTTCTTCAAAACCTGTAATGGCATTATTACTGTCAATATTTACAACACCATAACGGTCGAAATTTTGCATTTCTTTCAACGCAAGTGATAAAGCTGATTTTTTTTCGCAATGCTTATAAAATAAATCTTCAAGCGGGATGGGGAAAAATGTATCACCATTTATTATAAAAATAGAATCTTCTTTGCATTGTTTTAAAGCATTCATCACTGCGCCACCCGTGCCCAATGGTTCTTTTTCAACAGCGTAATTTATCTGTAGTCCCTTAAACCGGCTACCAAAATAATTTTGAATCGGTTCATATTTATATCCTACAGAGAGTAGAATGTGTTTTATTTTCTGACTCTCAAGATAATTTAATTGGTATTCCAAAAAGGGTTTACCTGCAATATCAGCCATTGACTTGGGCAAATCTTTAACCACGCTTTGTAAACGAGTGCCCAGCCCCCCTGCTAATATAATTGCCGTGCTAACCAAGTTATTTTTTAAATAGCTGCTCCTCTACTATCTCGCAAATTATATGACCTATCATTATATGCGATTCCTGTATACGCGGTGTGTCATTTGACGGCACATTGATAAGATATTTGCAGATTGATTTCATTTTTCCGCCGCTCTCTCCTGTCAAACCAACTGTAATCAATCCACGCTGGTTAGCTGTTTCAATAGCTTTTATAACATTGGCTGAATTGCCCGATGTAGATAAACCTATAAGCACATCGCCTTTATGTCCTTTGGCTCTAACCAATCGTTCATATACCTGGTCGTAAGAATAATCATTGGCAACGGCTGTGAGGTAAGATGTATTGACGTGTAAAGCCTCGCTGTTCAGAGGCTCCCGGTCAAAATAAAAACGTCCTGATAATTCAGCCGCAAGATGTTGGGCATCTGCCGCGCTGCCTCCATTTCCGCACCACAGCACTTGCCCGTTATTGTTAAAACATTTTACTATTTCGTGAGCAACATTCTCAATCGTTTTCAATAAAACGGCATTGGCTTTTATGCGCTCTTTCGTTTCAATTGATTTTGAAATAATGTCGGTAATTTTACTCATAGCAACCCTCTTTAGGGGCGAAATTAAATGATTGTCGGTAAATACCCTAAAAGCAGCTAAATACCTTTTAAACAAATTTTAAAAAGTCATTATGTTTGGATGTTACAAAATAATAGAAACTTTTTTTTATATCACCCAGGTTGTCATTCCTGTATGGGTAAACTGAAAGCGACGGAACTCTCCACCAAACTGGTGGAGACGATTTATAACTTTGAATCTTGTATCTCTGGGGCAATAGAAAAACAGAAAGCCTCCGCCACCTGCGCCGGAAATTTTCCCACCCGTTGCTCCCTGAGACATGGCTGCTTCAAAAATTTCATCTATAATAGGATTAGAAATACCCTCGGCTATTTGCTTTTTGTAAAGCCAGCTTCTGTATAAAATCTCGCCTATCTGGTCGAGTTTACCGGTAAGCAATGCTTCTTTCATTAATATAGCGTGTTCTTTTAAGCGGTGCATTGCCTCAATGGATGCCGTATTTTTCTGCGTAACATTATGCGCCTGCATTTTTATTATCTCTGATGATAAACGGCTTGTCCCTGTGTAATACAACAATAAATTATACTGCAATTCATTAATATAATTTTGCTTTATGCGCAGCGGATTTACGATTACTTTATCATCCTTATAAAATTCCATAAAATTAAACCCGCCGAATGTTGCGGCGTATTGGTCTTGCTTACCTCCTGCCATGCCTAAGTCTTTCCGCTCAATTTCGTAAGCCATGTGTGCAATGTCATATTCTCCGAGAGGCAGTTTCAACCATTCCACAAAAGCGCCAAGAATGGCTATCATTAGCGTAGATGAGGTGCCAAGCCCGCTTCCTGAAGGAGCATCAACATAGGTAGATAAACGAAAACTCAGGGGCTTATTAGAAAATTCGTTTACAATGCGGTTATAAATGCCTTTCGCCAAATCAAGATGCCCGTCAATAGGCAATTCCATTTCAGAAGGGAATTCAAATAATTCATCCTTATCTATAGCATAAATAGAAATTTTATTATCGTTCGTCGGCTCAATGGTTGCATAAGCAAAAAGGCTGACGGTTGCATTTAATATGGCACCGCCATACTGGTCGGAATAGGGACTGACATCGGTACCGCCACCGGCTAATCCGATACGTAAGGGAGCGCGGCTTCTGATTAACATTTTGTGTTCATTCTTGTTTTTACTATGCAAAGATGCATATTTTTCGGTAACGTAATGCATAACACCGGGTTTGATTATGCAGTAAATATCAAGACTATTAAGGATAGCGATAATAACCCAATAGACAATAATGTGACCTAATGTTTAAACGTTTAGTATCTTCAATAAATTATTTATAAAATTTTTCTACTTTCAATATACAATAGTTAATCTTTATGACTGATAAATTCCGTTCCCTCACACTCCGGCAAGCCATAGCGGTACAAATCTTTTATTCTTCACCTGATGATGAAAACCTGGTTGGCAAAACACTTAACGGAGAAAACTGGTTAGAAAGTACAGGAGTAGTGACCGCTATAATTTTTCTGGAGACAGGAACGAAGAAAGATGAAGCATTAGAAAAATTAATTTTTGCAAAAGCATATATAAAAATAATTAAGCAATACGATAAACCCAAAGCTACTTTTAAAATAGTGGTCTTTTATAAGAATGACAAGGATGTGATTAAAGAAATGAATTTAACGAATGCCATAAAATTAGCTCTGTCGCCGGATGAATCGCCCAAACAAATAATTGAATTTCTGACTGAGAAAGAGGAATATAGTTTTCTGAAAGATTAAGTTTACTTACCTACTTCCAATATTTCAAAAGTGCCTTCAATAATTTTTGGTCGTGGATGAGGGTGCTCCGAATCTGCCGGACGAGTTTCCCCTAAATCGGCAACCGGTAAAAACAAATGATGTGTTTGTTCATCTACTGTTGAGGTGCGCGCACCTTTCTTTGTGGGTACAGTGGCAACCACACGAAATGAGTTGGGATTATCTTCATGAATTACTGTAAGCGTTCCTTCCCCATTTGAACTGAAAGCATTGCCTGTACCGGGATCAAAATCTGTTCCATCGCAGCCATTCCCTATTGGCAATTGTGCTATAACATTTCCGTTTGATGCATTCATTATAATCATAAGTTTATTATCACATCCAATAAATAAGCGTTTATGTTCACGGTCTATTGCTAAGCCGCTTGGTGATTCTCCCTTGCCTATTGTCCATCGGTTTAAAATTTTGTGTGAATTGGCATCAATATGCACAAGCTCATTTTTGTCTTCAATATTCACATAAATATTACCTGCATTATCAGAAGTGGGAGTTTCCGGCTTACCACCCAAAGGAATTGAATCCACCACTTTATTATTAGTTGGATCAATTATTGTTGCTTCTTTTCCTTTGCCATCGCAAACGAATATTTTTTTAGAATATGCATCATACATAATGGCATCAGGTCCTGCGCCGGTTTTTATCTGCTCAATTACTTTATTTGTTTTAAGATCAAAAACGGTAACTGTATTTATCCTGCCATTGCTTGTAAATCCCTTCCCGAATGGCGTTGCAAAAGTGATACCATGTACGCCCGTTGTATTTGGAATTATGCCAACAGAATCCCCGGTGTTTTCATCAATAATATTTACAAGAGTGCTGTGAGCTACATAAATTCTTTTCAGATCATGATTTACCGCAATATAATCCCAGCCGTCTTTGCCGCCAACGTGAAAAGTGTGGATTATATGGTTACCCGTATCTTTCTGTGCATAAGTCTTTTGAATAACGGCTATAAATACTATCGCACTAATCATCATAACGAGTTTATTTTTCATATTTAAAAGTTTATATTTATTAAAATTAATATCTTAACAAAGGTAAAGAATATGACATTAACGTGAGGTTAATTAATGTACTTCTAAAGCCAGTTTCTCTATGGTATTAACCATTGCGCTCCATTCAAAACGCGGTTTTATTAACTGAATAGCATCAACAAACATTTTTTCTTTATTAGAGGAATAAAAATCACCAATTGCATTAGCAATGGCAATTGGTGAAGGTTCTACAACATAACCGGCTTTACCATCGGGAACAATTTCTGCAAGTCCGCCTACATTGGTAATTATCATTGGTTTATTGAATTGATAAGCAATCTGGGTAACGCCGCTTTGAGTGGCGTGTTTATAGGGTTGAACCACAATATCGGCGGCACAAAAGTATTTGTAAACTTCACTATCGGGGATAAAATCGGTTTTTTGAATAATTAAATCTTTTAAGTGAAATTTCTCAATCAGGTCGTCATACTTTTTTCTATCCGAATAAAATTCACCCGCTATTATTAGTTTCAATGGAAACTTTCGTAAGCGTTCATCGGCAAAAGCTTCAAGCAATAAATCAAGTCCTTTATAATCTCTTATAAACCCAAAAAATAAAATGTAATTAGTAGCTGCATCAAGCCCCGATAATTGTTTTGCTTGTTCTTTCGGAACGGGTTTTCCAAAATTATCAAACAATGGATGCGGGTTAAATGCACGTGGTTTTTTATTATCAAACTGTTTTAAATCATCTAAAACAATTTGCGACATTCCTATAAAAGCATCACAGCTACCCATATAATATTTAGTAAATGCCATATCCCCCACCCTTTTTTCATGAGGCACTACATTGTCTAAAATACTAATGACTTTTGTGTGATGATTTTTCTTTGCCCGTCGGGCAATTGTACCAAAGCAGGGTCCCATAAACGGCAGCCAGTATTTTATGAGCAGAATATCAGGTTTTAAATTTTTTATTTCATTGCCAACCAATACCCAGTTAAGCGGGTTAACTGAATTAACCTTTCTTTTTATGGTGATGTTTGATGGAGCCGCTTCATTGGTAAATTGTGATTTACCGGGGAAAAGAAAGTTGGGGTATTGAACAGTGAAGGTGTAAATAGTGACCTCGTGTCCTGCTTCCTGCAACGCTCCTGCAAGTCGCTCGTTATATGCAACCAGCCCGCCACGATAAGGATGTGCAGAACCGATGAGAATGATTTTTGACACAACTGAAAATTGAATCAGATGTTAAGGGTGCTTTCAACCTGGTACTCGTTTTCCTTATTCTTACTGCGCGTGATTAATTCTGCAAGGAATCCGGTTAAAAACAACTGCACACCGATGACTATGGTAATAAGCCCGAAATAAAATAACGGGCGCTCTGTCATCCTATATTCCCTGAAAACCACTTTTGCAAATAACAAGTAAGCAGAAATAACTAACCCTATAAAAAATGATAAAAGACCCAATGTGCCAAATAAATGCATAGGACGTTTGCCGAAGCGGGTGACAAAACTAATGGAAAGCAAATCGAGAAAACCATTTATAAAACGCTCAAACCCGAATTTAGTGGTGCCATATTTACGTGCGCGGTGTTCCACCACTTTTTCCGTAATTTTCGCAAAACCTGCCCATTTAGCAATTACGGGTATGTACCGATGCATCTCGCCGCTTACTTCAATATTTTTAACTACCTCTTTTTTATAGGCTTTTAAACCGCAATTAAAATCATGAATTTTTATGCCGCTCATACTGCGCGTTACAGCATTAAAGAATTTAGAGGGTATTGTTTTTGATATAGGGTCGTGTCGCTTCTTTTTCCATCCCGAAACAATGTCATAATTATCGTCAACAATCATTTTATATAAAGCCGGTATCTCATCGGGACTATCCTGCATATCGGCATCCATAGTAATTACCACATCGCCTTTAACAATACTAAATCCTTCATTTAAAGCGGCGGACTTTCCGTAATTACGACGAAAACGAATGGCTTTTACATTCTTATTTTTTGCGGCAAGCTCACTCATTACCATCCACGATTTATCGCGGCTGCCATCATCAATAAAAATTATTTCGTAAGTAAAATTATTCTGCTGCATTACGCGCACAATCCAATCGCATAATTCCGGCAAGGATTCATCTTCGTTATAAGCGGGAATGACTACTGAGATTTGCATGCTCTAACTAATTAATTCACCCGGTTTATCGGAATCTTCAAATAATTTTGATTTTTTTATAATTGCCGAATAAATAGCGGCTATAACAAAATCTATAATTAACCATATTCCAAGAGATAAAAAAACAGTTGAAAATTTGTATGAAAAGTCTTTAGCCTCTATTTGTTTCCTGGCTAAGTCAATTTTATCTTGGGGAGCGTTAAATTTCTCCATCCATACTAAAGTTTTCTGTATCGCAATCTGTTTCATTTCTTGGGCTAAGTTTGGATCAACAACCTTATTCATTAATATATCAAAAGCCGTATACAATACCTCAATTATTATAAACATTAAAAATATATATTTTAACGCCTGTTTAAATTCAATAAATCCGTCATTTAATTTTCTCATTCTAAATCCAGCCATTAATACCATTATAAGCATAACCAAAAATGGAACTAATCGTGAAAAGCCGGCATAATAAGACAAACCTATTATATACAGAACTAAAACCAAAACGATATAAACGAGACTAATAATAAGTGCGTTTTTAACCGAAAAATCCTGTAAGAGTTTATTGTTATCCATAGTAAATAAATTTTAGTTAGTAAATAACTGATTGTTATTTATAACCGATATTACTTTACCTGTTAACGACATTCCTATAACAGGCGAATTTCTGGATTTACTGCGTATATCTACCAAAGAAAATTTCCAATTTATAGTCGGGTCAAAGACGCATAAATCCGCCAGTTCATTTTCTTTTATTGAAGATATGCCAAAACCAAGAATTTTAGCAGGGTTAATGTTTAACTTTTCAATTATTTTTTCAAGTGATAATTTACTTTTTAACACTGTATTAGCTACTGCAAAAGCGCTTTCCAGCCCGATAGCGCCGTAAGCCGCATAGTCAAATTCAACTTTTTTCAACTCCTCATTTTGAGGATTATGTGATGAGCATAGCACATCAATGGTGTCATCTTTCAGTCCGTTAATTAACGCCTTTATATCCTCTTTTGTTCGTAAAGGAGGTTCTAATTTAAAATTTGAGTCAAAATTATCTAACATAGAATCATCTAAAAGCAAATGTAAAGGATTTACCCCGCAGGTAACATTTAACCCTTTTGCTTTTGCACGGCGTATAAGGTCAACTGAGTCTTTAGTAGAAATGCAAAAGAAATGAACCCGCGAGCCGGAATATTCAACCAATTCAATATCCCGCTGCACCATAATAGCTTCGGCAAGGTTGGGAATACCTTTCATACCAAGGGTCACGCTTTCTTTACTTTCATTCATCACTCCAAAAGGTGAAATGGTTTTATCTTCCGGGAAACTATAAATTAACCCGTCAAACGACTTTACATATTGCAAGGCGCGAAGCATTAATCCCGAATCTGCAACAGAATGAAACCCGTCAGTAAATGCTATGGCTCCCGCAGATTGCATATCGTATATTTCGGCAATCTCCTTCCCTTCACATTCTTTGCTGATAGCACCCAATGGCAAAACATTTACCAGGTTGCCCTCCGATTTGCTGCGCACATATTCAATTTGTGATTTTGAATCTTTTGCCGGTAAAGTTTGGGGCGAAATAGCAACGGTTGTATACCCCCCTGCTGCCGCAGCTTTTGCCCCGCTTAGTATATCTTCTTTATATTCAAAACCAGGGTCACAAAAATTAGCGAATGTATCTTTAAATCCTATGGTTATATATTTTCCCGCAGCATCAATTTCCTTAACTGATTTCTCGGATTTAATCTTATCCTTAATAGAATCAATTTTTCCGTTGAGAATTAAAATGTCTTTTTTCTGCTGATGAAATGGTGAAGTACGGTCAATAATAGTGGCGGCACGTATCAGCAGATTCATTTACTTCCAGAATTTGATTAAGAGGGTTTCAATGGCTAAAAATATTAGAACAAAAATAATACAAACTTTCCACAAAATTATATCGGCGTTCATTTCCTGCACCATTAGGGTTAGGTTTTTCGTTTGCCCGCTGAGGATGGCAATGTGGCTTTTATTAGAAATTTCGCTCTTTACATCGGCAAACTGCATTACAGATTGCGATCGGTCATAATTAAGCGCAGCCAGCATAACAGGGTTGTGCCCCGGTAAAAAAACTGAATATATGCCATCCTGTTTAACATTTTCCATAGGATTTATATGGGTTGAAATGCCTATTTTACGCTGCTGGGGAATAAATTCAGTAGTATTGTTTTTCATGTGATACACTATATTGCCTGAAGTATTATTGGTATCACTTAACACAATTTGTTGGTTTTGACCAATTATATAAGCCAATGGGCGAACAGCATTGCCTGTAATTGCCATTTTATATACCAAAGGAGCAAATATAGGGCTTACGGGCAAATCGGTAATATCTTTTTGCAGCGGAGTTGTGCATAAATATAAATTACCTGCTCCCACCTTGCACCGGCCTATCAACGGGCTGCCATCACTAAATTGCAAAACGGATTCTTCCAATGATGAAGAGGTGCGGTTAAGTGAGAAAGATGCATCAGCATAAGGCAACTTCATATTTTCAGATACCGTTCTAAACAAATCCATTAGCAACTCATTTTTTGCATCAATGCGTGTAACTGTTTTTTCGCCACTGCTATATGTTCCGAAAGAAGGAGCGTTAACTTCACTTAAAAACTTGTTGTATGAATCTATATCGGCATGTGAATCAGGAAACAATAGCACATTACCACCCTGCTGCAAATATTTCTTCAACTCATCAGCAAGCCCTGATGAAACAGAACTTACCTCGTTTAAAACGACAAGGTTATTTTTATCAAGGTCGGAGTAGTTTAGTTTACCTACATCTGTGCTTTGCTCGTTAAAAATATCTCCTGAGTGAAATAAGGCAGAAAGAAACGGGTTTTCACTTGTTCGGTTAATTACCATTACATTTATTTTATCTACTGCATTAAATGCTATATAATAATTATCGTCAAAAGTGATGGGGTAATCGGATATCTTCACCAGTCCACTGTTCCAGCCTGTTTGTGCAACAGTAAAGGCTATGGTGTCAACAATTGATGAGTTAGGGTCAACTGAAAATTCATTAATAGCTTTTACCTCATTATTTACCCTAAGTGCAAGTCTTGATTTCTCCACGTCGGCATCAGAGGCATTGGTTATTTTAACAAATAAACGGGTTGCTTGTCCCTTCATTTGCAGGGGCGCTACAGTCCAGCAAGTATCAATAAACAGGTTACGCAGTTGTGTGGCGGCTAATAGAACGAGATTTATTTTTACTGTTGTATCCGGTGGCAAATCCGGTATATCAGCCATGCTTTTCTGAAAATCAGAAATATCATAAATCACTTTTGTGGAGCCCGGTTCCTCTTCTATCGCCTGTTTCTGGCGCTTTATAATGTCCGTTAATTTTCTTACTACGGGACTGATTCGCACCTCGTCAATCCAATCCAGCATTTGCTCCTTACTTATAAGCCGTTGGTGCTTGCCTTCAAAGTCGTTAGTAATTAGCTGGAACTTATCCCCCTCCCCGTATCCGTTAACAATTTCCTTTGCTTTTATTTTTGCCTGTTCTATCAATGGTAAATCGCCGGAGGTATTGCTCATACTAAATGAATTGTCAATATAAATGCTTACTGCTTTACCAATTTTATTTACTGACGTATTTTTAAGAGTGATAAACGGTTGCGCAAATGCAAACACCAAACATGCCAAAGCAAAAATGCGGCACAGCAGAATAAGAAAATGTTTTAGCTGCGAGCGTGAATTGGTTTGCTCTTTTACCGATTTAAGGAATTTTACATTAGAAAAAAAGATGGTTTTATACCGCCTGAAATTAAACAGGTGAATAATTATCGGTATGGAAACGAGGTTGAGCGTCCATAAAAAAGAAGGATATAAAAATGACATTAGTGAAACTACGTTGGAATTTTATGATTATTGCAACAAATAAACGTAAAATACGAGATATTTTGTTTGGAATTTGATTTGAATGAACATAATCTTAATTTTGCACTTTCTTATTGAAATTTAATTCGGGGTGTAGCGCAGTTGGCTAGCGTACCAGCATGGGGTGCTGGTGGTCGCAGGTTCGAGTCCTGCCTCCCCGACAATTTCAGAGTTTGATTTTTTTAACGGCTACAACATTAGAAACCAAATCGTGCCAGGTTTGTTTTTTTGCAGAATACAATACAGCCATGCAACTAAGAACAGCAGGTATGCCAATCATAGCACAAAACACCAGGTAAACTAATCCTCTGCCAAAGCAATTCATAAAATCAGGCGGCTGAAGGGTCACGGCATCCAACAAATGAATACCCATAACACGCTTGCCTACAGTTCCGCCAAAAAACTCCATTATAGGCATATAAAAAAAACAGTAGAATATCACTACTCCGCCTTCAATACCCGTTATAAAATTATTCATAAGATATTGCGATGAATGAAGATGTTTTAACTCAAGTATTATAAGCTGTGTAAACGCAAACCATATAATGCCAATAACAGCTAAATCAATAACACGTGCAATTACCCGTGAAGAAAAGGGGGCATAGGTTATAACCTCAATTGAAAAGTCCTGCGTTCGCTTTGAAATACTTGTTGCCATACAAGTTTCTTATATTTTTATAAGCGCTATAATCGCGCCAAATTTTATAGTTTTCAAAATTAAAAAGAAAAGAATTAAATTGAGCATATTAAAACGATATAATTTTACCTCCATTGCATTCAAATGAACACTAAAGATTTAAAACGTTTTCTCGATTCAAAAGTTACAGTATACAATCAACCCGCTTTTATTGTAAATGACCCTATTTCTATACCCCGGCAATTCACTAAAAAACAGGACATTGAGATAGCTTCTTTATTTGCCGCCGTGCTGGCATGGGGTAATCGCACTACCATAATAAATAAATGCAATGAACTGATGGCTTTAATGAATAATAATCCCTATGATTTTATAGTTAATCATAAAGAGAACGATTTGAAACGGTTACTACATTTTAAGCATCGCACATTTAATACAACCGACCTTTTATATTTTATATACTTTTTAAAAGATTATTATTCGCAAAATGATTCGCTGGAAGGTGCGTTTGCAAAAGGGCTTTCTAAAAAGGATACAGACAGTGAAAAGGCGTTAATCCATTTTCATAATCTATTCTTTTCATTGGAAAATGCACCTAAGCGTACCCAGAAACATATCCCAACGCCATTGCGAAAATCAACCTGCAAGCGGATGAATATGTTTCTGCGTTGGATGGTGCGGCAGGATAATAATGGTGTTGATTTTGGCATTTGGCACACTATTATGCCATCACAGTTGGTTTGCCCTATTGATTTACATGTGGACCGTGTGGCAAGGAAACTGGGACTTATAAAGCGCAAGCAAAACGACTGGCAAACAGCTATCGAATTGACACAACACTTAAAAGAGTTTGATGCTAATGACCCTGTGAAATATGATTTTGCCCTGTTCGGGCTTGGTGTGATTGAAAAATTCTCATAAATTTAACAGGTGGACAGTTTAGATAAAACTTCATTGGAGCTATTAGCTGGAAATTTTGACCTGGAAGCCACAAGTGATTTTAAATTGTTCAGGGAGGAATTGATTCGGCGATTAACTTATCTTATCAATCATGACTTTGAGAAATTATTGTGGATTTTATACCGGATTGATGTAGATGAAAAATCTTCTGCAACTATTCTATCCGATAAACAGAATCTCCGTCCGGCTGAAACGCTTGCCGACCTTATTATTCAACGGCAACTGCAAAAAGCACAAACACGATTAAAGTACAAGGATAAAGGCGAAACCGGCGGTGAATTAAATT
Organism: Chitinophagales bacterium; assembly: GCA_963770495.1. Classification (GTDB taxonomy): domain Bacteria; phylum Bacteroidota; class Bacteroidia; order Chitinophagales; family CAVYQA01; genus CAVYQA01. Next base: position 124,709 of record CAVYQA010000005.1, on the reverse strand, counting down.
AATTGTGGCATCTTCAATATTATCCTTGACACTAATAAATCTTGACAGTTTTAAGTTATTGATTTTCAAAGCATTTTACAGATGCCATCCTTGACAATTATGCTATTGCCCAAGCTGTTTCATCCAGCGGAAGTGGGAAATAATGGCTGAAATCATCGTGCGGTGATAATTATAGGGTAAGCCGAACTTCTCGCAATTCCGCTTCACTATTTTACTGATAGCAGGGTAATGGATATGACTGATACGCGGGAACAGGTGATGCTCAATCTGGAAATTTAAACCGCCGACAAACCATGAAACAATACGGTTATTCATCGCAAAATTTGCCGTGGTTTTAACCTGGTGCGCAGCCCATTCTTCTTCAATCTTTAAGGTGCCTTCTTGTTTGCCATTCACAAATTCAGCTTTATCAACAGCATGAGCTAATTGAAAAACTATGGTGAGCGATATTCCCATTGCGGCATGATAAATAAAAAAGCCAATCAAAAATTTTACCCATCCCACCATTAAAACAGGTATAAGCATGTAAACAAGTACGTAAAATGCCTTTGTGAGCCAGAAAATAAAATGCTCTTTAACATCCATGCGGCGCATTTCCGTGGTATATATCTTATGCGTAAAATATTTCCTGAAATCGGAAATAAAAACCCACGTAACTGTTGCCAATGCGTACATTGGCAACAGGTAGATATGTTGAAATTTATGCAGCTTATATTTGGGCTGCGTTTCGCAATGGCGGATAAAGGGCGCTTTTGCAATATCATCGTCCACCCCATCAATATTAGTATAAGTATGGTGGATGATATTATGCTTTATTTTCCAGATGAAAGCGTCAGAGCCAAGCATATTCATAGAATAACCAAATAGCTCATTTACCCACTTTCTCTTTGAATAACTGCCGTGGCAGGCATCGTGCATGATATTAAAGCCGATGGAAGATTCGATTAAGCCAAAAGCGATACAAAGCCCGATAGCAATAAATATACCTGGGGTGAAAAAAATAAGCCACGTATATATGCCAACAAAACTAAGAAGCAGGATTATTGTTTTACTGTAAAGCCGGAAATCACCCGTGGAAGGCTTTAGTTTTTCTTTAAAATATGTCTGTACATCGGCTTTAACAGATTCATAAAAAGGACTGTTCTGGTTATTAAAAATGATTTTTTTCAAGATTAATTATTAAGGTACGCTCTTAACTAAATAGAATTTCAATGGTGTAAAGTTAGTCATTTAACGGATGATTATTAAATTTATTATCCACCACGTAATCCAACAAACTATACAGTTAAACATTTGCATTGATATATTAGTTGCATTACAAAAAAATAACTATTTCATAAACACCTGCTACAAAATTATAATAGAAATAAAGATGTTGTGGAAAGTTGGGACAGAAAGTTTATAGACATAATTTTCACACTCTCCGTTTTTTTGCCTCATCCCTAACCCTTCTCTTATATAGGAGAAGGGCATATGATTATCTTATTTTTATACCATCCGATATTTTCAGACAAATCGTGTCCCCCTCTCCACTTTTTGGTGGAGAGGGGTTAGGGGTGAGGCTATTATAAAAATTAGAACGGGTAACCAATGGCAAGATTAAGCACTGCATATTGACTAAACCATGGACCGTAAAATGGCCTGAATGTGGTTAACCATTTTTGAGTAGCCGGATTATATTCCGGTATTCCCAGGTCAAGTCTTATTACAAAGTAACCAAAATCATATCGAAGCCCAACTCCATAGTCCTTTGCAATTTCTTTGTAAAAAGCGTCAGTTCCATTAATCTCAAAAGCTCCTCCCGGTCTGTCATGATCTAATATCCTATCCCAAATATTTCCTATATCCGTGAACACCGCTCCTTTTAATGGTCCGAAAATATCAAAGCGGTATTCAAGGTTGGCTTCCAGTTTTATATCGGCTGTTTGGTCAGCGAAAAGCAGATCACTTGACGGGGCAGTTGTTGGTATAACATAAGAACCGGGTCCCAGTGAGCGTATTTGCCATCCCCTAAGGCTATTGGGTCCGCCCAGATAAAATTGTTCAGTATAGGGCAAATCACCGGGCGTGTTGCCATACGCAATACCATAACCAGGAGCAAACCGGAATACAACGTAATTTCGACGAAGCACTTTCCAGTAATGCCGGTATTCCAAATCAAATTTAACAAACTGCGCAAAAGGCCGCTCAAAAGCCCAATAAGAAGTGGAAGGATAAGAGAAATTCTTGCCTATATAATTAGCTAAAGCAAATGAATTACCGGCGACATCTATTGTTGCACGAAAATAAGAGTATTTATTCTGGTTAGCTTCCACCACCTGGTTAGTCCAGATAAATGAATAATTACCCCCAATAATACGCTGAGGTGTATAACTTTTTTCCAATAATGGGTCTGCATCAAGTAAGGTTTGAAATGCGCTGCTAATTTTATAAATATCAAGACCACTAATAGATAAGGGATTAATAATAAAATGTACGAATTTCGATTCGTGCCAGTCCCAGCCAAAACTTACAGAGGCAGTCTGGAGAGTAAAATAACTTAACCGTTGTGTATAGTTATAGTTAACAGTTATAATGCTTTTTATATTAGGGCGGAAAGGCAATAATTTATCAATAAATTTCGGTCCGATAAATTTCGGAAAAGTAAGGTTCAGCGTTGAATTAAAATCCACTGTATTTATCCACCCGGGGGTAGAATCAGCAGGGTTCAATTGAATTCCGCCTTCTGCAATCAAGTTAAGCTGATCTGCCCCGCTGAACAAATTTTTATCAAGATAAGATAAGCTAACCTGGTTACCTATCGGGTTATTGGTATAATTATCTATTTCATATTGAGCCTGGACAGCTTCGCGTTTCGCCGGGATAAGGTATATATAACAATCCAGTTGGTTATCCCCTGTTTCTTTATATTGAATAGTAATAAATTTAAACACGTTTAAATCCGCTAATCGTTCAATGGTATAATCATTTTCAGATTTTGAATACCACTTTCCGGGAGAAATTGAGGTGGCATTTAAAAATACTTTCGGGTGAAGCAATCCGTCACCGTTAATAATATAAAAATGCGCTTCAGGCGACACTGTATCATGAAATGAAACCGGGGTAACACCTGTAACTGTATCAGGATAAACATATACATTATTGATAGTAAATCGTGTGTAAGCAAGGCTATCCGGTGTTTTCTTTAATAATTTAAGGCTGATTGTCATTATACCGGGCTTTGTTATCGTATCCACTTCGAAATACATATAACTATCAATAAAATGATAATACCCGCTATTATTTAAGTCGGCGGTAATCCTATCGGTTTCCTGCTTCATTAAATCCACATCATAAGGCATTTTCGGGTGTAGCAACGTATTCTTTAAAGAGCCGTTAATCAGGTCTCCTATGGTGCTTCCCTTTTGCGGGTAGTGTACGGAATCTATTCTGTATAACTTACCGGTTTTTTAATTGTATAGGTCACCTTAGCGCGCTTTCTTTTAATTATTGTGGAATAATTTACTTTGGCATGTAGGTAGCCATTATTATTAAGATAATTCTCCATCAATTGAAGTGAAGAATAAGCAAGGGTAGAATCATAAATCACCGGTTCTTCACCTAAGTGTTTACCTATAAAAGTTCTAAAACTATCCCACCACCTGGTTACAAAAAAATGGGCGCTATCGCTATGAAATTTACCTTTATTGTACAACCATAAATTCAATTTAAAAAAGTCAAGTGTTTTTGTATTTTGTTTTTGTTTACAAAGGCTATATAAATCCTGGTTTAATTGGCTTGCAGCTTCTGCATCTTTTCTAAGACTAATAATTTCTTTTATAGGGCTGGAAGGCGGTATAGATATTTTAATTTTATTCTTCTTCAATAATATATCATTGCCGGTAAGGTATTTAGTGTTGCTGCACCTGCTAAACAGTAAAACACACAGCAATCCGCAAAAGATAAGTATTATTGTAGAGAAAAACCGCATATGCTTTCAAAGGCAAAGATAAAATTCATAGCATCACTAAAAATAAAAAAGCAACGGCTGCAACAACAGTTGTTCACAGCAGAAGGTGCAAAGACTATAGATGAACTATTGTCATCTTCATCGCTTGTGCATGAAGTCTATTGTCTTGAATCCTGGTTCTACACGCATCAACAATTGCTTGGTAAAGCAACCATTCCCTGCGAGGTAATATCCGAATCCGAATTAAAGAAAATTTCCTCTTTAACTACTCCTCACGAGGTGCTTGCTGTTTGCTCCATTCCTCAAAATTCCTATTCCGAAACTACCATAAAGCAAGAACTATGCCTTGCTTTAGACGGCATTCACGACCCGGGCAATATGGGCACCATTATCCGCATCGCCGATTGGTTTAATATCCCTTATATTTTTTGTTCAGATGATTGTGTTGATGCCTATAATGCCAAGACTGTGCAAGCCAGCATGGGCTCTATTGCCCGTGTGAAAATTATTGAAACCAATCTTGAAAAACTATTTACGGAGCATTTAAAAATTCCGGTATTGGTTGCCGTGTTAAACGGCGAGAGTGTTTTTTCCATGCAAAAAATAAACCGCGGGTTTTTGCTTATCGGCAGTGAAGCAAAAGGTGTTTCGGAGAACCTGCTAAAATTTGCCACTCATAAAATCACCATACCAAAATCAGGAAAGGCAGAATCACTAAATGCTGCTGTGGCTACTGGAATAATTTGTGCGGTTATTAAGAATACTATTTAATCTCAAATCCTAAACTGCGAAGGTCATCCCAAAATGCGGGGTACGACTTTTTAACCACATCGGCATTTTCAATTTCCATTTTTCCGAACAATAATGCCAAAGGCGCAAAAGCCATTGCCATACGGTGGTCGTTGTAAGTGTTTATTAAGTAATCGGCAAAGTGCATTTTCCCTTCGCAAATAAAATTCCCTTCCTGTTCATAAAACCTGACTCCTGTCTTACCCAGTTCCTTTTGCAATGCGGCTATGCGGTCAGTTTCTTTGATGCGTAAATGATCAATTCCCCACACCTCTGCCTGGACACCTGTCGCTGCGCAGGTTACCAGTAACGACGGAACCAGGTCGGGATAGGATGAAAAATTAAAACGCAGCTTGGGTATATGCTCTTTACCCTTTGTGAGCAATATTCCATCATCCTCATAGCTTGTTTCTACCCTGAAATAATACATCAGGTCGGCAATAATTTTATCGCCTTGTATAGATGTTTTCTTCAATCCTTTAAGATGCAATTGCAGGTTATTATCAGCCAGGGTAGCCATCTGGTAAAAAAATGGCGCAGATGACCAATCGCTTTCCACTTCTATATCTTTTACCTGGTATTGCTGAGGAGCAATAACTATTGTATTATAGCTTTTTTCAAATTTTATTCCAAACTCAATCATAAGCTTAAGTGTCATATCTACATAAGGCTCAGATACTTTAGAGCCATATAAGTGAAGTTTAAGTCCATCTTTTAAAGCTGGTGCAATAAGCAATAAAGCTGAAATAAACTGGCTGCTTATGGAGGTATCCATACTTATCTCTCCTCCCTTTAATGTGCCGCCATTAATGAGCAAAGGAGGGTAATTTTCATTCTCAGTAAATTCAATATGGGCGCCTATTTCTTTAAGCGCATTAACCAAACCGCCGACAGGGCGTTTTTTCATTCGTTCGCTGCCTGTAAGTATCTTTTCTCCTTCCGTCAAACACAAATATGCCGCAAGAAAACGATAAGCTGTCCCTGCATCGCCTGCATCGGCAATTGTATTTTGTGATTGGAGGATATGTTGTAAAACCTGTGTATCGGTTGAGTGAGAGATATTTTTTATCTCAAAATTCTTACCGCTTATAGCCCTAATAATAAGTAAACGGTTGCTTATACTTTTTGAAGGGGGTAAAGTAATTGCGCCTTTAAGAGTCTTATCATTTTTGATAACCGAAACAAACACTGTACTAAAAGTTATTTATATAAAAAAGTAAACCCTCTTTAAGTTCCATTTCATTTAGCGGCACATTAATGTGGGGCTTTCCAATTGCATCAAGCAATACCGCTTTCACTGTCTTTTTCTCATTTTTCTTATCCGATTTAACAAAATGCATAATTGGCTCAATATCTCTTTTCGAAACAGCTAATTTTAAAAAGTGTTTTTTTATTATCCCGTATATTCTATTCGCAGAATCGGCATCCAATAATTTTTTATTTACAGATAAAAAAGTTTCAGCCACCATGCCCGCCGCCACTGCTTCGCCATGTGTGATAGGACGATGATGCTCAAGAAAATAGGATTCAAAGGCATGACCGATAGTGTGCCCGAAGTTTAGGATTTTGCGCACATTTTTTTCAAACGGGTCTGCAAGAACTACCTTTAATTTAAGCCGGATAGCCATAGGTATAATTTTATCCCATTCCATTGCATAGATATTGCCAATGTCTTGTAACTGTACGAAGAAATTTTCATCGCCTATAATTGCCTGTTTAAGAATTTCCGAAAAGCCGCTTCTTATTTGTTCTTTCGGCAATGTTTTAATAAATCCGGGATAAGAAAAAATTGCCAGTGGATTATTAAAAGCGCCAATTTGATTCTTAGAACTTAAAAAATCAATGCCCGTTTTGCCGCCGATAGAGGCATCTGCCTGTGATAATAACGTTGTAGGGACAGATATAAATGAAATTCCCCGTTTAAAGGTTGCAGCGCAAAAGCCACCCATGTCAGAAATAACACCGCCGCCGATAGTAATTAGTAGAGAGTTTCTGTCTGCCCCACTATCAAGTAATTTCTTCCAGATAAGCTGGCAGGTTTCTAAATTTTTATGCTCCTCTCCTGCCTGAACCTTAATAGTCGTTGCTTCTTTTAATGAGGTGCATTTTTTCAAAACTAGCGGTAAACAGAGTTTTGCTTCGTTATTATCCGTTAAAATAAAAACAGATGAAAACTCTTTTTCTTTTAGAAAGTTGTTGATCTGGTCGAAAATATCACCAAAATATATGGGGTGGTCAGTTCCTTTTATTATTTGAAGCATGGGCAAAATTAAGCATAAAGTGTAGAATGAAAATGTGCGCAAGTTTCTTTCCTCAACTTGCGCAAAATTTTTAATTTTGTTCAATATTGCTTTTCTAAATTTAATATCCCTAAATCTAAAAATTGATATCCAAACAAACCATAGCCCGCATTATTGACACTGCTCAAATTGAGGAAGTGGTAAGTGATTTTGTTACCCTGAAGAAACGCGGTGCTAATCTTGTCGGGTTGTGCCCTTTTCACAATGAAAAAACACCGTCGTTTTATGTGTCGCCGTCAAAAGGTATTTATAAATGTTTCGGTTGCGGCAAGGCGGGCAATTCGATAAACTTTGTGATGGAGCATGAGCATTTCACTTATCCTGAAGCCTTGGAGTTTTTGGCAAAGAAATATCATATCCCCATTGAAACAACGGGTAACATTGAAGAGGAAAAGGCAGTTGAACTGGAGCGCGATTCTCTTTACATCATTAACACCTTTGCGGAGGAGCATTTCATTCATAATCTTTTTGAAACAGAAGAAGGAAAAACCATCGGGCTTAGTTATTTCAAAGAGCGCGGTTTGCGTGAAAATACCATTCACAAATTTCGCCTTGGTTACAGCATTAACGATAGTACCGACCTTTTGAAAGCCGCCGTGCAAAAGGGTTTTAAGCCGGAACAATTAAGAAAAGCGGGATTGGTTACACAACACGAAAGCCATGATATAGATTTCATACGGGGGCGGGTGATGTTCACTATACATAACCTGTCTGGTAAAGTGGTAGCATTTGCGGGAAGGAGTCTTAGAAAAGACGATAAGGGACCAAAATATATTAACTCTCCAGAAACGGATATCTACAAAAAGAGCCACACGCTTTATGGTTTGTTTTTTGCAAAAAATGAAATACGCAAACAGGATGAGTGTTTTCTTACGGAGGGATATTTGGATGTTATAACCATGCACCAGGCGGGATTGGAAAATACGGTGGCATCTTCAGGCACCTCGCTAACTCACGACCAGGTGCGGCTGTTAAAGCGTTATACAAAAAATATTACCCTGCTTTACGATGGAGATACGGCAGGTATTAAAGCGGCTTTACGTGGCGTTGAATTGATTTTAGAAGAAGATTTGAATGTTAAGATTGCCGTGTTACCGGAAGGTAACGATCCTGACTCTTACCTGCAAAAACACACGGCTGACGAGTTTAGGGAATTTATAACTGCGAATGCCAAAAACGTTATTCTTTTTAAAGCCGATATATTGCTGAAAAATGCCACCAACGACCCGGTTAAAAAAGCGGAAGTAATACATGATATAGCAGAAACGGTTGCCAAAATTCCTGACCCCATCAAGCGTTCGCTTTTTGTCCACGAATGCAGCCAGTTAATGCAAATAGAAGAACAGCTTTTGATAAGTACGGTGAATGCACTCCGCAGGAAAAAGATGCAAAGTGAGACCAATATGTCTGAACAGGAAGCAAGACACTTTGATCCGGAGGTAACCTCCTCTCACGACCAAACTAAAAACATTCCTAAAGTTCCCAATGATGAGTTACAGGAACGTGATATAATAAGGGTTTTAATAAATTATGGCGATAAAGAAATCAGCGATACCACTATCGCCTCCTATTTGTCAAAGGAACTCGATGACATCGAATTTGATAATATACTCTACCAGCAGGTGTTGAATGAAAATAAAAACCATCTTGCCAATAATGAATCGAAGGATTCAAAGTTCTATTTGAACCACCCCAACCCTGATATTGCCAAATTAGCGCAGGAACTGTTGTTTGAGCAATACGAGCTCAGTCCCAATTGGGAAAATATGCACAACGTTTATGTAAAAAAACCCGACTCGAATTATTTGCAGGACATCGTGAGTTCTCTTAACCGGTTAAAACATAAAAAAGTGGAGAAGCTAAAAAAGGAAACGGAATCACAATTAAAACTTGAAAATGATCCTGAAAAGGTGGCGGAGCTGCATAAAAAATACATTCTTTATAAATCATGGGATGTGGCGTTGGGAAAGGATACAGGAACGGTGATTACACATTGAGATGGGGAACATGAGACACGAGACATGAAAAATTGAATTTAGAATATTCAGAATTCGAAACTCAAAGACTACTGATAAAGCTGCGCTGCCTTTTCTTCCGTCTCAAAAACTGTATCCAAATAATCCTCCAGCGGATGATACAACGAATCTCTTTCTATGGGATGACGCTCCGCTTGTTTGATAAGCTCAACAATCTGTTGGGTGGACAAAGACGGATTTTGCTCTTCAGCGCCCGCCATAGAATATATTTTAGTACTGTCGTCAATAGTGCCGTCAAGGTCATCCACACCAAATGAGAGTGAAAGCTGCGCCGTGCTTCTGCCAATCATCGGCCAATACGCCTTCAGGTGCCGAACGTTATCCATGAAGATGCGCGCTACGGCATAGTTCTTTAAATCTTCAATAACGGAAACCTCAGGCACGTTTGACATTTCATTATCCTTATTGCGAAACTTAAGCGGAATAAAACAATTAAATCCTCCCACTCTGTCCTGCGATTCACGCACACGGTTCATATGATCGGCACGATGAAAATAGTTTTCAATATGTCCATACAACATTGTAACATTACTCGGAATGCCCATCCGGTGGGCTGTTTCATGAATGCCGAGCCACTCTTCCGTTGTGGCTTTGTCGTTGCAGATAACAGAGCGAACTTCATCATGAAAAATCTCTGCTCCACCTCCCGGCATAGAATCGAGCCCTGCTTCCTTCAACTGCTGCAAACCCTCTTTAAATGATAGTTTCGATTTGCGGAACATATATTCCAACTCAACAGCAGTAAATGCTTTAACATGAATATCGGGACGTATCTTTTTTATACCACGAATAACATCACAGAAAAAAGCCAGATTAAGTTTCGGATGAACACCACCTACAATATGCACTTCTGTAACCGGTTGCCCATCATACTTGCGAACAATATCAAGCATTTGCTCTGCACTATATTCCCAGGCATCTTCTTCCTGCTGCACCAATCGCGAGTAAGAGCAAAACTTGCAGGTGAACACGCATTTATTTGTCGGCTCTATATGAAAGTTGCGGTTGAAATAGGTCTTATCGCCATGCAGCTTTTCACGCACATAATTTGCAAGAATACCAAGAAACGAAAGGTCGCCTTGTTCATACAGCAACACAGCCTCTTCCACACTTATACGTTCATCACTCAACACTTTATCAGCAATGGTTTGCAGAGTGGGTTTATACTTACTCTTTTTTAAAAGACCTGATATATTTTCCGCAGTTGTCATTCTTACTTTTCTGCAAAGGTAAGTATCAATCAGGCTTTTTTCAAAGCCTTAGTAAACTTGCGCCAGTTATTAAGCACATTAGAAAAGTCCTCAGGTAATCGAGAATCGAAATACATTTTCTTTTTAGTAACAGGATGGATAAATCCAAGCGATTTGGCATGAAGCGCCTGTCGCGGCATCAAAGCAAAACAATTCTCAACAAACTGCTTGTAACGCGTGTATACCGTGCCTTTTACGATTTTATCGCCACCGTAAGTGGTATCATTAAACAACGGATGACCTATGTGCTGCATATGGGCGCGTATCTGGTGGGTACGCCCCGTTTCAAGTGTACATTCAACAAGGGTAACATAGGTCATGCGCTCAACTACATTATAATGGGTGATAGCGGCTTTGCCTTTTTCACCTTCGGGATAAACATCCATAACCAGCCTGTTCTTTTGGTGGCGGGCAATGTGACCTTCAATGGTTCCTTCATCTTCTTTAAAATCGCCCCATACCAAAGCATAGTAAACGCGCTCTATCGTATGGTTGAAGAACTGCATGGAAAGACTGTTAAGCGCAACCTCAGTTTTTGCCACAACAAGCAACCCACTGGTGTTTTTGTCAATACGATGCACAAGACCGGGGCGTATTTCATTTCCCTTTTGTTTAGGGAGGTTTTTAAAATGATAAAGCAATGCGTTTACCAATGTTCCCGTGTAGTTGCCAACGGCAGGATGTACAACCATGCCGGCGGTCTTATTCACTACAAGCAAATCATCGTCTTCGTAAATAATTTCTAAATAAATCTTCTCAGGTAAAATATCTTTTTCCTCGTGAGCATAAGGCATGAGAATCTTAATATCATCGCGGGGTTTTATTTTGTAGTTCGATTTTACAGCCGTTCCGTTTACAATAATAAATCCTGCCTCCATGGCATTTTGAATTTTGCTGCGCGAAATGTTGGCTATTTTAGCGGTAAGGAATTTATCAATGCGCAACGGCTCCTGCCCGGCATCTACTACAAAATGGTGATGTTCGAAAAGCTCATCCTCTTCTTTTATCTCTTTTACTTCGGGCATAGTGCGCGCAAGTTACTTAATCATTACGCCGCGCTTGTTTATAATTGGAATTTCCGTGAAATTTTTTTCCGATATACTTTCGGTAACAAAAACATATTTCTTATCATAAATATCTTTACCTATCCAAAAGCTAACCCAAAACTCGTTGTTTAACTTGAAGAGAGATTTATCTATATATTCAACTTTTACAAAGTCTTTTTTCTCGACCTTATCAAACAATTGGCGCAATTGCGATGTCTTCACCTTTTTACCGTTTTCGAGTTCTCCATATCCTTTAGAGGCAACTATAACACCTTCCAATGGCACATCTTTTAGATTCAATAAATACACCGACCACTCTGTGTCAACTGCATTTTTGTTATTTTCTTTTACAACTGCAATTGCCACATCTTTTACTTTTTCAAACGGAATATCTTTTTTCATTTTTATAATCAATATATTTTTAAAGCCCAATCAACCATGTCGTACACAATTTTGTAAGAGTGGTCTCCTTCAGAGTTTCCCCTCTTACTTCCAAGACGAACGATGATTAAGTTTTTATCGGGAATAACAATAATGTATTGCCCTAACAAACCTTGAGCATAAAAAATTCGATGTCCATTATAAGGAAGTAGCCACCATAGGTAGCCATAGTAGTCAACCGTATTTCCATCTTCATCCAATAACTTATTTGGTAGAACAGATTGTTGGGCATAAGCCGAATCCACAATTTGTTTTCCATTCCAGTTTCCGTCATGTAGATACAACTCACCCAGACGTGCAAAATCGCGGGCATTGGAGTTGAAACAGCAATAGGCCTTTTCCTGTCCGCCTTTATGGTCGAGACTCCATAGTGCAGGATGTACTGCCCCAATAGGCTGCCATAGTTTTTCTGAAGCATAATTGCTAAGATTCTCCCCCACCGCTTTTTCCAATACCATAGCTAATAACTGCGCTTCACCGCTCTTATAACTAAATGTGGTGCCGGGAGTTCTTACTAATTTCATTCCTAACATTAACTTTTTCAAATCATCGCCGTAATAAGCTTCCGCAGTTACTGAGAATGGCGAGATATAGCTTTCATCCCAATTGGTGCCGCCGCTCATCATCAGCAACTGGCGGAATGTGATTTTTCCTATATCCCTACCGGCAAAATCATTATCGTATTCTTCAATTGGGTCATCAAGGCTTTTAATTTTACCTTCATCGTGAGCAACACCAACAAGTATGCTTACAATAGATTTTGCCATTGAAAATGAGCCTGAATGCGATGTATCTGAATAACTATCCCAATATTCTTCAAAATTTAAAGAATCATTTTTTACTACTAAAAAGGCGATTGATTTTAAATCGGTCAATTCATTATTAAGCGAATCGGATAATTTTATTTTATTGTAATCTTTGGAAATCACCCACGGTTGCGGTGTACCGATATTTACTGTGCGGTTATGGAAGATGGTGTATTGATCAATTTCAACAAAATTATAGTACAGTGCCTTATAGATATAGTTCTTACCCAGCAGTGTTGTGAGAATAAAAATTACAACTAACACAGTGATGGTGATGAGGAAGGTTTTTTTCATAAAAAGAAATTATGAATTCGTGGTTAATTAGTCTGAGGAATCATTTTTTCCTTTATCGTGGCTTGAAACAAATCTGAAAAGTGTTTAATAAGTTTCTCTTTCACCTCCTGTAAATCCAATTCCCTGCCCAGTTCGCGTTGTAATGATGTTACCGATTTATCTGTAATACCACAGGGAATAATATGGTTAAAATAACTCAAATCGGTATTAACATTAAAAGCGAAACCATGCATGGTTACCCACCGGCTGCAACGGACACCTATGGCGCAAATTTTACGGGCTTTTGAAGGGGATTGTGGGTCTAACCACACACCGGTTTGCCCTTTGCTTCTGCCGGCTTCAACACCGTATTCAGCAAGGGTAAGAATTATTGTTTCTTCAATGTATCTAAGATATTTCCCTATATCGGTAAAAAACAAATCAAGGTCAAGTAAGGGATAACCCACAATCTGACCCGGTCCGTGATAAGTTATATCGCCGCCACGGTTTGTTTTAAAAAATGAGATATGTTTTTCATTTAACAAATCCTGGTTAGCGCGCAGGTTAGATATTTGACCACTTTTGCCTAACGTATAAACATGAGGGTGCTCACAAAACAACAGATAATTAATTTGATCGCTTTTCAATGCCGGGTTTGAGCGATAACGCAATTTGCGCATGACAACAGCATCAAATAATTTTTGCTGCAAATCCCATGCTGTGCGGTAATCTACAGTGCCCAAATCACGAAACTCAACAACAGGCAAATCTTTATCAACTTTCATTATTAATTAGCCAATTCGCTTTTAAGAAAATCAATCACTTTCACTTCCATCGCGTCAACGCCGCGATATTCAGCAAGATAATACGATACCCAATCCAGAAGGTGAATCATATACAGTTCCTGGGCTATTAAACTGTCTCCTTTGCAATTGAGTTCAATAATTGTTTTGGCAAATGGCTCAATAATGGTTTTATTGATTTCCATACGATGCTGTATCCTCTCGTAATCCGATTCATTTCGCAACATCACCACGGCATATTTACCCTTTGCCGTCCAGCCCACCAGTTCGTTATGGTTCATTTCAGGAATAACGGCGTGCCATGCCAGCACCTTGGCATTTTCATTCAACTGTTGCCTGAAGCGTAATGCAACGGCTGCCATATTGGGAGCAGCGTAAATAACCGGTGTTTTACCTTTAAGTTTTTTTGCTATCTGTTTAGCCTCTTTTCTGATTTTTTTCTCATTATCATCTATCAACTCAACAACTTCCTCAAGCCCAACCCTAAACCCATCGTCAATAAGACTGTAGCGATTTAGAATATATAACTGCTGAATAAAGGAATAAGCCAAACATGCCCGTGGCGGCAATCCTGCGGGAATGGTAATATAATCTAACCCCGCTTTTTGAGCCAGCTTTATCAATGAGCCGCCCGATGCAATACAAACAATCTTAGCGTTGCGGTCAATGCCTTCCTTTAACATGTGCAACGTTTCTTCAGTATTGCCGGAATAAGATACAATAATTAGCAGGGTATGTTTATCTACGTATTCGGGCAAAACATACTCTTTACATGTAGCCATCGGTTCGAGCATCTTATCGTGCACTAAATTTGTAACCAGGTCGCCGCCAATACCCGAACCACCCAGTCCGCAAACAACCACATTTCGTACTGCCTTTGTAGGCTGAATTAATATTGCATTGGAACCAATTTCCATGGCTTCTTTTATTTGTTCGGTGAAGCTACCGATTAGTTTATCCATCATAGTAGTAAGTTTTATATAATTAAATTATATGAGTTTTTTGGGGAAGATAGATACTTTTATGTCGGTAAATTAATAAAGAAAGTACCCTATATCCAAATTTTATGTCAAAAAATATTGAAATGGGCTTTGAAGGAGAACGCTTAGCCCATGATTTTCTTGTTAAACAGGGCTATAAAATACTGGAAAAGAACTGGCGCAGCGGCAAGGCAGAGGTTGACCTGATAGCCCAAAACAATAACACCATAATTTTTGTAGAAGTTAAAACCCGGCGCAGTAACTTCTTTGGTCAACCCGAAGCGTCTGTAGATGCCCATAAACAAAAGATGCTGGCAAAGGCAGCCGGCGATTATCTTGAACAAAATAACTTAGAAGGCGAAATACGCTTTGATGTGATTAGCATTATCTTAAAAGAACCTGACAATGAGGTTGTGCATTTTGAAGATGCGTTTTTCCCGTATGACTTGTAAAAGAGGTTTAAAGGTTTGAAAGTTGGAAGGTTAAAAGGTTTCTGAATTTAGAATAATGAACATCCAATATTGAATACCGAAGTTTAATATTAGATTTTATTACCACCTTCAAAATTCATAATTTAGTATTCTATATTCTATATTAAAAAGGAACTATTCTTGTTTTCCACTCAGCAAATACAGCACAGCCATTCTAACCGCCATGCCGTTTTCCACCTGCTGAAGAATGATGGATTGTTTAGAGTCGGCAGCATCACTGCTTAATTCCACGCCGCGGTTTATGGGACCGGGGTGCATAAGGATAATCTTCTTATCTAGTGAATCGAGTATCGTTTTAGTTACACCATAGTAAAGCGCGTATTCGCGCAGGGAAGGGAAATATTTTATATTCTGCCGCTCGAGTTGAATACGCAACACATTTGCCACATCGCACCAGTCGAGAGCTTTTTTAAGATTGTATTCTACCTTCACTCCAAGCGATTCAATACCCTTAGGCATAAGAGTTGGCGGTCCGCAAAGGGTTACATCGGCGCCGAGTTTTTTAAGGCAAAAGATATTTGATAAAGCCACACGCGAATGCATTATGTCGCCGATTATAGCTATTTTCTTGCCCTTTATCTCCCCTATTGCCTCACGGATAGAAAACGCATCAAGCAACGCCTGTGTAGGATGTTCATGTGTGCCATCTCCGGCATTAATGATTACAGAATTGATATTTTGTGACAGAAAATGCGGTGCGCCGGGGGCAGGATGGCGTATTACCACCATATCCACCTTCATGGCAAGTATATTGTTAACCGTGTCAATCAATGTTTCGCCCTTGCTGACAGATGAAGCCGAAGAGGCAAAGTTTACGATGTCGGCAGATAAACGCTTTTCAGCTAACTCAAATGATATGCGGGTGCGGGTAGAGTTTTCGAAGAACAGGTTTACAATGGTAATATCTCTAAGTGTTGGAACGCGTTTAATAGGGCGGCGGAGTACTTCTTTAAAATTATCTGCTGTTTTAAAAATCAAGTCAATATCTGCGGCAGCGAGATATTTCATTCCCAGCAAATGTTTGGTGCTTAATCCGCTCATACTTTCTTTTCATTTGGTGTTTCCATCCATATTCTGTCTTCTCCGTCTATTTCTTTCCAGTCGACTTTTACAGTTTCCGAAACCAGTGAGTCAATAGTTTTTCCTACGTAATCGGGTTGTATAGGCAATTCCCGTGTAAATCTTCTGTCAACCAGCACAAGCAATTCCACATCGTTAGGACGACCAAAATCGAGCAGAGCATCTAATGCAGCGCGTATAGTGCGCCCGGTATAAAGCACATCATCAATCAATACTATATTCTTGCCTTCTACTACAAAGGGCATATCCATATCCTGCGGGGTGTGCAGCTTATCCGAACGGCGGAAATCATCTCGGTAAAAGGTTACATCTAACTTACCGTAAAGTATTTTTTTGCCGGTTATTTTCGTCAGCCGTTTTACAATTCTATCAGCTAAAAACACGCCGCGGGGCTGAACGCCTACTAAAGCGGTTTTAGTAAAATCGGAATGGTTTTCAATTAATTGATGACAAAGACGATCTATCGTGAGGGAGAACTTGGCGGAATCTAAAATAATGCGCGGTTGCATATCTTAGGCAACAAAGATATATATTAATATGCTGATTTGCTAATGTGATTTAGGTTTTAAAATTATAAGGTTGGAAAGTTGAAAGATTATAAGGTTTTTGAATTTAGAAGATAGTAATAGTTTAATAAAACCTTGGACAAATCAAATTAGGTATATATTGTTCAAATAATTCTTTCCTTGTCTCTTTGTTAATGTAAATGAATCTGTCAGTCCAAAGTATTTTTTCATTTTTTCTTACTATTTTCTTTCTTTTTACGTAAATTGATTTTACTTGTCGTTTTGTTTGGTCAAATATTTCCAATTTATTTTCGTCTATTAGTTGAATGATTACACTAAGGATATACCAATCATCTAAAATTTTATTATGAATACTGTCATTAAATGGAATAATGTGTCCTGAAAAACTTATTGTGTCATTTCGTACATTTTTAATCTGCTTTAAAATTAAATTCCTTATTCTTCTATCGTATTCATCTGTGTCTTTGCTCCAATCACGACTAACAACATTAAAAACCGTTGAAGTATCTGTATATATTGTTAAATTGTTAAATTGAAATACTACAATAAATCCTTTGGGCTGATAATTAAGTTCTATTGTTTGTGCATTAACAGCAACAATTAAACACAACAAACAAAGTGTCATTATAATTTTCATTAATCTAAGTTAATTAAATTAAATCATTTTATAATTTTTATACTCCCCTATTCTTAAACCTGTTTGTTTTTCTAAATAACAAAGAAAGCGGTCTTTTAATGACATTTTAAGCTTTGAAGTATCTAAGGTAATATCCCAGTTACGGCTGGCTATACGTTGCTGCATTATTGCCGGGTGAGTCTCTTTAAATTCTTTTATGGAATCAACAATTGAATAATCAAATTCGTCTGCAGGTTTAATATTCTTTTCCATCCAATCATCATCGTGCCACAGCTTATTAAATTCCTGTTGTTTCACCTTCATATTCTTAGGGTGTTTTACCCAGCCATAATGATATACAAAAGCATCTGTCAGTTTAACAGTTAACTTTCTGCCATTCTTACGAAAGCCCTGTGCATCTTTATAGGAGCGTATTTGCCTGTCGTTACGGATTATTCGAACTTCGCGGCGATACCAGCTTCTTGAATCGGCAACATAATTGTAATTACCATAAAAGTGGGTGTAGTTAAAAAGCAAACCCTCTACCTGTTTATCATTTAAAAATTGTTCGGCAGATTTTTTTATAACAGGTAAATATTTTTCATGCACTACTTCATCAGCCTGTAAATAAAATAACCAATCACTGTTTGGTGCAATGGCATCCATGCATTTATTGGTTTCTATTGCGAGAACCTGCCCGCCCTCTCTCAGGTTATCATCCCACTTCGATTCAATGATTTTTATTTTGGGAGAATTAATGTTTTTTATCAGTTGCAAGGTCTCATCAACAGAATTGCCTACCGACACCACAAACTCATCACAAACAGGGAGGATAGATTGGATGGATTCTACAACCGGGTAATCGAATTTAATTGCATTGCGAATGATGGTGAAGCCGGTGATTTTCATACCCCTAATCCCCTAAAGGAGACATTTTTGAATTTCGAATAATGAATATAGAATATCAAATTTCGAAGTTTGATAACGGATATTTTCAAATTGGCTCACTTTCAAATTATTTTCCCCCAGCTATATGAATCAATTATAAATCCTGCAAGGTGTAATGCCCTGTCAACAACGGTGGCGGCGATGTCTTCAAATGTTTTGGGCTTGCTGTAGAACGAGGGTGTGGCAGGGCAAATAATACCTCCGGCTTCGGTTACCGTTGCCATGTTGCGAATGTGAATGAGACTATAGGGTGTGTCACGAACTACACAAATCAATTTGCGGCGCTCTTTTAAAACAACATCGGCGGCACGGGTTATTAAATCATCCGATGTGCCGGCGGCAATCCGCCCCAATGTTCCCATAGAGCAAGGACAAACAAACATCACATTATAATTAGCCGAGCCGCTGGCAAATGGCGCAGTAAAATCGTTCTTCAAATAAAAATCGAAGGGGTAATTTTTATAGTTGGTGTTTCCCAACTCATGTTCCCAAACCAGTTTGGCATTCTCGCTTATTACCACTCCCACCCTTTCAATTTGCGGTAATAACTGTTGCAATTTATCCATCAGCACTTTTGCATAAATGCTGCCGCTGGCTCCTGTAATTGCAACAACAACCTTTTCTTTCATTTTTTAATCAGGTCATTAATATCCTTAACAAACAATGCTTTCAAATCAACGGAATCTTCCGCTTTCATTTTACCCGATAAAATAAGCCGTAATTCCCTGCGTCTTTTAGCGCCGTCAAATTGCCTTTTTTCCTCTTCGGACTCAGGAATTAATTTTGGCACGGGTGTAGGTCGTCCGAAATCATCAATGGCAACAAAGGTGTAATAGGCTTCATTGCTTTTATACTTTTTCCGTTCAGGAATATTTTCAGCCCACACTTCTAAATATACTTCCATGGATGTGTGAAATGCTCTTGTCACTTTTGAATGAATGGTTACCACTGTACCGATACGAATAGGATTTTTAAATGACACACTGTCAACCGATGCCGTTACCACCTGAGCGCCTGAATGCTTTTGAGCGCTTATTGCAGTTGCCATATCCATCCAATGCAATATTCTGCCTCCGCGAAGATTATTGTATATATTGGTATCGTTAGGCAGCACTATCTCTGTCATTACCGCAACCGTTTCCGATGCTTTTTTGCTTTCGTCCATAATAAAGTATTTAACCGTAAAATTAGACTTATTAGTTGAAAATGCCTGTTGAAAGTTACAAGAATTGATAAGTAATAATTCAATAATGAAAAATTTCATTTTGTGTTAATTTTATTTTATACTTTTGAAAAAAATCAACTATGAAAAGAAAACTACTTTTTATTTCAGGCTTAATGCTTGTAACAAGCAGCTTGCTTGCCCAGGGACCAACTATTACATCAAGTTTTAGCCCTTATGTGGGTTTGACGAGCATTGAACAACCTGCAGGTTCTGCAGGAGTTTCTTATGGAACTTCCGGTGCTAACAAAACCTGGGACTATACCAACTTAACCGATTCTGGTTCATTGGAATCATCAACCTATGAGACGCCATCATCAACAGGTTACCAGAGTACTTTCCCAAATTCAAATGTGGCTGCCGGAGCAGTAGGAGGAGGAGCCTATGCTTTTTACATTTCAAATTCCAATGTGTTTCAATTAGATGGTCTTGTTACGTCGTTATACAATTTTTATTACTCAGTACCCGAGGATCTCTTAGAGTATCCTCTTTCTAACAGCTCTGTTTATACTGCTAATTTTGTGGGTACTTATACGTATGATGGAGAAACAGATGACAGAACAGGAAAGGATTCAATTGTTGGTGCGGGGTATGGCACTCTTGAATTACCTAATGGACATACTTTCAAAAATGTATTGCGCGTAGAATTAAGCGAGGATTATACTGATGTATTTACTCCGGGCGACGATACAATTACTGAAAGAACCTATTCAATCAGTTATCTCAGTGCAAGCTTACCAGGGGAGTTTTTAGTAGAAATATCAGAATTGTATGAATATGGAACTTATATATCTACTTCAGTTTCTTATTATCCGAATGCTCCTGCCGATGTAAACGATATAACCCCATTAGTACAAAATTTAAATGTATTCCCAAACCCCTCTTACTCGCAATCTACTCTCTCTTTAAACCTGAAAGAAGGAGCGAATATAAATGTGTATGTTACAAATATTATAGGACAGAGGATAAAAACCATTGCCACAGAACAGGTTGATGCAGGACAAAATAACTTCACCATAGAAACCGCTGATATGGCAAAAGGACTTTACCTGATTACTGTGGAAGTTAACGGCGCCATCGCAGGAGTGCAAAAACTGGAAGTGGAATAATAGATTACAGGACAGTTTTATACATTTATAAAAATAAACCCATGAAAAAATGTTTACCTCTTATTTCAGGATTTTTGTTTTTAACAAATATCCTGCTGGCACAAGCGCCCGTCTTCACATCAAATTTTTACCCACACCCACCTGGTGATACAATAATAACCCAGGTAGCTTACAGTGAAGGCGTTTCTTTTGGCGATACCGGCGCAAATCAAACATGGGATTATACTTCTTTAAAAGATTCGGGAAAGGTTGATACGTCTTTTTCCTCTGTTACCGCAGCCTCGGGCACAAAATATGACACCCTGTTTCCTGAAGCCAATTTGGTGAGTTCAGGCAATAATGATTATGAGTATTTTACAGTTACTTCACAGCTATATGAAGATGATGGTGGGGTGGATTCTTTCGGCTTTATCAGCAACGTACTTGATACAACTATTGCCGAGGAGCCGGAAGTGTACTTTGAATATCCATTTACTTACGGAACACGATTCACAAATAGTTATTATTATAACACTTATACTGTGTCGCACAATAAACCTGTTACAAGCTCTTTTTATGGGACGGATACATTTAATGCCAATGGATACGGCACTCTTGAATTGCCCAATGGTTACATATTTAATAATGTGCTGCGTGTTGACTATTCAGTTGAAGATATTGACCCCTCTGATGGCGATACCTCGTACCTCTACGAACAACAAGTATCTTATTATTCGCCAACCTACCCTAACCATGCGTTGCTGAATATTTTCTTTCTTTATGATTTTTCCCCTTCTGTTGATACATTCTCATTTATAGATGTTAACTATTACCCTAATGCGCCAACAGCAGTAAATAATATAAACCCGTTGCTAAATAATTTATCTGTTTTTCCGAACCCTTCCCACACACAAACACAGCTCTCTTTAAACTTAAAACAAGCATTAAATATTACAGTTTATATAACCAACATTTTAGGTCAGAAAGTAAAGACTGTAATTTCGGCACAAGTTGATGCAGGGTTGCACAATTACCAAATTGAAACCGGTGATATAGCTAATGGAATGTATTTAGTTACTGTTGAGGTTAATGGTTCAACTGCAGGTGTGTGTAAGTTGGTGGTAGAATAGTAATTCAGCATTGATTTTAAAGATATTAACAGGCATATTTTAGTCCTTATAATCTTCCCGTTTTACTACTTTTGCACCACTTTTTTAATCACATTATTTTTTGAGTACCACCTCTGATTCTATCCGGCGTATTGGTTTATTGGCTGCTACAGCCATAGTTATCGCTAATATGATAGGCACGGGAGTGTTTACCTCTCTCGGTTTCCAACTACTTGGCATCACCTCGCCGTTTGCTATAATCATGCTTTGGCTGGTTGGCGGTGTTGTGGCTTTGTGTGGGGCATTAGTGTATGGAGAATTGGCAGTTACATTTCCGCGTTCCGGCGGAGAATATAATTTTTTATCAAGAACCTATCATCCTCTTGTAGGGTTTCTTTCAGGCTGGTTATCTGTTACTGTTGGCTTTGCTGCACCGGTGGCGGCTGCGGCTATGGCTTTCGGAACGTATTCAGGAGATATATTTAATGGGTTATCTCAAAAAGAGGCTGCTTGTTGCATTGTACTTTTTATGGCAATTGTACATGGACTAAGTGTAAACTACGGTTCTAATTTACAAACATTTTTTACTCTTCTTAAAATACTTCTAATTGTTGTTTTTATTGGTTGCGGGTTAATATTATCTCATCCACAACCTATTTCGTTTATGCCTGATGCAACAGGATGGGGAGCTATATTTAGCGGAGCATTTGCAGTATCTCTTGTGTGGGTATCATATACTTATTCAGGTTGGAACGCCTCGTCATATATAGCTGGAGAAATAAAAAAACCTATGCGGAACTTACCTCGCTCACTATTCATTGGAACAGCAATTGTTACTGTATTATACATATTTATAAATTTTCTATTTCTATATGTTGCTCCCATGAGTGAAATGAGGGGCGTTTTGGATGTCGGCTTTGTTGCGTCAAAGCACATTTTTAGATCTCTTGACGGTGCAAAACTTATGGCGGCTTTTATTTCCTTAGCGCTGGTTTCATCAGTTAGTGCAATGACCATGGCTGGACCACGCGTTACAAAAACAATAGGTGAAGACTTTCCTCTATTTAAAAAAATAACTACTATCAATGCAGGTGGTGCGCCTTACGTAGCTATTATATTACAGGCTGCAATTTCACTCTTACTTATTTTTACTGGCTCGTTTAAAAGCATTATAACTTACATAGGTTTTACATTATCTTTATCGACATGCCTTACTGTATTTGGAATTTTTATTGTGCGGAAAAGAAAACTTAACCCAGAAAAAGAATACCATTGTTGGGGATATCCCATTACACCAATACTTTTTTTATCATTTAATCTTTGGATGTTAGTTTTTCTTCTTAGGGACGCTAATACAAGATTACAAGCTTTGTATGGACTTGCAACATTAATTGTGGGCATTCCATTTTATTTTATCGGGCATAAAAAACAACTTAAAACAACATAAAAAACAAATAATATGATTAAGCAAACTACGCATTTTTTAGCAGCAATTTTTTTATCAGCGCTTGCAGTAATAGTAGCGTGTAATTCGGGTAAAATAGGAAGTAATGCTGCCGATTCAACAAATACGCAAACAGTAAAAATTGACACTGCTTTTAAAGACAATATTAATAATGAAACTGCCCGTTATCTTTCGGGACTGCCTCAATTGGAAAACAACCAGTTCTCTGCTTTAGAGAACAATAAACGCTGGCAGAAATATGCTGCAGAAGCGGACACGAATTGGAATAAGCTTTATTCGCAGCGCCTTTATAAAATGCAGGACTTTGGAAAATCGGAATTGGGTTCATCCACCAATAAAATCCAAACTTTGTTTTACCCATTCAGTGGTCCTGATATTCTTAATGTATACCAGTTCTTCCCCAATGCACAGCAATATATATTGATAGGGCTTGAACCGGTGGGTACTTACCCTGATTTTGATTATTTAAGAAAGGACAGCACTTTAAAATACATTGAGGAGATAAAACAAGCTTTACAGAATATGATTGCCACCAGTTTCTTTAAAACATTAGAGATGCGTGTGCAGCTCCATAGTCCTGAATTGAACGGCACACTGCCTATTATTTCTGTTTTTATTACACAGCTTGGCGGCAGAATAGTTGACTACACAAGAGTGTACGTTGACAAAAACGGCAATTTAAATATTGCAGGCAATGAACCGAAAGATTCTATGAATGTCTATGGGAGTAAGATTACATTCAGGACAAAAAATTCATCGAAACTGCAGACGGTAATTTATTTTTCGGCTGATATTTCAGACGGCGGCTTTGAGCTTGCCTACAGAGGAAGACCTAATTTTAAAATCTATTTGCAATCCATTCAGTCGCCGACTACTTTTATTAAATCGGCGTCTTATCTTATGTTCAAGGATAAATTTTCTGTTATTCGCAGTATCATTGTAAACCAAAGCGCTGCTTTATTACAGGACGATTCGGGTATTCCGCTAAAATTCTTCAGCGATTCCGTATGGAATAAAACATTTTACGGCACCTATAACAGACCGATTCCGCTGTTCAATAATTATTATCAGCAGGATTTAAAAGATGCTTATTCCGGTAAAAAATATACTGTTAAGCCATTGAATTTTGGCATCGGTTATAACTATACCCTGAACGATACTCACCTGATGCTGTTTCAAAGAAAAAAGTAATTGTGCGTGAAAACTTTCACGGTCATACTTTTTGTTTTATTGACGTGCCTGTATAGTTTAATACAGGCACAGTCGGTTTTAGTGAAGTCGCATAAATGCCTTTTAAAGAAAATGATGAAGAGGGATAAAGCATTCAGCAATATTCTTAAGCATAAAAAAGAATATAAAGTACAGGTTATTTATACGCAAATTGACCGCGACAGCCGTAATGCCCCGCATTTCACACAATACAGTTATCGCCTAAATCCGCGTCAATATTTTTATTGCGCCAGCATGGTTAAGCTGCCAACATGTGCTATGGCAATGGAACGATTAAATAATTTAGGTATAAAGGGACTCGATAAGGATACACGTCTTACTATTGATTCGTTAAACGTCTGTGAACCTGCCGTGAAACTTGATACCGCAACTATTAATTATCCGAGTCTTGGCACTTATATAAAAAAGATGTTGCTGGTAAGTGACAACGATGCTTTTAATAGGGCTTATGATTTTTTAGGACCTGAATATATTTATAACCGCATGGTGCAGCTTGGCTATTCCAATGCCAGAATTGACCAGCGCTATGCAGGATGCACACCGACGGAAAACAAGTTAACCCCTTCATTTAAATTTTATAATGATAACGGAGCGGTAATTTATTCGCAGTCGCAGACATTATGTCAGCAGCAATATCGTTATCCTTTTGCAAAGAAAATGATTATGGGAATCGGATTTTACAATGATAGCAGCGATAAAATCGGTCCACCAAAGGATTTTGAGTATTCTAACTTTTTGCCACTCGAAAATGTGCAGGATGTTTTAATCTCATTATTATTTCCAAATTCCGTTCCTGCATCACAGCGATTTAATCTTACGCCTGAACAGTATAAATTTTTACAGCAATATATGAGTGAATACCCAGAAGAATCCTACTTCAAAGAATATCACGATACTAGCTACTATCCTGCTTATAAAAAGTATTATTTCTATGGTCGCCGCAGAAACGCAGTTATTGATTCAAACATCCGCATATTTAATATCGTGGGGCGTGCCTATGGCTTTTTAAGTGATGTGGCATATATTGTTGATTTTAAAAACAACATTGAATTCTTTTTATCGGCAGTTACCTATACCAATAAAGATAAGATATTGAATGACGATATATACGAGTACGATACAGTGGGATATCCTTTTTTCGTTAACCTCAGTAAAATGATTTACAACTACGAAAAACAACGCAAACATCAATACAAGCCCGATTTAAAAGAATTTAAGATGGATTACTCTGCTAATAAATAGAGAAAAATAAACGCTATTTTTGTGAAATTACAATTGTGCAGAACAACGATAAATACGAAGCAGTAATAGGTTTGGAAGTACACGCTCAACTACTCACCAACAGTAAAGCATTTTCATCAGATGCCGTTGAGTTTGGCGCAGAACCTAATACGGACATAAGTGTGATAACGTTAGGGCACCCCGGCACTTTACCCATGCTAAATGAAAAGGTGGCGGAGTTGGCTGTGAAAATGGGACTTGCCTGTAATTGCAGTATAACACGATACAATAAATTTGCGCGTAAAAATTATTTCTATGCTGATTTGCCAAAAGGGTATCAAATTTCGCAGCATAATACGCCTCTTTGTACGAATGGCTTTATTAACATTACAACTAATGGTGTAAAGAAGCGCATAGGAATTACCCGCATTCACATGGAGGAAGATTCAGGTAAAAGTCTGCACGACCAGGACCCGTATTATACATTGATTGATTTGAACCGCGCTGGCACAGGATTAATTGAAATTGTATCAGAACCTGATATGCACACCAGTGATGAAGCGTATGAGTATCTTACTGAAATAAGGAAAATAGTCCGCTGGCTCGACATCTGCGATGGTAATATGGAAGAAGGCAGTTTGCGCTGCGATGTGAATGTTTCGGTCCGGTTAAAAGGAGAGAAAAAGCTTGGCGTTAAAGTAGAAGTAAAAAACATGAACTCTATACGCAACGTAAAACGGGCGTTAGATTATGAGGTTGAACACCAGATTGAGACATTGGAAAAAGGGGGAAAAATTTACCAGGAAACCCATACGTTTGATGCAGCAACCGGAAAAACATCAACCATGCGCACAAAAGAAATGGCAGACGATTACCGTTATTTTACAGAGCCTGATTTGCCACCTGTTGTTTTAACCGATGATTATATTGAAAGTATAAAGAAAGAAATGCCTGCTTTACCGGAAGAAATGAAGCAAAATTTTATAGCTGAGTTCTCTTTAACCGATTACGATGCAGGGCAACTTACAGAGGATAAACACATAGCAAATTACTTTCTACGCTTGGTGAACAAAACCAAAAATTACAAAGCTGCTGCAAACTGGATAATGGGTCCTATAAAAACCTATCTTAATAATTCTGCAAATGATATAAAAGACTTTCCAATCAACCCCAATACGGTAACTGAACTTATTGCATTAATTGATGAGAATAAAATAAGCTTTTCATCAGCTTCACAGGTGATTTTTCCCGAGTTACTTAAAAAACCCGGCAAACCGGTTGAAACACTTGCTAAAGAACTTAACGTTATGCAAGAATCGGATGCAGGGGCATTAAATGAATTTATCGTACAGGCAATAGCCAAATATCCTGAAAAAGTAACCGAATATAAAAACGGCAAACAAGGGCTTATGGGTTTATTTATGGGCGAAGTGATGAAACTGTCAAAGGGAAAAGCAGATCCTAAACTGACTACAAAACTGCTGAAAGAAAAATTAGAGAACTAAATAGTAATAATTATAAAGTATGAAAATTCGAAAAGTCATTGGCTGTATTAGTATACTGGGGCTGTTGCTACCGGCTTGTAACAATTTTAAAGGATATACCATTGACGGCAGAATAACAAAAGGACTTAACCCGTCAATAAAAAAAGCTTACCTGGAGCAACTGACCGCAACCAATCCAACTGTAATAGATACAGCAGATATTTCTACAGACGGTTCATTTAAAATGAAAGGGTTTGTGAAGGGTGAAGGATTATATCGCCTAAGGTTTACAGCCGATAAATTTATTTATCTTGTTATGCAAAATGTACCTGTTAAAGTAGATATTAATTTAGATTCATTAGAAGACTATAGCGTAAGCGGTTCCCGCCCTTCCTCAGAACTGAAAGGCTTTTTAGATACTATCGTCGGGCGAGAAAAAAAAATATTAGAGCTGAGGGGGGAATTTATCCTGCAAAAGGGCACCGATTCCTCTTCAGTCAAACAAAACAATGAAACGCTGCAGGAAATATTATCAATTGAGGCGAGTATACAACTTTATGCAAATAACTTTATTGATACGGTAAAAGACCCGGTGTTGCCTATTTTCGTGATTAGCAATTATACTGTTTCAGGTAGCCTTGAAAAGTTTGAAAAACTAGCTAATAGATTGCTAAAGCAATATCCTGATAATCTATTTGTAAAAGATTACGCCGATTTTCTTCACCAGAAGGAAGAGCAAATTGAAACCAATAATGCAAGTATTTTTAAGATTGGCGACAAGGTGCCTGATATTTCCCTGACCAATCCCGATGGAAAAATAATTTCGCTGTCATCGTTACGGGGAAAATATGTGTTACTTGATTTTTGGGCATCGTGGTGCCCTGATTGCAGGCAGGAAAACCCCGGCATTGTTAAAGTGTATAATGCCTATAAGGATAAGGGATTCACGATATACAGTGTTTCGCTGGACGATAATAAAGACCATTGGATAAATGCCATTTCATATGATAAGCTCTCATGGCCTGCTCAGGTGAGTGAATTGAAAAGATGGGACTCCAAAGTGGTATCACAATTCCATTTGACCGAAATTCCGCATAATTTTTTACTTGACCCGCAGGGAAAGGTGGTAGCTATTAACTTGCACGGTGAAGAGCTTGAAAATGCATTAGCGAGTTTAATACAATAAATACTAAATTCCGTGAATTGACGTTTGAAAGATTTAAAAGTTTTTAATTTGAAAAAGTTATACTCTTTAGGATTGGCTTATAAGTTCCGGTTTTCGTTTCTTATTATTTTTATATCGGCTAATTCTTCTTTCGCTCAAATCGGTGGGACCGGCACATATGATTTTTTAGCGTTAAGCCCTTCTGCGCGAATTTCAGCACTTGGCGGCTTAGAGGTGGCTTACGCAGATAATGATATTTCTCCTGCATTTGACAATCCTGCGCTATTAAATCCGCAAATGAGCGACAGGGCTTCATTAAATACTGTAAGCTATCTTGCCGGCATCAATTATGGTAATGGCTCTTACGCACATGCGTGGGACAGTATTGGTACCTTTTATGCGGGAATTCAATACATAGACTATGGCGACTTTGCCGCTACAGATGTCACAGGCGCCAGTTTGGGAACGTTCAGGGCTGATGAGTATACATTTTATATTGGCGGTTCAAGAACGTATCATAAAAAATTTAGCTATGGTGTAAATTTTAAATATATATATTCTGATCTTGAGTCCTACACTTCAACAGGAATAGCCGCTGATATTGGCGGGGCATATACCGACACGGCAAATTTGCTCAACGCAGGACTTGTTTTTAGAAATATAGGTACGCAATTAACAACATACGTTTCAGGAACTAATGAACCCTTGCCGTTTGAAATTGATTTTGGCATATCAAAAGCCCTTAAACATTTACCATTACGGATTTTCGTAACTGTCCAACACCTGGAAACGTTTAATATCCGCTATAACGATTCAGCCCTGCAAACGCAGAATAATGTTTTTGGTGATACCACCCCGGCTAAACAGAATACTACGTTTGACAACATTTTCAGGCACTTTATTATCGGGGGCGAATTGACGCTCGGTAAACATTTAATGATTGAAGCATCATACAATGATCTTCGCAGGCAGGAACTTGCTTTTAGCGGTAAGCCTGGACTTGCAGGATACAGCATTGGAGCCGGAGTTAAAATAAACAAGTTCTCTATTAATTATTCCCATTCTGTTTATGATGTTGCCGGGGGAATTAATAATTTTTCTTTAGATATTGATATTGGAGGCTGGTTTCATAAAGGACAACATCCACCTTCCTCTTAATTTTATATTTTTATATGTTTTTTTTCTATTTTTATCGGGATGGGGAAAAAAATTATTATTGCTATTGACGGTTTTTCATCTTGCGGTAAATCCACACTTGCCCGCCAGCTTGCCTCTGCATTAAATTATACTTATATAGATTCAGGTGCTATGTATCGCGCCGTAACTTTATATCTTATGGATAACTCTATTGCTATTCCTGATATAAATGCAGTTAGAGAAGCTCTTAAAAAGATTTTCATCAGTTTTGTATATAATGAAGAAACCGGGAAACAGGAAACCTATCTTAATGGAAAGAATGTAGAGGAGAAAATAAGAGATATGAAAGTTTCGGAGCGTGTGAGTGAGGTAAGTACTATTCCTGTTGTACGTGATTTTTTAGTGAACCTACAACAGGAATTTGGTAAAAATAAGGGCATAGTGATGGACGGGCGTGATATTGGAACTGTAGTGTTTCCAAACGCTGAATTTAAGATATACTTACAGGCAGAAATTAATGTACGCGCACACCGGCGTTATGAAGAATTACACCTTGCCGGTAAAAAAATTACCCTGGAAGAAGTAAAGAGAAATATAGAGGACCGCGATTATGAAGACTCGCACCGTGCTTATAACCCGTTACGAAAAGCCAATGATGCTGAAGTGCTCGACAATACACTGCTTGACACGGAAAGTCAATTACTTATAGCCCTAAAAATGGCGGAGGAAAAAATTAACGCAGCAAATTGATTACCTTTGCAATAGCTAATAGCTAATTTAGTTTTTAGATGACCATTAAAATTGATGAACATTCCGGTTTTTGTTTTGGAGTAGTTTATGCCATTCAAATGGCAGAAGATGAGCTTAACGGAGGCGGAACGCTTTATTGTCTTGGAGATATTGTCCATAATGATATTGAAGTAAAGCGTCTCGCTAAAAAAGGGCTTCGTATAATTACTCATGAGGATTTAAAAAACCTGCGTGATTGTAAAGTTCTTATCAGGGCGCATGGCGAACCACCTGAAACCTATGTTACCGCGTTAGAAAATAATATAGAATTGCTTGATGCCTCCTGCCCTGTGGTACTAAAATTACAATACCGTGTAAAAACAGCTTATGATAATCATCCCGGTGAGGCACAGATAGTGATTTATGGCATTCCGGGACACGCTGAAGTAAATGGGCTTCTTGGACAGACTGAACAAAACGCTATTGTGGTTACTATTGAGGAAGATTTAGACAAAATAGATTATACAAAGCCAATCGTTTTGTTTTCGCAAACCACTAAAAGCACAGATAAATTTTATACGATAAAAACACTGATAGAACAGCGAGCCGCCGCTGCCGGCAATACTTACGTGGATGCCAACGATACCATATGCCGCCAGGTTTCAAACCGGGAACCGCAACTGCGTGAATTTTCTTTAAAGCATGACATCGTTATTTTTGTGAGTGGTAAAAAAAGCTCTAACGGGAAAGTGCTTTACCAGGTGTGCAAGGAAGTAAATGCCAATTCTTACTTTGTTTCAGAAGTTACAGACTTAAAACCTGAATGGTTCGCCAAGGCGAACTCCGTTGGTATTTGCGGCGCCACTTCTACTCCATTATGGCAAATGGAAAATATAGCAAAAGCTATAGAAGAGTATTCCCCTCTTTCTGTAAATTAAACAGTTTTTATTCTATAAACTATGTACAAAAAAAACGCCCCGATAAATCGGAGCGTTTAATTACGAAAAGAGAATCAGGAGAGATGAGAGCTAACAAGCTTTGTCATTTCAAACATGCTTACAGTCTTTTTTCCGCCAAACACTTTCTTGAGGTTTTCATCTGCATTGATGTTGCGTCTTTCCTTGGCATCCTGCAGTTTGTTTTTCTTGATGTATTCCCACAATTTTTTTACCACTTCAGTGCGTGGGAGCGGCTTACTGCCAACAATAGGTTGGAGTGCTGCGCCAATGTTCATGGGTTTCATGAAAGCGGCGTTAGGTTTTCTTTTCGATGCAGCTTTAGATTTTGCTGCCTTTTTTTTCGGCTTTGCCGATGATTTTGTTTTTTTAGCCATAGTTTAAATTTTTTTGAAGTTTAATTATAGAGAGAATTTACGAGATAACATAATATTTAATGCACTATTTTAGGTGTGGATAAGTTCATTGCCAAGTCTTATAAATTCTGAAGAAAATTGCTAATTAAAATAGGCATATTCAAGACTGAGTTTTAAGCAACACATATACTATTTTTACCAAGCATCAACATCATCTTTATGCTCATGGTCTTCGCCTTCACCGGATTTATTTTCCGGCTTTTCAATTGAAGGAACATCGGAAGGAAGTTCACCGGTTGAAGGAGCAGGAGAAGATGGTTCATCCGTGGGCTGGGCTTCATTTTCAGCAGCTCGCATTTTATAATACTCTTCCTGTTTACGGTCAAATTCATCAAAGTCATATTCCGGCATCAACTCGGTTTTAACGTGGTTAATGGTTTCGTTAACCGCCTCTATAAATTTGTTAAAGTCTTCTTTATAGAGGAAAATCTTGTGCCGCTCATATCCCTCATCGTTCGGTTTTTTCTTGCTCTCTGTGATAGTGAGATAGTAATCATTAGCCTTAGTAGCCTTTATGTCGAAAAAATAGGTACGACGTCGCCCGGCCCTGATTTTCTTTGAAAAAACACTGTCGTTTTTCCGTTGTTGATTTTCGTTCTCCACTTAAATATTAGTTTTAGTTACCATAAAAACAAGCCTCTGACATGGCTATATACAACAAATTTAAATTAATCCCTATCATATTTCAAAACATTTATACTATATATTTTTTTATGAGGTGATTAAACCTTTTAAGAATTACAATAAATTATAAGGCGATTGGAAGCTTTATAAAATTATTAATGGTTTTTATAGCCTGTTTAACAAGCTTAAAACCTCGGAAGGGCTGGTAACGTTATATTTAGCGAAAGATGGTTTTGTACCCACTTTAATAGAATAGGCGCGTTCAGGCAAAACTCTGAAAAGGTCTTCATCAGTCCAGTCGTCGCCAATTGATAAAATAAAATCAGCTTTATTTTGTTGCAGCCAATGCATGGCAGCAATGCCTTTATCCACACCGGCATTTCGCATTTCAAGCACCATATCTCCCTGTAAAACCTGCAAATCAAGATTTGACGTAAAATTTACCAGTTGCCCCATTAACTCTTTCACGCGAAATTCGGCTAAGTGCTTATCAGTTGCGCGGTAATGAAAGGCAACAGAATATTCTTTTTCCTCTATATAAGAGCCGGGCAATTTTTCCACATAATTGGTCCATTATCGGTATTATCTTTTTTTTCCAGCCGTCTCTTACAGGTTTTAGCATTTGCCATTCTTTACCTTTTTCTTTTATCATTATCCCGTGCTCGGAAACAAGATCAATAGGCAGTTGACCAAACCATTCTTCCAATGTATACTTATCCCTTCCGCTTATTAATACAACGCGCACATTATTTTTTGAGGTTAATTTTGATAAGGTATCTATTACATCTTTACCCGGTTTGGCGTCCTAGTGTTTTTTAGAAAATGGAATCAAAGTGCCATCATAATCAAGTAACAGCAATTTTTGCTTAGCTATTTTAAATTTTAATATCATTTTCAGTTTTGTAAAAAGATTCAACATTCGTGCTTTTAACCTGCCCTGCTTCCTTTTCACTTTATCAAGTACATCTAAGAATTCACTAACCCAATTAAAAACATCATAATTGATTAACCGTTTTTGCATGATATCAAGCCGCAATGCCTGTTCCTCACCGGTCATTTCCAATGCCTCGAAAAGCGCATCGGCTATCTCTTCAATATTATTCGGGTTTATAATTATTGATTCTGACAGTTCATCAGAGGCACCCGCCAGTTCACTTAGTATAAGCACACCGTGTTTATCGGTTTTAGACGCTATAAATTCTTTAGCAATTAAATTCATTCCATCGCGTAAAGGCGTAACTAATGCCACATCGCTTAAACTATACATGGCTATCAATTCCTGGAATGATAATGAGCGATACTGGTAAACAATGGGTGTCCATTCCAAATTCCCGTACTTGCCGTTTATTCTTCCCACCTGTTCGTCAATTTGGCTCTTTGTCAGTTGGTATTGGTCAATTGAACTACGGCTTGGAATAATAACCATAGTCATTACTACTTTCTGGCGCCATTGCGGATAGTTTTCCAGAAACAACTCATACCCGCTAAGCCGGTTTAATATGCCTTTCGTATAATCCTGCCTGTCAATTGAAAGAATAAGTTTAAACGCCCCTAAATTTTGTTTAAGCTTGTTTTTTTCTTCAATTAACTTTATATCATTCACAGCATCATGATATTTTTGGTAATCAATGCCCATAGGAAATGATTCCACCTTTACTAACCTGTTATTGTAAATAACATCGCCCATATTGTCGTCTAAACCAAGAATACGCAAGGTGCTTCGCAAAAAATAAGTTCGGTAATCATGGGTGTGAAACCCAATAAGGTCAGCGCCATATAATCCTTCTATTATTTTCTTTCTCCAAATACTTGGCAACATACGATACACTTCATAAGACGGAAAAGGAATATGCAAAAAGAAACCAATTGCCACATCGGGCATTTTATCACGTATCATACCCGGAAGCAACATCAGGTGGTAATCGTGTATCCACACCACATCACCCGGCTGCAATATATCGAGTACGGCTTTACAAAAAAAACCGTTTACCGAAATATATTGCTCCCAAAATTCTTTATTATATACAGCATAGTCGGGGAAATAGTGAAAAAGCGGCCAAATAGTTTTATTGCAAAAGCCTTCGTAAAATTTTTCCATAACCTCATCCGATAAAAAAACACACCTAACGCCAAATTGCCTTTCTATATCTCTTCCAACCTTTTCCCTATCTTCAACATCAGCGCCGGGCCATCCAATCCATATAATTTCCATTGGTGATGCCGTATCCTTTTTCTTTCGTTCAATAAAAGCGCGTAATCCTGATGCAAGCCCGCCCGAACTTTCTTCATAA
Source organism: Chitinophagales bacterium (assembly GCA_963770495.1). GTDB lineage: Bacteria > Bacteroidota > Bacteroidia > Chitinophagales > CAVYQA01 > CAVYQA01. The sequence continues at coordinate 90,237 of CAVYQA010000005.1, read as the reverse complement.
TGGAATTCACCGTTATTTTTTACAATATTTACAGGTGCCCTATTTGAAACGATTATTAACCGCATAGGATTACTTTTTAGAAAATTTATTAAGCAATCGTATAAAAATTGCATTAGTCCACGCAAAACCTGATTGTGTGGGGTAACGTTCTGATTCTCCTGTGGTACACTTTACCACATCGTATTTTTCCCAAAGCTTACCTGTCTTTTTAAAAATTGTACTATTCAAATCGAGGAATTTTTTCACCAGGCGATAGGCATCACTTTCTAACCCATAGTTCATTAATCCCTTAATAACAATCCATTGTTGTTGTGGCCAGCCGTTAGGGTAATCGTGCTGTTTATATTCATTAGACAGACCTTTTGATTGGGTATTGGCAAGTCCGCCGTTATATTCGAAGCGTTTTAAATTATCGCAAATCTTTCTTGCCTGCTCATGTGTTGCAAGCTTAGCCCACAAGGGATAAAAGCCGGCTATTGAAAAAAAGCTGCTTCGTTTTTTATGTTTATAATCATAATCGAAATAGAATCCGCTTTTAAAATTCCACATTAATTCATTTATCGTTTTTCTTCTCTTTTCAGATGCTACCAAGTAATGTTCGTGTTTTTTTTTATTGTTGATTAATTTATAAAAGTCGGCAAGATCGGTTTCATACTTATACAGGCAACAATTAAGATCAACGGGTAAAAAATCAAGGCAGCGTTCTTTAAACCGTGAAGTCATGTCCCAGCCTGATTCATGTTCGGCTGCAAGATGTGTTATAAAATGATTGCAATAGCGCGATAAACCCTTGTAAACAATGTGAATTTCAGTGAGTGATTTATTCATCCAGTAATCGAGCAATTCATATTCGGCACATTTCAGCACATTCTTAAACCATTTTAAGTCCTTAGTAACATTATAAACCTCATTTGCCATTGAAGTTAAAAACGGTATTTGTGAACTGCCCAGGTTATAATACCTGTTGCGCATAGGTATAATATTGAATCTCTTTTGCAACGAAAGCAGGTCATCCACCATGCCCCTTGCCAATTCAACCCTGCCGCATTTTACCAAGCCAAGAATTGTAAAAAATGAATCCCAGTAAAAGAGGTCATCTTTAAATATGTCGTTATTAGGAGAAATATAGGGATGAGGAACGCCTAATTGTTTAAAATGGTCATGGGGAGTGTAACATGTTATCTTACTCCAGTACTTTTCAATATAGTTAAGACAACGTTTATAATCTTTAGAATTTATTACGTAATCAATATCATTATTCATAAAAATAGTTTTAATGACACGCAAAAGAACAGCCAATATACCTTGATAATAATATCCATGCAAATACTATACCTTTTATTTTAAGATACAGTTTTACAATGTATAATAGAGAGAGAAAAAAATCTATTTATCGTTTTTCCAGAAGAATAACCCTGAAATACTTATAAGAAACATCCCGATTCCCATTCCGCAAACCAGTAAAGTGACTATATGTATGGCATGAATATTTTCTGTACCGCTAAGATGGCTATAATTGTAGGCAGACAATAAAGCAATAAGAATGCCTACGATAAGAATACGAAGAAATCGTTTTCGCATAAATTAAATTTTTAACAAGATATAAATTTCAATTGGTTTATTATAGTAAAGTATTTTTACTTTTACCTTAATGAAAAAATGGATTTTAAAAGCGGTTGTTCAAAAAGCAATTTCTTATTTGCCGTATGGACATAAAATAAATTACCTGTTTCAGAAATATGTGACCAAAGGAGTTTATTTAACCGATGAGTATTTTATTGATCGGCTTACCCATGCCCGTGAACACATAGAGAGCTACGAACAATTATCAGGTAATTCCACATTGAATACAACGTTTGAATTAGGCACCGGCTGGTATCCCGTTGTTTCGATAAGTTTATTTCTGTATGGCGCTGATAAAATTTATTCCGTTGATATTTCGCAACTATTGAGTAAGAATACCCTTCATATTACTATCTTAAAGTTTATTGATGCTTTTAATTCCGGTACTTTAAATCACTATATTAAAATCAATCCCCAACGAATTGAAAAGCTGAAATATTTAAATGATAATTATGAAAAGCTAAGTTTAGATGAGGTTATGTCGAATCTTAATTTCACTTATCTCTTAAAAGATGCAAGGCACACAGAATTGCCTGGCTCTTATTTTGATTTGATTACATCTAATAACACCTTAGAACACGTGTATCCTAAGGTATTACCGGACATTTTTACAGAGTTTAAACGGATTATTAAGTTAAATGGTACCCTATCTAACAGCATTGACCTGTCCGATCATTTTTCACATTTCGATAAAACAATAAGCGCATTTAACTTTCTTCAATTTTCGGATAAACAATGGCAATGGATTGATAATACCATTCAACCCCAAAACCGCCTTAGGGTAACTGACTTCCGGAATTTGTATAAGCAGTTGAACATCCCTATCTCTATTGAAAAAGTTAAAAGGGGTGATATTAAGTCTTTATCCGCCTTAAAATTGGATGAAAAATATAAAAATATTCCAATTGAAGACGTTGCAGTAACCCATTGCTATTTTGCGAGTAGAATGAATTAAATACAAATAAATCTTAAATAATATAATTTTTTTTAGACTCGCTAACAAAGTGCCCTTCTCCTTTAGGAGAAAGGTTAGGGATGAAGCTAAAGATTATTGTACCAAACTTTTATCTTCCTCTTTCTGCAATTCCAGTAGCTCGGCATAAATACCATGCATTTTAATTAAGTCGTAGTGGGTGCCCTCTTCAACAATTTCACCTTCATCAAGAATAATAATATGATCCAAGTCGAGAAGAGTGAAAATGCGGTGCGTGATAATGAGAGCTGTTTTTTGCTTAAGCACTTTATTGAGATTACCAAGTATAATCCGCTCTGTGTTGGCATCAACGGCGCTTAAACAATCATCAAATATTAATACCGGAGAGTTTTTTATTAATGCACGGGCAATAGAAATGCGCTGCTTTTGCCCGCCCGAAAGTGTAACACCCCGCTCTCCTATTATGGTGTTGTAACCATTGGATAAAGTCATAATGTCATTATGTACACAAGCAAAGTTTGCGTAGTGTTCAATTTGTTCATGGGTTGCCTGTTGCACACCAAAACGAATATTTTGCTCCACCGTATCTGAAAACAAAAATACATCCTGGGGAACATACCCCAATTGGCTGCGTAAATCAAAAAGGTTGTATTCTTTTATATTTTTGTTATCAATAAGAACAGCGCCTGAATCTGCGTCATACTGTCGTGTAAGCATAATAGGAATAGTAGATTTGCCGGAGCCTGTACGCCCTATTATAGCTAATTTTTTGCCTGCTTCGAGTTTAAATGAAATATTTTTTAACGCTTGAATACCGGTATTCTTATAGGTGAAGCTGACATTGCGAAATTCAATAGTACCCTTAATAATTCGCTTTTCACCGGTTGAAGAAGTAATAGTGGGTTTAGTGTTTAAAAACTCATTAATACGAATTTGTGAAGCGACAGCGCGTTGAATTAAAGCAATTACCCACCCTACCGATGCTATGGGCCATGACAACATAGTAATATAAATTACAAACTCAGCAATGTTGCCAGGAGTGATTTTGCCTTCCATTACTTCGCGACCCCCTATAAAAATGGTGAGAATAGTGCTTAGTCCCACCAATAAAAACATAGTGGGAAAAAACAACGCTTCAGTACGTACAAGGTTTAGATTTTTTTGTTTGTACCTCTCTGCCTCATGTTCAAAAAAACTGCCGTTATTTTTTTCCTGACCATAAGCTTTTATGAGGCGAATACCTGAATATGCCTCCTGCGCTTCACTGGTGAGCACTGAAAGTTGCCGTTGAATACGCTCGCTTTTCTTCTGAATAATACTATTAATAAAAAAAATCAATATCATGAGTAAAGGCAACGGCATAAGTGAAAAAAGAGTGAGCTCGGTATTTACACGAAGCATGGCAATAATTACCAAAGAAAATAAGGCTACCAGATTGATGGTATACATAACTCCGGGTCCAAAATAATTACGCACCCGCGAAATGTCCTCTGTAATGCGCGACATCAAATCACCCGTATTATGCTTCTTAAAAAAATCAAGGTCGAGTTGTTGGTAATGATTATATAATTCGTTTTTCTGGTCATATTCAATATGGCGCGACATAACAATAATGCTCTGCCTCATAAGGAACAAAAAGAAACCTCTTATACAGGCAAGCAAAACAGATAATGCACCGAAAAAGAAAATACAGATACTGAAAAAATGATAAAATGTGTGCTGAAGTGCAAACCCGTCAAACAGGTTATAAAGGGAAATATTTTCTTTTATAAGGTCGAAAGCATAATCCACTACCTGTGGCGGATAAATGCCGAACACATTGGCAAGGAAAATAAATAAAACGCCAAGCCCGAAACGGTAGCGGTATTTATAAAGGTATTTATTAAAATATTTTAAACTGCCCATGTTTTTATGACAAATCTCATATAATAAAAGATTAAAAAAGTGTAATTTTGCATTGTAAAGTTAGTCATTTTCACCCTCAAAGTATTTGACCATGCCCTTAAGCACATCAACCTTTAACCCCAAGGTAGTTGAACGCCCTGTATTTGAACAAATTGCATCAACCGAACATGAACAGGTATCCTATTGCTATGATAAAGACAGTGGTTTAAAATCTATAATAGCCATACATAATACTATACTCGGTCCCTCACTAGGCGGCACCCGTTTTTGGAATTACACCGATGAAAGTGAGGCGCTTAAAGATGTTTTACGCCTTTCACGCGGCATGACCTACAAAGCCGCTATTACCGGTCTGAACCTCGGCGGCGGTAAAGCAGTTATTATAGGCGATTCACATAAAGATAAAAGTGAAATGTTATTTCGCCGTTACGGAAAATTTGTTGATGGTTTAAACGGCAGATATATTACTGCGGAAGATGTCGGAACCAGAACCCGCGATATGGAATATATTGCTTTGGAAACTAAATATGTTACGGGCAAGCCCGAATCTATGGGCGGCAGTGGCGACCCTTCTCCCATCACCGCTTATACTACTTTCTTAGGCATAAAAGCCTGTGCAAAAGAAGTATGGGGTAATGATAGCCTGGAAGGAAAGAGAGTCGGAGTGCAGGGTGTGGGCAATGTTGGCGAGCATCTTGTGAAATTATTAGCAGAAGCCGGCGCCAAAGTATCAATCACTGATATTTATGAAGACCGTTTAAAAGAAGTGGCAAAGAAATATAAAGTAACTGTGGTGGGTAAGGATGACATATACGATATACCCATGGATATTTATTCGCCGTGCGCTTTGGGCGCTACTATAAATGATGACACCTTAAACCGCCTCACTTGTGCTATTATTGCCGGTTCGGCTAACAACCAGCTTGAGGATGAGCATTTACATGGCAAATTGCTAAAAGAAAAGGGCTTTTTATATGCACCCGATTTTCTTATTAATGCCGGCGGATTAATAAATGTTTATATAGAGTGGGTTGGCTATAACCGCAATCGTGTGATGAGTGCAGCCGAGAAAATTTATGACCGCACACTTGAAATTTTTAAAGTAGCTTACGATGAAAATATTTCAACACACGCTGCCGCCCTCCGATTGGCTGAAAAACGAATTCACGCTGCTGCAAAATTGAAAGCAAGACTATAAATTTTTAATTAAAATAAGCGCCATTATAAAAGTGGTGTACAAACGTTCTTATTCAAATCTGATATGCTCAGCCGCCGTAGTTTACGCATAAAAGTTATGCAGCAGCTTTATGCTTTTGAACAAACGCCTAATAAGGATGTACCGTATTTTATTAAATCTTTACAAAGCAGCATTCGCCAAACCTACGATTGCTTGTTTTACAACCTGTTTGTTTTTGGCAGTACCTGCGAATATGTTCAAACAAATTTACAAATAAAAGCAGCTAAACACTTACCGAAAAGTAAAGATCAACAAATTTCCACACGGCTATATTTTAATCCGATTATTCAAACCGTAATTAACGATGAGTTTTTAAACAAGGAATTAAAAAATCTAAAGATTATTCCACGTCTTGATGAAGATATATACAGACCAATGTATATTAAGCTGAGTGAAACAGACGAATATAAAACCTATATAGCCCTGCCCGAAGATTCAGGTATTAAAGATGATGAAAAGATATTGACTTTCTTCTATAAAAAGATACTTCTTCATGATGAATTGTTTTTGGCTCAAACAGAAGACCTTTTTCCGAACTGGTGGAGTGACCATGATATTATAGAATATAACGTTCTTAATTTTATTAAAGTTGTGGCTGAGAAAGCTACATTTAAAATTAAAAAGCTGTTGGATGCCATTGAAGAAGAAAATGAATTTGCATCGAAACTATTTGAATTTACCGTATCTAATAAAAGCCGGTTAGATGAAGATATAAAACCCCTTCTTACCAATTGGGACCCCGAACGCCTTGCTTTTACCGACAGCATAATTATGCGCATGGCATTAGCCGAGTTTTTATATTTTCATGAGGTGCCGGTTAAAGTTACAATTAATGAGTACCTTGAAATTGCTAAATTATACAGCACACCCCGTAGCAGCGAATTTATAAACGGGGTATTGGATAAATTGCTTCAGCAGTTGCGTGAAACGAAGCGGTTAATGAAAACCGGCAAGGGAATAATCGAATAATTTTTACGCTGTAACTATTTATGTTAAAGTGATACCTTTGCGGAAAATACCTGAACCTGTGAAAAATATTTTTGCAATTGCAAGTATTCTAATGCTTTTAATTTTTGCTTGTAAACAATCTCTTGATAATGGGCATCTTTCGGGCGATTTGGTGGATAACCCGCTTACTGCCGATGGCAAGCCTGATACATCGAGAATGCCTAAAATTATATTCGATACCACTGAGCACACTTTTGGAATGGTGAAAGAGGGGCAAAAAGTACGTTATTCATTTCGCTTTAAAAATACAGGTCATGCGCCTTTGGTCATTTCAGATGCCAGCGCTTCATGTGGATGTACGACTCCATTTAAGCCCGATAGCCCCATATTACCCGGAAATACTGATTCAATTGTTGTAGAATTTAACAGCACTGATCATCCCGGGCATTTTGAAAAAGGGGTAAAAATATGGAGCAACACTTTGCCGAATACCACGATGCTCAAAATTCAAGGCGATGTTAAAGAGGACACTAAAGACAACTAAATTTTTCAATTCACATAAAAAACAAACCATGACAATTGCAACTGTTATTTTAATGATGCCTTCGCAAGGTAAAGGCTTTGATCCCTCCACGCTATTTCTTTTTGCGGCGCTTTTTGTGGTGTTTTATTTTTTCTTTATCCGCCCGCAATCAAAAAAAGCAAAAGACCAGAAAAACTTTATGGCATCACTTCAAAAAGGAGATAAAATTGTTACCATTGGCGGCATTCACGGGCGTATTTTAAAAATGAATGATAATAATTTTGAGGTAGAAATTGATACCAATACAAAAGTTATTCTTGAAAAAGCCGCTCGTATCTTTGGAATATACCAAAGCCGTTCGTGATGTGAAGAGCGGCGACGCTAAATAATTTCTCTGTTGCTTAAAATCGGTATAACCGGCGGAATAGGCAGCGGCAAAACTACCGTTAGCAAACTGTTTGAACTGCTTGGTATACCTGTTTATTATGCAGATGACCGTGCAAAATGGCTGATGCAGAATGATGCTGCTTTATCGAAGAAACTGCGCAAAGAATTTGGCGAGGATACTTTTATAAACGGTTCTTTACAAAATAAAATACTCGCAGCAAAAGTTTTTAATAATTCAATTGCTCTTAAAAAACTTAATTCATTAGTTCACCCTGCCGTATTTGATGATTTTAAAAAATGGGTGACAGAACAAAAGAATGTGCCCTTTATCTTAAAAGAAGCTGCTTTAATATTTGAAGCCGGTTCTGATGAACATCTTGATAAAGTTATAACCGTATATGCACCTGAACACCTGCGTGTCCAAAGGATTGTTGAGCGCGATAAAACCACTGAAGAAGCTATCAGGGCGCGAATGCAACAACAATTGCCCGATGAAGAAAAAGTTAAGCGCTCGCAATTTGTGATTTACAATGACGAGAAGCAACTTGTTATTCCGCAAGTACTGAAGATTTATTCTGAATTAAAGTCATTGAATTAACTTTATTAAGTTTGTTTCGTGAGAATAAAATATTCCCCTGAACCGCAAAACCCTGAAAAATTTACCCAACGGTTTTTTATCTATTATACATTCATAGCAGGTTTTTATGATTTCTGTGTTAAAGCATTACCCTTTTGGAGAAGATGGCTGAACAGCACATTACCTTATGTAAAAGGTAACATAGTGCTTGAATTATCATTTGGCACCGGTTATTTACTTACTCAACTTGCAGATAAGTATGATACTTATGGGCTGGATTTGAATGATAAAATGCTAAAAATCGCCCAAAAAAATTTAGACAAAAAACATCTCTCTGTAAAACTATTTAAGGGTAATGTGGAAGCAATGCCGTTTGAAGATAATTTTTTCGATACTATTGTAAATACCATGTCGTTTCCTGCTTATCCAAATGCGGATAAGGCGATGAAAGAAATTTACCGGGTGCTTAAACCGGGAGGACGGCTTATAATGGTAATGGTAAATTTTCCTGATAACCACAATACTGTTGGCACATTAATAGTACGCCTCTGGAAAAAATCAGGAGAGATAATACGTGATATGCCGTCGGTTTTTAAGAACTATAATTTCGATTTTACCGAAAAAGAAATGGGTCCTTATGGTGTTGTGCATTTGTATATAGCCGATAAAAAATAACTTGCAGTGAACCAATAAATATAATTTTACGTAAGTTATAAGATGAAGCGATTTAATCTTAGAGTCTTAATTATATTGTTTTTATTCACAGCTTATTCATGTCATTCAAAAATGCAAACCACTAACGACCAAACCGCCAACCCCTACTACTCGCGCACAGACACCACAAAACTCAACGTTTCCGATGCGGAATGGAAAAAAGTGCTGCCGCCCGATGTTTACCGTGTAGCCCGCAATAAGGGAACCGAGCCGGCATTTACAGGCAAATACTGGGATTATACCGGCATAGGCACTTATTATTGTGCGGTATGTGGTAATCCTTTATTCCGCTCCGACGCTAAGTTTGCCAGCACCTGCGGCTGGCCTAGCTTTTTTGAGCCTATTCATAAAAACAGCGTTATTTACGAGCGAGATTCTTCCTTTTTCATGGTAAGAACGGAAGTGTTATGCGGGCGTTGCGGCAGCCATTTGGGACATATATTTGATGATGGTCCCCCTCCTACTCATCAGCGGTATTGTATGAATTCGATTGTGCTGGATTTTGAACCGGATGCTAAGTAAAAAGTCAAAAGTCAAAAGTCAAAAGTTGGCGGATAATTGGCTTAAAAGTTTGGAAAAGAACGAAAGTGAACCGAAAGCAAATCTCCTTGTCAAGAATCAAAAATATTTTTACTACTTAATTGATTATCAGTACTCATTTTCTTGTCAAAGTAAATCGAAAACAAATAGCAAGTGAAAATTTGCTTTCGGATTACTTTTCATTTAAGTTAAAAGTCATTCGCCAGCCGGCGGACAAAGGTCAAAAGGCAAACGTTTTGTGCTGACAAGAACTTTTAACTTTCTGACAATTAATTTTTTAATTGCCTGATTTTCAATGCGCCCAGGTATAGCTGTCAGGAAAAGTTGTTGTCGGGTTCTTGTCAAAGCAAACCGAAAGCAAACAGCAAATTGGCTTATTACTACCTAAGAGATTTCAAAGAACGTTATAGTGGTTACTCACCCCCAAACGCTCATTCCCACGTGCCCCTCTTCCGGAGAGAGGGGCGTTGAGCACATAGAGCAGAGCGGGTGAGTCACCAAGACAAAATTAACCGGTGAGGAAATGGGGTAAGAAAAGTTGGGACAGGAAGTTTTGTTGGTTTGGTGAAGCCGTGGTTGGTGTTTGTGTAAGCCATAAGCAAAGCCCACCAACCACTGAAGCGGAGGTATTCTCTTATAATTAATTTATTGAAAATAGTATTGGCTTGGCTGCGGTGGCAGGTGGGCTTTGCGTTGCCTTGGCTAACACCTGCCACGGCTGAAATATTCAATATATTTTGAAGGTATATTTATTGCAGCACCTAATAATAAACAAAAAAGTGCAATCCAACCTTGTTTTGTGAGTTTATGTGTGAATTCATTATATGTATTTTTTGAGAATAAAGCAAAAATTGCAGCACCCATTGCAATAAAACCACCTATAAATTGAAATATTATCTGAGGATCCTTGATAAATTCTTTCATAACTTACTTTTAGTAGAGCCATCTTCCCCACGCTACCGCATGTCCTCCCCTTGCACAGCTTTAGGCGTTTGTCGGAACACGGTGGCCTCAATAATATTAAAACCACCGTTCTCTTTCTTCGCATATAGCTCCGCTAAAAGGACACGGCGTAGCAGAGGCTTTATAAGGTCATAAATTTACTTGATTGAATAATATTTTTCAATAAACAATATAACCCTGCTGAATTACCATATACTGATGGATGATAGAAATCAATTACCTTGGCATTGTTAAATTTTCCAATTTCAATATCATATCCACTTTTTCGCCATGTTTCTTTCATAGTTGGGAAGAGTGCATCTCTAAGATAATTACCTGAAAGACCTGTAATTATTAAATCAGGATTAATGATTTTTATTTGACGATATAAAAAATCGATGTTAAACTTTAAATGTGCAATTATTTTTTCGTGATCAGCATTTCCTTTACCCCCCGACTTCTTAATATTCATAAAGGCAGTTTGATTAATTGATTTTTTTAATCTATTGCCAATAGAGTCAAATTCAGGGAAATTATTTAATATCCCAAAAGACCATTGCGCTAGACGCCTTCCAAAACTTCCACTTACCCCATCTTTCCACCAGTTCCTGGTATCATCAGGCAGTTGTTCGGGATTATTGGCTTCTTTTGTAATAAATAAAATTTTTACTGATGCTTTATCATATTCTAATTCATCATTAATTCCATCCCTTACAAATCTATCCTTGTATTCGGGAATTTTATTTTCCCATTCATCAAATAGCTTATCTAATAGTTCATTTTTACCCACGTAATTATTTTTATTATTATTTAGTTACAAAAATGAACTAAATATTACCTATTTCCTATACCTAAAAACAGGTATTTTACAATATACCAGAAAACAGGTAGAGAAAAACCACCCCGACTCTACTAATGGCTTTTCCCCCTCCTCGAATGAGGAGGGGAATAATGTATCGTACTAATTGTTATCTTCCAAACGGATTCTTCATAGCTCTTCCGGCAGTGTTCATTTTAGAGGCGGTTTTCATCATTTTGCGCATGTCTTCAAACTGCTTGAGAAATTTATTTACTTCCTGTATGGAGTTACCGCTACCTTCGGCAATGCGCTTTTTGCGGGTGCCGTTAAGCAATTCAGGATTGGCGCGCTCTTTAGGCGTCATGGATAAAATGAGGGCTTCAACTTTTTTGAAGGAGTCGTTATTAATATCTACATCTTTAACCGCTTTGCCAACGCCAGGTATCATTCCCAACAGGTCTTTAACATTACCCATCTTTTTTATTTGCGAGAGCTGCGAGAGAAAATCATTAAAATCAAATTGGTTTTTGCGGATTTTCCGTTCCAATTGCTCCGCCTGTTTGGCATCGTATTGCTCCTGCGCTTTCTCAACCAGCGACACAATATCGCCCATACCCAATATGCGCTGCGCCATGCGGTCGGGGTAGAACACATCAATCTGGTCGAGTTTTTCGCCGGTGCTTACAAATTTTATAGGTTTGTGAACAGTGTATTTAATGGATAAGGCAGCGCCGCCTCTTGTGTCGCCATCTAATTTAGTGAGCACTACGCCATCGAAATTCAGGCGCTCATTAAAGGCGGCGGCAGTGTTAACGGCATCCTGACCTGTCATAGAATCGACAATAAATAAAATTTCCGAAGGCTGTAATGCCTTTTTCATTGCGGCAATCTCATTCATCATATCCTCATCTACTGCAAGGCGACCGGCGGTATCAACAATTAAAGTGCTGAACTGCTTTAGCCGCGCTTCTTCCAAAGCGTGCTGTGCAATAACAACGGGATTTTTATTTTCGGGTTCTTCATACACCGGCACATCCACCTGGCTGCCCAAAATTTTTAATTGCTCCATAGCCGCCGGGCGATATACGTCGCAAGCCGCCATCATCACACTCCTGTTCATCTTTGTTTTAAGATAATTAGCCAGCTTGGCTGTGAACGTTGTTTTACCGGAGCCCTGCAAGCCGCTCAATAAAATAACACAGGGGCTGCCTTTGAGATTAATGTCCGCCTTCTCGCTGCCCATTAGTTGCGTTAGCTGGTCGCTAACAATTTTAGTCATTTGCTGGCTGGGTGATACGGAAGTAAGCACCTTTTGCCCGATGGCTTCATCGCGTATTTTATCGGTAAGTTCTTTGGCTATTTTGTAATTGACATCGGCATCCACCAGGGCGCGGCGTATTTCCTTTACCGTGGTGGCAATATTGAGTTCAGTGATCCTGCTTTGCCCTTTCAGCGATTTGAAGGCGCCCTCAAGACGGTCACTTAAACTTTCAAACATCGTGTATGATTTTTAATTGCCTAAATACGATTTAAGCAATTTACTGCGCGATGTGGAACGAAGCTTATTAATGGCTTTGTCTTTTATCTGGCGCACACGCTCGCGGGTGAGCGCAAACTTTGCACCGATATCTTCCAGCGACATAGGGTGCTCTATGCCTATACCGAAGTATAGCTTTATAACATCTTTCTGCCTGTCTGTAAGAGTGGATAAAGAGCGTTCAATCTCGCGGCGAAGTGAATCGTTATATACCAATCCCTCGTCGGTTTTGGGTGAGTTGGGATTTTCAAGTACTTCAAGAAGCGAATTGTCTTCGCCGTCAATAAAGGGCGCATCCATTGATACGTGTCGCGCTGCTATGCCGAGCGTGGTTTTCACCTCATCGGCTGAAATTTCGAGTGACTCAGCCAATTCATCGGGTGACGGTTCGCGCTCAAATTCCTGCTCAAGAGCGGAAAATGCTTTATTTATTTTATTCAATGAACCCACTTTATTAAGCGGCAAGCGCACAATACGGCTTTGTTCGGCTAATGCCTGTAAAATAGACTGGCGAATCCACCACACGGCATAAGAAATAAACTTAAAGCCACGGGTTTCATCGAAACGCTGAGCGGCTTTAATAAGCCCCAGGTTGCCTTCATTGATTAAATCGCTTAGCGACAGCCCCTGGCTTTGATATTGCTTGGCTACGGAGACCACAAAACGCAGATTGGCTTTAGTAAGCTTTTCCAACGCAATCTGGTCGCCCTGTTTTATACGTTTGGCAAGCTCCACCTCTTCTTCCGGCGTAAGCAAGTCCACCTTACCAATTTCCTGCAAATATTTCTCAAGCGACTGACTTTCGCGATTGGTAATGGATTTTGTGATTTTTAGCTGCCTCATTTAAAATTTTTGGTTAGTTAGTAGTAATACGCTTTCAACTTAGGGGATACAAATTTACGTCATAATAGGTTCATTTCAAAAAAAATTGCTAAAACCAGAAATTAATAATTATAATTGCCCCGATATTAAACCAAGGGCATATCAGGATGACTAAAAAGAAACAGTTTGACCTAGAATTTATTATTCGTTCAACGCCTCATATATTATATGAATTTATAAGTACGCCCTCCGGTTTATCGCAGTGGTTTGCCGATGATGTAAATGCCGTTCAGAACAAATTTAAATTTATCTGGGGCAACATAGCCCAAATCGCAGAAATAGTGGATAAAACAGAAAACGAGCGGATTCGCTTTCGCTGGCAGGGTGCGCCCAAGGAGGAATTTTTTCAATTTAAAATACAGGTGTCGGAAATTTCAAATGACACGGTATTGATTGTCACCGATTTTGCTAATCCTAAAGACCTGAAAGACCAAACCCAGCTTTGGAATAGCCAAGTGAGGACATTGGTAGAACATATAGGCGGTTTGGGCATATAGAATTTTTCATTAATTGAATTACGAACCGCAGAATAAAGAATACTGAATTTCGAAATAGGTGACTTCAAAATTCGATATTGGATATTCAGTATTCAAAATTCAAAAGATACTGCCTTTTCAATTTAAAATACCTAAAAACAAGTCGTAAGTTTCTCTCCCAAACTTTTCTAATTCATTTATATTTTTTAACTCTAATTTGCGGCTTATTTTGAAGAAAGGAAGAGAGGCTATATTCAGTTGTTTCATCTTATCAAGCAATATATAATTATCATCTTCGAAATGATGATGCCATTGGGATTCGTTAATGCAGATATATACCGATTGCCGGCGCAGGGTATTTATGTTTTTTGTGATAGCGGTTTTATAGCGGTCAAAACTTTTGCCCTGTAACAGCAAGGTGAAACTGAAAAAATTTCCCCACCAGAACATGGTGCGGAAAGCAAAAATAGTTTCACTTTCAAAGAGCCGCGGAAAATCCAGTGTGATATAAGGCAGTCCCAAATAATTTTCGCCTTTGGAAATTTTGCCGGTGGTGTGGTCGCAATTTTTGGGGAATTTAAAACGGGTATGAACGGGTTGTGAAGAATAGAGTTGCACTAAATCTGCAAAAACAGTATACATTTTCTCTGTGATTTGACGTTTAGAAAGCAGGAAACCGGTATCCTTCATCAAGTGAAGTTCTTGCCCCGAAAAATCTATCTTTGCTGTATTCATAATCGAAATATAGTTGAAAAAATCCGATAAACTGGTTTTAGTTACGTTCATAGGTCCGTTCTTTGCCATATTTTTCATATCCCTTTTCATTTTACTGATGCAGTTTTTATGGAAGTATATTGACGACTTAGTTGGAAAAGGGCTTGAATGGACTATTATCGCCCGGCTGCTTTTTTATTCTTCCGCAAATTTAGTCCCGTTAGCGTTAATAATCACCACGCTTCTTTCTATGCTAATGACGATGGGTTCACTTGGAGAGAATTATGAGCTTACTGCGCTTAAAACAGCCGGCGTTTCATTGGTGCGCATTATGATGCCGTTAACAATCACAGCTATTTTAATTTCCATTGGGGCTTTACTTTTCTCGAATTACATATTGCCGGTAGCTAATCTTAAGGAAGGTTCACTGCTCTATGATATTGAGCAGCAAAAGCCCGCTCTGAACATTAGACCGGGTGTATTTTATAATGGTATAGAAGGCTACTCCATACGGGTAGGACGAAAGGCAGCCGATAATAAAACCATTTATGATGTTCTTATCTATGACCAAACCAGCGGACGCGGAGATGATGATGTGCTATATGCCCGCAAAGGTGAAATGGTGATGACGAAGGATAAACGATACCTTATTTTCACCTTATATGATGGCGAGCAATTCGAGGAAATGACACCCTCAGATGGTAAGCAGAATGAACTTGAGCAAAATCGCACTTCTTTTAAAACGTGGCAGAAAGTGTTTGACCTGTCTCAATTTAATCTGAGCCGCACCAAAGAAGATTTGTTTAAGGATAATTATCAAATGCTCAATTTAGATCAATTGGACAGAGCGATTGATACCTTTAACGTGGGATTAAAACAGAAATACGCTACCTTAAAAAATTACTTAACACCCTTCTATAATTTTATGCGCCCCGATGTAAGGGCTGCTTTGCTGACAGCGCCCCCGGATACCTTAAATAGCGATTCATCCTTTCTTTCAACTATTCCCCCGAATGAAAAATTGGAAGTGATGCAAGGGGCATTAGACGGGTTAAGAAGTGTAAAAGGATTTACTTTTATTATGAACAGCGATGTTATGAATACCAAGGATACGATAATACGCTATAAAATTGAATGGTGGCGCAAGTTCACTATGTCAGTGGTGTGTTTCATTCTGTTTCTTGTCGGCGCGCCGTTAGGCGCCATTATTCGCAAAGGGGGTATAGGCTTGCCTGTGGTTATTGCCGTGGTTCTATTCGTTATTCTATATGTTATATCGCTCATCGGCGAAAAGCTGGCTAAGGACGGCACGGTATCGCCCTTCTTCGGCATGTGGCTTGCCAATTTCATTTTGCTTCCATTCGGATTTTTTCTTGTGTATAAAGCCACGCACGATTCTCAATTATTTAATATTGAAATGTATGGTAATTTCTTCAAACGAATTGCCGTTAAATTGCGTTTAACCACACCACAATAAAATGACAGGATTGCTTAAAAAAAATAATTATTTCTTTATAGTCTATTTATTATTTCTTGCCGTTGGAGCATATATTTTAATCCATTTTAAGAAAGGAGATTTTGAATTACTGGTAAATCAAAACTATGCAAGTATATTTACCGACACGTTTTTCAAATATGTTACCGAGCTTGGTAACGGGTGGTTTTTTGTGCTGGTAATAATTATTTGCGCATTTATAAAATTCAGGTATGTTTTGTTGACGGGTAGTTCTTTTATTTTATCAGGAGTACTTACGCAGTTATTTAAGCATGTATTATTCCCGCACGAAGAAAGACCTGTTGCATTTTTTAATAATCAATATATATTACATCTTGTAGCAGGTGTTAATATAAACTATCAAAATAGTTTTGTGAGCGGTCACAGCGCATCCGTATTTGCCTGTTTTAGCATGATCGCTTTTATGGGGCGCAATAAACACCAGGGACCTTTACTTTGTTTCATCGCTATCACTACGGCGTTCTCGCGGGTTTATTTGCTCCAGCATTTCTTTATTGATGTTTATATGGGTTCTATGGTGGGCATATTATCATCCATAGTCATTTTTTATTTTATCGAAAAAAATAATGCCCTTCAATCCAAACCGTGGATGGATAAAAATCTTTTGACTGTGAGGAAAAAGAAAAATGAAAAAGCCGGATAGGAATATATTGCTTATAGTAATCGGCGGCGCCCTGCTATTTATTCCGTTTTTGGGCAGGGTGCATTTATTTGATTGGGATGAAATAAATTTTGCCGAAGCCGCCCGTGAAATGATTGTTACCCATGATTACTGGCGACCGCAAATAAATTTTCAACCCTTTTGGGAGAAACCGCCTTTGTTCATCTGGTTGCAGGTTCTCAGCATGAAATTGTTCGGCATTAATGAATTTGCCGCGCGCTTTCCCAATGCTGTTATCGGCATAATATCGCTTCTGGTTATTTATCTTATAGGTAAAAAATTATTCAGTAAGCAATTCGGATTGATTTGGGCGCTGGCTTATGCAGGAAGCATATTACCGCATTTATATTTTAAATCGGGCATTATTGACCCCACATTTAACCTGTTTATTTTTTGCGGCGTGTATTTTTTATTCAGGAGAATTCATTCATTGGATTCGGAAGAAAAGGATTCTATGGCACGGCACACTATACTTGGCGGAGCATTTATCGGGCTTGCCGTACTTACAAAGGGACCCGTGGCTTTGTTGTTATCAGGGTTAACCGTATTAATTTATTTTATTGCCCGGTTAAAAAACACAAATTTTTATTTAAAAGAGTATACCCTATTCGTTATTACTGCAATTGGCGTATCATTGATATGGTTTGGATTGGAAACGTTGAAACATGGTAACCGGTTTATTCATGAGTTTTTTGATTACCAGGTATACCTGTTTTCAGCGCCCGGCGCAGGGCATGGCGGACCGTGGTATTATCACCCGCTGGTTTTATTAATAGGTTGTTTCCCCGCCTCTGTTCTTTTCTTTTATGTATTTAAAAGAAATGACAGCGACTCTCCTATTCAGCGCTCTTTTAAGTTGTGGATGATTATTTTGTTTTTCGTAGTGCTAATTGTTTTTTCTATTGTGAAAACAAAAATTGTTCATTATTCATCGCTCTGTTATTTTCCGCTTACGTTTTGCGCGGCTGATGCACTAAACCGGTTCAGGCAAACTAAAAATGCGCTGCCTGTTGCTTTAAAAATACTGTTACTTGTTGTGGGTGTTGTATTATCAGCGTTGCTTATCGCCTTGCCGGTTATCGGAATAAATATTAAAGCCATTATACCTTATGTGCACGATGATTTTGCAAAAGCCAATATGCAGGCTGATGTGTCGTGGAGTTATGCTTATTCTCTAATTGGCATTTTTTATTTACTTGCCATATTAATTGCTTTCTATTTAATTCAGAGAAAAAACGTTTTTAAAGCGTTTATTTTTCTATTTATCTGTACCATCCTAATGGTACAAACAGTTTTAGACTTAATTGTACCCAAAATTGAATTGTATTCGCAAAATGCAGCTATTATATTTTATGAATCACTGAAAGGAAAAGATGTATATATAGATGCGCTTGGCTTTAATAGTTATGCCCAGTTATTTTATACCGATAAACAAAACCCGCTAAACAAAAACTCGCTCAATCAAAACTGGTTGCTTACGGGGCAGACGGGTGAGCCGGTTTATTTTGTTTGTAAAATCAATGATGCCGATGGTTACATACAACAATACCATCTTACAAAAATCGGGGAGGAAAATGGTTTTGTTTTTTTGATGAGATAAATTCTTATTTTCACGGAGTTATATAAATAATATTATTATGAGAAAATACCTGCCGTTATTACTAATTGGATTTTTAGCAATTAGTATTGTAGATATATTGGGTTCGATAGCTTCGAGAACATTTAATTTCTCTTATTCCTATTTTATACCCTTATCGTTAATTATTTATACAATTATTCCATTCTTCATATCTAAAACCGGTAATAAGACCACTGCAATTATTTGCGGAGCGGCTTTGGCTTTTTTTGATGCGACAGCCGGCTGGCAATTTTCAATTTATTTTAAAGCGAATACAGGCGCTCCCGGTCTACAAATTAATCTTGTAGCATGGGTGATGTCTATCCTATTTATGACATTTATAGGCGGTTTATTCGGATATTTTGGTGCCTGGCTTGAAGTTAAATTATCAAAAAAGAAATCGTAAAACTTTTCTTTTTAACCACAGAGACACGAAAACGCCTGGCAATCAGCACATCATATTTAATTTTATAACATTTTATTTAAATCTTATACTATAAATCCTGTAAACTTTTATTATCTATATGGTCTAAATATTAAAATCTAAACCATGAAAAGAACTATTTTCTTACCGATTCTGATTATTGCTTCAACACAGTTCACATTTGCACAACTGTCTCCTGTTATTACCTCATGGATTATAAATACTGACAGCGCAAAAGGCTATGATAGTATTTTAACTAATGTACAGATTGTGCAATACACAGACAGCAATGTTTACATAAGCGCTACGTGTATTCCGGGATATAGTATTGGACCCTGGAATACCGATCCTAATATTCCTAAGAACCAAAATTTTGTTTATAAAATTACACGTCATCCTCAACAAAATACTGATACCTCCAACCTGGTAACTGTTGGGCTTGGACATATAGGCGTATGGAGCAATGGTGTCAGTATTTTTAGCGCTTCGGATGGCAATTCCTATGACAACCAAAATGTTTGGCATCAAAATGCTTATTATTTTGAAGGAAAGAGTTTTGACGACTGTCTCGGTCATCCTGACGTGAATGGAGAATATCACCATCATATCAATCCAAAATGTTTATATAATTCTGCAGACAGCACACATCACTCGCCAATCATAGGTTATGCTTTTGACGGATTTCCTGTTTACGGGGCCTATGGTTATGCCAATGCCAATGGAACAGGCGGTATTAAGCGAATGAGAAGCTCATACCAAATACGCAGTAATATGGTGAACAGAGATACACTGCCTAATGGAACGGTAGCTTCGGAAGACGGTCAGCTGTTAGCCCTGCTTACCCGCTCGGAGATTATTTAGAAGATTATAAGTATGTTGTTAATTCAGGCGATCTTGATGCCCACAACGGGCGTTATTGTGTTACACCCGATTACCCTAATGGCACTTACGTTTATTTTGTCACCATTGATTCTACGTTAACACCGGTATATCCCTACGTATTAGGTCTTACTTATTTTGGCATCGTGCAGAGCGGGAACACGGGTCCCGGCAGTGGCCATAACAAAATAACTGATTCCACTACTATTTACACAGGCATCGCGAAGATAAGCAGCAGACCAATAAAATTTACGTTTACACCCAACCCGGTAAGCAGTTATGCTTATATTTATTTTGACCCTGCAAGTACTAATAATATTAAAGGAAGTATTTATAATGTAAAAGGAGAACTGGTGCAAACCATGCAAAACCTGCAACCGAGTATTAGTTATGCTTTGAATTTAACTGATTATCCAACGGGGATTTATTTTCTGCATTTAACTGCGGGTGATGAAGAGGTGATACAGAAAATAGTTAAGGTGAAATAACACCTTTGCCTCATCCCTATCCCTTCTCCTAAAGGAGAAGGGCACTCAGTTAGTCTGTTTTTAAAACCTTCAACCTTATAACTTTTTTCAATACTATTTTTGACTACCTACTTTTACCTGCAAGGCATCAATATTTTTTTCATCTACATTTATGCCTAATTTTTGCGCCATCAATAAATCGTTGAGGGCTTGCGGATAGTCGCCTTTTTGCTGATAGGCAAGGGAGCGCTGGTAATATGCCTGTCCGTTGTTTGAAGCAATGTGAATGGCTTTTGATAAGTTAATAATTGCCGAATCGGGCATATTTTTCATATTATAAATGTTGCCAATGCCCTCATATATGCCCGATAAATCAGGATTGGCTTGAATTGTCCGCTTGAAATCGCTTAATGCCGAATCGAGTTTACCCGCCGTCATTAAAACAATTCCCCTGTCCTCATAGGCAGACCATTTTGGTAGTGATTTTCCTTTACTCGCAATGGCACTGTTGCAATCAATGATAGCAGAATCAAGCTGGTTTCTTATCGTGTATATATGAGCGCGATTAAGATAAACATTAAATAAGCTTGACGAATCAGGAATTATACTGTGCTTTAAAACATGGTTGCAATCGGCATAGGCTAAATCATATTTACCTATTGCCATGTAAACCGATGAACGGACTATATAGGCTTGCGTAGAAGCTAACATAGTAGCGGCATTCAGATAGTAAAGAGCCGAATCAATTTTAAATTCGCTTAAATAAACCTCTGCTATATTACCGCAAACCCTTTCAGTGGCGGGATAGGTTTTGTAAGCATTCAACCACAGAGTCTTGCTGTTCTGCCAAACACCCACACGTACATAAGCGCAATATCCAAGAAATATAAAATACATACTAAACAGTATCGCCATTAGCGGTTTTAGCTTATAAAGAAAAAAGGCACTGCTTTTATTCCCGAAATAATTTGTAATTAGAACCGCTCCAATAAAGAACAAACCCGTGTACGATAAATAACTGTAACGCTCGGCAACAATTGCATCGCCAACGGGAATAAGTTGCAGGAGAAGAATTATGTTGACTAAAAAAAATAAAACACCAAATACTACCAGCCTGTTTTTACGGAATTTCAAAATCAGAAGGACAGCAATAGCAAGTATAATCAAAGGACTGAGATATACCAATATGGGATACCATCCGTCTGTTTTTACCGGGTAAGGATAGAACGGGGAAAGATGGATGGGCACTATAAGTTTCCATAAATACATAACTATTGCATAACAAGCAAATAGAATCCGTTCTATAAACGGATAAGAAACCTGGGTGCTTTCAAATGAATTAATACCCTTTTCCGCTAATATGGCAATAATTCCAAATAAGAGTGACACGAGAAAAAATGGAATCTTTACAAGAATAACTTCCCAATTAATTTTTTTGTTTTCGTAATAATCAATAAGCAATAATACCAGCGGTAAGGTGACTGCCTGTCCTTTGGAAAAGAGCGAGAGAAGGAAAAAGAAACCCGTCAATAACAGGTAACCGATTTTCTTTTTTTCACTTCGCAAATAACTTAAATAAGTAAGCATGGCGGCAAAGTAAAACAGCACGTATAGCTGGTCTTTGCGTTCTGATACCCACGCCACAGATTCAACGTGCATGGGATGAATACCGAAGAGCAATGCCACGATTGCCCCCACCCAAACTGATTTGCTTAACCGAAAACAAAAGAAAAAAAGCAGTATAACACTTATACAATGCAGGATGAGGCTGGTTAAATGATAACCAGCGGCGCCTAAATAATCAGGTTGAGCTAATACGCGAATATCTGATAGTACCTGCGGATTGACATTAGGCATAAGCGTTGGTGTAAATTTTTTGTCGAATCCATACAGCTGGTAATCTATCATATAAGATAAACCGACTAACGGAACGTAGTTACCATCGGCGTAATTGGTTGTGAATAATGTTTTGATGCCGGGGATGGTTGGAGGTGACAGCACCAAAGGATTTTCACAGACTGCCCTGGTATCATCGAAATCAACAAAATGGTCATCTATATTTGAATAATAGATTATGAAGGTTATTAAGACAACTGATGTAAGCAGAATTCCGATAAGTGATTTGTTAGGTGAAAAGTTTTTAGACTTTATCTCTTGAACTGCTTTACCCTTATCTTTTTTTTGTGATTTTTTCATACTACTACTTTTTTCCATTTCCCTGATGTTAAGAAGAGGCTGCAAAAAATGAAAGTTACCACCCAGTAAATAACTTCGGCACCCCAAATATATCGTAAGGCAAGATGAAAATGATATGCTGCCAGGTAAGTATATATAATATATGTGGCAATGGCTGTTATTTCAATCAATAAACCTGTGCGGGTTGCCCCTGTTCCGGTAACCGCAAAAATACAGATAAACGCGAATGACATGATGAGCAGCGCCACAATAACCGTCGGGATAATTAAAATAGTTTGCGCAATAATAAGCGGGTCGTTGGTGAAAATGCCGACTATCGGAGACGGGAATAAATAGAGCAACAGGCATAAAATTAAAATAATGAAAAAGTTAAGTGCAATTATTTTTTTAAGGAGGTATATCACCTCATTCTGCCGCGCCTGCCCTATCACGTTACTCACCATAGAATTAGTAGTAGAGCCCAAAGCCCAGCAAGGGATACCGCAAAAAATATAAATGCCTCTCATAACATTTGATGCCGCTAACGGCAATTCGCCTAAATTTTCAATAACAATAAAAAATCCGAACCAGGTGGTTATACTTATCAGGTATTGAAATACCAAAGGTCCTGAAAGATTAAGAAGTTTAAGAACCTCGCCAATTGATAGTTTTGGAAACCGGAATAAGTTATATTTTTTAACTTCCCCGCTAACATACAGGAAAATAAAATAAAAGACACTTACCGATAGCTCGGCGGTGGCTGATGCTATTGCAGCACCTTTAACGCCCCATTGAGGTAAGCCCCAATGTCCGAATATGAGTCCATAATCAAGGATGGTATTTATCACTAATAATATGGTTGTAGAAAAATTTAATACTTTGGTTTTTCCTATGGCTACAAAAAACGCCTGGCAGAACGAATTGAATACAGCGAAAAAGATTCCATAAGACCGGTAAAAGAGAAATTGAGATGCGTAGTTGTAAACATCATCAGAATGAATTGCAAACCGCAAAATGCCAAATGAAAAAAAGTGCATTAGCAGGAATTGCAAAAAAGCGACTACGAGTATAATATAAAACTCATGATCGAAAACATGTCCCGCCTCTTTTTCTTTTCCTTCACCAATACGGCGGGCGATAACGATTTGCATTCCGCCATTGAATCCGAATCCAATCAATACCATAATAAAATAATAAATGCCGGCAAGCCCCGTAGCGCCAAGCTGCGCTTCGCCCACCCTGCCCATAAATGAAATATCTATAACACCGATAATATTCTGAGCTAATGAGCCAAGCATTACCGGGTAGGCAATACGGATTATGTTGCGATATGAGGTGTAGTAAGAGTTAATAGTTAATCGTTAAATGTTAATTGTTTGGGAAAATAAAGTGCAAAATACATAAAGAAAAAAAGAGGTAAAACATACAAAAAATAAGGAAAGGGGAATTAACACGTTAACACGACGATTAACCATTAACATTCAACAATTAACTGTTTTTATTACATAACCATTACCTATTAACATTTAACTATTAACCTCTTTTGCTTAGCTTAGCGCTGCAAAGGATTTAAAAGTGCCGTCCCAAATTAAACCTTTTTGTAATTGGTTAGTCTGAAATGGAAATTCATGCTATGAAAAAGTTTTTATTACTTATTTCAATATTCCTTCTTCCTTTTTTAGCCCATTCACAGGTTGCAAAGGGCACACAGAGAACTCTACCCGACATCCATCCAAATAGTACTATAAATCATCCACACAGAAGTGATAATTATCATCACATGAGGAACAGGCGCTTTGGTAAAGGAAGAAATGACCGCAATAGAGACAAAAGAAGGCACCGTCATAATGAAAGGGGGCGCCCTCATAAAGGCAGAATGGGTTAAACATGTCAGCAAAATGATTAAAAAAATTGTAATTATACTTTGTTTTTTCGCTTTATCGCTTCCTGCTTTTTCACAGGATAATGCGGGTGGATTGGCTAAGAGCGGGCTTATGAAGGACAGCCTGAAAAATTACCCGGGCGCAATTTCAGATTTCACCGCCGCAATAAAAATAAATCCTTCTGATGCCGATTATTACTATTACAGAGGAAATGCAGAATTTGATGCTAAAGATTACAAAACCGCTATCAATGATTATAGCAGAGCCATAGAACTGGATTCTAACTATGAAGATGCTTACTACAACAGGGGTAATTGCAGTTATGAACTAATGGATTTTGTGAATGCCGTTAAAGATTTTGATAAGGTAATTAATCTTGATGCCGCCAATTATGAAGCTTACTATGACCTTGGAAATGCCCAATACAGCATGGGCAAATATGACCTTGCGAAAAACGATTTCGATAAAGCCGCTAATTTAAAACCTGATGATTACAACACCTATTATGACAGGGGTAACACCTTTTTCAGACAACATGATTACCTGTCGGCTTTAAAAGATTATGAAAAAGCCATTGAATTAAATCCCAAAGCCTATCCACCTTACTTTAATAAAGCGGTCTGCGAATTCAATCTCAATTTAAATGACCAGGGGTGCAGCGATCTTAAAAAAGCCAGTGACTTAGGCGACCCCGATGCTGCGGCGTATATGAAGGAATTGTGTTATTGAGGAGAGTTTAAAATTTGTAAGGTTAAAAAGTTATACTAATTTTTATAGGAATTGCAGGAATAACAATTACTCAATATTCCAAATTTAATATTTCAACTTTCTAAATTCCTAATCTTTAAATTTATATTTATAACTTTTTCATTTCTATTGGAACCCGTTTTTGCTTTTTATTATTTTTTTCAACCACACTCTTCCATTTAGTGTTATAAATTTCTAACAGCGCTGTTTCCTTTTGCCCTGCTGTTGTTAACTGACTGTTTAAGAATTTTATATTTTCAAGTTGCAGGTTGGTTGGTCTTACCTGCTGGTAGCATATTGAGCCATACACTTCAGTGATATTCTCACGTAAGCGTTTTTCATCTGCAAATATTGATTTTTGTTTTGTACCCATTAACGTGCCCTTAAATGATTGCAGAGAATCGAGATACACAGCCAGCTTTTTAATTTTAGTGTCTTTATCGCTGGCAACTTTCACTTTATCTATCAAACCATTTATAGTGTCGGCTATTTTTGCCAGGTCTTCGTGCATATGATAACATTCCATAGCAGCGTTGTATTGTACCTGCCTGTCGTCCAAAGTCATTTTACTATCTTTATCTGCTACAACTTTAATGGTCTGGCTATATTCATTATCTCCTACTTTAAGTTTAATGATATAATTGCCCGGCAAAACTGTTGGAGCAATAAATCCACCACCATCAGGTTTAGCGCCACCTGTAGCGGTTTTAGGTGGAGTAATTCTCATATCCCAATATACCTTGTTGAGCCCTTTTCTCTTATCTGCAGGAATTTCTCTGAGCAAATTATCTTTATTATCATATATTTTCACTGTTACATCACCAACTAACACTCGATTCTTTAAATAATATTCAATAGGCGGTATATCATCCGAATTACCGCACACCCAGCCATCGTGCTCAACAAAGCCGCCACCAAATCTGCCATAAGTTATCATTAAAGAATCCATAGGATACATGTAAACATCCTTATCTGCAATTTCTTTAGTCATGTTGCGTATAGGTGTAATGTCATCTACAATCATAATTCCCCTGCCATGTGTGGCTAAAATCAAATCATTTGTTTTAGGATGAATTTGCATATCGCGCACCATACAATAATCAGGTATATGATTTTTCATACGAAACCATGTTGCGCCGCAGTCAATACTGCAAAACAAACCCCGCTCTGTGCCAAGAAAAAGCAGGTTCTTATTTTTCAGATCTTCTTTTATTTTATGCGCAAAACCTGTAAAGTTTGCGCTGGTAATCAGCGTCCATGTTTTACCCAAATCCGTTGATTTAGCTATATAGGTATTCATATCACCATTCATGTGATCATCAAATGTTGCGTAAAGTGTGTTTTTATCAAACCGCGAAGGCTCTACACTGCTTACACAAGCAAATGCGGGAACGCCGCATTTCATATAGTTCTCTGTTGCGTTAGTCCATGTTTTACCGGCATCAGTAGTAATTTGCAGGTTACCGTCATCAGTTCCGGCAAAAA
This sequence comes from Chitinophagales bacterium, assembly GCA_963770495.1. GTDB lineage: Bacteria > Bacteroidota > Bacteroidia > Chitinophagales > CAVYQA01 > CAVYQA01. The sequence goes on along the minus strand of CAVYQA010000005.1, from coordinate 63,644 downwards.
TGTAATTGGCATATAACGGGCTTTCAGCAACAGTAAATATGGTACAATAGTTTTCAGCAGAGGTGTTATCAACGCTTAATCCGCCCGATTCTTCCTGCTTTTCTTTATCCTTATTATTAGTGGTTAAGTCGGGTGAAATACGCTCCCAATCTCTTCCCTGGTCTGTGGATTTATACAAATACTGGCTCCCCATATATAAATCATGAGAGTTTGCCACACCAATGTATATAGGTGAATTCCAGTTCCAGCGCAGTTTTTCTTCATCTTTTGTTTGTCGCGGCTGTATATCAACAGCCAATCCAAGTTTCATATCAATGCGCCCGGCATTTCCGCCCTGGTCTTCTGCATAAACCGTGTTGCTGTCGGTGGGGTCAGGTTGCACCCAAAAACCGTCTCCGTCATACAAAGCCCGCCAGCGTCCGTTGCTAATGCCGCCATACCATTGCGATGGACCCATCCATGTTCCATTATCCTGCAAACCGCCATAAACATTGTAGGGATATTTATTATCTATCTGAACATGATAGAATTGCCCTACAGGAAGATTCTGAATAAACGTCCATGTGCCGCCACGGTCGTTACTAAGAAACACGCCTCCGTCGGTACCCAACCACACCTGGTTGGTGTAATTAGGGTTTATCCATAAAGCATGATGGTCGCTATGCACCCATCCGCCTTCATAACCGGCATCATTAAAAGTTTTACCGCCATCATCACTGTAGGATAATTCAAAAGCGGGGCGATATACACGTTTATCATCTTTAGGGTCAAAAGCAATTGTGCTAAAGTAAAACGGGCGCGCTTCAACATTTAATGTTGCTGCCTGTTTCGCCCAGCTATCGCCTCCGTCATTGCTTACATATAAGTTTGTATTATCATTCGCCTCAACAATTGCTAAAATATGATCTGGTTTCGATGGCGATAACGCCAATGCTATACGTCCAAGTTCCCCATTTGGTAACCCGTTGGTTATTTTAGTCCATGTTTTACCACCGTCTGTAGTTTTATATAGCCCGCTGCCGGCTCCGCCGGAGTTAAAGAAATACGGTTTACGCCTGAATTGCCACATACTTGCCAGCAATTCATTAGGGTTTTGAGGATTAATTACTATATCGGCACACCCTGTAGTTTCGTTAATATATAAAATTTTCTGCCACGTACTGCCCCCATCAGTTGATTTATATAAACCCCTGCTTTTGCTGTCGCTCCACAACGGACCGGGTGCTGAAACGTATATGGTATTATCATTTGACGGGTCAATTATTATTTTGCTGATATGCTCGGTACTATCCAACCCTACTTTTTGCCAGTTATCACCGCCATCGGTGGTTTTATAAATGCCATCGCCAATTCCAACACTGTTGCGCATATTGCTTTCACCGGTTCCCGCATAGACAATTTCAGGATGGCTTTGGTCTATAGCAATGGCGCCGATACTCTGGCAGTATTTATCAAACTTAGGATTAAATGCAGCCCCTGCATTTGTTGATTTCCATATTCCGCCACCTGCAGTTCCTATATATAATATAGTACCATCTTTGGCACTGCCATCAATAGCGGTAATACGCCCGCTCATAGTGCCCGGTCCAAGCCAACGGGCTTCCATGCTATTAAACGTGTAAGAGTTTATTTGCGCATGTGCAAAGGAATAAAATGAAGCTACAGATAACAGTAGAAGAGTGATTCGTTTCATACCCGAAAATTTAAAATTAAAAAGACACAACTTTTATATAAAATCATCGTGCCTTTAATAGCATTTTAGTTATAATTTAATTTGAATGTGAAAAAACGGTATTAGCAATATCCGTATTCACTTTTACCAAAGTAAATTTCATATCGCCTCCATCACTATTTATTTCCATAGGGAATACATAGCCTTCAGGTGTTTTCTGATAATTGCTGTAATCTGTTTTCCCGTCAACCTCCTTGCCATTTACCTTTGCTTTATCGGTAGAACGTAAAATGTAATACGTATCCGGGTCAATATAAAAAGTGGTGCTAAGACTGTCATTAATTATTTCTTCAATCTTATAAGCCTCTGTACCATCAACATCATCCTTACCTTCATAAGTTACTTTATAGCCTTTATCCTTATAATTCACCAATGTTCCGGCAACGTCTAAATTTGGCTGCCCCATTTTTACCTGGTCTGACGTCATAGGTTCGGCTTGTTTTTGCCCCATAAAAGGGTTAAAACTCCACCCTGAATCGGAGGTAATAATTTGGTATAATGTCATACCATTTATCTGCATTTCGAATCGCATGGCTTTTTTATCTATAGCCCACGTTTTTATCACTATTTTTTGCCCGTTGGCGTCCATGCTGCCTTCCATATACAGGGTTTTTAAATTAGTCAGTTTGCCTTTGCCTCCAATAGCATCAATATATTTATTGATAATATCATCAGCGGTTTGTGCGCGCAAAAGTGTTACCACAAGCAACATGTTTGCAAGTAATAATAAAGTCTTTTTCATGAGTTTATTTATAATTTAGCCCAAAAATAGAATAATATCTTTAATATAAAAGGTTTTTATAAAACGTTTCAGATTAAATTTTGTTACATCCGACGATTTTATAAATAGGGTTAAAAAGTAAAAGGTTAGAAGGTTAATTGTTAAATGTTAATAGTCCTTTTAAATTTATCATAGAGCTAATTTTCACAGATTTCATTTTCAAATTTTCATCCGACACTGGCGGACTCAAATTAATTTCCTATTTTGCCGCCCCCAAACCAACCACCACTGATGGCGAATAACCTTTTTATTAAGAAGTCCATTACCAAGCTGATGGACGAAACAAGTGATAAACTTGCAGGTATAAACACTCTTAAACGCACCTTAACCGCCACCAATCTTGTCATGCTTGGCATTGGTGCAATTATCGGCGCAGGACTTTTTGTGCGCACCGCACAGGCGGCAGCCGAAAGCGCCGGTCCGTCTGTTACTTTAGGATTTATTTTGGCAGGAGTTGGCTGCGCTTTCGCCGGGTTATGTTACGCCGAGATGGCTTCCATTATCCCGGTTGCCGGTAGCGCCTATACCTACAGTTATGTAACTATGGGAGAATTAATAGCATGGATAATAGGCTGGGATTTAGTGCTTGAGTACGCGGTGGGCGCTGCCACAGTTGGCATTGCATGGAGTGAATATCTTAATAAGCTATTAGGACTTTTCTCTATTAACGGTTTAACATTATCTATTCCGTTTCAGTGGACCCATTCGCCTTTTCAAACCGACCCTCACCATGCGGCGGTGCATGGAATAATGAACATTCCGGCACTTTTTATAATTTTTGCCCTCTCCTTATTATTGATTCGCGGCACCAAAGAATCGGCATTCGTTAATGGAATTATTGTTATAATTAAAGTAGCCATAGTAATTTTGGTTATTTCATTCGGCTGGAGTTATATCAACCCGGCTAATCATCATCCGTTTATTCCTTCACCTTCATTATATACAGATAAAGAAGATGGTATAACACATAACTTTGGTGGAATAATGGGAATTCTTGGGGCGGCAGGTACCGTATTTTTTGCTTTTATTGGTTTTGACGCAGTTTCAACTACAGCACAGGAAGCTAAAAATCCTAAACGCGATATGCCTATCGGCATATTAGGCTCGCTGGCTATTTGTACTGTGCTTTACATTTTATTCTCTTATGTTCTTACAGGAATTGCCAATACCGATTTTTTCCGCAATGCGGGTAGGGAAGCATCCGTTTCAGCAGCCATTGAGCACATGTCAGGTTCTATGGTAAACGGGCAATGGGTTGCCCACTATCAATGGCTTTCCAACCTTATCACCGTTGCTATCCTGGCGGGTTTTTCATCCGTTATATTAGTGATGTTAATGGGGCAATCGCGGGTGTTTTATTCTATGAGCAAAGATGGACTGGTGCCTAAATTATTTTCCGATATTCATCCTAAATTTAAAACGCCTTATAAATCCAACCTTTTATTTTTCGTTTTTGTGGGTGCATTTGCAGCATTTGTACCGGAAGACGTTGTCGGTAACATGACCAGCATAGGCACTTTGTTTGCATTTCTGCTGGTATGTGTGGGCGTTTGGATATTGCGTGTAAAAAACCCCAATCTTCCGCGGCAATTTAAAACACCATGGGTTCCGTTTGTGCCCATTGCAGGAATTGTTGTTTGCGGCGCCATGATATTCGGGCTTGGCTGGCCCAACTGGCTGCGGCTTATTGTATGGATGGTAATCGGATTGATTATATATTTCACTTATAGCAAACGCAACAGTATTGTACGAAAAGAGAACAACAACGTTTAAACGGCGTTTATAGTATACATTCCCACATTATTAGAAGAATATTATTTTTTAAAAACCGCTTATTTGCGTCAATTAAAATTTTATATTTGCACCCGCTAATTGAAACTACTTATAATAAAAATTAAAATAAATAAAAAATTAAAAATTAACCAATGGCTAATACAACCACACAAAGTTCGACAAAACCGGGAGTAAACATATCTGCAATTTTTGCGGCTTTAGTAATTCCAATTGCTCTTGTAATCTCAATTCTTGTCTATATTTTTATAATGGGTAGTACCAAAAATTTTGTAGACGGCGACCCTAATAAATCCGCTGTCCAGGGCAACTACTTAGGTATTGTTTATCATGGCGGTTTTCTTGTTCCCATATTGATGACGGCGCTATTAACTGTGGTAACCTTTTCCATTGAGCGTCTGTTAACTTTAATGAAAGCTAAAGGAAGTGGCAATGTGGCTTCTTTTGTAAAACGCGTTCAATACCAGTTATCCACCGGTAATATGGCTGGCGCCAATAGCGAATGCGATAAGCAAAAAGGCTCTGTTGCCAATGTTATAAAAGCGGGGTTAGAGAAATACCAGGATGTAGAAAAAGAAGGCAGTATGTCTAAAGACCAGGCGCTGTTAGCTATTCAAAAAGAAGTGGAAGAATCTACTGCTCTTGAGTTGCCTATGCTGGAAAAAAATTTGGCTGTTATAGCAACAATTGCCCCTATAGGAACGTTGTTGGGATTGTTAGGAACTGTACTTGGTATGATAAGGGCTTTTGCTGCACAGGCACATGCCGGGCAGCCTGATGCCGTGCAATTGTCGCAAGGTATTTCCGAGGCGCTGGTTAATACGGCGTTCGGAATTTGCACCTCGGCTCTTGCTATTATCGTGTATAATTACTTTACCAATACCATTGACACATTAACGTATGGTATTGATGAAGCCGGATACAGCTTGCAACAGAATTATGCTGAAAAACACTAAAGAAGTTATAAATGCCTAAAGTAAAAATACCACGAAAGAGTGTTGCCATTGATATGACACCAATGGTGGATATGGCATTTCTGCTGGTTACTTTCTTTATATTAACTGCAGCATTTAAACCCGATGAGCCGGTTACCGTTTCAAAACCTGTATCAATAACAGACAGTCTTAAAGAACCGATAAACAGAATAGAAGTGACGGTAAGTGAAGATGGGCGAGTGTTTTTTGACATGTCTAATAAAGATAACCGCGCCTCTTTAATTAAACACATGGGCACCGAGTATAATGTGCAGTTCGATAGCATGGAAGTTTATAATTTTTCTTTACTGGGTGCATTTGGCGAGCCTATGGCAAGTATGAAAGCTTTCCTTGATATGACACCCGAACAGCGCAAAGCCATTCAGCAGCCGGGTATACCGGTCTGATTCGCCGCATAATGAACTGGCAGAATGGCTCGACTATGCGCGCCGTATCAGCCCATCAGATATGCCCGTTACATTAAGAGCCGATGAGAACGCTGATTATTCCGTAATTGATAAGGTAATAAAAACATTCCAGGATAAAAATGCAACCCGTTTTGAAATGGTAACAGACCCGGGAGGTAAAACCGAAGCTGCAAAAAAACCGTCTTAACACATGGCTGAACTAAATACCTCCGAGAGTCATAAAAAAGGACCTAAAAAGGTCAGGGCTAAAAAAGTGTCAACCCGTATTGACATGACGCCTATGGTTGACCTTGCATTCTTATTGGTTACCTTTTTCATATTCACCAGCACCTTTAGCAAACCAAAGGTGATGGAAGTGGTTGTGCCCGATAAAAAAGATACCACCAAGCAAACCAAGGTTGATAAAAAAACAGCTATTACCATACTTTTGGGAAATAATAATACAGTTTATTATTATATAGGATTACCGGATTCAGTAACTGCTACAAATCTTCAAAATTCAAATTTTTCTCCCAGTGGCATAAGAAAGGTGTTAACAGTTTTTGATTCTACCGTAATAGCCTATCAGAAAAATCTATACCCTGACAAGCCGGCAAAGGGACCTGTAGTGCTTATAAAACCGGACCAAATTCTAAGTATTCAAGCCTTGTTGCTATTATAGATGAAATGAAAATCACGAATATGCCAACTTATGCCCTGGTTGATATTACCCCTGCCGAATTAAAAATGATTCCGCAGTGACGAATTGAATTTTATGCAGTTATGCTGTGTTGTATAAATTAGAAAATTAAAATTATGGATAGTTCCCAAATATTAAATTCCAGCCTCGATGACCTGATCTTTAGGGACAGGAATAAGTTGTATGGAGCCTATTATCTGAGAAAGATTTATAGTAAAAATGCTAATACTGCTACCATTATAACGTTAGTGGTTTTTCTTTTATGCGTATGTATACCTTTCATTCACGAATTACTTAATAAAACGGTTGTTGTTAAGCCCAAAGCTGCTACAATAGCCACCTTGGCTCCGCCGCCGCCGTTGGATAAATCTACACCTCCCCCACCGCCAATGGTAAAACTGCCGCCGCCGCCAAAGCTGCCTAAATTTGTTCCTCCTGTTATTGTAAATACACCGCCTCCTCCGGAGGAAACACCTCCTACAACACAGGAAATAGAAAAAGCGCCACAAGTACAGGTTGACCCGAATGCCCAATATGCAATTCCTACTGGCAATGATCAGGGCAACAAAGTAGTTGACGATGAGAAAAATAAAATATTCACCGTTGTTGAACAGATGCCGGAATTTCCCGGCGGAGAAGATGCCATGATGGATTTTTTGAGAAAACATATTACCTATCCTCAACCGGCAAAGAATGCTAATATTGAAGGTAAAGTAATTCTCACTTTTGTAGTGGATGAGAACGGTAATATAAGTGATATTGAAATATTGCGCGACATTGGCGGAGGCTGCGGCGCCGAAGCTGTTCGTGTTGTAAAAGCTATGCCGGCATGGAAGCCCGGAAAGCAAAACGGCAATGCTGTTAAAGTAAAGTTTGTTTTGCCTATTAGTTTCCAATTAAGTTCAGATTGAATTCTGAGTAACCAACATAATTTACTCCTTTGGGAAGGCGTGTGCTATTTTATTTCAACACAGTAATGGTTTTGTTTTACTTCGCAGTCGCCGCATTTTTCGTTTTTGCCACTTACTCTAAAGAAAATCTACCTGTGTGGGAAAGATATAGCATTGCGGCCGTATTTTTGCTTTATGCTTTTTACCGGGCTTATTATGCCTATTATAAATTTAAGAACAATGAAACCTAAACGCCTTCTGTCAGCATCAGTGTTTTGGCTTTCGGTTACAGGAATGGTTTTTTTCGAAAGCTGCCATAATAACGCCGTAAAAGAACCATCTGATACCATTACTTCAGGAGAAATATGGATTTCTTCAGATGAATCTCTTAAACCATTAATAGACAGTGAAGTACAGGCATTTATGCAAACTTATAGTGGAACCAAAATCCATGTCAGGTATAAGCCCGACGAGAACGCTATTGCCGATATTTTAGACGATAGCTCACGGGTTGTTGTTGCTGCACGCCAACTTCGCCCTGATGAATTAGCGATATATCAAAAAAGGGGATTTACGCCTGAATTAGTTAAAATTGCCGTAGATGCAATAGCAATAATTGTTAACCCTTCTAATGCAGACACCCTTCTTACCACAAAACAAATTTCGGCTATACTGTCAGGTAAAATAAATAACTGGAAGGAAATTGACAGTCATTTGCCATTATCGGGGATACAACTCATTTTTGATAATAAAAACTCCGATGTTGTTCAATATGTGATTGATTCCGTCAATCATGGTCAGGCGCTTCCTTCAAACAGTTATGCCCTAAACAATAGCCCTGCAGTAATAGACTATGTATCTAAAAACAAAAATGCTGTCGGGTTTATAGGGTCAAACTGGATTAGTAATAGTGCTGATTCTGCAACTTCTGTATTTTTAAAACGTATACATATTATAAATGTACAGCCGCCCGACAGTAATGATTTCTACCCGCCGAATCAATATTATATCGCTTATCACGGCTATCCTTATTGCCGCAATATATATATTATTGATCCTGAAGCAAGAATGGGTTTAGGCACAGGTTTTGCCAATTTCGTGTGGGGCGATATAGGACAAACTATTATAACCCGTTCCGGGTTATTACCTGCTCACGCTTCGATGCGATTTATAGAACTTAAAAAACACTTTTAATTGATACCAATTATTAAAAATAAGAGTATGAAAAAGGCAATACTGCTTTTATTAGCTATTTTATTGCTTGGCGCTAACGCATTCGCTCAATCGCAGGAAGATGGTATAAAGCAAATGACTGAGGAAAATTACCAGACAGCGATAAAAATTTTCAAAAAAATAATTGCAGGTGAACCAGCTAATGCCAATAATTATTATTACTTAGGCTACTGTTACCTTGCCCTGAACAAACAGGATTCTGCAAAACAGTTTTTCGATATGGGACTACAGGCTGACCCAAAATCGCCATTTTGCTATGTTGGCATGGGGGAATGGTATTTAAACCAAAATGATGTAGCTAATGCTAAAAAATATTTTGACGAGGCGATTGACAACTCGCCCTCTAAAGACACCAAAACCCTTGTTGCCATTGCACAGGCATATACCAATTCCGAGCATAGTAATTACGAAGAAGCCATTAACACCTTAACTAAAGCGCAAACTATAAACTCTAAAGATGCAGATATTTATGTAGCCCTTGGTGATGTTTATTATGCAGATAACAATGGAGGTCCTGCCATTGATAATTATGACAAAGCTATTGAAATGAATAAGGACGTAGCCAAATGTGACACAAGAGAAGGTATAATATGGACACACGCCCTTCAATATAACCAGGCGCTTCCCAAGTTCCAGGATGCTCTTAAAACCGATTCATCTTTTGCACCTGCTTACAGCTGGCTTGGCTGAGTTGTATTATCTCACCCGCCAATATCAGCGCGCTAAAGATACTTATGCAAAATATCTCGCTCTTGCCGATAAAAACGATTACACAAAACTTCGCTATGCAGAGTTTCTTTATTTAAGTAACGATTGTCCAAACGTAATTGTGCAATTGAAAGATATTGAAAAGCGCGATAGCACTACACATCTTATCTATCGTCTCCTGGGGTATTCCTATTATAGAACTGCAGATTATCCCGACGGTTTAAAGGCAATGACCAGGTTCTTTAAAATAGTGAAACCGAATAAAATTATTGACTCGGATTATATTTATTACGGACGATTATTATCTAAAAATAATCTGGATTCTTTAGCTGTTATCACTTACAATAAAGCCATCTCAATGGACACTGCCGATTGCAGTTTAAGGTCGGAATTGGCAGAAATGCTCTATAAAGATAAAAACTACCCTGATGCAGTCAACGCATGGAAAAACGATATCAAATGCCTGAAAGGTCAAGCCGGCTTGAATGAATATTTTAAATTGGGGCTTTCTTATTATCTAAGTAATCAATTTGGTAAAGCTGACAGCACTTTTAAATATGCAGAAAAATTTAATTCAACATGGATTCAACTGCCCCTGTTCCGCGCGCGTTCTCAAGAGCATATTGATACAGATATGACTTTAGGCACCGCCAAAGCATTATATGATTCGGCTCTTGTATTGGCTCTCAAAGATTCTGTACACAACATACCCGCTCTTATAGAAATATATACATACAACGGCTTTTATGTTCTGCAAATTATGAAGGAGAAGGAGAAGGAGTATACGGAACCGATGAAACAGAAAGCCTATGCAGAATCTATTGATTACTTCAATAAGGTATTGGTATTAGATCCTAATAATGCCACTGCAAAACAAGCTTTAGAGCAAATAAATGAAACGTTAAAAGCAGCTAAAGTACCCCTGCAGAATTCCACTACTAAACAAAATCACTAAAAAAATCGAAGGGTAATTTCCTCCCGTCCCCTCTAAATCTCCCACAAAAGGGTAGACTTTAGGTAGTCAAATTTTTCTGCGTTATTGCTAATCCCCTTCCTCCGCCATATGGCGGACCGGGATGAAGAGTTTTTATGATTCTTTAGGTGGTTCGGGAGCGTTATCCTCCTCAATAAGAAAAGCACGCTTTTCCTTAATACGCGCTTTTTTACCTTTTAAATCGCGTAAATAATATAATCGTGCACGGCGCACCTTACCTGCTTTATTTATTTCTATAGATTCAATATTGGGAGAGTTTAACGGAAAAACACGCTCCACACCTACCCCGTTTGAAATTTTACGTACCGTGAATGTCTGGGAGGCTCCATCACCCTTGCGCTGCATAACCACGCCTTTAAAAGCCTGGATACGTTCCTTGCTGCCTTCAATAATTTTATAATTCACCGTAATATTATCACCGGCTTTAAAAGCGGGATGTTTTTTAACAGTTCCCAACGTATCGTGAACATATTTAATGGAATCCATGACAGGGTATTTTTTTGAGTGCGCAAAGATAAAAACTTTATCGCAGTAATAAAAATCTACCTGCTATAATGGAATAAGAGTTATTCCCCTTCCAATAAATCAGGACGTTGCTCTCTTGTTTTTTTCAGCGATTGCTCTAAGTGCCATTCATCAATTTTTTTGTCATCGCCGGAGAGCAGAATTGGCGGCACTTTCCATCCCTTATAATCTTCGGGGCGGGTGTAAACAGGCGGGGCAAGCATTTTATCCTGGTAAGAATCGAATAAGGCAGAGGTTTCATCATTTAATGCCCCGGGAACAAGCCGGCAAATAGCATCGGCTACCACGGCAGCGGCAATTTCACCGCCAGATAGTACATAATCGCCTATGGATATTTCTTTAGTGATAAAGTGTTCGCGCACCCGTTGGTCAACGCCCTTATAATGCCCGCATAATAAAATGAGATTTTTATTTAATGACAGCCAGTTAGCCCTCTTTTGGTCGAACTGTTCACCATCAGGAGTGAGATAAATTATCTCATCATAACCGCGTTGCCGTTTAAGTTGCGTTATGCAATTAGCAATAGGCTCAATCATCAATACCATTCCCGAACCGCCGCCATACTGATAGTCATCAGCCTGGTGGTGTTTATCCGTTGTGTAATCGCGAAGGTTAATCGTATTAATCTCGATCAACCCTTTCTCCGATGCCCGTTTAAGGATGGAATGGCTGAAAAAACTTTCCAGCAATTGCGGTAAAATGGTTATAATATCAATGCGCATGGAATAATTAATTACAGCATTAAATTTAAAAAATGTGTCTACCAATAACTTTATGAGATTGCTTCGCTATCGCTCGCAATGACGTGGAATTAATGGGAAGTATCGTCCCGCCTTTTGGCGGGACGGAAAATACCCTTACTAAACCTGTCACGGCAATGGCGCTTTTTTCAGCGCCAGAAGCCATCTCCCGAATATACCTATTAAACATCTAAAATGGTTCACAGATTAAGCAGCCCTTCGGGCAAATCAAAACAAATTTCTTTCTTTGATTTATTTATTGAAATAATAAAATCTTTATGTAACGGAATTAAAATTTCTTTTTCATCACGCATAATTCTTGCCAGTTGATTGGCGGGCATATTAAAAATATCATCAATTATTCCAATACTTTCTTTTTGTTTATCCTTCGCACTAAACCCTATAAGAAAAGTATAATCCGAATCCAAATACGATGAATCAATATTTTTCTCTTCTATAAAAACAGGCTTGTTCACAAAGGGCTGCGCCGCTTCTTTGCTCTTCACTTCTTCCAAACGGGCAATTGCTTCACCATTCTCACGCAGCCGCAATTGTTCTGTAAAGTAAGGCAAATATTTTTTTTCAACAGTAAAAAATAAGGGGTTAAGACTGGTAATTGAACCAAGTAATACGGAATCGAATTTCAGTTTCAGTTCACCTTTTACCCCATGTGTTTTCACTACCTTTCCCACACGGATATATGTTGTTTTTTTCATTTTTTTTACCCCTAAATCCCCTAAAGGGGACTTTATGGTTATAATAAATAATTGAGTCGGTTTATTTTTATCAAGAGTTCATAAATTATTTTAAATATAATTCTTTTTAAAAATAACTATGTAAAATCCGGTATAAAACCTCAAGTCCCCTTTAGGGGATTTAGGGGTACTATTTTCAAAAAACAAAAAGCTGACCGCACGATCAGCTTTTCACACTATATTATTACTTAGTTATGTTGTTGGGGCTTCCGGAGCTGCAGGTGCTTCAGCGGTTTCTGCCGGTTTTTCTTTTTCTGCTTTCTTTTGTTTTTTCTTACGAACCGGTTTACCTTTTTTAGCAGCGTCCAATGTGGCGTTTTTATGGTCGTCCTCCCACTTTGTCCACTTTGTAGCAGCAGCATCTTCTGTGAGCACACCTTTTTTTATGCCCCGTTGCAAGTGTTTTTGAAATAAAATGCCTTTATACGATAGAATGCGATGCACGGTATCGGAAGGTTGTGCGCCTTTGTTGAGCCAATCCAATGCCTTGTTGCTGTTAATTTGAATAGTAGCCGGAATGGTGGTAGGATTGTAGCTGCCTATATTCTCTATGAATTTGCCGTCGCGCGGTGAGCGGCCGTCGGCAATTACAATGTGATAAAAAGGAGCTTTTTTTCTGCCAACACGCTGAAGCCGGATTTTTACTGCCATGAACTGGTTGCTTTTAAAATTTTAGGGTGCAAATATAGCTATTACTCTTCAAAATAAAATGAATTTATTTTTAGAAAAGAGGACGAGTTAATTAATGCACTGCACTTATCTCAACAACGTTACATTACCCTCTCTGAATGTCGGGCAAGTACCGCAGGTAAATTGCATATAATACACATAAACATCCACCTGCTCAGGAACTGCATTAAAAGTGCCATCCCATCCCTCCGTCTGGTCGTTGGTTGAAAATATCAGTTGCCCCCAGCGATTATATATTCTGAACAGGTACGCGGAAGCCTCATTACAATTAATAACAGGTTTAAATGTCATATTTTGAGCATATATAGTGCCGATATATTTAGTACCAAGATTGGGTGTAAATGCATCAGGAAAAACAGCCTGTTCAGCAGGTGATGTCAAAGCTTCTACATGTATTGTAGAATCTTCACATCCCACGCTATTTGTTATATATAAAATAACAGTATCGTGAGGAGAACCATGAGGAAAAGTGTGAGAAGGATCCTTTGCAACGCTTGTCGTGCCATCACCGAATTTCCACAAATAGTTTGTCCCGGAAACTGTATCCGTACTTGTAAATATTACACTAAGAGAATTACACTGGCTGGGAACATTCATAACAAAACCTGTATCCGGCAATACTCCAATGTTAACTAAAACCGTATCATCATTCATACAATCATTGCTATCTGTACCGGTAACGGTATATACAATAGGCGAGGTTGGGTCGGCGATAACTGTAGCTCCGGTCGTAGCGGAAAGACTCGTAGGTGGCGCCCAGGTATATGTTTTTGCTCCCGACACTGTTATTGTAACAGGATTGCCTGAACATACTACCGGGTTAGCGGGCAAAAAGCTTAAATTCGGTAAAGGTGCAACCGTTATTAATGTGTCACTTGTATTAGTACACCCCAGAGCACTGGTATAGGTATAAGTTATAAGATGAGAACCAACTCCTGCAGTTGTGGGGTTAAAGGTCGTATCTGCTCCATAAACTACCCCGGTTCCACTAAATGTTCCACCTGCCGGTGTGCCGCCATTAAGTACCACAGCTGGATTATCAATACAATAAACCGGGTTCAAACCTGTAATAGCAACAGTAGGCGACGGATTTACAGTAACGGTATCAAGCACAGTAGTAGCACAGCCATGAGTTGTACCGGTTACACTATAGGTTATTGAGGCTGCCGGGCTTGCTGTGACATTTGCGCCCGTTGATGCGCTCAACCCGGTAGATGGTACCCAGGTATATGAAGCTGCGCCGTTTGCCAAAAGTATTGTGCTCTTTCCTACACAGATAGTATCGGCAGGGCTTGCAGTAACCACAGGATATGGGTATACGGTAACAGTTACCGTTGTATCGTTAACACAACCATTTACATCAGTACCTGTTACAGTATATATAAGCTGTTGCAGCCCCGTTAGCTGTTACAGTTGAGCCTGTTGTTGCACTTAACCCTCCGGGTGGCGCCCAGGTATATGTTAATGCACCGCTTGCCGTTAAAGCAATGCTTCCGCCCGTGCAATAGGAAGGTGTATCGGGCAATACTGCTATTTGAGGCAACGGATTTACATTAACAACGGCTTTGACCGTATCAGGGCAGTCGCCCGGTGTTCGTGCAATAAGATCGTAGGTGGTAGTAACCGTAGGATTTGCCGTAACAGTAGTCACGTCGCTGGAATCCGATAATCCTGTCGGGTAGCCTTTTCCGGTGGAATCTCTCCATGAATAGGACTGGGCTAATGATGCAGTTAATATAACTGAACTTCCAAAACATATTGCCGTCGGATTGGGTGTTACTTTGCCGGGAGAGAACTTAGCATCTTTAACAATAGTAAAGGTGCTGTATATCCTTTCAGCCAGGCAAGAGGAGTCAGTGGCATCAAGTACATATGTGCCGGGTGCCAAATTAGCGAATGTGACTTTACCCGGTGAATCAGTTTTTGTAGCTATTACTGCCGTCATCGATGAGTTGTACAGTATATAGTTATAATTGGCAGTACCTCCGTCGGGAGTTACGACAAAAGACCCGGAACCTGTGCAGGATGCATTATTTATTGTGGTATCAAGCGTGAAGGAAATACAAAACGGGATATCGAGTTGAATAACGGAAACAAAATCTGCACCGCAAGCATAAAGTAAATTATAATTTCCAGCCTTAACAGAATAAACCGTGTCGCCTTCATTAATGGGTGCACCCACAGCATTAAGACTGCTGTCATATTCCTGTATATCACTGTGTGTTCCAACAAAAACATCATTGCAGTTGTTTGAACCAAGCCCGCCCCACCAGATAGAATCGCCGGTATGTCCCGCATTTATTACTTGAAATGCATATTTACCGCTTGTTGTATTCCATCTTTCCAATGTAAAACTGTTATAAGCATAAAGGTCATCTAACTCACTATAGGTCGAACCCTCATAACCATTCGTTGGTGTTTTATCACTGCCGTTGCCATAGCCATAGTCTACACTGTTAGCAACAAAAAAACTAAAGTTAGGATTCGGTTTATTCCAGTCAATTGTGGTTAAATTGGATACAGGAGTTTTAACCATGATATTACCGGTGCTGTTACTACAGAAACCCATATATGAGTTGGGACCGCCTTTAGATAAAGGATTATCGTCTAATGATAATAAACACACATCATGAAAACCTTGCCCGCTATTTAAAACATTTACCGGTGTAAGACTTGTTAAATTAGTATCATTAGGATTATTTGCGGGGTCCAGAGCAACGGCATCATTCCAAGATCCTGCTTTAACAGACCCCCCGCCAATTACAGCTTCATGAGGCACACACCGGCTAAATGATATGCGCCACATCTCAATCAGATCTGTATTTCCCGGATAGCTATAATTCACACTTCCATCTGAATATAGTTTAACCATCTGTGCTCCTCCTGTATTATAACCTTCACATATATATATAGATTTGCTATACCTGTCCACTGCAAAATCTCCAAGAAACTGTGCTCCGCTTAATGAAGTAAAACTTGTGCTGTATGTCCATAAAATAGTGCCACTGGGTCCAAATTTTATCAAATCCCATGGAAAAGCCCCGCCATAGGCATAACAGTTGCTACCATTATCCCAATCCACTTCATAAGAATCTTCATCCTGCCATACGTTACCGGTACTTCCAAATGTACCTGCCGGCACAGGGTTTAGAACCCACGGGTCTATTTTCAACGTTTCGCTTCTGTTGTAATTACCGGCTTTAAATTGAACCACACCCTCGTTAAGCGTAAATGAACAGGCAACAGGTTTAGGTGATTCAGCCTGGTTGGCAATGGGGGTATGTTCAATAAAATCGCCATAAACCGATTTTATAACTACATTCCCGTCTTCAATATTCAATCCTTCATTTAACGGGTATTGTATTTTTATTTGCGCAATATCGGCGCCGGGGTGAACAATAAAAGCATATTCAAATCCCTGCTTGTCTTCAGGAAAATAAACCTCCATATCAATACCCGGGTAAAAATCGGTATAGATTATTTTTTTGTAGGCATTTGCTTTTACTGATTTGCCATTGCCCGTTCCATAAACATAATAATTGCTTACTTCATTAGCAGTGGTAAATCCCACCGACGCGTTAGCACCGATAAAATTCATCTGGTAAAATTCTTCCGAGTAGGCATAGTCTATTGCCTTTTCTTCGGTTTTAGTTAAGTTAGTTTCTCCTGCCTGTGATTTTAGTTTTGCAATTTCAGCATCACTGCGCTTAACTGCCACCTGGTGGCTTATCCAAATGCTGTTCTTGGTAAAGTAATATTGCAGTCCGCCAACACGTGCACCAAAAAGTACATCGCTTGCAGAAATATTCTTAGCGGGTATGGCAAATTGACCTTTATTCTCAATAAACACCTTCTGCTCAAAAGGGTCTTTTACTTTCCACTTTGTTACCGGCGGAACCGGCTATTGCTAAAACAGGCAGGGCAAGCAACAAACAAATAGAAATAAGATGTATATTTAGTTTCATCGCTAATAATTATTTTAAAATATATACGCCAAAGTTACACAAATTTAACATTTTTCCAAATATTAAACCCATAGCCGTGCGAGCTTATTGTGTAAGTGTGTGGGTATTTTTTGTTAGTGAATTAGGTGGATTGCTTCGCTGCGCTCGCAATGACAGGAATTGGGGCACTATCGTCCCGCTATAGCGGGACGGAAACAATCCCCCATTCATCGTCATCACGAGGAGGAACGACGAAGTGATCTCTTCATAATAAAATTGAGATTGCTTTACTACAGTCAATTCATTTATTATATTAAATAATTATTTATCTATCCCCTAAACGCATCAATACCGGTCACATCCATTCCCGTAATAAGGGTATGAATTTCATGGGTGCCTTCATAGGTAATCACACTCTCCAAATTCATCATGTGCCGCATAATACTATATTCACCCGTTATGCCCATGCCGCCGAATATCTGGCGCGCGGTGCGGGCTATGTTAAGCGCCATATCCACATTATTACGCTTAGCCATTGAAATTTGCGCAGGGGTAGCTTTGCCTTCATTTTTCAAAACTCCTAAGCGCCAGGCTAACAATTGTCCCTTTGTAATTTCAGTTACCATATTGGCAAGCTTTTGCTGCGTAAGCTGAAATGAGGCAATGGGTTTTCCGAATTGTATCCGTTCCGTGGCATAACGAAGAGCCGAGTCGTAGCAATCCATAGCCGGTCCCAATGAGCCCCAGGCAATACCAAAGCGCGCCGATGATAAACAACTCAATGGTCCCTTTAATCCCTTCACATTCGGTAAAATATTTTCTTTAGGCACCTGCACATTATCGAAAACCAACTCGCCGGTTGATGATGCCCTGAGCGACCATTTACCGTGTGTTTCGGGAGTAGAAAATCCCTTCATACCACGCTCAACTACTACACCGCGAATTATACCTTCGGGGTCTTTTGCCCACACAACAGCCACATCGGAAACAGGGGCATTGCTGATCCACATTTTTGCGCCGTTCAAAACGATATGATCTCCGGCATCTTTAAAATTGGTTATCATTCCGCTCGGGTCGGATCCATGGTCGGGTTCAGTTAAACCGAAACAACCTATCCACTCGCCGGTTGCCAGTTTGGGCAGATATTTTTTGCGCTGTTCTTCGCTGCCAAATTCATAAATCGGATACATTACCAGCGAGCCCTGCACCGATGCCATGGAGCGAATGCCTGAATCGCCGCGTTCTATTTCCTGCATAATAAGCCCGTAAGAAATATAATCGAGCCCGCCGCCGCCATATTCGATGGGAATAAACGGACCAAAAGCGCCAATTTCGGCAAGCCCTTTTACCAGTTGTTTGGGAAACTGGGCGCGCTGTGCATAGTCTTCAATTATAGGCGATAATTCGCGTTTAACCCATTCGCGCACCGTGTTGCGTATGAGATTATGCTCGTCGGTCAGCAAGTCATCAATATTATAATAATCAACGCCCCGGAAACGGTCTTTATACATGGAATAAATAGTTATAACTTGCGGCAAAAATACACATTTTAAATTTTAAATAACGATGGTTATCGCCCTGGAAGGAATGAAATTTTATGCGCATCACGGGCATTACGATGCAGAACGGAAAAAAGGTAATGATTTTATTGTTGATGCCTATATTACTGCCGGAGTGAATGAAAATTTAAATGATAAATTGGCGCACACTTTAAATTATGAGATAGTATTTGATTGCGTGAAAAAAGAAATGGAGAAACCCACGAAACTATTGGAAACGGTTGCCGTAAACATTTTAAATGAACTTCAGAAAAAATTTCCCTATGCAATTTCACTGCGGGTACGTGTCAGCAAACTGTCGCCTCCCCTGCCCGGTGACGTGCAGCGCGCATATGTTGAACTCGAAAGAAAACTGAAATAATTTATACCTTTGCGCAGCTACGTTGGGGTGTCTGTGTGTGTGGCGTTTTATTATATGGTCAGGTGGCCGAGCGGCTAGGCAGAGCTCTGCAAAAGCTCCTACAGCGGTTCAAATCCGCTCCTGACCTCACACAAAAAAAATCCTGAAATCCTATAGTGGACTTTCGGGATTTTTTTTGAATGATATAAATAAACAATACTTTTTAAAACAAAATACAAGGAGAGAACTTGTGATAAATTATACCTTATAAGCCTGCCAGCCTGATAGCAACATATATTACCGTAATACCCAAAACCGTTGCAAGGGTAGTCCATATTGCCGGTTGAGGACGCTGGCTTTCAGGCAACAAATCGCTTGCACCAATATATAAGAAGAAACCTGCAAATAAAGCCAATACTATTCCGAATGCTGATTGTGGTAATTTGAAAAACAATGTAGAAATAACACCGGCAAGCGGGGTAATGGCATCAATAAATAACCATATTAATGCATCACGATTTTGTCCGTTATCTTTAAGTACAATACCCACCGTATTAATTCCATCGGAAAAATCATGAACCACCACGCCAATAGTAACAATTGCACCAACAGCAAAAGACACCTGGAATGATAAACCAATGGCAACCCCGTCAAGAAAGCTGTGCAAGGATAAACTACCCGCTCCCATGTTTCCCCTGTTGCCGACATGACTATGAGTGTCCTCTGCATGGACATGTAATAATGCCAGACGGTCAAGAATCATATAAATCACAAATCCGATTACTACAAAACAGGTAATGCTGATAGTGCTATATAGTTTGCCCGCTAATGAAATAGCTTCGGGTAAGAGGTCGAAAAAAACAACGCCGATAACAGCCCCTGCGCTAAAACCTAAAATAAGCCTGAGCCGGTCTTTAAATTTTAATGCAAACAGACCACCCGAAAAAGTTGAAAAAAATGTTATAATGCCGAATAAAATTGCCATCCCTTAAAAGATTTAAACCATCTCAATATAAAATTGAATATAGCAAGAAAATTGAATTGCATCATTATTGCAATAAAAACCGCACTCTACTCCTAATTCTTTTCTAATTGACTCACCTGCACTTTGGTATACTAATTTATTACTTTTGATTGTCAATATATAAAATACCTGATGGGCAAACAGCTACTCTTAAGAATAGTTTTATTAGTTCTTGTTCTTTTCACAGTATCCTGCTGGAACAGTAAGAGGTCATGTATAATGCGCGCATGGCGGTTAAAAAAAGTTGAAGGTTATGATAATACTATTGATTCTTCTGCTGCCTCTGCAGACCAATATCACACGTTTTTAAAAAATGTGATTATAGAGCATAAAAGACACAATTCACCTCATTATGGCATCACCTGGACATTCAATTCCGATTCTACTTTTAAAATAATATTCAGGGATAACAGTGATCAAACTAACGATAATAAATGGAGAATCGGGGGTGATACGCTTTTTTTAGCGATATGGCATAACGATTTCTATTTAAAATTCATGATCTATAAACTATCGAAAGACTCTCTTGTTTTAGAAAATAATGAATCAGGAAAAGCGCCAACCATATTGGTTTTCGCAGCTGTTAAAAACAGAAAGAAATAGATACTATCCGAATTAGTTTTTTTATTTGCTATTATTCCACCCGACAAAAAATGGAGCAAAGAGCGAATAAAATATAAGAGAGTGCTCTCCGGTTTTTATCTGAGGGTTAGGGATGAGGCTACCAAAATTTGTTCTTAATTTTGCAGGCGGATTTATTTAATTTATTAAAAACACCCTAATGCACATTTTAATTGTAGAAGATGAGCCTAAAGTAGCCGGTTTCATTAAAAAGGGATTGGAGGAGAATGGCGACACGGTTGAACACGCTGCCGATGGCATGACCGGGCGCCAGTTAGCGCTGGACAAACATTTCGATTTAATTATTCTTGATGTAATGCTGCCCAAGCTTAACGGCTTTGAGTTGTGCCGCGATATAAGAAAATTCAAGCCCGATGTCGGCATAATTATGCTCACCGCACTTGGCAGCATTGACGATAAAGTAAACGGGCTTAACAGCGGCGCCGATGATTATCTTGAAAAACCGTTTCATTTTAAAGAGCTACTGGCACGAATCCGCGCCATCAAAAGGCGCAGCAGTGATGAGGGCGAAGAAAAAATTTATCACATTGCCGATTTGGAAATGGATTTAAAATCAAAAACAGTAAAACGATCGGGCAATCTTATCAAACTCACGGTCAAAGAATTTAATTTACTCGAATTGTTTTTGAAAAACCAGGGCAAGGTTCTCACCCGCGGCGATATTGCAGAAAAAGTGTGGCAAATAGATTTCGATACGGGCACCAATATTATTGATGTATATGTAAACTATTTGCGCAACAAAATAGATAAAAATCACTCTCCAAAACTCATTCACACGCAGGTGGGCATGGGTTATGTTATGCGCGAGGAAGAAGTATGAAAATACGCAATAAGCTCACCCTGCAGTTTATGATTATCGTGTCGGTAATACTTATTATCGTGTTGTCTTCTGTTTATTATTTCGCCCGCGCAAACCGCAAAGCTGCTTTTTACGAATTATTGAGACAGCGTACCACTGCAACCGCTAATTATTTTCTTGAAAAAGATGAAGTGAACAGCGTGGTGTATTCCAATTTTCAACGCGAATATGCTAAAGCCCTGCCCGGCGAAATTGTGCAATTGTTCGACTCCACCGACCATGAAAGTTTTGTTCCGTTAAACAATGCTGTGCATTATTCTCCTGACCTGCTGGATGAGATTCGTGACGATGAAGAATTGAAATTTGCCGATGGCGACAGGCAAGCGTATGGAATTTATTATTTAGACAACCAGGGTAATTTCGATATTATAGTTTCTGCCGTTGACACCCAGGGGAAAAAAGAACTCGCCAACCTGCGCCTGTTAATGATTGTGGGATTTGCCGCATCGCTGCTGCTTACATTTTTTGCCGGAATTTTATTTTCAAAAAATGCCTTGTCGCCTATACAGGAAATGATTAAGAGAGTAAATACCATTTCTTCATCCAATTTACATTTACGGGTGAATGAAGGAAAAGGCAAAGACGAAATTGCGCAGCTTGCCGTCACCTTTAATAATATGTTAGAACGATTGGAAACCTCGTTCAATATGCAGCAAGCCTTTGTTAACAATGCATCGCACGAATTGCGCACTCCCCTCACCTCCATCATAGGCGAAATTGATGTGTTGCTCACACGCACGCGAACAGGCGAAGAATATAAAACCGTTCTGCAATCCATACAAAGCGAAGCCAACCAGATGAAAGACATGGTTAACGGGTTGCTAAACTTAGTTCGGGCGGGCGAAGCCGGCAACATCACCCCTGAAGATGTGCGCCTCGATGAATTGTTAAACGACATAAAATCCGCCAAGTTGCACGAATATTCAAAAGCCATAATAAACTTGTCCGTAATCAATTTGCCCGACGACCCCGCGCAACTCGAAGTAACCGCCAACCGCCAAATGTTGTATATCGGCATTTCAAATATAATTGACAATGCCATTAAATTTTCTGATATGCAGCCGGTAAACTGTGTCCTTCAATTTGAAAAAGGAAAACTCATCTTAAAAATTTCAGATTCGGGCATAGGCATTTCATCAGCCGACTCCGAAAAAATTTTCCAAACCTTTTACCGCAGTTCCAATGCGCAATCGTTCAGGGGGCATGGCATCGGGTTATCGTTGTCGGAAAAAATTTTGCGCTTTTTTGGAGCCCTATTGTCCGTTCAGTCGCAATTGGGTAAGGGAAGCACGTTTACTATAACTTTTGCCGCAAAGAAATAGCAGTCTTTTTCGCTTTCTTATTAAATTCAAACGTTAACTAAAAATAAACCGTCTTTAATGTGTTACCGCCAATTTTTGTGTGAACGTTTGACCATTAACGGTTAGAGTATAGAAATATACACCGCTGCCTAACTTACTGACATCAGTAGGTATTTTATACCGCCCTGAAGATTGTGCGGCATTATCCAGCAATGTTTCAATCTTACGTCCTGTAATATCATATAATGCCACAGTTACTGTGCTGTAAGAAGGAATACTATATACAATATAGGCAATATCATTTGCGGGATTGGGGCTGCAGGGTTCCAAAACAGCTATGTCCTTATCTATATCGGCAATACCTGAAGTTTGCGAAAAGGCAAGGTCATCAATAATAAAATAATCGTTAGAATCAACATCTAATGGGGTACCTGATTTAGAATATAGCCAAAAGGTTATTGCCCCGGAATCTGCCGTACCTGAACCTATATAATAAAAATTATAGGCAAATTGTTTGTAGGTTGATGTTGGTGTAAAAATACGGGACCCAATATAACCACTGTCTGTTTTAATATTGGTTTTAACAGTTGCAGCTATAAATAAATTATCGCTGTCAACGGCGTTTAAAATATACCAGCCGGTAAATGAAACAGGCGTGGTTGATATCGGAAACTAGTCAGAAGTTTCATCGGTGTTTACTGTCGCCAGTGACGGTGCTACGGTATATCCGAGTACAACTTGTGGAACCAACTCTGCGGCATAGTTGCCGGAACCATAATGATTAGTAGACTGGATTATAGACTTTGGACCTTCCAAGGCAACACATCCGGTAGGTTCTCCGCCGCTCCATGTTTCAAAACTGGGGTTGGGTATTTGGGCATAAATAGCGGCGTTGCTTAAAAGAATTGCAAGTAGTATATAAAATTTTTTCATGGTTAAATTTTTTAGTAGCAACAAATATATAAGAATAATACTATAATGGCAGTGATTATATTTAGGTTAAAAATTGGTTATAAATAAACATTTAAAAATAGAAGTAATAAAGCAGGAAAAACATATTATCCGGTATTTATTATTTTTGAATAAAAATTATACTCATGATAAAGTATAATACTGCTTTTCGGGCATCCAGGGGTAAACGTTTTGCTGAATACATTATAGACTGTATAATCAGGAATATTTTTTATTGTATTCTTATTGTTTTGGTTGCATTTTATATTATAGGAGGTAAAGGGGAAATAACTACTAAAGACCCCGGTTTTAGATTCCTGTGCCTGACTATATATCCCTTTTTAACATTTATATATTATTATGTTTTTGAATACTACTTAGGCATAACCCTTGGTAAATTATTTACCAATACCCGTGTTGTAAATAGTAGTGGTTTAGAACCAACTTCGGGCGAAATAGCTATTCGAACACTATGTAGGTTTATACCTTTTGAGGCTTTTTCCTTTTTAGGCAGCACGAACTGGCACGACAGTATTTCTAATACGTTAGTGATTAAAAATAGTGCGCCTGAAATAAT
The DNA here is from genome assembly GCA_963770495.1 of Chitinophagales bacterium. GTDB lineage: Bacteria > Bacteroidota > Bacteroidia > Chitinophagales > CAVYQA01 > CAVYQA01. Next base: position 39,527 of record CAVYQA010000005.1, on the reverse strand, counting down.
ACTTGATGAATAACTAAGCCATAAATAAAAACTGCCGCCTTTCTGTAAATAGAAAAGCGGCAGTTAATAAAATTCAATATCTTTTATCTTTTTAATTCTGTTTTACAACAGGAAAAACCGCTCGTGTTGTATTATTTGTTATAGTTATAAAATACACACCGCCCGGCAAGTTCGATAAGTCAATATCATTACTATAGTTTAGTGACAACCGGTTATATAATGTTCTGCCCAGCACATCTGTGATTTGCATGGTCCAGCTTGTTATATTTTGGGCTGATGAATTAATCTGTATAAAAATGTTATTGTTAAAAGGATTGGGATAGATCTGTATGTCGTTTCTTAATGTTATCTGCGCAATACCCGACACTGTATCTACGAACATAGAATCCGACGGTGTACTGCAACCGTTAGCCTCATTAGTTACGTCTACCCAGTATTCGCCCGGTGTTGTAATTATAAGTTCCCGGCTTGTATCATTGGTAAGCGGATTACCATTGTAGTACCATTGATTGTCATAGGTAGAACTTGAAATAAGGGTATCCTTATCCTGGGTGAATGTCGGTGTATTAGGTGACGGTATAACCGTTACTATAGTGGTACCTGTTGCTGCGCAACCACCCGAACTCATACCAGTCACTGTATAGGTTGTGGACACAGTTGGGCTGGCAAGAATACTATCGCCGCTTAAGGTGGAATCACTTAAACCCTCCGTAGGTGTCCAGATAAAGCCTGTTCCACCATTAGTTACATGAAGTGTGGCGCTTTGTCCGTTGCAAAATAAGGTATCATTAGGACTAATAATTAATGGCGGTGCCGAATTGGTATTAACAATAACTGAATCTTCACCGGTGCAATAACCATTACTGACAGTCACATAATAAGTAGTGGTTGTTGCCGGATTTACTATAATTGTGTCTGTGGAAGCCAGCGCAGTAGTATCTCCGTTACTCGTCCATTTATAGGTTACACCTATATCTGTAGCGGTTAACTGAACTGAACCGCCTGAACAAATAGTGGTAGTATCGGCAGTTATAGCCACACTTATATTATTACCTATTTTAATATAAAAATTATCTATATAAACATTTTGCTGGTAATAAGCGCCGCAGCCATTAACATAGCTGCTGGCAGCAGGATTGGAAGAAACAATTCTTATAAGATAGTTGGAACCAGTTGCATTAGCCGGTATTGTGATACTAATAGCACCGCTTGTTGATGAGTTGGTTGAACCTATATTTTGCTCATTAACAAAACTGCCCGTTGAATCGGAAAGTTGCGCCATGAATGTGTTTCCATTATTAAATGTGTCGGAAACAGTATAGGGAACGATGTAAGTTCCTCCGGCGCAATAGTTGGAATCTAATTGCGGAACAATATACAAGGTGGGCACAGTATCCAACTTTGCTAAAAAAATATTTCCTTCACCTCCTGTAGCTGTTAAAGTTTGTGTGCCCGGCAAGCCAAAGCTGTTATAAAAGGTGCCGTCTAAAACAACAAATTTATTTGTATCTACAGTTAAACCACCCGCGCCATTATTACCTGTTCCGGTTGAGGTTTGTGCCCATTGCACCGCTCCAGTGCTATTGGCAAATTTGGCTATAAACAAACTTTGTGCCGGGGAAGCAGACTGTTAATGATACACCATTACCAAAGTTTATGGTTCCTTTAAAACCTCCGTCTGCATATATATCGTTGTTTTTATCTAAAGCAACATTGCCGCCGCCGGCACTGGCGCCTGAACCTCCAATATCATCCACCCATTGCCATTGTCCCATGCTGTTGCAAGTTGCAAGAAAAAAATCATTTGAACCTTGAGCTGTAAGAGTAAAGGGACCGAATGTTACAGTTCCTGAAAAACCACCTGCTATATAAACATTATCACATGAATCAATAGCAAGCCCATAGCTGGCGCCTACACCACTGTTAAAGCCATTAATCCATGGCAAACCAGCATTAGCCGCCGTGGTAACGGAAAGAAGGTCGCCTGCTGTATCATATTTTGCTAAATATAAATTTGAAGCAGTCCCTGTAGGACCAACCAGGGTTATATCACCTGTGGAGTATTTAGAATGGAATACCGTGGTATCCTGGTAACCACCCGCTACATACACATATTGAGCTGTTTTATCAAGTATTACTGCTCTTCCAACATCGTATCCTTCATTGGCTGCATCAATGCCCCTCACTCCCACTGCCCACAAAAAATTTCCGTTCTTATCCAGTTTTGTTAAAAACGCTTCCTGTGGTTGTGGCCAATTTGTGCCCGCAGTACCGCAGGTTAGTGTTGAATCGCCCATCGTCCAGCTTCCGTCACCTGTTTCACCGGTAGCATATACATTTCCTGTTGTGTCAGCTGCAATGCCATCGCCGTTTGGCGAGCTGCCGTAACCATCGTATGAACTGGTTCCCACAGTTGCTTCCCATTGCACCACACCATCATTATTCACTTTGTCCACAAACATTCCATCACCGCTGTTTTCGTTACCATCCTGGTATTCATTATTGGGGTTGGCTTTATCAACGCAAAATCCGCGCGGATAATCAAATCCGCCACCCGGTAATTGTTGCAACCAAACACAAGTGCCGCTGGGGTTAAATTTAGCGAACAAATGGCTTAGACTGGCAGTGGCATTTATGCTTTGTGTACCAAAAGTAATGGTGCTGCCAAATCTGCCACCTATGTAAATATTGCCGGAGTCATCAGTGCCCACGCCACCGCCATATTCCCATCCTGCACCATTCGAGCCCTGCAACCATAGCCAGTTGGGCGGTGTTTGCTGAGCATGGCAAACTAAAGAGTAAAAAATAATTGGTAAAAGAAGAAGTAGAATTTTTTTCATATATGTTTTTTTAACGGGTTTTTAACTATATCAAAGATAGCATTATTTAATAAAAACATCATAGTTTTTTTTCATTTTTATAAACTAAAGTATTGCAACAGTTTTAGATATACAATAAGTTGGGGCAGAAGGATTTTGAACTGTGAATTTTAAATTTTGAAAGCCGACTACTGAATAAACCTTAAAACTTTCCAACTTTATAACTTTATAACTTTTTAACCTTCCAACTTTCAAACCTCACAATTTTTATTACTTTTGCGGCGGTTAAAAAATCGTTCACAAGTAGTTTCGGTTCGTGATGATACAATATGCTTGGCTGATTCCGTTGTTTCCTTTCGTTGGTTTCCTCATCAACGGGCTGTTAGGAAACAAACTATCTAAAAACGCGGTTAGTCTTATTGGTTGCGTCTCGGTGGCTCTGTCGTTCATTATAGTGGCAACGCTGTTTTTGCAATCGCTGTCAGGCACACTTCCGGCAAGTAACACTATTTCTATCGGCCATTGGATAAGCGCCGGCAGTTTCCATGCAGGTTTCTCGCTGCTCATAGATCATCTCACCCTTATAATGCTGCTTATTATTACGGGCGTCGGGTTATTAATTCATATCTATTCCATTGGTTATATGCACGATGATGACGGTTACGCAAGGTTCTTTTCCTACCTCAACCTGTTCATCTTTTTTATGGTTACACTGGTAATAGCATCTAATTTCCTCGTCATGTTCATCGGGTGGGAAGGTGTGGGATTATGCTCTTATCTTTTAATCGGTTTCTGGTTTAAAAACCCCGAGTATAATAAAGCCGCCAATAAAGCATTTATAATGAACCGCATCGGAGATTTGGGATTTTTGCTGGGTATATTTTTAATCTTTCTTCAATTCGGTTCGCTGGAGTTTTCAACTGTGTTTCAAAATGCGGGTAGTACTTTAACCACCGGCGGCACAACCGTTACGGCAATAACATTATTACTATTTATCGGCGCCACAGGCAAAAGCGCACAAATACCGCTCTTCACCTGGCTGCCCGATGCTATGGCGGGTCCCACTCCTGTTTCGGCACTTATCCACGCTGCCACCATGGTTACCGCAGGTGTCTATATGGTAGCGCGATCAAATGTTTTATACACGTTGGCTCCGTTCACTATGGCAGTAATTACTGTCATAGGCGCATTAACGGCTTTGATGGCGGGTATTATCGCTCTCACCCAAAATGATATTAAAAAGGTTCTCGCTTATTCAACCATAAGCCAGTTGGGATATATGTTTGCCGCTTTAGGCGTGTCGGCATTTTCATCCTCTATTTTTCATTTAATGACTCATGCGTTTTTTAAAGCGTTGTTGTTTTTGGCTGCCGGCAGTGTAATACACGCTTTGGGCGGCGAGCAGAACATCCACAAAATGGGCGGCTTAAAAAAATATTTGCCTATCACCTTTCCCGTGTTTTTAATCGGTGTGCTGGCTATAAGCGGCTGCCCGCCGTTTGCGGGTTTCTTTTCTAAAGACGAAATAATATCCGCCTCATACAATTATTCCATTCCAATATTTTTAATACTTGAAATAACAGCGGTGTTAACGGCAGCTTACATGTTCCGCTTGTTGTTTTTAGTTTTCTTTGGAGAAACGAGATTGCCACATCATAAAACAGAGCACATACACGAGGCACCAGGTAGTATGACTATTACTTGTATAATTTTAGCCTTCCTCTCAACCATCGGCGGATTTGCAGGATTGCCTTATGGCGGTCCGCGTGTTTTAAACAATTATCTCACGCCTGTGTTTTCTTTCTACGGAGGGTTTATACCGGCAGAAAGTTCAGCATCTGTGGAAACAGCAGTTATTATCGTAACCATTATAACCTTAATAGCGGTTTACTATTGGGCAAATCAAAAATTTGCTAAGAAACCCGTGCCCCAAGAAATTGACGTAAAGGATATGCCGTGGTGGTATAAGTTATCGTACCATAAATTTTACGTGGATGAAATTTATAATACGCTTATCGTGCGCCCATTGAATGCCTTGAGCCGCGAGTTTATGCGTGTTATTGAAAAACACAGTATTGATGTTACGGTAAACGACACCGGCGATTTTGTGGTGTATTTAAGTTCAATATTAAAAAGATTTCAGCAGGGCAACATCGGGTTTTATGTGCTGATGATGGTTTTAGGTGTGGTGATTTTTATTCTGATTAAATTATTTACATAGTGCTATCAGTTTTACTTATTGCGTTTCCGTTATTGGGTGCCCTGTATTTGTTTGTAAACAAAAACGGGTCATATAAAACTTCTGCGCTTGTTATTTCGCTTATTGAACTAAGTAGTGCCTTAAATACTCTCTTCTCTTTTAATGAAGGTAACCGTCCTGCCGATCTGAATTTTGATGTGCCATGGGTTACCAATTTGGGAATTAACTTTAATGTTGGCATTGACGGCATTTCAATGATATTGGTTTTACTGACTGCTATTGCTTTCCCGTTAATTATTCTCACCACCTTAAAACATAATTATAAAAATACGTTTTACGGATTGATGCTTTTGATGCAGTGTGGGTTAATGGGCGTGTTCATGGCAAAAGACGCTTTTTTGTTTTATGTGTTTTACGAGATGGCGCTTATTCCCGTTTATTTTATATGCGCTATATGGGGCGGCACAAACCGCATAAGAGTTACCCTAAAGTTTTTTATTTACACTATGACGGGCAGTTTGTTCATGCTCATTGCCATCATCTATTTGTATTTAAAAACACCGGTTCCTCATAATTTTAATATTCAGAATTTTTATCATTTAGTTTTATCCCCTACTGAGCAAAGCTGGCTGTTTTGGGCGTTCTTCATAGCATTTGCCATTAAGATGCCCATATTCCCTTTCCACACCTGGCAGCCCGATACTTACACGGAATCACCTGCAGCGGGAACAATGCTCCTCGCCGGTGTGATGCTTAAGATGGGTATTTACGGCTTAATCCGTTTTGTGCTTCCGATTTTCCCGTTAGCCGTTGCACAATGGGGCTGGCTGGCTATGACGCTTTGCATTATCGGCATTGTTTACGCTTCCATTATCGCCTTCACGCAAAATGATTTAAAGCGGTTGATTGCTTATTCCTCCATCGCTCACGTTGGCTTAATGGGCGCGGGAGTTTTTTCTCTCACCGTTTCAGGATTGCAGGGCACGATGATTCAAATGTTCAATCACGGCATTATAGTGATTGCCCTATTTGCTTTTATTGATTACATAGAACAACAAACGGGCACCCGCTTAATTGACCGGTTGAGCGGTATTGCCAACGTAGCAAAACGCTTTTCAACATTATTTATGATTGTGATGCTGGCTGCCGTGGGATTGCCGCTAACAAACAGTTTTATTGGCGAGTTCCTGTTATTGTTCGGCGTGTATCATTACAACGCATGGGCGGCGGCTATTGCAGGGCTTACAATTATTTTAGGCGCCGTGTATATGTTCAATCTTTACCGCCACGCTTTTTTAGGAGAGAGTAATGAAATAACGGTAAACTTTAAAGAACCTAATGCAACAGAGTCAATAGTTTATTACGTAATAATTTTTCTTATCGTATTGATTGGAATTTTACCCGGCTTGCTGCTGAATATTTCAGAGCCCGCCATACAAACTATTTTAAACAAGTGAACGTACTGATAACACTAACCATAACGGGGCTGATAATCATGTTCAGCGGTATTTTTAAATATCGCTCCCTTGCCCTGCCCGTTGCTGTTATCGGGTTGCTGTGTGCGCTGGAAATAAATTTTTTGAATTGGAATACGAACCTGAGCGTTCTCCACCACATGATGGTTGGCGATAATTATGCGCTGGCATTTTCTTCTCTTACCCTCATCAGCGCTTTGCTTTTAATAATGCTTTACTCTTTTATCTTCAGTAAAAAAGATAAACATTATGAAGAGGTGCTTGCCTTATTGATTTTCTCTATGGTGGGTGTTACAGTGCTCACTTCTTTCACGCATTTGGTGATGTTGTTTTTGGGAATAGAAATTTTGTCCCTGTCGTTATATGTTTTAGCCGGGGTAAATAAAAAAGACATGGCGGGTAACGAAGCCGCCATGAAATATTTCCTGATGGGCTCTTTCTCCACCGGGTTTTTACTTTTTGGTATTGCACTGGTTTACGGCACCTCCGCCTCATTTGACCTTACTGAAATTGGTAATTACGTTTCAGCCAACGCCACCAATTTACCGTCGCTGTTTTACATAGGCATTTTATTAATGCTTGTGGGGTTGCTGTTTAAAGTTGCCGCCGTGCCCTTCCAGTTCTGGACGCCTGATGTTTACGAGGGCTCTCCTACTCTTATTACCGCTTTTATGGCAACGGTTGGTAAAACCGCGTCATTCGCCGCTTTCTATCGCTTGTTTAAAATGGCATTTGTACAAGTTGAACCGGGCTGGGTTATATGGATAATTATTGCTTCTATCGCTACCATGCTTTTAGGTAATATAACCGCTATTTACCAGAGAGGCGTAAAGCGGATGCTGGCATATTCAAGTATTGCACACGCGGGTTATATGCTGCTGGCTATTGTGGCGATAAACGATTTATCGGCGGGTTCATTGTTGTTTTATTCTACGGCGTATTCATTAGCATCGTTGCTGGCTTTTTCCGCTTTATTTGTTGTTGAGCGTTCATCCGATAACGGCAACGCAGAACAATTCGACGGTCTTGCAAAATACAATAAGCTCTTTGCACTTGTTCTTACCATTGCTTTATTATCATTAGCCGGAATACCGTTTACATCGGGTTTCTTCGGTAAGTTTTATATTTTCTCAGCCGCTCTAAAACAAGGTTACCTGTGGCTGGTTATTGTAGCGGTTGTAAGTTCCATCATCAGCTTATATTATTATTTCCGCCCCATAATTAATATGTATATGAAGCCCGGCGAGAAAGTGCTTACCCTCTCTCCTGCTTATAAATTTGTTCTTCTCTTGCTCGCCGCGCTGATTATTTTATTGGGCGTATTGCCGGGGTTGATTTCATCTTTGATTTAAAGATTATCATTATATATTATAAAAATGATATATTATGTTAAAACCAAAACTTCTTAATATTTTACTTTACTTGTTTGTAAAATATTTAATTTTTGATATTTTCCAATTAGTTAAAGAATATTTTAATGGATTCAAATCATGGGGAATACACAATGGTCAAGGCTTTTTTTATTATTTAGTTTATACTCAGACTTTTACTTTAATTTTTATGCTGCTTTTTTCAGCCCCAATATATTTTACATTCAAAGTCAAAAACATAATTTATTTTATACTTTTAATGAGTGTAATATTAGTGGCGGAATACTTTGTGTATGTTTATTTAACTTCTCATAAACTTTTAAATACGGATGGAATTATTAATGAAATTATAAGTTTATTGTTACTGCTTCTATTTTTCTTAAAGCCGATCAGATTGATAATTAAACAAAGCATAAAGTAAAATCTGTCAGAGATAATTTCATCTCTTATTTAAAGATTACCATTATATGTTATAAAAGATGACGTATTATGTTAAAGCCTACATTTACCAACATTTTACTTTACCTGTTCTTAAAGTATATAGCAGACTATCTATTCTTAATGTTCAAGTATAATAATTTTGAATTTTTGAATGCAGCAATTAGTATAAGAAATGGACAAGATTTATTTTATTACTTATGGTTGGTTTTATTTATGCCTGTTATAAGTATTCTGCTATTTTCAGCCCCGATATATTTTTCATTCAAAATCAAAAACATAATCTATTTTACGCTTTTAATGAGTATAATTTTAGTAGCAGAGTACTTTGTTTATGTTTATTTTACTTCTCGAAAACCTTTGTACGGAATTATTAATGAGATTATAAGTTTATTTTTTCTTCTTTTATTTTTCTTCAAGTCTATCAGATTGATATTTAAACAAAGCATATTGTAAATCAAAATAACTTAATCTCTAATCATGCCTTTTTATTTTCTATCGCGCCCCTACAGGACGCTTATCGTTGTTGCTATTTAATTCTACCGATATATCGTCCCTACGAGACAAACTATATGAATGTGCGACTCCTTCGGAGTGTATCGTTATGTTAACTCCCGGTAGTGCGGAGCGTCCATGCTACCCCGCCGTGCTGAGCGTCCACGCTCAGCACTTGCAGTACTCGTCTGAAGTTGTACTTCAGCCGCTTATTGTTGTGAATATTCATTCTCCAAAGCAAATTAATTTTATAAAACCACCCCGGCTCCGCTCATAGCTCTGCCCCCTCCTTGAAAAAGGAGGGGAATAACGGCAATAAAAAATCACATTAATCCCATAAATCTGCTTGCATCCCGCATAGCGGGAACAGTTCTGACAAAGGAGCAATAAAAATTATAACTCCGCCATTTATGGCGGAGACTACGATACATAGGAAACGGCTTTAGCCATGAATTGTATTCGTCAGGGCTAAAGCCCTTAAGTAGTGCTATCGTCATGCCCCCATGCTAAAGCATGGGGTTATAAACTTCTTGTCCCAACTTTTCACACCGCATAAAATCATGGCTTAATTTTGTATCATGTTTTTAATACTTCTTCTGAAAATATTGTTCTCGGTTCTTATAGTCAGACATTCTATCAGGTGGGTGAGCTATTACATTAATCACAAAAATAAAAAAGCAAGAGTTTTTCACGGAAATTGCAGAATGCCTTTTGACGTAGCATTTGCACTTATGTATGGAATAAATGCAAAAACAAAAACCCGGTTTAAAGTTAAAGATTTATCCTATCGTAAAAATCTGGTAGAATGGATGTGCATTCTTAATAGTTTGTATCCGCCCGATAATTTAACTATCACACCTCCACCACACTCAAACCCAAACCCAACTCCCCTCCTGTTTTTAGGAGGGGACAAAGCCCATGCGCGCAGCCGGGGAGGTCCCTGTACTCTTAATAAAACTTCCAACACAAACTCTAATCTTGCCATTGGAAACCGGAAACGGAAACCGTTTCCTCAATTCAAACCGGGAAACAATAATTTTATACGAATTAAAAAAATATATAATGTAATTTCGGTGAAGCCCTGTCCAAAAAATAACGGAGTAGTTTCTTCATTTTTATTCAGCACAAAAATTGCCGGCATAAACAATTTAAAAATTCCCCAAAACCCAACTCCATCACCCAAACAAACTTTTGCATGCACAGCGTAAATTTTTACTGTTTGGTTTCATTTTTATTCCCTTTCCTTTTCTATTTGAATAGTAAATCCAACCCAACCTTTCAACTTTCAAACCTTATAACCTTTTAACTTTATCAGCATATCAGCACATCAGCATATTAGCACATCGGAAAATCCTTGTCAAGTGTGACCTTACAACCAATTGACTATCTGCAAGTTACAACTTTACAACCCTCGCTCTGTGTCAAGTATTTCTCTCCTCTGACAACTTTTTAAAATTAGCGTTTTTCCTTAAATTCTACTCTAAAAAACAGGATAAAGGGTTGTAAATGGAACAATTAACCATTAACCATTAACTATTAACACCAAGCACTCCATTTTTGACTTTTGAGTTTTAACTTTTTTCCTACCTTTAACCGATGGCAACCGTTAAAACCGTTTATTATTGTCAGAATTGCGGGGCGCAATCCGCCAAGTGGATTGGGCGCTGCCCCAGTCTGCGGACAATGGAATACCTACGTGGAAGAGGTGGTGAAAAAACCAAAGCCGCACGGCACCAAAATATCTGCTGAGGCAGCAAAGCCAATCGCAATACTTGATATTAATGCCGGCGATAAAAAAAATTTCATTACCGGCGATAATGAGTTGAACCGTGTGTTGGGCGGCGGCATCGTAAACGGCTCGCTGGTATTAATCGGCGGCGAGCCGGGCATCGGCAAATCAACGCTCATGCTGCAATTATCGCTGAAAGAAAAAAAATTAAACGTGCTGTATGTAAGCGGCGAAGAAAGCGAGCAGCAAATCCGGTTACGCGCCGAGCGGTTCGGCATTGAAAACAATAATTGCTACATCCTCACCGAAACCTCAACGGATATGGTTCTGCATCATATAGAGGCGCTCAATCCCGACCTGATAATTATTGATTCGGTGCAAACCATGCAATCGCCAAATATTGATTCATCGGCTGGAAGTATTTCGCAAATCCGCGAATGTGCCTCGGAGTTTCAGCGCTACGCCAAAACCAGCGGTGTGCCTGTTTTCCTCATCGGGCATATTACAAAAGACGGAATGCTTGCCGGACCAAAGGTGCTGGAGCATATGGTTGACACCGTATTGCAATTCGAGGGCGATCAGCATTATACCTACCGCATTTTACGAACCCTTAAAAATCGGTTCGGCTCCACATCGGAAATCGGCATATACGAAATGCTTAATAATGGCTTGCGCCCTGTAAATAACCCGTCGGAAATTTTAATCACTCCCCGCGATGAGCCGTTAAGCGGCATCGCCATCGGTTGCACATTAGAAGGACTGCGTCCTATTCTTATAGAAACCCAGGCATTGGTAACTCAAGCCGTATATGGCACCCCTCAAAGAACAGCCACAGGTTTTGATACCAAACGCCTTAATATGTTATTAGCAGTATTGGAAAAACGCTGCGGATTTCATTTTGGGGTAAAAGATGTGTTCCTTAATATTGCGGGCGGCATTCGCATTGAAGACCCTGCAATGGATTTGGCTGTGGTTAGCGCCCTGGTATCTTCTTTTGAGGACAATGCCCTTAATGCCAAATTCTGTTTTTCGGGCGAAGTGGGGCTGGCGGGTGAAATTCGCCCGGTTAACCGCCTCGAACAGCGCATTTCTGAGGCGGATAAACTTGGTTTTGAGCGCATATTTATATCCAAATATAATAAGAAAGGCATTGATTTTAAACGTTTTAACATACAAGTTACCCCTCTTTCAAAGATGGAAGAGCTGATTAAGGTCATTTTTTAACATTATAAAAGTTGAGAATATTAAAAAACTGGCACAGCAATTGCCTGTATTAAAACCAAATTAAAAACTAAACCATTTTATGAAAAATCTAATGAAAGCTTTCGGAATAGCTCTATTACTTTCCGGCGTATTTGCTGTTACCAATGTATCAGCCCAGACCACACCGGCACAAACAACTCCCCCGGCAAAAACCACCACCACCCCTGCTAAGCCTATGAAGCCAGCAGATAAGGTTATTGGTACAGATGCCAAGGGAAACAAAGTTTACAAAGGTGCTAAGGGTGACTATTACATCAATGACAAGGGTGTACATGTTATGGAACCTAAGGATGCAAAGATTACTCCCCTTCCTAAGACTCCTGCCACTAAGTAATTAGCTTATTTTTATTAAAAACCCCGCCTGTTGACGGGGTTTTTTTATTAATTTAAATCATAAAGTATTTAAGACTTTAATAATCATTTATATAAATTTATATACTAATAAAAAGTTGGCACAGCATTTGCCCTTCTTAGAATCAAACTCAAAACCAAACCATTTTATGAAAAATCTACTTAAAGCTTTCGGAATAGCTCTATTACTTTCCGGCTTATTTGCTGTTACTAATGTATCAGCACAAACCACACCGGCGCAAACTACACCGGCAACTACTACCAAGGCTGCTACTCCTGCTACTAAGCCTAATAACGGTAAAGTTTTTGGTAAGGACGCTAAAGGGCGTATTGTTTATGAAGGTCCTAAAGGTGGTAAGTATTATATAGATACTAAGGGTAATCGTGTTTCTGAACCTAAGGATGCAAAGATTACTCCTACTCCTGCTACACCAGCTAAGTAATTAACTTATTTTTTAAAAGCCCTGCCATTTGGCGGGGCTTTTTTATTTAGGAAACAGACTACAAAAGTCTTTGAGACTTTTGTAGATTTCTTTGCAAAAAAAATCCCCCCGGTTACCGGAGGGATCAAAAAATTTCAAACTATGGCTACTAGCTGAAAATTTTTATCCATTAAGTTTTTTATAATCTGCTATAAATTTCGCTAAACCTATATCTGTCAACGGGTGCTTTAATAAACCCATTATTGATTCCAACGGGCAGGTAACCACATCGGCACCCGCTTCGGCACACTTAACTATATGCAAAGGGCTGCGTATAGATGCCGCCAGCACCTCTGTTTTATATTCATGTATATTGTATATATTCACTATCTGGTAAATAAGTTCAACGCCGTCCCAATTCGAATCATCAATTCTGCCGATAAATGGTGAAACAAAATTTGCACCAGCCTTTGCCGCCAATATCGCCTGACCTGCCGAAAATACCAGGGTGCAATTGGTTTTAATTCCCTGTGTTGCGAAATATTTTAATGCTTTAACTCCGTCTTTTATCATAGGAACTTTAACAATAATGGCAGGATGAAGCTTGCTTAATTTTTCACCCTCTTTAACTATACCGTCAAAGTCGGTCGAAATTACTTCAGCGCTTACATTTTTTCCTACTATTTCACAAATCTTAACGTAATGGTCAAGTATATTTTCCTCTCCCTTAATACCCTCTTTTGACATCAACGACGGGTTGGTAGTAACTCCATCCAATACCCCTAAGTCATGGGCTTCTTTTATCTGGTTGATATTAGCTGTATCTATAAAAAATTTCATAAACAATTACTTTATATACCAGATTTAAGTGTCTGATAATTAATAAAAAAGGGCAAGTTACCTATATCGCACCGCTACGACCACCTACCCTTGCTACCTTCCGATCCTGGGGGAGTTCAGCAGGAGCTGGTCGTATAAGACTTGCCCCATGCAAAGGTACATTATTTTGCTAACTGCGAAACCGGAAAACCAAAAAATATTTTTGAACAGACACCGGTTAACACTTTTTCAACCGAATATCAAAATAATTTCAGTCTGTTTTTGCCGCCTTAACGGATTTGAGGACTGTGTTATTGGCTTTTAGTTGGAAAATATATATACCTGCGGGAAGGTTTTTTAAGTAGATATCCAGTATCCCTTTATTACCATTTAATTTATAGTCCTGCACAACGCGTCCCGTTATGTCAGATATTTCAAGCCAATACTCTCCGGCTATATTCACATTAAAACTTACAGCCGTATTGTCTTCAAACGGATTAGGGTACACCGAAAAATACACCGGATCAAGCGATAGCCTGTTAATTGAGGCAGCGCCTGAATCCACTATTTGAAACACATCAATGGCTGCCTTAAATACATTTTTGGCTGAATCAGTGTTCTGAGCAAAAAAACTGACAGACATACTATCTGACAATGGCACAAAGTCTTTTACTCTTAATTGTTGAAATACCCATTGGCACGTATCCGTATTAGCCAATTTAATGGATTGTAGTGTTTTTGTAATGCCTTTGGATTCTATGGTTACAACAAGGCTGTCATCAGCTGGAACTGAGTTATGAAGATTAAAAAACCACGTGTAATATGAAATAAGCGGGTCTTTATAATTGGTGAGATTAAAAACAGGCGATGTCAGTTTCGTCCATCCGCCATAAAGAGCGCTCACCCTGTAATTACCGCCGCCGTTTCCCGTCATATAACACTCATTATTATGTGCAGCGCTTGCCGCCACGTTGGGGTTAACAAATTCAGAATCATCAACTGTTCCTACCGGCACACCCCGAACCCACTGCCCTGATATGGCAGTGCTGCTGTCTTTCCAGCCAAGATTAAGAGTAAAATCATCGTAATATCCAGGCGTCAATCCATAATCAAGGTTTAAAAATCCACTTGCAATACTATCTGAAATATAGTATAGCCGGTACCCCCATTTACCTACAAACACCTTATAAGTTCCAGGGAAAAAATTATAAATTTCATAATTGCCGTTTGCATCAGTGCTGTCAAAAAAAGTATCCTTGCTGCTTTCAAACAATAATTGTGCTTTATTTATCTCAACTGAGAAATCAGTCGTATCAAAAACATTTCCTTGTATTGTAAAATACGGAAGCGGGTCGAGCAAAACATTAAGTGTATCAATAACGCCATTTACCAAATGAACATTATTGACCGTTTTAGTATAATAACCCGAAGCGCTAAACTTAACAGAGTAAAGCCCCGAATCAGCAGCGCCGGTTTTGTAAACACCGTTAATATTGGAATTTGCAAAGTTATTAGTACCCTGAATAGTTACATTCACATTTATCAATAAATTAGTTGTAAGGCTATCCCGTACAATACCGTTAAGCCAACAGGCGTGAACATAAGTTGGCTTTAATACATACAGCCCGTCCTGTATATCAGATGCTATAATATTTCCCGATGGCAAATAAGGATATTCTCCCCAGCAGCCATTTAAGCCATTGCACGACGGCTCCGCCGTGTTGTAATTTGCCACTTCAATCATATTATCGGGATACGTAACATCAAATATTACTACACCCTGGCAGTAATACGAGGTGGTGGCAAAATCGTTGGTATGTAAATACACATTATGCACGGTAGCGCCGCTCCCCGGGTCGGCTTGTATCACACCTTCAGGCTCAATAGAATCCAGTTTCTGCACATCATATGAACTGAGATAAGAATTATATACCTCATCGGTAACAAAAATGTAATGGTCATTACTGGTGGGCCATGAGCTGTGTGTATCCCTGCCGGGAGTGTTAAACTCTGCCATATGATACGGCGAATCTTTTTTAGCAACATTCACCACTTCAAGATTACCGGCATAAATATGCGATGCCAAAAGTGTATCGCCGCGCACAAACCCGTCGTGAATATAGTAATCATCATATTGCCCCGCATAAACCGGTGTATCAGGATTGGGGTTCAGGTCATAAATTTGCGCACCCCCGTTTCCCACATTAGTGCCAAAAAGATAGAGATATCCTTTTTCATCAATCCATAAGGTGTGTTCCTGTAATATTCTACCATTATCGGTAAAATAATGATAGGTTACCGTGTCGGGCAAACTATCTAAATTAATAATTTCTACTCCGTCGCCGTGTTCATTAGTTACATAAGCGCGGTGAGCAAATGTTTTCACCTCGCGCCAGTAGCTGGTATCTCCCGGAATTAAAAACTTTTGTGTGGGTGCTGCCGGGTTTGTAACATCAACTATTGATAAACCAACATTAACGCCCACAAGGGCATATTCTTCATTACCATGAATGCTGTCAACATAGCCCCATAAATTGCTCAGTGAATTCGGGGTGTACGATAAATGTCCCTCAAGGATGAGGTTTTGGGCGCACAACTTTTGTGCAACTAATGAAATGATGGCACAACAAAAGAGCAGTTGTAAATAATATTTCATTTAAAAATTCATTTATACAACCTATTTTATTTACGACTCTTAAATCTACGATTAGTTTACAAAATCATTCATACCTCAATGATTCAATCGGGTCGAGTTGTGAAGCTTTTATTGCCGGGTATATTCCCGAAATAACACCGACAAGAAAACAAAATGCAATACCCGTAAAAATCCACAGCCAGGGAATAATAAAAGCGCTATGCAATATCAGGGAAATAATATTGCCGGCAAATATGCCTAACACAATACCCAGCAATCCTCCTATCTGGCAAATAACAACAGCTTCCACTAAAAACTGGATCCCTATCATTTTTTTAGTGGCGCCAAGCGCTTTGCTGACGCCGATTTCAGCGGTTCTGTCGCGCACACTTACCAGCATAATATTCATTAAGCCGATAGCAGCGCCAAACAGGGTGATAAAACCAATAATGACAGCCGCATAAGTAACTACCTGGATATTGTCGAGAACCGTCTTGGCAAGAGAATCGCTTTGCACCATATCAAAGTTATCCTCCACACCCAGTGGAATACGGCGAATATTTCTCATCAGCGAACGCGCTTCATCAAGTGCCGAATGCAACTGCGTTATAGAATTTACCGATACGGCAATCGCCATAGACACATCTGAACCCAAATTATAAAAGCGCCGCGCGTTTTCTATTGGAATAATAACGGCATTATCGGCGCTGCTTACCATGCTCGACCCTTTGGATTTCAACTTTCCTATCACCTGGTAACGAATATTGCCGATATCAATATAGCTGCCCACAACCGTATCTGCATCGGAATACAATTTATCCGTAAGATTGCTGCCTATTACAGCCACATTCCTGCCGCTGTTTACCTCCTCTTCCGTAAAAAAACGCCCCTTGTCTAATCCATGCCCTGTGGTAACAAGATAATTGTCGTCCCCTCCTATTACAGCCACATTCGGGTCACTCTTTTTTGAATCGTGTTTAACGGTAGCCTGCTGTGTGGCAACTACTCTCACTGATACAATGGCAGGAAAGGTAAACCGTTGCTTAAATAGTTGCGCATCATCATAACTTATAGGAACAATATTTTGGGGTTTATACCCCATCCCTCTTCGTATACTCAGCCCTGTTTCGCGAATGGTAAAAGAATTAGCCCCCACACTGTCAAAATTACTGTAAATGGAATTTTTAATACTGTCAATGGCTGTCAGAATACCCACCAGCGCCATAATGCCGATGGCTATGATTAGAAAGGTGAGTATGGTTCGTAATAAATTACTCCTTATAGCGCGAAGAGCTTGCCTTATGTTTTCAATAAGATTCATTCTACTGCAAATATGCGAAGAATACTTTTTAAATAAAGTTAGAAATTAGAAAATTAAAAGGTTGAAAAATTTTTAACAGAAAATAAAACGAAGAAAAAGTTCCTGACAAATTCATATTTAGTTGATTGTTAAACAAACAATTATAAAATTCTGTCAGGAACATTTTGTGGATTCTAAAATTGAAATGGGTTTTTTTTCATTTCGTTTTACTTGTTGTTCCATATCCTACTTAGCGTCTTTGCGGTAAAAGAAAAAATATATTCCGCAAAGTTATATTAGGTCAAAGAACAATTTCTTTATCGCTGCAAAATTAGTACAGTAAGAAATGGGTTGAGAAAAGTTGGGACAGGAAGTTTTAGAGAGATATTTAAAGTGAGCGTTAAATATTATTTTCACTACAGTATTTTCTATATTGTTCAATATTATTAAATTTTGCCTTAACATCTGAATTCTCATCAACAATTAAATAATTCTCCTTATTTGCTTTCAATTCATTAAATAACTTTTTATCTAGTCCTTTAAACTGTAAGAATTTTTTCATTAAATCTTCTGAGGTTTCAGTAGAAGGTAAATTCATATAAAGTGTATAATCATCCGACAAATGAAAATTTCCCGTATTTTTTCCAATAAAAGATAGCGTGTCAACAAAAATATCTTCGTGCCATTCAATAAATGTCTTGAGTTCTTTTACAGTCTTAAAACCTTTTACATCATCTATTACAAACTGTATATTCCCTTTGGCATCCCATAGGTATGCGTAAAAATTATCATCTATTTTAATTTCCAATTCAGGCGGAAGAAAGTTTAATAAATCAATAGTAGTTACAATCGAGGTTAAAAAGATTATTTTATCTTCTTCTATATTATAAAAACAGGATATCAATTTTGGCATTGAAATTATTTATATTATCTCGGCAAAAAGATGATTAGTACTCTATACCTCACCCTCAAACTGTTTCAAAAAACGAACATCGTTTTCGAAAAGGATTCGCACATCGGGAATGTTATAAATAAGGTTGGCAAGGCGTTCAATACCCATGCCAAAAGCATAGCCCGTGTATTCATCAGGATTGATGCCGCAATTCTCAAGCACCTTGGGGTGCACCATGCCGCAGCCTAAAATTTCCATCCATTTATCTGTGCCTTTTGGGCGTATATCCATTTCAGCAGAGGGAACGGTGAAAGGAAAATAAGAGGGGCGCAAGCGCGATTCAAAGTTGTCGCCGAAAAATTCATTTACGAAATAATCGAGTGTTTGTTTTAAATCGGCAAACGAAACATCTTTATCAATATATAATCCTTCCAGCTGGTGAAAGAATACATGATGTTTGTAGGTAATGGTTTCATTACGGTAAACACGCCCCGGCGCAATAATGCGAATGGGCGGTTTCTGCGTTTCCATCACACGCACCTGCACAGGCGATGTTTGTGAGCGTAATACCAAAACGGGGTTTTGCTGAATGTAAAACGTATCCGTCATGTCGCGCGCGGGATGGTCTTCCGGCGTATTAAGGGCAGTAAAGTTATGCCAGTCGTCTTCTATCTCCGGTCCTTCCGCAACGGTAAAACCAATCTTGCCGAATAAATCAATGAGTCTTTTTCTTACTATAGAAACAGGGTGGCGCGAACCCAATTCAAGCGGGTAACCCGGTAAGGTTAAATCAAGGTTGGCTGATTGTGATGATTGACCGGATTCAAATTGTGTTTTAAGTGAATCATATTTTTCCTCGGCTTTTGTTTTAACCGCATTAATTACCTGCCCGAATTCTTTTTTCTGATCATTCGGAACTTCTTTAATTTTCGCGAACAGGTCTTTAATAATATTCTTGCTGCCAAGGTATTTTATGCGGAACTGCTCTAATGACGCAGCATCAGGTATTGATGCCGATTCAATATCGGTAAGGAATTGTTTAGCGGTTTCAAATAAATCCGTATTCATAATTTTGTAAAGGTCACAAATAAAATTTAATTGGACAGTCTAAGCATATAAAAAATCCAAATCAAAGTAATACAATTTTCTGTTATTTCTATCCACGTAAAGAGTTGTGGTTTTTTGAGCAAAAAATTTAAACAGCAGTGTTTCCCTGTCTTTTGGAATGACGCTACTGATAAATTTTTCATTTACGCCATTATTACTATAGGGGAATATGATTACTGACTGTTTAACTTCCACAATTTTAGTATTTTTTGTTTCATCACTTAGGGCATTGAACATTTCAATCTGGTCAAATACACCGGGGCGAAGCTGACCCAAGTCACTTTTATAAATATCCTGTTCTTCCGAATAATTATTTTCTTTTATTTCAACCTGCGAAAGATCAACAACTATTTTTTCTCCGTCCTCTTTCAGTGAATTAATAGTTTCCTTTAATTTATTTAGTTCTGCTTGTTGCTTAAAGGTCAGTGAATTTCTTAATAAGAAAAATCCGGCAGTCCACATTGCAACGCCGGCCAGCCAGAAAAGCATTTGATAAGAAAAATTTATTCCGGCTAAGTTTCTGAAAAAGGCTGCCGTGAAAAAACCAAGTATAAATAAAAAGTAAGCGAAAAGCCTCTTTGTCATTTATTCTATCTTGAATAATTTGGAGATTCTTTAGTTATAGTAACATCATGCACATGGCTTTCACGTATACCTGCCGATGACATCTTGACAAATTTGGCTTTATGCAAATCTTTTATGGTAGGCGCTCCACAGTAGCCCATGCCCGCCCGCAATCCCCCAACCAACTGAACCAGCACCTCGCTTAGTGTGCCTTTGAACGGTACCCTACCCACAATACCTTCAGGCACCAGTTTCTTAATATCATCTTCCACATCCTGGAAATAACGGTCTTTACTACCCTGCTGCATGGCTTCAATGGACCCCATGCCACGATAGGATTTGAATTTCCTGCCTTCAAAAATGATGGTCTCGCCGGGCGATTCCTCTGTTCCCGCAAACATTGAACCCGCCATAACCGTATCTGCGCCCGTCTGCAATGGCTTTCACCACATCGCCGGTGTATCGTATTCCACCATCCGCAATAATAGGTACGCCTGAATTTTTAATGGCTTTATAGGCTTCATAAACGGCCGTTAACTGCGGAACACCTGCCCCCGTTACAACACGTGTGGTGCAAATTGAACCGGGTCCAACCCCCACCTTAACCGCATCAGCGCCGGCTGCAACCAATGCTTTGGCTCCTTCTCCTGTGCCAATATTTCCACCGATTAATTGAATATCAAATTTCTTTTTTATCTGCTTCACCATGTCAATAACACCTTTTGAATGACCGTGAGCGGTATCTATGCAAATCACATCAACGCCATTATTAATTAAAGCAGTGACGCGCGCAATAGTATCGTGCGTAACCCCGACCGCCGCTCCCACAATCAACCGACCGTATTTATCTTTACATGACCTGGGAAAATTTTTAAGTTTTAAAATATCCTTATAGGTTATAAGCCCCACCAGCTTACCCTTTTTACTTACCACCGGCAGCTTTTCAATTTTATAATCTTTTAAAATCACTTCCGCTTTCTTCAAATCAGTTCCTTCGGGGGCGGTGATAAGATTTTCTTTCGTCATCACTTCATTCACAGGGCGGCTGTGGTCTTTTTCGAAACGCAAATCGCGGTTGGTAAGTATGCCAACCAAATTATTCTCTGCATCTACAACCGGTATCCCTCCTATCTTAAATTCTTTCATTAAAGAAAGGGCATGGCTTATAAGAGCATCTTTATGTAAGGTAATCGGGTCAATGATAAGACCGCTTTCAGAACGTTTCACCTTTCTCACCTCCTCTGCCTGCTTGTCAATCCTCATATTCTTATGCAAAATGCCAACACCGCCCTCGCGCGCCATAGCAATGGCAAGCACCGACTCCGTTACCGTGTCCATGGCGGCAGAAACAATGGGCGTGTTGATGCGGATAGTACGGGTGAGGCGTGTAGAAATATCGGTGTCGCGTGGCAGCACCTGTGAATAGGCGGGCAACAGCAGCACATCATCAAATGTCACCCCTTCAAACTTGAATTTATCATCGTTAACCGGCATATACGATTTTTTAAATTCGTGCAAAAATAGTTATATTAGTTGACAGTTTAAAGTGGACAGATGATAGTGAGTTAAATAGGCTACCTTTACATAAAGTTTTACTAATGAAAAACAGGATTTTATTTTTCTTATTTCTTGGATTATTGCCTTGGAAAAATTCCAATGCACAGGCATATATTTATCATCCATTTCCTGACTCTGGCGCGATTTGGTTGAATGGCTGGGTAGATCAAGGCATCCCTTGTATCTTTAATCCCAGTATATATGATATTTATGAGCTTGGAAAGGACACCATTGTAGATGGATTCAAATATAGAGAAGTTTTATTCGGTGGAGACACTGTTTGTAGTGCTTATTCTTATGTTGCACCTGTGTGGAGGGGGGATTTAATTAGAGATGATACCTTAAATAAAGAAATATTTATACTGGATATAGGAAATAATGTGGAACAGCTTTTATATGATTTTAATTTAAATGTAGGTGATACGATACCTAATGGATATGGATCTGTAAAAAGCGCAGGTATAATTGTGACGAGGATAGATTCTATTCTTTTAGAAAACGGAACTTACCGCAAACGTTTTAAATTAAATTGTACTTTAAACGATGAATATTATGATACCTTGGCACTAATAGAAGGTATAGGGTATACTGGAGGCTTATTTAAAGGTATCTCATTCGGTGATGGATTCGAAGGTGGAGTACATTTAGCTTGTAATTCATATAATGATACTTTATTTTATAATTTTGCACCGTTCGGGTTGCAAAATTGTGATATACCTACAGGCATTAAACTGGTAAAAAAGACTCAAATAACTATTTCCCCTAACCCTGTTTTTTCCGGAGGTAGTATTATTATTAAGGGTATTTCAGAAAATTATTCTTTATCTATAAGTGATGTTTTGGGGCAAATTATCTTTTTTACTCAAATGAATAATAGCCAGTCTATCAATTTGCCTGATTCGATTAAATCGGGTGTTTATATATGCCGTATACTCACAGAGGATAATTTATTAATGATAAAAAAGATAGTTGTCTTATAACTTTTTAATCTTCTAATTTTCCAATCTTTTAATCCTACCACTGTCCACTGTAAACTGTCATCTGTCAACTATTAACACAGCGTTTAAAACTTTTACAATACGAATACCCGCAACTAATTACTTTTACCACAATTAGTTTTACCTTTAAAAATATAGTAATGGCTTCAATAGATGAACTGAAGAAAATTGCCACACAGGTTAGGCGCGATATTTTGCGCATGGTACATGCCGTACAAAGCGGTCACCCCGGCGGCTCACTGGGCTGCGCCGATTTTTTTACGGCATTATACTTTGAGGTGTTGCAGCGCAAACCCGAATTTACTATGGATGGCATTAATGAAGATATTTTCTTTTTATCCAACGGACATATTTCACCCGTGTGGTACAGCGTGCTGGCGCGCAGCGGGTTTTTCCCGCTGGAAGAATTGAAAACCTTTCGCAGAATTAATTCACGTTTGCAGGGGCACCCCGCAACACATGAACATACACCCGGCGTTCGGGTGGCGAGCGGCTCGCTGGGGCAGGGCTTGTCGGTGGCTTGCGGAGCGGCATTATCAAAAAAACTGAACGGAGATAAAAACATTGTTTACTCCCTGCACGGCGACGGCGAGCTTGAAGAGGGACAAAACTGGGAAGCCATGCTATTTGCCCACCATCATAAAATTGATAACCTTATTTCTACTGTAGATTGGAACGGAATGCAGATTGACGGACCAACCGAAAAAGTAGCCGCACTTGGCGATTTAAGAACCAAATGGGTGTCGTTCGGATGGATGGTTTTGGAAATGAACGGCAATGTGATTGAGGAAGTGCTGGATACTTTAAAGAGAGCTAAATCGTTTACTGGAAAGGGACTTCCTATTGTAATACTGATGAAAACGTCAATGGGCTACCCGGTAGATTTTATGTTGAATGATTATCACTGGCACGGCACGGCGCCAAACGATGAGCAGTTAGCAAGGGCGCTGGCACAACTACCCGAAACACTGGGCGATTATTAAATATGGTAACTCACCCGCTTGACTAAATGGCTCTCCGCCCCTCTCTTAAAAGAGAGGGGCACGTGGGAGTGAGGGTGAGGGGGTGAGTAACAAAGCGATAAACGAGATGAGCTATAATTGGCATTAATACTGAAAACATTACCCTTGAAAGCATTCAGTTCAAACCCACGAAAAATAGTTTTAACATATTGCAGATATTTTTTATACCTGCTTCCCGTTTATTCTGTCATTTT
Organism: Chitinophagales bacterium; assembly: GCA_963770495.1. Lineage (GTDB taxonomy): Bacteria > Bacteroidota > Bacteroidia > Chitinophagales > CAVYQA01 > CAVYQA01. The sequence continues at coordinate 15,877 of CAVYQA010000005.1, read as the reverse complement.
TATTTCTTACAATTTATTCGCTCAAACACATACGCACACCACGCGTATCCTGTTCCTGCTGGATGCCAGCGGCAGCATGAAAGAACAATGGAACGGCATTACAAAATTCGACCGCGCGCGCGGTTTGGTTTCACATCTTGTTGACAGCATAGAGAAAAAAAATCCCAATGTTGAATTTGGCTTGCGGGTGTTTGGACATCAATACTATTACACCCTCAATAACTGTAAAGATTCTAAATTAGAAGTGCCTTTCTCAAAAAATAATGCCGATGCAATTACAGCCTCTCTCAGTAAAATCACACCTAAAGGCAACACGCCTATTGCTTATTCGTTGTTTCAATCGCTCAATGATTTCCCTGTTGATTCTAATGCTTCCGATGCCGAAATATTGGTAACAGACGGCGTAGAAACCTGCAACGGCGACCCTTGCGCCCTATCACAATTATTCGAAGAACGGAAAATAAGTTTTCGCCCGTTTATCGTTGGTTTAGGGTTAGCTGACAGCCTTAAACATGAATACGATTGCATCGGTAATTTTTTTGACGTAAAAGATGATAAGGTTCTTAATCATGTGATGAATGTTGTAGTTTCTGAAGCTTTAAACACCACCACAGCACAGGTGAATTTGCTTGATGCGTATGGCAACCCCACGGTAACTAATCTTGAAATGACTTTTTATGACCATTATTCGCACAGGGAAAAATATGATTTTATACATACGTTAAACGATAAAGGCAATCCTGATACACTGCATCTCGACCCCTTGACGACCTACGACCTTGTTGTGTATAGTTTTCCGCCTGTTGAAAAAGATACTATCCAGCTTAGCCCCGGGAGCCACAATGTTATTGCCGTTGATGTTCCGCTGGGCACATTGAGCTTGCAAATTCCGGGCAATAAAGACGCTTTCACAAATATTCAATGTATAGTGCGGGAATCGGGCACGCCCGACATTGTTAATGTGCAGGATTTTAACACCGACCAGGATTATATTTCAGGAATTTATGATTTTGAAATTCTTACCGTGCCAAAACTCGATTTATATAACCAGGAATTAAATCCCGGAAAACCAACCGTAATAAAAATTGATCCCGCCGGCACACTTAATCTTAATGCAGCTGAGCCCGGTGTTGCCAGCATTTATGCCGACCATGACGGCAAGCTGGAAAAATTATATGATTTCGGCAGCATTAAAGCCACAACCACATTGGAAATGCAGCCCGGTGAATATATACTCTTTTGGCGTCCCGATAAAGGTAAACAAAGCATTCTTACAGAACAGATAAATATTACCATAAGCTCAAACGAAACACTTAACGAGAAACTGGATTGATGAAGCGGCATTTTTTATATATCGTTTTGCTGACTGTTTTTTTTATAAAGAGCGTTTCTCCTGCTTACGCACAGGTTACCCGCATTTTGTTTGTGCTGGATGTTTCTGAAAGCATGGATGAGCGCTGGGGGGAATCAACCAAAATACAAGTGGCGAGAAAAGTGTTAACGCATTTAACGGATAGCCTTAATCATTTAAAAGATATTGAAACGGCTTTGCGGGTGTTCGGCAGCGAATCACCCAGCAATTTAGACGACTGCAATGACTCGCATTTGATAGTGCCGTTCTCTAAAAATAACAGCGCTCTCATACAACAGCAATTGTATGCACTCGAACCGAAAGGGGTAACACCTATCGCTCTTTCTTTACAAAAGTGCGCCTCGGATTTTCCCACCGACCCCACTGCAAAAAATGTGGTCATACTTATTACTGACGGTGTAGAATCGTGCGGCGGCGACCCCTGCAGCATATCCCTTTCTCTTTTAAAACAGCATATTATTTTAAAGCCGTTTATTATTGGCATGAGCCTTTCAAATGACGACAGCAAGCTGATGGATTGCATGGGCACTTATTACGATGCACCTGACGAGGTCAGATTCAAAAAAATAATTCAAAATATTGTTGCCAATGTTTTACAACCCACCACCACTGTTGTTAATCTTTTAGACACCGAAGGAAAACCCACTGAAACCGACGAATTAATGACTTTTTATGATGATTCTTCAGATAATTTTAAATATGATTATTACCACACTATTAATTACAGGGGCTTTTCCGATACCCTATCCATTGACCCCGCAATAACTTATAATTTAGAAATTCAAACCACGCCGCCGGTAGAAAAATCAAATGTTCACCTAGTGCCCAACCAGAACAATGTAATAAATGTAAAAACGCCGCAGGGCGAGCTTTACCTGCAATTACAGGGCGGAATAATCAATAATTATATCAACACTAAAATTAAATGCCTGGTGAACCGCACTGACGAGTTCACCGATATTAATATTCAGAATTTTAATACCACTCAAAAATATCTTACGGGAAAATATGACCTTGATATATTAACCCTTCCAAGAACTTTTATAAGAAATATTGATATTTCTCAAAGTAAAACCACCACCATACAAATACCTTCACCGGGAATGATAAATATGGTAATGCCTTATCCGTACGTAGGTGGAATTTTTATTTATACCGGTAATAAACTGCAAAAAATTTACGAGCTGAACAGCGACCAGTTAAGGGAAAATATAGGTTTGCAGCCGGGCACTTATGTGCTTATTTACAAACCGAAATTCTCAAAGAAAACCAGCGATACCGTTATTAAAAATTTCACCATTGTTTCAGGACAAGTAACCTCACTAAAATTATAATATATATGTTAGAACAGTACAGCGATAAAGACAAACAGGAAACCCGTGCAGGATTTGGCGTCGGATTATTGGAAGTGGCAAGAAAAAATCCCAAGGTGGTGGGGCTTGCCGCCGACCTTGCCGGCTCACTTAAAATGGAACCGTTTATAAAAGAATTCCCCAACCGTTTTTTCCAGGTGGGCATTGCTGAAGCCAATATGATGGGCGCTGCCGCGGGATTAACCATCGGCGGTCAGATTCCCTACACCGGAACATTTGCCAATTTTTCTACGGGTAGGGTGTACGACCAGATTCGCCAGTCTATCGCCTACTCTGGTAAAAATGTGAAAATATGTGCTTCTCATATGGGTTTAACTCTTGGGGAAGATGGTGCAACACACCAGATACTTGAAGATGTGGGTATGATGCGTATGTTGCCGGGCATGACGGTGATTTGCCCCTGCGATTATAATCAAACCAAAGCCGCCACCATTGCCATTGCCGACTATGTTGGTCCGGTTTACCTGCGCTTTGGCAGACCTAAAGTGCCCAATTTTACAGCCACCGACCAAAAGTTTGAGATTGGAAAAGCCCAACTGCTTGCCGAAGGAACTGATATTACTCTGTTTGCTCACGGGCATTTGGTTTGGAAATCAATTGAGGCGGCGCGAATACTTGGTGAAAAAGGCATTAAAGCCGAGGTTATCAATATACATACAATTAAACCTTTAGATGAACAGGCAGTCATAAATTCGGTAAGGAAAACGAAGTGTGCTGTTATATCAGAAGAGCACCAGCTTAACGGCGGATTGGGCGATGCAATTGCCAGTGTGCTGGGACGAAATTTTCCGGCGCCAATTGAAAAAGTAGCAGTAAAGGATACATTCGGCGAGAGTGGGAAGCCGGAAGAACTTCTAAAAAAATACGGATTAGATACACCTGATGTAGTAAATGCAGCGCTGAAGGTGATGGCACGAAAATCGCAATAAGGAATTGATGGATGACAAGGAAATTTTAGAAAAATTTAAAGATGCTTCCACTAAAGAGCATGGTTTTACACTCCTTGTCAGTAAATACCAGGAGCGCCTCTATTGGCATATACGCCGTATGGTGCTTGATCATGAAGATGCCAATGATGTGTTGCAGAATGCTTTTATTAAGATATGGAAGGGCATGGAGAATTTCAGAGAGGAATCGCAACTCTATACCTGGCTTTATCGTATTGCAAGTAATGAAAGTATAACTTTTTTGAATTCAAAGAAAAAGAAAATGGCAATGCCCATGGATGGTGTAAGCAATTATCTTTCTGAAAAGCTGACCACGGGACATAATTTCAGCGGCGATGAGATACAACTGAAACTACAAAAGGCAATTCTTGAATTACCCGACAGGCAGAGAGAAGTGTTTAACCTGCGCTATTATGACGAGATGCCCTATGAGGAAATGTCGGAGGTATTGCAAACCAGCGTGGGCGCGCTAAAAGCATCGTATCATCATGCAGCGAAGAAAGTGGAAGAATATTTATTGAATCATTAAACCTTTTATTATATTACACATCTAATTGATGTTTAAATGAATAACAAGAATAACATAATAAGTGAAGAGTTGAGGGAAATTGCCCCTCATCTTGCTGATTTTCAGCGTGTAAATCCGTTTAGTGTGCCAGTGCATTATTTTGAAACCTTACCCGGCGAAGTAATGCAAACCATACTGGCAACGGAGCTGCAACTATTGGATTCACTGAAAAAGGAAAACGCTTTTAATGTTCCGTATAATTATTTCGAAAGCTTGCCGGGCAAAATACTTAACCGTGTTCGTGAAGAAGAGAATAAACCAACATTTGCTGAAACTATTTTGAATAAGCTTGGTTATTTATTAAAACCAAAATATGCTTTTGCCGCTCTTGCTCTTGTTATAGGTATCACAATTTTTATAAGCAAAAAGAACAGCAACCCTTCATTTAATATACCCACTCTTGCCGCAGCTGAAAAGCAGGTTACTGCACAGGATATGAAGGATTATATCAGCAGCAACATTGACCAGTTTGATGAAACAAGCATTGTGGCTTGTGTATCAAACAAACAGCTGGATAACGCACCTTTCCCTATGACCTCTATTGATTCGCTGAATATTGATAAGATTGACCTGAGCCAGATTGACGATAACACTATTAATGAAATTGCGATGTAATTATGAAAAAGCGATTAATAACCTTACTGCTCTTTATACTGCCCGCGCTTACGTATTATGCCGCAAAGGGACAAACGCCTAACCCCCCTAATAATAATGGCAAAAGATCAGAAAAAATAGACGCCCTTAAAGCGGCTTTCATCACCAAACAACTCGACCTTACACCGGAGGAAGCCGAAAAATTCTGGCCTGTTTATAATCAATATCAAAAAGAAATTGAAGCGCTCAACCAAAGCCGTATGGCTAACACCAATAATATGAAGCCTGATATTGATAATATGAGCGATGCCGATGTGAATAAAATGATTGAAAACGAGCTGGCTTATGAACAGCAACAACTTGATATCCGAAAAAAATATGTCGCCCTGTTTGAAAAAGTATTATCGGTAAAAAAAGTGGCAAAGCTTTTCCAGGCTGAGAAAGATTTTAAATTATTTTTGCTGCATCAAATGTCTCACCAGGATGGCGGGCAAAATGACCGTTTTCGTTCCAATGGTGGTGGGCAATAGTTCGCTGTTATTGTCTATTATATATAAACCCTGCCTTGGTATAAGGCAGGGTTTTTTTATTTTAACCGTAATATCTAATTTAATTTTTCAACGAAGCCATATCCACAACAAAACGATAATGCACATCACCCTTCTTCAATCTGTCAAAAGCTTCATTTACTTGCTGAATATTGATTAATTCAATTTCGGCAGTGATATTGTGTTTAGCGCAGAAGTCCAACATCTTCTGGGTTTCAGCAATACCGCCAATATTAGAACCTGAAAAACTTTTTCTTCCCTTCACTAAACTAAAAGCCCCCACCTCCAGTGGTTCATTGGGCAAACCAACCAGCACCAGTGTGCCGTCAACCCTTAGAATTTTCAGGTAAGGGTTCACATCATGCTTAGCCGCTACGGCATCTAAAATCATATTTAATTTTGATTGCTTTTTCATTTGCACCTTGTCAGTTGAAATAACCACATCATCAGCACCCAGCCGTTTGGCATCATCCGCTTTAGAGGGCGATGTGGTAAACACCACCACATAAGCGCCCATGGCTTTAGCTATTTTAATTGCTAAATGTCCTAACCCGCCAATGCCTATTATGCCCACCCTTTTTCCGGGTCTTATGTTCCAATGTTTCAATGGCGAATAGACTGTAATGCCTGCACAAAGCAAAGGCGCTGCAGAAGCTAAATTCAGTTTTTCGGGTACATGCAAAACATAGTTTTCATCCACTACAATATTTTCCGAAAACCCGCCATAGGTTTGCCCGCCGTATTTTTTATCAGGTGCATCAAACACCATAGTATTACCTCCTTCGCAAAATTGCTCCTCTCCTTCTTTGCAAAATTCACACTCACGGCATGAATCTACAATACAACCTACTGCAGCCAAATCGCCTACTTTAAATTTTTTAACATGGTCGCCCACCCTCGTCACTTTACCAACAATTTCATGCCCGGGCACCATGGGGAAGACACTGCCTCCCCATTCATTTCTTATAGAATGTAAATCGCTATGACAAATGCCACAGTAAAGAATTTTTATTTCCACATCATGTGGCGTGGGTTCTCTCCTGTTTATAGTCAATGAATGTAAAGGTGCACCAGCCGCCTCTGTTCCAAATGCCTTTATGTTTTTTGTTTCCATGATTTTACTTTTTAATGCTGTTATATTCTTCATCGGTTACCGGCTGTAACCACTCAACCACCCCTTTTTGCGTGTTGGGATTAATGGCAATATGTGTAAACTCACTGTCATGCGATGCGCCGTGCCAATGGACTACATTAGGAGCAATGGCAACCACATCTCCTTTACGAAGCACCTGTATTGGTTTGTCTTTCTCCTGGTAATAGCCAACCCCATCGGTAGCCAGCAGAATTTGTCCACCGGGGTGCGTGTGCCAGTTGTTTCTCGCTCCCGGCTCAAATACCACATTACCCACCTGGCAATTAAAGGTGGTGTCACTTGGAACAAGGTTTTTAAACCATGATGTTCCTGTAAAATAATCAGGCGAAGTTTTTTCGCCTTTGGCGAAAATGGTGTTTTTATTTTTCATATTGGTCATTAATATTTCATTTAACTAATTTTAGCATTGATATAGTTCACTAAAATAAATTTTATTGAAATACTCACCTCTATTCCTTAGGATTCGGTTTGCCTTTGCCCTTAATAATTAAATTGCGCAAACTATTTTGTATATAATCTGTCCATGCATCGGAGCATAAATCATAACATTCATATATAGGTACCAAACCATGCTGTGTAAATACAAGCTGCGTCTGGTTCCCCTTCGTTGAAATATCAAAAGTGATTTTATTTCCAACCCACTCATTTTTGTCTTTAGTGAAGTTGAAATAATTGTCCAGCACATCCCAAACCACTTTCTTATCAGGAACCACCTCCACCAATTTCATAGTGCATTTGTGTACATCCTTGTAATGATACTTAAACTCATCATTCAGTTTTTCCGTACCCCCGGTAATTTCTTCCGACCACCATGCACGAGGGTTAGTAACAGCTTTAAATACTTCTTTGGGACTTTTGTCAACCAAAATAGTTGTAGAAAAATCTTTATTAGCCATAGTTTTATTTTTTATACGAAGAATTTTAAATTTTATTAATTGAATAAATCCATTTCCCCTTTACCTGTAGTTATCAGGCTGTATAAGCTTTCTCTTATAATTTCAGTCCATGCATTAGAACACTCCTTATAGCATTCAAATTTAGGAACTAAACCTTCGTGAGTAAACCGTACTAAAGTTTTTCCGTCCTTTTCCGAAATATCAAAAACGTTTCTGGTACCGGTCCATTCAGTTTTATCGTTGGCAAAACTCAGGCTGCTGTCGGTTACCTGCCATACAACACGCTTTCCGGGTATCAATTCCATTATTTTATGTTTGCTGTAATGTACATCTTTATAGCGATAAACAAACTCATCGCCCAGTTTGTGTGTGCCCCCTTCAATAGTTCCCGGCCACCATGCGCCAACATTATTAATGGCATCGAAAGCCTTTTGGGGCGTTGCATCTACCAAAATGGTAGTGGTGAAATCATTATTAGCCATAGGTTTAATTATTTGTGTAATAAAATTAATATTGTTTTTATAATCTAAGCGATTGAATACGATAATTTAACCTACAATTTTTATTTTTAATCCCTTTAAAAACCACCAATGAAAGAAGTAATCAACAAATTAAAGTTTAAAGATAAAGGCATAGTTATTAATGCGCCATCATCCATTGAGAAGGAATTTGTGAGACTGGGTTTTAAAACTTCATTTGATAAAACAAAAAGCGTTAACACACTGGTTTTTATAACCAGTAAAAAAGAGTTCACTGATTTTTTGAAATCATCGTTAAGCAAGGTTGAGCCCGACAGCGTATTATGGTTTGCCTATCCTAAAGGCTCATCAAAAATGAAGACTGATATTAACCGCGATATAGTAAGAGTAACAGGTGAAGACTACGGCATAACAACTGTAACTGCTATCTCAATTGATAATACATGGAGCGCTCTACGTTTCAGTCCAATCGAAAAAGTGGGAAAATAAACTAATACAGCGGAAACTCCAGCATAAACGAATTCACTTCGTGTTTCACTTCTTCTATTACTTTTTCGTCATCTGAGTTAGTAATAATTTTATTTATCCATTCGGCAATCCAATGCATGTGTTCTTCTTTCATACCTCGCGTAGTAACAGCCGGAACGCCGATGCGAATGCCCGATGTAACAAACGGCGATTTATCATCAAACGGCACCATATTTTTATTTACGGTGAGGTCGGCGGCTACCAAAGCATTCTCCGCTTTTTTGCCGGAGATATTTTTATTCCGCAAATCAATCAGCATAAGATGATTATCCGTGCCTCCCGAAATAATATGGTAATCGCGCTTCACAAATTCTTTCGCCAGTGTTTGCGCATTGGCGATTATTTGTTTGCAATATGTTTTGTAATCGTCACTAAGGTCTTCACCAAAAGCCACTGCTTTGGCGGCAATAACGTGCTCAAGCGGACCGCCCTGTGTACCGGGAAATACAGCGCTGTCAATCAACGACGACATCATTCGCGTTTCACCTTTAGGTGTTTTCAACCCGAATGGATTTTCAAAATCTTTGCCAATGAGTATCATTCCTCCTCGCGGACCGCGAAGGGTTTTATGTGTTGTAGTGGTTACTATATGGCAATACGGCATCGGATCGTTCAAAAATTTTACGGCTATCAATCCTGCGGGATGAGCAATATCAGCCATCAGAATAGCGCCAACGGAATCGGCAATTTCACGGAAACGTTTGTAATCCCAATCGCGCGAATACGCCGATGCGCCGCAGATGATGAGTTTGGGCTTTTCCTGTTTGGCAACCCGTTCTACATCGTCATAATTAATAGTGCCCGTGTCTTTGCCCACTCCATAAAAAACCGGCTTGTACAACTTGCCCGAATAATTAGCCGGCGAGCCATGCGTCAAATGTCCGCCATGCGACAAATCGAGACCAAGAATTTTATCGCCCGGTTTCAGCACAGCCAGCATCACCGCGGCATTTGCCTGTGCGCCCGCGTGTGGCTGCACATTAGCGTATTCAGCACCAAACAATTGTTTAGCTCGGTCAATGGCAAGCTGTTCCACTTCATCCACCACTTCGCAGCCGCCGTAATAACGGCGACCCGGATAACCCTCTGCATATTTATTGGTAAGGCAGGTGCCCATGGCATCCAGCACCTGCTGGCTTACAAAATTTTCAGACGCTATCAACTCAATTCCGCGCCTCTGTCGTTCTTTCTCTTTTTGTATCAGCGAAAATACAACTTCATCCTTTTGCATAATTTTCATTTAATAGACTGTAAAAATAGATATTGACAACGATATTTTTTCTTCACCACATTAACCTTTCCATGAAACAGGCATTGCCGCATCCTTATTTTTTTTCACCTTAACCCTGCTTTGCCTTATCCGTTCAACAGGAATTGTTACATAATGATAGAGAACCATCGCCGCCAATGTGGAACAAATAATTGCCGTAATTCCAGAAAATGTATTAGAAATGTCAGTGTACTTCAACACCAAAATCACCAAAACATGAACCAAATAAAGCGGGTACGACAACTCACCAACATACCTGTCCCATTTATAATTTTTAGTGAGATAAAAAATAAAAGGCAATGCCATAGCAAATAACAACGTGTAAACCCACAACTTCGCATCATCGCCGGGGAGATATTGATAAAAAATAATAACCAGGCACAACACTGCCCAAATGCCGGTCAGCAGCGGGTTTGAGAAGGTGCTATCTTTAATCTTTTTATAAATTTCATAGCAAATTCCGCCCAAAAGAAAAAACGCAAATGCAAACGGAAAGCAACGGTAGTTCCATATCACATTATTATAGCCATGCAAATATGCCACCAACTCCGCGACAGCGCAAATAATAATAAGACCTATTGACAGCCAACTATTTTTCCTCGCAATAAATGGAACCATCAGGTAAAAAAATAACTCCAGCGACAGCGACCACGATTGCGGCACCAGCATAAAATCACTTTCCAAGCCGCTATGTGTGGTAAAAATAAATCCGCCGGTGTGCGCAAAGCCAAGAAAACAAATTATATCCTGCCCGAAAATAAACAGGTTAGAAAAAATAAGCACCATCACCGTTGAGGGGTGCAATAACGGCGTGTAAGCAACGAACGACGACAACCGGTTTGGAATCTGTTTAAAGAAAATCCCTTCCACCACTGCCACCACAACCGTTGCAATAAGAACCACCCAGTAAGCAGGATACAACCGCAAAAAACGGTTGGTAATAAATAAGCGGTAGCTGCCGTTTTGCCCCACATATTTTTCATGCAAAATCAGCCACATATAAAATCCTGAAATAATAAAAAACGACCGCACCGCTAAATAGCTGCCTATAAACGACGCGCCAAACACCGTGGCATTTCCAAACACCATGCAATGTGAGATAACCACGGCAAGAGCCAGCAAAAAACGCAGCGTGCCCATCAGTCTTCTTTTCCCTTCTCTCCTACAAACTGCTGCTCCTTTTGTTTGAACAAAATGTTGAACGTGGTAAGCGAGCCGTAAATGCGCGTAATATATTGCTGCAGGTTCACCTTATCTTCATCCGTCAGCTTGGGGTGGCTGTTAATGTTTTGCTCCAGCACGCGCAGGCGGTCGCGCAGCATCACAATTTTATGAAAGAAAACATCAATCGGTATTTCCTTCGGTTTCATCGCCGGGTCGGCGCTTTTAATAACAAAAGTGCCGTTTTTCCAGCGCTCGCCAATAGGCACCACTTCCTGCAACCCGCCCCACAAATGCAAAATATCAACCAGGCTTTTCTCCACCTCACTATGCGTAGCAATTTCCTCCGTCACATTTTCAGCTTGCAGTGTTTCCACAAGGGTGTCCGTTTTTTCCAGTTCCTGTGTGCCGTAATCAATAAACGTAATAAGATAGGTGGCGTAGCGAACGCCCGTTACAACGCCAACACCCCACTTTGGATGCTGCACCCGTGAGCCTATGCCCAAATTCAGTTCTGCCATGTTATTGTTTTAAGTTTGCCGTGAAGATAGGAAGTGAATTTGAAAATCAATAGGTGCAGACTAGTTTGATTTTTGAAATTGTCGATTATGAAAAATGCTAACTAGTTCTTGTGTGAAGAAGGTATTTTTACCGCGTAGAATGGTTTGCGTGGATTTTCCCGCATTCTCTCATCAATGCGCTCTGCCAGCCATTGAAAATACTCGCCGAGAAAAGGATCGGGTAACTTTTCGCGTATGTCCAGGAACATTACTTTATATTTTTCCCAGCAGGTGGTTACGTATGCACCCAGTGTTATATCAACCAAATCAATGCTTATGAATTGCCGTGCGACAAGAATGCCGAGAGATTCCATCATCTGCGCAAACTGGAATAAGATCATCTGCTCCTTAACCGGCAGCTCCGACATTTCCTTATAGCTGGATGGCAGATCATGCGAGTTAATATAAACGGCGAGTTCGGCAAATTCGTGGGTTTGAAAGTTGCGCAGTGTTTCCAGGGTGAGCCGCTCGCGGCGGTCGTGCGCCGCTATCCTCACTTGTACGATACCAAATATGAGCCCCACAATAAATGATAGCGCAAGTGCAACATTGGCAATTAAAGCTATTAAGTCGCTTGTCATACGGTTGTTATTTTAAAAAAAGTTATATATGCAAATATAAAAATTGAAAAATGAATGAATGAAAAAATGGCGGAGATTAAGCAAATAGGTTTAAGTTTTTTTGCCACAGATATTAATGCCAATGGCGGCGTCCATGGGCAGGGTATTTTCTGCAACAGTATAAAAACCTGCTTGCTTAAACCAATTGATAACTTCTTCGGGTTCATGTTTCCACACATAGGGCGGGGCAAGAGAATCGAATAAGCTAGTGACGCGTTCCTTGATAGTTTGATTGTGTTTTTTACCTCTTAAAAGAGCATTTATCTTATATGCCAACTGAAACCAGGAAACGTATATAAATAAAAGATTGTATAGAAGTTTTGGCGGCAGCTTAGGGGTGACAGTTCTAAGCTTTTGATAATCCAGTGATAGCCATTTAGCGGTTATAAAAGGGATTAAAGGAAGGTTATAGTCTGTTTCATTTTTTCTATATACCCACACTCCTATTGTGCCGCCCGGCTTTACAAAAGGAGTTATGGCATTGAAGGCGGCTTTGGTATCAGGAGTATGATGTAAAACACCGAGTGAGCTGATGCCATCAAAAGTGTTTGGCTTAAATGGCAAGTGCATAATGTCTGCTTGTATAAGAGTTACATTTGATGAATAGTTGCCCGCCCACTTTTTCCTGTTCTTCCATCCTCTTACAATTGCAGGAGACAAATCTACACCCACCACTTCGCACCCCAATGTAGCATAGCTGCAGGTGAGCTGACCGGTTCCTGCGCCGGCATCGAGAATGAGTTTGCCTTTAACCTCTTCTCTTGTAAAATTCATATAGGTTAAAAAACAATCAATGCGCTGTTGTTGCTCCAAGCCCCATGTTTTTTGTTCGAGGTCGTGCTCCTGCCATTCGGTTTCAAACCGCTTTAAGGTAGGCAGGAGAAACTTTTTGAATTCTTCAGATGGTTCTTCAATTTTAATAGTAAGTTTCTTTAGTTCGTTTTGCCATTTTTTTATAAACTCTTTATTAAAAAATAAAGCTCCTTCAATCAGCCGCGGAACTCCACCAATTATAGGATAGGCAACATTGTTTTGGTTTATTAAAAGTCCCTCGTTAATGTCGGTATATGACTTGCCACTAAAGTCTGTTAGTTGTTCCGAACTAAAAACCTGCAGTTTTAAATCCGTTTTTAAATCAGGACAACGCAGTATATCTAAAGCTTTTTCTTTCATAGTTTACTTTCCAAAAATAGCTACTTTTGAAATATGCTTTCTGCAACCCGGTATATAAAAGATTTCATCTACCTGTTTTATCCTGATGTGTGCGCCTCTTGCAACAACTCATTGGTGGAGGGTGAAAAATATATTTGTCTACAATGCGAGTATGATTTGCCTAAAACGAATTTTCATCTTCACCGCGATAATGCTATTGAACAGCATCTTGCCGGGCGTGTTGCAGTTGAGCGTGCCGCCGCTTATTATTTCTTTACTGCTGAAAGTAAGGTGCAGCGTGTGATTCATAATATAAAATATAACGGCAATAAAGAGCTGGCTGTATACATCGGCAAACAATATGGCATGGAATTAAAAGAGTGTGGTTTTACAGAAGGCATTGATATGATTGTGCCTGTGCCACTCCATTCTTCCAAACTGAAAAAACGCGGATTCAACCAAAGCGATTTATTTGCCAAAGGACTGCAGGAGGCAACAAAGATACCTGTGAATACCGGTGTTTTAAAACGGCTGATTGCTAATCCCACGCAAACGAAAAAATCGCGCATGGAACGCTGGGAAAATGTGGATTCTATTTTTGGAGTTACGGATAAAGAGCTATTGGAAAACAAACACGTGCTGCTTGTTGATGATGTTATTACCACCGGCGCAACACTTGAGGCGTGTGCCATGCAGATTTTGAAATGTGAGAACGCCAAAGTCAGTATTGTTACCATGGCGTGTGTGATATAATTGCATTATGCTTCATTCATAAACGGATAACGATAATCGGTATGAGGAACAAAGTTTTCTTTAATAGACCGAGCAGATGTCCATCTTACCAAATTTAAAAATGACCCTGCTTTATCATTCGTACCTGAACCTCTCGCACCTCCAAACGGCTGCTGCCCTACTACGGCGCCTGTTGGTTTATCATTAATATAAAAGTTGCCGGCAGATTGGGTTAATGCCTTCATCGCTTTTTTAATAGCACCTCTGTCCTGCGAGATGATAGAACCTGTGAGTGCATAAGGCGAGGTGGTATCAATCACTTTTAAAATGTCATTAAATTTATTGTCGTCATACACATAAACAGAAAGCACCGGTCCGAAAATCTCTTCGCACATGCTTACATACTTAGGGTCCCTGGCTTTAATAACAGTTGGCGAAATAAAGTATCCCCTAGATTTATCGTATCCGCCACCCGCAATTATTTTGGCGTCTCTCGATTTCTGTGCGCGGTCAATATAACCCGTTATTTTATCAAACGATGGCTCGTCAATAACAGCATTTATAAAGTTTCTGAAATCTTCAACAGAGCCCATTTTAAATGACTCCATATCATTCAGTAAATGTTCTTTGGTGGCTTTCCATATTGATTCGGGAATGTAAGCCCGCGAAGCCGCCGAGCATTTCTGCCCCTGGTATTCGAATGCGCCGCGCGAAAGCGCTGTTGCCAATACTTTTACATCGGCAGAAGAATGTGCCAAAACAAAATCCTTTCCGCCTGTTTCGCCCACTATGCGCGGATAGCTGCGGTATTTGTGAATGTTACTGCCAATCATGCCCCACATGGTTTGAAATGTTTCTGTTGAGCCCGTAAAATGGATGCCCGCAAACTCAGGGTGATTGAAAATAATATTACCTGTTTCAACACCGCTTGTGTAAATAAGGTTAATTACGCCATCGGGCAAACCCGCAGCCTGTAATACTTCCATTATAACGTGAGCCGTGTAAACCGTTGTCATGGCTGGTTTCCATACTACGGTGTTGCCCATAAGCGCTGCCGATGTCGGCAGGTTGCCCGCTATAGATGTAAAATTAAACGGCGTCAACGCAAACACAAATCCTTCAAGCGGGCGGTATTCCATGCGGTTCCAAATGCCGCGCGGCGAGTAAGGTTGCTGTTTATATAATTCCTGCGCAAAATGCACATTGAATCTGAAAAAGTCAACCAACTCGCAAGCCGCATCAATCTCCGCCTGGAACACATTTTTGGATTGGCACAACATACTGGCAGCGTTCATTTTTGCACGGTATGGTCCCGCAAGCAAATCTGCCGCTTTAAGAAAAATTGAAGCGCGTTGCTCAAATGTCATTTCCTGCCAGTCTTTCTTGGCGCGCAACGCTGCATTAATTGCCGCGTTCACCTGTTTTGTTTCTCCTTTATGAAAATATCCTAATAAATGCCTGATTTCGTGAGGAGGATGAATAGCAATCTTGTTGCCCGTTCTCACCTCTTTGCCGTCAATAACCATTGGAATATCGGCAGTGTAAGACTTAGCACTTTTTAAAGCGGCTTTAAGAGCTATTTTTTCTGTAGAACCATTTGTATAGTTTAATATCGGCTCGTTGATTGGCTGCGGCACATTGAAAATTCCATTGCTCATATTGCAAAAATTTATGCAAAGATAGTTTTTACAGTTAAAAGGCAGTTAATTGTTAAATGTTAATCGTTAATTGTCTCGTTTTACCTCTGTTTTTCCTGTTATTTAGAGAAAAAAGCTGAATTTGGAAATGTTGTGAGAGGGAAAGGAAGTTGACACAGAGCGAAGGTTGTAAAGTTGTAATTTATAGATAGTCAATTAGTTGCAATGGCACGCTTGTCGGCGAATTACAATGTGCCGATGTGCCAATGTGACGATGTGCCCATAAG
>CAVYQA010000004.1:7500-171184 GCA_963770495.1 Chitinophagales bacterium | reverse complement strand
CCTGCCGGCAAGGCTGCGGGCGCACCGGCTGGTCACCCCCGGCACCGTCCTGCGGTGGCACCGCCGCCTGGTCACCCGGAAGTGGACCTACCCGCACCGGATGGGACGGCCGCCGGTCAGCGCCGAGATCGCCGCGCTGATCGAGCGGCTCGCCACCGAGAATTACGGCTGGGGATACAAGAGGATCCAAGGCGAGCTGCTCAAGCTCGGCCACCGGGGCAGCGCATCCACCATCCGCCGTGTCCTCAGGGCCCTGAAGATCCCCCCGGCGCCCGAGCGGCGCACCGCACGACGTGGCGGCAGTTCCTGCACGCTCAGGCCGCGACGATACTCGCCGCCGATTTCTTCCACGTGGACTGCGCGGTGACTCTCCGGCGCCTGTACTGCCTGTTCGTCATGGAGGTTGGCAGCCGTTACGTGCACATCCTCGGGGTCACCGCGAACCCGGACGGGCCGTGGACAGTGCAGCAGATCCGCAACCTCGTGATGGATCTGGGGGACCGGGCCGCCGGCTTCCGGTTCCTGGTCCGTGATAGGGCCGGGCAATTCACCGCATCGTTTGACGCAGTCCTGGCCGGCGCCGGTATCGAGGCCGTGAAGATCCCGCCCCGCAGCCCGCGAGCGAATGCTTTTGCGGAAAGGTTCGTGCTCACCGTCCGAGCCGAGGTCACCGACCGGATGCTGATCTCCGGCGAACGGCATCTGCGGCTGGTCCTGGCCCAGTACGAGGCCCACTACAACGGACAGCGACCCCATCGCAGCCGCCAGCTCCGCCCGCCCCGGCCCGACCACCCTGTCGCGGACCTCTCCCAGGAACGGATCCAGCGCCGGCCGTCCTCGGCGGCCTCATCAACGAGTACGGGCGGGCCGCATAGAAGCCCAGGTCAGGACCGGTGGCCGAGTTCTGGAACCCCACAAGCGGCGGCCGGCCCGTCGATGACGCAGATCTGCAGCTTGTCACGGTGATGCCGCTGCACGCTGTCACTGCCATGTACGGCGAGCAGGGCTGCGGGCCCGGTTCGCCGCTGACGACCGAATCAATCGCCAGGCTTATCGCCTCAATCGTCTGGCACTTCGATTCCCTGGCTCTTCGCCTGTTCAACCAGAATCCGGGCTCCCGGAGGAGGGTTCTGCCAGGTATTCACGGTGACGTACTCATGATCAACCGCCGCACCTGTTTCCCTGACCATGTTGCGCACGTTGCTCATGATCAGCGCCCGGACATATGGGTCGATATCCTCGGGGAGGATAAGCAGCAAGTCGTAGTCGCTTTCTGGCCTGGCGAGCCCGGTTGCCCGCGAGCCGAACAAGATGACCGTTGCCCCCGGGCACAGTGCTTGAGCACCCTGGCGCACCCTGGTCAGGAGCTGCTGATCGGCGCCGCTCAGCGCAGCCCATCCGATGCTGGCCGGGACCGGCGGGGGAGACCACCCGGCAGGCGGGGGAGACCCCGCGAGGGCTTCAAGACGGTCGACGACAGCGGTGCACACGTCGATGATGGTGCTCAAATCCAAATCAGCGTGTGAGCGTCCCGCGTCGTTCCACACAGCGCGGATGACTTCGGCGTCAGCCGGCTGAAGGTGCGCGGTCATGGAGGGATCGAAGTATCTCCGAACTTTCGGAGCGAGCACGGGGAAGCCCCCTGCTATGAAGACGCCCTGGACCGCGTACTCAAGGGCTGCCGCGAGCAGTCGCCCGGCCACCTGGGTCCACCCCGATTCCCGGGAGGTCTGGATGAGCGCGTTACGCGCAAAGGCGAACGCGACCTCGACAGGATCAGCATCAGGCACAGTCACCTACCCTAGCCGTCGGGACACCTCCTCGACCTGCGTGTTCACGCCCCCACAGAATCCCCACAAGTCCGCGTCCGCGGTCGACGGCTCCCACAAAAACCCCACGTACAAAACGGCATTATCCGGTACACGGCGGCACGGCTGCTACCATGGCCTTGTTAGCCCTGGAACGCCTTTATGCAGGCAGGACAGGGTGACGCTGTTGACAGCCCCGGGCGCTCCCGGCCGTGACAGACCTTCTGTTAACCGGCAGGTTATAGGTTCGAGTCCTATCGCGGGAGCCAGAAAAGTTTCGATCTTAACTTCGATAAATGCGTGCGGGCAGGGACTGGCTTGTGCGCGTAAAGCTATGATCCCGCAAGTCGAGGTGCTCGCATGGCCACCGCATGCTGTACCACCACACCTGTGGCGCGACTAGCGGACCACAGGACCAGGCCCGACGGTACCAGCCTCCGGCTCGCTGCTGCTCAGGTGCCCGATGCCGGACTGGGGAACCTGATCAGGCAAGGACACCAGCCTCACGCCCGGCGGCGTGGACGGCCTGCTCCCCGTGCAGGCGGCCTTCTACGACGATCCGCGGGTGCTGACGATCAGCCTGCACGAGCACCCGGCGGCGCTGTGGCCCGGCACCGGCCTGCCGTCCGAGACGGGCGGCCCGGGGGCGAAAGGATCGGCGGTGAACGTGGCGCTGCCGAGCGGGACCAGGGACGCCGGGTGGCTGCGCGCGTTCCACGCGGTCGTGCCGCCGCTGCTGCGCGCGTTCCACGCGGTCGTGCCGCCGCTGCTGCGCACGTTCCGGCCGGCGATCCTGGTCAGCCAGCACGGCTGCGATACCCACCGGCTCGACCCGCTGGCCGGCCTGCGGCTGTCCATCGACGCGCAGCGCGCCGCGGGCGCCGCGATCCACGACCTGGCCCACCAGATGGCAGGCGGCCGCTGGCTCCTGACCGGGGGCGGCGGCTACGACCTGCTCCAGGTCGTGCCGAGGACCTGGGCGCACCTGCTGGCCGAGGCCGCCGGGCATCCGATCGACCCGGGGCGCGCATCCCGGCCGCCTGGCGCGAGCTCGCGTCCCGCCGCACCGGCCGCCGGGCACCCGAGTTCATGACCGAAGGGAACGAGCCCGCCTACGCGCGCTTCGAGTCCGGATACGACCCGGCAGAGCCCTTCGACCAGGCCATCATGGCCACCCGGGCGGCCGTCTTCCCCGAGCACGGAATGACGCCGCTGCCCTAGCCAGGCGGCGGGGCAACAGGATCTTGCCGTAGGACCAGTCCGGCGGGGTGTACGCCTCCACCTCCAGCGTGCACTGGCGCGCAGAAGCGGGAGCACGAGCCGGACGGGGAGTACCTCACCCCCTGGACCGGCAAGTGCCTGGACGGCTTCCGCGGCGTCACGGCGAACTTCGCCAGGATCGATCTGTACGCCTGCAACAACACGAACCCGCAGAAGCGGGCAGGTCCGTGACTGAGTAGGTAACGTGGCGCCCGCCAGCTACTACAGTGGCGGGGCTGCTGCCTTTCTGCCTCGTCATGACGCGAGGAAGCCGGTGATCAGGGGCGTGAGCAGGCTCGGGCGGGTCACCAGCTCGACGTGGCCGCCGTGGTAGACGTGCAGCGTCGCGTGCGGGATGCCCGCGGCTAGGATGCGGCCGTTGGCCACCGGGATGATCGGGTCCTCGTCGCCGGTGAGCACCAGGGTGCGCTGGCGGATGAGCGGCAGCAGCGGCAGCGTGGTGAACCCCAGCGCGGCGGTGTGCTGGTACAGGTAACCGATGCTGAGCGGGCTGATCCGCGCCTTGCGCAGGGCGCTGGTCAGCGCGTCCGGGTCGGTTTTCGCGCTTCCTCCCCACAGGTCGCCATAGCGGCGCAGGATGAGGTTCTTCACCGGCGGCAGCGGGTTGGGCGGCACCATCGTCTGCGGCCCGGTTGAGGTCGCCACCAGGATCAGCCGCCGGCACCGGCGCGGGTTGAGCAGCGCGAACTGCTGAGCCAGCCCGCCTCCCCAGGAGATACCCAGGACGTCGGCCTGCTGGTGGCCGAGATTATGCAGCATCTCGCGCAGGAGCAGGGCCAGGGTGGTGAAACGGTACGGCAGATTGGGCAGCTGAGAGCCGCCGGTGCCGGGGGCATCGAAGCGGATCACCTCGATGGCCGGGTCGAGTGCATCCACGAACGGCCGCAAGGCTTCCAGCCGCATGCCGATGCCGTTGCACAGCAGCAGCGGAGGCCCTGTCCCGGTGCCTGGCCGGATCGCGACGCGCAGCGGCGTCCCGCCCACCTGCATGATCTGTTCGCGCACGTAGTCATCCCTGACGGTCATGTCCATTCCTCCCAGGACACGCCGTGGCTGCCGCGTCTGTGACGGCAGTCACACGGCTACGGGGATAGTAACGCGCTTGAGATAGTACGCAATAGGCCAAGTCCACTTAGCACGACTGGCAGCGGCCCCGCCTCGCTACTGCAGGCGGGGCTGCTGCCTTATCGCAGGCAGCTAGCGGCGGGCGGAACTTCTCGCAGTCGCAGGCGGCCGTCCAGGCGATGGGCCAGCCGATGGAGCATGTCCTGCGCCAGTCGCTGATCGCGTTGCGGCTGGCGGAGTACCTGGGGCTCACCGGGCCGGATCGTGCGGTTGTCTGTTACTCATCCTTGCTCGCGTGGCTGGGTTGCCATGTTGCTGCCTATGAGCAGGCGAAATGGTTTGGCGACGATCTTGCCCGCTCATACCCGGCTGATGTGCGGTCCCCCCACATGGCGGCGGGCGGCAAGACGGTTCAAGTTCCTGATACGCGCTTCCTGCGGCCCGGCCGGCAGGGAGGCGACCGGGCCGGTCCTGCGATTCCGAGTAAGGGCCGACTGGCTGCTCGCGGCGTCAGCTGATATGACGGTGGACGTTTTCCGCCGTGGACGGCCCGGGCTCGGCGGGGGCGATCCAGGGCCCGGGTATCGACGGGTCGATGATGCCGTCCTCCAGCCATGAATAGCGGCCGGCCAGCACACGCCGCGCCAACGCCGAGTCGGCGGCGTCGGTGTTGCTCCACAGCTGGCCGAACAGTTCTTCGGCCCGCAGCCGCGCTTGGGCGCAGAACAGGCCGGCCAGCTCGGACGCTACCGCGCCCCGCTCGGTCCCGCGGCCAGCGGTCGCATCCAGCTGCGCCCGGACGCACACGGCGCTCATGGCGAACAGCTCCGCGCCGATGTCCACGATCCGGCCCAGGAAGCCCTGCTTCCGCTCCAGCCGGCCTTGCCATCGGGCCATTCCGTAGAAGGTGACCCGGGCCAGCTTCCGGCTCGCTCGTTCCACGTAGCGCAGGTACGTCGCCAGCGGGCCGAACTCGCCGTAAGCCCCCGGCCGCTGCCCCTCGCCCGTCACCAGCGTGGGCAGCCACCTGGCGTAGAACCCGCCCGCCCGGGCAGCCGCACGGGCGCGGCGGGCCGGCGGCAGCCCGGCATCGATGAGCTCGCCGGCCGCGGACAGGTGAGCGTCCACCGCCTCGCGCGCGATGAACAGCCGCATGATCTCCGAGGATCCCTCGAAGATGCGGTTGATGCGCATGTCCCGCAGCAGCTGCTCGGCGGGCACGCCACGCTCCCCGCGCGCGGCCAGCGACGCGGCGGTCTCATAGCCGCGGCCACCGCGGATCTGCACCAGCTCATCGGCGATCTTGCTAGCCATCTCCGAGCAGTACAGCTTGGCCAGCGCCGCCTCGATGCGGATGTCGTTACGCTTATCGTCCGCGAGCTGGCTGGACAGCTCGACCACCGCCTCCAGCGCATAGTAGTACTTTGTTAGGTCTGGAATGGCTGCCGGGTTCTGCCGTGTTATCCAGGCATGACCCCTCAAGAGATCGCGGAGGTCCGGCCTGAGCTGGTGGCCTTCGCCGCGGAGATGCTCGGCGAGCTGCCGCGTAAGGATCAGCGGGCGGCCGGCGAGTTGTATGTGCGCGGGCTGCTGACGGACGGGCAGCGCAAGTCGATGCAGCCGATGGCGGCGCGGCTGGGCGTTGACCATCAGCGGCTGCAGCAGTTCATCACGTCGTCGACCTGGGACTACGTGGCGGTGCGGCGGAACGTGGCGCGGTGGTTCGCGGCCAGCTTCCCGGTGGAGGCGCTGGTGGTCGATGACACCGGGTTTCCCAAGGACGGGACGGCGTTGCCGTGCGTGGCCCGGCAGCATCGGCACGCTGGGCAAGACCGGCAACTGTCAGGTCGCCGTCAGCGTGCACCTAGTGAACCAGCATGCCTCGTGCGCGGCGGACTGGCGGCTGTTCTGCCCGGAATCCTGGGATGACGCCGCGCTGGATGACCCGGTTGCGGCGGCTCGCGCCCGGCGCCGCCGCAGCCAGGCGCGCATCCCCGATCAGGTCCGGCATACCGGGAAAGTGGCGGCTGGCGCTGGAGATGATCCAGGAGATGACCGGCCCCGGCGGGTGGGCGTGCTGGAGGAGATCACCGCCGCCGGCGGCGCCCGCCCGGTAGTGGCGGCCGATGCCGGCGACGGGGACAACACCAGCTTCCGGCTGGAACTGGATGCCCGCGGCTGGCAGTGCGTCTGTCAGGGGCACCACCAGCGCCTACGCCTGAGCAATACGTAATCGGCGCCCGAGTAGACAGCAACATAACACAACGTATTGCTATTCCGGCAATATTTACATGACAAATTATAAAACAGCCGTGTCCGCAGTTACAGGAGTTGTTGTTGCCCCGACGATTAAAGTTATTCCTAATCCGGTATCAATATGCAGTGGAAACAGCGTCACTCTTACCGCATCAGGAGCCAACGCCATACCTGGAGCCCTGCAACAACCTTAAGCTCATCAACGGGAGATAGCGTGGCTGCCACTCCTACGGTAACAACTATCATCCGGTAGCCGGAACGTTCGGTGGTTGTTTAGCAACGGCACAGATACGGTTAAGTTACTCCTTCAGCTCCATCACTATTCAACCACCATCACCATTAGTGTGCAGTGCGGGCAAAGTGATACGATTACCGTAAGCGGTGGAGGAACGAATTATACCTGGACACCTTCATCGGGACTTAATGATACAACAACCTCCGTAGTAATTGCTAATCCGACAGCAACAACTATTTATACTGTAACAAGTGCAGATTCCGGCGGGTGCATATCAATGGGAACCGATACTGTTAAAATTATACCCGAACCACCATTGACTATTGAACCTCTGGATACCTTGTTTTGCAGGGCAAAGTGCTACTCTGTATATAAGCAATGGTGGATCAAACTTTATGTGGAATCCTTCAGCAGGATTAAGTGCAGATACAGGCACTTTTGTTGTTGCCAGTCCTACGCCACAACTGACTTACACAGTGACAGGAACTAATTCCAGTGGTTGTGCCGAACACAGGCACGGATATAGTAACTGTAATCCCCTCTCCGAATAAACCAACTTTCAGTCAACACGGAGATACACTTATCTCGAGCTCAAAATATGACAATCAATGGTACTATAATGATTCACTGCTTGTAAACGACACCAGCCAGGATCTAATAATTACCTCATTGGGCGAATATTGGGTGGTTGTAAATAATGAGGCTGAATGGTTGCAACACATCGTCGGATTCGATGAAAATAGATTCAGTGACAGGGGATAAAATCAGTCGACAATTAACAGTGGACAGTGGACAGTTCATCCGAATCCCACAGGTGGTAAGGTTTTCATCACTATAAACTCATTAATGGAAGATATAAAAGACTGGAACCTGGAAGTCACACATGTGTTTGGGCGAACGCTCTTTACAATGTCGTCATTAAAATATAGTAATGATATTAACCTATCCAACCTGCCGGGCGGCGTGTATTTATAACTGTGATAAATAAAACGGGCAGGGCGGTATTGCCTGTGGTAAGGCAGAATTAAATCAGGAAGGCGGCATAAAGCATCTTCAGCCATAACCCCACCAGGAGCTCTTTAATATTTTTGCTTGCAATAGGTCTTATTTAATTCTTATGAATGACCGTCATGCTGATAAGTAATCATTTTTTTGTAAATAAAGATTTATCTATTTTTATATAAAATAAATTAAGTCTTTTGTCAATTAAACCTATTCCCGATTTCGATAAACTTGGTAACAAGGCATATCTTCTGGTTTTAGCATTAATCCTTTTCATTGAGATCATAGTTTTTAAAAATTACTTTTTTGAAAAAGCTTATTGTTTTAAAGATGTAGGAGGTGATGCCTATAATCAATATTATCCCTTTCAGTACCATACCGCAGATTATATTGCAAAATATGGTATTCCTAAATGGTCATTCAGCGTGGGCATGGGACAAAGCCTATTCCAGTTTGTATTGCGTGATCCGTTTGATATTTTTCTTTATGTAGCCGGTAAAGACCATATTATACATTTAATAGTGTTTAAAGAACTGGCTAAAATTCTATTAAGCGGCCTTATATTTTTCTTTTATTTAAAAGCACTTAAGTTATCCAATTTTACTGCGATTACAGGTTGTTTATTGTTCGCTTTTTGCGGTTATATCATTGTGGGTGGTGTGTGGAATGACTTTCTGTTTTCATTCTCTGCACTTAATATGGCTTTATTATTATTGGCATTCGAGCTTTTATTCAGTAAGAAGAAATGGTATTTGTTTCCCATAGCTTTTTTCTTAATAGGAGTGTCCATGCCTTTGAACGTGTATTTATTTGGCTTATTTATAGCTTGCTATGCTGTATTAAGGCATTTGCAAACAGGCACGTTTAATTTTAAAAAGCTCGGATCACTATTTTTAAAAATGATAGGACTTGGAATAATTGGATTATTAGTAAGCGCACCGTTTTTAATAGAAAATACGTTAGGGTTATTTGTAAACCCCCGTGTAATCGGGAGCAGTTCTTTAGTAAGTAGTTTATCATCAGAGCCCATGTTTAATGTTATTGATAAATTTCATTTGGGCATTTGCGTAATGCGTTTTTTTTCCATTGATATACTGGGCGGCCAAAATAATTCTAAAGGTTGGTTTTTTTACTTTGAGGCACCCATGTTTTATTGCGGACTAAATTGCTTGTTATTAATGCCCCAGGTATTTCAGTTTTTGAATAAACGGGTGCGAGTGGTTTTTATCGTCTTTATAACAGTGTGGCTGTTACCTATTATCTTCCCTTATTTCCGGCAAGCGTTTTGGTTATTTTCGGGTGATTATTACAGAACATATTCACTTTTTGTTGCCCTTGTATTTTTGTATTACTCTTTGATAGCCTTGGAGTTTATTGTGCAACAGAGAAAAATAAACCGGGTTGTTCTGGTTACAACGGTGATAATTTTGTTTATACTTATCAATTTCCCTTTCTTTAATACCAACATAATTGATTCTCACGTTTCCTACTTTGTAATGGGTATGTTAATTGTGTATGGACTGGTATTGTTTTTTATTCCTAAACAAAAAAATCCGGTTTATCTTAAATTGATTTTTATGATTGCTGTTGTCGGCGAACTTATTTATTTATCAGGTATTTCAGTAAATGAGCGGGATGCCTATACCTTTTCAGATTTATCACAAAAAAAATACTATAACGATTATTCGGTAGACGCTGTTAACTACCTAAAACAACATGACAAATCATTTTATCGTATTGATAAAAGCTATGGCTCAGCATATGATATTTGCCAAGGCTATAACAAATCACTTGATGATGGCATGGCAGAGGGTTACTACGGAACAAGTTGTTATAACTCTTTCAACCAGATGTATTATATAAACTATTTAGAGTTAATGGGGTTGGTAAATAAAACCGTAGAATCGACGATCAGGCCAAAGGGTCTGTTTTCATACCATACTTTAGAGGCAGAAAACAGCGTAAAATACAATTTGACACACACTATGAACCATCGTTCCAGTATCTACTTTGATTCACTTACCCAGATTGGCGATGTAAAAATATTGCGTAATAAATTTGTCTTGCCTTTGGGTTATACTTATAACTACTTTATGAAAGAAAGCAATTTTAATTCGCTTTCATTTGCACAAAAAAATTATGTCAGTGTAAGAACCTGTGTAATTAAAGATAAAGATGTTAATAAGGTAAGTGGTCTAAAGGAATTCACCGGTAATATAAGCGCATATAATTTGGAGGAAGATATTAAAGCCCTAAAGAATGATACCCTGGCTGTAAACCAATTTAGTGAAAACTATATAACAGGAACAATTAACCTGAATGAAGATAAAATGATGTATTTATCCATCCCTTATGACAGGGGATGGAAATTAAAAGTGGATGGACAGCCAACTAACAAAATAATTTTGGATGACGGAATGACCGGTGTAATGCTTGAGAAAGGCAATCATACTATTGAACTTAACTATGAGTTGCCATTTATTACTATAGGACTCATGCTATCCTTATTGGGAATTTTGATTTACATTGGATTTTGGTTTTATACCAGGCAAAAGCCTGAAGTATTTTTTAATCCTATATTTCACAAAACAAATTGAATCATTTGTCTATTAAACCTATTCCCGATTTCGATAAACTTGGCAACAATGCTTACCTGCTGGTTTTAGCATTAATCCTTTTCATTGAGATCATAGTTTTTAAAAATTACTTTTTCGAAAAAGTTTATTGTTCTCTGAGCCAGGGAGCCGATGCCTATGTTCAATATTACCCCTTTGAGTACCATACGGCAGATTATATTGCAAAATATGGTATCCCTAAATGGTCATTCAGTGTGGGCATGGGACAAAATCTATTCCAGTTTGTATTGCACGATCCGTTTGATATATTTTTTTATTATCTGCCTGGCAAAGATTATATTCTATACTGCAGACTGTATAAAGAACTGGCTAAAATTTTATTATGCGGTCTTATATTTTTCTTTTATTTAAAAACACTTAAGTTATCAAATTACACTTCACTAATAGGTAGTTTATTATTTGCTTTTTGCAGCTTTGTAATTGTGGCTGGCGGCGTGTGGTATATGTTTTCATTCGAGGCTTTTAATTTGGCGTTATTGCTGTTAGCCTTCGAGCTTTTATTCAGCAAACAAAAATGGCATTTGTTTCCCATCGCTGTTTTCTTAATCGGCGTGTCCATGCCTTTTAACCTGTATCTATACGGCTTTTTTTTAGCTTGCTATGCTGTATTAAGACATTTGCAAACAGGAGCTTTTAATTTTAAAAAGCTGGGGGCACTGTTTTTAAAAATGGCAGGGCTTGGAATGGTCGGGTTATTACTAAGCGGACCGTTTTTAATAGAAAATACGTTGGGGTTATTTGAAAGCCCTCGTGTAAACGGGGGTAGTTCTTTAGTAAGCAGTTTATCCTCGGCGCCCGTGTTCGGTGTTATCGATAAATTTCAATTGGGCACTTGCGTAATGCGTTTTTTTTCCAGTGATATGCTGGGCAGCGAAAACGCTTTTAAAGGCTGGTTGGATTATTTAGATGCGCCCGAGTTTTATTGCGGGCTTCCCTGCCTGTTATTAATGCCCCAGGTATTTCAGTTTTTGGATAAACGGGTGCGGCTGGTTTTTATAGTTTTTTTAACCCTATGGCTGCTGCCTCTTATTTTCCCTTATTTCCGGCAAGCATTTTGGCTATTTACTGCTGATTATTACAGGACGTATTCGTTTTTTGTTTCACTTGTATTTTTGTATTACTCGCTGCTGGCGCTGGAGTTTATTGTGCAACAGAAAAAAATAAACCGGGTGGTTCTTATTTCCACAATGGTCGTTTTGTTTGTACTTATCAATTACCCTTTCTTTAATACGGATATCATTAATCATCATGTTTCCTTTTTTGTAATGGGAATACTTATTGTGTATGGACTGATATTGTATCTTATTCCCAAACAAAAAAACCCGGTTTATCTTAAATGGGTTTTTTTAGTTGCTGTTGCCGGCGAGCTTATTTATTTATCAGCTATTTCAGTAAACGGGAAAGACGTATATACCTATTCGGATTTATCACAAAAAAAAGGCTACAACGATTATACGGTAGATGCTGTTAACTATATTAAGCAAAATGACAAAACATTTTATCGTATTGATAAAAGCTACCCTTCAGGTCATTTTATATCTGCCCGCTCACTGGATGATGGTATGGCACAGGGCTACTACGGCACAAGTTGTTTCAGTTCCTTCAACCAGGAATATTATATAAACTACTTAGAGTTGATGGGGTTAATAAATAAAAATGATGAATGGAGCACCCGCTTTGCAAGGGGCTTATTTCCCTACCATATTTTAGAGGCAGAAAACAGTGTAAAATACATTTTAACGCACACTATGAACCCCAGTTTGCCTGTCTACTTTGATTCACTCACCCAGGTTGGCAATGTAAAAATATTGCGCAATAAATTTGCCTTGCCCATGGGATATACTTATACCTATTTTATGAAAGAAAGTAGTTTTAATTTGCTTTCATTTAATCAGAAAAATTTTGTCAGTATAAGAACTTGTGTGATTAAAGACGGAGATGTTAATAAAGTAAGCGGTCTAAAAGATTTTGATTTAAACTACACCGGTAGTATAGGCACGGTTAATTGGCAGGAAGATTTTAAAGCGCTAAAGAATGATACACTTGCTATAAACCAATTTAGCCAAAACTTTATCATAGGATCAATTAACGTGAATGAAGATAAAATAATGTATTTGTCCATCCCTTATGATGCAGGATGGAAATTAAAAGTGGATGGGCAGCCAACCGACAAAATCATTTTGAATGGCGGAATGACCGGCGTAATGCTAAAAAAGGGAAATCATACTATTGAACTTAACTATGATTTGCCATTTTTTAATATAGGTCTGCTTATGTCCTTATTGGGAATTTTAATTTATTTGGGATTTTGGTTTTACACTAGCAAAAGGTAATATTGCGTTGCTGAAATAATGTATGTATAAAACTAAAATTTTAGGGATCTCTTATTTTGAAATTGTAACTGTATCACCTCTTGTCCAAATGGAAAATAGTAGGAAGTTTTGTGGTTCATACAAATTTAAAACTGATACATTTAGATAAGTATTAAAAATAATTATTTTTAAATTTAGAAATGGTTTTTTTCATGCCATTTCGCTTACTACCTGTTTTCAGTGATATAAAAATCAGTCGTGAAGTCTATCTTTACAAACCTTAATAAGAATTAATAAGAAAATATACCCCATGTCTGAAAACCAGAACCTTGAAAAAACACTTTGGATGGCAGCCGACAAATTGCGTAGTAACATGGATGCTGCTGAATACAAGCACGTTGTATTGGGTTTAATATTTCTGAAATATATTTCCGATGCTTTTGATGAACTATTTCAAAAACTAACCGCCGAACAAACAAAGACGGGAGCAGACCCTGAAGACAAAGACGAATACACCGCCGAAAGGGTTTTCTATGTTCCGCCACAGGCGCGATGGAGCTATCTCACTAAAAGAGCTAAACTGCCCACAATAGGAAAAGATATAGATAATGCCATGGATACCATTGAAAAAAACAATCCACCGTTAAAAGGTGTGTTACGGAAAGATTATGCGCGCCCTGCATTGGATAAGCATCGGATGGGTGAATTGATTGATTTAATCGGCTCCATAACACTAAAAAGTAGCAATAGCAATGGAAAAGGCAGAGACGTGTTGGGTTTTGTTTTTGAATATTTTTTAGGGCAGTTTGCCGATGCTGAAGGAAAAAAAGGCGGACAATTTTATACGCCACCAAGCATTGTTAAACTATTGGTTGAAATGCTTTCGCCTGAAACTGAAAAGCGCGTGTATGATGGCTGTTGTGGCAGCGGCGGTATGTTTGTGCAAAGCGATCGGTTTATAGAACTGCACGAACACCGTAAAGGTAAAATTTCTATTTACGGGCAAGAAAGCAACCCCACAACTTACCAATTGGCGAAAATGAATTTGGCTGTGAGAGGCATTGACGCAAAAATTGAATTGGGCGACACTTTGATGAATGATAAGTTCCCTGATTTAAAAGTGGATTATATTTTAGCTAATCCACCGTTTAATGTAAGCGACTATGCTATTTTAAAAAACGATGCGCGTTGGAAATATGGAATGCCTCCTACCAGAAATGCCAATTACGCCTGGCTGCAACATTTTATAAGCAAACTGGCGCCGGGTGGCACTGCCGGCATTGTGCTTAGTAACGGCAGTATGAGCAATGATGTTGCCACCGAAGGCGATATACGCAAAAACCTTATTGAAAATGATTTAGTGGATTGCATTGTGGCATTGCCTTCACAACTTTTTTACAACACGCAAATACCTACCTGCATATGGTTTTTGGCAAGAAATAAAACCAAAGGCAAGTTTAGAATCCGTAGCAACGAAATACTTTTTATTGATACCCGCGAAATAGGCGCCATGATAAGCCGCCGCCAGAAAGAATTAACCGATGACGATATTTTAAAAATTGCCACAGTTTACCATAACTGGCGTTCTTTACCCGCCAAAGGAGAACCTGCAAAAGAACTTTATAAAGATATACCGGGCTTTTGTAAAGCAGTGAATATATCGGAAATACGAAAGAACAACTACATACTTACTCCCGGCAGGTATATTGATTTTGTAGAAGCCGAAGATGACGGCGTCGCATTTGAAGATAAAATGAAAAAGCTAACTGAAACTTTAGGCGAGCAAATGAATAAAGCAGCGGAGTTGGATAAAGAGTTAAAAAAGAATTTGGCTAAAATAGGATATAAAATATGACAATAAATTCACTGATAGAAAAATTAAAAACATATACACCCGAAACATTAGTTGTAGTTAGCTGTGGTGGAAGGTCATGAAAACGGATATGACAACATAAAAAAAATTAAAGATGTTATTATAAAATTAAATGCCAATACCAAATGGTATAATGGCACTTATGAAGAAGGTGCTGAAGATAAAAATGATATTACTGTTGTTTTTATTTCTAGTGATAATAAAAGAAAACATAATGCCCTCCAACTGGAAAACATATAAGCTTGGGGATTTAATTGAAGTTAAACATGGGTTTGCTTTTAAAGGTGAATTTTTTTCTGATATACAAACAAATGATATTTTACTTACGCCAGGTAACTTTAAAATTGGTGGTGGCTTTAAGACAGACAAATTCAAGTATTATAATGGAGAACTCCCCGAAGAATACATTCTTCATGAGGGAGATATTCTAATTATAATGACTGATTTGAGCAAGGCTGGTGATACATTAGGCTATCCAGCAAAAATACCACCTCATAATGGAATTCACTATTTACATAATCAACGATTAGGTCTTATTAAATTAAAATTAAATGAACTTGACAAAGATTTTCTTTACTGGATTTTAAGAACCCCTGTATATCAAAATTTTATTCTTGGTTCGGCAACAGGCTCAACTGTTAGGCACACATCACCAACAAGAATTTATAATTACGAGTTTGAAGCGCCAAAATCTATTCCCGAACAACAATCCATTACCTCCATCCTTTCCTTTTTAGACGATAAAATTGAACTCAACCTACAAATGAATCGAACGCTTGAGGTAATGGCACAAGCCATATTTAAGCAGTGGTTTGTAAATTTTCAATTTCCTTGTTTTGATGACAAGTTGGTGGGCGGGTTGCCAAAGGGATGGAGAATGGGAAAGTTGGGAGAGGTCTTGGAATTACAATACGGAAAAGCTTTGAAATCTGAAAATAGAATTAATGGTAAATTCCCTGTTGTTGGATCAACTGGGATTGTTGATTTTCACGACAAGTACTTGGTTAAATCACCCGGTATTGTAATCGGTCGAAAAGGAACTATAGGTAAAGTGATTTGGTTGGATGAAGATTTTTTCCCTATCAACACAACCTTTTTTGCTAAAGATTTATTGGGTGTTGGTGAGTTATTTTTTCATTACTATATATTGTTAAGTCAAAACTTTAAAAATATAGCTTCAGATGGTGCTGTTCCTGGTCTAAACAGAAACGAGGCATTAAGAAATAGCATAATTATTCCCTCTATTGAAACGATTAAACAATTTAATGATCTCGTGAAACCGTTTTTTAAGAAGCGATTATATTTAAAAAAAGAAAACCAAACTCTTAACCAACTCCGCGATAGTTTATTGCCAAAGTTGATGAATGGGAAAATAAAAGTAAATGTATAAATATGGAAGATGATATTAAAACAATATAATTGCATTGCCATTTTCATTAAGTAGTCTGTAGAAACAAATTCCGGATGGTAAATTGTTGAGGTCTACTTTCGTTTTGGTTGAACTCAGTACGGCGCTGTAAATTCTTTCGCCGAGCACGTTGAAAGTTTCTATCTCATTTTTTCCTGTGATGTTGTGAATATCAATAAAGAAGTCGCCGTTGTTCGGATTGGGATAGACCGTTATGTTATCACTTGCTGAAATTTCATTTATTCCTGTTGCCCTCTAATCCTAAACTTTGCAAATTGTTTGCAATGTGACTGACAATCCAGTTCCTGAAATTAACGTCTGTAACATTTCCAAGTATTGCTTCAGTTGGTCCGCCACCATAAAATTATTATCCTTTTATAATCCATTTATAATCCTTCCCCGTGGATAAAGGTTCGATTAGTTAATTTATTAACTATATTATTTTTAATTTTGAGGAGAATAAGATTTTATTTTTTTAAACCGGTATTGCAATGAAATATAATTTCAAAAAATTATTAGCAATTATTTTCGTTGCCACAGTTTTGATTTTATCTCTTGTTGGGCGAACACAAGCACAAGATATTTATACTGTTGCCGGAGATAGCATTGCAGGATATAATGGTGATAATATAGCAGCCACCGCTGCTGAACTGAATACACCCGGTGATTTGGCTGTAGACGATTCGGGTAATGTTTATATTTCCGATGCATATAATTATCGTATTCGTAAAATAGCGATTTCCACAGGCATCATTACCACCATTGCAGGTAATGGTACTCCGGGATATACGGGTGATAATGGTGAAGCCACCAACGCGGAAATATATGTACCCTATGGCATAGCTTTTGATGATTCAGGCAATATTTATTTTGCAGATGGTGGCAACCAGGTAGTACGAAAAATAACGGCTTCTACAGGCATAATTACTACCATTGCCGGTAATGGATTCGGTCATGGTAATATTACAGGGGGATCGTATAATGGTGATAATATAGCAGCCACTTCCGCAGAATTTGATCAACCCACCGGTGTTGCATTGGATGATTCCGGAAATGTTTTTATCGGCGATTTTCGTAACCAGCGTATTCGTGAAGTAAGAAAAGCAACAGGCATTATTACTACTGTAGCCGGAAATGGCAATGCAGGTTTTATAGATAATGTAGCGGCTACTTCTGGCGAACTCTATTATCCCGGCGGTATAGCTATGGATGATTCTAATAACATTTATATTGCAGATGCCGGCAATAACCGTATCAGAAAAGTAATTGCCAAAACCGGTATTATTACCACTATTGCGGGTAATGGTACTTACGCTTATGCCGGTGATAACGGACCAGCCATTAATGCTGCAATGCGGTGGTGTGTGCGTTTAGGGTTAGATGATTCAGGCAATGTTTACATTGGCGATCAATATAATGATGTTATTCGCAAGGTAACCAAGGCTACTGGCATAATAACTACTTTTGCCGGCACAGGTTATGGTCAGGGTGGCGACATTGGTGGGTTTTCCGGTGACGGAGGACCGGCTACTGATGCTGAACTCGGGGGTGCCACGGGAGTGGCGGCAGATAATTGCGGGAATGTTTATATTGCCGACTATAGTAACAACCGTATTCGCGAAGTAGTAAGTTCCGGCACTCATAGTATTTCAGTTAGTCCTGATTCGTTATCATTATGCAGTGGAAGTAGTGACACACTTAAAGCAGTAGGTGCAGGTATCTACAATTGGGCACCGGCAACAGGGTTAAGCGCAACAACGGGTTCTGCAGTTATAGCCAATCCAACTACAACAACAACTTATACAGTAACCGGGGGTATTGGTAACTGCACCTCAACAGCAACAGTAGTAGTAACAGTTACTTCCGCACCGCCATTAACTATTCTACCTCAGGATACCGCATTCTGTAGCGGGCAAAAAGTCACTCTTCATATTACCAACAGTGGATCAAACTTTATGTGGAACCCTTCAACAGGATTAAGTGCCGATACTGGCAGCGTTGTTGTTGCCAGCCCCACGGTGTCAACCATCTACACTGTAACAGGTATCAATTCGTCCGGTTGTGCTGACACGGGCATGGACATGGTAACCATTATACCTTCTCCTAATAAACCAACATTTACCCAGGTTGCGGACACTCTTATGTCAAGTTCCACCTATGACAACCAATGGTATCGTAATGATACGCTGCTTTTAAATGACACCAGTCAGGATTTGACCATTACCATACCCGGTGAATATTGGGTGGTTGTGAATAACGAAGCTAATGGTTGCAGCACATCATCAGATTCGGCTAACGTAAAACCGGCCGCAATAGCGCAGATAAGTAATATCAGTAATCAATTATCAGTATGTCCTAATCCGTTTAATAATGATGTATTTATTAGGATAAATTCGGTGGGAGACATAAATGACTGGAACATGCAAATTGCGGACGTGTTAGGGAGAACTTTGTATTCAATTCCATACTTAAACTATACCTATGAAATTGATTTATCGAATCTACCGGGTGGAATGTATTTTATAATTGTGATAAATAAAACAGGAAGAGCTATTATAGTGCCGGTGGTAAAACAGAATTAAAACGTCCGTTTATTGTCCCTCATTTTCCTCGGAGTTTAAAGAATGTGCAAATTACTTTTTACTACAATTAAGTGGCATTTTTTATTACAAGCCTTTTAGTGCTTGCTCCTAACGCCTCTTCAATGTTTGAAAATAGGTTTCCACCACCAATTATATGGATTATGTCGTAATATTCTAATTGATTAAAAATTGTAACATCAATATCAGAAAAGACAATGCGGACATCTACTTTGTAAAGTCTTTTTACTACTTTACAAATTATCTCAGCCGATGATTTATCAATTTCTGATTTCTTGCTGAATCGAATGATCAACGTTGCTGGAGGCTTTGAAATGAATCGTAATGCTTCAGCGTAGTTACACAATGTTTCAAAAGAGGTATAATCTTTCAATTCGAATACTTCAATATTTGATGACACAGTCAATTGTTTTCCGTTATAATTAATTTTTTTATTCTTGCCATGTATAGGATTCAAACCAAGAATCATCTTGCGAATTATCAAAATGGCAGCACAAACAACAGAAATAAATATTGCCAGTTGAATATCAATAATGGTTGATAAAATAAATACTACTACTACTACGAACATAGATTCTTACTTTCTTTTCCGTATTAACTCCATTACTCCATTAATGAATGTCAACGGATGAATGGGGTTCCCAGGCACGTACAAATCAATTTTATAATTATCAAGAAAACTTCGGTTCAACGCTGGACTGTTCTGGAAGATGCCTCCACTGATGGCATCCGTTCCTGCGAGAATAATAATCTTTGGCGAGGGTATTGCATCATAACAAATTTGTAGTGGTTCTGCCATATTTTCGGTTATAGGTCCTGTAAGTACAATACCATCGGCATGCCGGGGTGATGCTACAAATTCAATTCCAAAGCGTCCCATATCAAAATTTACATTGCCACAGGCATTCAATTCCAATTCACAACTATTATCACCACCGGCACTTACCTGCCTTAGTTTTAATGAGTCGCTGAAATATTCTGAAATCTCCTTCCGGATTAAATCAGGATTTAATTCAATTGGAAAATCATTGTCCTCATTGATTACTAATTGTAGTTTTTCATTTGTAGCAATTTTATAATCGGAGGTAAATTTTATTTTTTCAGGGAATGCAAAAGCACATTCACCACAAAATGTGCATTTTCCCAAATTAATAGAAACGGGTTTGCAGGAAATAGCGCCGGTGGGGCAGAGTTCAATTAATTCTTTTTCATCCACCGGGACAGTGGATATTATAGGTCTTCCTCTGAAAATAGTCGGTAGCTTTACATCAGTAACATCTGGAATATACTGTCTCCCCTGGTGAATTAATATTTTTAAATTGTTCAACATTTAATCATTATTATGCATCACAGGCATATTTTAATAATCTTATTATAAGTCATGTCCGCAATATGATAGATCAAAACTCTTATTACAAACCGGAAAATCAGAAATCTCATTATTACGTACTGCCAACGCCAAAGCCAGCCAGTTATGAAATGATGGGTCTTTGATTTTATAAATCAACAGTTCTCCATTTTCGTCTGTGATTGCACAATGACAAATTTCACCCCTCCATCCTTCAGTTAATGAAAGAGTGAAAGAATTGGGTTTTGGCTGGGATAATTTTGTGTATGAATTCTCAATCAACGGAATAACATCTAATAATTGCCTGATATATGAAATGGATTGCTTTATTTCTTCCCTCCTGATTTGAAAACGGGAGTAAACATCACCGTGGTGTTTAATAACGGGTTGATGGTTAATTTTTAGGTACGCATCATGCGGATGAGATAACCGTATATCTCTGCTAATACCCGTCATCCGTGCAGTCATTCCCACAGCTCCAATGAATTCTGCTTGTTGTTTTGTTACCACGCCTGTCCGTTCAAACCGTGAAAGGATACTTGGAAGCGCAGAAACCTCTCTGTTCATCTCAATAAAATCAGGTAAATAATTATTAAATAATTTATTTAATTCTTCTTTTAGTTTTTCCGTAAAAGGGAAATTTGTTTTACCGGCACGGATTAATCCCTTAGCCAACCGATTACCACACCATTTTTGAAAGAAATTGATAACGGGAGTTCTTAATCTGCCGTAAACCGCACTTCCTAACTGGTAGCCAACATCTGTACATAATGCACTCATATCGGCAGTATGCATGGCGATTCGTTCTAATTCCAGTGCAATTGTTCGTCCTGTTTGTAACACTTCACCTGGTTTATAACCGCATAAACTTTCCCATAAATTGACAAATGAAGTGGTATGTCCTGCAACTGTATCGCCCGCAATTGATTCTGCAAGTGTAATTCGTTGCAATAATTTTTTTTGTTCCAAAAATAATTGCTCTATGCCCCGATGCTGAAAGCCCAACTGAATTTCAAGATGTAATATTTGTTCGCCATTGCAAATAAAACGAAAATGTCCCGGTTCAATCACACCTGCATGAATAGGACCTACTCCTACTTCATGCAATTCTTCTCCTTTTATGGAGTAAAATGGATAGTTGGAAATTACATTGTTTTTGTTAAACCGGGTGAAAGGGTAACGAACAGGTTTTATCCAGGGATGATCCGAATAGGCAACTCCGAAATTCTCATGCAATTCTCTTTCAAATTTTTCAAAAGCCGGATGATGGGCGGTGAAGGAGGGCAAGAGTTTATTATTCTCAATAATAGAGGATGAAATATGAATGGTGTGCAGGCTGTCATCAGCAATAGAACATATTAATTTAATTTTATTTTGGAAGGGATAACCAAAATAATTTACGCAATGAAAGGAACTGTCTTTTAGAAAACCGGTATTTACTTCCGAAAAAGTATCATAATCCCACGTTGGAATTTCTTCCAACGGAATAGTTTGGGTATTATAGATAGTTGTATATTTCAATGAGGTAAATTTTTAACTGACTCCTGAATTAAGTGAACAAATCCCACAGGCGGATTTAAACCCAAATAAATGGCAAAAGCCAAAAAGAGGAATTGCGATATTGTTTGCCCCGGGCTAATATGGGGTAACCGGGTAATATCAAGATTTAACTCTTTTGTAAATAATATTTTAAAAATGTTTTTCCCCAATGCCCATAGAATCAATGACAGAAGGAAAAGAACTGCCAATAATAACCAGATATGATTTGCTTCGAGCATAGAACGGAAGATTAAAATTTCACTTATAAACATCCCCGACGGCGGAATTGCCATAACACTTATAAAACACAGCAGGAGTACCAAAGCACCTATAGTATTTACTTTAAAATAATTTCCAATATCAAAAATGCTTTTTGATTTATACACTCTGTAAACCTGCCCGATTTGGTAAAACATACTTGATTTGACAAAAGAATGAAGTACTAAATGAAGTATAGCGGCATAATAGCCCCATCCACCTGCAGTAAAACCCAAAAGCATTATACCCATATTTTCGGTACTTGAATAGGCGAGCATCCGCTTTACATCTTTTACACTCATAATATAAATTGCAGCAATCAGTATAGACACGACGGCACTTACCATCATTACTACATTAGCCCAACCGTGGATGGAGGTACATCCTATAAATTTATAGGTCCTGAATAAACCAACGAAACCCGCATTCATTAATACTGTAGAAATAAAAGCGGATATAGGGTAGGGAGCTACAGAATGCGCATCAATACAAACAGTATGAAAAGGGAATAAGCCCATTTTTGCAGTGAAGCCGGTAAAGATGAATAACAAAACAAGCTTCAACCAGAAAGGATTAACCAATGAAGCATTTCTGAACAATGAATCATAAGAAAGGTCATTAATGTGGAATTGCTGAAGACCAATACTTAAAAATAATATCCCGATAAATACCATTGAAATACTGATAGAACAGATAAAAAGGTATTTCCATGCAGCTTCAAGGGATTGCTTTTTTCTCTCATGGTAAATAAGCACCGAAGCAGATAAGGTGGTGAACTCAACAAAAATCCATGTGACAGCTATATTGTTGGCAAGATAGGCGCCTGTCAGTGCCATAATCAGTATAATAAAAGCAGAAAAATAAAAGCTTCTTTCTCTCGGTTGAGTGATTTCACTGTTTTTCTCCAAATAAATGTAGCTATGATAAAACGAGGCAATGCTTACACAACTCAGAACGCATAAAAAAATTAAACTTAAAGCATCCGGTGTAAAATATATTAATGTAATCGAATCGGAATGATAATATTCATATATGGTAAGTATGGATTGAACGAAAAGAAAAACTCCAACCAATAAATAGGTCAGAAATTTTTGACGGGTTATAAAAATTAAACCCGCAGATAAAAAGGCAATGATAAAATAAATTCCAAGCATCATATTAATCTTTCAAACTTCTTAAATGTTTCACATCCACATCTTCAAACACATCACCGATTTGATTGAGGAAAATACCCAATAATAAGATGCTGATGAAAATATCCAGGGTGATTCCCAAATTTATAATCATAGGCATTTCAGAGCCGATAGATAAGGAAAGAATAAAAACCCCGTTTTCTATCACTAAAAACCCCATAACATGGGTAATGATTTTTCTTCTTGAAATGATGAGATACAACCCTGTAAAGAGAGTAGAAAGCGCAATGACAAAAAATGTACGGTTTAGCTGATTATCTTTAATGGTGTCACTGATTAGAAATGCGATTATAATAATAGCTGTAATAATGAGCAGCGAAGAAAAATTAGAAATATAAGGTTCCGCTTCACGTGAAATTTTATTTCTTTTAATGATATAATTCAGAAATCTCGGTACAGCAATGGTTTTAAAAACGATGGTCTCAAGCAGGACAAATACCAGGTTAATTACATTTATTTGAATGAGTTGAATGAATGCCAGCCCAAATAATAATATTCCCTGGAATGCCAGAACATTGGTAAATGTAGTTAACCGGTTGACTATTGCTAAATAGAACAGGGTAATAGTGAATGTAACGAGAAGGACAGAAACCATTTTATAGTGCTTTATATAATATTAATAATACGCCGAATAATATCATGACAGAAATAGAGGATAGGGCAAAAATATATTGGGCATTATGACTCATTCGGAAACGTGCAGTAAAAGACTCAAGCAAACCGGCCACTATTGCAAAGAAAAATTGAACTGCAAAGAATAAAGGAATGGAATAATAAAACGGCAATCCTGAAATATAAAAATTAGCAATGATGCCTCCATATAATGCAAATTTTAATTGTGTGGTATATAATATCAATCCTAAATCAAAACCGCTGTTATCAAGAATCATTACCTCATGAATCATAGTGAGTTCAAGATGTGTTTTCGGGTCATCAATTGGCATGCGGCTGTTTTCAATCATGGCAATCATGACAAGAACAAATGTTGAAAGTACCCGCAGCATATAAGAAATATAGGAGCCGAAGTGAAGGGAGGAGAAAATATCGTGAAATGAATTATGTCCCGTCAGTAAGGCAAAAGAGCCAAATATGAGGAAGAATGCCGGCTCGATGAGCATAGCATAAAGTGCTTCGCGGCTGGCACCCATTCCCTCAAAACTGCTTCCTGTATCCAGGGCGGAAATAATCATAAAAAATTTTCCAAGTGCCAACAAGTAAGCGAATAATACAAAGTCACCCGGAAATGAAATTAACCCATATTGTCCGGAGAAAGGAATGAAAAGTGTGGAAAATAATACAGATGAAAAGTAAATGGTTGGGGCAATTTGAAAGATAACACTGCTTGTTTTACTGTAAATTGTACCTTTTTTTAACAAACGGACAATATCTTTTATTGGTTGAAGTAAAACCGGTCCCTTTCGACCAGATACAATGCTTTTAGTTCGATTAATAATACCGCCAAAAAATAAACTGCTGATTAGTATTAGTACAAATGCCATCGTTTTTCAAAGTTGATTGATTAAAGAATTGAGAAAATTCCAGATTTTCTCCACATATGGAAATAAGATAAAAATGAAAATAAAAATTACTCCATACAGGAGATACATTTGTGTCCTTCCGCTCTGTAAAAACCTGAACCTGCTGAAAAAATATTTTAGTTTGCGTAAAGGGTTATCTATGGCTTTCTCTTCAATAATATCGCCTGGCTCGGTATGGTATTCCTGTTTATGCGGGAAAATAGCTGTGTCAATAACCTCATGTTTTTTAATAGATAATAAAGGCGATGCCAGCTTGGTATACGTGCGTACAAAAGAACTTGCTGTATACTGCATCTTAACCGAATTGCCCGTATAACCACATCCCCACGTTGGTTGAATTTCGACTTTTCTTTTGACCTGAACTCTATATCGTAAATAAAGAACCAATGCAGTTAACAAGATAAAACCAATCGAAATCAAGCTGATTTCTTTCATGATATTAATCATTCTAACTAAATCCGGATTGTTAAATGGAGTAGATATATCAGGGATAAATAATAAAATAGGATTGATAAGTATGGTAATGAAAAATTGCGGAAAAATACCAATCAGTATAATTAAGAATGCAACCAGGTATAATGGGAATAATTTTCCCATGTTTGCTTCCGCCGGTTCGTGGTGCAGGGGATGTCTTGGCGTTCCCAGAAATACAATACCGAATGCCTTTGCAAAACATAACATGGCTAACCCGCCTATTATCACCAGACAAAAAATTCCTCCTGTAAAAAAAATGATGCTTTGATAATTCCCTGTTGTTAATCCTTTGAATAAGCCGGAATAAATAAAAAATTCAGAAATAAAGCCGTTTAAAGGCGGTAAACCGCAAATAGCGAGAGCTGCAATTAAGAACAATCCTCCTGTTTGAGGCATTTTCTTTATTAGTCCGCCCGCTTTGTCAATGTCTAAATTATGAGTTGCCTGGTATATGTTGCCGGTTGCATAAAAAAGCAGGGATTTAAAGAGGGAATGGTTAAGCGTATGTAATAAAGCGCCCCCAAAACCGGTTACAATTATAAATGTATTATTTAATCCCAAACCAATAGTTCCGATTCCTATGCCGATACCGATAATACCGATATTTTCAATACTGTGATAGGCAAGTAATCTTTTTAAATTGTGCTGAATGATTGCGAGCATGACTCCGTATAATCCTGTAATAACTGAAATTATTAATAAGAAATACCCAATCCCCAAATAATTACCTTTAATAAGAAGTATCATCCTTAATATTCCATAAATGCCTAATTTTATCAATACTCCTGACATCATTCCTGAAATGTGTGAAGGAGCAGCCGGATGTGCACGAGGCAACCACGTATGGAATGGAACAAATCCGGCTTTAATGGCAAAACCTATAAATAAACAGAAAAACAGTGTAAGCGCAACTGCCGGAGTATTTGAAAAATCAGTAAATGTTTTAAAATCATAAGAATTTGTCTGTGATGCAACCCAAATAAAAGCAATAGTCAGAAAAATTACAGATACGTGCGATTGAATAAAATAATTTATGCCTGCCTTGATTGTCCTGCTTTTTTCATGTTCAAAAATTACAAGCAGGAATGAAGAAACGCTCATTATTTCCCAGGCAATTAAAAAAACCAATGAATTTTGAATCATGCAGATGCCCAGCATGGAACCATGCATTAAAATAAATGAGATGTAATGTAAAGTGATGTTGGAGGTTTGATTATGATAGGGTTTCAAATATTGAAACCCAAATAACATACCCGTGAGAATTGTGAAGTTGATAATTAAAATGAACCAGCCGGATAAACCGTCAATTCGCATCGGTATATCCCCAATGATAAATCCGCCATAAAATGATGTTTCAATCTTATTCCCCATCAAGGCATATGCCGCCAGAGCAGAACTTATAAGAATATTTACAATTAGGATAAAAGCGGTAACCCTTTTTTTAGTTGTCAATGAGAGGAAGGGCAGTAGAAAAAAAGACGCTAATGAGAGAATAATTCCAAGACCAATTGATACATTAACTAAATCATTCATTTACCTTTTACGCATATTATTAAAAATATCCAGAAAAAATTTCAATGCGAATTGCAAATTTAAAATTTTTGGCATAATAATTACAAATTAATAAAAGCGACATCTTTTAAATGAGAGCAACGGATAAAAATACGATCTGAATGTATTTTCGTTAAAGTGAAGAATAAGTTAATTATATTAAATAATTGTCCGATTATTTCATAGTCTTTTAGCAAGGGAGGTTATATAGTCAATAAAGCGAAAAGTTGAACTCTTATTTATTTAGGGGAGTATTATTGTTTTAATGACAATAGTATTAATTTATCACGGCATGGAAGCCCGGAAAACAAAACGGTAATTCCGTAAAAGTACAATTTAATTTACCTATCAGGTTCCAATTAAGTACAGAGTAATTAATATACTCTATTCATTACTCCTGGTTTTCATCTAATAAGTACTTTTTCATAAGAGCTTTAAATTCAGCAGTATTTCTAATATTATCCAAGTCAGTGTCTTCTTGTATATGTGCAAAATCATTAAATCCATTCCTTATTGCACTACTAAGAAACTTCAAGGCTTTACTTTCCTCATGTTTTAAAGAATATATACAAGCTATATTATATGAACAAAAATTATTTGTCGAGTCCAATTTAATGGCTTTCAAATAAAATTCTTCTGCTTTAGTTGTATCATTGTATTTACTAAGACTTATTTCTGCTGCAGCACCGAATACTTCTGGAGAGTTCCAATCAATTTTTTGGAAACAAATTTTTGCACTATCAAATTTTTGCTCTTTATCATAAATAAAATATAGGCTGATAAGATTGTAGGCTGGTGTATTATCTAAATAACCTGGAGTTGGATCCCTATTTTGTACCTTAAGAAAACATGATTCTGCTTTATCAAATTCTTTTCGTTTTAAATAGAAATTACCTAAATTAATTAAGCCCCAATAACTGGTATCCTTAATATAGTATTGCTCTTCCTCGTCATACTTTTTTTCCTTATCATATAAATTTTCAAGGTAAATTTTTGTAAGAAAATCTGAAGGACTTTTTAGGTATGCTTTAATATAATAAGATTCAGCTTTATCATATATGTTTTGTTCTACATAAAGACTACCAATTTTTCTTAATACGTTTATATTATTTGAATCTAATTTCAGAATGTTATTATAAAATTTAAGGGCTTCATCGTGCTGTTTAGAACCTTCAAATGCATCCTGGAGATTATCTAAAACATTTAAATCAGTTGAATCAATTCTCCAAGCCCGGAGAAAATATAGTTTTGCTTTATCATATTGCAATAATCTTTCATAATTTATCCCAAGTTCTAATAACGGTTTAAACCAGGTTGGAGCAATAATATTTGCTAAGGAATCTGCTTTTATTGCCCTTTTATATTTTCCCATTTCAGCGAAAATAACTCCGTAAGTGAGATTTAGAACAGCACTGGGTTTTGAAGTGATAAGATTTGCAGAATCAAGTTTTAATAGAGCTTGATTAATCATATTCATACG
This sequence comes from Chitinophagales bacterium, assembly GCA_963770495.1. GTDB lineage: Bacteria > Bacteroidota > Bacteroidia > Chitinophagales > CAVYQA01 > CAVYQA01. The sequence continues at coordinate 143,327 of CAVYQA010000004.1, read as the reverse complement.
CTGTAAATTATTATTATTAAGATAATTATTAGCATCCATAATCAAACGGTTTCTATTTAGTACTGGATAAATTTCATCATCTTTTCCTACTAAATTCATAGCAATTCCCAGGTATAAGCTTGATGTCTGGATAATACGCGGCATCCAATAGTGAACATAAATGGTTCTTTTATAATCTATATAGCTATTCATTATTTGTTGAGAAGAATCAATTAAAGCGGTAGTTAATTCATCTTTTATGCTTGCCTTAAATTGTTCAGGTAAGCTATCATTTATCAATTTTTTATAAGAGGTATAAGCACATGCCGAATCCGGATCAGTAAGGCTTCCTTTATCAATTTGTTTTTCAAACTTGTTATAGAGAGTTTTAACCGTATCGGGTAAATTTGACCAGGAATCACTTATTCCTCTTCCCCTGTTAAATACCAAAAGTTGTTCTCCTTGATTTTGTTTGATGGCAGCGGCAATTTCAGCTTTCTTTTGAGGGTTAACTTTCGCCAATGTTGTATTATCGTCCTCAGAGCAACAATAAAATGGGTTTTGCCCATAACTAATCTTCCCTGATTTATCTTTATTTTTCGTTGCTGCATTAACCGAATCGGTTAAATATTCTTTTAATTCTCCTACAGTAACAAAACCGTCATTATTTTTATCCGCCAAGCCATATAATCCGTTAATCAACCAGTAGGAAAAGAGACCCCTGCCACCACCCCATGCCCTGTCTTCCAAAGATACTTCGCCAGCGGAGCAGGAAGTAAACTGAATTTCCCCTTCCTTCATTTCCATAATATTACTTTCCAATGATTGTCTGCCTTTTTCACCGCCGGGGGGTAGTTCATTTCCCCGGCAGGCATCGGTAATTAATATAACTTTCACACCATCATCAGTGAGTTTTTTTATTCTTAATTTAAGGTGGTAAATGTCAATATTATAGCCCCCATCATATACTACATTAGGATCGCCGTTATCGGTATCCCATCCAAGCAGATAACTTTCTTCAGCAGATAATGCGTCTCCGTGCCCCGCAAAATAAATATATACAACATCATTACGCTGAGGTTTCTTTTCTTCCATCAGCCAATGATTAATAGCACTACGTATCGCATATCCGGTTGCTTTTTCATTTAATAATAGTTTGATGTTGTCACTATCAATACTTCCACCGCTTTTGGAAAGGAGAAAATCATAAAATGCTTTTGCATCTCTGTCGGCATATTTAAGTTGAGGAATGTGTTGATAGGTGGAAATACCTACAATTACTGCATAGGTTTGCCCTGGAGTTATTGGTGAGTTTGATGCGGAAACTGAAAACCCTCTGGTGTCCTGCCCGAAAGTACTGAAAGAAATAACTATTAACAATAATATTAATATCTTTTTCATTCCCCTTTATATTTTAAATTAACAAAAATAGAAATGTTATTATTAAATATTGTTTCATGAATTTCTCAATATTCAATAGTGTTACTTTCCCATCCATTCTACCACCTTATTTACTATTTGTTTTGATAAATCACTTAGATTATCCATTGTTCCATTTACAATGAAATCGTACTTTTTATCTTCCTTATATAAAAGTAAAACCTTGACTGTAATGGCATTCCCAATTATATTATACGCACCGTTAATGGAATAAACATTCTGTTCGTCACTTGCTGAAAATCCCATTGAGCTATTACTTTGATAGTTTAACTCATTTAGCTTATTGTCCATCATTTTGCCGAGTGAAAGATTATCTCTGAAATTACTTTCATTATGAAAATTGCTTGTGGTAAACATTATTTTTTTTGATGAAAGTTTAATTTTATTTAGCACACTGCTATCCACCTTACCTATGTCAAAACTTGCCTGCCCGAATACCTGTGGTTCCTGCAAACCGTTAATTCCTTTTGCCAGGTTGGTTACCTCATCTTCGGCATAGTAGAACCATTTAGAGACGTCAACGTATTGCCCATCCCTAAGACCTTCTCCTGTTTTTATTCCATTTAGTAATGAATAAGTGAGCAACCCCTGACCAAAAGAAGATGATTCATAAGCGGATTGATCTGCTGCCGAGGCTGACAAAATAAATGTTCCTGTTCTGCTATTAAGCCGGTCTAATTCTCTCTGCTGGTCTGATGGGATATCTCTTTTCAATGCATATAAGTCCTGCACTGCCTGCCCACTGTGACAGGCATCTAATATCACCACCTGCTTTTGGGCTTTGTTTATTTTAAGCCAATCTGCCAGTTCAGTGGTGCTGATGGCTACTTCTTTTTCAACTCCTGCTATTTCAGGACCGGAAGCATCTGCGGTAAGGAAATAAAAATTGTTGTTTGATAACATACCATGTCCCGCAAAGAAGACTACAACTATATCCGATGAAGTGGCTTTCTTATTAATGCTATCAAAAATGCCACTGAGGTTTTGTTTAAGAGGAAGCAGGGAAGCGTTATGTTGTCCTGTGTCTCCATTAAAAGTGTAAATATGAACATGTTCTTTACCATCCTGTCCATCGAATAATTTAGTCGCCGATGCTTGCAATGCCGAAGAAAAATCTTTGGCATCTTTAGCGGCATAGTTTAGATGAAGGGCAGGACTCTTGTAATCGCTTATGCCGACAACCACAGCATATAAATCGGGATTCACCAACTTCTTATTTTCCTCCGAAGGCTCATCAACAACCATTCCCCGTGATTTAATTTCGTTTGAGGCTGTTGTAACATATACACTCACATTGTTATCCTGCCCTGGTACAAAGTAGGGTTCAACCTGTTCTCTCTTTATAATTAACAAATAACGATTACTATCTAAACTTTTTAATCCTTCTTTAGGAATAGTAATCACTTCTTTTCCATTTACTGATATAACAGCATTTCCTATTCCTCCCTTTCGCTCGGTAATTTCAAATTTATACGTTAGTGAGTCTGTTGATTCATTATCCGAAACTACCGGAGTATAATCACAGATTTGTAAATCGGTGAGTTTTTTAGCTGTGATGGGCTCTTTATTTACACCCATTAGTTTTTCAACTAAACCCGGCTCCCAGCACAAGGTTTTAATCTGGTCGAGATCAATTATCTCATCGCCACAAACGTAATAAATCTGTTTGCGGGCATTTGGTGTGCCATCAAAACGTCCATAGGCATCTATTGCTAACCAATCTGTGCTGTCTACTAAAATGTATTTATATATGAGTTTACCAGTAGAATCATAAATAGATTGATCTGCACCACAGGTTGTAAGTATGTATTTCTCATTGGAGCTAAAACAGGCTGACTCAACTATTCCAATATTTCCTCCAAGTGTATTTTGTAATTTTCCAGAGTTAACCTCCCAAGTTTTAGCGGTACCATCACTTGAAGCTGTCAAAATGTAATTTCCATCGGGACTGAAAACAGCTGAATTAACCCCATTTGACTTGTCCGAAAAAGTACGTAGTACTTTACCCGAATTGACTTCCCATATTTTGGAGGATTTATCCCAAGAAGTTGTAATCACATATTTTCCATCAGGGCTAAAATTGGCTGATACAACTACATCTGTATGTCCTTCCAATGTTTGTAATAAATCTCCTGTAGTCACTTCCCAAATTTTGGCGGTTTTATCGGATGATGCTGTTACAAAATATTTTCCATCAGGGCTGAAATTGGCTGACCAAATCCAACCAATATGTCCTGAAAAAGTATGAAGTATTTTATCAGTACTAACTTCCCAAATTTTGGTAGTATCAGCTGAGGCTGTAATAATATATTTACCATCATAGCTAAAATTAGCTGAATTAACCCAACTTGAATATCCTGAAAGAGTATAGAGTAACTTTCCAGTTTCAACTTCCCAGATTTTTGCGGTGCTATCCCCTGATGACGTTACCACATATTTTCCGTCAGGGCTGAAATTAGCTGAACTAACCATTTTTGAATGACCAGATAAAGTATGTAATAATTTCCCAGTATTAACTTCCCATATTTTGGCAGTATGGTCAGCTGAAGCTGTTACTACATACTTACCATCTGGACTGAAATTTGTTGATTCAACTTGCGTTGAATGCCCTGAAAGAGTATGTAATAATTTCCCAGTATTAACCTCCCATATTTTGGCGGTTCTATCGTATGAAGCCGTTACCACATATTTTCCATCTTGGCTGAAATTGACTGCACCTAACGGTTGTGAATGTCCTGAAACAGTATGAAGTAATTTTCCAGTACTAACCTCCCATATTTTGGCGGTATTATCACTGGATGCTGTAACCACATATTGACCATCCCGGCTGAAATTAGCTGATCCAATATCAGATGAATGCCCTTTAAGTGTATGAAGTAATTCCCCAGTACTCACCTCCCAAATTTTGGCTGTATTATCAGCTGAAGTTGTTATTGCACATTTACCATCCGGACTAAAATTGGCTGACCAAACCGCATCTGAATGTCCTTTAAGTGTATGTATTAACTTCCCTGTATTTACTTCCCATATTTTGGCAGTACTATCTAATGAAGCCGTTATTAAATATTTTCCATCTATACTAAAATCAGCTGAACTTACAGTCCTTGATTTTCCTGATAGGGTATATAGTAATTTCCCATTGTTAGCATCCCATATTTTGGCTAAATTATCAGTTGATGTTGTTACAACATATTTACTATCCGGACTAAAATTAGCCGATGTAACTTGCTTTGAATTTCCAGAAAGAGTATATAATAATTTTCCAGTATTAGCTTCCCATATTTTGGCGGTTTTATCATCTGATGTTGTTACAATATATTTCCCTTTGGGGCTAAAATTTGTAGATTCAACATAGGCTGAATGTCCCATAAGTGTACGGAGTAAGCTTCCTGTTTCTGCATCCCAGATTTTGCCAGTGCTATCCCCACCAGCAGTTACCACATATTTACCATCTGGACTAAAATTAGCTGAAAAAACATAATTTGAATGTCCTGTTAGGGTATGCAATAATTTTCCAGAACTAACTTCCCAGATTTTGGTAGTTTCACCAAATGAAGAAGTTAATAAGTATTTCCCATCAGGGCTAAATTCAGCCGAGGTAATCCAATGAGTATGGCCTACCGGTAAAACCAATTCAGGTGTTTGGGCATGAATACTCTTATTAAATAAAATAAGGCAAAAGAATAAAAACAAAATGTTTTTCTTAATACCTAAAAAAAACTTTGTCTTTATAAAGTATATTTCAGTCATATTGGGAACACAATCTATTTATTTTAAATAATAAAGTATAATTTAATCCAATATACTTACGTTATAATTATTGAAAAAACACAACATAAACGCCATATTAAAATAAAAAGTATTTATATTGTTACTGATTTAATTAGATTTTAATGAGAAACCGTATTATCTTTTTAATCTTCTTCTTTTCAGGCTTGCCTTTTAAGAATTGTAATGCTGAGAACTACGCCTTACTCATCGGAATTGATCATTATATACACCCGGATACCTCAAATCACGGACAAAAGCTTGCCCGATCGGATATACATGATCTGAAAGCTTGCGTAAATGATGTCACTATTATTAATCAAATCCTTTCAACCCGGTTTGGTTTTCTTCCACAGAACACTACTACAATACTCAATGAAAATGCAACTCGTGATGAAATCATTCTTGCGTTCTATGATCTATTAGATAAATGTAAAAAGGGAGATGTTTTCTTTTTTTATTTCGCCGGACATGGTTCCCAGATGATGAATACTCTTTCTCATAAACCCGATAAGATGGATGAAACAATTGTACCTGCTGATGGCATTTTTTATGGGAAAGATATTCGTGACATAGAGATTGCACAATTTCTTGAGGCGCTCCTGAAAAAAGGGGTTATTGTAACAGCCATGTTTGAGTCTTGTCACAGTGGCGCCATTGCACGGGGTCTTGATATATTAACTCAATCGGTAACTCCTTCCAATGATACCATTTCTGATGCATCCATTTCTCCACAGCCTGAAAAAGAAGGAGCGCTAATTCTGAGCGCCTGCCAAGATTTTCAGCTTGAATATCAAGCACGATTTCCAGATGGAATTTATTACAGCTGCTTTACTAAAGCATTTATGGATGTTATGAAAAGAAACAACTCATATATTTCAGCTTCCGATTTATTTTATTCCATGTGCACTGAAATTAAAAATATGGGAAGAGACATGGTGCCCGTGATAGGTGGAACAGATGAGCGACTTAAACGCAATCTTTTTGGCTCAGGTACTTTAGAAAATTTGAATCACATTGTTGCGAAAAAAATTTTACCTGATAACACGATAATTCTTGAAGCTGGAAAAGCTGCAGGCATTGAAGAAGGAACTGAGTTGGTCAGTTTAAATAAGAAAATAACTATTGAAGTTGAAAGTGGCGTAACGCTCTTTGAATCAAACGCAAAAATTATTTTGGGCAATCAGGCTGACTTAATTGCGGGAACTGTGTTTGAAATCAGCCGCTACTCCTTTGCTCCGGGGAATAAACTGATGTTGTGCATTCCAACTATTGCTGTCAGCAGAAATAAATTTCTGCAAATGGAAAACCAAATTGCCGTATGGATGAAAAAAAATAATATGACTGTAGTTGGTGAAAATAATACCCAACACGACTATATGCTTTATTATAATGAAGGCAAATGGTTTGTTATTGATAGTAAAAATGAACACATGATTGGAGCAACCCTAAATACAGATTCATTATCGAAATATGTTCAAAATGGAAAGACCATGTTGGTTCATTTGCCTGTTTATAATGACCTCATGGCAAAAATGACATCTGAAATCAAAAATAAATATTCAACTGTTGTAGTTTCTTCAATGGGAAATTCAGATTACTTTCTTGCCGGAGGTATAAAAAATAACCAATTCGGTTACCAGATATTGAAAACTGATTTTAATGTTGATAGCGCTTCAGAATACCCGGTGAAGAGCAGTTTACTTATTCTTGACACTACACAGGAAAATAATTTGTGTGATAAACTGTGTGAAAACCTGTGGAAACTGAGCAGGATTAAATCGTGGCTTACCCTTGATAGCCGGGATGGAGTTGGAGCATTCCCATACAGCATTTATTTTAAGAACACTAAAAGCGGAAACATAATACAAGGTGGTACTGTGGATTCAGGAGAACAATATAAAATGTACATCCGACGAAATACTCCATTAATTAATTCTGATAGTGTTAAGAAAAGATGGGTTTATGTTTTTGTAATTAGTGAGGATGGCAGCATAACAAAGCTCTTTCCAAACTATGCCAGCAGTATTGAAAATTATTTGCCTATAAACCTGAAAGATTCAGTTGAAGAACTTTATAAGTCTGAGGTAAACGTAGATACACCATTCGGCGTTGACCATATTATTTGCCTTACTTCTGCGGAACCTTTGCCTAATCCCGAAATAATTGAACAGGAAGGAATCACTACCCGTGGCGTAAGTAATAATCCGTTGGAGGAGTTAATTACAAACCTGAATGCGACAACACGGTCAGTTGAAACAATGAAAGCTCCGGAGGAATGGTCAATACAAAAAATTAAATTTAAAAGTGTAGCAAAATAACTATTTTTAATTATCAGATTTTATTGATTATGAAGAAAATAGGTATAACCATACTTATACTTTTATTAATTAAAGGATTTTCATTGGCGCAAACAACAAAGGGTTTTGCTGTTTCAGCCAACCAACAAACGCAAACAGCAACCGGGAAAACCTATGCAATAGTTGTTGGCATTTCTAATTACAAGTTTGTTCATCCACTGAATTATGCCACAGATGATGCAATTTTATTTTATCAATTTCTACGTTCCAAAGCAGGCGGAAATATTCCTGAAGAAAATATCCGGCTTCTTACTGACGAAGAAGCCACGGCAGCAAATATATATGTACGAAGCTTGAGTTGGCTTAAACAAAAAAATCCTGCCCCTGGTGATAATATTATTTTTTATTTTTCAGGACATGGCGATGCGGTTGATGCCAATGAATCCTATTTCCTTGCTTATGATGCCAATCCTGCTGGCGATAAAAATAATTATGCTGTAACGGGCACAGTTGATATTGGGAAATTAAAGAACAGGATACAGGAATACACTACTGCTAAAGTAAATGTCACACTAATTATAGATGCTTGTCGCACCGATGATATTCCAGGGGGTAAGCAAGGATTGGCTGATACCTATCAGAGTATAATTGAAAAACCTGCAGGTGAATTACTTTTTCTTTCCTGCAGTCCAAACGAAGTTTCTTATGAGGATAAGCGTTGGGGTAACGGGCATGGAGTTTTCACCTGGTACCTGATCAATGGTTTAGCTGGGAAAGCCGATGCAGATAGCGACGGAAAAGTAACGGCTGATGAATTGCAGGACTATGTTATACATCAAGTGAAGAAAGATACTAAAACATTAGGAAACATTCAAACACCCTGTTACTGCTGCAACATGTATAACAGTCGAATAATGTCCCAAGATGATAAAGATTTTACTGAACAAATTTCCAAAGACCAAGTAAGTGGTGCCGATAACTTTTCCACCCAACTGCTTGCTGCACGCAATGCAAACGATGATCTGAATTTTAAGGACTCAGCCCTAAGAATAGGATATTTTGCAATAAAAAAACTGTGTAAGGAAGGGAAATTTCTTGGCAATAATAGCGCCGATTCTGTTTTTTCAATTCTTCAAATGAAATATTCTGAGGACGAGCTTCAACCTGTTAAAGATTACTATGTGAGTAAGTTGCTTGATGAAGCGCAAATTGCAATAAATATTATTCTTATTAAGCCGGATTTTTCAGAATCCCAATCCAAAAACTATTATGAAATTCATTGCAAAATAATGAAAAAGGCAATGGATTTAATTGGTGATAGTTCGGCTATGTATTATAATCAGTTATATCCCAGGTATCTTTATTTAAAGGCTCAGAAAGATTTACATTCAATGATGATTTCTGTGGGAGGTTCTGATGCGCTTACAATTTATTTTAATGATAGTATTTTTCACGATATCACTCCATTAAAAAATATTATTAAAACACTTAATCATAGCATAAATCTGGGTTATAATTATCCGAATACATATGCCTCAATTGCTGAAGTTTTTGAGAGCATATCTTTTTCTGGATTATATAGTGATATTCCATTTAATGTTGATGATTCCATTTCATATTATGCATCTATAGCTAACAAAAAAGCTCCAAAATGGGTATTACCTTATAAAGAACTATCCTTAAGAATGGATTATGGAAAAGCCGAAATAATGCTTCAGAACCTTTTAAAAACAGATACAAACAATATACCTTATCTCAATGCATTAGGGGATTTTTATCATTCCAGGGAGCCACTAAATAATATTAATGCGAGATACTATTATCAAAAAAGTTTTTCATTGAATCCTTCACAGCCGGAAGTTTTTTTTTATTTAAGGGATATATTAATGTGCCCTTCTTCGGATATGTCTCATCCCTTTATTGAAAGCAAAAATGGAATTGATTCAGTTATTAATTTAACAGATTATTATTTTCAACATAGAGGAAACGTAATGGATCATTTTTATGATGACTTGAGACTTCCTGCGTATTGTTATATAAAAAAGAAGAGATATAATGAATTATTAATGATATGTAATGATGAACTTACTTCAGGTGATACGGATTATGTTTATCCTTATTTATATGTTTTGGAGAACGATATTTATAAAAATAAAGAGAAGGCAGATTCATTATTTATAATAGGATATAATTACAGAAATACCTCTGGTTACGGATATGAAATCCCAAGCAAGGGACATGGAGCTGATTTTTATGCTGAGATAGCTAATATTTATAATGAAATGGGTGATTCAAACAAATGTGAGGAAATTCTTAAAAAAGGTGTTACAGATTTTCCAAATAATCAAGATGCATTGAGAGGAATTATTAATTATTACTATGCCCCATGGGAAATCGGCGGTAAACATTTATACAATAAAGCATTACCCTATTTTCAACAATTAGTAAAATTATGCCCTGCTGAATATTACAGAGCCCAACTTGGTAACCTATATTTGTCATTAAAGGATACCATCAGTGCTGTAAATTTATTTATGGATGTCCCGGATTCTGTAAAAAATACTAAAGAATACTTTTTGGATTTAGCGCATTTATATGCACAAATAAAAAAACCTTCAGAATGTATTCCCTATCTTTCAAAAGCTATTCACGCCGGAGAAAAATTGCAATTTGTATTTCAACGAAATGATGACAGTCTTTACTTATTTCTTGATAATAATGATGAGTTCACTAAATTCATTAATCAAGTTGATACCTCTGCATATATGGAAATGGTTTATTATGATTGGAAAGATTATTCCAAAGCTATTGAAGTTATATTAAAATATCTTAACAATCATAAGGATAAAAACAAGGCATATGATATTTCATGTTGCTATTCCCTTAAAAATGATAAAGAAAATGCCATAAAGTATTTAGAGACTTCTATACTTTACGGATATAACGATTATGAACACATTCAAGTAGATACAGACCTTGATAACATCCGTAACTCACAAGAATTTAAGGATTTGATGAAAAAGTATTTTCAGGATAAGGTGAAATGATATAATTATTTTAATTTTAAAAGTTCAGTTATGAATAAAACTGTAAAAGCATTTCTTAAAATATTACTTAGTATTGCAATATTTATCCCAATAATTCTTTTTAGAACCACTAATTCCTATTATTGGGGGTATATTAACATTTGAGAGCGACTGGATGCCACCCATGGGGCAGTCTTTGATAGATGCATTAAGCCTGGCCTTAATCAACGAGCCATAAGGGACCTTCCCATCGGTATTTCTGCCAAAATCATACATATCGGTTGTTGTACCTACAGTATTCGTTTTAAAAATATTGCCTAAGCTCAGCGTTCCTCCGGCCGTCGTCATTCCCCAAAGGATAGGACTTTGAACTTGGCAGATTGACATAGTAATAACAAATAGTGCTAAAATAGTAAGTAAACATTTTTTCATGCCTCTAAGCTAATAAAAGTATTTCTGCATACAGATTTTAGCGCTATGGATAGAACATCATTTCTTCCACGCTTAATAATGCTAGCCGCTTCCTCAGCCGTGAAAATGATAATTCCTGAAATCAAAATGCCAAATTAATTGCATATTATTGCAAGAATTAATAACTTAGGGCAAAGAGAAAGTAATATCACAATTAAAAAATTATATACAATTTTATTTGTTGTTTTTGTTCTCAACAACGTTGCTATTGATTACCCGATAAAATAAGTTTTCATGAAATTTAAAATTTCCGTTCTTTTCTTGTTATTAAGTGTTGGCATAAGCCCTATTGCACATGCACAAAAATACATCATCAGTACGGTTGCCGGCAATGGCGTTGGGAGTGGCAGTTTTGGCAGTTATAGCGGCGATGGAGGGCCTGCTACGCTGGCAGGATTAAATGGCCCATCGAGTGTGGCTGTGGATGACAGTGGCAATTTATATATATGCGATGAAACCAATAGCCGCATAAGAAAAGTAGATGTGGATGGTATTATGACCACTTTTGCCGGAAGAAGCGACTCCGGATGGGTATTGAATGACGGGCATCCGGCTACTGATGCAAGTTTATCAGAACCATGGGGGGTGGCGTGGAGTCCACGTGGTGTTTTTATATCCGATTGGAATAACCGCCGCATAAGAAAAGTAGATAACAATGGAATAATTTCAACTATAGCAGGTACCGGAGCCTACGGCTACACCGGTGATGGCGGCCCGGGCGATAGTGCCACCATGAGCAACCCTTATGGTATTACTGTTGACAAATTTGGCAACGTGTATTTTTGCGACGCGTTTAACAACGTGGTGCGTAAAATAGATACAAACGATATTATTACTACGTTTGCCGGCACTGGTGTAAAAAGTGATTATGGGGATGGTGGCCAGGCTACCGATGCTGGCATAAATGAACCATTGGGTGTTCATTGTGATACATCCGGCAATATTTACATATGCACTTTTGTTTATATAAGGAAGGTAGATTTAAGCGGCATCATTACCACTGTATGCGGCAATGGCTCGGCAGGGCATAGTGGCGATGGAGGTCCTGCAACACAGGCATCAATGGCTTTGCCTTTTGATGCCTGTGTAGATGATTCGGGCAATATTTATTTTACGGAATATGCCTATTACACGGGCAATTATGTAAGGCGTGTAAATGTGGATGATACTATTAAATCTATTGCGGGTAATGGCACAAGAGGCTATAACAATTACGAAGGCAACCCCGACACGGCAAAGTTCTGGTTTCCGTTAGGAAGCATAACAGATCACGTCGGCAATATATTTTTTGCTGATGAAACCAATCAATTGGTAAGAGAGTTATCGCCATGTTCGGCACCCATAACTACCCTGCCGCTTAACCCACATATTTGCCGCGGTGTGTCCATTGCCTTAACCGCACAGGGCTACAATACTTACTCTTGGTCGCCGGGCAGTTCCTTGCAGGATAGCATTGGTTACAACGTTATTGCCACACCATCGGTTACCACTACTTACACCATTACCGGAACTACCTGTCTTGGTAACGCTACCATTGTGGTAACAGTTGATACCACTACCAAAGCCCCCGCTTTAAAAATTAATCCGGGTTCGGCAACTCTTTGCAACGGACAAACCGTTACGCTTACTGCCAGCGGCGCCTCATCGTACACCTGGAGCCCTATGTGGAGTTTAAGCAGTTCAACCGGCTCATCGGTAGTTGCCACACCCAGCATTAGCACCACATACGTGGTTATGGAACCAACCTGTTCAGCAACAGATACTTCATTTATTACAGTAAATCCGGTGCCCTCTATTTATGTTTACCCCGCCACTACCACTTCGTTCTGCAATGGGCAGACTATAACCCTTTATGAAGGTGGTGCCAATGGCTTTCAATGGACACCGTTGACAGGACTTGACACTACCGCTTATGACAGTGTAAATGCTAACCCAACGGTAACTACTACTTATGTAGTTGTTGGCAATTCAGCAGGTTGCTATTCAACACCCGATACTGTAGTATTAACTGTTAATCCCGTACCTAATGTTAGTATTAACCCGCCCAACCCCGGGTTTTGTACCGGAACAAGTACTACAATTATTGCAGGTGGCGCAGCCACTTATCTGTGGGGGCCATTTACAGGTATAAGTGATACCATTGGCGACACCATTGTTGCTAACCCAACCATTACATTCACCTATACCATTACCGGTACCAGTGCGGCCGGTTGTGTATCACCATCAGATACATTTACTGTAAGTGTTGATAACATGCCAATAATTAGTGTCAGTCCCCCCTCTGCTTCCATTTGCCAGGGAACAAATACTACTCTTATAGCTAATGGCGCTCCGGAATATTTATGGAGCCCCTCTACAGGACTTAGCAGTTCAACCGGCGATACAGTTATTGCCGGCCCCGCTACCACCACCACCTATTTAGTGAGGGGAGGAACATACATTAACGATTCTCTTACTTGCGTAGCAAATGACTCAATAGTAGTAACTGTAATAGCTTCCCCTAATAAACCGACATTCTACCGGCATGGAGATACACTCACTTCAAGCGCTGTATATGATAATCAGTGGTACATAAATGGTATATTACTTAATGGCGATACCAGCCAGGACCTAATAATTACCGAATCGGGTGAATATTGGGTTATTGTAGCTAATGAAGCTAACGGTTGCAGTACTGCATCGGATTCGATGAATATTACAGTGACCGGGTTGAATCAATTATCAGCTAACAGTTATCAGTTATCAATTTATCCCAATCCAACCGGGGGAGAAATAACTATTTTTTCCACCAAGCCTATTGATGCAATAATAGTTACCAACCTGCTCGGGCAAACCGTTCTAAAATCCCATTCTGGGGATTTAGGGGTTACCCGCTTAACTTTTGAGTTGAACGATGAAGGAATGTATTTTGTGACGGTGAAATCGGAAGAGGGTATAAAGGTAGGGAAAGTGCTGGTTACAAAATAATTTATAAATAATACTCCTCCAAATAAATAAGGGTTCAGCTTTTTCACTAAAACCCCTCTATAACCTCCCCTGTTTAAAGGGGTGTATATTATCGGACGTTTTTAAATTTAATTAGAAAGAAACCTGTCGGGGTTTTAGTTTGATTAATCGTAAGCAAGTTCAGTCATTAAAGCCCGATTCCTTTTATAAAACTGTCCTACAAATTTTTTAGGCGTTAATTTTCTTAACCTCTTATTTTTCTTTCTGGTCATTGCCTTCATTTTCTTTCTCATAAACCGACTTAATTAAATATTCTAAACAACGTTTTCAGAACGTCCTCCATGCAAAAGTATTCGCCCGTTTCAGTGTATCCCTTTTTACAATGCTCACAAACATAAAACGCCTTATCGCTATAAGCCGGTAAGATGAAATCGTCAATTTGTGTGGTTTTAAAAACAAGTTCGCCACATTCGCACGTTATATTAGGTTTAGTATTTTTCATAGTGCTGCTTAAATACTAATATTATGCCAAACCTAATAGATTGAATATATTTTATTACATTGAATATCAATTAAATAGATAAAATATTATCATTTCGTAATAAATATACTCAAATATATTTTTTGTTAATTGGATGATATTTATATCTTTGTAGCTTCATTACAATAAAATTAATTTTGAAAACAACCCTACAAACCATCTCATCCATCCAATCCGGTATCTATGTTAAGACTGATTATACCGGCGAAGTTGTTTACCTGCAAGCCAAGCATTTTACCGATAGTGGTATTCTTTCCGCTAATCTAATTAAAGACCTTAACTTAACAAACCAAACAAAGCGGCACCTTTTACAACCAGGTGATATTTTATTTGCAGCAAAGGGGAGTAAAAACTTTGCAACAGTTTATGAGGAACATAACGGCACTTGTGTGGCTTCTTCTACTTTTATGGTAATACGTATTAATGAAGATTCTAAGAAAATCTTATCATCTGAATTTTTAGCATGGTACATAAATAGCCCAACAATACAGGCCTGGTTAAAAGGTAGAGCCATCGGCTCGGCGCTGCAATCTATTTCAAAAGCTGTATTATTAGAGTTGGAAGTGGCTATTCCTTCAATCGAAAAGCAAAACGCTATCCTTAAAATTAATGCCCTAAGAAAACAGGAACATACTATTCAAAATAAATTGTCAAATTTAAAAGAGCAATATATTGAGCAATTATTATCAAACTCATTAAAGTAAAGTTCAATGGAAAATAAAATCACCCAAAAAGACATTAACCAAATCGTGTGGAAAGCCTGCGACACTTTTCGCGGCATTATTGATCCCAGCCAATATAAAGACTACATCCTTACCATGCTTTTCTTAAAGTACGTAAGTGATATGTATAAAGACCTATACAAAAAACATTTAGACAAATATAAAGGCGATGAAGAACGCGCTGAACGCGCCATGAAGCTTGAGCGGTTTATTTTGCCGGAGAGCAGCACCTTTGATTACTTATACGAACGCCGCAACGAAAATAATGTGGGCGAGCTTATTGATATTGCCCTAACCGACCTGGAAGAAGCCAACCGCGAAAAATTAAGCAGTGAAGATGGAAGCGGCATTTTCCGTAATATAAGTTTTAACAGCAGTAACCTGGGTGATACCAAAGACAAAAACACACGCCTTAAAAATCTGCTGATTGATTTCAGTAAAATGGACCTCACGCCATCTCATTTAGAGCGCAATGATATTATTGGTGACTCTTACGAGTTTCTGATTGCCAACTTTGCCAGTGAGGCAGGTAAAAAAGCCGGCGAGTTTTTTACGCCAAGCGAGGTATCAACTCTTTTAGCCAAACTCACCAAATCTAAACCCGGTGCGCGTATTGCCGATCCCACTTGCGGTTCGGGGTCGTTGTTAATTAAAGCAGGGCGTGAAGTTGGCTCTGATAATTTCTCGTTGTACGGACAGGAAGCCAACGGAAGCACATGGGCTTTAGCCGTAATGAATATGTTTTTGCATGGCTTTGATAATGCCACCATTCGTTGGGGCGATACCATAAGAAACCCGAAACTAAAAGAAGGCGATGAACTGATGAAGTTTGATACCGTAGTAGCTAATCCGCCATTTAGTTTAGATAAATGGGGAAAGGTTGATGATACGGAAGATAACAAATCTGCAACCAGCTTTGACCCCGAAACTGACAAGTACAACCGGTTTTGGCGCGGTGTGCCGCCAAAAAGTAAAGGCGATTGGGCTTTTATAACCCACATGATTGAGACCACTGTTGAAGGCACTGGCAGGGTGGGTGTAGTAGTACCCCATGGTGTGTTATTCCGTGGGAGCAGTGAAGGGAAAATACGCCAAAAAACCATTGAAGAAAATATTTTAGAAGCCGTTATTGGTTTGCCGGCTAACCTGTTCTTTGGCACCGGTATACCGGCTGCTATTTTAATTTTTAACAGGGGCAAAGGCGAAAACCAAAACGTATTATTTATTGATGCCAGCCAGCAATACGAAGCCGGCAAAAACCAGAATAAATTACGCGCTACCGATATTGGCCACATTGTTGATACCTACCGTAAATTTTCTGCCGGCAGTTTAAAGCCTGGCATTGTGGAAGATAAGTTTAGCTACGTAGCCACTTTTGACGAGATAAAAGAAAACGATTTTAACCTTAACATACCACGCTATGTAGACACTTTTGAGGAAGAAACTGAAGTGGATATTGCTGCCGTACAAAAAGAAATTGTTGCACTTGAAAACGAATTAAAAACAGTGCAGGTGGAAATGGATAAGTATTTAAAAGAATTGGGAGTATGAAACCTATTAAAAGTTATAAGGAACTTGAGGATATTATTGGTAAAGATAAACTTGATTCAATAAAAGAACTATTTAAGGAACTTAATAGAGATGCTGAAATTGAGGACATTCTTGATGAGGTGAATTTTGTTCCAGATACGGAGGCAGCAATTTTTGATAGGGGTGAAAATCGTAAAATGGTATATATTAAATCTCCCACAGGCAACTATTGTGTAATTCCAATTTTTAAATAATTAATCTGTTGTATATAAATATGCAGGTTAATAAATACTAACTACATGAGCTACCAAGATAAACTAATACAAATTGATGCACTACAGCAAAAGATAAATTCGTATGGCGAATTGAGTGCTGACGTGAAAAAGAAAATCAATTACAAATTCAGGCTTGATTGGAATTATTATTCCAACTCTATGGAAGGTAACACGCTTACTATGGATGAAACACGCAGTGTTATGGTAGGTAACCTTACAGTTGGCGGCAAACCAATAAAGGATGTGCTTGAAATGAAAGGACATGATGAGGTGATTGCTGAAATTCTTAAAATTGGTAAAGGTGAAGTGCGGCTTTCTGAAAAGAGGATAAAAGACATACACAACGGCATTATGCACGAAGAAGACGCTGAAAAGAAAAAGAATATAGGCAAGTGGAAAACAGAACCCAACTATATTTTTAATTACAAAAACGAAAAATTTGAATTTGCCCCGCCGGCTGAAGTACCCGAAAAGATGCATGAACTGCTTAATAAAACCAATGCAGCAATAGATGCCATTACCCAACATAAAAAAGATGCCCCACACCCGGTTACAGTGGCATTGCAGTTTCATTTGGATTATGTTATTATACACCCGTTTTACGATGGCAACGGACGCACGGCAAGAATTTTAACCAACCTGTTATTAATTGCTTTTGGCTACCCACCCTTTTGGGTAAAAACAAATGAACGGGGTATTTATAACCAATATATAGGCGATATACAGGGTTATGGCGGCGACAGTTCTTTATTTTTTGATTTTACAGCAGGTTTAATTATACGTTCTCAGCAATTAGTGTTGGATGCTGTTGAAGGAAAAAATATTGATGAGTCGGAAGACCTAGATAAAAGAATTAATATTTTTGAAAGAGAACTAGAAAGTATTGATACAGGAGATGATTTGCAGGAACAATTTAATAAAGAAGTATTTCTTAAAATTTATGATGGATGGCTTTCAGCATTAATTATTGGATTAATAAATAAAATACAAAAATTCGACAAGTTTTTTGCAAAACCTTCACATTATATAAATGTGTTAACTGGTGCTATTGATAAGATAAATGGAGGACGGCATATTTCCTTATATTTTGATGGTAAAAGTTCTGATAAAATTTCAATTAAATTGCGTTCACTTTTATCTGAAGCTATGATTAGCGCAGATACAACAATTAATATTGAAGCTTTATATGGGGCTTTTAAAAAAGGAACTTTAAAAAACCCATTTGGCTGCAGATATAATGTTGAAATTATATTTGAATTTCTTAAATATGAAATTTACAGGAAAAAATTTATTCCCGGTTTAGACAATCGTGCATTTCTTGGCGAGGAAATGAAAATAACTCTTATGAATAATCCAGAAATTAGGATAGCACACTTTGACGCTAAAGGAGCTTTATATGGAACTATTGAGAAAAGAGAAGATGGAAAACTTTATGGGAAGGGTGGCGGTAATCCTGAAATTTTAGTAAGTTATTCAAGAGAGGATATATTGGAAGGTAAAGTTACTTCTATTGGTACCGAACGTTTTGTTGAACCAAGGTTGTTACACAAACCACTTACACCCTCTGAAATTGAAACACTTTGTAATGAGTTTGGAAATACAATTTTTAGTCATATTGAATATCATGCTAAATCAATAATGAATAAGTAATATGACGACTGCTACATTAAAAGAAAATATAACTGTCAATAAGCTCACAAAGTTTGGAAACTTGCCAAAAGATTGGCAGATGACTGAATTGGGAAAACTATTCAAACTTTCTTCCGGTAAAAGCAAACCTTCTTTATTACTTGATAACCCAATTAATGAAAATATTTATCCTGTTTATGGAGGTAATGGAATAATGGGTTATGCAGCTGAGTATAATTCTGAAGGAGAAAAAATTATAATTGGCAGAGTTGGTGAATATTGTGGCATTACGCGGTTTATAAATGAACCTTGTTGGATTACAGATAATGCGCTTGTAACAAGAGATTTTGCAAATGATGTTGATATACTTTTTCTTACTTATAAACTTCAGCAAGAAGATATTTCAAAATTAAGAAGTAAGGGAGGGCAGCCACTTGTAAGCCAGACTCCAATTTACTTGCATAAGATTATATTACCAAAGAAGATTAGGGAACAGCTAGCCATAGCCCAACTACTTTCTACCTGGGATAAAGCCATTACAAAAACACAGGCACTAATTACCCAAAAAGAACTACGCAAAAAATGGCTAATGCAACAGTTGCTTACAGGCAAGAAAAGGTTGAAGGGTTTTAAGGGGGAATGGAAAAAATATAATGCTGGCGACATATTTAAAAATGTTTCGGTGAAAGGTTTTGATAGTGAAGAATTGCTTTCTGCAACACAGGACAAAGGCATTATTCCAAGAAGTATGTTGGAAGGGCGGGTTACAATGCCAACAAGCGGCACTGAATCATTTAAACTTGTAGAAAAAGGAGATTTTGTAATTAGTCTTCGTTCTTTTCAGGGAGGCTTAGAATATTCTTATTATAGAGGAATTGTAAGCCCGGCGTATACAGTGCTAAAACCTCGTAAGAAAATTAATGAGGAGTTTTACAAGCAATATTTTAAGTCGTATGATTTCATCGGTCATTTAGCTACTGCTGTCATTGGCATTCGTGATGGAAAGCAAATCAGCTTTGATGATTTTTGTATTGTAAAAATTCCATACCCGTCTTTTGAAGAACAAATCGCAATAGTCGGTATACTATCTTCCGCTGATAAGGAGATGGGATTATTACAGCAAAAGCTGGATAAATTGAAAGAACAGAAAAAGGGATTGATGCAGGTGTTGTTAACGGGTAAGAAAAGGTTAAAGGTTTAAGTTTTATGGAGTGGACTGAATATAAAACTAAAGATGTAACAGGTAGATATTTATTTAAATTTTTGCCTGAAATGTTTTTATTGGAATTTATAAGAACGGGGAATTTATGGTTTTCGCGTTCTGATAAGTTTGGTGATAAGATGGAATGTGTAAGAATCGGAGATTTATTGAATGGGTTTCCAATTAAATTTAATGAACTTTTGAAAAGACAAAAGATGCATCTAATTAGTTGTTTTCATGAAAATAGTAAAGAGACATTGGCATTTTGGGATACTTATGCTAAAAACGATGAACAACGAAGAAAATATGCGTTGCGTTTTGATAGACTTGAACTAATTAAATCAATTAAAAACAATTACTCTAATAAAAACTTACCTGCGAATATAATATCACTTACTTATGGTAAAGTATTATATAGAAACCTAATTGGAGTAAATAAAGAACATTTGCTAAAAAAAACGGTCAAGCATGTTGCATTTAGAAAGGAATCAGCATTTGCATATGAAAGAGAATATCGCTTTGATATTTCGTTGGACAATCAATATTTAAAGGAAGGGTATGATTTTAAATTAAGCGGAACCGGATAAACTGAATTATAGAATTTTGATAAATCCATTACTAGAGGTTGTTGACTATGAGCAGTGCTTAAACAAATTAAAATCAATTGGCAAATTTGACCGGTTTACGGAATCAGAGCTAACAAAATGGATAGCAAAAAACCCACAAATTAATGCAAACTCCTAGTTTTATAGAAGACCATATCTCGCAAATTCCGGCATTGCAAATGCTGGTTAAATTGGGGTACACCTATTTAAGTCCAGATGAGGCATTGGCTTTACGTGGCAATAAAACCACCACTATTATTTTAGAAGATGTGTTGCGTAAGCAGCTTAAAGAGATAAACAGCATAAAAGTAAGCAGCACTAAAACAGCACTTTTTAGTGATGCTAATATTGAAAACGGTATACAGGCATTAAAAGATCTGCCCATGAATGAGGGGTATATTGCCGCCTGTGAACATGCCTATAATTTACTCACCCTTGGCAAAGCCTTTGAGCAAAGCATTGATGGCGATAAAAAGAGTTTTACCCTTCAATATATTGATTGGCAAAACATACATAATAATGTATTTCATGTAA
The DNA here is from genome assembly GCA_963770495.1 of Chitinophagales bacterium. Classification (GTDB taxonomy): domain Bacteria; phylum Bacteroidota; class Bacteroidia; order Chitinophagales; family CAVYQA01; genus CAVYQA01. The sequence goes on along the minus strand of CAVYQA010000004.1, from coordinate 122,360 downwards.
CAGAAGAATACAGTGTAATGCGCAGCACCAGCAAAGAGCATTACCGCCCCGATATTGTGCTGTTCGTTAATGGTATTCCGCTTTGTATTATCGAATGCAAGCGCCCCGATATGAAAGAGCCTTTGGCGCAAGCTATCAGCCAGCAATTACGCAGCCAGCAGGAAGATGGTATTCGCGCCCTATACGTTTATGCCCAATTGATAATGAGTATCGCCACTGATACTGCATTATATGCTACCAATGGAACTACGGAAGAGTTTTGGAGTAAATGGGAAGAGAAATTTAACAGTAAGGAAGAAGCGCAGCAATACAAACAACAATTAATTGACTTAAGAAATAAACCCTTAAGCATAGAACAGAAAAACAAGTTATTTGCCGGTCGCTTTAAATACGTGCGAAACTACTTTGATGCTTTAGAAACAGAAACCATTTTACCAACTAAACAGGATGAGTATTTATTTAGCCTTTGCCGCCCCGATAGGTTAATGGATTTATTTTTCAATTTCGTATTGTTTGATAATGGAGAGAAAAAGATAGCCCGGTATCAGCAATATTTTGCTGTAAAAAAGGCCATGCAGCGCCTTCAATCGGTTGAAGTCGGAAAAAGAAAAGGGGGCGTAATTTGGCACACACAGGGTAGTGGCAAATCGCTAACCATGGTAATGCTGGCGCAAGCCATTGCGATTAACATTCGCAACCCCAAAATTATTTTAGTAACCGACCGCATTGATTTAGACGACCAGATTACCGGCACATTTCGTAAGTGCGGAATGTTTGTAGAAAATGCAACAACAGGGCAACGTTTGGTTGAGCTTTTAGAAAGCAAAAGTGATGCTGTGGTCACTACAGTGATTAATAAATTTGAAGCTGCCGTAAAAAAGATAACTACCCCATTAACAAGCCATGACATTTTCGTATTGGTGGATGAAGGGCACCGCACTCAACACGGCACCTTTAATATTGAAATGCAAAAAACTTTGCCCAATGCCTGTTACATTGCAATGACCGGAACACCGCTTTTTAAAAGAGATAAAAGCACAGCAGCAAAGTTTGGCGGAATTATAGATGCCTACACGGTTGACCAGGCAGTAAAAGATAAAGCGGTAGTTCCTTTACTTTATGAAGGACGATTTGCAAAACAAACCGTTAACGAAAAGCCCCTTGACGATTATTTTAATTTAGTTGCTGAACCGTTAACGCAATATCAAAAAGCCGACTTAAAAAGAAAAATGAGTCGCGCTGACCATTTGAATGTGGCTGAACAAAAAATTTATGCCATAGCATGGGACATAAGTCTGCATTACCGAGATAATTTTAAAGGTACGCCGTTTAAGGGGCAGTTAGTTTGCCAAAGTAAAGAAGCGGCAATTAGATACAAGCAATTTTTAGACGAAATAGGAATTGTTAGCACGGAAGTTTTAATATCTCCACCCGATGAACGCGAAGGAGAGGAAAGCGCTTATGGAGAACCCAGTGACCTTGTAAAAGCATTTTGGAAAAAAATGATGAGTGAGCATGGCACACCAAAGAAATATCAGACAAATATTATCAATCGTTTTAAGAAAGCAGACAATCCCGAAATTATCATTGTTGTTGATAAACTATTAACCGGCTTTGATGAGCCCAAAAACACTGTATTGTACCTAACAAAAAATATACAGGGACATACCTTGTTGCAAGCCATTGCACGGGTTAATAGGGTACATCCTGATAAAGATTATGGGTACATCATTGATTATTACGGAGTAATTCAGCATTTGGATGATGCTCTTCAAATGTATTCTTCCTTTCAAGATTTTGATGAGGAGGATTTACAGGGAACCCTAACCAATATTAACGAAGAAATAAAGAAGCTCCCGCAAAAACATTCCGAGTTATGGGATATTTTTAAAACCATCATTAACAAAAAAGATGCAGAAGCCTATCAGCAATTATTGAAAGACGAGGCAATTCGCGTTGTTTTTTATGATAAGCTATTATCATTTGCCTGGATATTAAAGCTGGCATTTTCGTCTGTTGAATTTCATAAGAATACCGATGAAAAAATCATTCAGCGATATAAAGATGATTTAGCATTCTTTTTAAAACTAAGGATGGCAGTTTTACAACGCTATTCCGATGTGATAGATTACAAGCAATATGAAGGGCAGATTCAGAAACTGATTGACACACACATCCAAACCGAAGACGTAAAAGTTATAATTGAATTGGTAAATATTTTTGATAAAGAGAAATTTCAGCAGGAAATAGAAAAGACTACCGGTGAGGCAGCCAAAGCAGATAAAATTGCCTCGCGCACAGCAAAACACATTAGCGAAAAAATGGATGAAGATCCGGCGTTTTATAAAAAATTCTCTCAAATGCTGAAAGATACTATTCGTGATTACGAAGAAAAGCGAATTAATGAAGCGCAATACTTAAATAAGGTTAAAACTATTATGGATTCAGTGCTTTCGCACACCGATTCTGATATACCCGCTGCGTTAAATGATAAAGATGTGGCAAAAGCATTTTATGGCATAACCAATGAGGAATTAAAAAGCAAATTTACAGATGATGAAACACGAAAACAGGTTTTGGTTGAAACTGCCATTGAGATTGATAATATAATTAAGAAAATGATTGTTGTGGATTGGTATTCCAATAATGTAGATATACCTAAAAAGATGATTCACTTAATTGGCGATTACCTGATTGATGAGGTAAGGGATAAATATCACATTCCTTTATCGTATGAAGAAATTGACAGTATTGCAGCAAGATGTGTGGATGTTGCTAAAATACGTTACAGGTAATGATAGAACATGTTCAATTTGGCTCAAGGAAAATAGAGTTCCAATTAAGCTTTGTTGATAGAAAAACTTTGGGAATAACGATTACGCCAAATATTGATGTTTTGGTTAAAGCCCCATTCGGAGCTTCAATTGAAAAGGTAAAGAAAACTGTAAAGAAAAAAGCACCCTGGATAATAAAGCAACAAGGATTCTTTTTAACCTTTCATCCGAAAACTCCACCAAGAAAATATGTAAGCGGCGAAACCCATTTATATATGGGAAGGCAATTTCGATTGAAAGTAATAATTGGTAAACGAAATGAGGCTAGATATAAAGGTCGTTTCATTGAAGTAATCACGAAAGACAAATCAAAAGCAAAGAATTTGCTAAAGCGGTGGTATAGGGAAAAGGCTAAAATCAAATTCGCCGAGATTGCTGAATCATTTATTCAGCGATTTAAAAAATACAATGTTGAACCTTCTGGACTATATATACTCGAAATGTCTACCCGGTGGGGTAGTTGTACACCAAATGGTAAAATAATTTTGAATCCGGAATTAGTAAAGGCTCCAAGACCATGCATAGAATATGTAATTGTACATGAACTTTGCCACCTGATATACCGTGACCATACCCAAAAGTTTATCGACTTACAAACAAAGGAAATGCCCGATTGGGAAAGATGGAAAGAGAAGCTTGAAAGATTGTTGGCTTAAAATAATATCCAGTCCTATTTGAATTTTGCGTTATTGAGCCCTATACATCATCACTAAACGGTTTAAACGGATTGGTAAGGATAATTATTATCCAGCTTTATCCTGGCTAATTTAAAGGTTTTTACAAATCAGGCAAAAAAATGTACCCTTCTTTTATTAACGGGTACCTCAGAATTTAATTCTCAGCGTGTCACTTTTTTTAATTATCAAAACTTCTCAAACTTCTGTTCAAGGGCTCCAAATCCATCTGTGAATTGCAAAATATATATGCCCTGTGGCAGGCTTGATACATCTGTTAAGAAAGTATTTACCCCTATGGCAGAATTGATTGCGTTTTTAAGCAACACTCTTCCTGTAATATCAATAATACTTATTGCCACATTGCTCGTATTATTTTCGTTGATCGTATAATATATTACCGAGGAAGTAGGGTTTGGATATAAACTTCCCGCTCTTGATAGTCCTCCATCAAAATCAACAGATACGATATCGGAATAGGTAAAAGAACTGTCATCATCCACCGCTTTCAGGCGGTAGTATCTTATGCCCGATTTGTTTGGCTGCATATCAAGGAAACTGTAATTAAGCGTTGTATTTGAATTACCATGTGCTTTTACAGAGCCCAATGTATAAAACTCTAAATCGGATGTTGAAGTGCTTACTTCAATGTCAAAATGGTCGGTATTCTCTTCGGTAGCTGTTTGCCATGTGCACAGGGAATTAGCATTTTCCCTAACTGCATTAAAGCTTACAAGCGTAATTGGCAATGCAAAGCCTGTATATTCACCTATTCCATATTGACTAAATGAGGTAAAGCCATCGCGTTCAGCATACCCGCTGGCATAAGTTCTCCCGGGTCACCTGTAGCTGGTATTATTCCAGGCGCTGTCCATGATGATGCGTGAGTTGATGTATCTGGTCTTGTAATAATTGTAAATCCTTCATCCGGTCTTGTACTCCAACCAGGATCAACGCCGAAATAGGTAGCCAAAGCATAACTGCCCCCGGTTGGTTCAACATTCGGATCAAGATACCATACTCCGGTGCCATTAACCACGTCAAGTGGAACTCCGCTTATTACTACATTTAATCCCGCATCAGTACCCAGCTTTGGACCGAATGAGGCTGTTAAATTGCTTACACCTATAATATTTTCATCGCCCCATTGTAAAAATTCAGCATAGGATGAATTTCCTACGGGAAAATCATACGTAGCGAGATTATTGCTTGTTACATTACGTTGCAGGTAACCATTAACCCAACTGTTCAAATAATTTGTATTGCCGGCTCCGGGTTGCACATTTCTGTTATTGCCAGAAGTAATAGTCACATTATTAGCATTGGTGGTAACGATACCTGTGGTCAATGTGAAGGTATCTTTCACGTTTAAGTTACCTGTTAAGCTAAGGCCTGGTGTGTCAAGCACCTGGCAATTATTTACAGTTAAAGCGGGAATAGTTTGTAATGTATTTCCTCTAAATGCCACCTCGCCTGCCGTATTGTTGAATATTCCATTGTTGGTTACATTGCCATAAATATTAAGCAACCCGCTGCCATCAACAGTAATCGTTGCAGAACTGTTTATTGTAAGATTGTGACAATAGGCAGGTCCCGCTGGGGGTGGACCATTAAATTTCACTTCAGGCTGATTAGGTACAAATGAAGATCCAGGCACGATCACATCTGTAGTAGCCGTTGGCAAACCGCCACACCAATTACCTGCCACATCCCAATTAGTACTTACGATGCCTACCCAGGTCCCTGATGGATTAACCGTTACCGTTAAGGATGATGCGGGCGATGTTCCACAACTATTAGTTGCTGTTACTGAAATAACAGCCGTCGTGCCACTAAAGTTAGGATCCCACGTTACAGTTCCTGTTGTGCCAGTTCCTGAAATTGTACTCGCTCCTGCTCCTGAAATTGACCAGGTATAGGATGTGGCATTAGTTGCCGTTGTTGTATAAGAAGTTGGCGAAGCACCCTGGCATAACGTTGTTGTAATGCCTGTTGGCGTATTTGGTGCACCAATCGTTGGAGTAATTGTCGCACTCACTGTTGCGGCTGATGATGTTCCGCAGCCGTTAGTTGCTGTTACGGATATTACTGGCGTCGTTCCGCTGAAGGTCGGATCCCAGATTACCGTTCCTGTTGTACCCGTTCCTGAAATAGTGCTTGCTCCCGCTCCCGTTATTGACCATGTATACGATGTGGCATTGGTTGCCGAGGTGGTATAAGCAGTTGGTGATGCTCCCTGGCATAGCGTTGTCGAGCCCGATGGTGTGCTTGGTGTGCCCGGCAACGGATTGACCGATAGCGTTACCGAATTGCCGGATGAGAACGTAGCTGAACATGTTGTTACCGTATTGGTTAAACCGGTTACCGCCAATGCCTCGCCGTTATTGGCTGAGGTTAACGTAACCGTAAAGCTGCCTGCTCCCGATAAATTAGAAGTTACTGTAGCCGGTGTTTGTGTCACTCCGTTTATTGTATAGTTTACCGTGTAAGTATTATTGCCTGTTGAGGCATTATATAATAATCCCGTTAAATTAATAGTTGCAGTGGTGCCGCTGCACACTGCTGCTGATTGCGTAACTCCGCTTAATGTTGGTGTACTGCTTGGTATCTCATCCGCGCCTATACAAGGCGAAGCACTTGACCTTGTGTTACTATGAATATCGGTGGTAAATCCGGGGGGATTGGCAATTGATGTTCCCCTTTGGCATTGGGCGGTAATATCTAAATCAGGTGAGGTATATGTGGTATTTACAAAATCGGGATTGATAACCTGCGAATGCGCGTTAATTCCGCCGCCGCCTACTACATTTGCGCTGGTATAATAAGTTCCGTTTATGTTCTCCTCATATGCTGTGCTGTTCGTATTGTAAAAAATATTATAGTCTATGGTGGATCCTGTCAGCACTGCAGATGCTAACATCAATGGATATCCATAAGTAGGGCTTGCACCCGTTCCCGAATACTGGAAGATATTATTCTCTACATTAATATACCCGGAACTTGTAGTAGCATTTAGCAATACAGCTGGGTAAATACTGGAGCAAGTGGTATTATTATTCTCATCGAACGTGTTATTCCAAAAGTTAATGTATGATGCGGCGCCATTGCAGTATACACAGGTTACAATATTAGAAGCCGTTCCGGTAGGTGGTAGTCCACCTCCTACATAATTATTAAATATCTCCATGGGATGGGTGGCGCTGCCTGAAGTGCCTTGAAGTCCAATTCCAAACTCGCCAAAGTTATAGATGGTATTACCGGATATTTCCGCATTATCTGTGGATGAACTGCTTAAAGCGTCCTGGAAGGTTCTAATAGGTTCAGTACTTGTACCGGAATTCGCACCATTTGTAAAAGTATTACCTCTTATCTTATAAGCAACTAAGTCAGCCACAGCAAATACTCCATCGGCATAATAATTTGATATTGAACAATTGGATACCACATCTTCCGTTGATGGAGCGGTAGTGTTTAAGAAACCATACATTTCAATACCAACATTCCCGTTATTAATCGTACATCCGCTAATAGTGCAATTTTCCACAACTGCGGTTGAGCTGCTTCCCGGGGATGTTTGACTGTTACTAAATAAAATGCCATAAATGTCGAGGTTTGTTCCAAGCGGGCTTCCGGTGTTAGGTACATTTATTACACAATTCAGAATCTGGTCATTAGTAACAATGTATGAACTGGAACTGGAATAAAACAGAACTCCCCAGGCGTTCGTTGTATTGGTATTGGTAATAGTCATGTTTTCAAAGGTTACATAACTGCAGCCATCTAATGTAAGTGTAGCATAGTTAGTACCTGTACCTGCACTGGTTACTATTACATTGGCGGCATTGCCCGCCCCCCCGTTAAAGGTAATGGTATTGGTAGCCGACGCCCCTTTTATTGTTCCCGCTGTGGCTGGAATAATTACCTGCTCACTATAGGTATGAGCCGCCACGTTAAATACTACAGGACCCGTAACTCCGCAAGCCAGCGCTGCTACGGCGCTTGCAAAACTATTAAACGTACTGGTGTTCGGATACAGGTTGGCTGCACCCGAAACGGTATTATCAATTGTATAGGTGCCGTTCAACCCACCTACCAAAACAACTACGGAAGAAGCTGTTGATGTTCCGCAGCCGTTCGCTGTTACCGATACGGTTGCATTACCGATAAAGGTCGGGTTCCACGTTACCGTGCCTGTGGTGCCTGTACCAGATATACTATTGCCTGTTCCCGTTACTGACCAGGTATAAGATGTGGCTCCTGTCGCTGAAGTAGTATACGCTGTCGGTGATGCTCCGAAACACAGAGAGGTTGAACCCGATGGGGTTGTCGGTGTGCCAACCGTCGGAGTAACTGTTACATTTAATGTAGCTGCTGACGAGGTGCCGCAGCTGTTGGTGGCCGTTACGGATATAGTTGCCGTTCCGCTGTAGGTTGAACTCCACGTTACCGTGCTTGTTGTGCCTGTTCCGGAAATACTATTGCCTGATCCCGTTATTGACCATGTATAAGAAGTGGCATTGGTTGCCGATGTGGTATATGCAGTTGGCGAAGCCCCCTGGCATAAGGTTGTTGATCCTGATGGCGTGCTTGGCGTGCCAACAGTTGGAGTAACGGTTACATTTAATGTAGCTGCAGATGAGGTGCCACAACCATTAGTTGCTGTTACGGATATTACTGGCGTCGTTCCGCTGAAGGTAGGATCCCAGGTTACTGTTCCTGTTGTACCGGTTCCTGAAATTGAACTTACTCCTGCCCCTGAAATTGACCATGTATAGGATGTAGCATTAGTTGCAGAAGTTGTAAAGGTAGTTGGCGCACTTCCCTGGCATACAGGATTTGTGCCCGATGGTGTAGTGGGTGTACCTGCTAATGGATTAACAGACAATGTTACCGAATTACCTGAAGAGAAGGTATTTGAGCAGGTTGTCGATGTATTTGTTAATCCTGTTATTGCTAATACTTGCCCGTTATTGGCTGAAGTTACCGCAACGGTAAAGCTTCCTGCCCCGGATGAATTAGCTGTCACAGTAGTCGGCGTTTGTGCAATTCCGCCTATTGTATAATTCACTGTAAAGGTGTTACCTGTTGATGCATTATACAATAGACCTGTAAGATTGATTGTAACATTAGTACCGCTGCAAACAGTTGCTACTTGTGATACTCCGCTTAATGTCGGGGTACTGCTTGGTATTTCATCGGCTCCGATACAGGGCGGGTTTGCTCTTGTTGTTCCATGAATGTCTAATGGAACTACTGTTAATGTAGCGTTAGTTCCTCTCTGGCATTGAGTAGTTATATCCAGGTCGGTTAAGCTTACAAAGTTTGGGTTGGTGACTTGTGAGTTTGTATTAAATGTTGTACTTCCTCCATAATTATTATTTAAAATAGTTGCACTTGTATATATCGTTCCACTAATACTGCCTTCATTGGTAGCCGCCGAATTATAAAAAATATTGTAATCAAAAGCACTAATATTGGCAACTGTAGGGATAACTACCGGTAGTCCTGCAGTTGAACCCACAAACGCTAAAATATTATTTCGGATATCTGAATTAGCTGCACCGTTATCCAGCGTCAGCGCACCACTTGTAGCCGTCGAGGAGGTGTTCAAAACGATACTATTATTCCAGTAATTTATATAACTATTACCCGGAGAAAAAGTACTATTTAAAGTACTAATCCCTCTTGCGGCAGTTAAAGTTGAACTCGAATAAATCATATTGTTATATATCCTGGTAGGCTGGGAAGAGTTTCCACAGGCGCCATTCAATAATATTCCGTACCTGCCCTGTGAAGTTATGAAATTGCCCGAGATTTCAACCCAATCAGTAGTGCTGCTTTGGTTGGCAGCTGTATTCATACCAATTGCCTCAGCCAAATTTGAAGCTACACATCCGTTAACAACATTGTTCCTGATTTTTGGGCAAACAATGTTAAGCATATCAAGTCCAAAAGTTGAGAACCCGGTAATAGTGTTACCGGTGATAGTTACCCCGGATGGTGTGGCACCACTGCCAAAAGTAACAATACCATAATGACCGTTAGTTATGGTGTTTCCTTTCAAATAAATATTTGAAAAGTATCCTGAAATATTTGGTATGTTTCCATCACCTGAAGTAAATCCGTTAACTACAATACCCGAAAAGGTTCCACCTCCAAGTGAAACTGCTGCAGATTCAGAAAGCATGTTAATGGTGCAATTAATCACATCATCATGAGAAATAGGAGAGCTACTATTTGGGCCTTCAATTATTACACCATCAAAAGTATACCCGGCAGTTAAATTTGTTTCGAGTGTAAAATTCTCAAACGTTACATAACTGCAGCTATTGAGTTCTACCAAATAACCGTTATTTCCGTATGAAGCTTCTTGCAAAAAACAATTTGCCGCGCTTCCGCCATTAAAAATAACTGAGTCATTGTTGACGCCGGCGCCGTTAAAAGACGGTATGCTAATATTGCCGGTATAAGTACCGGCGGAAACATTAAAAATAACCTGCCCGGAAATACCGCAAGAAGAAAGCGCCGCAATAGCGCTTGCAAAACTATTAAACGTATTGGTATTCGGATACAGGTTGGCTGCTCCTAAAACGGCAGGATTAATAATGTAAGTCCCGTTCAACCCGCCCACTAAAACAACCACGGAAGCTGCTGACGAGGTTCCGCAACTGTTCGTCGCTGTTACCGATACGGTTGCATTACCGATAAAGGTTGGATTCCACGTTACCGTGCCTGTGGTGCCTGTGCCTGATATGCTATTGCCCGCCCCCGTTACCGACCACGTGTAAGAGGTGGCATTGGTTGCTGAAGTAGTATACGCTGTCGGCGATGCTCCGAAACACAGCGAGGTTGAACCCGATGGGGTTGACGGTGTGCCAACCGTCGGTGTAATTGTTACTACTGCCGTTGCGGTATTTGAACAACCACTGCTGGTTCCGGTTACGGTATAGGTAGTTGCCACTGTCGGGTTAGCGGATACACTCGACCCTGTCGTCGGGCTTAAAGCTGTGGACGGACTCCATGTATAGGTGGTGGCTCCTCCTGAGGTTAATGTCGTACTGTTTCCGCTGCATATTGCTACAGATGTCGGGCTGGCTGTAACTGTTGGTAACGGATTTACTGTTACTGTTGACGTAGCGGTATTAACACAACCGTTACCATCTGTTCCAGTAACCGTATAGGTGGTTGCTACCGTCGGGTTAGCTGTTACACTCGACCCTGTTGTCGGGCTCAATCCTGTCACCGGACTCCATGTATAGGTGCTGGCTCCTCCCGAAGTTAATGTTGTACTGTTTCCTGTGCATATTGCTACTGTTGTGGGGCTGGCGGTAACGGTGGGTAATGGATTTACTGTCACAACTGACGTAGCTGTGTTTGAACAACCACTGCTGGTTCCGGTAACGGTGTAAGTTGTTGCTGTAGTGGGGTTAGCGGTTACACTTGACCCTGTTGTAGGGCTTAATCCTGTGGACGGACTCCACGTATAAGTGGTAGCCCCTCCTGATGTTATTGTTGTACTGCTTCCAGTGCATATGGCTACAGATGTTGGGCTGGCTATAACGGTTGGCGATGCATTAACGGTTACTGAGCCATTCATGGTAACTGTGCTGGTGCTGGTAGCAGTTACAGTATATACATACCCGGCAACAGGTGTGTAGGAGAAATTAAATGCGCCTGATGTTCCCGGTGTGTAGGTACTAACAACGGTACTGGCGCCCTGTATTAAATTATAAGTTACACCTGCGTCTGCATTCATCATGCCCAGCGTTAAACCTGAAGCGCAAAGGGTAACTGCGGGATTGGCGCTGCTGCCGTTCCCGCTCATGTTATATACATTAGGCCCGCACGACATAATAGTAATGACTGATGTACCCTGCGCGGCTGTGCAGCCATTCGCGTCAATGGCGGATACGGTATAGGTTGTGTTTACGGTAGGCGTGGCGCTGTATGTTGAGCCTGTTGCCGACGATGGACTCCATGAATAGGATGAAGGAGTCCAGGGTGTACCCGGAGTAGCGGTTAATGTTTGTGGTCCACCGGGGCATATTGATGCTGTTGCAGGTGAAACTGTTACTATTAATTCATCAGCCCCAATATTGGGCGGAGTGGCTCTTGTTTGCCCGTCATAATCAGTTGTTACTGCCATAGGCGATGACGATGTGGTAGACGCATCTCCCCTGTTACAAGTTGAAGCAGGCAATGCTGTAATATGTAAATTCTCAGAAGAACCGTAAGTTGTATTTACAAAGTTTGGGTTGGCGACAACAGAGTGGCTGTTAAATCCGCCACCGCCAACTACTGTAGTGTTGGTATATACAGTTCCACCAATACTCGCTTCATTGGTAGCAGCCGAGTTATAAAAAATATTGTAATCGCAATTTGTAACCCAGGAACTTGTAGTTATAAATAAAGGAAGTCCTGTACTTCCTCCTATATAATCAAAAATATTGTTTCGAATATCTGCATTATTTGTGGCACTTTCAATCGACAGCGCTCCACTTGTGTTTGTTGAGGGAGTGTTCATAACGATACTGTTGTCCCAGATATTTATATAACCATTGTTGCTATTAAGATAACTTATTGCTCTTACGGCGGTTAAAGTTGTGCTATAAGAATAAACCATGTTATTAAATATCCTCGTAGGCTGAGAAGCGTTTCCGCCGGCGCCATTCAGTAATATTGCATACCTGCCTTGTGAAGTTATAAAGTTACCCGATATTTCAGTCCAATCAGTAGTGCTGCTTGGGTTATACGCAGTATTCATACCTATTGCTTCAGCCAAATTTGAAGCTGCACACCCATTAATAACGTTGTTTCTGATTTTTGGATTAATAATATTTAATAAATCAAGCCCAAAACTTGAGAAGTTGGTAATAGTGTTGCCTGTAATAGTTATCCCTGAGGGGGAGGGCTGATTGCCAAAAACAACAATACCATTATGACCGTTAGTTATGGTGTTTCCTGTCAAATAAATATTTGAAAAGTATCCTGAAATATTTGGCAGATTGCCATCGCCTGACATAAAACCGTTAACTACAATACCTGAAAATTCTGCACCTCCGAGTGAAGCTGCTGCGGATTCAGAAAGCATGTTAATGGTGCAATTAATTACATCATCATGAGAAACAGGAGAACCTGAAGTTGGGCCTTCAATTATTACACCATCAAAAGTATAACCGGCAGTTAAAGTTGATGTGATTGTAAAGTTTTCAATAGTAACATAACTGCAGTTATCTAATTGTACCAAATAGTTATTACCGGAAGAAGAGGTAATTTGTAAAGTACTTGTTGCCGCGCTTCCACCGTTAATAATAACTGAATCATTTGAATTTATACCGCCGCCTGCGCCTGCAATGGCTGCTATATTAATTGTGCCGGTATAAGTGTAGCTGCTTGCTGTTACCGTAATTTCTACCTGTCCGGATATGCCGGGGCCTTGCGCAGGGCCTCCATCGCCTCTCGTTACGCCAAGAAGGTCATTTACCGCGGCAGTAATTGACTGGTAATTAGTAGCGGAAGCCGCATTGCCGGGGTTAATGGTATAATTAAGTCCGTTTAATGCGGCAAATACGTTGGAAGTTGCAAAAAGGTGTAAGAAGAGTATTGCAATAATAGTCTTTACTGAGAAGCGTATGGTTTTTTTCATTCTAATTGGTTTGGGGAATGTTTAAAAGGTTGCTGCTGATTAATTAAGCTGTTACTAATAGGTGCTATGTTTTGTGTCTAATAAATTAAATGTTTTATTAGTATCAGATTATCATTATTGTTTCAATCGCTTTTTATCAACTACAGATGCTATATTTACCGGGATATTTTGCTTAAAATACGTCCATTTTATTGGATAATAAAAATCCGAAAGTTGTATGAAGTTAATAATATTCCTATGAAAATGAGCATTTTTTCTTATTTGGTCACCAGCATCTTCCCTACCTCTACACTTTCTGCTGATTTCAAATAAACAAAATACATTCCGGTGGGTTGGGTACTTAGATTTATGTTGTTTTGTGAATTACTTAAAATCGACTGATAAATTTTTTCACCCATCACATTATAAACTTCCACCGAATAAACATTTTGATTATTTGATAAATTTATTGTGAACTGACCTGATGAGGGATTGGGATAAATTGATAAGTTGTTATTGTTGGCTGCAAGTTCATTAATACCTGTTGCAAAGCTTATACTTAAGGTATCGCAAACTTCACAACCGAACGAATCGGTCACACATACTGTATAAACTCCGGGTAGCAAATCGCTTATGTTTTTAGTGGTATCATTGTTACTCCATTTATAAGTATAAGGTGGGGTACCGTAACTTACGATTGCGGAAGCATTTCCATCGTTACAGGAAGAACATGAAGCATTGGTATCGGAAGTGCTAACTGACAACCTTGGTATTTCATCTGCACCGATACATGGAGGATTGGCTCTTTTGGTTCCGTGTATATCGGTTGGAACCTCTGTTAAAGTAAACCCTGTTCCTCTCTGGCACTGGGAGGTAATATCAAGGTCTGTATCGCTTACAAAGTTTGGGTTGGTGACTTGCGAGTTTGCATTAAATGTTGTACTTCCGCCATAATTATTGTTCAATATAGTTGTGCTGGTATATGTCGTTCCACCAATACTCCCCTCATTGGTAGCAGCCGAGTTATAAAAAATATTGTAATCAAAAGCGGTAACATTGGCAAGAGTAGGTACAAGTAAAGGAAGCCCGGTGCTTGATCCTATATACCCTAAAATATTATTTCGAATATCCGAATTAGCTGCACCATTATCAAGCGACAGTGCACCACTTGCAGACGTAGAAGGTGTGTTCAAAAGTATACTATTGTTCCAGTAATTTATATAACTATTACCTGGAGAAAAAGTGCTATTTAAAGTACTAATCCCCCTGGCAGCGGTTACGACCGTACTATACATGTAAACCATGTTATTATATATTCTTGTGGGCTGCGAAGAAGTTCCACAAGCGCCATTCAGTAATATTCCATACCTACATAGACAAATTATGTGGTTGCCCGAAATTTCAACCCAATCAGTTGTGCTGCTTTGGTTAGCAGCGGTATTCATTGCAATTCCTCTGGCAAGATTTGCTCCATTTGCAAGTACAGATGCACCTCCATTAATAACGTTGTTCTTGATTTTTGGACAAACAACACTATATAAACCAATTCCATAAGTTGAAAACCCGGTAATAGTATTACCAACAATAGTTACCCCCGATGGTGTTGCCCCATTACCAAAAGCAACAATACCATAATGACCATTAGTTATGGTGTTTCCTGTCAAATAAATATTTGAAAAGTATCCGGTAATAGCAGGTGTATTGCCATCGCCTGAAGTCCAACCGTTAACTACAATACCCGAAAAGGTTCCACCTCCCAATGTAACTGCTACAGAATCAGAAAGCATGTTAATGGTGCAATTAATCACATCATCATGGGAAATTGGAGTACTACTATTCGGGCCCTCAATTACTACACCGTCAAAATTATACCCTGCAGTTAAAGTTGATGTGATGGTAAAGTTTTCAATAGTAACATAACTACAGTTATCTAATTGTATCAAATAATTATTACCGGATGCAGAGGTGATTTGTAAGGTACTTATTGCGGCGCTTCCTCCATTAAAAATAACTGAATCTCCTGATGTGCCTGCGCCTGTAATAGTTGTTATATCAAGTGTGCCTGTATAAGTATAGGAGCTTGCCGTTACCGTAATTTCAACCTGACCTGAAATACCAGGACCTTGCACAGGGCCTCCATCAGCTCTTGTTCCTGATGTCAAATCACTTACTGCGGATGCTATACTTTGGTAATTAATGGCAGTTGCCGGATTGCCGGGGTTAATCGTATAACTAAGTCCGTTTAATGCGGCAAATACGCTGGAAGCTGCAAAAAGGTGTAAAAAGAGTATAACAATAATAGTCTTTACTGAGAAGTGTGTGATTCTTTTCATTTAAACTGGCTTGTTGAACGTTAAAAAATTTTTGTCGACATTATTATGCTATGATGTTATTTCAAATACATAGTTGGTTTTACTAATTTTATATTTTTAACATATAATTGTTTCCGGTGGCGGGAGAATTTAGGAAACAAAAAAATATGCTATGCTAAAGTTACCTCTTAACGTATCACTATCCAGAATTTTTATTCACATTTAAGATTTACTACGCTCACTAAAAAAAGAGATTTTAATCATGTTATAAATAATTTTAATATTATCATGGGGTTAGTAAAATGTTATTAAATTGATTCCGCAATAACGTCATTTTTTTAAACAAAAAAAAACGGAAAGTGTATAAAGTTAGCTAACAATTTAAGGCAGGATTTACCATGGGATCGAGTATTTCCTGGAGTTTCAACTCTTACTTTTACACAAAATGGTTACGGTCCCTCACTTGATTTTAGAATTGTTAAACAAGAAGGAATTCCCATTCAACTTGTTCCTGAAGGTACCTCTGGTGCTGCTGTTGTCGCGATTAAGAGGGTAAATGATTTAGATTTTTTTAACCTTAACCTTCCAACATTATCAGGTAAAATGAATCTCACACAAAATAAATTAGGAGTTATAATAAAGAAATTAAAAATTCTAGAGAATAAGGACGCTTTTAAAAAAATTAAAATTAATAGTCAGACTTATAAGATACAGCCCATTAGTATTAGATATATTAAAAAGGAAGTACCAAACTTGATATTGAAAAGATTTGGCAAAAGAATAGGCCAAAAGTGAAGAAGAAGGTTAAAGGCGTATAAAAATATCCGCTTATTAATAATATGTCTATTTGATTACTTTAGATTTTTCTGAGATTATTACATGTTACAACCAATCTATGGCTTGACTTATAAGCTCCATACCCATACAAATAAATGGTTTAAACGTTTTCATAATGGTAATGAACCAAATGGGGCAATCATCGCTTAGTATCTGGTTTTTTTACAAGTCAGGCAAAAAAAGGTACAATTTTTCAATCAATATTATTGTTGTCTGGGGTCTCCAATTACAATAGGTACTGGGGGTAGAAATAGAAAAACTGCAATTAAAAAGT
Organism: Chitinophagales bacterium; assembly: GCA_963770495.1. Taxonomy (GTDB): domain Bacteria; phylum Bacteroidota; class Bacteroidia; order Chitinophagales; family CAVYQA01; genus CAVYQA01. The sequence continues at coordinate 105,804 of CAVYQA010000004.1, read as the reverse complement.
TCAAAAACATGATATAAGTCATTCTTTTTCCCCTACAGGACGAATATCTTTGTCTCAACAAACGAACAATCGTTAGCAAAGCTTAATTTTGATCTTCATAAGATTATGGGAGAATTCATTATGATTTCATAAAAAATATCTTAACTAATGTACAAGGATTATAGATTCTTATTCTTCTTTTTAAAGTATCAATGCGTTTATCACTATAAATGAAAAAAACATGCCTTACAATTTCTACGGTTCCGGTATCACAAAAATATCTGTTATAGGAGCAGGACAAATTGGTCCTGATATTGCCCTACATTTTGCTAAATCGCTCTCATCTTATAATGTGAGTATTGTTAACCTTGACATTTCACCACAAGCTCTTGAGAACGCGAAAAACAAGGCAGGCAAAAAAATTCTCAAAAATGTTGAGAAAGGAACACTAAACAAAAATGAAGCTGAAAAAATAAAATCAGCTCTTACTTTTTCTTCCGATTATGAAAATATACGGGGTTCGCAATTAGTTGTTGAAGCGGCAACCGAAGATGAAAACATAAAAGACAAAATTTTCCGCCGGGTTGAACAGTTGACCGGCGATAATTGCATTTACCTGTCAAACTCTTCGCACATGCAGCCGGAAGTGATTTTTAGAAATATCAACAATAAATCGCGTTGCCTGGTCGCTCATTATTTTTTCCCTGCCGACAGAAATCCGGTTGTAGAACTCGTTCCGTCAGATAAAACAGATAAAAATATTGTTGAAAACCTGTTGGGTTTTTACAAATCCATTGGCAAAAAACCAATTGTTGTAAAAAGTTCTTACGGCTATGCTATTGACCCTGTTTTTGAAGGGTTATGTCAAACAGCCATTTTATGTTTTGAAAATGGCTGGGGTAACGAAAAGCAAATTGACAAAGTTGCCTGCGAAACACTCGGATTGGGAGTAGGCCCCTTTACAGCACTGAATTTTACCGGAGGAAATCCCATTACAGCTCATGGTTTGGATGAGATGGGGCAAAAGCTTATGCCCTGGTTCAAAACGCCAAAACTTTTACAGGAAGCAGTTGCAAACAAAACACAATGGAATATTGCAGGCAAAGACGAGCAAGTGGAAACGCCGGAAGAACTAAAAGAAAAACTACGCACTGAATTTCTTGGTGCTTATTTCTCACTTTGTTCTTTTATCATTGATTGCGGTATCATTAATGTACCTGATTTGGATAACGCCTGCAAACTTGCTCTCGTGGTGAAACCGCCATTTACTTTTATGAATGAAATGGGAATAGGAAAATCAATGGAGATGGTTAAAAAATTTTGTGCACAGCATAAAAATTTTGTACTTCCAAAAAGCATTACAACTGCTGTTAAAGAAGGACAATGGGAAATCAGTAATAAACCATCAGTCGTAACCCATAACTGACAACCGATATATGAAATTCAACGTAGGAATAGATATTGGAGGAACCTTTACAGATTTGATTTGTGTTTCTTCTGAGGGTAAAACCATTGTACACAAAATATTATCCACTCCCCAGGATTCTTCGGTCGGTTTCATTAATGGCATCCGGGAAGTTGCTGAAATGGCAGGTGAGCCTTTTGAAAAATTTGTTTCTTCCATTGATACCATTGTTCATGGAACAACTGTCGCTACCAATGCCTTGCTAACTCTGAAGGGAGCAAAAACAGCTCTTATTACCACCAGGGGTTTTCGTGATGCTTTGGAAATGCGAAGGGGCATTCGGGAGGAGCAATATAACAATCATTACCGTAACGTAATTCCGCTCGCACCCCGCTACCTGCGCTTTACAGTTGATGAGCGCATTGATGCGGAAGGAAAGGTGCTGAAGAAATTCGAGGAGAAAGAACTTCTTCCTATTATCAAAAAAATAAAAAAGCAAAAAGTAGAATCCGTTGCCATATGTTTTATGAATTCATATAAGAATTCATCTCACGAAAAACAAGCGGTAAAATTTCTTCGTAAAAACCTGAAATATATTTTTGTTACCGCCTCTTATGAAGTACTTCCTTCCGTTCGTTTTTATGAAAGAGTCAGCACAACAACTGTTAGCGCTTTCGTAGGACCGATTGTAGCTAAATATCTTGATAATCTCACACAAAAATTAGAAAGTATTCATTTCAAAGGAAAACTTTTGATAATGCAATCGAATGGTGGCGTGGTTTCACCCGACGTGGTGAAGAAAACTCCTGCTGTTACTGTTCTTTCGGGACCCGCCGCAGCACCAACTGCGGGCACGTTTTACTCTCACTTGCTCGGTTACAAAAGCTGCATTACAGTGGATATGGGAGGAACAAGTTTTGATGCCGCCATTGTAATAGACGACCAATGTATCACAAGCACTGAAGGAGGCATTAATCGCTATCGTATCGCACTTCCTTCACTTGACATTATTACAATAGGCGCCGGTGGCGGAAGTATCGGGCGGATTAACGAAGGCGGATTATTGCAAATGGGACCACAAAGTGCAGGAGCTTTACCGGGACCTGTTTGTTATGACCGGGGTGGAACAATCCCTGCCTGCACCGATGCCGATTTGATTTTAGGGTATCTCAATCCGAATTTTTTTGCAGGAGGGAAATTAATGCTCAATAGAGCAAAGGCAGAAAAAGCAATCGAAGATAAACTTGCATCCAATCTCGGTTTATCTGTCCTGGAAGCTGCAGCCGGAATGTACCGTATCATCAACAGCAATATGGCTCAGGGTGTTCGTGAAATTTCTGTTGAACGCGGTTACGACCCAAGAGAATTTTTATTTATTGTTGCTGGAGGTGCCGGTTCAATACACTCTTCAGAGATATGCAAGGAATTGGAAATACCCATGTTTCTTGTACCGAATGTTTCATCCATTTTTTGTGCTGCGGGTATGCTGCTCGGTGATTTGAAACACGATTTTATCCGCTCGTATCTTTCATCTTTTGCAATACTCGATAAGAAGAAGCTTATTTCTCTTTTCAATGAAATGAAAGAAGAAGGAATTAAGACTTTATCAGAGGAAGGAATTGAAGAAAGCAAAATTGAATTTTACCCTGTGCTTGATATGCGTTATACCGGGCAATACCATGAAGTGCAACTGGACTGTGATTGGGACGATGTGATGAATTTCAAACTGGAAAATATTTTTAACACCTTTCATAATGAGCACAATCGCCAGTTTGGTTATTCGCTGAAGGAAGAAGGAACAGAGATGGAATTAATTAATGTGCGATTGAGAGTGATTGGGAGGACTGAAAAACCAAAGTTCCTTTCAGAAAATAGCAATTCGTTCCCGGCTGAACAGGCAATCAAGGAACAACGCGAAGTTTATATTCCCGAATTGAACAGGATGAAAAGTGTACCTGTTTATGATGGCGATAAACCAATTTTCGGCTCACAGATAAAAGGTCCTTGCGTAATTGAAAAAATAACCACCTCGGTTTTTGTAAGTGAAAATTATGATTGCGTGGTGGACGATTTCGGTTCCTTCATAGTTTATGAAAGAGAAAAATTTCCAAATGGATTTTCACTAAAGAAAAAATTAGTCGAAGTAAATGAGGATTGACAAAATATTGATTTCCATTTTCCAGCGCGCCTTCAAATCCATTACGGATGAGATGAGTATCTCGCTGACAAAAACCACGCGTTCGCCTATTCTTTGCGAAGCGAAAGATTTCGTTACCGGTTTGTATGACGCAAAGGGACAAATGCTCGAACAAACCGAAAACCTTCCCATACTTTCTTTTTCTCTCGGCCCTGTGTGCAAGGAAATTCTAAAACAATACGGAAATGATATTCACGAAGGCGATGTGATTATTCACAATGATGTTTTCACTATGGGTAATCAGAATAATGATGTAGCTATTTTCAAACCGATTTTTCACGAAAAAGTTTTACTGGGATGGTCTGCAGCAAAAGGTCACCAGGCAGATATTGGAGGTGCGGTGCAGGGTGGATACAATCCGAATGCCACAGAAGTTTGGCAGGAAGCGATCCGTATACCTGCAGTTAAATTATATGAGAAAGGTAAATTTAGAAAAGATGTGTGGAATTTGATTTTTGCAAACATCCGCTTGCAAATGGTACAGGAAGACATCAAGGCACAGATTGGCGCTTGTACCCTTGGTGAAAGAAGATTACAGGCGTTCGTTGAAAAATACGGGTTGCAGGTTTTTGAATCGCATAAGCAGGCATTGTTTGATTCCACCGAAAAAATGATGCGAGTTGAAATAAAAAATATTCCCAATGGCATATATAACGGAAAGAGCATGGTGTATTACGATGGAAAACACAAGGGAAGTAAATTTTCTATACGCGCGAAAATTACGGTGAAGGATGAGGAAATCATTTTTGATTTTTCAAAATCATCACCACAAACGAAAGGTTTTGTGAACGGAACTTATACTTCAACCTGTTCAGCTATAACTCTTACATTTTTACAAATGGTGAATCCGAACATTCCCCACAACGAAGGAATGATAAAGCCATTGAAATATATTGTTCCGGAAGGAACAATTCTAAACGCATCCTATCCTGCCGCTACAACTTTTGGCAATCATTTGTGTCCGCAGGTGGCTGATGCCATATTCAAGGCATTAGGGTCCGCCGTTCACGAAAGAATTACTGCCGGCTGGAATCATTTGCTTTGTTCGCTCTTCACCGGAATTCATCCCCGCACAGGAAAAAAATATGTTGACATCTGTTTTCTCGGAATGAAAGGCGGCAGTGGTGCGATGAAAGGGAATGACGGATACGACCATATCGGAATGATTGATGCATCAGGAGGCGTACTGGATCAGGATTACGAGATGTATGAACAACAAACACCGCATTTGATTTTACAGCACGAATATTTATGTGATTCGGGAGGAACGGGGCAATGGCGCGGAGGATTGGGAACTATCACGCAAATTTTGCTTCGCGGACAAGATACAACAATGGTTGTATTCGGAGATGGTGATGTGGAACCCAATTACGGTTTATTCGGAGGGAAAGGTAGCGTACTGAACAAGATTGAATTGCAATATCGTAACGGAAAAAAATTAATTCCGATGAGCAAGGATATGATTCATGGAATTCCGGATGGCACACTCTATTACCAGATTGCAGGAGGCGGAGGAGGTTACGGAAATCCCAAAAACAGAGATAGAGAAAAGATTTTACAGGATAAGAAAAATGAAGTAGTGAGTAAAAATACCGCAAAAAATATTTACGGATTAAAACCGGCATGAAATGACACATGAAATAATTCTTCCCGATAACTGGGTGATGCCCAAAGGATATTCAAACGGAATTCTTGCACAAAAAGGTAGAGTGCTGTTCATTGCAGGGCAGGTGGGTTGGTCTGCAAAAGAAAAATTTGTGAGCGAAAAACTGGTTCCACAATTTGAACAGGCGCTGAAAAATATTCTTTCCATTGTAAAAAAAGCCGGAGGAAAACCCGAAGATATCTGTCGGATGACTTGTTTCTGCAAGGATAGGAATCAATACCTTGAATCAAGAAAAGAACTTGGAAAAATCTGGAAGGAATTAATGGGAAATCATTATCCCTGCATGAGTATGATTTTTGTGGCTGACTTGTTGGACCATCCTGCGGTAATTGAAATCGAAGCGACAGCGGTAATACCTTGATTTTACGAAATACGAATTAAACGAATTACAAATGGGAATAAATTGATGATAAATGAACTTTGAATTAACAGACATACAAAAACAAATTCAGCAAACCTTTCGTGATTTCACCGATAGGAAGGTTAAACCGCTTGCCGCTAAAATCGATGAGGATAAAAAATTCCCGATGGAATTATTCAAGCAAGTTGGAGAACTGGGTTTTTTTGGAATGCGTTACCCGGAAAGTGTTGGGGGGAGTGGGTTAGACGTTGTTTCCTATTCACTTGCGGTAATGGAACTCGCCCGCGGCTCGCTTTCACTGGCTGCTGTTTGTACAATGCAATCTCTCATGGGTACTTACTTCCTTTATCGTTTTGGCGATAAAGAGATTAAAGAAAAATATTTTTCTGAGGCATTAAAGGGAGATAAGATTGGCGCCATATGCATGACAGAACCAAATGCTGGCAGTGATTTGATGGCTGTAAAAACCACAGCGAAAGTTACTGCAGAGGGATTTATATTGAATGGACAAAAGACCTGGATCACTTCTGCTCCTGTTGCTGATTTCTTTACCGTGCTTGCGAGGACTGATAACCACGAGCAATTGTCAATATTTTTTGTCCCGAAAAATCTGAAAGGTGTTATGGTGGGAAAAAATATTGAGAAGATGGGCGTACGTGGTTCACTAACTAGCGAAGTTGGTTTTACAGATGTGAAACTTTCGAAAAATTATTTGTTTGGAGAAATTGGCGAAGGAACAAAATGTCTTCGTGAAATTCTTGCAGAAATCAGAATTATGACTGCCGCACTTGCCATTGGGGTTGCCACTGCCGCTTACGAAGACGCACTGGAATATGCAAAAACTCGGGTTCAGTTCGGAAAAGCTATTGGAAAATTCCAGGCAATACAGCTGAAGTTTGCAGATATGTCAGTGCAATTGGAAACAGCCAAAAATTACGTACTGTATGCTGCGGTATTGAGCGATAAAAATCTGCCACGCCAGAAAGAAGCGATGATTGCAAAGCTATACGCCTCTGAATGTGCCGTGAATATTTGCGACGAAGCAAGCCGTGTGCTTGCCTCTTACGGCTACGCGATGGAATATTCTGCCCAGCGTTACCTACGCGATTCGCGTTTCACGCTTATTGGAGGAGGAACTTCTGAAATTTTGAAAATAAATATTGCAAAAGAATTAGGATTATGAGCAATATTCTCTCATACGGATTTTATTTTCCTCGTTACCAGGTTGAGGAAAAAATTCTTTCACCAAGGTTCGGGAAGAAAGGGAAAAGAAATGTCGCTTATGCAGACGAGGACGTTATCACGCTTGCTTATGAAGCAGTTTATAATTGTTTAGGAGAAAATAAAAATATTGATGCAATTTTTTTTGCTACCACTTCCCCGGTATTTCAAAATCGTTACCACGCTTCATTTCTTGCTGATTTGTTAAATCTTCCTAAGGAAATTTCAGCGCTTGATTTCGGTTTAACTCTGAGAGCAGGAACAGATGCTTTGTTGCTCGCCCATCAATTAATTGAAGCAGGCACTTATAAAAATATTTTAATTGTTGCAAGTGAAGTACATTTTCCCGAAGTTGGAAATGAGATAAAAGATTTATTCGGGCACGGGGCTGTTGCTATGCTTGTCGGGAAAGAGAAAGGAATAGCCGGAATAAATAACGGACAATCATTCAGTTGCAACATTGCCGAAAAATTTATTTACAAAAACAAAAAAATAAATTATGATCCACGCTTCAGCGTTGATACCGGTTTCAAAGCAAATGTGAAATCTGCATTAGAGAAAAGTAAAATTAAGTCATCCGATTATGATGCCGTAATTCTAAACTCTCTTTACTCAAAACTTGGAGGCGATATTTTTCTGAAGGCGGGATTTGAAGAAAATCAGTTTGCAAAAGATAATATTTCATTCAATACAGGAAACACCGGCAGTTGTCACGCTTTACTGCAATTGATTGATGCAATCGAAAATAAAAAGAAAAAGATTTTGCTTTTTGATTATTTCAACGGTACGAATGTTTTAGAAATCCACTCAAAAGGAACAACGGATGAAAAATTATTGCAAAATATTTTTCCCAACCGATATAATATTGAAACCTATCAAGACTACTTACTTCTCAGAAAGGCAGGAAATTTCAATTCTCCAGAATACGAACCTGTTAAAATGTTTTCTTCAGAAATAATGAATGAGCGTGAAAAAGAAATTTTAATTTATTTCAACGGATTCCAATGTGATAAGTGCAAATCCGTTTACCTGATTAAAACTATTCGATGTAAAAAATGTAAAGGGGAAAAATTCTCTTTAAGAAAATTAGACAAAACAGGAACTGTTTATTCTTTAACACGAGAACATTATTTCCCTTCAACATTCGTTCCCATTACAATGGCAGTAATTGATTTAGATGGAAGCGGAAGAGTTACTGTTCAGGTAACAGATGATATGTACGTTGGAGTGAAAAATAAAATTCAGATTGGAAGCAAAGTAAAACTTGTGTTAAGAAAAATGATTGAAAACGATATGCAACCAAATTATTTCTGGAAAGCAACATTGATATGAGCAAGCAAAGCAGAGATATAGCGATTATTGGTGTAGGAGTTACTAAATTCGGTGAACTGTTTAATCAGGGTTATGATGATCTTGTTCGCGATGCCGCTTTACAGGCTGTTACTGATGCAAAAATTTCATGGGATGAAATAAACGCTGCATGGCTCTCTACCGCATTTCCTGAAATTGGCGTTTTTAAGGGTAGAAGCGGAATGGATTTATGCGAACCGCTTTCTCTTTACAACATTCCTGTTACACGCGTTTCAAATTATTGTGCTTCCGGTGCTGATGCTATTCGTAATGCTGTGAACGCGCTTCGCGGGGGGGAATGCGATGTGGCAATGGCGCTTGGCGTAGAAAAACTCCGCGACCGTAAGCCCCAGGATTCCATTGTAAAGATGATGGTGGAATATGGACATCCGTTTTTGCAAAAAGGATTTACCGCAGCGGGAACTTTCGCTATTTATGCCAACAGAATTATGCATGAGTATGGAGTTACCCGCGAAGATATTTCCGCTATTTCGGTAAAAAACCATTATCACGGTTCGATGAATGCAAAGGCCCACCACAGGAAATCGTGTTCGCTGGAAGAAGTGATGACTTCACCTATGGTGTCCGATCCTTTGACAGTGATGGATAGCTGCCCCACTACTGATGGAGCCGCTTGTGTGATAATGGTTCGTGCCGAAGATGTAGATAAGAAAAAGCACAAACCGGTTTTTATTAAAGGTATTGGGCTTTCTATTTCTACAGGATGGGATATGCCCTTCTTTGACCCGAATCACGATTTTCTTTCATTTGAAGCAACACGCACAGCAGCGCAAACGGCATATAAACAGTCAGGAATTACAAAACCAATTGATGAAATTGATTTGATGGAAGTTCATGATTGTTTTTCTATTGTAGAATTACTCACTTATGAAGATTTAGGATTGTGCAAAAAAGGTGAAGCAAAAGATTTAATTCGCGGAAAAGAAACCCAACTCGGAGGAAAAATCCCAGTGAATGTGAGTGGCGGTTTGCTGTCCTGCGGTCATCCTGTTGGTGCTACGGGAATAAGAATGGTGGTGGAGGTTGCAAATCATCTTCGCGGAAACGCAGGTGAACGACAAGTGAAAAATGCGAAACGGGGGTTGACGCATAACATTGGTGGACCGGGAGCGATTGCATCTGTAATTATTCTGGAAAATGAAAAATAAATAGAGATATAAAATGAAAATTCTTTTAGCAAAGCCAGGACTTGATGGTCATGATGTGGGAGTGAAAGTACTTGCACACGCTTTGAAGGAAGCAGGATTTGAAGTTATATATACCGGTTTGAGAAAATCAATTGAGGATATTGTTTCAAGAGCAAAAAAAGAAAATACAGATATCATTGGATTATCCATTCTATCAGGTACTCATTTGGTTTTGTGCGAGAAAATGAATGAAGTGATGAAAGAAAATAAACTTGAAACACCCTGGGTTGTTGGCGGGAATATTCCGGTGCAGGATGTAACAGAGTTGGAAAGAATGGGAGCGAAAAAAGCCTTTGCCACAGGAACAAAAATTCAGACGGTTGTAGAATACATCAGGTCATTAGAAGAAATTTCGGTAAAATAAATTTTGATGGAAAAGATAAAAGAAAAAATAAAGGGGAAAAAAGATGAGCTCAAAAAAGTTTTTCTTGAATCCGGATTAGAGGTGAACACACTTTACACTCGTGATGATACGCTGAAAGGGAATCCCGATATTGATAACGAGTTACCGGGGCAATATCCTTTTACAAGGGGTATTCATCCGCTAATGTATCGTAAACGCCCTTTCACCATCCGTCAATATGCTGGTTTTGCTTCTCCTGAAGAAACTAACGAACGTTTTCACTTTCTGATTAAAAACGGTCAAACAGGTTTGAATGTCGCTTTTGATTTGCCAACACAGTGCGGATTGGATTCGGATGACCCGCGCGCACTCGGTGAAGTAGGACGAGTGGGAATGGCAATTGACACGATTGACGATTTTGAAATTGCATTTAAAGGGATTGACCTGGAGCAAATCACAGTTTCATTGACCATCAATGGCTCTGCACTCGTGATGATGGCGATGTATTTCGCTCTCGCAGAAAAACGCGGATACGATTTGAAAAATCTTCGCGGGACAGCACAGAACGATATTCTCAAAGAATTTATAGGGCGTGGCACATGGATTTTCCCGGTTGACAAATCCGTAAAACTGGTTGTTGATACAATTGAATATTGTGCAAAACACATTCCTAAATATTCCCCGGTGAGCGTTTGTGGTTATCATATCCGCGAATCGGGAGCGAATCCAGTTCAGGAGATGGCTTATGCATTTTGCATAGCAAAAGCCTATTCCGATGAAACACTGAAACGTGGAATTCCCATTGACGAATTTGCTTCGCGTCTTTCCTACAACTTCGACATTTACGGAAACTTTTTTGAACAAATTGCAAAATTCAGAGGAGGAAGAAGGTTATGGGCTAAAATTATGAAAGAAGAATACGGAGCAAAAAAAGATGAATCGTGCTGGATGCGAATGATAGCCGGAGGAGGAGGAGCAGGATTAACGAAAGAGCAACCTGAAAATAATATTGTGCGAACTGCTTATTACGCTCTTATTTCTGCCCTCTCCGGAACTCAAACGATGGCGTTATGTACTTATGATGAAGCGTTCACTATCCCAACAGAAAAAGCAGCGGAGATTGCTCTTAGGACAATGCAGATTATGATTAATGAAATGGGAATATGCGATACCGTTGACCCACTCGGCGGTTCATATTATGTGGAAACGCTCACCAATCAGTTTGAACAGGAAATAAAAAAGGAAATAAAAAAAGTAGACGAATGGGGAGGAATTATTAATGCTGTCACAACCGGAAAAATTCAGGAAGCGGTTTCTCACCAGGCATATTACAGGGAAAAAGCTATTCAGGACGGAAAAACTTTGAAAGTAGGTGTGAATTGCTTCAAGGACCAAGAAGCAGCGAAAACGGTGGAGTTTCATCCCTACAATGCTAATGCGGCAAACAAACAAGTTGAGAAACTGAAAAAAATAAAATCAACACGCGATAAGGAAAAAGTTAATTCAGAACTGGAAAAACTTCGCAGGGATGCGATGGAAAATAAAAACCTGATACTGGCAACTATTGAAGCAGTTAAAGCTTATGCAAGTGTTGGAGAAATTATACAGGTGTTAAAAGATGTTTATGGAGAATACCAGGAACCGATTTTCTTCTAAGAATGATTGAAAAGAAAACCATATTATCCTTAGAACAAGCGCTCGCTTTGCCTTATTCCACTCAACGTTTTGTACAGTTGGGATGGAGGGTGATTCGTATTGAAAGCCCAGCAGAAAACGGCGAAAATGCAGGAGATCCTAATCGCTATATCGGAGCTGATTTGGGCTTTCATGATTTACATTCTTATTACATCGCTCCGAATATCGGGAAGGAAGCAATCACCATAAATCTGAAAAATAAAGAGGGACAGAACCTCTTGAAAAGAATAATCAGGGAATTGAAAGTGAATATTTTTATGTGCAATACGCTCCCCAAAAGATACAAGCAACTTGGAATTGATTTTGATTCTTTGAAGGAAGCAAACCCCAATCTAATCTGGTGTAGTATTTCAGCAATGGGCCCGATTATCCCAATCGTGCAGGTTATGACCCTGTTTTACAGGCTTTGCTTGGTTATACTTTTCTCACCGGGGAGCCTAATGGTAAACCTGTTCCTTGCGGAATTCCGATTATTGATTTAAAAGCGGGTGATGAAGCATTCACGCAAGTATTGCTTGCCCTGCTGGAACAAAAGGGAAATCGGGCGGGAAGGAAATTCATATTTCAATGGCTCAATGTGCGGCAAGCTGGTTAATCACTGCTTTACCTCAATTGAACTTTGTGAAGAGCAATGATGAACTTTTCAAACGTAGTGGAAATGAACACCGCAGTTTTATTCCCTGTAACGTATATCCTACAAAAGATGGATTCGTTTACCTCGCAATAGGTAATGATTTGCAGTGGGCGAAATTTACCTTACAAAAAGGATTTGAAAAACTTGCCACAGAAGCAAGAAGGACAAATGATGGACGGATGAAGGACAAAGAAAATATTTACAGGGAAATCGGTGAACTCACTAAAAAATTTACTACACAAGAATTTGTTGACTTCTGCCTGGAGTTAAATCTGTCAGTTGCTCCGGTAAATTCTATAGAAGAAGTTGCTGAACTGGAATTTGTAAAAAAATATCTGCTGAAAACGATTCTTCCAATGGGAAAAGAAGCAAAACTTTCCCCACCATCGTACAACACGGAATTTTTGGAGAAAAATAATTTTACATTGAAATGTCCACCACATCTGGGAGAGCATAATGAAATTATATTGAAACAGGCGGGATTGAATGAGAGTGAAATAAAAAAAACTTCAAAAACAAAATGTGATATAAAAAATGCCTGACACAAACCATTGACATATTAACCTCCTGTCAAAAGCCAAAGAAAGTTTGTGCGATGGGCAATGTTGCAATCGCACGGGGAGCGATTGAGGCAGGTGTGTGTGGTGTTTTTGCTTATCCAGGAACACCGTCAACAGAAATTTCAGAGGTATTTAATTATGTAAACGAGTTTCAAAGTAGAGTTGAAAATCAGGAGAAATATCCCGAACAAACGGCACACAAAATTTATTTTGAATACAGTATAAATGAAAAAATTGCTCTTGAAAAAGCGATTGCTTATTCGATCGGAAACAAAAACGCGATGTGCGTGATGAAGAATGTGGGAATGAATGTAGCAAGTGATGCCCTAATGAGTATTACCTATCAAACTATCATTGCTCCTCTTGTTATTGTTGTCTGTGATGACCCCGGCTGCCATTCAAGTTCAAATGAACAGGACTCCAGACATTGGGGGCCAATGGCTTCTGTGCCTGTATTTAACCTATCCACCCCTGCTGATGCAATAGAAATGGTTAAGCAGGCATTCAAACTTTCTGGAGAAATCAAATTACCTGTGATTGTACGAACCACCACCCGTGTTTCGCATTCGCGCGGAGTAATTTTGCACGGAAATATTCAACATGAAAACCGATTGCCGCAGTTTGACCGGCTGCCAGAGCACATTAATATTCCCGCGCGAACTGCTGCTGCACACACCCGGCTTCTCGACAAATTAAAACATAACAGTGTTCTTGAACTTCTTGCAAGAAACAGTAAAATTATTCTGAAAGGTAGCCAGGCGAAACATGGCATCATTAGCAGTGGAGTTGCAACTTCCTATCTTAATGAAATTATACATCAAAATAAGATTTCAGGAAAGGTAAATGTTCTTGACCTCGGATTGATTCATCCTTTTCCTGAAAAGGAAGTTTTGAATTTCCTGAAAAAAGATTTTAAAAATGTTTTAGTATTGGAAGAATTAGACCCGTTTATTGAAAAAGCGGTACGAATACTTGCACAGAAAAATAAGATTAAGGTTGAGATTTTAGGGAAGGGATTTTCAGGGTTAACTTCTACTGGTGAATTTTCAGTTGATATAATTACTAAAGTTTTGGAAGATTTTCTGCATGAGGCCATTAACAAAACGAAATATACTCCGCTTGAGAATCCAGAATTATTTCTACAGAATCTTCCTCCCCGTCCGCCAACGCTTTGTGCCGGTTGTCCGCACCGCGCAACCTTTTATTTACTGAAACTTGCTATTCCCCGCGAGCAAAGTGAATTGATTCTTTGCGGAGATATAGGATGCTTCGGGCTTGGCGCTTTACCGCCATTGAAGATGATTGATACCATCAATCACATGGGAATGAGTATTTCAATGGCACAGGGGTTATATGAATCTTTCCATTCATCACAAGTTGAGAAAAAAGTTGTTGCACTCGTGGGCGATGGAACTTTTTTTCATTCAGGGCTTGCTTCACTTGTAAATGCGGTTTACACTCGTGCAAATATTCTTGTGGTAATTTTTGATAATCGCACAATTGGAATGACGGGGCATCAGTCGCATCCCGGCGCTTCACACCTTCCAAAATATCATGAAATAGATATTCCTCCATTACTGAAGGGACTGGGAATTGATGTCGTTGAAACTATAAACCCATTTAACATCCGTGATGGCTTTACAAAACTCAACAAGGCAATGGCGCATAAAGGTGTTTCGGTTGTTATTTCAAAATCTCCATGTATCTTTCTTCCGGATTTTAAGGAGAAAATTGATAAGAAGAAGAAAATTGTGGTGGATGAAAATCTTTGCAATACATGTGGTAATCACGAAGATATTTCGCTTGCCTGTTCCCGATGCTATGCACCGAAAAATAATTTATCAAGAGCAAAAGCAAAATTGCTCGCGGAAATTTCAATTTCTGCTGATGAACAATTATGCCCAGCAAATATTTGTAACCACGGATTTTTCAATTCCATTCTTGAAGGTGATTATAAATCGGCAGTGGAAATTGTTCACGACAAAATGCTTTTTGCCCGAACATGCGGCGCTATTTGTCATCATCCTTGTGAACTATTTTCTAAAAGAGAAAAGGTTGTTCCGATAAAGGCATTGAAAAAATTTGTTTCATCGGTTGATGAGAACTTCCATGATTTTTCTATTCCTAAATTAAGAGTAAAGAATGCTGTGAAGAAAAATAAATCCATTGCAATTGTCGGAGGGGGACCTGCAGGACTGAGTGCATCATACGATCTTGTTCAGGCTGGATATGATGTAACAATTTTTGAAAAAGAAAAAAAAGCGGGAGGAATGATCACCTACGCCATCCCCGATTTCAGGATGGATAAAACAGGATTTGATTTTGAGGCAATGCAACTGGAAGAAATGGGTGTAAAATTTAGATTTAATACTGCACTTGGAAAAGATTGCTTACCTGATGGTAGCCGGGTTTCGCTCGAAAAACTGTCAACCGAATTTGACGCAGTTATTCTTGCTACCGGCTTAAATAAATCAAAAACACTTCAAATAATTGAGAAAAATATCCCTTCTGAGAAAAGAACTGACGCACTTTCTTTTTTGAAATCATTTAATCTGAAAGAAAACAAAATTAATAGCAGTTCAACTGTTCTCGTCATTGGGGGAGGCAACAGTGCCATTGACGCAGCGCGCTCTGCAAAAAAGTTAAATCCGCTTAACAAAGTAATTGTTTCCTGCATTGAAACAGAAGAAGCAATGCCTGCTTTTACCGAAGAAGTAAGTGATGCAATGGCAGAAGACATTGAATTTATTCATGACAGTTTTGTTGAAAGCTGTTCTGTCCCATCTTCTGATGATTTGGAAATTATTATTCATTCATTCAGTAAAAAGGAATATTTACAAAAACTGAAATGCGATTATATCATCACAGCCATCGGGCAAACAAGTGAAATAGCTTTATTTGATAAATTAGGAAAAGAAAAAATTGATTCGCTGGATAGAATAAAAAATAAAAATGGATTCTCCGGATATAAAAACATTTTTATTGCCGGCGATATCAGTTCCGGTAACCACAAGAGCGTCATCGGTGCGATTGCTTCCGGTAAAAAAGCTGCAGTGGGTGTTCGACAGTACCTGGAAAACTATAAATATGAGTATGAAGGTTCAAAAGCACTGGAGCGATTAAATGAAAATCCGTCATTAAATGTTCATCTGAAAAATTCCTATACTGAAAAAAAATTGATAGAAGAAATGGAGCAATTTAACCTCTATCAGGCCTGTATGAAATGTAATCATTGTATTGACAATTTTGGCTGTCCTGCTATGGTAAAGATTAATGGTAAGGTACAAATTGACTATGGCCGCTGCACACTTTGCGGGCTTTGCATCGATGTTTGTCCGAATAACGCCATACGATGGGAAACCATAAAGGAAGAGGAATTAGAGCCTATTGAAACACAATTAATTGAATGACTCAAAACAAAAAAATATTGATTGCCGGAGTAGGCGGGCAAGGAATTGTTTATCTCACTAATATCATTGTGGAGGCGGCAATGCTTTCTGATATTCCTGTAAACGTAAGTGAAATTCACGGACTATCGCAGAGGGGTGGGATTGTGACGGCAGGAATCGGATTGGGGAAACATTGCACAGGTTTCGTTGGTAAAGCAAATGTTGATTTTCTTTTTGGGCTTGAGCCGCTGGAAACCCAGCGCTGCATTCCTCATCTTCATAAAAACAGCAGTATTATTTTTGGTGATTATCGTATTTCTCCCTATACTGTGAATGCACAAATGGCAAAGAATCCCGATGTAAATTCTTTTGCCGAATATCTCAAAAAGCAATGCAAAGAAGTTGTTTTTATAAAAAAATTTCCTGCAAATATTGATACCGTCCTCTATAATATTTTTCTACTGGGAAGGGCAACCCAGATGAAAGGTTTCTTTTTTAGTGCGACAAAAATTGAAGAAGCTATTCTTAATACCGTAACCGAATACCACAAAGAAAAAACATTGCAGGTTTTCAGGCAGGGAATTGAATTTGACCCAATCATTAAATTAGTTTGATTTTTCTATGAAGAAGATAAAAGATGAAACAAAACATCAACAAAAAATTTCGTTTACATTGAATGGGAAAAATGTTTCATGTACAGTAAAATCATCTGCTGTACTTCTAGATGTAATACGCGATATATTTGAACTGAAAGGAACAAAACCCGGATGCCTTGAAGGAGAATGCGGAGCCTGTTCTGTTCTTATAAACGGTGCGGCTATTAATTCCTGTTTGTACCTGGCTATTAATGCAGACGGTAAGAAAATTACAACTATTGAAGGATTTTCATCCGGAGAAGGAATGGATGAAGTACAGGAGAAAATGATTCAGCATGGAGCAGTTCAGTGCGGATTCTGTTCATCGGGAATGGCGGTTTCCATCAAGTCATTACAAAAGCATTATCTGAAAGAAAAACGAATTCCGACCCGCGAAGAAATACAAAAAGGATTGGAAGGAAATCTATGCCGGTGTACAGGATATGTAAAAATAATTGAAGCTGCCGAGGAGGTTTTAAATAAATAACTGTTTAAAAATGAAAAAGGAATTAAAAGTTATCGGAAAGCCACAACCAAAGATTGACGGGGGAATTCGTATTACGGGAAAAGCGGTGTACGGCCACGATGTGAAACTTCCAGGAATGTTGTATGGTGCTATTCTCCGTACTGAACATCCGTTTGCAGAATTTACTATTGATGTTTCCGCTGCAAAAAAACTTCAGGGTGTCATTTGCGTCATTACTGCCGATGACATTGATTGCAACAATATTTCGTATCGCAGAGACCATCCCGTTCTGAAAAATGGAGAAGTGAATTGCATTCGCGATGAAATTGCCGCAGTAGCTGCTGAAACTACAGAAATTGCTGAAGAGGCGTTGAAATTAATCAAAGTGAACTATAAGGTTAAAGATGGAATATATAATCCGTTTGACGCATTGAAACCGGATGCACCCATCATTAATAAATTCCTGAAGGACACAAGTCACGGAAAAAATATTTCCCACGATTTTTTTTATGAGCATCGTAATATTGAAGAACAGAAAAAGAAAAGCAAAGTAATTGTGAATAAACGATTTATTCTTCCAAGAGTAACACACTGCTGCCTTGCCACGAGTAACATCACAGCTGATTTTTCCCCCATTACCAAAAGGCTTACGCTTTATTCTTCCACGCAAGTGCCGTTTTTGTATCAGCGCGATATGGCGCATGTGCTCAAAATTAACCCATCCGACATTCGTGTGGTACAGGTTGTGATTGGCGGTGGATTCGGAAGCAAGTTAGATATGTATCCTTTTGAACCAATTGCGGCTGTTCTCTCTATGAAAACCTGTCGCCCGGTACAAATTATTTTTGATCGCGAAGAAGAATTTATCGCCTCGCCTACGCGTCAATGTATGGTAATTGACGTAAAAGCAGGAGCTGACAAAGATGGAAAATTTACATTCCGTGATGTGAGCATTATCATGGATAATGGTGCATATACGTCATGGGGCGCGACCACACCGTTTGTAATGATGCAATCATTTTCATCACTCTATCAGGTGCCGGCTTGCAGGTTTGAATCAAAAGCAGTGTATACAAACAATCCCTATGCCGGTTCTTTCAGGGGGTACGGAAACCCACAGGCGACATTTGCTTTGGAAAGTACAATTGATTTACTGGCAGAAGAATTAAAAATGGACAAAACAACAGTCCGCGTATTGAATGCGAATTTTCCTGGAGAAATTACAGGAGCAGGATTAAAATTTTCCACTTGTGGACATCTTGATTCGCTTAAAAAAGTAATCGACGAATCAAAAATCAGAAAATCAGAAATAAAATTTCAGAATCATCGGTATAAAAGAGGAATCGGATATGCTTCAATGATTCATGTTGGAGGAGGAGCAAAAATTTATCGTTCCGATGGATGCGGGACAACAGTAAAGTTGGATGATTACGGCTATCTCACTATTATTACAGGAAGTAGCGAAATCGGGCAGGGCTCGGAAACTGTACTTGCTATGATTGCAAGTGAGGAATTCTCCATTCCCATTTCAAAAATAAAAGTAATTAACACCGATACGGATGTGAAACCATGGGATGTTGGCGTTCATGCCTCGCGTACCAGTTTTGTGGCGGGGAATTCTTTACTCGGAGCAATTTCAAAACTGAAAATTAAGTTGAACAAAAAAGCATCAGAGCTGTTGAAGGGTTCACATGAAAACCTGTTTTATGAGAATGAAGAAATAAAACTTTCCGATAGGAATAATTCTGTGAGAATTGAAAAAGTCGTTCGTGAAATTCATTTCTCGCACCCGAATGAACTATGCACTGAAACCTATTTCTACGAACCATCCAGTGAATTTCAGGATAAGCACTATAAAGGAAATGTATCGGGAACTTATGCTTTTGCAGCACAGGCAGTAAAAGTGGAAGTAGATTCTTATACGGGAAATGTAAAAGTCTTGGATGTGTATGTGGCGCAGGATGTGGGGAAAGTTTTGAATCCGCTCGGAATTGCAGGACAAATTGAAGGAGGCGTATTGATGGGAGTGGGGTACGGAATAAGCGAAGAGATGATTGTTGAGAAAGGGAAAATTCTAAATCCTAATTTTCATAATTACAAAATGCTGACGGCAAGTGATGTTCCGAATATTCATTTTTACCCGATTGAAACCAACGATCCACAAGGACCATACGGGGCAAAAGGAATGGCAGAGGCACCACTAATTCCCACAGCAGCAGCAATCGCAAATGCGGTAGCCGATGCAATCGGAACAAGAATTTATTCTTTGCCTCTTACGCCTGAGAAAGTATTGAAGGCGCTGAAAGAAAAAGCAGAAGAGAACAGTAGACGTAAAAAGGAGAAAATCTCTGAAACTCATTAAAAGCTTCGTAGCTAATTAATATGGACTTTGAAATTATCACACCTAAAACAAAATCGGAACTACTGAAAGCGATGAGGCAGAATAGAAGGTATCGTTTTGGAGCCGGCTACACGGATTTAATCCTGGAACTGAAGAAACATAATGCTGAAAATATTATAATAATTAATCTTGCCCAATTACAGGATCAATATTTTAAAAGCATTAAGAAAAAACCCAAGTATCTTTTTGTTGGAGCGTTGGTTACTGCTTTTCAAATTTTGCACGACAAATTTATAGCGCAAAATTTCTCTTTGCTTCAACAAGCGGCAAATAATCTTGCCTCATCACAAATAAGGCAGGTGGCAACGGTGGGTGGAAACCTTTGCACGGCTTCTCCTTCGGGAGATATTGCCTGCGCATTGGTCGCCCTCGGGGCAAAATGCGAGGTACTTTCATCCAAAGGGGAAACAAGAACATTACCAATACAAGATTTTTTTACTGGTCCGCGCAAAACAGCTCTAATAAAAGATGAAGTTTTAAGAAATATTTTGATTCCGGTTAATCAAGCAGATATGGGCATTCACTCAAAATTTATTAAAGTAGGAACGCGAAGGTCTATGGAATGCTCTGTCATTTCTATGGCGTATCATTTTCAAACGGACAAAAAAGGAATAATTAAAATTGCAGGAATTGCTATAGGCTCGGTTGCGCCCACTATCCGTTTTGCGGAAGAAGCGTGTAAATTTCTAATTGGGAAAAATATCTATGAACTTACTTCAAATGAATGCGAACTATTTGCTCAAACTGTTCTTCAATATGCGTCACCCATTTCAGATATAAGGGCTACTGCATGGTATAGGAAAGAAGTTTTGTTCAATATCAGTAAAAGTATTTTTGAGAATCAATGAAAGGGAAAAAAAATATTGTCAGGCTGTTTGCTAACGAAAATTTTTATGGTTGCTCATCAAAAGTTCATGCTGTCATTAAAAAAAATAATCAGAAAGCAAGTCTCTATCCCAACTTTAACCCGGTTCTGCTTGAAACAAAAATAGCAGAAAAGTTTGGTGTTAAGCCCTCAAATATTGCAGTTGGCGCCGGTTCGGTAAGAGTTCTTGACGGAGTTATTCAGGCATTTGTAAATACAGATGAAGAAATCCTCATCTTTGAGAACAGTTTCAGCGCCTATAGCCAGCTTGCCGAAATCCACAAGCGGAAATACTTCTTCGCGAAGCAAACCGATTTCAGGTGTGATGTTAATAATCTCTTTCCTTATATATCGGATAAAACACGCGTGATTTTTATTGCAAACCCAAACAATCCGACAGGGACAATCATCACTCACAATGAATTGAAAAATCTTCTAAAGAAAATTTCTCCCGATACTTTTATTGTAATTGATGAAGCATATCTTGAATATGTCAATGACAAAAATTTTCCTGACTCGATTTTATTACTTAAAGAATTTCCTAATCTTATTATCGTGAGGACATTTTCAAAGGTATACGGGCTTGCAGGATTAAGAATCGGATATGCGATTGCAAATGAAAAGAACATTAATCAACTCAAACAATGCAGGATTCCATTTTCAATTAATTATTTGGCTGAAGATGCCGCTATTGCTGCATTAGAGGATGAAAAATTTATAAAACAATCTACAGCGGCAAATGCCGGGCAGCGACAGTATTTATTTACAGAACTTAAAAAAATCGGATTAAACACAATTCCTACCCAAGCCAATTTTATTTACCTGTGGTTTGAGAATGATGTTGAGAAGAAAAAAATATACGATAAACTTTTTGCAATCGGAATTATCATTTGTGATATGAAAGTTTTCGGGAACGATAAATCTCTCCGGGTTTCGATAGGTGATAGGGAAGTTTGCAAGCGAATAATTAAATGTTTATCTTAGATATTTTTGAATTGATTGTTCTTCATAGTAGCTTTTATAGCTATTGCTCTATCAACTAAGTTCATGATTAAAAGTACGAATGAAAGTGGATTATAAAAAATCTGAACGACGATTGGGCGGTTTTAATCTTCAGATTCATTAGCTAAAAAATTAAAGCTAAATATTCAAATCAAGTTCCACCAGAATTTTGCGTTATTTGCCCCAAAAGATGCCGAAAAAACGGTTTAAAACGGGAAGGCTTGATAATATAACATCCAGCATATTTCTTTTTGAATCAGAGGTTTTTGCGAATCATCCAAACAAACGTACATTTATAAAAGCGAGGGGTGAAATATCTAATTAGTTATTTTCAATCTTTTTAATATAGCTTTTAAGGCGAGCTAATTGATTATTTACACTCTCAATGTTAAAATACCCAGGATTAAAGGACTTTCTGCCGCCTTTCAACTGTTCATACTCAGGATGCTTTTTATTACCTCTCGCTTTCATTATTTGATAATATCCAGTCACTCCTCCGCAGTTTTCAGGAGGGGCAGCCATTTTTCCTGCGCTATAAACGGGATATTCACTATCCAGGTCAGCATATAAAAACTTCTCCACTTTAATTATATGCTCCCAGCTATCGCCAAAATCATATTCGTAAGTAACCTCATAGTCTTTTTCGGTTAGTATATTGCCAAGAGTCAAATCATTTGCATCTATAACCTCAATATTGTCAGGGTCAGGAATCCCGATGAAATAGTCTTCAACCTTAAACTGAAAAATATGGCTGTTTTCCCAGCCAAAAGTAATTTGCAGAATGTTATGTAGTTCAAAGAAAGTGGATGAAGACTTTACCAGCAACCTTCTCCATATAAGAGGTTTTATGTCCTCAATTGTAACCTTAATCTGTATAATTGGATTCATTTTTTTATACGAATAAATTAAGCCTGATAAAAGTACAAAAGTATTTCAATGAAGTGGCTAAGGTGATTTGGGTGCCTTAGTAGCGAATTGCCCGAACATGATTTGCAGATGGGATACAAAAGTAGCGAATTACATTTCATATCTCGTCCAAAATCTATCCGAAATTGTCCAAAAGTATGTGAATTATGAAAAAAATCAAAAATATAACACTTTCGCTGCTTGATAATACATAAATCGTAGAAGCGAAAGTGATTTATCTGCCTTAGTAGAGAATCACCTTCATTAATTATTCAAAATACCCAGTTGAGATGCGAAAGTAGGCAGCGAATCCTTGTTTTGCTTAATAGGTCTGGAAGAAGCGAAAGTGATTTATTTGCCTTAGAAGCTACAATGTCCCCGGATATGTGCGGAAATAGTAAAATGAATATCATTTGAACTTTATATTTACCGCGAAATTGAGAAGATAGCCGAATCAATAAAAAATACGTCCTTATTATTGCTATTTTTTTATAATTAAAGTATATGGCACAAATTTGGTTAGATGATTAATTCAGATTTCAATTCTAATGTTATACCCTGGCACAATGATAATTTTATAATATGAAAGCTAAGAAGAAAGTTAAAGCAATAAATAAGGTTAAAAAGATAAAAACTATAACTCCAGAAGAATCGGTAAAAGAGTTTTATCAAAAACATAGGTCATTGATGACAAAGCTGGCTTATGAGTGAGGTACAACATATTACATTCAATGATTTTGAAAGACTCTTTGAGGCATCTAAGCACGAACATCTGAAAGCCGGTGAGCCACTTCCTGAAATGTCGGAAGCAAACAAAGCGAAAATTATAGGTGTCCTTGACTATCCTTTTCAAGAAGTTTTCGGAACTGAATTATATAAAACTATTGAAGAGAAGGCGGCGTGTTTATTGTATGGATTTTTGAAAGGGCATTATTTAATCAATGGAAATAAAAGATTAGGAATTTTAACCACGGATTTCTTCTTAAGAAAAAATAAATACGATTATAGCATTTCTACCGATGCATTAGAGAAGTTAATCTACTCGGTTGTTCAATCCAACCCAAACGACAAACAGCAACAAATTCAAGAAATCGTTTCAATCTTAAAAAACGAACCTGAACCGCTTCGAGATGTAATTGCATAACATGGCAAGCACCCTATCAATTCAGGTTCAATTTTAAAAAGAATCTGAACCGCTTCTGGACGGCAGAGCATAACATTCCTAAGCGTCATATCAGTTCAGATTCAGTGGTAAAGAAAGGGAATGAAAATCAATAATACACTTTAGCCAATCAAAGTCGCTTTGTTCGGTAAAGCATTCTACCTTTATAAGTAGTCCATTTTGTACCTTGCAAAATAGCAATGCCTTTCCCTTTGGTAAAAAACCCCTGACACTTTCAATTAATTGTTCTTCCATTGGATAAATAATACGCCTATCCGCAAGTGGAGGTATTAATATGCTAAGATATTTTACATTTTCAACCACAACAGTGCAGTATTCAACCTTTATGCTCTTTCCCTCTTTTTTCAATGCCACAAAGGTTTTGAATAAATGCCCAATGTATCTTACATCGGTTCTTATGCCATGCCCACCTCTTAAATACTGGTATATAAATTTAAACTCAGGGTGCAGGATGGGGGCAATAAGTTCCAAATCAAGGGTACTTAAACCCTGTCCATACTGCCGTATAATTTTTTCTGCTTCTTTGCTTTCTTTACTCATAAAATCCTTTTTAAAATAAAAAACCCCCGCTTTTTGCGAGGGCTTATAAATATGTTTTCAATGTTATCAATTCATACCAATAGCTCACCGCAATTATTATTGCCGTTATAACACGATGTTGGTATTTGATACTTTTTCATGGAGCAAAGATAATGCGTTTTAATTAAAATCAAAATAAAAAATTGACAACAATTCACAGTAAGGCATAGAGCGCTATAGGCCAATGGTAGTGAAATATCTGGCAAGCGAAAAACTAAGAGAGATGACCATTAACTAATTTAGTCATTTCAAACATACTTACAGTACCCCTACCGCCAAACACTATCCTGAGGTTTTCATCAGCGTTGATGTTTCGTCTTTCCTTAGCATCTTGCAGATTGTTTTTCTTGATGTATTGCCACAATCTTTTTATTACTTCAGTGCGGGGGATCGGATTACTACCAACAATGGGTTGTAGTGCTGCACCTATGTTCATGGGTTTCATGAAAGCGGCGTTAGGTTTTCTTTTAGATTTAGGTTTTGCTACTGCCTTTTTTTTCGTTTTCGCTATTGCCTTTTTTTTAGGTTTTGCAGCTATCTTTCTTTTTGGCTTTGCTGCTGCCTTTTTTTTAGACTTTGCTAATCTTGCTTTTTTTGCCATATTTTTTGAATTTGAAGGTAATTATAGAGAGATTTTTCGAGAAAACATAATTGCAAAGGATAAATAATACTATCCGTTGTCCTGAAAGAATGTAGGTATATTTAGTTGTGGTTGTTAATGAAACTTCGTTACACCGACATTTACTCCAACGTGTAAACCTAATTCAATATACTCTTTATAACAGTCTCTACACATCAGTCTTTTCCCATGATGGCCGGAAGGCATGGCAGGGGCTAAAATTAAAGATTCGCCCAATTGATTTTTACCGCAAACTTCACAAGTCGTTTGTGGCGACTTCTTAATTAAAAGTTCAGCATTTGGAGCTACTGATGACACCAGCAATTTAGCTAATTTTGATTTATTGATTTGTACCAGTTTTACAGGACGGTTAATTTCCAAGTTAGTCTGACTTAATTGCTTCCTTTTGCCAAAGACTTTTGCATCTTCTTTATTTAACTTGCGTATGGACTTTAATACACCTTGTTTACGGAGTCTTGCTTTCTTGGCATTACTGGGAATCAATCCTTTTTTTCGTTTATTAGCAGCTGTCCACCTGCACTTATCAGAGCAATATTTGGCATGGCTCTTATTGGAAGTAAATGGCTGACCACATTCTTCAAGCTCGCAGGTTTTATGATGATTAATATAGTCTTTTCTGTTATGCATATTAATATCTTTTCTGCAAATATACCCTACTAAAATAGTTTACACTTTAATACTGTATAATATTTATCCACAGGTAGATACATTAATAACGTGTTAATGTTATTGTTATCAGATAGGTCAGGGTTTTTTGAAGCTGCTGTATTACTTACTTTCTTTATAACAAGGGATTATATCTATATAAATCCGTTTCCCAGGAAAAAAGCGAATATATTTTGGACAAGATGAATCAGATATGCGAAATATTTTCGCTTGAAAAAGTAAAATATCTGAATTATATCCAAAAGCCGGTAAAAATATTCTACTTTTGTTACTTTGATGTTACTTTGAATAAGAGAACTTATCTTGTATATTGATAATCAATAAGTTAATTGATTTCGCGGATGCTGCGTCCAGTTATGCAAAACATGTTTCTGATTGCTTGTTGCAATAATTTATTTCACAAATGCATTCTTTTTCTGGATGGTTATAATAACCGCAGGAACAGGGGTTCATTACCTTTTTCCCGATTGGATTGTTTAGTGCAGAAACCATTGAGTAACAAATATATAGCAAATCCGCAAACAATTGTAGAACGTATCCGAAATAAGAGACTTGAACTTAGATTGCTCCAAAAGGATGTGGCTCATATTATCGGGGTAACTGAGGATTGCATCACTAATTGGGAGAAAAACAGAGCTATCCCTCAAAAACGGTACAAATCTTCCATCATTAAATTTTTAGAAATAAAGCCCCTATCAAACTATAAAAATAGCAATTAGCACTAAACACTGTCCTTATAAAGGCGAAGATTAATTGGTTAGTGAATTTAGGGGGGTGAACACTCCGCACGGGGGGTGGAAAATAAAATAAGATGGTTCGAACTTTTCCATGCTTTGTCTTTTCAAACACATGGTCTAACTTTTCTCTTTTTTTATGTCCATTATTATAATATCTTATCCCACTTACATGTTCTTTTACGGACGGATAATATTTTTCAACTGTTTTCCATTCAGTGTGCCAAATTTTATATTTATTTATAAAAAGATTAGGAATTACTCATTTGGAATAAATTTAGCAAGGTCATCCCAATAAGGTAGACAATAGTAAATAGGTTCGATATGACTTAACGAGGTTCTTATAAAACCTATAAATAGTTCTATGATTTCTTCTTTATTCATTCAATGAGTCCTTAAAAACAATGTGCATGTAATAGTGCGTATAGCCCCCTTTTAAAGCAATAACTCATTATTTTGCAGACGTTACGTTTATTATCTGTTGCCCGAGCTGAACAGATAATAAGATTGAAAATCTACCATGTTCATGTATAAAGTCGTGTAAAAAGTAACCCCGAACGCTAAATATCAACTTTCCAGTCGATTATTAGATTCAACAAAAGTTTATCTATATGTAAATATTAACAAGATTAATGATTTCTGGTTTCATAGATTATATTTTTGTTTGAGAAGGTTTAAATGCTCCTGCTTCTTTTTCTCTCTTAAACGTTTTTCGGTCTCAGTAAAGTAATGATGCGATTGAAGAGAATTTATCTGAAGTTTTTGCCATTCCTTTTCCGATTTAATTGCACCAAAATAAACCATTTCACGATATAGTTTTTTCACCCAACGTAAAAAAATCGTCTCTTCCCAAGTAATCAAGGTCGGCATCACAAAGCACCATTGCTAATTTATCGAAAGGGTTTTGTGGAATTTTTGTTGCCATTATGAGCACACAAATTTGCTGAATGTCATTTTCTGCATAACCGTGTGAGAAAAGAATGATGCGTGCAATTTTACAACTATATAATTCATGACCGCTATGTGTAAATATATAGCCGGTGTCATGAAACAAGGCGGCAATTCCCACTAAGTTGGATTCTGTGGCTGTAAGATTTTCCAGCCGTGATAATTCAATGGCATGGCTCATTACATCCAATGTATGTTCTGGCGAATGATAAAATACTTCCTTCGGGAGTTCTTTTCTTAGTTTTGCTATTACCAATTCCTTTAATTCTGCGATAGGTGTAATCATTGCCTTATTTCAGTTAAACGGCACAACTCACTTAAGATATGCTTCTTTATTTTATGCCTAATACAAATAACATAATTATAATAGCGAGAATTATACTTGTAAATAAGGCAAAAATAGATTTTCTGGTATACTTCATTTTTTTGCTAATAATAAATGAAAGATTATAATTTTCTGTTGTTAATTCCTCAATTAACTGTTCATCAGTTAGTGCTTTTACAGTTTTATAATATTCAAGTGAGCTCCTATAGGATTTTATTTCATCGTAATAGGTAACAGAACGTATATCAGCATGATGGGTTAGATTGGATTTCCTCGGTATAAAAACATACACTGATAATATTAAACCGATTATGGAAACAACGAGGAAGCTTGTCAGGAAAAATAAGAATCCGTATTTTAAAAGGTGGGGCTGTGTATTAAGACTCTTAAAAATATCCGTCAAAATAGTAGCTGCTAAAATAGTGGAAATTAAAAATGTTTGAATGGTAAGAAGAAGATTAGCCTTTGAATCGGCTGAATAAATAGTGTTTTTTAGGTTCTTCGACAGGTCATTAACGAAGGTAAACTTGTTCATAACGGTATTGAGATGTTTTGCTTCGATAGGATCTATCATAATTATTGCTTAAGATTTGTTTAAATAAATTCAGGAATCAACTATTGATTTTTACAAAGTAATTTCTCCATTTACAAAATACATATCTATCTCTCCTTTGTTTTTAGCACGTATCTTGCCTCTATATGTGCAATTGAAATCGTTCTTCACTAATTCATAGCTGGCACCTGAAATATTTATTCTTCCAGCTTCCCCACTGGATTCCATACGGGATGCTATGTTTACAGTATCACCCCAAATATCATATGCAAATTTTTTTACTCCCACTATTCCTGCTACAACTGGTCCAGTATGAATACCTATTCTTATTTCAAACGGTGCTTCGCCTTTGGATTCTTTTTCTTTATTATACTTTGCTATAAACTCGGTTATTTCAAGGGCGGCTTTTACCACGTCAACCGGATTTGTAATATTTTTTACCGGCAATCCACCTGCACACATATAAGAATCGCCTATAGTCTTTATTTTTTCTATGCCATATTTTTCAATAATTTTATCGAAGCCGCGAAAACAATAATCAATTTCAGCAACCAATTGTTCAGGTAAAAGCTTTTCACTAATCTGCGTAAATCCCTTAAAATCCGTAAACATTACTGTAACCATATCAAAGCTTTTTGCCTTTGCATTTCCTGTTACTTTCAATTCCTCGGCTGTTTCTGCCGGTAAAATATTTAATAACAATTCTTCGCTACGTTTTTTTTCTTTTGAGATTCTTCTTCGTTGATAGAAAAATAAACCTGCCGCCATAAAAGTAATTGAAAACCCCCCGATAAATGAATTTCGTATCACCTTTTGCCTTTGGCTTTCCTTGGCTGCTACTGCATTTAGCTTGTCCTGTATGGCTTTGGTAGAATCTGTTATTCTGTCAAATTCGTAATTCATTTCCACCTGGGTTGTTTTTCTAATAGTTTCTTCATCATTCAGGCTGTCACGATAAAGTATATAGCGCCTATAGTCCTCTAAGCTTTTTTTATAATCTCCTTTTGTACTGTCCAATAATGATAGGTAACTATATACCTTTCTTATTATCTCTTTCTCACCTGTTTTTCTTGAAAGGAGAAGAGCGGAATCAAGATATACCTCTGCATCATTAAATTTTTTTTGGTTTATATAGATGTAGCCTATAAAACTTAAGGCACTACCATATCCCATATTATCTCCTATTTCTTTACTTATGGCTAAATCCTTCAAGCCATATTCTAACGCTTTATTATTATCGCCCTGTAACGAATAAATATTCCCAATGTGGGATAGTGCTATGGAAATAGAATATTTATCTTCTATTTCCTGTGCAATGGCTAATGCCTTAAAGTCATATTCCAATGCCTTAGAATAATTGTGCTGCTCTTTATATATACCACCCATATTAGTAAGAACAGCATCGGTTCCTTTTTTATAGTCCATTTTCTGAAAAATGTCTAATGCCTTATTATAATATTCCAGCGCTTTCAGATAATTGTTTTCACTATAATAAGCATTACCTATGTTATTCAGGCACATCCCCATTCCTTTCTTATTTCCTATTTCTTCAACTATTTTTAGGGCTTTGAAGCGATAGTCCAATGCTTTTGGATAATTTCCCTCGTGTTGATAAACACTACCAATACAAATAAGGGAGGAGGCAATCCCTTTTTTATCACCAATTTTCCGGAAAACGGATAAGGCATCCTGATTATTTTTATATGAACCGGGATAATTACCTTGATCAAAGTAACAAATCCCTATGTTATTTAAGGCAACACCATAACCTTTTTCAAATTCCATTTTAGCGGCTAATACTAAAGCCATGTTAGCATATTTTAATGAACTATCATACTTGCTAATATCACAGAAATCTGAACTTAATGCATTCATCGTGTTTACTTTATTAGAATCATTCTTTTCGCTTTTAAGAATCAGGTGCAAGGAATCAATAATATGATTTTGAGCGAATAAAGAAAAACTAATTATCCAAAAAACAGCAATAAAAAATAGTTTCCTTCTTATGTTCATCCTGCTATTATTTTAGAAGTTAATCAATTTAATGCGATTTACAACAATTGTAGAAACTGAAGAGTTAGGTGAGCCAGTTATGTATAATGAATCAATACTAAGTCCCCTTTTATAAATCCAAATAGTTATTTCCATGTTGTCTTTAGAACTCTTAATGCATTGCCATATAGAATTTTTTCTGCGACTACGGTTCCGAATGCACCGGTTATTATATTACTTAAGTGTGATAGCCTTGAAGAATGCCTCAAATTATCAGGCACGTGTGTAAAGCCATCAAGGTCTGTACCAATTCCAACATAGTCATCACTACCTGTTTTATCAATAATATATCCAATGGAATTTATAATTGCCTCGTCGCAGGGAGAATCATCATCAATACCACAAAGCCAATTGCGCATTAAAATTATACCCAGTATCCCATCACATTTTTTTATTGCCTGAATATCTTCATCGTTGGCAAGGTAAGAATGGTGTTCAGGATTTGCATCTTTACCTGTATAAAAATGCAGTAAACCGGTATGAGTAAAAGCTAAAGGATAGCGATTGTTATTAATAGAGTAAACACATTGTCTTGTTTTTAGAGTGGAATGTACAAGGTCAATAAGAAACCCATTATTTAATGCAAAGTCAACAACCTGTTCTCCAATAGTTGTAAGTCCATTGGGCAATGGTGCGGGAATCTTATAATTTATTGTTTTAGCATCACCATGAGGAATGCCCCCAGCAGAATCGCAAATATCATTTAAAAAAAAGTGAGATAAAGTAAACGCAAAAACCCCTCGCTGCTTAAGTATTTTAAGCCTTTCAATATAAGGTTGCGCAGAGTTGCCCAAATACCTGCCAAGGTGATGAGCACCTTCAATTGCGGATATAACGATAAGATCATTATTAGTTAAAGCTTCGTCAAACTCTACGGGAGATTTTACAAGTGCAATCTTTACCCCGGTATCTGTACTGTGTTGGTTAGATATTTTGATAACAGACTCCATGTGATCCATGCTGTCGTTAAGTTTATGCCAGGCACTATCGTTTTGAACGTGTTGTTGATTGGTGTCATTAAGATGATCATGGTCCTCAATTACACGATCAGTATCAATATCAATTTTGCTTAGTATTTCAATAAGCAAACTTTTATGAAATCCGTTTTCAGGTATGTAATGAGTGTTAAATATAACTTTTACACCACCCTTTTTTACACCCGGTGCATCATAATATATAGAGAGGGGATAGCAATACCCCATAATGCCCCCAACAGGAGAATGATGTAAATGAAACTCATTATGGTTTCTCATGAAATATTTCATTGCAGGATGACAATGCAGATCAAAAATTTCAGACATAATAAAATGAATTATAGTTTTAGGTTAGAGCATCCAAGGTATTAGTGTATTAATATTTCTATCCTCACTCTGAATTTTCGCAGCAAAGTGTATTAATGACATTGTTTTAAGTTGGTAAGCAAAAAATAAAAGAGGTTTCTGACAGTGAGTCACCATTATTATTTTGTTACCAATGCCTTTCTGCTCTCTACACCTACATCCGATTTTAAATAAATAAAATACATTCCCGCAGGATGAGTGCTGAGATCTATAACGTCCTGTGAATTACTTAAAATTGCCTGATAAATTTTTTCACCTATCACATTATAAACTTCCACTGTGTAATCTATTTTGTTACCATTTAATTTTATTGTGAATTGACCTGATGAGGGGTTAGGATAAATTGATAATTGGCTTGAGTTAGCTGATAATTGATTTATGCCAGTTGCTATATAGCGGAATGCAGATGAGGAGGATGAACATCCATCTAAATCAGTAACATCAACATAATAAAACCCATTATTAGAAACATTTAATGAGTCACTATTTGTAGACAGAATAAGATTGAAAGAGGTAGAATCAACACCGTAATACCAATTATAAGTTATATCACCACTCTGAGTATACAGGGTATTAATGGTCTGGGAAACAGTAGGTGCTGGTAAGTTCTCTACGGTTATTAAACTATCAAGTAAAATTGAATCAACTCCATTTATAAAAGTTGTTTTAAGACTAACTGTATAAACTCCCACGGATGGGTACATTACTACAGGATTTGCCTGAGTGGATGATGAAGGAGACCCACCTGGAAAACCCCACTGATACCCGGTAACGAGACCTTGGGATTCATCTGTAAAGGTAACGGAATCGCCTTGGCAAACCTGTGTGGTTGAATAGTTAAATGCCGCAGTAAGAACACTAGGGTCGTTGTATATAGTTAAGATAGAAGAATCAGATTGCCCCTCGTAAGTATAGGTAACAACAGTGGCGCCTGTATCTTTTGCCTGGAAAGTAGAATTGCCAAGGTAAATAAGATACGAAGTATCATACTGAATACTAAGACCAGGAAAGTCTAGCAGGCTAACAGGCGTTGACCTACCATTGAAATACCCCTCTACATTTATAAACTGGTCAAGACCCCAGGCAACAGATGTTTCTCCGGGGTTACATACAATACTGTCAGCAGGTGCATTGGGTATAATTATAATATTGGCTGTATCGCTGGCATACCAGCCAGTAGAATCCCCCCCAAGTAATGATACATTCAAAACTCCTACAGTACTGTCAGGAATCGTGAAAATTAACTCGTTTACAGCGTTGGTATCAATTGTTATCGGGCTTATACTATTGCCCAAAACAAACAATGCCATTTGTGAAATGTCACTACCGCTAAAAAATATTTTTACCTGTACAGTATCGCCGGGACTATACGTTTTACCTGTAACAGGATACGTAATTTTAACTGAATCGCTTGTTCCTGTGGAACGTTCTGTGCCATTTCTATTGATGTTACGAGGTTGATATTGAGATAGATTGTGTGGAAGCACTAAATTCCCGGGTGGAAATCCGGTTTGAGTAAAAGGAAAGTCCTTCGGGTCTTCATCTAGTAAAGATTGAACCTTAGCAGTCATAGTAGAAATGATGGGGGCAGTGCAATGCCATGCATTACTTAATTGAAGCTCGTCAGTAATTCCACATTGCTGCGATTTAAGCTCTACGATTAAGTCGTTTATACCGTTTTCATATAAGCTATCATAAACTATGAATGGTGATAAAATTGTTCTAATTACAAATGCGATCTTACTATTATCAAATAATCCATCTGTGGATAAAGTAACTGAAGGAACCTTGTACGGTTGTTTGAATGTACTTATATCCAGCAATGTATTATTCGGCCATGAATTAACGGCAAGATCCTCTATGGCTCCTGCATGTAAATTTGTCAAAATAGAATTGTTAGTTTGGTGTATGCCATTCTCTGCCTCACTCCATGCATTAATTATAGCACATAACCCGGGAAATAAAGCAGGTGAATTTGCAAGCACCCAAAGTCCCCAGTTTGCAAACTGTGACCCATAATGTGGCGTATTAACAGTTATTACCTTTTCAAGGTCATTTCTGTAACTAACATCCGACCATGAATTTTGTAGATATAGCCGTGTCAGTATTCCGCCCATGCTATGTCCTACGGAAATGACTTTTCCGCAGGAATAATCAGAATTTCTTGCTAATTGCATTAATACGTCAATTCCATTAGGAAGAACCTTACGATTTACACTATAATGTTCATTATGAGTGGCGGAATAATCTACCTTATAAAGCAATGGAGATTGAGAAAAATCAGAGCCAACCGGTGGAAACAAACCTGAAGAAATAAAACTTTGTTCCATAGTTTCAAAACACGACTGATCGGAATTAAATCCGTGAACAAACAAAATGGGTGCACGAAAAACATCCAACGGATTCACAAACAAAACAGTGCCGGTTGTTGAATCAATAACCTGTAGTGAATCCCTTCTGAATAAGCCGGTGCCTGAAGGTAAATATGAGGGATGTGTAAATCTTGCTGCCAAGGTATCATTATTAATTGGTAAATAATTTGAGTGCTTAAAATATCCTGTTACACCAGTATCCGAATTAGTTATACTGCTTACAATTCTGAATCTCAGATTCGATGCTTTACAGGAATCGCCGCATTTAAATTTAAATATGGTGGCATCGGAGCCGTCGGCGCAAATTTTGAACGTTTGCTTATTACTATCTATAGAGGTCTCCATTAAGAAAGGCTGACTAAATTTGGAATTATTGGAAACTGAATTATACATCTGTAAAAACCCACATACATGCACTGTTACCACAATTGAATCAATTGCAGAACAGCCTGAAGAACTGGTTATCGTGACATAGTATTTTCCTGAATCTTGTGTTGTAGCACTGCTGATATTGGGGTTTTGTTTGTTGGAGGTAAAACCGTCGGGTCCTGTCCATGAATAGGTAGCTCCGTTTTTAGCTGTGCTTGTACTTGCTGTAAGATTCAGTGTGCTTCCTGCGCATACAGGGCTATTGCTGCCCACCATCGGCGTTGGTGATGGGATTACGAAAATAATAAAAAGATTTGTATCATAAACAGTACTATCATATTCACCGCTATCATTGCTAAAAGTGAGGCTCACACTATCGATAGCAAGAAAGGGCCAACCATTCATAAATGTATCTATTGGATTAATATACAAAGAATCACCGGTGATAGAGAGATAATATGAAACACTATCGTTGAAATTGACATCATTAAAGCCAGAACCTGTATTAACCTGCCATTCTGTACGCGCATTTGTATAATTAGGTATGGAATATAATAAAATATAATCTATGGAACTGGAACAATAAGTCCCACTACTTTGCGCGTGAGTAGATATAGAAGCAATTAATATTGCGCCTAAAAAAAAATATTTTTTTAACATGGTTTGTCTTTTTATATGTTATAAATATTTATATATTAAATAATTAACTACATCTACACTTCTCAAACCCCACAAGTACCTGTTTCTATACTCAATAGATAATTATTACTTCAACGCGTTACTACCACCTGCCTCGATTCTGCGGCATTGCCTGTTATCATTTCAAGTAAATAAACCCCATCTGTTAAATTTGCAACAGAAATTTTGTTTTGATAATCAGGCACATTCCCTGCATCTGTTGACCAAATAGTTTGCCCGAGCAGGTTTACCAAGCGTAATTGCAAGTCTTCGGTTTGTTTTAATTGGATAGTAACATTTACAAAATCACTTGTCGGATTTGGAAATAATTGAATCTTTGAGTTATCGTCCAGTATATCTATTCCAGTTGCACCATTATAATAATAGTACGTGCTGTCGCCAGATGCTATGGTTGTTCCACTTTCGTTAAAGTGTATATCCACTCTATAAAGCATTAAATTATCGGAGTTGTAAGTAAAGGTGTCTTTACTACTATTGACCCATGTTGAACCACTTATCCAGTTTTGAGTTAATTCACTTGTCTTTAAATTGTTGGAGTTATAGGTAAAAAAACCTTGGCTGCTGTTCACCCAAGTGGTAAGGTTCCAGTTTTGAATTAATTCACTTGTCTCTAAATTATTGGAGTTGTAGGTATAGAAGTTTTCCTCATTGTTATTCCATACACCACCATACCATTGTTGAAATAATTGATTTGTCAATAAATTGTTAGAGTTATAGGTATTGGAGGTATGATTGGCATTCACCCAGGCGCCACTCACCCAGTTTTGTTGTATATAACCCGTGTCGTCATTATTGGAGTTATAGCTTTGGGTGTATTGATAGAGGTTCACCCAGGCACCACTTATCCAGTTTTGAATTAATCCGCTCACAAATAAATTATTGGAATTGTATGTAAAAGTGCCTTGGCTGCTGTTAACCCAAGCACCTCCACTCCAGGTTTGTTCTAATTCACTTGTCTGGTCGTTGTTGGAATTGTAAGTATAAATGTATTGAGTGCTGTTAACCCAGGCACCGCCGCTCCAGGTTTGTTCTACTTCACTTGTCTGGTCATTACTGGAGTTGTAGGTATAAGTTGTTTTAGAACTATTCACCCATGCACTGCCACTCCATGTTTGTTCTACAAAACTTAACAGGTTACTATCGGCATCGTAAACAAAATCAATTTCTTTACTGTTGTTTTTCCATGCCAATGTAGTATCATTCAAATTCCAATAGTAACTGCTATCTAGAATAGGTAGGACAGAACGAGAGTGAATAGCAGAACGTTCGTTTAAATTTTGGTAATTGGCATTAGAACCGGAAACCGGTGCAGGCAAAGAAATTTTAGCAGGAACTTTTGACATTGCTTGAATATTGCCAGACACACTGGGATGAGAATTTTGCGGATAAGCCATACTTAAACTTAAGATGGCAAGAACAGTAAGTAGTAGTTTTTTCATTTTTTAAAATTTAAAGGTTAATAAAATATTTCTATAAATGGGTTAACAGAATCGTTAAATGCTGTAATTTATTTTGTTATAATAACTTCCCCTGTCTCTACACCTTCACCCGATTTTAAATAAATAAAATACATTCCCGTAGGATGAGTGCTGAGGTCTATAACATTTTGTGAATTGCTTAAAATCGCCTGATAAATTTTTTCACCTAACACATTATAAACTTCCACTGTGTAACCGGTTTGGTTATTATATAAATTTATAGTGAATTGTCCGGTTGAAGGATTGGGATAAATTAATAATTGGTTATTTTTAACTGCTAACTGATTTATGCCGGTGGTAGAAGTAGAGTCAACCTCAATCAAATCGCCGAAAGGATCTACACCATCATTGCCTCCGCTAAAACTGTGTAAAACAGTTTCAACACCGCTTGAAATATTGTAACTGAAAATTGTGCCATAACCACCATCAGCTCCACCTCCATAAGTCATTCCATAAAGCAAACCATTGCTTGCCTGGAAGAGAGAACCCCTGGGATATATTCCATCAGTATCGTTGTTGTTGAAAGAATGTAGTACAGCATCGTTGCCTGTGGAAATATTGTAACTGAAAATTGCGCCATACCCTAAACTACTGGATGAACCGGATAAATTTGAACCGCCTTGGGAAGTCATTCCATAAAGCAAACTGTCGCCTACCTGAATGAGAGAGCCAAAAGGAAATGCCGCGTCATCATCTGAAAGATAACCTGCAAAATCATGTACATCAGTATAAGTACCGTTGGAAATATTGTAACTGAAAATAATGCCTCCGCCATAATACCCACCTCCACTGGTCATTCCATAAAGCAAACCATTTTTTGCCAGAAGGAGAGCGCCATAAGGGTTGTACCCGTCATTGCCGCTGCCAAAATCATGTAAATCAGATTCTTTGCCTGTATAAATATTGTAACTAATCATTACGCCGTTATCACTAGCGCCATCTACGGTCAACCCATAAAGCAAACTGTCGCCTGCCTGGATTAATGAACCATAAGGCCCATTCCCGTCACCGGATTCGCCAACAAAATCATGTAAATTGATTCGAACACTGGTCGAAGTATTATAACTGAAAATTGTGCCCCAATTAACACTACCTCCTTCAGAAGTCATTCCATAAAGCAAACTATCGCTTGCTTGAATGAGAGAGCCGTAAGGAGTAGTACCATTAGTGCCTCCGCCCAAAGCTTGCTCTGATTCTGTATTTGTGGAAATGTTGTAACTAAAAATTGTGCCTGAATCATTAAAACCCCAAGTCGAAGTCATTCCATAAAGCAAACCATTGCTTGCCTTCATGAGCGAGCCATAAGGGTTGGATCCTAAATCATAGCCGGTGGAGATGCCACCAAAAGAATATAGAACGGTTTCTGTGCCTGTAGAAGTATTATAACTGAAAAGGGTGCCTGAATGATTAGCACCACCTCCAGGAGTCATTCCCCACAGGATAGGGGTGGTTTGTGCATGGCACAATGTGGCTGTAACAAACAGGGATGTAAGTAGTAGTAAATGCTTTTTCATAAATTTAAGTTTTTAAGGTTAAAAAATATTATTATAAATAGGGGGTTTAAATCATTCAATACTTTTCTATATTTTGTTCATAACTACTCGGACAATAAAAGGACTCCGAAAAATCGGAGTCCTTTTATTAAAGTAAATTATTATTTCGTTACCAGCACTTTTGCAACCTCTACACCTTCATTCGATTTTAAATAAATAAAATACATTCCTGTGGGTTGAATGCTGAGGTCTATAACATCCTGTGAATTGCTTAAAACCGACTGATAAATTTTTTCGCCTAATACATTATAAACTTCTACTGTATAATCTGCTTGGTTATCATTTAAATTTACTTTGAACTGCCCGGACGAGGGATTAGGATAAATTAACAGATTATTATTTTTAGCCGCTAATTGTGCAATTCCTGTTACACATGATTTTACATCCAAAATTGTAGAATCCACAGAAGAACAACCATTCGCCCCAGTTCCTGTTATCTGGTAGGTTATAGTGGAGGTGGGATTTGCATTAACTGATGTTCCTGTTGTTGCACTTAATCCTGTCGCCGGCGACCAGGTATAAGAATTACCTCCTGATACTGATAATGTAGCTGTATCGCCTTCGCAAAGTGTATCCGGAGTGGTGATAGTTAAAACCGGAGTAGGCTTAACAGTAACAGTTACAGGTTGTGTTGCCGTACAGCCAACTGAATTTGCGCCGGTTACAGTATAAGTAGTTGTAACCGTGGGATTAGCTGAAACTGTTGCTCCCGTTGTTGCACTTAAATCCGTTGATGGCGACCAGGTATAGCCAATACCACCTGTTGCAGTAAGAACAGAAGCATTCCCCGCACAATATGAGGCAGGATTTGGCGTGGCGTTAATTGTCGGCACTGGATTGA
This sequence comes from Chitinophagales bacterium, assembly GCA_963770495.1. Lineage (GTDB taxonomy): Bacteria > Bacteroidota > Bacteroidia > Chitinophagales > CAVYQA01 > CAVYQA01. Next base: position 67,189 of record CAVYQA010000004.1, on the reverse strand, counting down.
CAGTAACAACTATGGTTGTTGTGCCTTGGTTAACCCCGGTTGTGCCTGTTATCGTGTAGGTGGTGGTTGCCGTTGGACTTGCAGTTACAGTGTCTCCCGTTGTGGCACTTAACCCTGCTGCCGGCGACCATGTATAGTTTGTTGCGCCGCTTGGAATAAGCTTAATACTTCCTCCGTTACAGATAGTTGCTGCCAATGGAAAAATATTCAAAATAACAGTATCATCCTCAATCAAATTACCATAAGGCTGTGCTCCGTCATCATATTCAAAATCATGGATAACAGTTTCGGTAGCGGTTGATGGGCTATAACTGAAAACTGTGCCATAATCAAAAGTTCCACCACCATAAGTCATTCCATAAAGCAATCCGTCGCTACCCAGCACGAGCGAGCCATACGGGTCATTCCCGTCAGTGCCGCTGCCAAAATTATGCGCATCGGTTTCTTTGGCTGTGGTAATATTATAACTTATAATTGTACCTTCATTATCGGCGCCGGCATAAGTCATCCCATAAAGCAAAGTGTCGCTACCTTGAATGACCTGGATGAGGGAACCATAAGGTCCATTCCCATCACCGCTATTGCCAACAAAATTATGTAAATCGGTTTCTGTACCTGAAGTGGTATTGTAACTGAAAATTATGCCTTCATCATCAGTTCCACCAGCCGAAGTCATTCCATAAAGCAAACCATTGCCTGCCTGAACGAGTGAGCCATAGGGGTAGTAGCCATCACCACCGCTGCCAAAATTCCATAAATCAGTTTCCACACCTGTATTAATATTGTAGCTGAAAATTGTCCCTTCGCTATTAGTCCCGCCAGCGGTGGTCATTCCATAAATCAAACCATCTTTTGCCTGTATAAGCGAGCCAAAAGGCTGATTTCCGTCAGTGCCGCTGCCAAAAGAATGTAGAACACTTTCAGTACCAGTAGTAATATTGTAACTGTAAATGGTGCCTAAACCAGCAGCGCCACCTTTCAAAGTCATTCCATAAAGTATACCGTTGTTAGCCTGGAGGAGAGAGCAAAAATAAGGAAATCTCCCGTCGGTGCCTTTGCCAAAATTATATAGTATACTATCGGCGCCTGTCGAAAAGTTGTAATAGAAGATGGTGCCTGAATCATGAGTGCCGCCGTAAGGTGTTGTTCCATAAAGCAACCTATTATTTGCCTTAACGAGTGAGCCAATAGGGTAGTAACCGTCATATATATAGCTAAAATCATGCACATCGGTTTCTGCGCCAGTAGTAATTTTGTAACTGAAAAGATTACCTGCGCTATTAGCGCCACCGGCACCGGTGTTCCCATAGATCAAGCCGTTGCCTGACTGGATGAGACCGCCCCAGGGAGCAGGGCCTCCACCAGTAGAATTCTTGCTGAAATTAAATACATCTTTTTCCGTGCCTGAAGAAATATCATAACTATAAATTATTCCTGCATTATTAGCGCCACCTCCTTCAGTAACGCCATAAAGCAAACCGTTGCCTGCCAGGAGTAGTGTGCCGTTAGCATCGTACCCGTCAGTTGTGGAAGCTTTAAAACTATGCAGAACGGTTTCTGTGCCTACGGAAATACTATAACTGAAAATGGTGCCTGTATCATTAGTCCCTCCATACTGAGTTGTTCCATAAAGCAAACTATCACCTGCCTGAATGAGCTCTCCAAAAGGGTTTTTTCCATCAGTGCCGCTTCCAAAGCTATGCAGAACCGTTTCTTTGCCTGTTGAAATGTTGTAACTGAAAATTGCTCCATCACTATTAGAGCCACCCGCTTGACTCAATCCATAAAACAAACCGCTGGTTCCATTAAGGAGTGGCCCTACAGGGGCGCTTGCATCCGGGTTACCGCTAAAATCATATAAATCAGTTTCTATGTTGGTGGAAATATTGTAACTGAAAATTGTGCCATGGCCCTTAGCTCCGCCTCCATTGGTTACTCCATAAAGCAAACCGTTGCTTGCCTGAATCAGCGAGCCAATCCCACCAGACCCATCAGTACCGCTACCAAAATCATGCAGAACGGTATAACTCCCTGTTAAGATATTATAACTGAAAAGTTGGCCTCCTCCATAATCTCCACCTTCGGTGGTCAATCCATAAAATAAACTATCGTTAACCTGCAGTAACGAACCAACAGGAAAAAAGCCGTCAGCACCTCCGCCAAAAGAATGTAATAGGGTTTCTTTGCTTGTTGATGTGTCGTAACTGAAAAGTATGCCTCGGTTATAAGCCCCTCCTAAAACATTCATTCCATAAATCAAACCATTGCTGGCGAACATTATATTTTTTTTACCGTAAGGGGGGTAAGTAAAACTATAATCATGTCTAAATGACGAGCCGGCACCATTGGTTTGAAAAATAGTGCCTATACCTTCTCCTCCGCCTGCGCTCGTCAATCCCCACAGGGTTGGGTTTTGTGCTTTGCACAATGATGTAGTAATAACCAAAAGAAGGATGATGGATAATTGTAATTTGTTTTTCATAGGTTTTAGTTTTTAAGGTTTAATTTTTATTTTATTAATTGGTTTTTTATCGCAAACATTATTACCGCATAGATATTTTTAACTCCGGCTTTCTTTATCATATTACAACGGTGGTTTTCTACCGTGCTAAGGCTAAGACAAAGCTTTTCGGCAATTTCCTTACTCGTATGTCCTTTGACTATAAGCTGAAGAATCTCTATTTCCCTTTTTGTAAAAGTTTCAGAGTCCATATATTATTATTAAATTGACTCACGTTTATTTTATTAGCTTATATCTTTGTAAAAATCATGTTTATTCCCGATGCAAACAATAGTGGTAAACCACATATTTTTCATATTTGTAGTATGTTTAATTCGTATAATATTTAATAATTCACTATATAATTTATGCCTATTAGCCATAATTAGTTTTACTTTATTGATAAAGCCATTAAATATTTCGGCAAAGGAACTGGGTAATATAATTTCATACAATAACCATAAATGGTTATACGGACGGCATCAGGCACATCTGAGGCAAAAATGCCATAACCAAAACTTCATTACCTAATATGCTTATATAAAAATTTTGTTACTTTTGGAATCATGAACGTGAATAGTATAAATAGGAGGTTAATTTTTACTATTATTTTGTGTATAATAGGTTTTTCTTTATATGCCCAGGATCATATTGACGATTCTCTAAAACGGGTTCTTTTAAGCGAAAAAGAGGATACCAACAAAGTAAATACGTTAAACGGTATAAGTAACAGGTTATCTACTTTCATAGGTAACAATGATAGTTCGTTAATATATGCTAACGCCGCATTGTCATTAGCTAAAAAGATTGATTTTGAAAAAGGCGTGGGCAATGCTTTCGCAAATATTGCAGCTTGCTATAACAACCAGGGAAATTACAATGGTTCAATAAAAAATTATCAGGATGGACAATGTGCTTTTCAAAAAATCGGGAATAAAAAAGGAATTGCCAGATGTGTCAATGGCATAGGTCTCGATTATATTGGCATAAGTGATTATCCTAAAGCGCTGAACTATCTTTTTAAGTCTTTAGCCCTTAACCAGGAAATGAAAGACAAAAGAGGAATTGGAATCAGTTTCAATAATATAGGTAACGTTTATAAATGGGAGAAAAATCACTCTAAAGCCCTGGAATATTATCTGAAGGCTAATAGCATTTTTCAAGAAATGGATTTTAAACGCGGGCTTTCCAATTCTCTAATGAACATAGGTAATTGTTATAATGCAGAAGGAGATTATTCCAAATCGCTGGAATATTATCTTAAAGCGTTATCTATTTTTCAGGAGACGGGAGATAAAGAAGGCACAGCTTTTATTTTTGGCAACATTGCAGATAATTATTCAGAGCAGCATGATTATACAAAAGCAATGGAATATGGATTAAAATCATTAGCTATAAATAAGGAAACCGGAGACCAACCGGAATATGCCCGGGGTTTATCATTTATTGGAGCCATATATACTATTCAAAAAAAATATACCGATTCAAAAATTTATCTTGATTCTGCACTGCACGTTTCGAAAAAAACTGGTGAAAAAGAAATAATAACGGAGGTGTACCAAAATCTGGCAGATTTGGACAGTATTAAAGGAGATTATAAAAACGGAATAGAAGACTATAGAAATTATATTCTATATCGTGATAGCCTGACGGATGAAGAAACCATTAAAAAAACGATCCAGGCAGAGATGAATTATGCATTTGAAAGAAAATCGGATTCTACCAAAGCTGAACAGGATAAGCTAAATGCTATAACAAACGCAACTCTGAAAAAAGACAATTTGTTAAACATAGTATTTATTTCCGCTGCCATCCTTTTACTGATAATAGGATTTTTGATGTTTAACAGGATTAAACTGAAAAGAAAACTGGAGCAGCAGCTTGCCATTGCAGCAGAGCGTCGTAGGATAAGTATTGAAATGCATGATGACCTCGGTTCGGGTCTTTCAAAAATTTCACTATTAAGTGACCTGTTAAAACAAGGTGATAAATTGGAAAATGCTGAATCGTATTTAAAAAATATTTCAGAATCAAGTAAAGAAATGGTAGATAAAATGGGAAATATTGTTTGGGCATTAAATACTAATTATGATAAGGTGGAAAATCTTGTTACTTATATTAGCAGTTATGCCAAAGAGTATTTTGAATCAACCCCTATTCAATGTACAGTAATTCAGCCGGAAAATTTACTGGATATTTATATTGACGGTGAAGCCCGTCGGAATGTTTTTTTAACAGTGAAAGAGGCGCTTCATAATGTGTTAAAACATTCCGGAGGCGCTTCTGTTATTATTACTATTTCTTTAAGTAAGAATTTATTAAAAATATGTGTACAAGACAATGGAAAAGGTATTGATTTAACTCGAAATTCCGATTCAGGTAACGGATTAAATAACATGAAAGAAAGAATGACCGCAATTTCAGGTAATTTCATGATTTTAAATCATAACGGCACTACCGTTGAACTGTCTTTTCCTATATCTGTTTAAAATTCTTTATCCCCATAAATGGTAATATATGCTCATTAACATTAAAGTAATTTTGTAGTAACAATTCTATATGGATATTATTACGGTAGCTATAATTGAGGATTTGGATGATATACGAGAAGCGCTACGCCTATTAATAAACGGATCAGATGGTTTTAATTGTGAACATGTTTATCGCAATGCATCTGATGCCATAAACGAATTGCCGGATCTTATTCCGGATGTGGTATTAGTTGATATTAATATGCCCGGTATGTCGGGAATAGATTGTGTGCGGATTTTAAAAAATAAGATACCAAAAACACAGTTTATGATTGAAACGATATATTCTGATGATGATACAATATTCAATGCCATAAATGCAGGCGCTACAGGATATATTCTCAAAAAAACATCTCCATCACAAATATTAGAATCAATTCGGGAACTTTATAATGGCGGCTCGCCTATGAGTGCAGAAGTAGCCAGGCGCGTGGTAACCTCTTTACAAAGAAAGACCAGTAATTCCGAAGAAATTCTAACTGACAGGGAAAAAGAGGTTCTTAAAATGCTTGCCAAGGGATTCATCTATAAAGAAATTGCAACTAAGCTTGATATTGGATATGAAACTGTTAAAAAACATATTCAGAATATATACAGTAAGCTGCATGTACAGAACAAAATAGAAGCCGTGAATAAGATATTTCTGAAATAAAATATTTATTATACCTACTAATAATTACCCGCCGTATTCTACTAAAAGTATAATAAACGCAACCACAATTAATGAAGTTTTTTTAATTCCAATTGCTTCACTTATTGTGAGAAAAACCGGGCAAAACTTCAGGTAAAATACATGCCTGCAATAATTAACTTTTTGGGATATATTACTGATAATGATTAGGTAAACAAATTAAAGAAAAAAAATTTAAAAAAATGATTCTTTAAAATTCACTTCGCCCAACTCTCTTTATCCAAACTGCGATATTGAATAACTTCGGCTAAATGTTCAGTCTTTATTTCAAATGAGTTAGCTAAATCGGCAATGGTGCGCGATACTTTAAGAATACGGTCATAGGCGCGGGCAGAGAGACCAAGTTTTTCCATGGCTGTTTTTAAAAGATTGGTACCCGCTGTATTAATCTGGCAATATTCTTTTATCATCTTCGATGACATTTGAGCATTACAATAAACACCGTCCTTGCCTTTAAACCGTTCCTCCTGAATTTGTCTCGCTTTAATTACACGCCCTCTAATAGATTCACTCTTTTCAGTTTGGCGTGTCGAAGACAATTCGCTGAAATGAACGGGGGTTACCTCAACATGTAAATCAATTCTGTCCATCAATGGTCCTGAAATTTTATTGAGATATTTTTGTACAACACCGGGACCGCATACACATTCTTTCTCCGGATGATTATAAAATCCGCAGGGACAGGTTTCATTGCCGCTACCAGCATAAAACTTGCAGGATATTAAACGCTGAATTTTATTCTAAAGGTAGTTCGACGTTCCTCCAGGGGCTGAGTAATACTTTGAGACCGGCGCGTTTAAACTTGGATTAATCTTAAAAAAATAATTTTCCACTAAAACATATATAGTTTATTATTAATAATAATTTGGGATGGATTTTAGAATAAGTATATTAAAATACTCAATTCTTGTTACTCTATTGTTACTTTGGGCGCCAAAATTATTTATAAATTATTGATTATAAATTAATTATAACAACAATTTAGTAGCGAGGGAGGGAGTTGAACCCTCGACCTCCGGGTTATGAATCCGACGCTCTCACCAACTGAGCTACCTCGCCATTTTTGAGGGTGCAAATATACGGTTTAGGATTTTTAAGAGTGTAATAATTTTAGTTTAATATTTATCACATGCTTATTGCGCAGGCATTTTGCGAAGGCATTGAATTAACTGTTATAAATAGCTAACTATACTATATTCTTCTGGAGAGCCTTTGCTACAGCTTCGGATTTAGAATGGACATGCAGCTTTTCGTAAATGTTTTTTATGTGGGATCGTACCGTGTCAATACTTAAAAAGCAGTGGTCGGCAATTAATTTATAACTCATTCCTCTTACTAAGTACTGAAGAACCTCTTTTTCTCTTTCAGAAAGATTAAACGAATGATTTTTTATTTTATCGGCAGGCGACTGAACCATTTTCAAAACTTTGGTAGCCACCGACGGGCTTATAGGTGCTCCGCCATTATAGGTTTCAATAAGGCATTGTAAAATTCTGGAGGGAGAGGTGTTTTTTAAAATATAACCCGAAGCGCCTGCACAAATAGCCTGGAATATTTTTTCATTATCATCAAATATAGTTTGTACAAGAATATTTAAATTGGGAAACTTATTTTTTAATATTTTTATAGCATCAATGCCATTCATCCCCGGCAAGCCGATATCCATCATCACTACATCGGGTTTGGTTTTTTCAATAACCTTTAACAGGTTATTACAATCAGGATATGCGCCTGTACACTCAAAACCCTCACTGCCGTTTACAAGCTGGTAAAGCATATTGCGAAGACCGTTATTATCTTCAAAAATGGCAACTTTAATAGTGTTCATGCCGCTTTAATTAAAAGTTGTATAGTCGTTCCTTTGCCCGGTTCCGATTCGATTAAAAATGTTGCACCCATTTCCATTGCCCTGTTCCTCATGTTTTTTAAGCCATTACCCTGCGTTTCCTGTTCAACATCAAATCCTTTTCCGTTATCACGTATCAGCAAGGTAAGAATATTTTTTGAACGGGTAATAGAAAATATGGCACTATTAGCTTGGGAATATTTAACCATATTATTGGTAGCTTCTTTAAAAATAAGATAAAGATTTTTACGCAGTTCCATTGATAATTTAATGTGAGATAAGGATTCATCGGCATTAAACTCAAAGTCAATATTTTTAGCCCCCAATAATTCAAAAGCAAAAGAACGCATTCGTAAAATAATCTTTTCGAAGTTGTCATTATTAGGATTGATATTCCATACAATATCTGCCATAGATTCGAGCATATTACGGGAGTAATCTCCTATCTGGTCGAGCATAGGAATAACTTCCTGTGATCCTTCTCTTGCCATTAAAGTGAAAATAGAAATGCTGCTGAGGGTAGATCCGATGTCGTCATGCAAATCACTTGCAATCTTATTTCTAAGTGTTTGCAGCTTTAGTAACTGGCGGGTGTGGTAACTGCGATAAATGAAGAAAAATAAAATAAGCATCAGCGCCATTCCCGCCAATAACGATTTTTGAAGAATTCCTTGTTTTTTAATTTCCAGATTTTGTATTTCTTCGTTCTTTGTAAGCAAGGCTATTTCTTTTTCATTTTTCTCGGAATTATAAAGGGCTCCCATTTCAACAGCCTTCTTAACGTTTTCCTCGTTAAGAATTGAATCTTCTAAGGCGCTATATTGTGAGGAATACGCAAAGGCAAATCTATAATTATTAAGCGCTGCATAACTTTTTGCCAGGTCATCATATATTGAACTCTGGTTGCTTTTTTGCTCGTCGTTAGTAATATTTAGCTCCAATCCCTTTTTTAAATAACTGATAGCTTTACTGTAATTTTTCTGTCCCATATATACTTCTCCCAAGCATTTGTATGAATTGACTAGTTCAATCTTATCGCCTGTTTGCTGTGCGATTTGGAGTGCATTAGAAGCATATTTAATTGCTTTGTCAAAAAGCCCCTGTTCACAATAAATTATGGCTATGTCGCGTGTAGCGATGCTCATATTATTAGAGTCTCTTAAAACCTGGTTAATGGTTATTGATTGCTGAAAATAATCACGCGCCTTATCCCATTGTTTGCCATTCATGGATAGTTCACCCATTAGCATCTGGTCAATAGATATAAGTAACCTGCTATCCGTTTCATTTGCGATTTTATACGAACGGTTCAAGCAATCTATAGCATCCTTGTTATCATTAGCGAGATTATATGTTACACCAAGGCGATAATAATCGGCTGATAATGTTAATATATCGTTTCTTATTTTATCTATTTTTATGGCGTCAAGAAAATAATTGATGGAGGTCGGGTAATCACAAATATCTCTGTAAATAGTAGCTCTTCCCTCTATAGTTTGCACAATTCGGCCGGTGTTGTTCAATTTCTCGGCAATTTGCAGGGTTTTGTTTGAATAATTCATTGCACTTGAATAATCCCCTTTCGTCTGGAAATAACCACTGTAATAGCCATTATAGATATAAGCGTATTCCTCGCTGTTACATGACTGTTTGGCAACAGGTATTAATTTATTAAAATAATATAAAGAATTTGCAAAATCACCTTTTGCCATATAATTGCTGGCTATAAATACATAGCTGTTAATTATACCGGGTTTATAGTCCAGTTTCCGGGAAAGAGCAAGTGCTTTTTTATTATAGTAGTTACTTTGACTCAAATCATTAAAAAATAAAATATCTCTTATTTTAATAAGTAGTTTAGCTTTATTAGTATCTTCCTTAACCGAATTAAGTTTGGTAATCAGTAAATCAACATTATGATAATTCTGCGAAAGACATTTTACCGGAGCAAGAGTTTGCAGCCAGAAACAAATTAAGATGATAATTACATTTTTCATGCGGCTTAATTAAAAGTTATATAATAGTTCTATTGCCAAATTCCAATTTGCAGAAAATGGAAAAATAGAATTAATACTAAATTTCTCATGTAGATTATTACTACAAATAAAACCACTTTACTGTATATTTCAAATCACATAGATATGTGGTTTGAATTAATATTGTTCTTAAAATCACATAGTTATGTGATTAATGAACTGTAAAATTAATTCAATCTTTGTAAAAAATGAAACGCTTATTAAGTAACTACAACTAATTATAATTTTACATGAGGGACATTGAATTTTTATCGATTGTAACCTATTATATATCACTTAAAATTTTATAATTAATCCATAGGACAAGTAAGGGCTTTTTTTTGTAATTTTATAGCTTATTCTTAATCCTAATAAATACACTTTTAATTTATGAAAAAAATAACTTTACTTTTTCTCTCAATTATTTCAATTCAAATCAGCAAAGCACAGGCACCAAGCTGGATATGGGCGCTAAGTTCAAGCGGTGGCAGTTTCGAATATGCTAATGGTATTTCAGTGGATACATCTGGTCATTTTTTTATAGCAGGACGACTTGCCGGCACAATGACATTTGGCAGCCAAAGTGCCACCGGTGGTGGAGCCGATAATCCTTATGTTGGAGGTTTTGATACTTCAGGCACTTGCAGCTGGCTGAAGGAATACACTTACTCGGGTGGTTATGACTACCCATGGGGATTTTGCAGAGATAAGAATGATAATGTTTATTCGGGTGGAGTGGTTAACAGTGGTGGTGCAAGCCCTATGTTTGTAGAGAAATATGATAAAAACGGCAATTTAAAATGGGAAAAAACCGTTGCCGGCGGCGGACTTGCTGCTGATGGATTGGCTGTTGATGGTGCAGGATGTGTTTATGTTGTCGGCGCGTTTCAAAATTTTAGCAGCCCCACCTTTGGTTCAACTACATTAACTTATTCAGGCTCATACCAGGCAGTTTTTATAGCTAAGATGGACAGTAATGGAAATTGGCTTTGGGCTAAAATGGCTGACGGAACAGGCGCTAATGACGGCTATGATGTGGCAAGAGGTATTGGCATTGACCAGTATGCTAATATTTATGTAGCCGGCGGGTATTATAATATGCCAACCTTTGGAACTATAACCGTCCCAAATCAAAGCGCCAATCCTTACCCCAGTCTTTATGTTGCTGAATATGATTCATCGGGCAATGCGGTGAATGTGACAACAGCCACTAATGCGGGCTTTAACAATGGAGATTGCTGCACGTTAAGTCATATAGTAGTGGACTCGTGCGGGTATTTTTATGTAACCGGCTATTTTCAGGGCACTGCGCAGTTTGGAACATTTTCACTTCAAAGCCTAGGCGGAGAAGATGTTTATGTAGCCAAGTGTTCCAATAGCGGAGTTTGGCAATGGGCAAACGATATAGGTGGCTCGGGTAATGACCAGGGGCAAGCAATTGCTTTAGATAAAACCAGTGATGTTTACGCAGGAGGAAGTTACCAAAATGGTTCCGCCACGTTAAGTGGTTCAGGTAATTGGGGCGATTCGACGATTTCAGGAGGGTCTTTATTTATTGCTAAATATGCCAACAGCACAGGTGCGTTGCAGTGGGTTAAAAGTCAAAACGCAGGTGGGGGTGGTGTGGGAGGCATATCGGTAGATAATCAAAATTATATGTATGTTACAGGCAGCTATAGTGGCAGTAACTTAGCTTTCGGTAACACAAATTTAACCGCTACAAGCAACTCCAATGTTTTTGTGGCTAAATTGGATACTGTTGCTCCCAGAAGAATTGTACCCATCATAGACACCAGTTATTGTCCGGGTTCAACTGCTACTATACCCTATACTATTGCGGGCACATTTAATTCAGGCAACGTTTTCACGGTACAGCTTTCAGATTCAACAGGTAGTTTTGTTGATGATACAGATATAGGTTCGGTTACTTCAGATTCCAACGGAACAATTACTATTATTATACCATCTAATACACCGGCGGGCTCGAACTACCTTATTCGTATAGTATCTTCTAACCCGCCAGCCAGCAGTTGGGCTAACGGCTGCGGCGCTTATTATTCCAGTAATGTTTACCCGAATGATTTTTATGTTACGATAAGCGGTAATCAAACAATAACTCCAATAATATCTCCGGTTGATACCAGTATTTGCCCGGGAGCTTCTGTAACTCTTACTGCCTCCGGCGGCACATCTTACTCATGGAGTAATAATGATACCGGCAGTGTTATTACTGTATCCCCTTCAAAAGATACCTTACTTACAGTAACTGCTAAAAGCGGCTGCGGCACGGGTAGTATTTCCGATTCAATCAAGGTCGGACAAGCATCGCCGTTCTCTATTTTACCTCAGGACACTGCCTTTTGCAGCGGGCAAAGTGCCACTTTTTATGTAAGCGGTGGGGGTTCAGGCTTTATATGGACACCGACCACGGGCTTAATTGACTCAACGTTGTCGGGTGATAGTATAGTTGCCTCCCCTTTAGCAACGACTACTTATACAGTAACAGGTATTAATTCCAGCGGTTGCGCAACATCAGGTGTGGATATAGTAACTGTAATACCTTCTCCCGGTACACCAACATTTACACAGAATGGGAATATACTCACTTCGAGTTCTATTCACGATAACCAATGGTTTCGCAATGACACACTGCTTAACAATGACACCAGCGAGAACCTGACAATTAATGTATCAGGTTATTACTGGGTTGTTGTAACTAATGAAGCCAATGGTTGCAGCACAGCGTCAGATTCTGTTTATGTAAAGGTTACAGGTATAAATCAATTATCAGCTATTGGTAGCCAGCTATCCATATACCCTAATCCATTTAACGGTACCATCTTTATACAAATAAATTCATCGGCGCAAGATGTGAAGGACTGGAATTTGCAAGTTACAGATATGCTGGGACGTATGGTATACAGCAAATGGTCCTTGGATTATAATAATGATATTGACTTATCCAACCTTTCAAGCGGTGTATATTTTATAACCGTGATAAATAAAACAGGCAGGGCAATTTTCCCTGTAGTAAGGCAGAATTAAAAGATAAAGAAGACATTGATTTTACAATCCCCCCGGTAATTACCGGGGGGATTTTTTAATAACAGCATATACCAATTCAATAGTAGTAATTGTAACACCATAAGCACATCCTTTTTTGATGCAAACAACTAACTGTATAATAAATTTTTTACTATTTCTATTACTTTACTTATTAATATTCATTAACTTGCAATCCCAATTTAAAAGGTATTTAGTCTAAAATTTATAGTAAGACACATGAGAAAATATTTACTGTCTTTTATTATTGGATTAATAGTAATAAGTGGTGATTCGGCTTTTGCACAACAATTGCCAACGCCAATGCCGGTAACTATGACGGGAGTAGTTAACTTTAAATCATTAGCTGACTACCGGAAAGCTCATCCTGTAAAACTTAAAAAAAGATTTATTGAGCAGATAGAGGACCGTGACAAGGATATGGTTCATAAACCCGGGAAAGTAGATAGCAATACTGTTATTTTTAATGTAACACTTCCCCAAAACCTGAGCCGCAGCAGTTCACCATTGCCAATTACCGTATTTAACGGTATTGTAGATAACGGGAGTTTAATTCCCCCTGATGTGCAATCGGCAGCCGGCACAAATTATATTGTGCACACCACCAACCAGCAATTTGATATTTTCACTAAAGCAGGTGTGTTAAACAGCACCTTGGATATAGGTACTTTTTTTGCGCAGGGTAATGTGCCGTCAACGTTTTATTCCGATCCGCACGTAATATATGATTTTCAGGATAACCGGTTTGTAATTTGTATTCTCGATATTTTACAGGATGGCGATGGCGGGATTGCCGTGGCAGCTTCTCAAACCTCTGACCCTACCGGTAACTGGTATTTTTATTCATTTGATGATAGAATAAACGATAATCTCGATTTTCTTGATTATCCTCTTTTGGGATGTAATGCTAACTGGATAACTATTACCGGGAACCTGTTTTTAGGCACAGGGCAAATCGTTGCACAAATTGATGTTTTTAACAAAGCTAATTTGTATAACGGAACCCTTGACACTGCTAATATGTTTACAGACAACAGTATATCCAACACCGATGCTCCCGCTCTAACTTTCGATGCCACGGAAGACACGGAATATTTAGTGGCTGATGATGATGGTAACCAGGGTGGTATCGGGTATGTATATATTGGGGCTATTACGGGCACGGCGGCATCTCCCGTTTATAAATTGCAGCATGAGCTTGGCGTAACTTCAACCTGGAGCGAAACAGCGGTAGATGCCACTCAAAATGGTACCTCCGGCACAATAACCACTGACGACACAAGAGTTGGAAATGCTGTTTTCAGAAACGGCACATTATGGTTTGCGCATACGGTTTATTTGCCCTCTTATGCCCCCACTTATTCAGGGGTTGATTGGTGGCAGATTAACCCTACAAAACCTGACGTATTGCAATACGGACGCATTTCAGATCCTGCGGGGCAAATATTTTATTTTTATCCGAGTATCTGTGTTGACCCCTCCAACAATGCGCTTTTAGGGTATTGCACCTCATCGCCAGGTATTTTTGCCAGCGCAGAATACTCATTCCGGGCATATACGGATGAAAAAAATACAATGGAAAACGGGCATATCTATCAACCCGGGCTTGCATCTTATTATAAAACTTTTGGCAGCGGAAGAAACAGGTTTGGTGACTTTTCGTACACGTTCATTGATCCGGTAAACAATTCTTTCTGGACTAACGAAGAATATGCTTATACCCCTGCAAATACCTGGTCTACAACATTGGCAAATGTGATGGGTACACCTTGTAATGCCAGACCAACAGCCGGCACTATATCTGCATCGCTTGACACCTTATGCGGCGGTGAAAGTGTCTTGCTTAATCTTAGCGGTTATACATCGGGCGTTATTGGTATAAACTTTTCATGGCAACAATCATTAAATTCAACCACCGCCTGGACAAGTGCAACAACAGGCGTTGGCAATGGCACAAGCACTTATTATGCAACGCCCCCGCCTTCCATAATTTATTACAGATGTATTGTTACCTGCGCTAACACACAACAATCAGATACCTCCGCACCCGTTGAGATAGTAGTGCCCGGAGTTGTATCGATTTCAACTAATATCCCCGATTCTCAATGTGTACCCGGGAATTTTACTATAACTGCCAATACCATTAGTACACCTGTATCATGGTACTCAAGCAGCACCTCAGGAACATCCATCGCCACTGGAGATATTTTGAATGCATATATTTCTAAAGACACCACGTTTTATGTAAGTACAGGCATACCTAAATATGAAACCGTTGGAATACCCGGTAACAGTGGCACAGGCGGCTATTTTAATTATACCTTCGAAGACGGATTGACAACTCATGCCATTACTGATTTTGTTCTTGATTCAGTATACGTCTATCCCAGTAGTACAGGCAAAGTAGTAGCTAATCTTGTTGATTCTGCTACAGGCATATCTATAAAGTCAGATACAATTACAATTACCGCAAGTGAGGTAAGGAAAAAAGTTGCGTTTCCCCTATTTTTTAATTGTTATGGCGGTAATACTTACAATATAACTGCTGAAGGCACCACCGTTGATTCACTTTACCGCACCAGTGCGGGCACGTCTTATCCTTATGTAATTCCAAATATTATGTCAATTAACGGCGCCAGTAACGATGCAGAATATCATTACTATTTTTTCTATAATTGGCATATCCTCGGAGGTTGTGTTTCTGAACGATTGCCTGTACATGTTAATTTTTATAGTATTCCCTTAGTGGTAACAGCCGTTCCCGATACGATTTGCGCCGGAGCGGACGATTCTATTTTACTAACTGTTAGCGGACCTGCAACATCGTTCAAATGGACAAATAATAATTCTACGCAAACATCTTTTTATGCTAAGCCCACTACAGACTCCACCTTTATTGTTACAGCTACCAATGCTAAAGGTTGCAGTGGCATAGCCAGTATTAACGTGTATGTACCCGATTGCATATCAGGTGTAAAAACTCTATCTGCTAACAGTCCGTATCTCGAACTATATCCTAACCCAACCACTGGTTATTTTAATCTTATCATACATAATCTTCCCAACCGGGTTTGTACAATATCCGTGTATAATATGTTGAGTCAAAAAATTATAGAAAAACAGGTAACCGTTAATTCAAAGCAGTATCTTATTCAAATGAATGCTTCTGCATTACCCGGTGGTATATATTTTATACAAGCAGTAAATGGCACTCAAGAATGGACAAATCGTTTTACAAAACAGTAGGTACGTATTTCAAACGTAATCCGTTAGAACATTTAAATATGAAAAAAATAGTTCTGCTTTCATTTATAGTTCTATTCTCACAAATCTGTAGAGCGCAAGTACCCAAGTGGTTATGGGCTGAGGGTTCAAGTTGCACTGCACCTTATGAATTTACATTTGGATTGGCTGTTGACACCACAACAAATTATTTATACGCCGGAGGCAGGGTGGGAGGAACCAATAATTTTGGAGGACTACCTGTGACTGCCGGCGGAGCAGAAAATCCATTCGTAGGAAAATTCGACGAAAACGGTAATGCAATATGGCTTAATGAAAACACTTTTTCTTCCGGGTTTGATTACCCCTGGGGATTTTTTAAAGATGCAAAAGATAATACGTATTCCGATGGAGTAGTAAACAGCAGTGCAAGCTCGTTTATAGAAAAATACAACAATGCCGGAGTTTTACAATGGTCAGCTACTCCCGGTGATTATACTCTTAACTTGCATGGTATAACAGCAGATGGTGAGGGATGTGTTTATATTACCGGCTCAATACCAAGTTGCTCAATAACCTTAGGTTCTATAACACTAAGTTATTCGGGTTCGGGCTTAGCAGTAGTGGTTGCAAAACTTGACCCCGCAGGAAATTTCCTATGGGCTAAAGCCTTTTACGGAACCGGCTCCAATGATGGTCAAAATACAGGCAGAGGCATCACCATTGATAGCCATGCAAACATATACGTAACCGGCGGATATACAGGCGCCCCTGTATTCGGTTCTTTCACTGCTCCACTTACTACCGGAATTTCCAGTGTATTTATTGTTAAACTCGACTCATCCGGCAATGTATTGAATTTGATTACAGGAATAGGCGCCGGTTATGCTAATGCCGATTGTTGCAGCAATACCCCTATAACTATTGATTCCTGCGGAAATCTTTATTTAACCAGTTATTTTGAAGGCACAGCCCAGTTTGGCGATTTTGTTCTTAATAGCTACGGAGGACAGGATGTCTATATAGCAAAGTGCGATCATGACGGTACATGGGATTGGGCGCAGGATTTTGGTAGTACAGGCGATGATGGTACAGGAGCTATCGCATTAGATAAAAATACTGATGTATATGTAGCATGTAGCTATCAAAACGGGGCGGCACAAATTGAGGGGACTAACATTTCCGGCGGCGACATGGCAGTAGTTAAACTTGATAACGGCAGGGGCTATGTGGATTGGATTCAAACATGTGGTAATCCTGCCGGCGGCGACGGCCTTGGTGGCATTACTGTAGATAATAAAGGATACGTTTACGTGAGTGGTTCTTTTGCTGATCACAACGTTACATTCGGAAATACTACACTCAGTAATTCTTCAAATACTTTGGGTGGAACAGATTTTTTAGCTAAATTAGATACGCTCAATCATATATCAATTACGGTTAAACCCGATTCAGTATATTGCGCCGGTCAAACCTATACATTACCCTATACCATAACAGGCACATTTAGTTCAGGAAATATTTTCACCGCACAGCTTTCCAATTCATCCGGTAGTTTCAACCCTCCTGTAAACATTGGCTCTTTTATTTCAGACTCAAGCGGCAAAATTATAATTACAATTCCACCATTAACACCGTATGGCACACATTATCGCATTAGGATTCTTTCCACAAAACCTTCCATCATTACCACAGTTCCCACCTCAAGCTGTATTGATCGTCCTGTTGATACGTCGTATTTTTATATTACCATATATCCGATTCCCAGTTTGGTAATAACTGGGAAAAATACCATTTGCCCCGGCGATACAACAACACTCTCTACATTTGGCGCAGACCATTATTTATGGAATAACGGCGATACAACATCTAGTATAACCGTTACTCCAACTACCACGACTACTTATGCCGTTAAATTAACTAACGGACCTTGTATTTATAACGACACCACTACTGTTTACATTAATCCTTTGCCTGTTATTACGGTTCAGCCGCCCTCATCACTCGTTTGTTCCGGCAGGGGATTATCTCTTAGTGCAAGCGGGGCTTTAACTTATAGATGGAGTCCTTCCAGCGGGTTAAATGCTAACACCGGTTCAGCCGTTTATGCCGGACCTGATAACACTACCACCTATACCGTTTTTGGAACAGATTCTAATGGCTGCGTTGGTAAAACAACGGCAGTAGTGGATGTAGCCACACAGCCAACAGCATCATTTACCGCAACTGTACCTAGCCCCTGCAAGCCAGAGCAATTGCAATTTACCAATACATCAGGTGATGACAGCAGCACGTATACTTGGCACTTTGGCGATGGCACAACAGGTTATGAAACCAATCCACTGCATATCTATAATTCAACCGGGACATATAAAGTAACCATTGTGGTAACTACATCACGCGGGTGCGTAGATTCATTTTCAGCCATGGAAATAGTTAATTCAATTAATTTTGTTGCCATCCCCAATGCGTTTATACCGGGAACTGAGGGTGTTAATCAGATTTTCAAACCCAATGTTTTATGCACCGACCTTCCCGATTATATTTTCAGGGTGTATAGCAGATGGGGTATGATGATATTTGAAAGCACAAACCCCAACGTGGGATGGAACGGAACTTACAACGGCAAAGCAGAGCCGATGGATGTGTACGTATATTATTTAAAAATGACCTGCGGGACCTGTACTGTTTTTAATAAAGGTAATATTACGCTCATCAGGTAAAGGATTTTTGTCATTTATTTATTTTTGTAATAGCTTTTAAATATTCAAAACAGTTCTACCCTATTTATAATAAATATAAATCGCACAAATTTTGACTCGTCCCCGTATACGCGCCAATAACAATCATTCAGGCAGCCATTTGCAGAGCGGTTTCCACTTTAGGGGGTTAAGGGATAAAATAATTTTATTTTCACTCATACTATTATTTTCACAAATCTGTAGAGCGCAGGTGCCCAAATGGCTATGGGCTGAGAGCGCCAATTCAACAGGCTCTTATGAATACTCGGTTAATGTATTAATTGATACTGTTACCAATTATTTATACATAGGAGGAAGGATGGGCGGAAGTAATAATTTTGGGGGGCTGCCTTTAACTGCTGCTGCATCTGAAAATCCTTACGTGGGAAAATTTGACGAGAACGGTAATGCAGTATGGCTTAATATTTACGACTATTCCACCACCAATGGCAGTTATGATTATCCTTTTGGATTTTTTAAAGATGCAGAGGATAACACCTATGAAGACGGTACCATAAACAGCGACGACAGCACTTTTGTGGAAAAATATAACAGTTCGGGAGTGTTGCAGTGGGCGCTTCCCCTCGTAGGAAATATTGCTCTCACCCTGCACGGTATAGTGGCAGATGCCACAGGTAATATTTATGTTTCCGGTTACCTTGAACCCGGAACGGTAACATTAGGTTCTACTACACTAAGTTATTTTGGTTCGGGTTCTGCCGTTGTCGTTGCAAAACTCAACTCGTCAGGCAATTTCTTATGGGCTGAACAATTTGACGGCACCGGCAACAATGATGGCGTAAACTCGGGCAGGGGCATAACTATTGACAGCCATGGCGACATATACGTGGCGGGCGGATATTCGGGCTCACCTACGTTCGGTGCTTTCACTGCCCCGCTTACCACGGGGCTTGCCAGTTTATTTATTGCTAAAATAAACCCTTCCGGTGCGGTTTTGAGTTTGACTACAGCAATAGGCGGCGGCTTTGCCGATTACGATTGTTGCGCCGGGCTTGCTATAACTGTTGACTCCTGCGACAATCTTTATTTAGCCGGTAATTTTGAAGGACAATCCCAGTTCGGCGATTTTGTTCTTAATTCCTATGGCGGCACAGATGCCTATATAGCAAAATTAGACCATGACGGCACATGGGACTGGGCTCAGGATTTTGGCGGCACCGGCAACGATTACGCGGGAGGTATAGCATTGGATAAATATACCGATGTATATGTATCATTTACCTATCTGAACGGGGCGGCAACTCTTGAGGGCTCTAATGTTTCCGGCGGCGATATAGCCATAGCTAAATTGGATAACGGCAAAGGTTACGTGGATTGGATTCAAACCGGGGGCAGCACTTCCGGAACAATACAGATAGATGGTCTTGCCGTAGATAATAAAGGATACGTTTATGTTTTGGGCGATTTTGAAGGCACAAGCACATTCGGGGCAACCACGCTTAACAATGGCGGCTTACCGTATACTGATTTTTTAGCCAAGCTGGATACGCTTAATCATATATCTATTACTCCCCAGCCCGATTCTTTTTATTGCGCCGGGCGAACCTACACGTTACCTTATACCATCACAGGCACATTTTCTTCAGGTAATATTTTCACAGCCCAGCTTTCCAATGCATCTGGCAGTTTCGCCACACCGGTGGATATCGGCTCTTTTTATTCAACCTCAAACGGGACCATCACCATCCCGCCTTCAACGCCTTACGGCACGCATTACCGTATTCGTATTCTTTCCACCCTGCCGCCGTTAATTACTACTATTCCATCGTCAAACTGTATTGAACGCCATGTCGACACTACCTATTTTTATATCACCATATATCCCATCCCCAGCCTGGTAATAACCGGCAACAACTCTGTTTGTCCCGGCGATACAACTACTCTCTCAACCTACGGCGCCGATCATTATTTATGGAATAACGGCGACACCACATCAAGCATCACTGTTTCTCCTTCTGTAACCACAACCTATACCGTTCAATTAACCAACGGACCTTGTATCTATAACGACACCACTACTGTTTATATTAACCCCTTACCCATTATTACTGTTAAGCCTCCCTCGGCGCTGGTGTGTTCCGGCAGGGGGCTATCGCTTAGTGCAAACGGGGCATCAACCTATAAATGGAGTCCGTCACACGGGTTAAATGCCACCACGGGTTCAGCCGTGTATGCGGGACCGGATAGCGCCACCACCTATACCGTTTTTGGTACCGATTCAGCGGGCTGCACAGGTAAAACAACCGTTACGGTGGATGTGGCTGCGCTGCCAACTGCCTCATTCAATGCAACAGTGCCCAGCCCGTGCACGCCGCAGCAATTGCAATTTACTAATACAACAATTGGCGATAGCCTCACCTACCTGTGGCAGTTTGGCGACGGCACAACAAGCACCGGGGAGAATCCATTACACACCTACAGTTCAACCGGCAAATTTAAAGTTACCTTGGTGGTAACAACACCGCGCGGATGTGTGGATTCCGTTTCAACCGAAGAAACAGTGACTTCAGTTGAGTTTGTTCTTATTCCGAATTCTTTTACGCCATCCATGGAAGGGCTTAACCGGTTTTTCAAGCCAAATGTTTTATGCTCTACGGTTTCCGGTTATGTGTTCAGGGTGTATAACCGCTGGGGTATGCAGCTCTATGAAACCAATGATGCCACTGCCCCCGGTTGGGATGGCGCCTATAACGGGCAGCCGCAGCCCTTAGGCACCTATGTATATTATATGCAAATGACCTGCGGCACCTGTAGCGTGTTTAAGAAAGGTAATGTGACGCTGATTAGGTAAAAGGTTTCTCATAAGAGCGTATATTTATAAACTTACACCGTAACTTTCTTACAAGAGAATTAATTCCGGTAATTAATCCATAATTAGCTATAAAATGAATTCAAAAACTTTTTAACTTTCCAAATATTATTACATTTGCTCCGCATTCAACCTGCTGCAATGAGCATACTTTCGCTTAATCATATCACCAAATCATACGACCGTTTTAAAGCGCTTGAAGACATTACGTTTTCGGTGCCGGCACAATCTATTTTCGGTATGCTGGGACCGAATGGCTCGGGTAAAACCACTACCATCCGCATTATCACCAACATACTTGCTGCCGATTCGGGTGAAGTGCTGTTTGATAACAACGCATTATCGCGCAACCATATCGGCTCTATGGGTTACATGCCCGAGGAGCGCGGTATGTATAAAAAGATGAAGGTGTATGAGCAGTTGGTTTATTTAGCCAAATTGAAGGGATTGAAAGGGGCGGATGCCAGGAAAAAAGTGTCGTATTGGCTGCAGCGGCTGGATATAAAAGCGTGGTGGAACAAGCGGATTGACGAGTTGTCGAAAGGTATGCAACAGAAAATACAGTTTATTGCCACGGTGGTGCATGAACCAAAGCTTATCATTTTGGATGAGCCGTTCTCAGGGCTTGATCCCGTGAACAGCGAGCTGATAAAAAACGAGATAGCGGAATTAAGAAAAAACGGCGCTACCGTAATTTTTTCTACCCACCGCATGGAGCAGGTGGAAGAGATTTGCGAGGAAATTATTTTAGTGAATAAAGGCAGAATTATTTTAGAAGGCAAAGTGAAAGAAATAAAACACCGTTTCAAAAAAAATTTATTCAGCATTAAGTATACAGGCATTATGCCAACTCTTAATGAATCGGATTTTTCGCCGGTACAAAAAAACGGCGAGGAAATACTTATAAAACTGAACAACGGCAAAACGCCCAACGATTTGCTGAAAACGCTTCTGCAGCAAAACACCGCCATAACAGGGTTTAATGAGGTGCTGCCCTCGCTTAACGAAATATTCATTCAACAGGTAACTACCCATGAATAAGATATTAGTGATTATACAACGTGAATATGTTACGCGGGTAAGAAGGCGGCTATTTGTTATTACTACGTTGCTGCTGCCGCTTGGATTTTCTTTGATTTTTCTGGTACCTCTGCTCGTATCGAATTATTCTACCGAAATCACAAAAATTGCCGTTGTGGATGAAAGCGGAATTTTTAAAAATAAATTATCCGATCACAAAAACCTTCTTTATAAAACCGTGGATTCACCATACGAACAGGTTAAAAAAACATACATGGGCGCTTACACAGGCATTTTGCATATACCGTCAAATTTTGACATTTACAAGCCTTCGGGAATTGAATTATATTCCGATAAACAAATGGGATTTCTATTACAGCAAAATATAGGCGATGACCTTACCGGGGTTGTCCGTGATATAAAGCTTGCCAAACTAAATGTAAAACAGGATTCGCTTGATAATGCCGACAAAGCCGTAACATTCGATTCAATTATTATGGGAGAAGGCGGTGAGAAAAAAGGCAATACCGAAATGGCTACTGCTTTAGGCTACATCATGGGATTCTTTATATACATTGTTATGTTTATTTACGGCTATATGGTTTTGCGCGGCGTGATGGAAGAAAAAACCAACCGCATCTCTGAAATAATAATATCATCGGTAAAACCTTTTCAGCTGATGATGGGAAAAATTATAGGCGTGGGTTTGGTCGGGCTAACGCAATTTTTTATCTGGATAATTCTTGTAACAGGCACATTAAGTGTACTGAGCTTTGCTTTTCATGACCAACTTGCCGCCATGCAAAATAACAGCGCGGCTGCAAACTATTCGGGACAGGGCTCTTCAAGTCATCTGGTTCAGGCAATAAATACAATAAATGACTCCGTTAATAACCTGCCAATGGGTGAAATTATTTTCTGTTTCCTTTTCTATTTCTTTGGAGGTTATTTGCTGTATTCAGCGTTGTTTGCAGCAGTGGGCTCTGCTGCGGGTGACGACCCGGGCGACACGCAATCGCTGAACCTAGTAGTTACCCTGCCTATTGTTTTTTCAATGATAATTATGGTAAACGTATTGCAGGAACCCAGTTCGCAATTTGCTGTGGTGACATCGCTCATTCCTTTTTTCACGCCCGTTATCATGTCGGCACGATTGCCATTTGGCGTACCTGCCTGGCAAATAGCGCTTTCTATGGTTGACCTCGTGATCGGCTTTTTATTTACAACCTGGTTAGCCGGAAAAATTTATCGCACAGGCATTTTAATGTACGGCAAAAAAGTGACCTTTAAAGAGCTTGGCAAATGGTTGTTCTACAAAAACTAATGTATACATGAACCGTTTTGCCATTCTCGACATAGGCACAAACACTTTTCATTTACTTATTGTAGAAAAAAAGCAAGACAGCTCATTTGATACGTTATATAAGACAGAGCAATTTGTAAAATTGGGTGAAGAAAGTATAAACCACATTGGCGATGCAGCTTTTCAGCGTGGCATCTCACTTCTTAAAACTTACAAGCAGAAGATAGATGAATTTGGTGTGCATGATGTATTTGCATCGGGAACGGCAGCTATCCGCCGTGCGTATAATTCCGAGAAATTTATTGATGAAGTAAAAAAACAAACCGGTATTGACATAAAAAAAATATCGGGTGATGAGGAAGCGCGTTACATTTATTTAGGCGCGCGCTGGGCTGTTGGGTTGGATGAACATCCTGTGCTTATAATGGATATAGGCGGCGGCAGTACGGAGTTTATCATAGCTGATAAAGAAAAAATTTACTGGGAACAGAGCTTCCCGCTTGGGGCTTCTGTGTTGTTAAAACAATTTCAAAAAACAGGTTTAATAAAAGAAACAGAGATAAACCATTTGAACGAATTTCTTGAAAAGACCTTACAATCTCTTTTTGAACAATTAAAAAAATATCCCGTAACTAAATTTATTGGTACATCAGGCTCGTTTGACTCATTGGCTGAAATGGTGGCATACCAATTTTATACTCCGGATATTTTAAAAGGGAGAATATCTTTCATCATCAGTAAAACGGAATTTGAAGCTATTTATAACAAGGTTATCACCTCCACACTTGAGGAACGATTGCACATGAAAGGATTGCAGACCATGCGCGCCGAAATGATAGTGGTGGCATTTATCGCGATAAAATTTATTCTTGAAAAAATAAACCTCGATAAAATTTATCAATCGGAATATGCCCTTAAGGAAGGAGTGTTGTGGTCGTTGCTGCACAAATGATTTATAATTGTGTTAATCTTTTTTTTGTTTCCAGAAACTCCTGCCAGATATCTTTTACAATTTCTGCCGCCGGTTTTATATCATGCACCTGCGCCGACACCTGCCCTATCTCCAATTCGCCGTTATCAAGGTCGCCCTCAAACATACCTTTTTTA
Source organism: Chitinophagales bacterium (assembly GCA_963770495.1). Lineage (GTDB taxonomy): Bacteria > Bacteroidota > Bacteroidia > Chitinophagales > CAVYQA01 > CAVYQA01. The sequence continues at coordinate 42,320 of CAVYQA010000004.1, read as the reverse complement.
GCACGCCCTTTGCCAAGCAATTGTTGTAGCTCATCCGGCGATGCGCCTTTGTCTTCTGCCTCCTGTACCTGTTGGTAGAATTTATTTTTTATCAACCGAACCGGCATTAATTTTTTCAAAGATAGCTTTGTATCCCCCTCTCCCGTTTCAATAATTTTTTTCTTAAATGCATCATTACCCGATGCTTCAACACTTGCAGCAAAGCGCGTACCCACCTGTACGCCTTCGGCACCCAATGCAAAAGCAGCCGCCATAGCCCGCCCTGAGCCGATGCCTCCGGCAGCAATTACCGGTATTTTAACCGCATCAACTACCAGCGGCACAAGAACCATCGTTGTGGTTTCTTCTCTCCCATTATGCCCCCCCGCTTCAAAGCCTTCGGCAACAACAGCATCAGCGCCTGCCTCTTCAGCTTTCTTCGCAAATTTTACACTGGCAATGACATGAACCGCTTTTATTCCTTTTTCTTTAAGCACAGGCGTCCATGTTTTAGGATTGCCGGCTGAAGTGAAAACAATTTTTACTCCTTCATCTAAAATAACCTGGATGTGCTTATCAATATCAGGATACATTAACGGCACATTAACTGCAAACGGATTCTTTGTAGCCGCTTTACATTTGCGGATATGCTCACGCAAAATATCGGTATACATAGAGCCACTGCCGATAATACCCAATGCGCCGGCATTGCTTACCGCCGATGCCAATTCCCAGCCGCTGCACCATATCATGCCCGCCTGGTTAATGGGATAGGAAACGTTAAAGAGCTTTGTAATTCTGTTTTGCATGGATTAAATTTGAAAATGAAAAAACTTTTTACCCTTTTAACCTTCTAACTTTTGAACTCTTTTAATCGGCATCAGCTCACCACTTCCATCACCGTGCGGAAAGCTACAAAACGGTCTTTAAATTTTTCGGTGTGTTTCATTTGAATGGCTGGAGCAAAATTTTGCCGGTAGTTAATGTAGTTTTCAATAGCGTTGAAATAGTATTGCACGATATATGTTAGCCCGTCGTCTTCATTCTGGTCGAGTAAATGGCACACCCGGTAATCCGAGAACAATTGCGTGGCAATTATTTCAGGAATATGTTCATTCAGCATAAACGACAGCCACTCCTCTTTATCAGCGGGCTGAATCTTAATGGTGACATTATAAATATACATGAAGGATTAATTAACGTTATTGTCGCCACGCAATTCGCGAAACCGTTTGCGCGCCTCAATCACATAAACACTGCCTTTGTATTTTATCATTAAATCTTTATACAAATCCATTGCTTTCTGGGGGTCGTTGAGCTGGTGCTGGTAAAGGTCTGCTAATTCAAATAAGGCATCATCGGCTAACAAATCAAAATTATAGTTGTCTTCTATTTGCTTGAGGTAAGTTGCTGCAAGGGTGTAATTTCTCTGTTTTATCGTAATATGCGCTTTCTGGTAAATGACACTGCTGTTTATAACATGTTCCGGATAAAATTTGGTAATAGAATCCAGTTCTTTATTCGCCTCATCAAACTTATTTTGATACGCCAGCAACTCGGCGTGAGCATACATTTTTACGGGAGTAGTATTCGAATCCGTTCCAATATTATCCGTCATAAAAACAGATAAGTTGATAGCATCATTCGAAATCAATTGCGATGTTGAGCCTTTAATGGCATCTAATTGCGCCTGCGCCCATTCAAAATCGCCGTTGTAATAAGACAGTTGCGCATTTTTATACCGCGCCTCTTCACCAAGCGGATTATCTTTAAATTCTTTATCCACCTGCCCGTATATAAGCACTGCATCCCATAGCTGCCCGTTCATTAACAGGTAATCTCCCAAATCAAGTTTGCATTGCGCAACATCAAAAGGTTTCAGATCGCCCATCTTCACAGCATCCTGCATGGTTTCAATGGCTGCCTGTGTGTTGTGAATATACAGCGCTTCAAGATCAGCATAATCGCGCAACGCATTTATGGTTTCCGATGTTTTGCCAAACTCGGTAAAATAATCGTTATATTGCTTTTCAATAGTCAGTAAATCATCTTGTGTATATGTTCCGCTCAATGTTATTTTCGTCTTCATGGTATTGAGCAGGTTGGTTCGCGCAAGCAGGTAAAAAGGATTTTCCCTGCCCAAAGTAATAATGTATTGATAGCCGTCAATAGCTGCATCATAAAACCCTTCCTGTAAAGCGCTTTCAGAAAGCCGGAGCACTTTTTCTCCGTTATCGTGATTACGCTTATCCATTGCTTTAACCTGCGCCATGGCATCATCAAAATCTTTTTTCTGCACAAATATCCATACCAGCAAATCGGAAAATACAGGGTTATCTGCATTGTGCTGAATCATGCGATAACACTGCGACTGCAACTCGGTGTAAAAAGCCTTATCATCTAATTTACCCTGCATATCATTCTCAACCACCTGTACCTGGTCGGGGCTGTTTTGCAGCCAGTTGAGATAGGAAGAAATAGCATTACTCACATCACCTTTTTGTTCATACACCTGCGCCAGTTCAAGATAAAACAGGTTATCGTCTTTCATTACTTTTCTTCCTTTTTGATAGGTTTGAACAGCATAATCAGGAAGGTTTCTGTCTAAAAAGGCATTCGCCAGCAATTCTATTTGGGTCTGGTTTGGCGTTAACAATTTTAATGCTGTTTCATACTGTTTGGCAGCCGCTGCCTGGTCGCCCTGTTGGTCGTAAGCAAAACCCAAATCAACATAATAAAACAGGGATGACGATGATTTCCTCAATTGCTTTTTTGCCAGGGATTCGGCGTCTTTAAAATCACGCATTGCCAACAGGGTTTTAAAATAATTCTGGTAATTATCAGGGCTGGGGTTTTTTTCATATATCGCCTGAAAATAGGGAGCGGCTTTACTAAATTCGCCATTATTATAATATTCCAATGCAAGGTCGTATCCTGATTTAAAAACAGGACCGTCCTGGGCATATACCCCGGTTGTAAAACTTAAAACCGCAAAAAAGAGAAAAAGAGATTTTCTCATTACAATTTGATGATTTGGTAATTTGATGATGAAAAATTTTCTACACTTATAACTTTCTAAATTTTCTAATCTTTTCATCTTCTAATCTTCACAAAGAATACTATAGCTTTTAAACGCAAAAAATCGTAAGAAGATTGCATTTAGTAACATACCCCTTATTTATTTAATAAAAAATCAGGCGCCCACCAGTGTGGCGTATGTATCGGCAGGCATTAATGAGTTTAAATCTGCAGGGTTATCAATAGTTATTTTTACTATCCAGCCTTTGCCATAAGGGTCCTTGTTCACCTGTTCGGGAGATTGATTAAGTGATTCATTAAATTCAAGAATTGTGGCTCCAACCGGTAAAAATAGGTCTGATACGGTTTTCACCGCTTCAACGGTTCCAAAAACAGCCTCTTTGCCAAGTTTTTGCCCCAGGGTGGTAATGTCAATATAAACAATATCGCCTAATTCGCGTTGCGCAAAATCGGTAATGCCTACATATCCAATGTTACCTTCTGCCCGAAGCCATTCGTGATCTTTCGTGTACTTTAGATTCTCAGGAAAATTCATGCTAAAAATTTTGGCTAAAAATAATTCTTTTTTTTCAATCGCTCTATTGCAGAGTGAACTTCAATATTATAAAATTTCACACATCCATCACACTTCAAACACCAACACAAACTTTGCACAAGCATATTATTGTAATGTAAACTTCAATGTTATACCCACCTTGGTGTAGATAATGGGGTAGGATGCCGACGTAGCGGGCAGCGAGATATTTTTGTTAAAGAACAGTTGCACATTCAGTTGTTTATTCACCACGTAAGTAATCGTGGGGCTTATTAAAATATTTTTACCGCCTGATGTAGGCTGTGCAAAATTCTGGTCGAGCTGGTAAGTAATGACCGTATTATTGGTATACGATACATCGCAGCGCAGCTCAAGGTCGTTATTCAGGCGTTTTTTCAACCCATGTATCTTAAACGGAATAGGGAAACGTTTCCAGCGATAGCCCGCCCCCAATGTTATTTGCTCTGTTTCCGTTTCGGCTAATTGTTCATTCAGGAAACTAAAGCCGAGAGTGCGGCTGTAGTCATATTCAAAATTTGTAATAAGACTGTTTTTCCATGTTATATTTATACCTATAAGCGGGGCTAACTGCTCGGTAACCATAATCATAGGTATTTCATAGAATGATACAAAATTTCCCGTAGTAGGGTCTATATAGGTAGGCACCGAGTTTCCATTGACCGTGATGCCCGAAAAATTCAAATTATTAGTGAACGAACCTATAGAATAGGTACACGTATAGCCGCTTGAAAGGCTAAATGAACTAAACACGTTTGAAAAAGGCGGTATTTTATTTAAGCCGTTGTAAGTAAGTTTCCAGTTGGGCAACGGAATGTTAAAGAACGGATTGAGATTCGCCTGGTATGGATTTTTGTTGGTATAGGCAGCCAAAAATGCCGGAAGCAGCACATCCTGCTGATACCTGCCGTAACCGGCATAATAAACACTATCGGGCGACAATGAAGAATTCGGATCAACTATGCCAAGGCGCTTGGAAATAGCCTGCCTGTAATTTTCGAACCTGACGAATGAATTGGGTATTCCATATTGATTAGAGCCTTCAAATAAAGTTCGGAGCGCAATAAATGAAATACTGAACGAGCCGGCATCAAGCGGGTCAAGAAATGCAAATGCAGACTGTGATTTAGTAATAGGGGTATCTTTAAAATATTCCGAGGTACTGAGCTGGTAACTTCTCATCCAGGTCAAATCAATATCAAAATCTTTAAACGGTTCAAAATTTGCTCGCGCAGTAAACATTGAGCTTGCATTTTGTATAAACTGGTAATTTAAAAGTGTGTCAGTGGATATCCAACCTTTATTATTAGCCGCGTTGAGAAGCCACGCCTGGTTGGGCTGATACCCTAAAAGAAAAGGTATGCCGGGTGAATTAGAGCTTAAATTTTCACCGGCAAATGAAGGGGTAGTCATAAATCCGGGCAATGTTGTAGCATTGGATTGAGTATAACTTACACTAATTCGCTTTAAGCTTAATATAAGCCGCACAAATAAAGCCTCTACAGGATTAAGCGGCGGCACCTCCGGCTTTTTAGCTTTATCTTTTGACTGTGGTTGTGTTTTTGTTTTAGAATTTTTAGAATTATTATTTTGTTTAGAAGGTGTTGCCGTATCAAATTTCTTAAGGAATTTTATCTTATTATATAATGTCCTCATGTTTAAATCACCGGTAAGGGCAATATTTTGCGTATTATTAATGATGTTACCCAAAGGACTCGCTTCTAACTTAGTTACATAAGGGTTTTCAGGCGTACCATCGCCGGAAACAGTATCCAGCACCAAAGGCGCTGCCTGCCATCCGTATGAAGCAGTGTAATGTACGCTGGCTGATACCCAGTCAAGAAGAGGAAATTTGCTTAATGGCACTACATATGCTGCGTCAAAGGTGTGATTATACGTCATCAGCCTGCCCAAATGCCGCAGGTTAGTCCATAGGGAATCTTCTGCCGTGGCATTATCAATGTAACCATAAGGCTCGTCAATAAAAGAAGAAGCATTGGCGTTGAAATTAACAGTCAGCGATTTTGTTAAATCCCATTTAACACCATACGTTCTAAGATTCTTAAAATATTCATTAAACGTGGTATCTCCTGTTTCTCCCGCAAAAGTGGGTCGTAATATGGTAGATTCAAACATTTTGTCGAACGACGTGCTGAATGAAACCGATATGGGCACCGGGTTAAAACCAAAATCTTTAATTAATTTCAGGTATTTATCCTTGCTGCTTATAAATGAAAACGGATAAAAGCCCTTAAATTTTATACCGTAATTATAGCCAATCTGTAAATGCTGCAACGTGGTTAAATCGGATAATTCCGTAGGGTTATGATTTAATGTTTGAGTAAATGCATACGTCAAGTTAAGATTTGACAAGGAATAGAAGTGAATCTTAGCTTTACTATTAGGGCTTTGCCGTCGTATATTGGTAAAATTAATACTCTTTATGGAGGTAAACGTTTCCGCTGATTGCCTATACGCGGAGCGTTGTACGGCATTGGTTAGTTCACCCAGTGATTCTGACAGAGGCACATCCAGTTCAAACGGATCGTATTCCGGCAGGCTTATAGACTCTGATATGCCGAAATAAGCAGGTATGCTTAACCCGAAAGCTTTTGGTAAAAGCTTGCCAAGCTGCAATTGGGTGGCGGCATTGAATTCATATAAATTATCCAAATCCCGCTGGTCAAGACTTGAGGATAATTGCCCCCAGCCAACCGTATGCAAATCGCCTGAAAGAGATAATGTGCCAAGGTCAGCCAGTTTTATAGTACCTCGTGCAACGGCTGCATCGCCACCCTTCTCCACAAACCCCGATAACCGCATTTCATCGAACCACACCTCCGTTGAATGCGCCGCGCCGTTATCAGCAACACCAGGGCGGCTTCCTTTTTTAGGATTACGAACGCCAAGCATAATAGTTGTGACTCCCCCAATGTTGGGGTTGCCGACAACAGTTATCGTTCCGCCATTGGGCAATTTTTCCACATAAGGCACTGTGGAAATTGTTCCCGCTGTGAGGTCGCGTGCAACTTTTGCCTGCACCAGCGAATCAAGGAGAATATTAAAATTATTTTGTGTGGGCCAGACTACCGTAGAGCCGTTAGCGTAAAAACCCGGCGTAGTCACATATAAAGGTATTGCATATTCATAATAATTTTCGGTGAAGTCGCTGCCAATGCGGATGAATGCCATCAAATCGCCATTTTGCAAATTATCATTATCTGCCGCTTCACAATGTGAAAACATCAACAGGCGCGTATACTCGCGCATATCTAACTGAACGAGTTTATATGCCGCACGGGCATCGCCGTCCTGCAGATTGCCTATTTGCATTGAAAGCGACGTTTCGTCCTGTAATACATTTGCACCCGTGAACGCCTGTGTAATTTGCTGCTGCACACCCGGCGGCATCACATAGTTCACCGGCTTTCGGGTAGAGTTCAGTTCAACACTTACTGCACCAATATTAAATGTGGTTGTGCTGTTATTAGCATTCCCGAGGTTTTCACCGGGGCTTTCGAGTGAAAACGTGTAGGGTCTCCAGGTGTTGCGAACAAATTGAAGCACGCCAAAACGCATGGTTATCGGCTGATTAAAATTTGTTAAAAACATGCGCATGAAACGGATAGAAGTAAAACCCGATATTGTGCCCACTATATTGGAGTACGATTCAATCGGCACCCTGTATTCTACCCATGTTTCTGTTTTACGCTTTCCGTTGGGAAGATTAATTGTAGTATCTACCTTATCATAAACAAAATCACTGCCCGGTAATGTATCTCCAGGCGTTATATTAACTATGTAGTTGTAATAATTCTCATCTGCTTCAAGCGTATAATCATGATTCATATCTTCACAATCAGGCAAATTGGTTTCTGCCGAAACAATGGTTGCAGTTGACGATGCAACAGGCGAATTCCCCTCTGTGCCATTGTATGCCATATACCGTTGAAGTATAGAAAGATGTGCAGCATCGTAGTCACTCCCAAGATAATAATGGTAATCGTCACCTGAGGGGTCTGCTTCTATTTGCGACAAAACTGATGTATTATTGAGTATTCCTCTCATTCTCGTAACATAGGGCGCAAAATATCTTTGTTCCCCCGCATCCGATAATCCGTCAAAACCCACATCTTCGTAAGGGCGTGTTGTAGGGTCATTATCAAATGCATCTGTTATGGGCGGTATAAGCGGCTGTATTCCCCATACTGAGCTATCTGTTGGTCTTAGCGCACTCGGGGTGGGCAACCCGTTTTCAAAAAACTGGTGCCCGTCTTGTAAAATATCTTCCGATATATCTCCAAGGTTAATACACAATTGTCCGCCGGGGTTAGTGCCATTGGTGTAATAAAACGGGTAGAGTAACCAGATATCAAGGTATTCAATATTTGCGGCATTAAAATCAGTATAGGTGAGCGCTTGCATTATACCTCCGAAGTTATTTGCCGGGGAATTAAATAGTCCGGTATTTGCATTTATATCGCTCGTGTGCCCCGGACCATTATCATCATAATTATAAGGTCCCCGTTCAGCAGGATAATATTGCAAATCAAAAGTGGGCAAATAATTTGGCACACCCGGAATGTTTTGCACCGTGGGATAAACTTCCTGGTTAAAAACCTGGCGAGTGTATAGATTTGATAACCCCGTAGTGCTTGTGGTGTCGGTCTGAATATAGCTGGGGTTGGTGGAGGCATTGGAATAAAAAAGCGGGTCAATAGTGTACCAGGCTAATTTAGCGCGGTGGAATCCGTACTCAAGATTATTATTAAGGGTAGCTTCCGGAAAATAATACGGGGGACTTTTAGAGCCCGGTATCTTGGACAACCTTTGCGGCACACTGCATAGCGCCCAATTGGTTATAGGTGTAGTGAGCGTGTAGGTGCTTTGCGCGCCTTCAAAATCATCAATGTAAACCTGCCCTTCGTTGCCGATAGAGGCGGAATGCCCCGGAAAAAGCCGCGCCACTTCACCGCTTAATGTAATGTTCGAGTTTGCCTTTGTTGAATAAAATGGCAAAGAGTTGAGCGCCTTGCTTATCCAATTGGCATCGGTATGATAATTACCATCGAATCCTAAGATGCCATTAGAGATAGGGTCTTCTCCCACATTCAATAATGTCGTATAGGGTCGTTCCGATAAATGCAGGTAGGTCATGCCCAGTTTAAGATTATCACTTACGTAATAATCCATTCTTGTGCCGAACAGGGTTTTGGTATCAAACCCTGCGGAAGCATTATTTTCAAACGATACGTTAATCGGCAATCCTGATGCAAGAATATTTTGATTTATTATTCTTAATTGCCCAAGATTATAATCAATAGTGTAATCTTGGTTTTCCACCAATGTCTGCCCCCCCGCCGTTACTTTAACCGAGCCCTGTGGAATATTAAACGCCCCCAGCGAGATTACCGACGATGAACTCGATTGATAGGTACCCGATAAAATATACCGGTCGTATTGAGGATACTCGAGCGCTACGGTTATGACTGAATCATATAGTTGCTGATACAGGTATGGAGGCGCATTTTGGGTACTATCAGCTCCAAATGCTTTTTTAAGGTCCTTGCCAAAAGGTTCGACAACAGGAAAAATAATTTTGCCTAACTGCGGATTTATAGTAACATTAGGAATAAAATCAAATATCCCGTCGGGCACCGGTTCATTATTCTCATTCAATACATCTAAACCCAACACCCTGAGCAAAGGAAGGTTTTGTATGGGTTCTGCAGGTATAAATTGCTGTTGAATACCGGTCGGAGAAAGATAAAATATATCGCAGCGAAAATTGGTCTGACTCACCTGGTAAGCGCCCAATGAATAAATATTTTTCATCTGTAATTGCCATATCGGCAATGCGGGAGTTTGCTGTGAATTTTGCAGCAGTTTAAGATAAAGCACATTCGGATTAGTGGCATTGGGCGCCACATCTTCTGCAAACTCTCCAACCTGGTATACTTTGCCGTTATAGGTATACTGGTAGGCAACAGCAAGCACTTCACCCGGGTTAAGCTGCTGGTTCAACATAATATATCCTAACTGCGGCTGTAAGGTATATTCGCTTGGCGACAACATCCTTGCATAGGTTTGCTCAAAGTCGCGCACCTGTTGAAATCCTAATGAGTTAAGCTGACTGCTGGCAGTAGCTAATGTTCTTAATAGACCTGCACTGGTAGCATTTTTTGGATAAAGAATAGTATATAAATTATTTGAAACAGTAACAGGAGGTGTCGAAGTAACAGCAAACGAAGGATATTTTCCATTCGGGTAACCCGTTAACAGACTTGTTTCATAGGGTTGCCATTCCCCCATATCCATAAATCCCACGATATTGCGTGTATTGGTGGTGGCGCCGGTAATATTGGTTTCCCATACTTCAATTCTTGTGATGTTTATGCCATTGTCAATAATAGGATGCCCTTTATTCCAGGAGTTATAATTATCTTCAAAAAACTGACCCAGAAAGTAGTTGCGGTATTGGTCATACTGATCGGATTTGAGTGAAAATTGCTGCTGTTGTGTGCCATTTTGAACAGTAATGCTTTGCTGATTTGCATTTTCTGTTGCCACTATGCCTGTTACTGTCAGCCTGCCGAATTGCAATGTTGTTTTTATTCCAAATAAACTCTGGCTGCCTTGTATTAATTGACTGGTAAGGGGTAAAGTAATATTACCGGCTTGTATGCTTTTAATAATCTGGTCTTCCTGCCCGCTGTAACCGAGTTTTATCTGGTTCTCAAAATCAAATTGCGATTGCGTATTATACGCAACGCCGAGTTTCACTTTATCTCCGATGCTTCCTGTTACGTTCATCTGGATATTCATGTTAAAGATGAAACTGCTTTGTTTGCGCTGCTGAACAGTGAGAATAGGATTTTCAATGTTTTGGAAATTATCGCCGAACGTGAGCCCGATGCTGCCCTGCGGCTTAATGATAATTGTGGAACTGCCGAATAAACGATCGAGTATTTTATTATCTACATTAATCTGGGGCACTACACTGCTCTTATCAAGTACTTCCGAAGCATCGCGTTTTTCCTGGAAATAGTCTGATTCATCCTCGTTATATTCATATTTTAAAAAATCATCGAACGACATGTAGGTGGGATTGCGGTAAAACTGGTCGCCGTATTTTTGAACGAGTTCGTATTGATTGGTAGCCGGATCGTATATAACACTGTCGGTAATATTGGAGGGCTGTTGAAGGTCAGCGGGGTTATTATTCGGGTTAGTAATAAAATCGCCCGATTGGTCCTGTACCGGGTATGGCAGGGAGTCTTTTTTACTTTTCTTTGTTGAGTCGCCGGGTAACTGTAAACTATGTTGTGTTGCAACGGGGTGATAATTATCGTTTTTCCCGATTACAGAATATATAGTCAACGCGCCGAATGCTGCGCCCATAAGTGTTGCTATATTTACCTGTAATTTCATTTTTTAATCGGACTGTCCTGTGTATTTATATAAAAACTAATATTCTCCGTTTTAATCAGATAATTCTTAGTGCCTGTTTTATAATTTCTTCCACGCTCTCGCTGCCCGATGATTGCTTCATCACTTTATGCAATACAGCATCGGCTGTTGCCCTTGTAAAGCCCAGCATAACAAGGGCAGATAACGCCTCTTCATGCTTGTTATTGCCCTGTATACCATGTGCGCGTAACTTCTCCGGTATTTTCACCATTTTATCTTTTAATTCTAATGTGAGGCGCTTGGCGGTTTTAGACCCTATGCCTTTTATGCTTTCCAATAATTTCACATCGTCATGCACTATAGCACGTTGTAGCTCTTCAGTATTTATGCTCGATAAAATCATCATCGCTGTAGAAGGTCCCACTCCCGATACCGAAATAAGCATCACAAACATTTCTTTTTCTTCCACGTCGTAAAAGCCGTATAGTATTTGCGCATCTTCGCGCACGACAAAATACGTATGCAGTTTACATGCACTAAGTGATTGGATTTTTGTGTAAGTACTAAGGCTGATATTAACCTGGTAACCCATGCCGCCGGTTTCAATAATCACATAAGCCGGCGATTTAAATGTTATATTTCCGCTGACGTAGGCTATCATTTATTCTGGGTTTTAGTTTGAGCATCCACCACGGCAATGGTTATCATATTAATTATTTCGCGCACCGAGCTGCCTAATTGAAGAATATGAACGGGTTTCTTCAATCCCAATAACACAGGACCTATGGCTTCAAATGCGCCCAGCTCCTGCATCAGCTTATAGGCAATATTGCCCGATGACAAATTCGGGAAAATGAGCGTATTCGCTCCGCCGTTTACTAATTCGCAAAACGGGTAATTATCTTTTAACAATTCAGCATTGAATGCAAAATTCGCCTGCATCTCACCGTCCACAATCATCCCCGGAAATTTTTGCTTAAGTATTTCCACTGCTTTGCGAACCTTATCAGGCTCAGCTCCGCGATTAGAACCGAAATTAGAATACGACAACATGGCAATGCGCGGCTGAATATTAAACTGTGCAACTGCACGCGCAGTAAGCGTTGCAATTTCTACAAGGTCTTCTGCCGATGGTTCAATATTTATAGTGGTATCCGCAAAAAATAACGGTCCGCTTTTGCTCATGATAATATACATCCCTGCCACTTTATTTACTTCTTTGTCTGTGCCTATCACCTGCAACGCAGGGCGTATGGTGTCGGGATAGTTGCGGGTAAGTCCCGATATAAGCGCATCGGCATAACCGGCTTTCACCATCATAGCGCCGTAATAATTGCGTTCGCGCATCAGCTTTTTTGCGTCGTATAAAGTAAGCCCTTTGCGTTTCCTGTCCTGAAACAACGCTTCGCCAAATTGTTCGCGTGTAGCATCCTGCTCCGGCGACCAGGTGTCAATAATCTGAACGCCTTTAAGCTCCAGCTTATTTTCTTTTATGATTTGGTTTATCTTGCTTTTATCTCCCAGTAAAATCGGGATGGCAACTTTATCTTCATAAACAATTTGCGCCGCTTTCAGAATTTTATACGTATCGGCTTCTGCAAATACAACCCGCTTTGGGTCGCGCTTTGCCTTATTGACAATTACTTTTACAAAATTATTATCGAGCCCGAGCCGCTTTATCAAATCGTTTTCATATTGCGCCCAATCGGTTATGGGTTGTTTAGCCACGCCCGATTCCATGGCGGCTTTAGCCACAGCCGGAGCCACGGCGGTAATAAGCCGCGGGTCAATCAATTTTGGAATGATATAATCTTTTCCAAACACAATATTTTTTTCATTGTAAGCCAAACTCACTGAATCGGGCACAGGGCTTTTTGCTAAACCTGCCAGCGCATATACTGCTGCCAGTTTCATGGTTTCGTTTATTTCCGTGGCGCGCACATCGAGAGCGCCGCGGAAAATGAATGGAAAACCCAGTGCGTTATTTACCTGGTTAGGATAATCAGAACGCCCGGTAGCCATAATAGCATCGGGACGGGCTTCCATGGCTTCTTCATACGTTATTTCGGGATCGGGATTTGCCAATGCAAAAATTACCGGGTTCTTAGCCATGGTACGAACCATTTTGCCGCTCAGAATATTACCTTTCGATAATCCGAGAAAAACATCACTGCCTTTCATAGCATCTTCAAGTGTAGTTAAATCGCGGTCGGTAGCAAACTGTCCTTTAATATCATCCAGCTTTTTTCTGTCCTTTCTTATCACCCCGCTCCTATCAAGCATGACAATGTTTTCGCGCTCCACGCCTAACTGTATATATAATTTTGCGCAACTTATTGCCGAAGCTCCCGCACCCGACACCACCACTTTCACCTCGTCAATTTTTTTATTCACTATTTCAAGCGCATTCAAAAATGCAGCGCCCGAAATAATTGCAGTGCCATGCTGGTCATCGTGCATCACCGGAATTTTCAATTCCTTTCTAAGCCGTGTTTCAATTTCAAAACAATCAGGCGCTTTTATATCTTCAAGGTTAATTCCGCCAAAGGTGGGCTCCATGGCTTTCACGGCAGCCACAAAAGTGTCAATATCCTTTGCGTTCAATTCAATATCGAACACATCTATATCGGCAAAAACTTTAAATAAAATGCCCTTGCCCTCCATCACCGGCTTTGAAGCTTCGGGTCCAATGTCGCCAAGCCCGAGCACTGCCGTGCCGTTAGTAATAACTGCAACCAAATTTCCTTTTATGGTGTATTTATAAACCGTTTCCGGGTGTTCGGCGATTTCCAAACACGGCTCTGCCACACCGGGCGAATAAGCCAGCGACAAATCGCGCTGCGTTTTTGTTGCCTTGGTAGGCACCACTTCTATTTTACCGGGACGCTTTTTGGCGTGGTAAAGTAATGCCTCTTCTTTACTTATCTTAACAGACATAGTTCCCCCTTTTCTTTTTTATGCAAAAAAGTACGTTTTCTGAAATTTAGTCTCAGAAATAATCACCGTCTTTAATAATTTAACTCAGGTAGAGAGTATACCTATAGACAGGAGGATTTTGGGTTGTAAATATAATATATTCGCTCTGAAACTCAATAACATTTAACTCAATTTATGATAGGCTTTTAACCAGCGCTCCGGCAGGTCGTCGTGCGTGGCATTTTGATAGTCCTGGTAGCTGCACGGCAGCAAATAAGTTTGTTGCTTTTTTTTGCCTTCGCGCTTATAGGGAATTTCCATCCACCACAAATCGGTTTTTTTACTTTTCCAGAATACTAACTCATACAATTGGTCTTTTGCGTTAACGGTATATTTAGTATAGTCGCCGTTTTCTTTATCCACTTTCTCAACTGTGCGGCTGTAAAACCCGTCTGCAAAATACCATATTAGTTGCGCGGCAAGATGTACTGTTTGCCCGCGGTCGTCAAATTCAGGATTCACTTCATAAATGCCGAATGAACTGATGTGGTGCGAAGCCCCTGCATAACGCGCCAGCTGGCAGCCATCCTCGCCCGTTAATCCGTTGGGAGTAGCAACTTCATTGCCCGGCGCATCACTCATGCGTATAGCGCCAATATCAAAACTAACCACGTAAGCATTGCGCAATAAAGGCTCTGCATAAGCGATATTTTCGCGTAATTTGCCCAGCCGGTAATGGTCGAAATGCAATTTCTCCATGCTGTCCAGTGTGTCAACGCCAACGAAATGGGTTTGATAAGCCAAATGCGTATAATTAAAAAGATTATTAGGTAACTCGGTAAAAAGTTTCAGAAGGTATGAATCGCTGCTAATGCCTTTTTTATTATCATTTTCATATAAATCAATGCGGTTATCAATGTTCACCACATTTATCATTCCCTTAGAATCCTTATGTCCTTTAAATTGGGCATAGGTAAGATATTGGCTTCCCCCGATTATAATTGCCACCACGTTTTGCTTATGCAATTCACTCACCACCTGTGTAAGCGCAACAGAGGTATCGTTTACGGAAAAACCGGGTTCAATGTTGCCAAGGTCAATTAAGCGTACCGGGTTAGGATTGCACATTAACGCATACAGATATTTTCTAACTTCATCCGGCGCCGAGGCGCAACCCCAGTTCGCCCTACTCTCGCGCGATTCTTTAACACCTATAATGGCAAGGTCAATATCCGTTAATTCTTTTATGCTCTTACGATTAAACACCACTTTACCGCCCCAGCTTTGCGGCGACGGGTTTTCCAGCGATAAGCTTTCTAATGAAACCGGCTTTAAAAACTCTTCAAACATCAATTAATTTTATGGTGGGTAAAAATAATTATTATACCTTAGTTATGGCAGTTTAAGCGGTTTCATTTATTCACATGATGTATGGAAAGTTGGGAATTGTTGAAGTGGTGGAATTGGAAAATGGAGAAGTTAATTATACTTACAAATAATGAACAAAATATTAAAGAACTCATATAACTTTGAGGAAGGTGATAAATAAATATACATATAAATGGAATTTAATATATTAAAATTTTTCTTTGATACCCCACTCTATGAGGAGCAGAAAATTGACAACGCAGACGCAGACTTAACAGATTTTGATTTTATATTTAATTCCGGTTTAGTCAAAAAAATTAGCTTTGATGGATATAATCCAATAATGAAAGCTGATTCGACTTTTACTATTATTAAAGGGATTGATGTTAATAGTGGGCATCCTGTAAGCATTAAAACTTATGGAGGATTTGGAACAATAATATTAAAATGTAATAGATATGATGATAATTTTTTATTTTATGTTAAATGGAATCCTAGGGACAAAATAATAATGAAAGTCGGGCAATATCCCTCTGTTGCAGATTTTCATATTAGTGAAGTGAAACAATATAGTAAGCTTTTATCTGAAGATAAGTTAAAAGAATTTACTAGAGCTATAGGATTAGCCGCTAATGGAGTTGGAATTGGTTCATTTGTATATTTAAGACGTATTTTTGAATATTTGATAAAAGAAGCTTATACACAAGCCAAATCTGAAAACGCTGTTTCAGAATCCGACTTTCAAACGGCACGAATGGATGAAAAAATTCAACTTTTACATTCATATCTACCTAATTTCTTAGTTGAAACTAAATCAATGTATTCTATTCTTAGTTCTGGGATTCATGAGCTTAGCGAACAAACTTGTTTAGAACATTTTGATACATTAAGAGTTGGTATTGAAATAATTCTTGATGAAAAACTTGAAGCTTTAAATAAAAAAATAAAAATAGAATCAGCTAAAAATAAATTGACTGCATTAAAAGGAAAAATAAAAAGTAGTTAGCATAATTTTCCCCTATGGCGGGAACAGTTCAAACAATTTCCGTCTGCTAAAGCAGACGGAAAAGTAAAATAAATTTAAGGCTTTAGCCCCAGATAAAAACAATCTGTCACTAAATTTAAAACAAAATTCAGGGCTAAAGCCTGATGATGATGTTAGATAGCTATCCGTCAGCTAAAGCAGACGGCAATAACAAACCATGCTAATCTTAAAAATCACATGAATCTGCTTGCATCCCGCATGGCGGGAACAGTTCAGACAATTTTGTCGCTACTATTTTCTAATTTTACAGAGCCGTTATGAATGAATTAGAAAAACATAAACAGGAAATTATTACCCTTTGTAAAACACATGGGGTAATAGTGTTATATGCTTTCGGCTCTTCCATTAAAGAAAATTTTACAGAGAACAGCGATATTGACCTTTTAGTGACGTTTGGAAATGTTGACCTGAAAAATTATTTTTCAAATTTTATGGATCTGAAAGAAAAACTCGAATCTGTTTTCCACCGTAAAGTTGATTTGGTGGAAGAACAAACTGTTAAGAATCCCATTCTTAAAAACTCTATTAACCGCACCAAGCAGCTTATTTATGGATGAACGAATTAATAAGTGGCTCGTAGATATTCTTACTGCGATTAATGAAATTGAAACTTTCAGGGCAACCGAACCTAAATCCTTATTTGAATACCAGGAATATCTTATCTTAAAGAGAGCGGTTGAAAGAAACCTTGAGATAATCGGGGAAGCCATGAATCGCATAGTTACAAGAGATGCCGGGTATCTTAATAAAATAAGCGAAGCCCGGAACATTATAGGTTTAAGAAACCAGATTATTCATGCTTACGATAACATCTCCGATCAAAATATATGGTCGGTATTAATACAGCACCTTCCCAAACTTAAACAGGAAATTGAGCAATTATTAAAGTAGTAATACAAACCCCACATAGCAAGAGTAATTCAACCAATTGCCGTCTGCTTTAGCAGACGGAAAAGTATAATAAATTTAAGGCTTTAGCCCCAAATAAAAACAGGCTGTTATTATCTTTAAAATAAAATTCAGGGCTAAAGCCTTATGATTATGTTAGACAGCTATCCGTCAGCTAAAGCAGACGGCAAAAACCTGCAATAGCATTCTTACTTATTACCTCTTTAATTTTGTTTCTGAAACAATAATTATTCTTTTAGATTTATTGTTACAAAATAACGTATGAAACGAAATTATAAAATAATTGCGGGTATTGTTTTGGCGGCTATAATTGTGGCTACACTTTTAACGGCAAAAACACTATTGAGAAGAACATTAACCAATCATCACGGCAATGTTATAACCAATAACCCCAATGCCGATTCGCTTTGTAACATAAAAAAATTATGGCCGTTAACACCCGGGCATAATAACAAAAAAAAGTTTTTAGAAATTGATGGCGCCGGTGAAGTAACCTTTTCAGGCAAAGTTACCCGCGCAGGTGTTGATGGGGCCGGTCTCGATTGCGATAGCACTTTTGATATATTGGTATACAAAACAGAGAGAGGAAAAGTGCAAAGTTATTTTAAACAGGCAGCAGGTTATGAGCTGCAGGATTCTCTTATCCATTGCGAAATTGTTTGCTCAGCCTGTAATGACAGTATTTATGCCAAATGTAATTGCATTAAACCAAAGATGCCGCGCAAAGGAAATATTGTGGCGGTAACGGGAAAGTTAGTAATAGACCTGCATCATGTTAATGAGTTTAGAAATTTTGAATTACACCCGGTAGAAAGGGTAAAGGTAATCAGTAAGTAACTTCAAAATTTAACATTTCACGTTTACAAACTTCTTGTCCCAAAAAACTCCAGGGCTTTAATTCGGCACGTAGCTTTGCTATCACCTGTTCTTTGAAATATTTTCCGGAAAATCTAAACCGACAAGAAATTTTACTCCAAAACGACAAGAAACTGACAAGAAACTAACAACCAAACTAGTTTACCAGGTCGTTGCAACCTATTGAAAGACAATAAACAAAAAATTTGATTGTAAACTTCTCAAAGATTGTTGTCGTTTTACCCCGATTAGTGAGAAATGATAAAATAGGGCAATAAAAAAAAGCCACCTTTTCAGATGGCTTTTTCAAAAGAGTTATAACTACAATTAGTTATTATTCGGTTGTGGGGGAGCAGGAGGTGCACCGGGACGTTGTGGTCTTCCTTGCTGCATTTGCTGCATCTTCGTATACTGGTCAGGTGTAAGCACCGCTTTTAAGTCGGCATTTTGTTTATCACGCAATGCTTTCATTTGAGTGCGCCTTTGCTGGGGGTCAGTGGTATTCTTAAGTAAGGCGTCTTTCTGCGTTTCAAAATCAAGGATTATCTGTTTCACCTTTGGAACCTGGTCGGCGGTTAATGAAAGGTTTTTTTGCATCATCTCAGTCCTCTTTTCAGCACGTTGGTCGGGAGTAAGCATTTGCCTTTGTGCAGGTCCGCCGGGCATCGGAGCCGGTGAAGGGGTGGGCGCAGGAGTGTTCTGTGCCATTACAGATGGCGCGTACATAATGGTTGCTGCAAGTAAAGTGCAGGCAAAAAGTAATTTTTTCATAGTTGTTTGTTTTTATGATTTAATAATAGACACATCCGTGATATGGAAGTTTAAAATCAACCGCAAGAAAGCAAAAAAAGTAGTATTAAGCAAGCAAATCCCGCGTTATTTTAATAAACATTTATCTTTATAAAGTTTTAATACTTATACCACATAAAATATTTTAACGGGTTGTCCGTCTTCACACACAGATGATGGAAACGATTTTGCAACAAACTTTGACGACAGAACAGCAAAACAAAGCCATTGGCGAAACGTTAGACGGTGAGCGCAAGCGGCTTTTCGACTTCATCCGCCGGCGCGTGCCCACAGATGACGATGCTGAAGATATTCTGCAGGATGTCTTTTACCAGTTTGTTAATACGATGCGCCTTGAGCCGATTGAGCGGGCAGCATCATGGTTGTTTAAAGTGGCGGGAAACAAGGTTATTGACTGGTACCGTAAAAAGAAACCTGAGCGGCTGGAACGCAAATCGGTTTTCGACGATGAAGATGAGACGTCATTTTATCCCGAAGATTTGTTATTCGACACCGCAGATTCGCCCGATGAGCAATATGCCCGTACCGTTGTTTGGGATGAATTATACGCCGCTTTAAATGAACTGCCTGAAGAGCAACGCGAGGTATTTGTTATGCAGGAACTGGATGAAATGAGTTTTAAAGATATCGCCGAAATTACAGGCGAACCGGTTAACACGCTTATTTCACGCAAACGGTATGCAGTGCTGCATTTACGCGAACGCTTAAAGGAGTTGTATGATGAATTTTTTGATGACTAAAACAATTTTTTTTAACATTTAAATTTTATAATTATGAGAAAATGGTGGTATAAAATCCCGTTATTTATTGCACTCGCCATAGTTGCGGTGCTGGTATTCGGGTACATCGTTTCAGCGCTTTGGAATCAGCTTATCCCCGTATTATTTCACGGACCGGTAATTACCTTCTGGCAGGCTATAGGTTTACTTATATTATCACGCATACTTTTTCGCGGCTTCCGCTTTGGAGGACGCGGGGGATGGGGACATCGTGGTAGCATGTGGCGCAAACGGTGGCAGGAAAAAATGGCTAATATGACACCTGAAGAACGTGAAAAATTTCGTGAAGAATGGCGCAGACGCTGCCGCGGTCCATGGGAACCTCCTCCTGCTGAAGAAAAGAAAGATGCGATGTAAATACGATATGGTTTTTATTTTGGCAAAGGCTGTTCTTAATGGGGCAGCCTTTTTTATTTTTCTAAACTAATCGATTTTTGCCAGTAGGCATCATAGCATTCATTCCGCCAGTCTTTTGAATCAGCCTGGATATCATCAACAAATATTGTAATAGGATGGCTTTTTATTTCCGGTACATAGCAAGTATCCCCGGTTGCATGAGTTATTAATTGGTACCTGCTTTTTAATTCGCAATCGTAATGATAGGCAGAGCCATTTAACAGGTCTGAATAGGCATCTCTTATATTGCCTTTTTTAGCCATGTTAATTATTATTATGACACATAACACGTATCTAACCCATGAAGGAATAGTTAAATTATTAATTCCTCTTTTTCTAAAATAAAAAAAGGCGTAGAAAACGAGATAAAAAAAACTCATTATAAAAAAGAAATAAATGGTATTTATTGTTCTTAGCTCGGAATAACCCGTACTCCAATAACCCGGAAAAAAACCTATAACGGGAATACAGCAACAGATAATCACCACAGCAACGGGGTTAACATCAAAAATTGAATTGCCATATGGAGTATATTTTTTTAGGCTATTGAAAAACAGTAAAGTAAAAAACAACAATAATGGCAGCCAACTGACCGCATAATATACTATTGCAACAGTTGAATTAACCGCTGAATGTATCAATTGATGCTTATTTGGAAAAAATGTTTCACGTATATAATTACCTGGTGCAATAATTACAATACCCGAAAATAATGCTGCAAAAATCAACAGTATTAAAAGCGAATGATTGATTTTTTTAGTGCCAATGAAATTCAAAATAAAAATTGATGTCAATAAAAAATCAACAACAATCATTATTGTTTCATTAGAACCAACTACGCAAAAGGTAAGAAGGACAGATAAGACTAAAAATTTAATTTTTCCCGTTCGCATTAATTTAATTACAGAACAAAGCAGCAGCATTGCCAAACAATTCGCAAGCTGATACGTTAGTGAAGCGGTTGCCCAATATATGCCCTGTGCTATAGCCGGCATTTGAAATAAATAAACAATAAAGATGAAAAGGGTTAATAAAAAAATATCTCTTTTTCCTGCACTTAAAAAAACCAGCTTCACTAAATAATAGATTGAAAAAAAGAGGACTACAATAAGGATAATGGGTATTAATTTATAGATAAAAAATTGGTTAAATAATAGTGCAGGGTTAATACTCAACACAGCCGATGAAAAATATCTGCCTGTCCATTTGGTATACAAATGTATTTGCGCTCCCCAAAACCCTAATTGACGGCAAGGATTTGAAAAGTAAAAATCATCTGCCGCCGGGTTATCAAAAAAGGAAATAATTATAAAAGAGATAATGGTGAACATACCAAGTAGTATAAAAAACATATCGCCCGACAGGTAATTTAATAACCTAACTATATATGAAAACACAGAAATCAGTTGTGTTTTTTTACTTTTGCCGATCACCGTTTTTTAATATAAATTTTCAGAAATTACAAGGTACATGACAAATATAAATTAATTTATTTAGCTTGCCTGTGTATTAACATAAACAAAAGAAACTTTTTACTGCCGATTATGAAACTTACCGGACTGCAACCCATGCTATGGACAAATGATCTTTATGCAACAGTTGATTTTTACACCACCATCCTCGGTTTTACCTGCGAAACACTTAATGAGAATTGGGGCTGGGCATTATTGGTTCGCGATAGTATAGGGATAATGCTTGCTTTGCCTAATGAGCACACGCCTTTTGAAAAACCCGCATTTACAGGCAGCATCTATATTACTACTGATAACGTGGATGAGATGTGGGAACAGTTAAAAAACAAAGTAAAAGTTTTCTACCCGATTGAAGATTTTGAATACCGGATGCGCGAATTTGCTATTTACGATAATAACGGATATGTTATTCAATTTGGGCAATCCATTCCCGATAATCAATAATAGGCTCTTATATTTTTGCCTTCCATGTAATGAATGAAGGCGCGGTTTACCACGCGGGTTCCGCCTGCTGTGGGGTAATCGCCGCTGAAATACCAATCGCCAAGATGCTTCGGGCAAGCTTTGTGCAGATTCTCAATAGTCTGATAAACTATTTTCACTTCGGCATTCACGTCATCAGTAGTAACCAAATGAGCTATTTCATCCGAGAGTTGCTCATTGGTAAACGGCTCATATATCTTTTTAACCAAATTAACTGATTCCAGATTACGC
This sequence comes from Chitinophagales bacterium, assembly GCA_963770495.1. Taxonomy (GTDB): domain Bacteria; phylum Bacteroidota; class Bacteroidia; order Chitinophagales; family CAVYQA01; genus CAVYQA01. The sequence goes on along the minus strand of CAVYQA010000004.1, from coordinate 20,075 downwards.
TGATGTTTTAATTTCATACAATCCTGGTAAACATCTTCAAGCATATCCTCTTTATCACTTTCTTTCAGTAGCACCACCGCTGCCTGGAAAGCAATAAAATCGCCCATTTTACTCATATCAATGCCATAGCAATCGGGGTAGCGTATTTGCGGCGCCGATGAAACAATAACAATCATTTTCGGGCTTAGCCGGTCAAGCATTCTGATGATGCTTTGCCTTAGTGTTGTGCCACGAACAATAGAATCATCCAACACAACAATTTTATCCTTCCCGGCGCGAATGCTGCCGTAATTAATATCATAAACATGGCTCACTAAGTCATTGCGTTGCGAGTCTTCGGTAATAAATGTGCGCAGCTTGGCATCTTTAATAGCAATTTTTTCCAGCCGCACTCTGCGTTCTAAAATTTTTGTAAGTCTCTCACTGTTTATCTCGCCATTTAATTTGCGTATTTCTTTTTCCTTGTCTTTATTCAAATAATCTTCTAATCCTTTAAGCAAGCCATAAAAAGCTGCTTCTGCGGTGTTAGGTATGAATGAAAACACAGTATTATCCAAATCATAATCTATGGCTTCAAGAACCTGGTTGGTAAGTAACCGTCCCAGCATTTTCCGTTCTTCATAAATATTTACATCGCTGCCGCGCGAAAAATAAATGCGCTCAAAGCTGCACGATTTTTTTATACCCGGTTTACGACACTGGTGTTCGGCAACATCGCCATTTGCGTTTACAATAAGTGCGTGACCGGGAGTAAGTTCTTTAATATCTTTAAACGACACATTAAAGGCAGTTTGAATGGCAGGGCGCTCCGATGCCGCAACCACCACCTCATCATCAATATAATAATAGCAGGGGCGAATACCATTGGGGTCGCGCATTACAAAAGCAATACCAAGCCCGCTTAATCCCTCCAACACATAGCCCCCATCAAATTCTTCAGCGGCATTTTTCAATACGTTGGCAAAGTCTATATGTGCTGATACGTAATCATGCAATTCATCGCCGGCAGTTTCCCTGGGATGCTCGTATTTTATTTTTTCTATTTCTTTATCTAAATGCCAACTGATTCTATCAAGCACAACAGCCGTATCGGGATTATGCTCATCAGGTTTCCAACCCAGTTCTTCAATATTGGTGAGATTAAAATTACCTGCTAATATTAATGAGCCACTTGCCGTTCTGTCATTGCTTATGAAAGGATGACAGCTTTCCAGATCATTGCGCCCATAAGTGCCGTAGCGTAGATGTCCCAATAGTAATTCACCTGTGTAGCTAACATTCTTTTTTAACCACTCACTATCATCCATCAATTCAGCATTAAGCTTAATGGCTTTATCTATTTCTTCATGTATTTTCTCAAAAATTTCGGAAATGGCTTGTCTCGAATTGGAGCGGTAACGGTCTACAAAACGCTGCCCGCTTTGCACATTTAGTTTAACCGAGGCTATGCCCGCCCCATCCTGTCCGCGGTTGTGCTGCTTCTCCATCAGCAGGTAGAGCTTGTTTAAGCCATACAGAGCTGTACCATATTTATCTTTATAGAACTGAAGCGGCTTGCGTAAGCGGACAACCGCAATGCCACATTCGTGCTTTATCTGGTCGCTCATGGGATTGCAAAATTACGAAAAATTAACCATGTTTTAACCTAAGATATTTAGGGTGGCAGGAACAATTACTGATATTATATCGTAACTTTATAAGTTATAATGACATCACCCTAAACAGGTGATCATTTATTAAAATGAAAAGAGCGCTATTCTTACTGTTGTTATTATTGACTGGATTCAGCTATGCTCAAACACCAAACTGGCTGTGGGCGGAAAGCTCAAATGCCACAGGATCGTATGAATGGGGATTAGGCATTTTTGTGGATACCATTTCAAATAATTTATTTGTAGGTGGAAGGTTTGGTGGTACAAATAATTTGGGAGGACAAAACTGTGTGGCCGGTTTTACCGATAATCCTTTTACCGGCAGGTTTGATGAATCGGGAAATGCAAGCTGGCTTAGCGAGTACACTTTTTCTAATGGTTATGATTATCCTGCAGGATATTGGAGAGATAAACATGATAATACTTATTCTGTAGGAATAGTTAGCAGTGGCTCAAGCTTGTATGTGGCAAAATGGAACAGCGCAGGAGTTTTACAATGGCCAAATACTATGGGCAGCAGTGGAGGATGCAACGGCGTAGTAGCGGACGGTGCGGGTTGTGTTTACATTACAGGTTGTTATTCCGGCTCGTTAACTCTTGGAAGTTTTACGTTAACCGGCAACGGCGAAGCTATTTTTATAGCTAAACTGGATGCAACCGGAAATTATTTGTGGGCAAGAAGTATTTCAGGTGGTGGAGGCGATTGGGATATGGGAAGTACATTAACCATTGATAATAGTGCAAATATTTATGTGACAGGCAGCTATACAGGAACTCCCACGTTTGGTGCCATTACAGCGCCGACAGCAACAGGGAGTAATTTATATATAGCGGAATATGATTCATCGGGAAATGCTTTAAATGTAATTACCGCACAGGGCGCAGGCCTATCTAATATAACCAGCCGTGTCAGTGGAATTACGATCGACTCATGCGGCTATCTTTATGTAAATAGCATGTTTAGCAATACAGTTCAATTCGGAAGTATTTCTCTTACCGGTTCAGGTCCTAGGGATATTTTTACCGCCAAATGCAGTAACAGTGGAACATGGTTGTGGGTAAACAGCATTAGTTGTGGTTCAAACGGAGGAGGCTCCGGCTCCATTGCTTTAGACAAATATACTGATGTGTATATAGCATCGCTTTACGAAAGCGGCTCGGCAACACTCGGAAGTACTACAGTTTCCGGTGGCGACATGTTAGTGGCAAAATACGATAATGGAACCGGTAATTTAGATTGGGCACAGAGCAACGGAAGTTCTAATAACGCAGATCTTATGGGCGGCATTACCGTAGATAATAACAGATTTGTTTATATAGATGGCGGCTACGGCACCAGTGCCACATTCGGCTCAACAACTATTACTAACCCGGGAGGAGGTTATCAAACAGTTTTTATTGCAAAATTAGATACCCCTCACCCGCTTTCTATTACTCCTCATCCTGATTCGGTGTATTGCGCCGGGCAAACTTATACATTACCTTATACTATTACAGGCACGTTTAATGCCGGCAACACATTTACAGCGCAGCTTTCAAATGCAGCAGGTAGTTTCAACCCGCCCGTTACTATAGGTTCTGTCAATTCAACAGCCAATGGAGCAATATCAATTACTATTCCAAACACAAGTGTTTATGGCACACATTATATAATAAGAATTATTTCCTCTAATCCTACTATTAATACTTTTACCCCTACATCAACTTGTTATGTTTACCCCCCTGTTGATAGCACTTATTTATATATTACCATATATCCCATGCCTACCCCTTTAATAACGGGAATAGATAGTATTTGCCAGAGAGAGTCAACTACATTGACGGCTTCAGGTGGAATAAACTATTTATGGAGTAACGGAAATACCGATTCAAGTATAACGGTTTCCCCTTCCGGCACCACACAATATATTGTTAGCGTAAGTAATGGACCATGTGTTCTTAAAGATTCCATTACCGTTAAGGTTGATTCTATTTTACTCGTTACTCAACCAAAAGACACCCTGGTTCTATTTGGTAATTCAGTAAAACTTCAATCCAGTGGAGCTTTAACTTATAAGTGGCTTCCGGATACTTTATTAAGTTGCGATAGCTGTACCAATCCTATTGCCTCGCCAACCACAACCACATCTTATATTGTAACAGGCACATCAAGTGATGGCTGCGTTGCTTCAGATACTGTGTTAATTAAAGTTCTGCTTGTTCCCTGCGATTCCAAACTTGTTGCAAATGCATTTACGCCGGGCAATACAGACAATGGAAATAATATTTTTTATATACAAAACCAAATTGCTTTGAGCCGGTTACAGGTATTCAGGATATATAACCGTTGGGGCGAATTAGTATTCGAGACCAATGATATTAACGCAGGCTGGGATGGCACCTATAATGGTATGCCGGAGCCGGTAGGTGTATACGTTTGGTATATACAAGGCATTTGCCGCGGGCAGGATATTCTACAAACGGGTAATGTTACGTTGTTGAGATAATTAAATGCCTGTTAATTTTGTGGCGTCATATCCTGCATCTGGTCGGCGGGATTTTGAATTACTTTTCTTTTGAATAAAGAAGCATCCACTTTTCCAAACCGGTAATTGATATTCAGCCTGAAAAACTGAGGGTCGCGGATACGCGAATAGTTCTGTATAAAATAGGGCGACTCCGAATAGGTGGCATTTTTGCGTGTTGCAAATATATCGGCGCAGCTTAAGGTTACGGAAAGAGCACGATTTTTAAGAAACTCTTTCTTCACTGCCACATCAACATACTCGAATGGTTTTGTATAGCCCTGCACCGTTGATACAGGCGAACCAAAATAGCCCATGCCTCCTCCTCCGGGACCGTTGGAATTATTGCTCAATGATACAGGCAGCGATGCCTGCGACTGGTACATAGCTGTTATCTGCAAAGTGAAATTTGCAGGGAATTTTATGGTAGGCGCTACACGCGCATTATAACTAAGTTGATTATTGGTAAGACCCTCACCAAGGTTAGTGGCGTTAATCTGCGAATTATAAAGATTTATGTCGGTGAGTAAAGTAAACCACTTACCTATCGTATTCGTTAATGTAACTTCCATGCCATAAGCCAGTCCCGAATTAGCATTTTCATACGTATTCAATATATAGCTTTCGTTCAGGTAAACAAACGGAATCTGATAGCTGGTAATCAGGTTATCGGTTTGATGAAGGAATAATGACACCAAAAGTATATCTGAGTAATTTAAATTACGCTGGTAATTAAATTCAACATTATTTACAAACTCAGGTTTTAAATCGGGGTTGCCGCGCTGCAGGTTCAGTGAATCGGTATAATTGGTATAAGGAATTAATTCAAAAAAAGTGGGGCGGTTAACACGCCGCGAGTAATTAAGTTGAAATTCATCTTTACTATCCAACTGGTAACTCATGAATGCACTTGGAAAAAATTCAGTGGGGTAATAATTTTTAAAAGTAAGATTAGAATCAATTAAAGTACCGGTATAAAATGAGCTTTCTTCCCGTAATCCTAACTGGTATGAAAACTTTTTTATTTGCTGGCTGAATTCAAAATATGCTGCATATACCTCGTCAGTGTATGTATATTGGCTGCTTGCACTGGCAAGAAATATAGTATCTGCCGGATTAATTAAATAATTGTCGTCAGTGCTGCTGTAATTGCGAATGGATGAGCGCAGCCCCGCGTCAATTTTTATGGTTTTGGTTAACGGATCGTTAAAGTCAGCCTGAACTGTATAAATATTTGTTCCACCGCTCTCATTTTCTAATTGATATTCCTGCGGACCCGTAGCAACATCACTCATATTATAATACTGGGTATAAAAGTTATTGTCAGATGAATTTTTAATAAAACTTCCGCTGGCGCTCACAGAAAAAGTTTCATCCTCTTTTGGAAAAAGATGTTTGAACGATGCATTGGTCGTCCAGTTTTGAAATGTGGTAGACTCAATTGAGGTGCGGTCATAAATACTAAACGGATTTCCCCTTGAAGGTTCAAGAGAATCTGTTGTTGAAACAAGGTAATCAGTAGGGCTGAACGTACCTCTTACAAAAGTTTCTGAAACTGTAAAAGTGTTGCGCACATCAGGAAAGAAATCGAAACCGGCATTAGCATAACCAAATTCTCCCAGGTTGGTAGCAGTATCATTCTGGTCCACATTGGTCAGCGGCGAACCAATCAGGTTATTTCTGTCTACTGAAGTATATGCCATTGATTTGCGCTCATTTAAAAAAGCATTGGCAAAAAAGTTAACCTTGCCTTGTCTAATATTAATATTGCCACCGCCGTTTAACCTGCCGCGCTCATCAACACCGGCGCGCAGGTTGCCGCTATAGCCCGCCTTACGGTCTTTCTTCATTACTATATTTATAATTCCACCCGCTCCGCCCGATGCATCGTATTTAGCCGAAGGGTTAGCAATAACCTCAATATTTTGAATCGCATCAGCCGGGATCTCATCCATAGTTAATGTGGTTGGCATACCATCTACTAATATTTGCGGTGTTGCATTTCGCATGGTAACATTTCCATCCACATCCACATTTACAGAAGGCACATTCTTCAACACATCCTGCGCCGTGCCGCCGATAGACGTGATATCTTTATCTACATTATAAACTTTTTTATCCACCTGCATTTGAAATACCGAGGCGCTTCCCTCTATAGTAACCTGCTGCAACTGAGTAGGTGACGGCTTAATCCGGATATTTCCCAAATCTACATCAACCATATTAATCATGCTGCTGTAATCAGGCGTGCCTGACGAGATTTTTTTAATCTTAGTGAAATCAATGGAAAAAGAAACCGGCTTGATATAATCCTGGTAACCTATAAAAGTGATTTTAAGCGTCATCTTTCCCATAATAGGAAGATGTTCAAGACTAAACTCCCCGTTATCACCACAAATCTGCCCGGCTATTATCTTCGGCTTCATTGACTTTGTGGCAGTGTCCCACAGGTTTGCGGTCAATTCTACTACGGCATAGGAAACAGCTTTTCCTGTAGTGCTGTCAATTACCTTACCATAAAAGTGCCCGATGTTTCCTGCGCCGTTTCCTCCACTACCGCCAAAAGGCATTTGCGCAAATGACGTGAGCGATAAAAAGGATAGAAGTAATAGTACGGTAAATCTTTTAATCATTGTCTGAAATGGGATTTATGGATGTAAAGTTAGACGAATTGCTGCATTAAATATTGTCTGAACTGTTTTTGAATTATGATTTATTTGATAAACCATGAATTATTACCAACTCTATCGCCACATTGGCACATCAGCATATTGGCACATTAAATCACCCATGTTTTTTCGCAAACTCCCTCATCGCCTCCACCAGCACGTTCACGCCATCAATGGTCATAGCATTATATAATGAAGCGCGGAAACCGCCTGTTGAACGATGCCCTTTTATGCCCACTATGCCAAGCCCTTTAGTATAGTTCAAAAACTCTTCTTCCAATTCTTTTTTCTTTATCACAAAGGTCACATTCATGCGGCTGCGGTCTTCTTTGGCAATTACTCCTTCAAATAACGGGTTGTTATCTATTTCATGGTAAAGGGTATCCGCTTTTTCTTTATTCAGCTTTTCAATTTTTTCCAATCCTATTTTTTTCAGCCAGCGCAAGGTAAGATTAGAAACATAAATAGCAAATGTGCAGGGGGTGTTGTACATGCTTTCTTTTTCAATCTGCGCGGCATAATTCAGCATGGATGGTATCTTACGCTTCACCGTTCCTAAAATATCTTTTCGTATCGCCACCATGGTTGCACCCGATGCACCCATGTTTTTTTGAGTGCCGGCATATATTATAGCAAACTGTTTTCCGTCAACCGGGCGGCTGAAAATATCACTCGACATATCCACTACCAAAGGCACTTTTGTTTTAGGAAACTCGAACATCTCACTACCATAAATTGTATTATTAGTAGTGATATGAAAATATTTTGAATCGCCGGGAACCGTATAATTTTTAGGGATATAACTATAGTTTTTATCGGCGCTACCGGCAACAATGTTCACATTGCCAAACAACTTAGCTTCTTTAATTGCTCCCTTAGCCCACACGCCTGTTTCCAAATATACCTCTGTTTCATTTTCATTAAGCAGGTTATAAGGTACCATACAAAATTGCAGGCTGGCGCCGCCCTGCAAAAACAATACTTCATAATCGTCATTAAGCGTCAGCAATTCCTTTACATGTTGCTTTGCTTCATTAAGCACGGCTTCAAAATCTTTGCTGCGATGCGAGATTTCAATAATGGATAATCCTATATTGTTAAAGTTCAATAATCCTTTTGCTGACTCTTCAATTACTTCTCTTGGAAGGATAGCAGGACCGGCGTAAAAGTTGTATTTTTTCATTACAGTTATAAAATAAGATGCCGCAAATTTAGTGATTTAAACGGGGTAGAAAAATCATAAAAAAGCCCTCCGCAATTAAACGGAGGGCTTTTTATTAAACTAAACCAAATACTTAACGGACAACTGTAATAAGATTTTTTGATACAGAACCGTCGCTTCCTGTTATAACTAAAATATACCATCCCTGCGCATATTTTGAAAAATCCAGGATATTTAATTGAGACGGGCTTTTCAATAAAATTTTTCCTGTTGCGTCTACCAGGGTTAGATCGGTTACACCAATATTATTAAGATATTTTATATTTAAAAAAGAGTTAGTTGGATTTGGATACACATTTACTGATATTCCGCTTATATCCTGATTTATACTGTCATCACCATTGGCTTGTAAATCAATTTTAGACGAAGATGAGTTGCTGATTACGACCGTGTAATCCTGCACATCGCCATCTGTAAAACTACTACAGGCATTAGTAATATAACTGCCGCGATGCATTATTATTCTCATTCTTGTGGCGCTTTACAGCGGTAGTAGGAACAGTAATTGGGCCCGATAAACTTCCCGAACCTTTTCCTTCCCTTGCAAGCACAAAATCGCCCGTGTGGTTATAATCAATGTAAATTGTCCAATATTCAGTATATGAAGCGCCTGTAAAGCCCGGTGTAACAGTCATTTTATAACTGCTTCCGGCTGTTATGTCAGTGTTGAGGTTAGTGTAATTATAATATCCGCCATCATTACTAACGGTATTATCAATTGAACCAAACGTTACATTTTTGATATACTCCGATGCAGTTGTTCCCGAAGAAGTGCAATACGATATACTGGCTGTGTTAAAAGTTACAGTGCCGGTGAAACTGCTTGTTTCACTGCTTGAACATACTTGCTGTACTTCTACATTGTAAGTAGTTCCCGCTGAAAGTCCGCTTAAAGTATAACTCTCTGAAGTAATTCCTGTTACTGAAGTCCATGAACTTGCCCCCGATACCTTGTAATTAAGAGTATAAGATTCAGGTGAACCCGAGCCTACCCACGATATAGTTGCGCCTGAAGCAGTGATGCTGCTTGCTGTCAGTGATGTTGGCTCATTACAAGCTGGTTGTGTAGTACTAAATATTACAGTGCTTGTGAATCCGCTTGTTTCACCACTTGAACACACTTGCTGAACCTCCATATTGTAAGTAGTTCCTGCTGAAAGTCCGCTTAAAGTGTAACTCTCTGAAGTAATTCCGGTTACTGAAGTCCACGAACTTGCTCCTGATACCTTGTAATTAAGATTATATGATTTAGGTGAACCGGAGCCTACCCATGATATAACTGCGCCTGAAGAAGTGATACTGCTTGCGGCAAGTGACGTTGGCTCGCTACATGTTGGTTGAGAAGTGGATGGTTCAATACCTACTAACATGGCATTATCCGAACCCAAAGGGATGCCGCTGGGGTCAAGGTCATTTAAAGCATAATAACCGTCATCCAATCCACCCCATCCCCAATTCATATCATACAAACCCGATGAATTATAGCCATCTACCACCCATGTGTGTCCCCCATCCGCTCCAAATCCAACATACTCTACCGGACGGCTGTTATCCAGTTCTACATTTATAATTGAATCCCATGAACCGGTTGTGTAATTAGCCTGAACTAAGCCTTGCAGGGTGCTTGAATTATATCCAAAATAATTAACATAAGAATATTGAGCGCATGGTCCTCCCGGGTCCTCCGTTTGTAAAACATATGCCCCGCTTCCGCTGGGGCTGTACTCCATTGCCACGCTAACCCCTAACTGGTACATTAAAATAGCCACCGCATCTGTTTCGTTTGTGGGTGTGCTTGAGGATAAAGAATTCGGCATTACAGACCAGTTTATGGTAGAATCAAAATTAAATGATAACGTTCCATAAGGCGGATCGGAATAGGAATAGGAGCCGGTGCCTGTTGCAGGATAGTTCCAGTATTTCATAATCTGCGCCATGGCTGTTGCCACACAACCCGTTACCGAGCCGCCGGGGCAATAATCATTATAGTAGGGCGATTGATTCCACGTGGTAGTTAATAATGGCGAAACACTTGTAGTGCTCCTGCTGGTAATCAAAGGCATTCCACTGCTTAAACGCTCCCATTCTGACGTGACACTTTCCCGGGGCGTCATATTTAATTGATATAATTTAGAAATGTGATTATGTAAATTATATAAATAATCTGCAACGCCGGATTGGGGTATTGCTCTATAATTGCCATGTGTGGAAATTGCTATGATAGGATTTGTGACAGTCTGTTCCGCTCACAATCACAAATCCGCTTTTATCCATATCCACTATATAATAAAGTGTATTTCCATTAGCATCTTTATCAGTGTAAGATATTCTTCCGATGGCATTTGAATAGCTGGTTGTATACCTGTAATACGTTTCAGCCACCATTTTGGCTTTTTTCGGGGTAATACCCGTGCCGGCATAACAATTGTAAGTTATTATTAACAGCAATAATGAAATAAATTTTGCGCGCATAACTAATAATTGTTTTTGGGGATTATAAAATATTTTTTTAATAAAACTTATGATTATCTCATTCTAAATTTCACATATAAATTGATTAAAAATTCCAGGGAGAGAAATCGTTTTTAAAATTAAAAAAAATACCTATTCGCAGTTTTTTAAGTTATTCAGAAACTTAACAAACAGGGCATAAAACGGGGGAAATGATATTGAAATATTATTTAATTTCATTTCACTTCAGAGTGTCTTGATTTGCATTTTTTCACTCCGTAAAATGCCCTTCTCTTCCATAATTAAAAATAATATTTGACGGTCCTTTTGGTGTGGATAACTATTCAGGGAATTTGTGCAGAATGGCGGCTTTTGGGCAAAAAATAGGTGTTTTGAGAAGGAGTATGTTATTTAAATAAAATTATATATTATTAAAATAAAATGCTATTGATATGAAAAAATTAATATTATATGCGGATTTCACTCCTTCATTACCGGCACTACTTCCCTACCTGTTTTATTTATAACGCTTATAAAATAAATGCCTCCGGCAAAGTTTGACAAATCTATTTCAAAAGTCCCCTTTAGGGGATTTAGGGGTGGCATTGTAAATAATGTTCTCCCCAGCACATCAGTAACCTGCAAATTCCAATCGCCCGCATCTTGTACCGGTGAATTTATTTTTATAAATACAGAGCTACTGGTAGGATTAGGATAAACTGTCAACTGTCCATTGTCAACTGTCAACTGATTTATACCTGTCAACGATGTTATATCAACCGTATCCGATGATGTGCTGCAACCATTTGCCTCATTATTTATTTCAACATAATAATTTCCCAAAATGGAAATGATAAGATATTGGCTGGTGTCGTTTAATAGTAAGGTATCATTCCGATACCATTGATTATCGTTTTTTGAGCTTGAAATAAGCGTGTCATTATGTTGAACGAAGGTTGGAGTGTTGGCAATTTGCAATATAGTTACCGATTCAGTGCCTGTTGCAGCACAGCCCAGCGAATCAATACCCGTGACCGTATAGGTAACAGAAACAGAGGGGCTGGCAATTACGCTAACACCTGTTGTGGCGCTCAATCCTTCTGAAGGGCTCCAGATAAAATCACTGCCATGGCTGGCTACCCTCAATGTATCACTTTGAAAGTTAAAGCATATAACCGGTGGTGGTTGAGGTAAAATAATTAAAGGAGGCGGAATTTCAACGGTAACTACAGCTTTTGCCGTGTCTGGGCAATTATCAGATGTACCTATTACAGTATAAATAGTGGTGGCAGAGGGGTTTGCTTCCACACTGTCGCCGGTAGTAGCACTTAATGCCGTTGCAGGAAACCATGCATATGTATTAGCGCCCGTTGCCGACAACGTGGTTGAAGTACCGCTGCAAATAGTTGGGCTATTTACTGCCACTGATGGGTTGGATTTTACAGTTACCACAACACTATCAGTCGCTGAACAAGAACCGGTTATGCCAATGACGATATAAGTAGTTGTTACCAATGTGGTAGCAATAACCGTATCGCCGTTGTTTATATTTAAACCCGAGTCGGGACTCCATGTATAATTAGTTGCCCCGTTGGCAACCAATGATACACTTTGCCCGTTGCAAACGGTCGGCGTTGGTGAGTTAAAAGAAATAGTGAGTTTTGCCGGTTGCACCACAACAGTATCATACAACGTATCAGCAATAGTGCTGACAATTATTGTAGCCACATAAGTGCCCTGCAGAAGGTTGGTAGCTGTATCGCCGGTTTGAACCGGAACCGTATTCCATGTAACTGAATGAGGTACTCTATAGACGGATGTTATTATAGCTGTGGCAGTATTTGATGAACAATTAAAATTAACAGCATTGGTAAATTCTAGATTATAAGGAAGACAAGGCATCCAACTGGTCATAAATGGCAGTTCGGCAAAACCGGAATGTGGTGAGAGCGTATCGGGACCAATAACGACGGTGTCCTCAAGGTCGCCGCCAAAATTAACATAATTTGCCGCTGGGCTTGTGCTAATGCAATTCCTGTCGTCGCCACCACCCGGTATCGCCTCGCCGCATAAAAAA
>CAVYQA010000004.1:0-2500 GCA_963770495.1 Chitinophagales bacterium | reverse complement strand
TCACCGTCTACCAAACCCAGACAAACTCCGAATGCTAGAACATATAACTCGGGAGTGAGGCTCAGGGTGCTAAGGTCATGGGCCGAGAGGGAAATAACCCAGACTATCAGCTAAGGTCCCTAAATCTATGTTAAGTTGATCAAACGATGTTCGAATCGCTATGACAGCCAGGATGTTTGCTTGGAAGCAGCCATTCATTTAAAGAGTGCGTAACAGCTCACTGGTCGAGCGATTGGGCGCGGAAAATAATCGGGCATCAAACATAGTACCGAAGCTATGGATTGTTCCGATTAATGTCGGATAGTGGTAGGGGAGCATTCCAACTGCATCGAAGGTGTACGGCTGAGGTATGCTGGAGCTATTGGAAAAGAAAATGTAGGCATAAGTAACGATAATACAGGTGAAAAACCTGTATCACCGATAGACTAAGGGTTCCTGATCAACGTTAATCGAATCAGGGTTAGTCGGGGCCTAAGGTGAAGCCGAACGGCGAAGCTGATGGAAATACTGTTAATATTCCAGTACCGGCTGTAAGTTGTGATGGGGTGACGGAGTAGTGAAAGGTCTGCGCACTGACGGAATGTGTGCGTTAAAGCCCGTAGGTATACGACTGGCAGGCAAATCCGCCGGTATGTGCTGAAAGGCGACAGTACGGTGAGCCTTCGGGCAAGCCGATAATGACCGTAATCAGACTTCCGAGAAAAACCTCTAAACTTCAGGTTACAGCTACCCGTACCGTAAACCGACACAGGTAGTCAAGAAGAGTAATCCTAAGGTGCTCGAGTGAGCCGTGGTTAAGGAACTCGGCAAATTTGTCCTGTAACTTCGGGAGAAAGGACACCCTCTTCGGAGGGTCGCAGTGAAATGGTTCAAGCGACTGTTTAACAAAAACACAGGGCTATGCAAAATCGAAAGATGACGTATATGGCCTGACACCTGCCCGGTGCCGGAAGGTTAAGAAGGGAGGTCAACCGCAAGGCAAAGCTTTGACTCGAAGCCCCGGTAAACGGCGGCCGTAACTATAACGGTCCTAAGGTAGCGAAATTCCTTGTCGGGTAAGTTCCGACCTGCACGAATGGTGTAACGATTTGAACGCTGTCTCAACCGCGAGCTCGGTGAAATTGTAGTATCCGGTGAAGATGCCGGATTACCCGCAACGGGACGGAAAGACCCCGTGCACCTTCACTACAACTTAACATTGAGTTTGAGTAAATGATGTGTAGCATAGGTGGGAGACTTTGAAGCCGCGGCGCCAGCCGTGGTGGAGTCATCAGTGAAATACCACCCTTCGTTTGTTTAGATTCTAACCCCGACACAATCGGGGGACATTGTTTGGTGGGTAGTTTGACTGGGGTGGTCGCCTCCAAAAGTGTAACGGAGGCTTTCAAAGGTACCCTCAGTACGCTTGGTAACCGTACGTAGAGCGCATTAGCATAAGGGTGCTTGACTGTGAGGCAGACAAGTCGAGCAGGTACGAAAGTAGGATAAAGTGATCCGGTGGTTCCGCATGGAAGGGCCATCGCTCAAAGGATAAAAGGTACTCTGGGGATAACAGGCTGATCTCCCCCAAGAGCTCATATCGACGGGGAGGTTTGGCACCTCGATGTCGGTTCGTCACATCCTGGGGCTGGAGAAGGTCCCAAGGGTTGGGCTGTTCGCCCATTAAAGTGGCACGTGAACTGGGTTCAGAACGTCGCAAGACAGTTCGGTCCCTATCTGTTGTGGGCGTTTGAAATTTGAGAGGAGCTGACCCTAGTACGAGAGGACCGGGTTGGACGAACCACTGGTGTATCTGTTGTGGCGCCAGCTGCAGTGCAGAGTAGCTATGTTCGGAAGGGATAAGCGCTGAAAGCATCTAAGCGCGAAGCCCACCTCAAGATGAGATTTCGTTTAAGGGTCGTCAGTAGACGACTACGTTGATAGGTAGCAGGTGTAAAGACGGTAACGTCAAAGCCGAGCTATACTAATCGCCCGTTTGCTTTCATTTTTTCTTTTTTGGTCTGGTTAGTTATGGTTCTTTTCATTTATGTCAATCTTATTTTTATCGCTTCAACGAACAACATTACCGTTCATTGAACAAAGTCCTTAATGGTGACTTTGGCGAGGGTGTTCACCTCTTCCCATTCCGAACAGAGCAGTTAAGCCCCTCAGCGCCGATGGTACTGGGCGTATAACCCGGGAGAGTAGGTCGTTGCCATTATTTTTTAAAACCCCGTTTCTGATTAGAGACGGGGTTTTTTGTTTTTAAGAATGAGATCACCATGCCGATTGTTCATCTAAAACTTCCATGCGGTCTAATAAAGTATTCAAGCCTTGAATTACCTCAGTTGAAGCAGAATCAGATGTTAAAACATTTTTTATCCCATTAAAATAATCTTTCGATTTTTCCTCACTGGGAGTGGCATATTCATATTTAATTACCGTATCGGCAATAGAGCAAATTCTAAAACAGCCTTGATTGTAAAATAAAAATAAATAATCGCTATCTCTCGGAATTATA
>CAVYQA010000003.1:0-11068 GCA_963770495.1 Chitinophagales bacterium | reverse complement strand
TTAATCGGAACTTCAATGGCTTTATTAGTAGAAAAAATACTATCTACTTTTCTAAAAGCTTCAGCAGAAATAAAATAAGCAGGATACCACGTAGATGTTACTTGTATTCCTAAATCTTTATTTACAATCACCACTGCTGGCTGTTCTACAATAGAATCACAACAAAATAACCATATAGTAGGTGTGATAACAATTTCTTCAACTTTCTGTCCATATAAATTTTTACTTACGAAAAATACTAATACTATGAGAACCAGTTTTTTTATCATCCTATATTAAACGTAAACAAATTATTTAATATTATTCAAAGTGATAGAATATTTCTAATTAAAATCAGAAATCAATTCAGCCAATATTTCTTGCACCGTGGTGAATTCTCAAAATAAAAATTCTATTCTTATCTCCCACTTTATAGAATATTCTGTAATTACCTTCAATTAACTCTCTAATGGTTTTATCTTCTTTTTCAGGAACTATACGTCCTGCTAAGGGTGAGTTTTCTAAAATATCAACTCGTTCAATTATTCGTCCAATAAGGCGGGTAGCATATAACTCTGAATCTTTAGAAATATAATTGAATATTTGTTTCAGATCATTATAAGAGGAGCGTGTCCAAATTATCTTAGCCATTTCTTAACCTCTTTCTTTACCCTATCATGTGAAATTGTTCTGCCTACTTTAACATCATTTAAGCCGCTTTCAATTTTTTCAATAACAACCAATTTTTCAATTAGATCATCTAATTTAAATTCCTTCGGCAATTCATTTACAATAGTAACTACAGATTGTTTCTTCATAATACTTCGTAATTTATTATAAAGATACGATTTTATACCATCACATTAAAAATCTTGTCCCAACTTTTCTCGCAGCATAATTTCCTCAATTAATTTTACCTGTCTGTTCTTTGAAAAGCTGATGTAACAATAACTTTATAACGACAACAAAAACGACAAGAATCCGGCAACAAAACTTGTTTACAAAGTGATTGTAATTTACTGAAAGACAATCAACAAAATTTTTATTTGTAAACTTGTATAGAGTTCTTGTCAGTTACATTTAATACCATAAACCGATAAAAAAAAATCCCCACTCTTTTGGAGCAGAGATTATGAGATTGAAAAAGGGCAACTATTATTTCTTCCCTTTGGTATGTGCAGCCCAATATTTAGCGCCGCTGATAGCCATCGGTATAATAATATCCGGGTCTATATTTTCGGTAGATAATGCCAGCGCCAGCTCAAATGCCTTCTTCCTGATTTTAACGGGAAGATTTTTCATTGTCTCATAATTCAAAATGTTGTTGCTTGACATAAAGCTTTCTTTTTAATAGTTAACGAAACACTTTAATATATACGTTATCAAGGTTAAAAAGTTTCAGAGAAATTAGTTGGCTTATTATTTTTTTATTGGAGTGAATGTCTCTCAGCCCGGACAGATAAAAAGTAAGAGATTATTATTAATTTTGATAGAAACATGACCTCTTATGGAAACAACAGAGAAACAAAACAACGCAAAAGAAACCTCGCGCATTGAATCCTTCAGCGATGGAGTGTTTGCTGTTGCAATCACTTTACTGGTGCTGGATATTCATGTACCGGCGGCAAAAGACAATGAATCATTGCTCCAGCTAATCCTGCAGGACTGGTCCCACTACCTGGCATTCCTTATCGGTTTTCTCACCATACTTATTTGCTGGATAAATCATCATTACATGTTCGAGCATATTCACAAAAGCAACGGAATGCTGCTGCTGATAAACGGATTCAAACTGCTGGTCGTTTCCTTTACACCCTTTGTCACAGCGCTGCTGTCGAAGTATATTCAAACACCCCATATGCATATTGCTGTGTGCCTCTATGCCGCAAATTTCTCACTCATGGGAATAGCTATGTTCGGGATATGGAGTTATGCTTACCGGCAGGGATTTACGCAAGCCAATACCCCGCAGGAATTAAAAGCCGCAACACAACTTTACATTTTTGCGGGCACCTGTTCTACTGCTATATTTTTGCTTTCGTTTGCCACTACCCTGGGAGCTTTGATTTTATCCGCAATTATGTTTTCCATTTTTCTGTTTCCGAAAAAATCTATTGCATTTTTAATGGCAAGAAATGGAAGGCAAAAATCATTAGTCAATTCCTGAGAAGTTATACGATAAGTCCTTATTGTATTTTCACTATCTTATCTTCCGTTACTACACTGCCATCTTTGTTAAGTATTTGAATAAGATATATGCCATTTGCCTTATCAGAAATATCAAAATGCATTGTGACATTATCAACTATTGTTCTGCTTAATAATTGTCCGGTGTAATCATATAATTCTATTACTTGTCCATTAATTAATCCTTCAATTGTAAAATATCCATTAGTTGGTTCAGGGTAAGTAGTTATAGTTGGTGAATTACCAATTATATTAATTTCCGCCGAAGACTTAATGGTAATACTTGTAGTCAAGGTGCATCCATTACTATCTGTTACAGTCACCATATAAGTTCCGGCACATTGGTTCTTTATGGTATCTGTCGTTTGTCCACCTGTTTTCCATTTATAGGTATAGGGTGGCGTTCCTCCGCTTGCTGTTACAGAGGCAATACCATTGCACGTTGCATTAGCATCAACTGAATCGGACATAACTGCCAGCGGCACCCCCGGTTGGTTTATAGTAGTAGATGAGAAAGCAATGCAGCCCTTATTATCAATAACGGTTAAATTATAAGTTCCAGCGGTTAGGAAGCTTGCCGTGTCGTTTGTGTCGCTGTTATTCCATTCATAAGTAAACGGTGCCTGTCCGCCGCTGATAACGGCAATAGCAGCGCCGGTGCTGTCGCCATAGCAGGCTACATTTATACTATCAATGCTCACCGCTAATTTGCAGGTGTTAGTGCTAAAAACTACACCATCATTTAGTCCCCCTCCTTCATAGGTTGTTCCATAAAATATACCATTTGAAAGTAGTAAAGAACCATAAGGAAAATTAGCGTTTGTTCCATTGAAATTAACAATGTTGGTAAAAACTTTTCCACTGGTATCAATAGAAAAAATATTTCCGGCGCCTGTCCCTCCCACTTGAGTCATTCCATACAAAAGACTATCAACAAGCAGTAATGAGCCTGCCCCGGAACTGCCGTTAGTACCATCAAAATCAAGCATATCTTTATAATTATTCCCGCTGGTATCTACGGAGAAAATAACACCGTCGCCATGCACTCCTCCTTGTACTGCCATTCCATACAGCACGCCATTCGAAAATGTTACATTGCCCCAGGGAAGTGAGCCATACGGGTAACTCACTCCATCAAAATCAAGTACAACTTTAAAGCTTGATGACCCTCCGCTGGTATCTATGGAGAAAACGGTTCCATCGCTATTCGTTCCGCCCAATTCTGACATTCCATAAAACTTGTTTCCGACAAGTGTTAAGCTGCCATGCGTATTATCTCCCTGGTCAACATCAAAATTAAACAGCACTTTGTAATTTTCCCCGCTGGTATCTATACGGAAAATGACTCCGAGACCACTGGTCCCTCCGCCCGATGTAATGCCATACAAATTATTTCCTATAAGCAATAAGTTGCCCCAGGGTACTACTCCATTGGCAGCACTAAAATCAAACAGGTCTTTATAATTTCCCCCGGCAGTATCCACAGAGAATATGCAACCCTCGCCACCTGCACCGCCTATTGATGTCATGCCATAGGCTTTATTTCCTGCAAGGGTTATATCACCATACGGACGCAAACCTTCACGGAATCCTCGCCATTAAAATCAATCAGTTCTTTATAATGGGTTTTATCGGTATCCACAACGAAAACAGTACCAAAGTTATTTGTTCCTCCGTAAGACGTGGTGCCATACAACCTTTTTCCCGAAAGGGTTAATGAGCCGGATGGATTAGCTCCGTTTGTGCTGTTGAAAATAAGCACATCGTCAACCTGCGCACTAACTGATACTACCTCTGAACAGAGGAAAACTAAAATTAACAAGTACGATTTTTTCATAGGTATTAATTGAAGATTAAATAAACAGGCAATAAATATAGGAATATATAAAATACAGGAGGTATGATTTACAGTGATTATTTTACAGTGTTTAAGTTAAAATTAATTTTTTATTATTACTTTTAAGTTCAAATAATCAAACTATGAAAAAAACAATTTGCAAACTTCTACCCCTATTGTCAGTAGCATTGATAATTTATACAAGCAATGCTTCTAATTGCACAATGCCTGATGGCAGCAACAAAAATTTTAATTTAAAACTTTCTTCTGCCATTGTTCAACAACAACATCCCAAGGATACAACATCGTATTGGGTTATAGCCAATGGCTATTATATTGCTTTCACAAAAGATACTACAGCACCTAACCAATGGGTTTTTAAATCAAGTACACTTGCCACAAACGTTAAAAATCCTGACCCTGCTAAAAAAATTGCAGGAGCTACGGTTACCAGGCAGCGGTCCAATGCTAAGAATAAGTATAGGGAATAAAATTTATCTGTTTAGAAATATGCAGGCGACAAATACATTGCGCTATATGACGTCAGTAACAAATAATGCACCGCCATCTTCGCCCAATAATAATCCTGGCAATAAATAATCAGGAAGACGAACAAGGCGCTGTTGCTCATTATTCTTTTAATTTTAATATTATACTTTATAAACTAAAGAAGTCCTTAAAGGCTTTTTTAGTTTAGGGGAGTTGATAGTTTCATAATAGCCTTCCTGATATTTTTGTTAAAGCGGAAAAAATGCTTGTGCGGGTTGTCATATTTTTAACTACCTGTTTTCCGGTATATTGCAAAATACCTGTTTCCCGGTATTGTTTTCGGCAGTAGCATAGATTAATTTTAGGGCGACTAAAACATAATAGTATTATGCCTATTTTAACCCCCAATAAAGGCAC
The DNA here is from genome assembly GCA_963770495.1 of Chitinophagales bacterium. Lineage (GTDB taxonomy): Bacteria > Bacteroidota > Bacteroidia > Chitinophagales > CAVYQA01 > CAVYQA01. The sequence continues at coordinate 6,159 of CAVYQA010000003.1, read as the reverse complement.
ACATCATATTCTAAGAAGTGACATTGGCTTTCTACTCCGGCTGATTTCTGATAAAAACAAACTCGCTATTTTCCCTTTAACAAACCGGGGAAGAACTATATTGAAGATGCTATGGGACGATAATATGTCATTTGCCCAGGTTGGTAAAGAACTTTCATTAAGCCAGGGCAGGGTTACGCAGATTTATCATTTAGAAATAAGAAGGCTTGCTTTCTTTATTGACAAGGCTTATAATGAGTATAAAGAATTTCATGACTTAAAAAAGAATTATGAATCTTTAAAAAAGGAATATAAATCATTGGAGAATAAATCCCGTCTTTTGAGAAGAAATCATTAATCCCCCTTTTAGGGGTAATCAGTTTCAATCCGACAACCCGTTTTGCATGGCATATTTCACCAGTCCTGCCGTATTTCTGACATTCAACTTATTTATCAGGTTTTTGCGATGAGTTTCAACGGTATAGGGGCTGAGAGAAAGTTTCTTGGCAATTTCCGTTGAGGTGTATTCTTGGGCAATATATTTAATCACCTGTATTTCCCTTTCTGTCAGCTCTATCCCGAAAAAATCATTAACCCCCTGCCGCTTTCCCTGCATACTTTCCATAACACGCGCCGTCACATCTTTACCGAAAAATGTTTTACCGCTATAAATAGTTTCAATGGCATTCATCAATTCCGCTTTACCCGTGTTTTTAAGAATATAGCCCGAAGCGCCCGCATATACCAGCCTTTCAATATAATTTTTAGTATTATACATCGTGAGCATAAGAACCTTAGTTTTTGGAAACTGGCGTTGAATATGCTTAGTGGCTTCAACGCCATCCATGCGCGGCATGTTAATATCCATCAGCACCATATCGGCTTTTTTGTGCGCCAGTAATTTCAAGACCTCATCTCCATTGTGGGCTGCGCCAACAACGGCAATATTTTCCTGGCTGAGCAATAATGACCGGATACCATCAATAAACATCTGGTGATCATCCGCAATAATAATTCTTATCATACCTCCTCCGTATTTAATGGTAATTCAAGTATGGCGATGGTTCCCTTTCCGGGATTCGAATCAACCGTAAAATTCCCTTTCAGTTTTTCAATTCTTAATAAAACACTTTTTAAACCCATGCCGCTGCCTTTCATTTTATCTTCAACATTAAAACCTACACCGTCATCCTCCACGGTAATAGTGAGCGCATTTTCCAGCCTGTTTAGCTGAACGGTCACATTTTTTGCCTGTGCATGTTTTAGTATATTGCTGAATAATTCCTGCACCATGCGGTAAATGCTTATCTCTACAAACGTTTCAAGACGCTCATGCAATCCATATACAAGTATTTTACAATTCATCTTTCCGGTGCTTCCCACGCTTTCACCCAACTCCTGCAAAGCCGGAACCAATCCAAAACTCATTATCATGCCTGTGCTGAGGTTGTGCGAAATTTTTCTAACCTCCTCACACGCCTCATCCAATAATGCGTTGGCACGCCTGTATTGATTCACATTTTTCTCACCCATATTCACTATATTATCATCTAACACATTGAAATGCATTTTCACCGTAGCCAGCATACTGCCAAGCCTGTCGTGCAAATCGCCTGCTATACGCTGCCGCTCATCTTCCTGCCCATCAAGCATGGCATTGTATGTTTTTATTTCCTGTTCTCTTAACAAGTCGCCTATTCTCTGGCTGGCTATCTGTTCATTTTTCTTCGATAAGTTTTTGTTTTGCATAAAAATATATATGATTCCCGCCATCACCAGCAATAGCAGAATCCATCACCCGATAAGCGCATTACGCCTCGCCTCTTCTGTTTTGTTTTCCTTGTACAATAGCGCAATCATCCTTTCTTTTTGACTGTCGTTATATTTTGCCACCATCTCCTCTATCGTCTTCATTTTCTCCTCATTCAGTATTGAATCATTAAGAGCGGAATATTCTTTATGATATTCAAAAGCATTTTTATAATCTCCTTTTTGCGCATATGCATCGGCAAGCGATTTATAGTTAGCCAATAAAACGTCTTTATCTGACATTTGGCTTGCCATGGCTAAGCTATTTTGCAAATAAAATATTGCACTGTCTGTTTGGTGTGTACCAAGATATAGTATGCCTATGTTAGTGTAATCTCTGGTTATAGCCGGATTTTCTTTATTATTTTCAGAAAGTGAAAGCGACTTACGATAGTACATTAATGCTTCATAGTTGTTGTGCAAATCTTTATAGCATAAAGCAATATTATCATAATCGTTGGAAAGTAATTCTGTTTTACCGAGTTTTTCATTTAATTGTTTAGCCATAAGAAAATACCTTAACGCTGTGGTATCCTCATTTTCCTGGTAATAATAATCTCCAAGCCCGCTAAAGCCGAATGCAATATCAGCAGTGTCGTGCATATTTTTATAAATCCTCAAAGAACGGTTGTAATAAAGCAGTGCATTAGCATAATCCTTATACTCATTATATAAATTACCCAATGTATTGTATGATTGGGCAATACTAATAGAATCCCCGTTTTCCTCGTTCAGCCCCGTTGCTTTAAGCTGGTAATAAAAAGCGGAATCTTTATTATCCATATTCCGAAAAACATAACTTAAAGAAACACTTGCCGCAGCAATGGCTTTTTTATCTTTTAATTTCTCGCGTATGGTAAGCGCCTTATGAAAATAAAAAAGCGCCGAATCGCTTTTCCCTTTAAAATTCATCACCGCGCCCAAACGCATACAAGCGCCACCAATCCCTCTATCGTAATGATTTTGTTCCGATAAACTTAAAGCAACATTAGCCAGCAAATACGCCGAATCTACATTTGATGATAAAAAATCAAATGATTTATCGAGCAAATGATTTATCATCAACGTGTCAGTCATTTTGCTTTTCAATTGTATAGTTGTGGCTTTTGTATAAAAAATAACCGCTAACATGCAACTGCTAACAATTAGAACTGTACTTTTTATGTTCATTACCCATTTAAGTGATTAGCGCCTTAAATGTAAATTATTTTTTATCCATCTGAACAATAATTTCGTTTTTAATTCTTATTTATTTTTGAACCGGATTTTGGTATGACAACACTCCTTTATCACCGCTACTTTGTTTTACAATATAAATATTCAAATATTCGCCTGAAGTGGATGGAACAAGACCGGTAACAAATGTTGCTACGGTGCCAGAGCTTCCGGGTGTCCAGTTAAACAGCAGGCTCTCGCCCGTGCCGTCAACTACTACCGTGTAATTTGTGGGGCTGCAGGTGGAATCTACCGGCAGGTCTACCAATGCCATCACCCAATACTGGCTGGTTTGGGTTGCTGATTCTAGTGTAAGTGTTCTTACTGTCATAAAATTTGGTTTTTTTGGTTAAGGAATTTTTGAATTACTTTATGCCTCGGAACGGGATGCATAAAGCATGAGGGCTAAATATCATTCAAAATTCCATGGTAAACAATACCTGAAAACAGGTAGAAATGTAATTTTCTAAAAATAAGTTATTTATTATATGCCTGTATAAAAGTTTATGAAAAAGGTCTTTGGCGTTGCACTTATTCTTCTTCCTGTGCTGTTGTGCGTAGCAGCATACCGCTTTGTTATTTATGCAATAGACAAAGACAGCCATATCTCCGCGAGACCTCTTGTGATTTGTGTAACACTTTTTATTATCGGCTTGATTTATCTTTTGCGTTGGGGTATTCGTTTATTAAAATAATTAATCCGGTAACTAAAAAAGAAATTACGTAAATTAGTTCTCTGAATTGGGGAGTGATAAAGCCGTAGTAACAGTGTAAACGATATTTTTTTTAAAAATAAATTTATAACTTATGGCAAACCACGTTTATGTAATTGACCGGCTCAATATAGAGTCGTCAAGTTCGGAAGCAGATTCAATAAAAATCCTGGCAAGCGGCATCACTAAATATGCCGGGTGTAAAATTCCCCGGCTTAGTCCGAAATTCACGGTTTCCGCTCCACCCCCGGATGGAGTTTACGAATTTGATTTTGTCGCAGATTGCGAACACGTCAATACAGAGGAGGAGGAGCACATACCCACAGGCGATGTGCTTTATTATTTTAAAGACATACCTGCCGGCATGAAAAAGATTGTAGTGTACGCCGAGAAAAACAAGAAGGAAATTACTTATACAAACTGATATTCTTCTATACTAAAAAGAAATATGCCTGGCTAATTATAATAATGCTTACCTAAGCGACTCGTTCAGGAACGCCTGTAATGGAGAAAATCCATAGGGTAAAGAATATCAGCCATGCTACAGCAACTATAAAGCCGAATAATAAAAATATGGAGGTAGATATAGCTAATAAAAGTAACAATATGGCGGCGCCAAGGAGTGAGATCCAAATGACAAATAACCCTTTCGGATTTCTCATCAAGTCATACTGCTGATCGTTAACATTATTGACCGATAAAGTTTTAGTTGCAGAGGTTTTAGTGCGGGGAATTGCCATTTGATTTACTACCTTATTAATATTAATTTTTTTAAGGTTTTTATAAATCACAGGATTTGTTTTTTTTTCCTGTTTTTCTATTTGTTTCACATCACTCTTCAGCAAATCGGTGAGCGCCTTCAATTGTTCACCTGATTGATAAGAAACCAATGAGCCATGTTGTGACACCGGGGCAATAGCAGAAACCGAACCCACTTTATCTTTTGGCTTGTCAACTTTAGCAGTATTATCCGCTTTAACAAGGTTTAAATGATAATGAGGATTTTGCGAAGTAAGAGAATTGGTCGTACTGCATGATGATAACATCATCGAAGCAGAAATGATCATGCACAAAGCTATGATACTAAGTGTAGTTTTTGTTTGCACAGGCATTTTTTTAAAAATTAGGTGATACGTAACTATTTGAAGCGATAAAGTTAGCTTTTTTTTGATATTTTACTAATTCTTATCTATTTTCATTTATAATAATTTAATACCCCTATTTCTTCACCGCCGTGCGGTAAAGCATAACGGCTAAAAGAATGAAAAATGCAGTACCCAGCAATTGATACCCGCCATCACCTAACAACCGGTAAGCGGAACGGCTAAACTGATTTTTTGCAGTCCATTAAAAACCGCTGTATTCACAGAAAGAATTGCCACCACAACTCCTGCCAGGGCTCCCCCTGCCACAAGCCCTGTGGCAAATAAACTACCTTTTCCTAATTCATTATCTTCTGCTTTCTCACCCTTTCGTGTAGTTCTCCAATCTGTAACCAACGCAGGACGCGGAGAGCGCGCAGTGTGTTCCAGCGGCTAGCAGAACCGACTGCAGTCTCCATCTCCAAGGGAATGCGCTCACGATGAAGAAGGTTGAGCGGCCAGCGCCCGTTGTGCTGACGGCGCTTGATGACGGTTTCAAGGGCCTCGCGGACGCGGCTGTCAGGTTTGACTCCCGCATTTCGGAGGTAGTCGAGCCCACGCAAGACGTCATAGTGCCAATAGGTGGGGAACGAGAACCGGAGCCAGCGCTCGTCGATGACTTCGCCGGTCCGCAGTGAGTGGAACATGCGGCGTTCAAGCAGATACTTTTCGCCCCTCTTGCGAGCTCTGGTCACGGCCGGTGAACTGCGCATTGCCCGTTCATACGCGAGCAGCCCCTCGAGCACGCAGATGGTGGTATGGAACGAAGAGCGCCGGCTCTTTGGGCGTTTTGGTGAAGGCTCAACCGCTTCACAGTTCCAGCCACCATCTTCGAGTTGTTCACGCAGAAGCCGACGCGCCAGGGCATGATTCGGTCTGTTGAAATAGGCGCCAACGGCAAGAATTCTGCCGTTGATGCAAGGCTCCGTTTCACCCTGAAAGAAAGGCCTGTTTTTGTGCCACTTGAACACGAGCAGCTCGACGCGTTTGGTCATTCTGAGGGCCTGCTTGCAGTTGGGGTCGAGACCGAGGTCCATCAATACGACGAGACTGTATAGGGTGATAAGCAAGCCTCGGTCATCCTCAGGGTCGCCGAAGTTGCCGGCGCGTGACTGGCGTGCGAGGAGTCTGGCTCCCCATCCATCTGTCGCGATGCGGGATCGCTCAGCCGCAATCGCGTCGGGCAGTTCATCGGTGAGGTGCTTCATGACCTGCCAGCGGATGGCCGGGTCGGAATCGAGGAGCCATTTAAGGAGCGGGGGACGAAGTGCGCGGTCAGAGGCACATTAGCAATGGGTATG
>CAVYQA010000002.1:0-381369 GCA_963770495.1 Chitinophagales bacterium | reverse complement strand
TGGCATCGAATCCGACGATGTGTTGCAACCATTAGCCTCATTATTTACAACCACCCAATATTCGCCCAATGAGGTAATTCTTCAATCCTGGCTGGTGTCGTTTACAAGCAGTGAATCATTATAGTACCATTGATTGTCATATTTTGGACTCGAGATAAGTGTATCTCCGTGTTGACTGAAAGTTGGTTTATTAGGAGAGGGGATTGATTACTATATCCGTGCCTGTGTCGGCACAACCACTGGAATTAGTTCCTGTCACTGTGTAAGTAGTTGTCAGCGTAGGACTGGCAACAACAAAAGTGCCTGTATCTGCACTTAATCCTGCTGAAGGATTCCACATAAAGTTTGATCCACCATTGCTTATATACAGAGTAGCACTTTGCCCGCTGCAAAACAAGGTATCCAGAGGTTCAATAGTCAATGGTGGTGCGGGTATAATTTTAACAGTATCGGTTCCCATTGATATGCACCCGCCGGAATCTGCACTTGTTACAGTATAAATAGTTGTTGCTGTCGGATTAGCAATTACTACGGAGGTTGTTGTATCATTAAGTCCCGATGAAGGTGTCCAGGTATAATTAGTTCCTCCACCGCTTACAGTAATCGTATCACTTTGCCCGCTGCACACTAATGGTGATGGTGGTTGAATAGTTAATGGAGCTGAAGGAGTAACTTTAACCGTATCTGTGCCCGTTGCTAAACAACCACCGAACGTTCCGGCTACCGAATAAATAGTTGTTACCGTAGGAGTGGCAGCCACGCTATCTCCCGTTGATGAGCTTAAGGTTGTTGCAGGGCTCCAGGTATAGGCGTTGGCTCCTGATGCGGTAAGAGTAACACTGTTTCCACTGCATATTGATACCGGATTAGGAATAACTTTAATCGTCGGGGCAACAACAACTCCTGTAACTTTGCGGACACGGCTATTTGTATAATCTGTCATGTAAATATTGCCGGAATCATCTAATGCAACGCCCCACGTCTTATCAAGTTCTGCATTAGTGGCAGGACCACCATCGCCCCAAAATCCGGCAGTCCCATTACCGGCGACTGTTGTAATAATTCCTGAAGACTTGGTTATCTCGCGAATGGCATTATTCTCCCAATCTGCAATATAAATGTTATCACAAGCATCTAAAGCCACCATGGTAGGATAGTAAAGTTCAGCCGAGGTAGCCGGTCCTCCGTCTCCTGCATATCCGCCGGTGCCGTTACCGGCAATTGTGGTAATAATGTCTGTAGAGCCATTTATTTTCCGAATGCGTTCATTATAAGTATCTGTAATATAAACATTTTCCGAATCATCTACCACCAACCCCCACGGGTTAGTTATTTCAGCATTTGTGGCAAGTCCGCCGTCTCCCGAATAGCCATATACACCTGTACCGGCAAAAGTGCTGATGATACCTGTACCTATCGCTATTTTACGGATACGGTAATTATAAGTGTCTGCAATATAAATATTGCCGGCAGTATCTATAGCTATATTCAAAGGCCAATAGAGTTCAGCATCGGTAGCTTGTCCTCCATCTCCTGAATACCCCTGGGTACCATTTCCTGCAATAGTAATAATGATGCCCGTTTTTGCACTTACTTTGCGAATGCGTTCATTATCGTAATCGGCAATGTAAAGGTTGCCGGAGTCATCTACAGCCACGCCGGTAGCGGTATTTAGTTGAGCATCGGTGGCAGCACCACCATCTCCTGAATAACCTGCAATTCCGGTACCTACAACAGTTGTAATAATGCCGCCGCTTATTTCGCGTACCCGGTAATTGAGATGGTCTCCGATAAACACGTTATTGGAATCGTCTACTGCCACACCTTCAGGACCGTTAAATTCACCGGATGTGGCAGGTATTCCATCTCCCGAATATCCGGCTGTACCATTACCACCTATGGTATTGATAATTTGCCCTTGAACCTGTATATCTACTGTTATAAGTAAACCTATGGCAACTACCAATGTTTTTGTAAAATTATGATTCAAATAAATGAAAGTTTTAGGATGAAAGAAAACAAATTTTCTCTTTCAAATATAAGAATAATACCTGAATAGTTAGATATCCAAACACCAACCTGTTCGTTTTATTTATCTCGGTTATAAAGTATATGTTATAGGCAAGGCAGGGGGAGCTATACTTTTGAAAAATATTATTTCCTTTTTTATTAAAAACATTATTACTTTTATCTTGCTAAAGATAGGATATTGATGAAGCAGGAAGGTAAATTACTTTTCTTTGGTATTGAGCAACTTTTTTTTATTAATTATCATTAAAATCAACTACTTTGAAAATCAAGTCTTTTCTCTTAACCCTGTCATTAATAATTTCAGGCATGGTGAATGTACAATCCCAAAGCATATCGCCGCAAGTGATAGCAAGTAATGGCACCTTTGCATCAGCGGGCGGATACAGTTTGTCGTATACAACGGGTCAACCCGCCAGCTCAACACTAATAACCGGTTCGTCAATTATTACACAAGGATTTCAGCAACCCAATGATATATATACAGGATTGCAAACGTTTATAACGCCAACATTAAGCGTTCAATTGTATCCTAACCCGGCAGTTGACTGGGTGAACCTGGTAATAAATACCTCAACCGATGCCGGCACCTATGCAGTGCAATTGGTTGATTTGCTTGGACGTGTTTTACAACAGCCGCTTAACGAGCAAATTGCCAACGGGCAAACCCGTTTTGTGTTCAACGTTCAGCAATTGCCTTCATCAATGTATTTTATTACAATTAAGTCATCGGGCAGTGATGTTATTCGTTCGTTTAAATTCAGCAAAATAAATTAATACAAAATCGATACTCATGAAAAAGAATATCTACCTTATAGTTGCAGGTTTATTTTTACTTATAGTACAGGCGAAAGCTCAAGCACCAAATGCAATTAGTTACCAGGGTGTTGCTCGCAATGTAGGAGGAGCAGTATTACCTGATCAACCTATAGGGCTTGAGTTTACAATACACCAGGGTTCAGACAGTGGGACAATAGTGTATGAGGAAACCCAAAAAGCTACTACTAACCAGTTTGGTTTATTTACTGTGTCAATAGGTACGGGCACAGTTAAAAGCGGTACTTTTTCAACTATCGGCTGGGGCGCGAACGGTGAATACCTGGAGGTGGCTATGGACCCAACAGGTGGCATAAATTATATTGATATGGGAACACAGCAATTATTAAGTGTGCCTTATGCCTTATACGCAGCAAGTAGTGGTAATTCATCTTTAATTGGTGCGGGTGGTTCAGTACTTTATGGCACAGGTACAGGCTCAACATTCAGTACTGTAGGTAATGTAGGGCAGGTATTAGAATCAAATGGTAGCAATGCACCAACATGGGTAACATTATCAGCCACTTCAGCTGGTGATTGGCATCTTACCGGTAACGCTGCTGCCTATAGTTTTAGTAGTACACCTGCTACCTATTTGGGAACTACCGCCGGAAATGGTGCGGGTTTTCAATTTGGAGTTGGCGGCAATAATGCCGGACGTGTTGAATCCGGTGGTAATACTGCGATTGGCTATTTGGCATTAGATAATTCTGGAAAATATAGTACAGCAGTTGGAGCTTATGCATTATATAGAAACATGGCAGCAAATAATACGGCGGTAGGATATGTGGCTGATTACACTAATTCGACTGGAGATGATAACGTGGCTATCGGTGACAGTTCATTGTTTAGTAATACTACTAGTGGTAGCGTTGCTGTCGGGGCATCAGCTTTAAAAACTAACACCGGGGCTGATAACGTAGCAGTTGGAGAGAATGCATTGCAGCATAATACGACTGCTCTCGGCAATACAGCGGTGGGTTATATTGCTTTAGATGCAAATACAACAGGTGCAAATAACACAGCAGTTGGTTATCAATCCTTAGTAGCCAATACGTCAGGTAATGGCAACACAGCTATAGGCTACCTGTCCAATGTAGCTTCAGGTGGTTTAACCAATGCAACAGCTATAGGAGCAAATGCAGTAGTTGGGGAAAGCAATGCATTAGTACTAGGAGGTACCGGTAGTAACGCAGTAAATGTTGGTATTAATACTACCATGCCAAATTCATCATTGCAAATTTCGGGTGGAAATATAAGTCTGCCCATCACAGTTTCTTCTACCAGTGTAAATCTTTCAACATCACCATTAACGTGCACAGTAATTATTACTGCTACCGGGCAAACGGTTACTTTACCAACTGCGTCTTTCTGCAAAGGAAGAGTTTATATAATTATTGCCCAATTCACATCAGGCTCCGTAACAATCAGTAGTTTTCTAAACTTTGGAGGTACAAGCACTACTTCTGTTTCTGCGCAGTCCAGTATTATTATTCAAAGTGATGGTGCAAATTGGGACCAGATCAGATAATTTCCTATCACTTGTACTCTGCAAGATAAAATCAGAAAGCACTCCAATTTGGAAGTAGGTTAAGTATGAAAGTATTTATCTGCACCCCTTTCAGGGCAGAACTATAGATGAGGAGTTGAATTATTATTTTCATTTTTACAATTATGATGGCAGGTTTCAATCGTCTAAATTTTATAAAAACAGGTATAAAAATAGAGTAGAAAACGCTACAGTGTTTCTCACATCATTATAGTAGTAGAGCTAAGATTATAATTAATACCCCTAAAAAATTTAACTTTGCTTTGGCCCTGTCAGAGTTAATTAACGAACCTTGTCAAATATGTCTTCCGGTTTACCAACGCCTTTTTTTAGATATATAATTAAAGATAAATCGTGTTTGCGTTTTCTGCTAATAGGTATTGTAATAACGGTTATTTATTTTATACTGTTAAGAGTTTTATATCCTGTCGGAAGCTTTTTCTATGATTCCGACGCCTATATTGATGCGGCAAATTTAAATCTGCAGGTCAGTTACCGTCCATTAGGCTATAGTTATTTTATAAGTTTTTTTCATGCTATTTCCCACTCTGACGGGTTGTTGATTTTCGCGCAATATCTCTCTAACGCTATTGCCAACTTATTTTTGTTTTTTACGCTGTTATATTTCTTTTCTTTAAAAAAAGCCTACCGGATAGTGCTTTTTATACTGCTTATGTGCAATCCGTTATATGTGCTATACAGCAATTACATATTAAGCGACGCCTTCTTTTCCAGTCTTTCCGTGATGTGGTTCACGGTTTTATTATGGATAATGTATCGCCCGCGCTGGATATATTTTTTAGTACAATTGATTTTACTGTATTGGTTGTTTCTTCTCAGGTATAATGCCTTGCTGTATCCATTCCTGGTTGCTATTGCCTACTTGCTGTCGAAACAGGCAATCTGGAAGAAAATCGTAAGTATCAGCATTACTTTCCTGGTAATTATTGAAATGGTAAATTCTATCACCCATAAAACGGAAGATACAACCGGTACTGCTACTTTTTCAGCATTTAGCGGGTGGCAGTTAGCTAATAATTCCATATTTGTACTGAAACATATGAAGCTGGATTCTTCAGCATTCACTGCAAAAACTTCTAAAGAGCTGTGTGCTTTTATAATACATTATTACGATTCTTTAAAAATGAATAATTCGCTTACTGATACTACAAAGAATTTTTTTAATGATACTTTAATTAATGCTAATTTCATGTGGAAAGGTCACAGCCCGCTTAAAACCTACATGAACTATTACTTTCCGCAGGTGTATACCAAAATCTCAGGCAAAATAAATAATCGTTATAAAATTTTTAACCGGTATCAAATATCGTGGAATGCCAAGGGAGGACCTGTATTTGCTGTAGAAAAAGTAGAACCACTTTACCGGATTTGTTCATGGACAGCTATGGGACCCATATATAAAGAGTTTGGCACCGAGGTGATAAAAAAATATCCATTGGAATATTTGCGGTATTTTGTATGGCCAAACATCGGATTTTATTTTTATCCAACTGTGGAAATTTATAACTATTATAACAATTCAACAGCTGGTAAATTTTAGCCCGGGAAAGCTTAACCGATATGAAAATACCTTCTACCACTATTCATCAACTAAAATTGATCTGTCTCATACAGGTTTCATTCCTGTTCTTATGAGCCCCTGGAGTTGGCTATTTACTCTTATCAATGCTTTATTCTTACTATTAGCAGCCGCTTATTATTTCAGGCGTACTTATAAAAATGATGAGTGGTTTAACCGGTGTCTTATGCTTTACGTTGCTTTTTACACTTCAAATTTTTTATTTAGTATCGTTGTCGCCCCAATTGTTTTCAGGTACCAGGTTGCCATAGTTACATTGTGCACTACATTTATAGTTTATTTATGCCAACGGGTGTTTAGCAGCGAGGCATCTAAGAAATATAATTAATGAATTTATTCCGATATTTTTATTTGTTTAGTTCTTCAAGATTACTTTTTGCTAATGCAAAATCAGGGTAAACAGCTAAGGCGTCATTGAATGCCTGTTTTGCTACCTCAGTTTGTTTAAGTCCTTTTGCAATGGCACCACGTATGTTATAAGCCGCTGCCTTATAGGGTACGTTTTGGGTTTCCCCTTGCCCGCCAATGATAATCTGTATTTTTTGGTTTACAGAGCCGGTATCGGCTATTATCTGATCGAGGGTCTGGTTACATTCACTCATACGTGATAAATTAAATTGAAGAAGGGCGATTTTATACAGGTGGAATAAATCATGGAGTTTTGAATAGATGGTCTGGTAATAACCCAATGCGTCTTCAAAATTATTTATATTTTTTTCAGCATCGCCTAGCATTTCCATCTCAATTAGATTATAAGGTTGTTTAGTAATAATTTCTTTACCTAACGTAACGGCTTGTACAAACTGCCCGCTATTATAGTATAAATTGAAAAGAGTGTCCTTATAAGATAGAGTCTTGGTAGTGTCTAAGTCTAAAGCCAATTCCTGGTAAACTGCATTTTCAGCAGTACCATAATCATGATAGGAGATTGACAAATTATAAATTTTTTTATAATTGTTAAGCATTGCTTCTCTTGAAACCATATCCCCCCTGCAAGAAAAAAGTGACATAGCTATCCATAACATTGCACTTGAGATTAATAATATTTTCATGTTGTTTTGGGTTAAGATTAAATTTTCAGGTCACAACAAATATATAAAGACACAATCAAATAAAAAGGTAATTTTGAAAATACCAGAAAGCAGACAGAAGAAGCTCATAGAGACTATAATCTTCTGGGAGTAAAAATATACCCATGTAAGCTCAAAAGAGCAGATTGACAATGCTGTGTTTTGCCATATGCGATGTTATGAGCATTTCTTTGATTATGAAAAATTATTCTACTCCGACCAGCAATAGCTTTAGATTTTTATTTTAAACACCGCAGATTTTTAATTCTGTTTCACTACCTGTAGAACAGTTCTACCCATTTTATTTGTTGCGATTATAAAATAAATGCCACTGGCAAAATTCGATAAATCAATATCGTTACGATAATTTAAGGATGAAACTTTATATATCGTTCTTCCCAGTACATCTGTTATTTGCAGGTTCCAGTCTTTTATATCTGCTGCTGACGAATTTATCTTAATAAATATATCATTAGCAAATGGATTCGGATAAACCGATAATTGATTGTTGAGCATTGATAATTGGTTTATGCCTGTAAATGACGTTATATTCATTGAGTCTGATGCTGTGCTGCAACTATTAGCCTCATTAATTACACTTACCCGATATTCACCTGTATCAGTAATAATAAGGTCTTGACTTGTATCATCAAGAAGCAGGATGTCATTGCGATACCATTGGTTGTCAGTTTGTGAACTCGATATAAGAGTGTCTCCCTCCTGTGTGAACGTTGGTTTACCGGGCGATGGTATAACGCTTACCTCAACAGTATCTGTTGCAGAACAGCCGTTTGAATTTGTTCCGGTTACAAAATAGCTTGTTGTTACTGTTGGATTGGCTACGACAGTTTCACCTGTTGTTGCGCTCAATCCTGTCGCGGGAGACCAAATATATGTTGTACCTCCACTGGCTGTAAGCGTTGTGCTCTCGCCGCTACAAAGTGGCGCGGGTATTGATACTGTGATCGTCGGAGTGGGGTAAACAGTAACCCTTACAGTAGTTGTATTAACGCCATTGGCGGTTATAGTATAGGTTGTAGTTATTGTAGGGTTGGCAATTATGGTGTCTCCTGTTGTTGCGCTCAATCCTGCTGAAGGCGCCCACGTGTACGTTGTTGCACCACTTGCAATAAGTACAACACTATCACCCCGACAGAAGGTAGTTGCAGCCGGAGCCACCTGGAATGTTGAAGAATCAATTTCTATAAAGCCGCCTGTTGGGTACGCTCCGTCAGTAGTAGAAAGGTAAGGGAAATTATGTATAACACTTTCTGTAGCTGACGTGATGTTGTAATTGAAAATTGTTCCTGCAGCGTCAGAGCCTCCATCAGTCGTCATCCCATAAATCAACCCGTTGCTTGCCAGGAGAAGCCTCCCACGGGGATATGCGCCGTCTGTGCCACTGCCAAAATTATTTAAAACAGTTTCTATATGTGAATTGATATTGTAGCTATAAAGTACGCCCTTATCAGTAGTACCGCCGTAATGTGCCAAGCCATAAAGCATCGAATCGTTTACTTGTGTAAGTCCCTCATAGGGATTTTGACCGTCGGTACTGTCAAAATCGTGTAAATCGGTTTCTACACCGTTGGTGTCACAACTAAAAATAATACCTCCCAAAATGGTACCTTTATTATGGGTGCCACCGGTTTGGGTGACCCCATAAAGCAAGCCGTTAGTTGCCTGGATAAGGGTGCCGGATGGTTGTTCTCCATCAGTGCCAGTGCCAAAATTATATACAGTGCTTTCTACCCCGGTACTGATATTATACTTGTAAAGTGTGCCGCCGGCATAATTTGTGCCGCGAAGCGAGGCTAAACCATAAAGCAATCCGTTGCTTGCCTGTATTAAAGTACCGGAAGGGTAGGCACCATCATTACCGCTGCCAAAATTGTGTAAGACGGTTTCTGTGCTTGTTTTAATATTATAACTAAAAAGTATGCCCTCATTATTGGTTCCACCCGTGTAGGCTGTTCCATAAAGAATCGAATCACTTGCCTGGAGGAGAGAGCCGTGAGGGTTCACACCGTCAGCGCCATTACCAAAACTCCACAAAACGTTTTCAGCGCCGGTAGATATATCATAATTGAAAATTGCACCATCTCCATATGTGCCACCGGAAATAGTCATTCCATAAAGCAATCCGTTGCTGGCTTTAATAAGATTGGCTATGGGACCTTGCGCGTCAGGAGAATTGCCAAAATTGTATAAATCTTTTTCTGTACTATTAGAAACATTATAATTTAAAATTACGCCGTTAGTGGTTGTGCCACCAAATTGAGCCACACCCCACAGGATAGGGTTTTGAGCGCGGCATAAAAAGGTTGTAATAGCAAAAAGTGCAATAACAAGTAACAAATTTTTTTTCATAATAACCTGTTAAATTTAAAAATAATATTATATATTTATCTTATAATTGATGGCTGAATAAAAGATTTTTCAAAAATACAATATTTAATTATAAAGTTTAAGTAATCTTCGCCTATGCAGGTCTATGATATGTTTTGCCATATATGCGATGTCAGATTATTTAATGCTTGTAAAGTAGTTATGCAAATGTGTTTTTTTAAAATACAATCCGTTTTAAAATTTTTATATAAAAACAGGTGTTTATATTGTAATGTTGAATAAATGTACAGAATTTTAAATTTAAATTAATTGGGTTTTGGAAATTCAATGAAACGATTTATGATCAAATACGCATCATATTTTTTAAAATATGGATGTATTTGTCCCTTTTTATAATTTAAACCATTACATTTTAGTATGATAAATAGCGATTAATAAATTGTTAATTATGTATTTATATATTAATAAATAAATGTTTTTAGCAGGAGTAACTTTTTTTTCTTTTGGGCTTGTTTTTATCAAAAAAAAAATTTACTTTTAGCGGTATTTTGCTTTAAATAATTGTTATATATTGCACATATATAAATAGTGGCTATTTAAATGATATACTTTTAATATTAATAAAAAACTGCGATAACCTAAAATTAACGTCAATGAAAAAGTTTTTACATTTATTGCCAATTAGTGCTGTTTTAATGCTGGCTTCAATAGCAGCAAATGCACAGAATGTAGGTATTGGTACAGCCGCACCAGCTCAAAAATTGGAAATAGCCGGAACCGCTAATACAATACGTATTAATGGACTTAAAACCGGGGGCAACTATAATTTTGCTGCCACCTCCAACTCCAATATTATGTATGTAAACAACCTGACCGGCGACGTGTATGCCTTGCCGTCAGGAGGTGTGGGCGCAATTCTTACTATAAGTGCAACAGGTGTGCCCACGTGGTCAACATCAGCTACATCAGCTACTGCATGGCAGCTAACAGGTAATAATAATGGTACTTATACTTTTAGCGCTACACCCGCTACCTATTTGGGTACAACCAGCGCTACCGCCGGTTTTCAATTTGGTGTTAACGGCGCTAATGCCGGACAAATTGTGTCTACTAATTTTGGAAATACCGCACTTGGCTACCAGGCATCAAATACTGCCTCTGCAACGTCAGCGGATGTTGCTATTGGTTATACTGCTTTAAAATCTAATACCGGAAGTTTTAACACCGGTATTGGATATGCGGCTATGGCACAAAGTTCAACCGGCAACGATAATGTCGCTGTTGGTTACGATGCGCTTTTAAATGACGCGGGAGGTGGTAATAATACTGCTGTAGGTGCTTCTGCACTTGACGCCTCACTTTCAGGAAGCAATAATACAGCTGTTGGGCGATATGGACTCCAAGCCGTTACATCAGGTTCAGGTAATACAGGCGTGGGTTATGAGGCAGGTCAGGCTATCACAAACGGAACAAATAACGCGGTAGTAGGGTTTGTGGCTGATTTCAGTACCACAAGCGGCTCTGATAACGTGGCTATAGGAGATAGTTCATTATATACTAATACAACTGCAAATGGTAACGTTGCCATGGGTGCATCAGCTTTAGAGAAAAGCTCTAGCGGCACTTTTAACGTAGCAATAGGACAAAATGCATTACAGCATATTACTACCGCTACAGGCAACACCGGTGTGGGTTATAATGCATTAGATGCCAACACTACCGGCGGTAATAATACAGCCTTTGGTGTTAATGCCTTAGCAGCCGCCACTGGCAGCGGCAACACCGCTGTTGGTGCAAACGCATTAAAACTTAACAACGTTACCATTGCAAGCGGACCAAATACAGCCGTTGGCGACTCAGCTATGGCTAACAACGTAAGCGGCGTTAAAAACGTTGCTATAGGATATGATGCTATGGAATCAAATAATAGTAGCGGTAATCAGAATGTGGCAGTAGGATATGGTGCATTGGAAACAGAGACCGGCGAAATACAAAGTGTAGCTGTAGGTCTTTTCGCCTTGGCAAGTAATAATTCGGGCTCTAATAACGGTTATAATGTCGGCATTGGCTCACAGGCATTACGAAACGGCGTTTCAGAACAAGCAGATGTAGCAGTGGGTACTGAATTCTGCCATTAGTATGACAGGTAGTAATAACGTAGCATTGGGATATGATGCTGCGGATAACACCTTTTCGGGAGCCAGCGACGTAGTTATAGGTGAAGCTGCAGCCACCGGCGTTGTTTCGGGAAGCAGCGACGTAATTATAGGACAGGGCGCAGGAACTACTCTAACAAGTGGTTCTGATAATACAGCAATTGGAGCTACTAGCCAGATAGGAGCCGCTTTATCCAATGCTACAGCAATTGGCTACGGTGCATCAGCAACTGCAAGTGCTGAAATACAAGAAGGTAACACCTCAGTTACCCGTTGGAATTTTTCCAGCAATAATGGCGTAATAGATTTGACAAATGATAATTATTATTTTGGCGCAACAGCTTCTGGAAATGGTTATGGACCTGCTGGTAATAATGATGCCGGTACAAATAATATTGCTATGGGGCTTGGCGCATTAGGTTCAGCTACTGCTTCCGCAACCAATAACATAGCATTGGGAGATTTTGCACTGTCGCCTGTTACAGGGGGTGAGTTTAATACTGTAGTGGGTTTCTATGCAGGAAGATATATAGGCACAGGAGGCAGTTCCAGCGGAGTTTCGGGTGCTACTAATCTTTATACTACTCAATCTTTTGGAAATACTACAATAGGAAGAGGTACAGGATATAGTATTACTGATGGCAGTTTAAATACAGCAGTCGGATTATTTGCTATGGGGGGTAATTTTACCGGTAACGGCACGGTATCAGGTAATGCAAACACAGCCGTTGGATTTGAGGCTCTTGATGTGGCATCGGGCAGTGGTATTGTCAGCAACACCGCTATAGGTGCTACGGCATTGTTAAATAATACAGGTAACCAGAACGTGGCAGTTGGAGATTCAGCCTTATCTGCAAATACAACAGGAGAAGGTAATACAGCATTGGGCTACCAGGCAAATGTATCTTCAGGGGCACTTAACAATGCTACGGCAATCGGCTACGGTGCATCAGCGCCGGTAAGCAATTCAGTAACCTTAGGTAATACATCAGTTACAGGTTTGTATATACCCGGCAGCGGTTATAATACACCCGGTCAAATGTATTACACTTCGGCAGCAAGTGGACTTCTAACAGCCATTACACCGGGTTCAGCTAGCCAGGTGTTAACATGGACAGGCGGTGTTCCAACATGGTCAACCCTGGCATCAGCTACTGCAGTAGCATGGGCATTAACAGGTAATTCAGGCACAACACCGGGCATAAACTTCATCGGAACAACCGATGCAAAAGCATTAGTATTTAAAACCGATGGAGTGTTCTCAGGTACTTTAGACCCGATAAACTTTAACGCTTACTTTGGCACCAATGCGGGTAATAATTCAGGTGAGGGTAACGTAGCAATAGGTCAGTTGGCATTAAATGTTAATAACGGTAATGATAACGTGGCTGTGGGCGATTCAGCAGCTCTTCTCAGCAAAGCCGGCTTTAACACGGCACTCGGTGCAAATGCTTTGACTAACAACGTAACCGGTAGCCAGAATACAGCAGTCGGTGAAGGCGCATTGTTCGGCTTTCAGCAACCGGATGAAGGAAATAATAATACGGCAATCGGTTCCCAGGCAATGTATTTCCTCACCCCTGGAACAAACAGCAATACTGCTGTCGGTTGGTTTGCCCTGGGATCTTTGCAGGGAGGTCATGACAATGTTGCAATTGGCGATTCCACTTTCTCAGGTTATTGGCTCCCCGGCAACTCGTATAGCAGTTATAACGTAGCTATTGGCGCCTCAGCCATGATGCTCGACGTAAATGGGTCATCAAATGTGGCAATAGGTAGAAATGCATTATATAACGGTAACGTTAGTCAAGCTGTTGCTGTGGGCGATAGCGCTATGGCAAATAATACTACCGGTCAATATAATACGGCGTTAGGTTATCAGTCTTTATCAGTCAACACAACCGGAAGTGAAAATACTGCTTTAGGTTACCAGGCAAATGTGGCTTCGGCAGCTTTAACCAATGCTACTGCTATTGGTTACCAGGCAACAGCTCCGGTAAGCAATTCAGTTACATTAGGCAATACGGCGGCTACAGCCCTTTACATACCGGGATACAATACACCTAATACATTATTATATACTACTGCCGGCACCGGGCTTGTTGGATCAGTTGCCGCTGGTACAACCGGACAAATATTAGTTGTTAATGCAACCGGCGTTCCCACGTGGACGAATGCCTCTGCAGCCACCAATGCATGGAATGTAACAGGCGGTAATGCCACTGCTGCTTATGCTTTTAGCGCCACACCCACTACCTATTTAGGTACTAACGCTTCAGGAGGTACGGGTTTGCAATTTGCAGTTTCAGGCAATAATGCCGGTCGTATTGAAACATCAGCCAGTAATTATAATACAGCACTTGGTTATCAGGCATTAAATGCTGCTACCGCAGGTACAGGTGGAGCACAAAATACTGCCATAGGCTACAATGCTTTAGCAGCCTATTCTGCATCAGGCGGTTCTAACGTAGCTATAGGCATGGGGTCAATGGGTATTGCTACATCAGGCACTGGCAATGTTGGTGTTGGTGAAAATACATTTGGTTCTGAGGCTTCACCGGGTAGTAATAATACTGCCGTTGGCTTTGCGGCAGCAAATTTTGTCACCGGCAGTGATAACGTTGCTTTGGGTTATTTTGCCTTCCGTGATCAAACCGGCACTGGTGGTAACTATGGTGTAGCTATTGGATGGGAGGCAGGTTCTTCCGGTTACACCGGTAATTATGACAATTTTATAGGTTATGAATCCGGAGCTACTGCCGGCGGGACTGTTTCAGGCAGTAATAATGATGCTTTGGGAGCGCTGTCGGAGAATAAAGTTACCAGTGGTGCTAATAATGATGCTGTAGGATATAGCGCACTTTTAAATACTACCACCGGTTCTAATAACGTAGCAATAGGATATGAGGCATCATTGACTAACGTTTCCTCATCATATAATACGGCAGTAGGCGGTTTGGCATTAAATAAAAACACCGGCGCACAAAACACGGCAGTAGGCTATGTGGCTGATTACAGTAATACCAGCGGCACTGATAACGTGGCTATAGGAGACAGTTCATTATATAGTAATACTACCAATAGTAGCAGTGTTGCTGTCGGTGCATCAGCTTTAAAAGCTAACACCGGCGCCGGTAACGTAGCAGTCGGAAATTGGGCATTCCAGAGTAATACTACCGTTGTTGGAAATACCGGTGTGGGATATGAAGCTGCAGAATTTAACACAACAGGAGCTGCCAATACAGTTATGGGCTATCAAGCCTTACACACTAATACCAACACAGGTGAAAATATAGCAATTGGCTACCAGGCATTATTAGCATTTCCGGGTACAGCAAATACATCTCTTTTAACATACAATACTGCAATTGGTTACCAGGCAGAAGCAGCTTTAGTGGGTTATAGTGTTAATAATTATGGTTCCGGCAATGTAGCCCTTGGAGATTTTGCTTTAGATGCAGCACAAGCGGTAAGTGATAACGTGGCAATAGGGCTTAATGCAGGAACAGGCATAACCGGAAATGCAACAGGAACAGCCAGCGGGTTTAATAATGTTATTATAGGCTGGAATGCATTAAAGGTTGGTAGCGGTAATTCAAATACCGCTGTAGGTACCTATGCATTAGAAACTGCTACTAGCGCGACTGGCATGAATACAGCAATGGGTGATTCATCTTTGCGCGATGTTGGCGCTGGTTATGGCAACACGGCATTAGGTTATTTTGCCGATGTAACTTCAGGTATTACTAATGCCACAGCAATAGGTTCATTTTCAGTAGCAACAGCCAGCAATCAAATTGTTCTTGGTAGCACAGGAGCTTCTCGCGGCATAACTTATCATGGTGCTGCTACCACACAAATAGGTATTAATGGTGCTATATCTCCGTGGAATGGCGCTGCATATGCACCAGGTATAGCCGGCAATATATTGTTATCTGCAGGTGCAGGCGCTAATGACACATGGCTTGCTAATGGTTCTGTGGGACAGGTATTAACAATATCAGGCGGTGTACCCACATGGGCATCACCAATTACATCAGCAACCGCATGGCAACTTACAGGTAATTCAGGTACAACACCCGGCACTAATTTTATAGGAACAACCGATGCAAATGCATTAGAGTTTAAAACCAATAATGCTATATCCGGTGTTCTTGACCCGAACGGCAGCAACGTTTATTTTGGAACAAGTGCAGGTGATTTTGGCGGCGGAGCTACTCAAACGGTTGCCATTGGGTACCAGGCTGGTAACGTAAATACAGCGTCGGGTGGAAATGCCGGCAATATATTTATAGGATATCAGGCGGGTGAGTTTAACGGATCAGCAGGATATAACCAATTTGAAGGTTACCAGGCAGGTCAGGATAATACAACAGGCACTGGTAACTTATATGTAGGTTACCAGGCGGGAGAATACAATGTAAGCGGCAGTGGTAATACAGGTATAGGTTTATATGCAGCATCCGGTTCAACAGCATCAAGTAATAATACAGTTGTGGGATATGCTTCTTTATGGTCTATTGGTACTACGGATGGTAATAATACGGTTCTTGGCGCTGATGTAGCAGCGGCTTTAGGTTCTGGCAATAATAATACCTTACTGGGTTATAATGCCATGCAAAGCGGGTTATCAGGTGCAAATTATAATGTTGCAGTAGGCAGCAATTCAATGAACACGTTTAATTCAGGAAGTTATAATACAGTGGTGGGAGGCAATGCAAATGTTACAGGCAATGTAAGTTATGCAACGGGTTTAGGATATGGTTCTGTTGCCGGATCCAGTGCAACAGCAATTGGTTACGAGGCAGATGCTACACAGGCTAATAGTTTGGTATTAGGAGCAATAAGCGGTGTAAACAGTGCTACTTCAAATACTAACGTAGCCATTGGAACCCAAACTCCAAAGAGCCTTTTAGATGTGAAAGGTGGTGTAGGTATAGGTACCTACGCAGGAGTAAATGCAGCACCTGCAAACGGTTTAATTGTTTCAGGTAATGTAGGTATCGGAACAAATGCTCCCACACAGGCATTGCAGGTTACAGGTAATGTTCAGTTCTCACAAGCTTTAATGCCTAACGCTCTTCCCGGAACTTTGGGTAATATTCTTCTATCTGCCGGTGCAGCCACAGCCCCAACGTGGCTTGCTAATGGTACAGCCGGACAAGTATTAACAGTATCAGGGGGTGTTCCCACATGGTCAACACCATCATCTACTTCACCCGGTGACTGGCAACTTACAGGTAACGCTGTTGGCTATACTTTTAATGCTGTACCTACTACCTATTTGGGAACAACAGCCGGAAACGGCGCCGGTTTCCAATTTGGAATAGGTGGAACTAATGCCGGTCGTGTTGAATCAACCAACGCTAATACAGCAATAGGTTACCAGGCTTTAAATGCTAACACAGCAGTTGGTAACACCGCATTTGGATACACAGCGTTAAAAGCCAATACAACAGCAATTAATAATACCGTCGTTGGTTACCAGTCATTGGCAGTTAGCACAGGCGCCGGTAACACAGCTTTAGGTAACGATGCCGGCTTGGATATTACAACCGGTATAGATAATATAGCTTTAGGCGATAGCGCCATGTATGTATATCCCGGAACAACAGGTGCTCCTATTACCGGTATTCATAATATTGGTATCGGCAATTACGCTTTCACTGCTTCTTATTTCACTGTTACGGGTTCTAATAATATAGGCATGGGTTATTATTCTTTGGGTGGCGTTTCAGGAGCAGCAAGTAATAACATAGGTATGGGTTATGAAACGTTCTCGGGTGCGGTTAATGCCATGACCGGCAGTAACAATATAGGTATGGGTTTTGAATCATCCTATAATACTACAACCGGTAGTAACAATATAGCTTTGGGATATGAATCATTATTAAGTAATCAGAGTGGTAATAATAATGTGGCTATAGGATCTAACGCTTTACAAGTGGCTAGTACTGCCACCGGAAGTTCCAATACAGCTGTTGGAGATAGCGCCATGTATACTTACGCTAATCCCCCATTCGGTCCCGGACAGTATAATGTAGCTCTTGGAGCATCTGCTTTGACTAATGCTGCTGGTATTGTTACTGCTGCTGCGCAAGAGAATGTTGCTATTGGATATCAATCCTTATATCATGCTCAAAGTTCAAGTTATAATGTTGCACTGGGTTACCAGTCAATGCGTAACTTCGAAAATGCAAGTGGTAATGTGGCTGTTGGTCTCCAGGCATTAGAAGGGGCGACAGGCGGCTCATCCACAGGTAATAATAATACCGCTATTGGCGAAAATGCTATACAATCAACCACCTCAGGCAACGGTAACACAGCTTTAGGTAATGGCGCACTTTACGACAATACAACAGGTTCATATAATACCGCTTTAGGCTACTTTGCTAATTTTAATCTTGTCGCACAAAGCTATTCAACGGCAATAGGTGCTTACTCACAACCAACTACAAGCAACCAAATTGTTCTTGGCAGCAATGGAGCGGCTCCCGGTAATGGTAGTACTGTTACTTCGCAGGTAGCAGTTAACGGTGCTTTATCTCCATGGAATGGTGCCATATATAACCCTGGTTCAAACGGCAATATATTGTTATCTGCAGGTGCAGGGCTGAACGATACTTGGCTTGGTAACGGAACCACAGGACAGGTATTAACTATTGCGGGCGGCGTTCCAACATGGTCAACACCATCCACGTCAGCCACCGCATGGCAGCTTTTAGGTAATGCAGGCACAACAGCAGGTACAAACTTTATAGGAACCACAGATGCCCAGGATTTAGTGTTTAAAACTGCCGGTAACGAAGATATGAGAATAGCTAATGCCACTGGGTATGTAGGTATTGGAACGAACGCACCCACACAACCGTTGTTTGTTAACCATACAGACGTTGCCAATACTTATGCTATAACATCGAATGCTATACAAACAAATCTTACAGGTGACTACCAGAATGTAGCGATGTACGGTTTTGCTCAAGCAGGCGATAACGCTCATGGATATGAAGTAGGTGTGATGGGAGTAATTCACCCAGTTGCACACGGCGGAGCAGCGTTATATGGAGCTATTAATGCCAGCGGCGCACCCACCTATTCACAGACTAATAACTTCTATGGTATCTATACAGATGCCAATGCAGTTGTGTCAGGAGGGCAAACGGCTTATGCAGCCGCATTTATGAATGGCAATGTAGGTGTCGGCACTGCTACACCGGCTCAGTCCTTAGAAGTTGGAACAACAACGGGAACAGTACGAATTGATGGAATGAAAACAGGTAATACCTTTAACGTAGCGGCAGCAACTTCAAATTCAAATCTTGTATTTGCCAATAACAGCACCGGCGATTTATCGGCATTACAAAGTGGCGCCAACGGGCAGGTATTATCATTGAACGGCAGCGGTGTACCGACATGGACAACATTAACCACCTCGTCCACGGCATGGCAGCTAACAGGCAATGCAGGCACAACACCCGGCACTAACTTTATAGGCACAACCGATGATCAACCCTTAATATTTAAAACCAATGATTCTATTTCGGGTGTAATTAACCCTAATGACGGTAATGGAAGTGTGTTCTTGGGTGAAAACGCCGGTAACTATGGAGCTAACGGTTTTCAAACTATAGCAATAGGTTACCACGCAGGTGCTGTTAATACAGTATCTGAAAATCAATTTATTGGTTACGAGGCAGGGATGAATTATATAGGTACAACAGGAAACGATGATTGGAACCTTTACGAGGGTTACCAGGCGGGGTACAATGATAAACAAGGCATAAGGAATATGTTTGTGGGTTACCAGTCAGGATATAACAATACGGGAGATGCGGCAGAAACTCAAGGTTACGTTAACGAGTTTGTCGGATATAAAGCAGGATTAGGTAATACCACGGGCTGGGAAAATATGATGATAGGATATAAGACAGGAGCTGCCGGTACTACTACGGGAGCGTATAATACATCAGTTGGATTAGAGTCTCAATATGCGCTAAACGGTGGATTTGATAACACGACAGTTGGTTTACAAGCGGATTATTATAACAACAATGGAAATGATAACACGGCAGTTGGTTGTGTAGCAATGTTCCAGAATGTGGGAACCCAGAATACAGCAATAGGTTCCGGTGCATTATTTGGTCCGCTGCCGGCATATGCGTCTCAGGGAGGCGGAGGTAACCCGGGTAGTTATAATGATTTAACAGGAAATAATAATGTGGCAGTTGGTTTTAGCACCTTGGAAAATGATTCTACAGGAAACAATAATACCGCAGTTGGTACATTTGCGTTAGCAAATATAACCGTAGGTACTAATAATACCGCGTTAGGATATTATGCAATGATAGGTAATTATAATACATCTACAGGTTATGCCGCCAGCCAAAACGGCATTACGGGCAGTAACAACACTGCATTAGGCTATTATGCACTTCCACTTATAAGCACGTCTAATTTAGTTGGCGCTGCCAGCAATACAGGTATTGGCAGCTACTCCTTATATAATAACTTAGCCAGCTTGGAAACAGCAGTGGGTGATAGCGCTATGGCGGGTAACACAACAGGTAAATTTAATACCGCAGTAGGGTACCAGTCTTTAGCAGCTAATATTACAGGAAGCAGTAATACTGCTATAGGTTACAAGGCAAACGCAGCCACATCAGCATTAACCAACGCAACAGCCGTTGGCGCTAATGCAACAGTTAGTGCAAGCAATACGGTGCAGTTAGGTAGCGGAGCCAACGTTCAGTTTGATTTGGCATTAATGCCCGCCGGTAATGCAGGTACTTCAGGATATGTATTAGAATCCCAAGGTGCAGGTGTAGCCCCAACATGGGCAAGCGCTGCTTCATTAGCTAATGCATGGAGCTTAACAGGTAATTCAGGTACAACAGCAGGCACAAACTTTATCGGTACAACAGACGGACATGACTTGGTGTTTAAAACCAATAGTACCGAAAACATGAGAATTGCTAATGTTTCGGGAAATGTAGGTATAAACAATCCTACACCCAATAGTACTTTGAGTGTTCTTGGTTCAATGTCAGTTAATGTAACTAATGTTAGTGCTACTTATCCAATAGCTTCAACTGATTATATTGTTGAAGGCGATTGCAGCACCAGTAGTTTTAACGTAACGCTTCCTGATGCCACCGGATGCAAGGGAAGGGTATATCTTATTGTTCGTTATGACGCAACCTTTAACGGAAGTAATATCCTTACCGTAGGTACAACATCGAGCCAAAATATTGGCAACTATGGCACATCAGTATCACTTTCTAACCAATACGAGCAGGAGTATGTTGCAAGCGACGGACATAATTGGATAGTTATTGGCAGTAGTAAAATGTAAAAAATTAACCGGTAGCCTGATTCTTTTAAAAGGTGAATCAGGCTACTTTTAATAGTTAAAACATGAAAAATAAAATTCTTCTTATAGGTGCAATCGCGTTTATGACTATTATAAGTGCGCCTGTGTTTTCACAGAATTCAATTCCGGCTACTAATACCTCTTCAACTGTTAAGCAAACGGTTCATGTACGTGTGAAACCTGTTTCAGCCGAAAAAGAAACTGCCGGAAAGCAATTGCCGGTAGCGCAGTCAGCCGGCACAGCTAAAAGCACTGCTCATCCCACTCACCTTCGTGTACAACCTGTTTCAGGCTCAAAAGAAACCTCTGCAAAACAGCCCGCGGCTCCGGTGCAATCAGCCCACCCGGCTGTAGCCACAAATACTTTTCATCCGCGTGTTAAACCTCTTTTAGATTCAAAATCAACCGGTACTAATAGCTCAACACTGGCTAAATAATAGTTGGTATATATTAAGAGGATGTTGAATTGTATTCTCCCGGTTGAGGGGTATGCGGTAAATTCAGCCTGTCGTCATGAATAGCTAAAATCATTTTTTTTCTTTGCACTGAACACACGTTGCCATAAATAAATTATAAACGTCATGGATAAAGTGACTATTATAATGTTGTACCTGAAATAAATTGGCGCAGCGAAAGCAACGAATAGAAAATTTGACAGATAGAATGTAAGGTAAAAAATGAGACAACGGTTAAACCATGCGTCATTTTTATTGCCATGCGTAAAATAATAGGCGGTTACCAATAGCAGGAATAAAATATTGATAAGAGGGAAGAGCCAAACCCATGGTCCCATTAGAATAGGAAGCAAACCTGCGTGAGATTGGTCAATTTTATTTGATGAAAAGTTGTAGTAGGCAGTTTCAATGGGTCCGAGAGTATTTACATTATCATTATAGTAGTTATAAAGTTCCACCGGTGGATGAAAATAAAGCTTGATATTGGGCCATATGAAATAGCGCAAATATTCTACTGGATATTTTTTTATCACTTCAGTAGCAAATTCTTTAAATATAGGACCCATTACAATCCATTCTGCAATATCGTATTGCGGTTGTTTTCTACGTATCCAATATACGGGTCCCGTTGCAGTCCATGATGTAATTAAACGATCAGTTGTTTTGTCCGGAGGGTGAATGGCATAATACCGGGGAATATAATAGTGCCAGTATTTTATAAGCGGGCTATACCAACACCAATGCCACATGAAATCCATATAAACGGTATCGTGATTAAACGAATCCTTCGTCTTTAAAGTATCGAAGTAATTCTTGATAAAAATACATATCTCTTTAGAAGTTTTTGTATTAAAGGCAGCAGAATCCAGATTTACATGTGCCAAGGCAAACATAGAATTATTAGCTAATTGCCAACCGCCAAAAGCTGAAAAAGTGGCAATGCCGGTGGCTTCTTCCGTTTTATGGGTGATAGAATTTATCATTTCAATAATTACAAGGAAAGTAATTGTAATACTTATTATTTTTTTCCAGATGGACCGCTTCGATAGCAGGTATGCCACAGCAACAATGAACGGATATATTATGGCATTATATCTTAGAAGAAACAACCAATACAATAAAACCAGTTGTATAAAAAAATATATCCACCGTGGACGGTACATTATCCATAGCAAAACCGTGAACCACACAACAGAAAGGCTGCAAAAGAAAGCATCGCTGATTATGTAATTGCTGTATAGCACATATAGCGGATTGCATATAAGCAATATAAAAAGTATTACTTGGTAGATTTTTTTTAAAGAAAAGAAATATAAAAGTGTAAAAAACAAAAATAAGTTGGCGATAACGTTGGCGATATATTGCGCCAAAACCACTATGCAATCAGAGTGAGAAATAGCATGAAAAAAACTTAAACAATTACTATAGCCTAATGGGCGATAGCTGACTTCTAATTTAAGGGATGCCGCTTGAATATATGGGTCTGAATCCCAGAAAAAGCTTCCAATAGGATACAAAACTCTTAATAGTATAAAATAAATAATTGTTATTACTGCACTCGCCAGCAGAATGCGCCGGCACGATTTATCTTTAATAATAAACTTAAAAAATGGCATGGGCAGATTGATAGAGATATTTTTTTTAGTGTACTTTTGTCATCTAATGCTGCATCTTTAATGATTTTTTTAGTTTTGCATAGTCATTATTCATATATAATAAATACAGGTTTTTCATGTCTTTTTGAATATTTTGATGTTTGTTCAGCAAAAAAGATGACATAAATATAAAGCTTTATTTAATCCTTCTAAACGTGATTTTTAATATTACACAGAACAAGTAATTTAATAAATAATGCATTAAACCAATCGGATGATATAAATATATTTATACTACACCAGGTATATAATATATGTTTCTTTCATTGAACCGGAATAGGGAATAAAGATATAATCGGGTAAGGTAGTCAGGGTATTTTCACAAAAGGGTATCGTATAAAATAATTGCCCGTCTTTTTACCGGAAACACTCAACTTTCTTCTGAAACAAATGCCCCATCTTCATGATATTCCATCTCAGTATTGACTTGCCAAATGTTGTCTTTTTCTTTTTTCCCGTTAATTATATTTTCAACTGTAATCATGGCAGTAAGCATTGAATGGTCCTGATTGTTGTACTTATGCATACCGTTTCGTCCAACCAGAAATAGATTCTCAATATTATCCAAATAAGCCCTAAGTTCAGGAAACCGGTCGTAGGTTCCAAAATACGCCGGGTAAGTCTTGGACATACGAATCACAGTTGCATCTTCCACTTTTGAATTTTCTATGATGCCTATTGAAGCCAGTTCTTCAATAGCTAATTTCTTGAGCTGTTCGTCAGTTAAAGACCAGAGTTCATCTCCCTCATTGCAGAAATATTCAAGACCAAGCCACACCGTATCGGGATTCGCCACCATATAAGGGCTCCAGTTGTTAAATATTTGCAAGCGCCCTAATTTTACAGACGGGTCCTGAATATAAATCCAGTTGTCTGAAATTAGCTTCTTTCCCGCCTCATGGGCATTAGAAATTTTTAGCTCTTTCACCAGTAAGCCTACTGTAATAAAGTCTCTGTATATAAGTCCATTGGCAATCTCGCGTATATTTTCCGGCACTTTTTCATAAAAGGAATTAATCAATTCTTTGATGGGCATAGTGGAAATAAAAAAATCGCCCGAAAATGTTTTACTTTCTCCGGTTTCAATATTAACTGCTTCAATAGATTCAACTAAGTTGTTTTTGAGGTGTATAGTTTTCACGTTAAAGCCGGTATGAATTTCAGCTCCCCTATTCAGCGCTTCTTTTGCTACTGATTCCCAAAGTTGCCCCGGACCAAATTTGGGATACAGGAATCGCTCAATTAACGATGTTTCAGTAGATTTTTGATGAATATCACTTTTCACAGGTAACAATTGTTTCAGGAAATGCAATGCGGCTTTAGTCAGAGAAAGTCCTTTGGTTCTTTGCGCTCCCCATTCGGCGCTAATTTTTGAACAGGGTACTCCCCAAACTTTTTCGGTATAATCTTTGAAAAACGTTCTATATAGTTCTTTACCGAAACGGCTAATGTAAAACTGTTCTAAATTATGTACCTGCCGGATAGGTGTAAGTATAGATTTTAAATAGCTAACTATTATTCTTATTGTGCGTGTAATTCCCAGGTTGCTTAGTGTATCCATTGTTAGTGAGATAGGATAATCAAAAAAACTGCGCGCAAAATAAATTCTGGATTTTCTTTGACGCAGAAGCATAACCTTGTCTTCCTTGGATGGATCGGGTCCGTTACCGGATGTTGTAATGGTACGTTTTGCCTGTTGATAAGAAATAGATTGGTTTGAAGCGCTGTTGAGTTTTTGCAGGGGCAGTTTATCCAGCCACCATTTCATTACCCGGTCTGATTTCGAAAAAAAACGATGTCCACCAATATCTATCCGGTTACCCTTATAGTTTACGGTTCGCGCAATACCACCCATATAATTGCTTTTTTCAATCACGATAGGTTTAATATCGCTTTTTGAAAGAAATTCGTCGGCAGCGGTTAATCCGGCAGGTCCTGCTCCTATAATAATTGCTTTCCGGTTTTTCATAATCTTAAATTACAGGATTGTTAGGATTATTTTTTTGTGAGTTTTTTTTCATTATTGCCTTTGCATTAAACACCCGTTTCAATAAATAAATTATAAACGTAATGGATAAGGTAACTATAAAAATTTGGTACCTGAAATCAATTGAAGAGACAATTATACTAAAGAAAAAATTTGAGGCATAAAAAAACAAGTAAAAAATCAGGCACTTATTAAACCATGCATCATTTTTATAACCCTGTGTAAGATAATAAACGCCTACGAACAGCAGGAATAAAATAGTAATAAGGGTGAAAATCCAGCTCCACGGATACATAAACATCGTAATCCATCCCCTATGGGTTTGTCTAAAATCATTTGAGTTAAAGTTATAATAAGTAATTAAAATATCCTTATTTGTTGAATAATGATTATAATCAATATAAGCTTCCATAAAAGGGTGAAAATATAACTTGATATTCGGCCAAACAAAATAGCGCAAATAGCCTATCGGATATTTTTTTATCACTTCCATGCCAAATTCTTTAAATAGAGGTCCCATAGTAGTAAATGAGGTAAGATGATAATATGGTTCTATTTTTATGGGTGTCAAAACAGGGCCCGTAGCACTCCATGAAGAAATAAAGCGTTTAAAAATAATATAACGATTGCCGGCATTCCCGTAGTGAGGTTTGATATAAAACCGTGTAAAATAGTGCCTCTCGTAAATTTGAAGCGGACTGTTATGGTTCCAAATGAATGCACCATTGGCATCGGTATCCTCTTCATTCTTGTTAATTGAATCCATGATTTTTTTAGAATTGTAATAACGCTTGATAAAAGCACATATCTCATTAGAAGTTTCTGAGGTAAATGTAGTCGAATCGAAATTCTCATGTTTCAGCACAAAAATAGAATTATTAGCTAATTGCCATCCGCCCAAAGCTGAAAAAGTAGAAATACCTGTAGTAGCTTCTGTTTTATGAGTGGTATAGATTATGATTTCAATAATTAACAGGAAAGTAATTGTAATACTTGTTATTTTTTTCCAGATCGGCTGCTTTGATAGCAGGTAGGCAATAGCAACCATGAACGGGTATGTTAAGGCATTATACCTGAGGCGAAACAGCCAGTACAATAAAAACAATTGCATGAAAAAATATACCCATCGTGGCCGGTACATTATCCATAGTAATACAGTGAACCACATAACGGTAAGGCTGCAAAAGAAGGCATCGCTCATTATAAAATTGCTGTATATGGCATATAGCGGATTGCACATAAGCAGTATAAAAAGTATTACCCGGTATACTTTTTTTAAAGAAAAGAAATATAAAAGTGTAAAAAATAAAAATAAGTTGGCAATAACATTGGTGAAATATTGCGCGAAAATCAACAGCCCGTCGGAATGGGCAATAGCATGAAAAAAACGTATTAAATCACTGTACCCTGTTGGACGTTCGTGGACTTCTAATCCCAAACTTGCTGCTTCAATATAAGGGGCGGAGTCCCACCAGGTGCTATCGGCAAGGAATAAAACTCTTATCAGAATAAAATAAATAATTGTTATTACTGCACTAATCAGCAGAAATCGCGAACACGATTTATCTTTAATAATAAACTTAAAAAATGACATGGGTAAATCAGGCATTCAAACAAAGTTATTTAAAGTATTCCTCTTTCCGTATAATCCCTAAAATACTCAACATAAAACTTGAAAAAATAACCTGTGATCCTAAATTTAACAATAGTACTGAAGTAAAGACAAATCTTAAAGTTTGAGAAGTATCTGTAATCGGGCCGTATCCTAAAGATTTCCATTTTAGCAGAACCAAAGCCAATATCGTCAATCCGGCAATGAGCAATAATCCTCCCAGGATCAATCCGCGTTCTAATGGAAAATAATTAAAAATGTTATTAAACCTGCGATTGACCGGGATAAGTCCCTGATTAATTCCATAAATTTTACTCATTATATAAAACAAAATAAGTTGAAAACTCAATATAATGGTTAAAGCAAAAATTGCCATGGAATGTATATCAAGAATAATATGTCCTAAATGCAAGGGACCTATTAATAACAATAAAAAAAGTGCAGAAGACAGAAATAAAATAAACAATCCCGGGTAAAGGAAAAGCCACCTGGGACTGAACATAAGCAAAAAACGTAAGTGCCTCCACCCATCGTGCCAGGTGCGAAGATGA
Organism: Chitinophagales bacterium; assembly: GCA_963770495.1. GTDB lineage: Bacteria > Bacteroidota > Bacteroidia > Chitinophagales > CAVYQA01 > CAVYQA01. The sequence continues at coordinate 354,171 of CAVYQA010000002.1, read as the reverse complement.
GACGCCCTGCTTCTTCCGGCGCGGGAAAGAGTAGTTGGAACTTCTGTAATCTTTAGATTGAACAGCGCTGCTTTTACCACCATTTCAGAGGCGAATTCCATACCGCTTGTCATTAAGCCAATTGAAAGTATGGAAGTTCTGTTAAACCCTCTTAATCCGCAATGAAAATCGCCGATGGGGATATTAAAAAATCGCCTGCCGATAAATGATAAAACAGGATTTCCAAAATAGCGATGCATAAAAGGCATTGCACCCTTATTAATACCTCCCTTAAAGCGATTGCCCATTACTAAATCATATCCTTCTCGAAGTTTTTCAATAAATAGCATAAGATGTTTAAAATCGTAACTATCATCAGAATCGCCCATGATAATATATTTTCCTTTTGAGCTGTTTATTGCACCCAACAATGCTGCCCCATACCCTTTTTCACTTATGTTCACCAAGATGGCTCCTTCCTGAATAGCTATTTGCTGCGAACCATCGGTACTTCCATTATCTCCAATTACTATTTCACCATTTATTTTATTACTTTGAATAAAATCTTTTGCTTTGCGAATACATACTGAAAGAGTTTCGGACTCATTCAGACAAGGCATAATAATACTAACTTCTATTTCTTCAGCTAACATTTTTAGGGATTGGTATTCAATGAATAATTGTTTTTTAGGGTTTCGCCAAATTCTTTTTCTTAGTAAAAGATTGAATGGACAGAAAAGACTGTCTTAATTCTGTTTTACTACTGAAAACACCACATGGTCTGTTTTATTTATCACAGTTATAAAATATACCCCTTGATAAATCGGTTTCTGCGCTTGCAGTATCGGTTTTAAAAATGGTGCCCTCGTTCGGCTTTCCTCCATAACTTGTCATTCCCAATAGGGTAGGGTTTTGAGCCTTACACCATGAGGCAGTAATAATTAACAGGAATAAAACAGTCACTAACTGTTTTTCCATAACAGCAATTTTAAAAAATACGAGTTTAAATATAATTATACGCCACTTAAATTTAGCAATTTATTTTGTTATTAGCACTTTTCCAAATCCTACACCTCATCCGATTTCAAATAAATAAAATATATCAGCGGGGGTGATAACGGGATTTCTTTCAGACGTACTAGCAACCTTTGTTAAAAATAAAAATGCGTAACAAGAAATGATTCATTATCTTTAAAAAAAAATTATGTCTTTCAGGGGTTTCATTATTTTGCTTTTTTCTTTTTTCTCATTGAAATCGTTTGCACAGGATACCATTCAAGTGGTGTTGAACCCAATTTCGCCCGGACTACAGATACCAAGTGATTTTGCGGGACTGTCATTTGAAACTTATAATCTGAACAACAGCACATTTGCCCCGTCAAAAGATACGCTGCTCCGTTTTTTTCAGACACTTGGCATCCAATCTGTTCGTATCGGCGGTAACTCGGTGGATCAGGATACCTTCAGCACTACAGCAAGCAGCACTCGTTTTACAGAAGCCGAAATAGACAGCTTTTATGGTTTTATAAATAAGGCAAACTGCAAGGTGCTTATGGGTCTGAACCTGGGAGGAGATAATAACCCTTCGCTGGCTGACAGCGAAGTAAGTTATATCATGAAAAACTTTGCTTCGAATGTATGGGGTTTTGAAGTGGGTAATGAGCCGGATCTGTATAACAGCAACGGATACAGATCTTCCTACTATTGGGTAAATTCCTACGACTCGGAATACACACAGTATTATGACACTGTACGGTATTATAATCCTTCAGCAATCTTTACGGGACCGGTGTCTGCTTATGCTTATTCTACATTTACTATGCCTTTTTGCAGGAATATGAAAGGCATTTTTTCTTTGCTGACCCAACATTACTATATAGCGGGAGCATATTCAGCTCCCGTTCACCAGCAAGTAATAACCCTACTTAGCCAATCGCAGCAAAACAACATTCTAACAGAGGCTGACGCACTTGTACAATGTGCCGATAGCATTCCTTTACCTTTTCGAATGGATGAATGCAACTCTTTGTACAATCACGGGCAAGTGGGAGTAAGTGACGCTTTCGTTTCTTCACTCTGGGCGCTCGATTATATGTATACGCTGGCTTCGGCAGGTTGTGCTGGGGTTAATTTTCATGGCGGCTTAACTGATTTTGTCTATACCCCTATTGCTTATTCAAATAACCTCTATGAGGCAAAGCCCATTTATTATGGTATATTGGCTTTCCAGGCAGGCAGCAAAGGTAAATTCATTCCTTCTGTAATTACCAACAACAACATCAATTTGAATATTTATAGTGTGATTGACAGTACCAATACGATTTTCGTAACTGTAGTGAATAAGGATACATTGCAAAATGCTTTAATACAATTACAGGCAGGAAGCACGAACTATACCAGTGCCGATTACATTACATTGAACGCAGACTCGCTGACAGATACTGTGAATGTAAGTCTTGGCTCCCAGAAAGTTACTTCAAACGGACTATGTGCCGCCTATAACTGGCAAAATTTAACAGTGATGTCCAATGCTACCCAGGTAGGGGTTCCGGCGGGGTCGGCAGCCATTATTCGTTTCAAAGAAACCACAACTTTTATTGATAATCTCAGTGAATTGCAACCTGGTTTCCAGGTGTTTCCCAACCCTGCCGCCTCATCCATATACCTGATAACACAGGAAATTCCTGCAACGCCTGCCTCTATCGAAGTTTTTGATGTTACCGGAAGAAAAGTATACAGTTGCAACCTTACAGAAAAAGAAACAATTGTGAATATTTCAAATTTCATTGAAGGCATATACTTGCTGAAAGTCAACGGAAATGATAAAGAATATTACCAGACCTCCTTTGTAAAGGAATAATTTTCTACTTTAGGATTGAACGATTTTTGGGAGGGACTCAAAAAAAACTTAGTTTTGCACCGATCCTGTCCTGATGATGGGGTAACTAATTTACCTATTATATCTATGTCATTTTTTAGGTTTATTATCAAGGATAAATCTTGTTTGCGCTTTCTGCTGATTAGCATTGTAATAACGGTTATTTACTTTATAGTATTAAGAGTTTTGTATCCGGTTGGAAGCTATTTCAACGATTCATGGGCATATATTGAAGCAGCAAACTTAAAGCTACCAACCACCGTCCGTCAATTAGGATATAGTTATTTTTTGGTATTTTTTCATGCTATTTCCCGTTCCGATGGCTTGTTGATTTTCGCGCAATATATATCCAATGTCATTGCCAACTTGTTTTTATTTTTTACACTGTTATATTTCTTTTCTTTAAAAAAGATTTACCGGGTATTGCTTTTTATACTGCTAATGTGCAATCCCCTATATGTGCTATACAGCAATTACGTATTAAGCGATGCCTTTTTTGCCGGCCTTTCTGTTATGTGGTTCACTGTTTTGCTATGGATAATGTATCGTCCAGCGGTGGATACTTTTTTTCATACAATTGGTTTTACTATACTGGCTGTTTCTCCTGAGGTATAATGCCCTAATATATCCACTCATGGTTGCAATTGCATATATACTATCGAAGCAGTCCATCTGGAAAAAAATAGTAAGTATTACAATTACTTTCCTGTTAATTATTGAAATGATAATTTCTACCATTTATAAAACGGAAGAGGCAACCGGTATTGCTACTTTTTCAGCTTTTGGCGGATGGCAATTAGCCAGTAATGCTATGTTTCCGTTAAAACATGTAAATTTTGATTCTGCTGATTTTGATACAAAAACTTCTAAAGAGATGTGTGTTTTTATCAAGCACTTCTACGATTCTTTAAAGACGAAAAATCATTTTAATCCTGATACCATTGTTAATACTCAATATATGTGGTGTTGGTATAGCCCACTTATCCAGTACCAAAACTACTACTTTACAAAGATTTACCTGCCATCTTATAACTTGCATCCCTCAGGCAAATCTATTGATCGATTTATAGTTTTACATCCGAAGCTTTTATCATGGAATTCTGCGGGACCTGTATTTGTGATTAAAAAAAAACAACCGCAATACGATCTTTTATCATTTACTGCTATGGGACCTGTATTTGAAGAATTTGGCACTGAGGTGATAAAAAAATATCCATTAGAATATTTGCGCTATTATATTTGGCCAAACATAACGGTTTATTTTCATCCACCCGTGGAACTTTTAGAAAAATATAATGAATATTTTACAACACTTGGGTACCCTGAAACTACCTTTTACAACTTTCCGTCAAATAAAATTGATAGATCTTATGCGGGTTTGATTTATATTCTTATGGCGCCATGGAGCTGGCTCTTCACTCTTATTAATATCTTATTTCTACTACTGGTAACTGCTTATTATTTTGTGCGGGCTTATAAAAATGACGGATGGTTTAACCGGTGTCTTATTTTTTACCTTACTTTTTATCTGTCATATGCTCTATTCAATATTGTTGGTTCACCAACTTTATTCAGGTACTACCTTGCCATTGTTACTTTATCAATCGCATTTATAATTTATTTATGGCAGCGGGTGTTCAATGCAAAGAAAAATATTGGATTTTAGCTATTTGCCCACCTTAAAAATATAGGTAAATAGCCAAATATATGGTCAATTAAAATTAGCATTACAATATATAAATTAACCAATATAAAAGTCAGGAACTTTAACTTATAATCCTATACTTTAAAATAATCCAAAATGCAACAAGCCCGTCTGTCCATCGGATCTTTTTACCGTCTTTAAACGATCGTGGGGAGGTAAACCTCACCGGCACCTCGGTAATTTCAATTCCTTTTTTAAGGAGTTTACAGGTAACTTCAGGGCAAAAGCCGAAGCCATTTTCGCGTAGTACCAGCGAGGTGAGAATGTCATGTTTAAAAACTTTGTAATCGGTTGCTTCGTCAGTCAAAGTCGAGCCATACAAATAATTAATAAAGCGAGTGAGGAATAAAACACCGTAGCGAAAAAGACGAAACCGCTGAGCAGGGTCACTTCGGGCAGCATGATATCGAGACCCATAGACAACCGGCGCCTGACCATGAAGTATCGGAGAAAGTAGTTTAGGATATTCAGAAGGGTTGTATTCAAGATCTGCATCCTGAATAATACAAATATCTCCTGTTGCCCGGCTAAGTGCCGTCTGAATTGCACTACCCTTCCCTTTATTTTTGGTATGAAAAATAATTGAAAGTTCAGGACTAGGTGGAAGTGACTTAAGCAATTCTCTCGTACCATCGGTGGAGCCATCATCAACTATAATTATTTCTTTCTCAAGCTCGGGAAGTGGCACTTCCTTCACTCGCTTAATGATTTCAAGAATTGTTCTTTCTTCATTATAACAAGGTATTAAAATTGAGAGTTTCATTATTTCTAATTGCAAAGGATGATTGAACCGCATTTCTAACAAAAATAACCTTTCGGTTAAATATTCCCGAAAATAAATAATAATATATAATAATTTACCATTTAATATAAATTATTCTTTAGGGTTATAATAAATGTGATGGATAAATGCATTGACATTTTGGAAAATATAGGGTTACTAAAAAAGCTATCAATTATTGATAAAAAATAGCCATTGAATTTTCGGATATGATTTATGAACGGCACCACTCCTAAAGCGGAATTGGACAATCTAAGTTATGATAAATCAAAATTAATAATAGAAGTGAACCGGTTTTTTCATAAAAATATTTTGACCTAAAAATAAGATAAAGCGCTCTATTTTTATAAGTACCTTCATGTTTAATTACATAAGCAATTATTTTGTTTCAATCACAAAAGAGTTGAAGTTATAAGTAATTGATCAACTTGTTCATCGTTTAGATAATAATGGGGTAACAGGAATTGAATAGTATTATTCTGTCATTAAAATTAATTTTTTCCCGGTTTTGAATTAGCCTTTATTGTTCTTATTTTCAAACTCAATTATTAAATGCTTGTTATAGTAAATTCTTATTCCGATTCAACTGATTTTTATTTTAAATTTGTACTATGAAAAGAACTCTTCTTAAAACACAATTTATTGCCGTATTAATTTTATTGATTGGTAAAACCACATTGGCGCAATGGTCAAATGTAAATGCTAACGGTGATTTTGGAAGAATAAGAGCATCCTCTTTTATTATTGGAGATACGGTTTATTTGGGCAGCGGCGACAATGGTAATCCTTATACCAATGATTTCAGGACATACACGCAAGCCGGCAATACATGGAACGAGATGACACGGCCTTTCCCGGGCTCAGGAGGTGATGATGGTTTTTTCTTTACAATTGGTGATACGGGTTATATGGGCGATGGATATAACAACGGCTGGCACAATGATTTTTGGGGATATACTCCCTCTGCAGGATGGATAAATTTAGGAACTCCGCCGGGAGGAGACAGAGCCTTTTGTGCAAGTTTTTCTATCGGCAATAAAGGATATTTTGGTACGGGATATAATACCGGGCAACAGTCGCTGGATGATTTTTATGGGTATGATCAGGCTACCAATACCTGGAGTACATTGGCATCAGTTCCGGGTACACGTATTTTTGCTGTAGGTTTTTCGGCAAACGGAATGGGGTATATAGGTTTAGGAGTCCCTACAAATCCAAGCAACGTTGCCTTAAATGACATGTATCGTTATAACCCCGGAACAAATACGTGGGATACCATGACGTCATTACCTGCTATTGGTGAATTGCAGCCCGCTTCTTTTGTTTTATGCGGCAAGTTAATTATTACGTTGGGCGACACCATTCATTCGAGCGCTGACGGCACATTTCAAACCTGGATGTTTGACCCTTCGGATGGTCCGAAAGGTACCTGGACAAGATTACAGAATTTTCCGGGCACTCCTGTTAGTGCATCACAGGGGTTTGCAATGGGAGATACCGGTTTTGTTTTTGGAGGTACGGATAGTGTTAATGGTAATAATAATAATTATGTATTGCAAATGTGGCGCTATGTGCCTGCCACTGTGACAGTAAACACCGGCGATACCACTATTTGCCCTGGCGCACTTGTTACACTGAATGCCGTTGGCGGCACATCGTATATATGGAGTAATTCCGATACCGGCAGTAGTATTACCGTATCGCCCGCAACCACCACTACATATACTGTTGCCGCAACCGGCACTGTTTGTATTGCCGGCAATGACTCAATTATTGTTACTGTTAACCCCGCGCCGCCATTAACTATTGAACCGCAATCGCCAAAGGTTTGCAGCGGGCAAAGCATTACCCTTAAACTAACCGATACGGCAGGAAACTTTGTATGGACACCCTCATCCGGGTTGAATGATACGACAGGCTATTCCGTTGTTGCTACCCCATCGGTAACAACTGCCTATAGAGTAAACGGGAATGATTCTCTCGGTTGCCTGGCAACAGGAATGGATTCCGTTATTGTTATTCAGGCTCCCCCATTAACTGTTTTACCTAATGATACCTCGTTTTGCAGACGGGCAAAGCGCTACGCTTTACGTTAGGGGTGGCGGCTCAGATTTTATCTGGATACCTGCAACGGGATTAAGCGACTCAACTGCAACCAGTGACAGTGTTAGCGCCAATCCTACATTGACAACTACCTATATGGTAACGGGTATTGATTCCGGCGGCTGTGCGGCAACCGGCTCCGCTGTGGTAACTGTTATACCTTCTCCCAATAAACCAACGTTTACGCAGGTGGTAGACACTCTTATTTCAAGCTCTCATTTTGACAATCAATGGTATCGTAATGATACCTTGCTTTTAAATGACACCAGCCAAAAACTGACTATTACAATTCCCGGTGAATACCGGGTGGTTGTAAATAACGAAGCCAATGGGTGCAGCACCTCGTCCGATTCGGCTAACGTAAAACTGGCTGGAATAGCTCAGATAAGCACTATCAGTAATCAGTTATCAATATATCCTAATCCATTTAATAATAACATATTTATTAAAATAAATTCGTCAGTGGCAGAGGTGAATGACTGGAACCTGCAAATTACAGATGTGTTGGGACGAATGGTATTTTGTAAATCCTCATTAAATTATAGTAATGAAATTGATTTATCTAATTCCTCGGGTGGTGTTTATTTTATAATCGTGATAAATAAAACAGGCAGGGCAGCGGTGCCTGTGATTAAGCAGTAGAGAAATCAGAATATTTTTTTGATTAAATTATTATTTTTATTGCTGAAGAAAAACATTTTTTAAATAGTATAAAAATTTATATGAAAAAAATTATTACGCTGGCGCTCTTTATTTCTTTATATGAGGTAAGTTCGGCGCAGGTCTGGAATCAAAAGGCAACTTACCCGGGTGCCGGTCGCGGCGGCGGCTCGTTTTCCATTCCTTCATTAGGAATGGGCTATTGTGTGGGGGGTGCCTCGCAGGATTTTTGGGAATATGATACCTTATTAAATTCATGGACACAACTACCCAGTTTTCCCGGGCTGGCTTCCGGTACGGAGGTAGCATTTTCAATCAATGGAAAAGGCTATGCCGGAACGGGTGTGAATTTCGGTTATTACTGGGATAGTACGATGTGGGTATATGATCCCGGAACGGTGCAATGGTCAAAACTAGCGCATTTTCCCGGCGCCCCGCGGGGATATGCCGTAGGATTCGCTCTTGACGGAAAAGGGTATATCGGTTGCGGGGTATCCGGTACGCCCAGTTCTTCGCAGGAATTTAAGGATTTTTATGAATACGACCCGTCAACCAATACATGGACGCAGATTGCTGATTACCCGGGTGGTGGCAGTCAGAACTGTGTTTCTTTTGTTATTGGCGATAAAGCGTATGTGGGAACAGGGCTTTCAATTAACACGAGTTGGGGAATAACCTCAATAAATGAAGACTTTTGGGAATATGATACAACTTCCAAGGTTTGGACACAGGTAGCTGACTTTGGCGGCGGCACCCGGTCGGGAGCCAGCGGGCTTGCCACCTGCAATAAAGGATACGTGGGGCTTGGCTGCTCCGATGAAAATCAAAGTGTGTATACTGATGATTTCTGGCAATATAACCCGGCTAATAACACATGGACACAACTTATTAATTACGGAGGTCCCAGCCGTGCTTTCGCACCAGCGTTCGTTCTTGGCAAATCACGCTTTGTGGGTTTAGGAGTAGGTAGTTCAAATCAAACCCTGACTGACCTTTGGGAATATATCCCTGCAAACACTGACACTCCGTCATTTTCGTCTGTTTCTTCTGTATGTTCCGGAGGTTCAATTTCATTTAATGATACATCTGATTACGCGCCCACACAATGGTATTGGCAGTTTCCGGGGGGAACACCCGATACTTCTACTGCCAAAAATCCTATTATAGAATATGATACCGCCGGCACTTATAATGTTACTCTAACCGCATGGAACGGCTGCGACAGCGCCACCAGAACGTTCACGAACTACATTAACGTTACTCCGGCTCCGCCATTAACTATTGTACCTGTTGATACCTCGTTTTGCAGCGGGCAAAGTGCTACGCTTTACGTTAGAGGCGGCGGCTCTGGTTTTATCTGGATACCTGCCACGGGATTAAGCGATTCAACTGCAACCAATGACAGTGTTAGTGCTAGTCCTACCTTGACAACTACCTATATGGTAACAGGTATTGATTCCGGTGGTTGTGCGGCTACAGGTGCTACTATTGTAACTGTTATACCTTCTCCCAATAAACCAACGTTTACGCAGAATGTGGACACTCTTATTTCAAGCTCTCATTATGACAATCAATGGTATCGCAATGATACCTTGCTTTTAAATGACACCAGCCAAAAACTGACTATTACAATTCCCGGTGAATATTGGGTGGTTGTAAATAACGAAGCTAATGGGTGCAGCACATCGTCCGATTCGGCTGACATAAAACTGGCGGGAATAGCGCAGATAAGTAATATTGGTAATCAATTTTCACTGTATCCTAATCCTACAAAGGATGAGGTAACCATCTCTTATCAGTTAACAGGCGACAATGGAATATTTGATTTGTATGATATTACGGGACAGTTAATAAAATCATTTGCAATAAATACTCAATCAGGGCAAACAATTATGTCCGTATCTGATATTTCATCGGGGATTTACATTTATAAACTAACATCTGAAGGAGATTCAGATAAATTAGGTAAATTAGCTGTTATAAAATAACACTATGCAAATAATTAAAGAGGGGTATAAGTTTTTGCTTATGTCTCTCTTTTTGCTTTTTTCCAATACCTGTTTTGCGCAGAAAGAATTTAATTCATGGGTTTTTACTGATGATTGTAGCCTTATTTTCAATGGCGGACAACTTTTGGTAAATACAATACCCAATCCTATGCAGGGAGCAGGTGACGCAGTGATTTGCGATAAACATACAGGTCAATTATTATTTTCATCTGACGGTGAGAATGCTTATGATAGAAATGGAAATACTATGCCAAACGGTGGCGGGTTGTTTGGGTGTGATTTAAGTGCACAAAGCGCATTGATAGTTCCTGACCCTGCTGATGATTCTTCTTATTATTTGTTCACAACAGATTGCTTCATCAGTGATGGCACAAACAACGGTCTAAATTATGATATTGTTAATATGCGGTTGAATGGCGGTTTAGGTGATGTGGCACAGAAAAATATTTTTGTTTGCGATAATCGGTCAGAAAAAGTTACCACTGTCCGCGCCTGCTCATTTAATGGTTTTTGGATAATAACTTTCGTGGATTCACTACTCGATTTTTTTTCTTATAAATTAACGTCCAACGGTTTAAATATGGATTCACCTGTTATCTCTCCAAGTAGTTTCACTGGCTATAATACTGATTTACCCAGTGATGGCGGCTGCTTAAAAGCATCTCCTTATGGCAATATGTTGATGGCAGGTTATGGCGAAGTTAAAACGGATACTTGTGCCTATTTATATGATTTCAATAAAACAACGGGTGAAATATCATTAATGACTAAAGTACCTTGGTCTAATGTACCGGATACTGATATTCAGGGGGATTGGGGTGTTTCTTTTTCACCGGACAATTCAAAAGTTTATTTTACAAATATTCGCGAAAGTTATAATTTGTACCAGTATGATTTAAACACAAAACAAATCACTTTTATTTACCAAAACAATACTAATACAGGAGTTACCGGACTGCAATTGGGACCGGATGGAAAAATTTATGTAGCGGATTCAAAATTTGATAGTGTAGGCGTTATTAATCAGCCAAATTTAGAGGGTACGTCATGCAAATATAATAATGATGGCGTGTCCATTGGTGGACATGAAATGTTTTATGATATGCCTAATAATATAGATGCCTTGTATTACCCGGATACACTTTTTACGCCTAACTTTTCTTACTCTGTTAATTGTGCAAATAGCACAGCCACTTTTACAGATAGCAGCAACATCACACCAAAAGAGTGGTGGTGGAGTTTTGGAGATAGTGCAAGCGGCAGCAATAATCATTCAACGTTGCAAAACCCTTCACATCAATTTACCTCACTTGGCACTTACAATGTAAGCATGTGGGCGTATGAGGGCTGTGCTGCAGATAGCATAATAAAAACGGTTACGGTGGCTAATTGCCCTGTAACACCTCCACTTATCATACCCACATTTATTTATGGCAGGGGCAGCCAAACCCAGTGGAGCATTATTAACCTGCCGCAAGGCAGCAACAGTGTTACAATTTATGATGAGTTGGGTAGAACACTTTACAAAAAATATGACTACCCCAATAACTACGATATGCGCAACCTGCCACCGGCTATGTATTTTTATAGATTGGATTTACAGGATGGAGAAGAACTTACGGGTAAGATAGTAGTGGTTAGATAATACGGATATTCCCCTCCTTTTTTCAAGGAGGGGGCAAAGCTTATAGCAGAGCCGGGGTGGTTTATTTAAATAAGACAATATGCCAAAAAAAATCAATAACAGAATATATTTAAAACAACGTAGACGTGAACTCCGGAATAATTCAACTCTTGCAGAATCCACCTTGTGGAAGCTGCTTAAGAGCGGGCAAAGCGGGCGTAAATTCAGGCGTCAACATAGCATTGAGAATTATATTGTAGATTTTTATTGTACTAAAGAAAAACTTATTATAGAGTTGGATGGTGAACCTCATAATAACCAGGGAATATCTTTAAAAGATGGCGACCGCACAGAACATCTAATACAATTAGGTTACAAAGTAATCAGATTTGAAAATGATTCGGTGATGAAGAACAGCATAGGGGTAATTGAAGAAATAAAAAAGCATTTTAAAAAATAAAACCACCCCGGCTGTCCCTATTGCTCTGGCCCCCCTCCTTGAAAAAAGGAGGGGAATATCCAAACTCAAACTTTTCCGTCCCGCAAAGCGGGAGTAGGGCAGGCATGCACCAACTTTCCTTTTACTTCCATTTTAGTTTCGGTTTGTTAAATATATATCCCATTTATTATCAATATCATAAATTCAAAAGTTGACAAGGTTTGGTTGGGTTGTACAAGCATGAGATGGCTTCATCGTTCCTCCTCGCCATGACGAATATAGAGGGGGATATTTTCCGTCCCGCCAAAGGCGGGACGACGGCACCCCACACAACGCTGTCATTGTAATGGCGCTTTTTCCTCGCCCTTCGTCTCTCGCCTATCGTCCCTCAATAAGCAAAAACTTTCTGTCCCAACTTTTCTCATTGCATAAACTATTGCAATAATTTTGTCGGGATAAAATAAATGTTCTTTGAAATTGTAGCCTCATCCCTAACCCTTCTCCTATAGGAGAAGGGCACTCAGTCATCTTATATTTGTGCATTTCGGGAATTTCACAGGAAGCAAATGCCCTTCTCCATTTTTTGGAGAAAGGTTAGGGATGAGGCAAAAAGTTGTTTACACCATGTTCAGAACATGCTGATTAACAGCAAACTAAAAATTTTATTGTAAACAAATAGGCTCGCCCTAAATTGAATTTGCAATAAAACTTGGTAGCCCCAAAGATACAGTTCTCGAACCTTTTTAAAGAAGATTTGCTGAAACTCTATCAGCTCAAGCCATTGCTTGAGGTGAAGGTTATTGATTTCCCCAAAGTGAACTACAGAAATGTGGTCGCTGTATAGCTATGTTACCTCCCAAACCTACATTAAACCAAAAATAAATAGTAAACCCCTTTAAAAAGGGGTTAAGCAAAGGAAATGAAAATGGAAGATGACAGTTCACGTAAAATACGCAAAAATACGAGGGGTAAACCTTTTGAAAATGGAAATTCAGGGCGACCGAAGGGAGTCTTAAATAGAAATACAAAGGAAATACAGCAACTCTTTCTTTCAACAATTAGAAATGAAGAACAATATTTAGAGGAAATGTTTAGAAAGGTTAGAGAAGAAAACCCTGCCCGTTATTTAGAGCTTTTTGTAAAATATGTGCAATACGTTTACCCAAAGAAAGTGGAAATGATTGCAGATAGAATTGAGTTTAATGTAATTGAAATTGAAGAAGATGAACCCAGTCAAGACGATTGATATTCGTTACTCTAAAAATATCTTTCTTCCTTGCTACAGGCACTTGATAAACAGCGACGCAGATATAAACTTTCTGTGGGGTGGCCGCGACAGCGGCAAATCTTACTTTATAGCGCAGCTATTAGTTTTAGAGTGTTTAAAGTCAAAATATTTCAGATGTATTTTGGTTAAGAAAACAGTAGGAAGTATTCGGGATTCACAATGGCAAACAATTAAAGATGTTGTAAATAAGTGGGGGATAGGTTCCCTGTTTCAATTTAAGGTTGCTCCGCTTGAAATAATTTGTGCTAACGGAAATAAATTCATTGCAAGGGGTTGTGACAAACCCGAACGTTTAAAATCAATCAGCAATCCCTCACACGCCTGGTTTGAGGAAGGGAACCAACTTACTGAGGCGGATTACATTATTGCCTCTACCACGTTGCGAAGCAACTCGGGTAGAGTTAAAGAGTGGTTTTCTTTCAATCCCGAATGTGATGAGGATTTTGAAAACTTTTGGCTGTATAGAATTTTTTTCAAAGAGCGACCTTACGAAAAAACGTTTGAGGGAAAAATTGAAATGCCTAACCACGATTTAAAATACACAAGCACTCACACTGTTTACCAGGATAACAAATATTGTTCTGCGGACAGAATTACAAAACATGAGGCGATAAAAAATGTGAACCCTTACTATTACATGGTTTACACAAAAGGTTTGTGGGGGCGGCGGCAATCAGGTAACGAATTTTACAAGTGTTTTTCATATGAAAAACATACGTCGAACATATGTTATGACGCTTCCCTGCCTCTGCATATCAGTTTCGATTTCAACGTTAACCCTTACATGACAGCCACCATTTGGCAGCTACAGGGCAACGCAGCCACGCAAATTGATGAAGTTTGTTTGCGCCACCCTAAAAACACAATAGAAGCCACCTGCAAAGAGATTAAACGCAAGTTTAATAACCACACTTCGGGACTATTTATTTATGGCGACCCATCGGGGCGGCGTGAAGATGTGGGGCAAATGAAGGGCTACAATTACTTTAGAATTATTTGCGCTGAACTGGAACAGTTTAGCCCCCGGCTGAGGGTTGACAGCAAAGCGCCTTCTGTTGTAACCCGCGGCAATTTTATGAATACCATTTTTGAACAGAACTTTGGCGGCATAAGGATTTTAATTGACAGGAAGTGCCAAAACACTATTACCGACTTTATGTACCTGAAAGAGGCTGCGGATGGCACTGAGTTAAAAGAATATGCCAAAGACAGCGTAACAGGCGCCACGTATGAAAAATACGGACACACCAGCCAAAGCGCGGCGTATTTAATTGTTAATGCCTTTGCCTCTCACTATGCAACTTACCAGGGTGGCGGCAAATCCAGCTATTACTACTCTGAAAAGATTGTTTCTAAAAATAGCTGGTAAAATAAAAGTAAAAATTTGGGCGCCCCCGCCAACTGGCGGGTCGGGCTTTCCGCTACAACTCCTCGCTCGTTCCTCGCTGCGGGGTTTCCGTCTGCAATCCCTCGCGCTGGGCGATGTGCCAACTTCAATGTTTTACTTCAAACCTACGCCGAATGGTGGAAAAAACCCGAAATAGAAGTTATGTTTTTTTCTACCTTTGATGAATGAATAAAGAGGAACTACTTGTCGCGTTACAAAAAGAAGTAGAAGGCTATAATAAAGTTATTGCCACTGACAAGGGCGAGTGGATAGTGAAAGGCTTTATAGATATTTATAAAAATATCTACACTATAACCATTGATACGAAAGTGGTGTCTAAGGTAATGGAGTTGCTGTTAATACCAAGATTTGAAGCCTTTGCCAAAAAGAATGACCTTATACTTGAATTACCGCCACAGCAAAATTTTTATCCCGACTTAACGTTTATATCCAAAAAATCTAAACAGAAATTTGCCGTTGATATAAAGAGCACGTTTAAAGACACCGACAACAAAATAAAGAGTATGACCCTGGGCGCCTTTACCGGGTATTTTAGAAACAGAACCAGCAAAAAAAATACGTTATATCCTTACGGTGATTATTCAGCGCATCTTGTTTTGGGCGTAATTTACTCGCAGGTATCTGAAAATCCCAATGAAAAAAATATCTATAAAATTGAAGAATTGGAAAAGATTAAATCCGTTATAAAGGATTTTAAATTTTTCGTTCAACCCAAATATAAAATCGCCTCAGCCAGCCCGGGGCAGTGGCAACACAAAAAACATCGGCTCCACAAATGATATAACTAAACTGACTACCGGCAAGGGTGTGTTTGCAGAATTGGGTGAAGAAGTTTATGATGATTATTGGATGTTTTATTTAACGGCTGATATGGCTAAGGCGCTTGAAATAAAGAGACCTTACATTAATTTAAAAACATACCTTGAATACAAAGAGCGTGGAATTAATATTCTTGAAAAACACAGCGGAGAGATAAAGAAACTGGGCGAGGAAGATGATAGTTCAGCAGAACAAAACGATGTTGATGAATCGTAATAAAGTTATTATCCCCCCTATAAAAAGCCAGGGCATAAAAACAAAACTGGTGCCCTGGATAATGGATGTGACTGCCATTACTCCTATTAAAGGAAAATGGATTGAGCCCTTTTTAGGCACGGGCGTAGTGGCGTTTAATTCGGGATTTAAAAAGGCGCTATTAAATGACATTAACCCTCATATAATTAATTTCTATAAAAAAATTCAGGATAGGACTATCACTCCTGCCGTGGTTAAAAATTTTCTTGAAGAAGAAGGCGCAAAGCTGGCTGTGGCGGAAGAAAACGGGTATGTTCATTTTAGAGCTATACGTGACCGCTTTAATACTGACTTCTCACCGCTTGACTTGCTGTTTCTTTCCCGTGCGGGTTTTAACGGTATGATGCGGTTTAGCAAAAAAGGAAATTGGAACATACCGTTTTGTAAAAAGCCCAACCGGTTCGCACAGTCTTATATAACCAAAATTGTGAACCAGGTTTCAAACGTGGGCGCTGTAATAAATAGCGACTGGATTTTTACTACTAAAAATTTTAAAGAGATAATACCGTTAGCCACTGAACACGATATTATTTATTGCGACCCGCCTTATTTTGGCAGGTATGTTGACTATTACAATGGCTGGACAGAACAAGATGAAGAGCTGCTGTTTAACCTGCTGTTGAACACCAAAGCAAAATTTATCCTCTCAACATGGCACCATAATGACTGGCGCGAAAATACCATGATTGAAAAATTTTGGAATAAATTTAACATTGTTACCAAAGACCATTTCTACCATTCGGGTGGCAATATTGAGAACCGCAGAACCATTGTTGAGGCGCTGGTTTGCAACTTTGAGCTTAACACTATCAACGAACACAATCACGGTGTAACAACAGGAAAAAAAGCGGAGCAATTAGAAATGGCGCTAATAAGCCACTCACAAAATCATTAGCGCAGTGTGTTTGATTATTGTTAGTGTTCTTTTTACCTATAGCAACTACCTGTTTTCCGGTATATTTCAAAATACCTGTTTATGGGTATAGAAAATAAGTCAGATTAATATTACATTTGTTTATATTAAAAACCTAAGCGAAATCAATATAAAACTGCAAAATAGAAATTATTGAAATTTAGCTTAATTAATGAATGTAATCTATAAATTAAATACTATGACAGAAAATAACTCACAAGGTTTAAAAAGATTAAGTACTGAACAGTATTTTAAAGAATTTGAAAGTTCAGAATTCAAATTATATGAGGAAACTAGTAAAATAACAGAGATAAAGAATAATCCTGTAATTAAAAAGAAAATGAGAAGGGCATTAAAAATTGCATGGAGAAATCGCGACTTTGAAATTAAATTATTTTGGAGTAGGGCAGCTTATTTTTGGGCTTTCATAGCTTCAACTTTTGCTGGTTATTTTGCAATCCTTTCATCAAAAGAAATTTCAAAAAATCAATATTACCCATTATTTGAACTTTTGGTGATATGCTTGGGATTGATTTTCTCATGTTCTTGGGCGTTAGTAAATTTAGGAAGTAAATCTTGGCAAGAAAACTGGGAAACCCATATTGATATGCTAGAGGATCAATTTACCGGACCGATTTATAAGATGGTAAAAAAATCAGATACATCCTATTCTGTTTCAAGAATCAATATAGCAGTAAGTTTTGCTGTTTTTATTACTTGGTTAATAATTTTACTGATATTTTTTTTCAGATATTATCTAAGCTTTATGTCAATAATAATAGTAGCTATAACTTTTGCTTTTATTTTATATCTTTTTTTTGGAACATTGTCAAGAACTGAAAATAATAAAAAATATTTTAATAGAAGAATATGGACATATGAGAATGAAAATGATTCTAATCAGACAACTAGCTAGAAAAATACTTAAAAATTTATGACTAATACAGATTTAATTATAATGGGCGTGAAGCAAAAATCGTATCCTCAATATCTTTTCAAGTTTAGGACTTGTAATCATCATACTGAAAATATTATTACTAATAATGAACTATGGTTTTCAAATCCTCTTGATTTTAACGATCCTTTTGATTGTAACATACCAATTAGTAGTTCCTTTTCTATTGATCAAATAAAGGATTGGCTTAAAGATAGTTGCGGAATAACTGATATTTCAGAAATTAATGATTTATCAAGTAAACTTCATGCAAACCCTGATATTGTCAAAAACGCATCAATTAAAGCTATGCAAGAGATGGGAGTATGTTGCTTTTCAGCTGATGAGTATAGCATACTTCAATGGTCTCATTATTCTAATTATCATAAAGGTATATGCCTTAAATTTGACATTACTAAGAATCCAGAATTATTCGACATCCCAGTAATAGTTTATTATAGAAATATAATGCCCCACTATAATCATATTACACAGAGTAAAAAAATTGTCGAATATTTAATACAACCTAAATTTCATCAATGGAGTTATGAAAATGAAGTAAGGGTAGTAAAAACAAAATCTTTGATGAATGCAAATAGAGACAATAGGGTATTTAAATATAAAGATGAAGCGCTAGTTGAAATAATTTTTGGGTTTTAAACAACTGATGCAGATATTGCCAATTATAAAACTCTTTGTTCATCACACAATAAAAATGTTACTTTTTTCAAAATGAAACTAGGTGAGGGAGCTAATTATGAATTGGTAAAAGTAAAAATAACATAATTCTTTTGAGTCGTTGTTAGGGTTAGTGCAAACATTAAGTATATCCCGCCAGCCACAGCAAGGGAAAATAAAATAATACTCCCCATTCTTTTATGTGTATTTTTGTACAATAAAAAAAAGATGACAATGGAATTTCTTATTGATAAATTATTTTCACATATGGATGATTGGCGAAATTTGCCAGCCTATCAACTTGAAAGACGAGCTGATATTTTCTTTTCAATTTATTTAGAAGAAATTATTAAGTCAAAATATGGACAAACAATAAAACCAGTGATTCCTGAATTTCCTGTCAGAGCAGGTGATGTTGTTGAAAACCACAAGCGACCTGATTTGTCTTTTAAGATTGATTATGTTGCAGTAAGTGAAGACGACAAATATGTTTTTCTCATTGAGTTAAAAACAGACCAAAGTTCTCGGAGATCTGAACAAGATGATTATTTAAATAAAGCCCAAAAAAACAATGTTCGAAAACTCATTGATGGAATAATCAAGATTTATAAAGCGACTGATTCCAAATACATCAAAAAATATGACTATTTAATTTCAAAACTTTCACAACTTGGCTGGATTAAAAAGGAAAACTTACAGCTTATTAATACAGCCAAAGATTACAAAATAATCATTGTTTTTATTCAACCACGAAACGACGACAACTCCCCAGATACAATTTCTTTTAATGACATTTGTTCAATACTTAAAGGACAAGACGACTTAACAAAACGCTTTGCTAAATCACTAGGTAATTGGGTAAAAAACCCATCAGACACAGCAGTAGGGGTTTAGCTATCTAATCTTTGTTGGTGAAAAAACACCAACAAAGGCGCGAAATGGTTTTCGGTATAAATATTTTGAAAAATATAATGATAATTTAAAATTTATTGGTTATTTTAACTTAATTAAATTAAATGAAAGAAATATCCTTTATGATGTCCCCCTTTCATCAATTGAAACTATGTTGAAAATTTCAAATTTTAATTAAACTAAATTTTGAGCCGTTGTTGATGTTAGCGCAAGCATAAGCCAAGCCCACCAACCACAGCAGCAGAGGTTTAGCTTCCCCAATCTTTGTTGGTGAAAAAACACCAACAAAGGCGCGAATAGTGGGGTTCGCAAAATAGCCCAAAATACTCTTGGTCGTATTTGCTTTTTTACTGTGTAGGAGAAAGCCATTGGAACACCTAATGTTATTGGTAATATCATATTTGCTGACAAATACAATCCAACTATAAAACCCATTGGTGTCCACAGTAATGCAATCCATCCAAAGTGAGCTAATAATATTCCAACTAAAAGACAAAAAACTATTCCTACTATACTATACATAGAGATTTAATTTTATGCTTAATTGAGGAAATGTAAAAATATATTCCAAATTATTACATAACACGCTTTTCATTTGTGGTGTATTCTTATGAGAAAAATACATAATGAAACAGAATTATTCCTATTGTATAACCTAATAAACTCCATAAAAAGAAGTAAAATAAACCGCCTTGTGCCCTGTCATAGGCCTCTTTTCCTAATAAATGAGCATTTCTTTCCTCTTTTAATTCCTCTGCAGTATGTGTCAATAGATATTCTTGTTGTAAGGAAGCGAGATTAACTTCAAATTCTGCTCGTTGTGCAATCGCTTTTGCAGCACCACGTAATCTTAACCAAATAGGATAGGGTTTACCTGTAGCCAAGCATTTCAAATAACCAAACTCACTTATTAATGGAAGTATAACTGAAAGCAATATTATTTCTAATTCTGAAAATTTTTGATTTCTTGTAATTAGTAACGAAATACAACAACACACGAAAATTAAACTACTTCCCACTAATATTCCATCAACCATCCACCTGTATTTATTTTTTAAATGCAGGACGGCATAAATTAAATGCAATAGCCGGACTATGATGTAGATGGGAATAAAACCTATGTCAAACACAAGTTCTGATGCTATTATAGCTAAAATGCAGATTAATATTGCCATAATATATTTGTTATAAATTTTTAAAATTTAATTCATTTGAAATTCAAATTTACCATTATAAGGTAATTATCACAAATTAAAAATTTGCTGTCCCAACTTCTTATATCGCTCTAAAAACCGAGATAGTTTTACGTAAAGATTTTTACGTAATGCTTTCCATTGAACAATGCACTAAGATTTTAGAACAGCACGGGGGAAAGTATTCTTATGAACAGGTGAAAGAGATAAGAGAGATTTTATATAGTTTTGGTGCGTTGGATTACGAAGTATTTAAAACTAAAAGAATGCAACATGAACGCAATAATCTACACCCGCGTATCGACGGACGAACAAGCTGACAAGGGCTACAGTTTAAGAGACCAAGAAGAACGTCTGCGCAAGTATTGCGAGATAAAAAAGATTGATGTTGTAGAACATTTTCAAGACGACGAATCTGCCAAAACATTTAACAGATCTGAGTTTAAAAAAGCTATTGAGTTTATTAAACACAACAAACGGCGAATTGATTATTTGCTGTTTGTAAAGTGGGATAGGTTTTCGCGCAACATCAGCGAGGCATATAAAATGATTGAGCAGCTAAAGTTGTATGGCGTTAGTTGTAACGCTGCGGAGCAGTGGTTGGAGTTAGATGTGCCCGAAAATAAATTGCTGTTGGCAATTTATTTAGCAACTCCTGAAATTGAAAATGACCGCCGTGCAATGAATACCAGGGCGGGAATGAGAAAGGCAATGAAAGAGGGGCGGTGGGTTTGTACCCCACCCAAGGGGTATAAAATGGGCAGGGACGAACAAAATAAGCCTGTGTTGCTTGTGACAGATGACGCGCCGCTAATTAAAAAGGGTTTTGAGTTATATGCTACCGGGCTTTACCACAAAAATGAAGTACGAAAAATTTTAGAGAAGCAAGGTTTAAAAGTTTCTAAAAATCAGTTTGTACAAACTTTAAGAAACCCGATTTACTACGGCAAAATTTTAATACCTGCTTATCGTGATGAGGAAGAAAAGTTAGCGCAGGGAATACATGAGCCAATAATTGATGAGGATTTGTTTAACCGCTGTCAATATATTGAACATGGCAAAAAAAGGAGTGTAGCCAAACCAATTGCTAAAAATGAAATGCTGCCGCTTAGAGGTTACTTAACTTGTAAAATATGTGGCGGTGTTTTAACCGGTAGCGGCTCAAAAGGAAATGGCGGCAAATACTTCTATTATCATTGTCAGAACGGCTGTAAAGAGCGTTTTAGGGCTGATGAGGCACATACTACGTTTCAGCAATATCTTTCATCGTTTGAGGTGAGACCTGCCATAGCTGAAGTATTTCTGTCAACAATGGAAAATATGTTTAGCGCAAAGGATGGGGAGCGTAAACAGGAACTGCTAAAGTTGGATAAGCAAATTGAGGAGTTTAAAAATAAGCTGCTTAAAACGGACGATATGTTTATTAGCGGCGAACTGGAAAAGGACAGCTATAAACGAATGAAAGACCATTATTACCGCGAAATGTGGGGGTTTCAGGAGCGGAAACGTGAGTTTGAAACGGTAGAAAGTGGCTTTAGTGAATACTTAAAATGGGATTTTAGTTTGTTATTGAAACTACCTGAATACTACCATATGGCTGACCATATGGTTAAGCAAAAATTAGTTGGTTCAATATTCCCTGAAAAATTGACATTTGATAGTGGCTCATATCGAACCAAAAGAATTAATAGGGTTTTAACCCTTTTGAGTAAGAATGTCAATGAGTTGCAAAAAACAAAGGTCGGCAAAGATGCCAACCCGTCTTCTTTGGTAGCCCGTAGGGGAATTGAACCCCTCTTCCCAGAATGAAAATCTGATGTCCTAACCGATAGACGAACGGGCCATCTCCCTTAAAAAGGAGCGCAAACTTACGAACATTTTAAGTTTTTAACGGCATTTATTTATAGTTTATGTTCTTTAGACACGGGTTTTTTAAATATCTTTGCGGCTCAATTTTTAAATAAAAAACTAATAGCATGTCAACAGTTCGCGTAGCAATTAATGGATTTGGCAGAATAGGTCGCCTTACTTTTCGCCGGATATACCACATGGAAGGCATTGAAGTGGTTGCGATAAATGATTTGACCAGCCCTAAAGTATTGGCTCATTTGCTAAAGTATGATTCAGCCCAGGGACGTTTCGGGCAGGATGTAAAGTCAACAGACAATTCAATAGTGGTTAATGGAAAAGAAGTGAAAATATACGCTCAAAAAAACGCCGCTGAAATACCGTGGAAAAATCACCAGGTGGATGTGGTGCTGGAATGTTCGGGTTTTTACACTGATAAAGACAAAGCACAGGCTCATATTACAGCCGGCGCAAAAAAAGTAGTCATTTCCGCGCCCGCCACTGGCGATTTAAAGACCATTGTGTTTAATGTAAATCATAAAATCCTCGATGGCAGCGAAACCATCATTTCCTGCGCTTCATGCACCACCAATTGCCTTGCCCCGATGGCAAAGGTATTGAGTGACAGTTTTGGCATTTCTGCCGCGCTCATGACTACCATACATGCTTATACTAATGACCAGAACACACAGGACTCGCCGCACTCCAAAGGCGATTTAAGGCGCGGTCGTGCGGCGGCGGCTAATATTGTACCCACAAGTACAGGCGCTGCAAAAGCTATCGGTGTGGTGTTACCTGAGCTAAAGGGAAAGCTTGATGGAATTTCCCAGCGCGTGCCAACCATTACCGGCTCTCTTACCGAACTGACCAGCGTGTTAAATAAAAAAGTAACTAAGGAAGAAGTGAATGCAGCCATGAAAGCGGCTTCTAACGAATCTTTTGGCTATACGGAAGATGAGATTGTGAGCAGCGATGTAATTGGCATTACTTACGGCTCATTGTTCGATGCCACGCAAACAAAGGTGCTGGTTGCCGGCGACCAGCAACTGGTGAAAACAGTGGCATGGTATGATAATGAGATGAGCTACGTATCGCAATTAGTGCGCACACTTATATACTTTGACGGGCTGATTAAGAAATAAGAGGAAGAAAAGGATTATTTTTCTTAACAATATAAGGTGAACTGTTATCATTCAACTTTTTTAGGTTTATTAATTTTATTAGTTACCTTTGTAACATTAACTTACTTAAACAATAAAAATGAAAACAGGAAAAGTAAAATTCTTTAATAATTCCAAGGGCTTTGGATTTATTTGCGACAATGAAACAGGAAAGGACATTTTTGTTCATTCCACAGGATTGAAAGACAATATTCGTGAAGGGGACACGGTAACTTTCAATGTTGAAGAAGGTAAAAAGGGACTAAACGCGGTAGATGTTAAGCTTGCTTCATAAATATTTCTCTCCCATTTCGCCAAAATCCGTTGGTATTACCGGCGGATTTTTTTTGCAAATGAGTCATTCACTTATAATAAAAGGCTTTCGTTTGGTCAATTCCCTCCATTCTCTCAAGCAGTTTAAGCAGTCCTTCCTTATTAACAGACCTGAACCCTTTGAGTGCAAGGGGATTCTTATTGTTTACTCCTTCCTGTAAGATAAAGTTAAAAGCAAAAGGCGCATCTTTATTATACCATCCGCCATCCTGCCCGAAGCGCATATCGCTGAAAATAATGGCATCATCCTGTTTACTTATTGTATAATAACCGTCAGAGAAGCGGATAAGCTTTTGCAATTTTGTGGTGTTCTTCAACCCTGATAATAAGGAGTCGTTTCTTGGTAGGGTTTGATAAGATATATAAGAATTAACATCCAATAGCGAATAATACCCTACATAATATTCGCTGCCGTTGCGGGCAATTATATACCACAGTATGTTATTTAACGGGGTGGGCGTTGCCATGTAATTATCATAATGAATATGTTGAGCGGATAACGATTTTTCCACAACATGATCTATATATAATTTATTTACCGCGGCGAATATGAAATAAGCGCTGCTGATAATAAGCGTCCATTTCGCCCATTTTACTCTTTTAGTCGAATCTTTTCTTAATAGTAATAGAACAATAGCGCCAATTAATACAGGTATCGAAAAAAGCGGGTCAATTATAAATAGAGTATTAAAACTAACCCTCACATGATTGAATGGCTCGAACCAACCCGTGCCATACGTTGTGAAAGCATCAATAAAAATATGCGTAAAAATGCCGCTGCCGAATATAGCAAGCCATCGAAGATAGGAGACCGGCTTGTTCCTGTAAATCTTTCTAAAAACATAAGCAAGAATTGGAGAAAAAATCAAAGCAAATAAAATGGAGTGAGTGAATCCGGGTGTGCCAATAAACTACCGGGCATGTGAATCCATAATCTTGAAAAGACATCTATATCGGGAATGTTATTGGCAAGAGCGCCGTAAAGCATTGCTTTTTTGCCAAGCTGCTTGCCGGCAATTAACTCGCCGGCGCAAATTCCTATAACGGTATGGGTTATGGTATCCATCTTAATACGTTCACAATATTATAAAACAAAATTGTTAATTTTCTTCCGAAAGATTTTACATGAACAAGATTCTATATTTTTACAAGTATATTTCCGGTAAATGCGTAATCTCCATCATTTAAAAAAGAATACCTCTTCCGCAGCCAATCATGTGGAGTTGATTATTTCGGGCAAAGAGTATTTCAAAAAACTGGAGGAATTAATTGATAAGGCGGAATATTATATTCATCTTCAAACCTACGTTTTTCAGGATGATACCACAGGCTCTCATATTCAAAAGGCGCTGATACGCGCTGCAAAACGGGGTGTTAAAATTTATTTATTGATTGATGCCTATGGCTCATCATCGCTTCCTAAAAAGTTTATAGATGAAATGGTTTCGGCAGGGATTGAATTTCGTTTTTACGGGCAACTATTTTCGCACTGGGCAGTTCATATAAGCAGGCGGATGCATCATAAAATTTTTGTGGTTGACGGCGTTTATTCTATTGCTGGCGGAATTAATATAAGCGATAATTATAATGACTTGCACGGTAGAAAGGCGTGGCTTGATTTTGCCGTGCTTTCTAAAGGTCCAATCTCTCTCGAACTTTTATTAATCTGTCTTCGAAAATGGAAAAGAAGGCGTTTGAGAAAAATACCGTCTGAATTTCTTAATAAGAAAAATGAGCATGAGAATCACGCACATGGCTGTTTTGTTTATGCGAGAGAAAACGACCCCTGGTTAAATAAGAACCAGGTGTCATTAACTTACCGAAGGGCATTCAGGTCGGCGGAAAAGGAAATAATTATTGCCGGGGGATATTTTATTCCCGGCTTTGTCTTCAGAAAACTGATGAAGAATGCAGTGAGGAGAGGAGTGGAAATTAAGATTATTACAGGCACTAAATCCGATGTGGGGGTGGCGAAAAACGCCAAACAATTTCTTTACGACTGGATGCTGAGAAATGGCATTAAAATTTATGAGTACCGGAAAAGTAATGTTCATGCCAAGGTGGCAGTGGTTGATAAAGAATGGGCGACTGTCGGCTCTTATGATCTCAATAATTTAAGCGCTTATAGCAATATCGAATTGAATGTTGATATTATGAATGAAACATTCGCATCTCACCTTCATAATATTTTGGAGAAAATTATTAAGGAAGATTGTATTCAAATTACGCCAGATAGGCTGATGAAAAGATACAATTGGAAGAAGCAATTCAGGGCATGGTTAAGTTATCGTATTGTAAGAGGATTGTTTTGGTTTTCTGAGGTTCTTATATTTAAAGGTAAAAGAAAGAAGGAATAGACAGGAAATACAATAGCCGCTAATTTTTTCCTCTTAACCCATTTAAAAAGTCTGTCACATTCATTCGTTTTTTACCTTCCGGTTGCAATTCTATTACTTCAATAAAACCATTTGAGGCAGCTATGCGAAAGAATGTTTTATTATCGGTAATAATTTCTCCTATCATGTAGGAGTGGGGCTGCTCAATCTTCTTTGCTTTATATATTTTTAAAATTTTATCCTGGAAAAAAGTAAATGCGGCAGGATGTGGGCTTAATCCGCGGATGAGATTATAAATAGTATTCACCGGCTTTTTAAAATCAATTTTGCAGGTTTCGGTAAAAATCTTTGGAGCGTTTTTTAAATTAGATTCCATTGGCTGTTTTTGCAACGTATAATTCTTTTGTTCAATTGTGCGCACTGTTTTTAATACAAGCTCAGCGCCTTTAACCATTAACTCGTCATGTAATTCACCGGCTGTTTCATCGTCGCGAATGGCGACTTTATCCTGAAAAATAATTTTGCCCGTATCTACTTGTTGCTGCAGGAAGAAGGTAGTAACTCCTGTTTCTTTTTCGCCGTTAATAATTGCCCAATTGATTGGTGCTGCCCCCCTGTATTGTGGCAATAACGAAGCATGAAGATTAAAGGTGCCTAATGGCGGCATATTCCACACCACTTCAGGCAACATTCTGAATGCAACCACTGCCTGCAAATCGGCATTTAATGATTTTAACTCACTGATAAAATTTTCCGATTTTAATTTTTCCGGTTGCAGAATTTTCAACTTATGTTCAAGAGCAAACTTTTTTACAGGAGAAAATCGTGGCTGCAAGCCGCGCCCCGCAGGTTTATCAGGCGCAGTAATAACCCCCACTACGTTATAGTTATTTTCAATTAATATTTTTAACGAGGGCACTGCAAAATCCGGCGTGCCCATAAACACAATTCTCATACAGGGAAATTACTATTCAAAATCCTTATATAACAAATATTTTTTTCGCACGGCTTTAAATGCATTTAATTTAGCCGCCCAACTATCTCGTATTTGTTCCTCGGTCAGCCCGTGTTCAATTTGCAGGCGAAGTTCGTCTGTGCCGGCGAGCTTGTCAAAAAAATCATTGAAAAACTTATCCTTAGCGGGATAAGCATTGTACATATCTATCAGCCATTGCAAAAATAAATGTCTGTTTTGTTTCAAATAATTAGTATCAATATGTGACAGGTCAAAGCCGGTACAAATTTGCTTTTCGTACAACGGGAACATAGCTCCGATTTTCGATGTAGGCGTAAATCGAATATTACCAATGATGCACCCCGGGTAACCGATTTGTTCGAATGGCTTGTCAGTTCCCCTGCCCACGCTTACAATTGTTCCTTCGAACAAACAAAGAGACGGATATAAATAAATAGCTTTCATAGTTTGCAGATTGGGTGATGGTGAAATCGGTAAAGTGTATAAGGTATTGTGGTCATAATTTTTGCAAAGAACATAGTGAAAGTCAAGCGTGTTTTTTGTATCTAATAATTTTTCGCCGATAAGAAATTCAGCATACTCTGCCTCCGTCATTCCATAAACAACAGGAATAGATTGCATACCTACAAACGAAGCAAATTTTTTATCCAGCACCGGTCCGTCCACATAAAAACCATTGGGGTTAGGATGGTCTAACAAAAGAAATGCAACGTGATTATCGGCGCAAGCTTCCATCACATATTGCAGGGTGGAAATGTAAGTATAAAAACGCGCGCCTACATCCTGTATGTCAAACACCACCACATCAACACCCTTTAAATCGGCAGCAGTTGGCTTTTTGTGCTTGCCATATAATGAAATAACGGGCAAATTTGTTTTTGCATCTATAGAATCATTCACTACTTCACCTGCTGAAGCCGTTCCGCGAAAGCCATGCTCCGGCGCGAAGATTTTTGTAACATGAATTCCCGAATGTATTAAAGTATCCAATAAAAGTGTATGATTAAATTGCGACGTTTGGTTAATAAGCAATGCCACCGATTTATTTTTCAGCATCGGAAGATAATTGCTCGTCTGCTCATCTCCCGTAATAACTTTTGAAGATGCAACATGAACCGTTTGTGCCAGAGCGGGTGAGCAAAGCAATAATAATGGAAACAGTAATTTCATGCAGTAATAATAATGAAAATCATGCCGTAATAAAATTTGTTACCATGTTTTACGGCACTAAATTATTAACCTTAAATTAACCTTCCTTACATTTATATCCCATATACCTTTACACGCTAAATCTATTTTATGCTGAAACGATGTTTGCTCTTTCTCCTTTGTTGTAGTATTACCCACACAGTTTTTTCCCAAACCAAAATTACTCAAACCGCAACTATACCCGCCAAACCCAAACTCATCATCGGCATTGTAGTTGACCAAATGCGCTACGATTTCATCACACGCTATTGGGATAAATACGGCAGACGGCGGATTCAAGCGCTTGCTGGCGCAGGGATATTCCTGCGACAACACCCATTACAATTATGTGCCCACCTACACCGGTCCGGGGCACAGTGCAATTTTCAGCGGCTCCGTGCCCGCTATTGACGGCGTTATTGCCAACGATTGGTACGACCGCTCTTTAGGCAGAAGTGTGTATTGCGTGGAAGATGATACCGCCCATACCGTGGGCGCAAATAACAAGTCAGGTATGATGTCGCCGAACAGGATGCTCGTCACCACCATTACCGATGAACTGCGTTTGTCCGACAATATGAAAAGCAGGGTCATCGGCATTTCATTAAAAGACCGCGCCGCCATTCTCCCCGCCGGTCACTGTGCCAATGCCGCTTACTGGTACGATGATAAAAGCGAAAACATGGTAACCAGCTCGTATTATATAAGCGCCCTGCCGCAATGGGTTATTGATTTTAACAACCTGAAACTGGCTGATAAATACCTCTCGCAACCGTGGACAACCCTGCTGCCCATTGACCAATACACGGAAAGCACTGCCGATGATATGCCTTACGAAGATGTATACAATGGCGAAACAAAACCAATCTTCCCTCACGATTTGCCCAACCTCAGAGCGGCTAATAAAGATTTGCTCCGTGTTACACCCTTCGGCGATTCTTACACTGCCGATTTTGCCATCGCCGCCATCAAAGGCGAACAGTTGGGCAAAGGGCAGTACACCGATTTTCTCACCATCAATTTTGCCTCCACCGATTATGTGGGGCACATGTTCGGTCCAAATTCCATAGAGATTGAAGACACCTACCTGCGCTTCGATAAAGATTTGGCTAAACTGCTCACGTTTTTGGATAATTATCTCGGTAAAGATAACGTGCTCATATTTCTCACTGCCGATCACGGTGTTGCCGAGGTGCCCGCCTATGCTCAAATGAATAAGATTCCCGCTGGCGTGTTCAGTACCGGCGATGCCATGAAAACCCTGAACACTGTTTTGCAAAAAACGTTTGGCGACGGCAAATGGATTTCCGCCCTCGTGAACCAGGAAATTTATTTTAACGATTCTCTTATAGAAAGCCAAAAAATTAATGAGCGGCAGCTGGTTAACGTGGTCAGCAGCACCCTCATGAAAATGAACGGCGTTGCCGATGTGGTGCGCACCGAAGGCGTTATTGACGAGCAGCTTCCCGATTTTGAGCAGCACATCCTGCGCAACAGCTTCAACCCGCAGCGCTCCGGCGATTTGTATATCATATTCAATCCCGGCTGGTTCGAAGACAAGCCCAAAGGCACCACGCACGGCACATTTTATAATTACGATTTGCACGTGCCCCTGCTGTGGTATGGCTGGAAAATAAAGAGCGGCAGCACCGTTGCACCCGTTTACGGCACCGACATTGCCCCCACCATTGCCGCCATGCTTAAAATTATGGAACCCAACGGCTGCGTGGGAGAGCCAATTGAGGAATTGGTGAAATGAATTTGAGAATGTGCCAATGAGCGCGGCGGTTTCCCCTCTAATTTAAGAGGGGATTAAGGGATGTGTAATTTGGGCATGTGGCGCGAAAAGCGCCACCGGGCTTTCACTACAAGTCTAAAGGGCTTTTCGTTCAATACTAAGGACAGATGGTATAATATATTGATAATCAAATATCTTTTTTGGACATAAAAACTGAGACCTATTATTGAATAACCCGGTTAATCTGTCCTTGACTTAACTCTCCAGCCGCCTGGTTGAGCTTTCTCTCACGCGGGCGTAGTGCCATAACCATTGGCTATTTATTTATTGAGATATAACACAAAAGGAGTCATTTGAATAAGCAGAAAATATATCTATAACTCTTTTTTATACTTTTGTTATACTATTATTTAACGACAAAGAATGAATATTACTTTTTTAGGACAGGGCTTTGAACAGGAATCAAAACACTCAATAGGCAGCTATCTGACAATTCTTTTGTCTCAAAAAGGATTTCAAACGTTCACAGGAATATCTGCCTTTGCAAGTGAAGCGGGTATAATTGGGCTTTCAGAGCATATTGAAATTGCAAAGAAAAATTTCAAAACATTGAACTTAATTGTTGGTATTGACCAGGAAGGAACATCAAAAGAAGCACTTCAGGAAATTAATAACCTTAAAATCAATAGTTATATTTTCTATCAGGAAGAACCACCAATTTTTCATCCTAAAATTTATCTGTTTGAAGGTGTAAAAGAAACTAAACTTATTATAGGCTCATCAAATTTGACAGCAAGGGGCTTGTTCGGGAATGTTGAAAGCTCATTACTTGTCGAGTTTTCATCCAGCGATAAAGAAGGTGAAAAACTTCTCTCTGAATTAAAAGAATATTACAAAGGATTATTCAATTTTGATGATCCAAATCTTTTCAAAATAACTCCTAAAGTAATTGAAGATTTTATTGCCAAAGGTATTGTACCAAACGAAGTAATCAGGCTTAAAAAACATAGTAAGCAAACAAATGATACCAACGAAAAAGGAAAAACAGGTATAAAAATCCCGAAAAGAGCAACTGCAAAAATTCCAAACACTTTCAGAGGAAAACCTAAAACAAATAAGACAGTTTCAAAAATAATAAAAGAGCTTGAAATAGATACTACGTCTCAAATCTCACCTAATAGTTTAGTTTGGCAAAAGAAAAATCTACCGAGCTCAGGTGCCCAACAGGTTTCAGGCAATACTGCTATTACGGGTGTGCTACGGCTTGGTGATGCGGACTTTAAAATTGACGGCGTTAAGATTGACAGAAATACCTATTTCAGAGATGAGGTTTTTGCTAAACTGAAATGGACTTCTGAGGAAAGAAAAAATAATACACCTTTACAAGTAGCAAAATGTGAATTCAATATTTCAGTCAATGGAAATAATCTCGGGAAACATGAATTAAGAATAAGTCATGACCCTGAAAGGATTGCCCACCAATTTAATATCCCCACCACTATTCACTGGGGTTCAGCACTCATCACCTATTTGAAGAAGAATAGTATCATTGGCAAAACACTAAGCCTCTACAGCCCGCCTAAAGGTTCTTCCATTTTTAATATTGTTATTGGATAAAGAACTTTTTAACTACTTACTGTTGAAAACTAAACTCGAAAAGAATTTTGAAATTTAATCTACAATATATACCTTTGGACTGAAGTAGTCCAAAAATGAAATTTGAAAAAACATTCGGTGAAACCGTCAAAAAGCTTCGAGAAGAGAAAAAACTTACACTACGTGAGGTAGCTAAAAATTTGCAAATTGACACTTCAATGCTCGGTAAAATTGAGAAGAACAACCGCAACCCTACTAAACAACTTATTAAAAAATTTGCGAAATTTTTCAATGTAGATGATAAAGAATTGAGGATTGCATTTTTAAGTGACACAGTAGCCTATAAGGTAATGGACGAGGAAGATTTTGCCAGCGAAGTTTTAAAAGTAGCTGAGAAAAAAGTCAGGTATTTAAAAACAAAAAAAACTCCCCGATGAAGCTAATAACCGAAGCAACAGCAGAAAAATTAAGAGGGGGGTTTTATACTCCGGAATCCATCGCGGAATTCATTTTGCGATGGGGGATTAATGGTAGCAATGATTTTGATATCCTTGAACCAAGTTGTGGTGATGGAGTTTTTTTAGAACAGTTACATAAGCATAAATTAAAATATAGGTCAATTACTGCTATTGAATTAGACGAAGCAGAGACATTAAAAGCTGAACAAATTCCTTTAAAGAATAAGCAAATTATTAATGATGATTTTCATACTTATTGCAACAACACATTACAGCGTTTTGACTTAATTGTAGGCAACCCTCCCTACATTCGCTACCAGTTTTTTGACAGGAAACAACAGGTTGAAGCCGGTGATATTTTTATCAAAGCAGGGTTAACCTATTCAAAACTTACTAATGCCTGGGTTTCATTTGTTGTTGGCTCCTCACTTCTACTGAAAGAGAAAGTGGGAAAAATCGGTTTTGTTTTGCCAGCCGAATTTTTGCAGGTTTCCTTTGCTCAACAATTAAGAAATTTTATTGCACATTTTTACAATAAAATAAATATAATTTCATTTGAAAAACTTGTATTTCCCAACATTCAGCAGGAAGTTATCTTACTCCTTTGTGAAAAGAATGAAACGAAAACACATAACATTGAGCATATCGAATTAAGAGACGCAAGCGAACTATACACACTTGATGTGTCAAGATTGAAAAGTCCGAAGAAGAGAATAGATTTTAAATCTAATAAATGGACATTTTATTTTTTGGAGCAAGAAGAGATTGACTTTTTAGAATCCATTGCAGAAAGCCGCAATATTCCTAAGTTTGGCAAGTTTGCAAATGTCGAAGTTGGTATTACTACGGGTTCAAACGATTTCTTTACAGTACCATTAACAACTGTTGAGGAATATGATTTGGAAGATTATGCAAGACCAATGGTGGGCAGAAGTGTACAGGTAAACAGTGTAATCTTTACCAACAAAGATTGGCAGCAAAATAAATTTTCAGATGCTAAAGCTCACCTTCTTGTTTTTCCAGAAAAGGGGAAATTAAATAAAAAAAATGGGGCAGTTAGATACATTGCCCAAGGGGAAAGTTTAGGAATTAACAAAGGATATAAATGTGGAATAAGAGATGATTGGTTTGTAGTGCCTTCTCTTAAAATTTCTGATGCGCTTTTTATCAGAAGAAATAATCTTTACCCACGTCTGGTTATAAACCAGGCAAAAGCATATACAACCGATACAATGCACCGTGTATTTGTTCGTCTAAACACGAACATAGAAGCATTTACAGCAAGCTACTATAATTCTCTTTCATTGGCATTTACAGAAGTGTGTGGACGTAGTCACGGGGGAGGGGTTTTAGAATTAATGCCAAACGAAACGGAAAAAGTTCTAATTCCTTATCATAAAGACAATGCTTTATTACTTCCAACCATTGATAAACTTATTCGCGACAAGACAACCATTGAAGAAATTCTAAAAATTACAAATCAAGTAATTTTAAGAGATCATTTCGGTTTAACTCAAAATGAAATAAAGTTAGCTCATACTATTTGGAAAAAGCTGTCATCAAGAAGATTGAACCGGGGGAAATAAGTCTTATTCTCCACCCTGCTGAGCGTCCACGTTTTGTATTAAAAAAGAAACATAATGGCTAAAGCTGTGTTTTTATTTTTTCCTGCCTTCGCCCTAAAATAGAAAATGAAAACAAAAGGAAAGTAAAAGCAAACTTCAAAAATCAATGGCGAAATTGACTATAACATAGTTACATATAATAAATATATAATTAATTTATAATCAATAGGTAAAATTCAAATCTCGACAAGGTTTTAAACTTCTTGTCCCAACTTCCAACACCGCCTTTCCCTTCGCTCTAATTTTGTTCCATAACGATAAAATATTTTATATGGAAGAAAAGCAGAACTACAAACTAACCGATGAAGAATTTGATGCTATTTACCGGGAGAATTTCGGCTTATGCGCCCTCACGGCAAAAGCCATTGAAAAGCAGTATGGCATTAAGTATTCAAGGCAAGCGGTGCGCGAGCGCTCTAAAAAATATACGCAAAAAGATAAAGATGATATGATAGACGACCTGTTTGATGTTTCCATAAGCACCATAGTGGCGCACCTGCAGGGCGAAGAGTGTCCGCCCTCACGTTTAAGAGCCGCCAACAGTATGATAAACACCATTTTTAAATTTACCGCCTTCAAAAAACGGTTTCCTCCTCCAAAACCCGAACAGGTTTATAAGATACATGGTAAAATACAGCACTTTGGAAAAGAATATTAACAAACGATTTTGTTGTCGCCTTTTCCATTTTCATCCGCCTTTGGCGGACTCAAATTTTCCGAGTATTTTTGCGGCTCTTTAAACGGTGTAACAGTCTAATATCTAAAAATCCAATAGTCTAAAATGAGCTTGCAAAAAATTAAGGTAGCCAACCCTGTAGTGGAAATGGATGGCGATGAAATGACGCGCGTGATATGGAAATTCATTAAAGAAAAACTGATTCTTCCTTACCTTGACCTTGAGATAAAATATTTTGATTTGGGCATCCAGCATCGCGATGCCACCAACGACCAGGTGACCATTGATGCGGGTAATGCCATATTGCAATACCACGTTGGCATTAAATGCGCCACCATTACGCCGGATGAGGCGCGGGTGAAGGAGTTTAACCTTAAACAAATGTGGAAATCGCCCAACGGCACCATACGTAATATTTTAGATGGCACGGTGTTTCGCGAGCCGATTGTGATTAACAACATTCCGCGCCTGGTGCCTAACTGGACGGCGCCGATTTGCATAGGGCGTCACGCTTTCGGCGACCAATACCGCGCTACCGATTTTGTGACGAAAGGAAAAGGCAAGCTCACTATAACATTCACTCCCGATGATGGCTCTGCTCCCGTGAAATATGATGTGTACGATTTTAACGGCGATGGCGTGGCTCTTGCGATGTATAATACGGATGAGAGTATAAGCGGTTTTGCCAATGCCTGTTTTAACCAGGCGATGATGAAAAAGTGGCCTTTGTATTTATCAACAAAAAATACCATTCTTAAAAAATATGACGGCAGGTTTAAGGATATATTCCAGGAGATTTATGTGAAGCAGTATAAAGCGAAGTTTGAAGAGTTGGGTATTACATACGAGCATCGCCTGATTGATGATATGGTGGCATCGGCATTGAAGTGGCACGGCAATTTTGTGTGGGCTTGTAAAAACTACGACGGCGATGTGCAAAGCGATACGGTGGCGCAGGGCTTTGGCTCGCTGGGTTTAATGACCAGCACCCTCATTACTCCCGACGGAAAAACGATGGAGGCGGAGGCGGCGCATGGCACAGTTACACGCCACTACAGGGCGTATCAGCAGGGAAAGCCTACATCAACCAATCCGATTGCCTCTATTTTTGCATGGACGCGCGGGCTGGAGTTTCGCGGCAGGTTAGATAACAACCAGCCGCTTATAAATTTCTGCCTGGCATTGGAAAAGGTTTGTATTGAAACGGTGGAATCGGGCAAAATGACGAAAGACCTTGCTGTGTGTATTCATGGTAATGATGTGAAGAAGGAAGATTATTTGTATACGGAAGATTTTTTGAATGCGCTGGATGAGGGGTTGAAGAAAAAATTGGGAATGTGACCCCTAAATCCCCTTAAGGGGACTTTTGGTTAATGATGTAAGAATATATCCATCAACGCAAATGCTGCGAAAACAACGCTTGCAATGCCATTAGTAGTGAAAAATGCTTTATTCACTTTCTGCAAATTGCCGGGACTTACAAGTGTGTGCTGAAAAAACAACAGGAAAATAAATGCGGCGGCGCCAAGCCAATAGAGCCACCCGAAACTAAAATTCCATCCTATTACAAAAACCAATACAGCGCAAATGATATGTAGCACTAATGAAAATCGTAATGCATTTTTTGCTCCCATTAAAACGGGAATGGAGAACAGTTGGTTGTCTTTGTCGAACTTTTCATCCTGCAAAGAATAAATTACATCAAATCCGCTGCCCCAGAAGATGACGATGAGGGAAAGTAAAACAGGCAACCAATCAAAATGTCCTACCACCGCCAGGTAAGCTCCGCATGGCGCTAATGACATTCCTAATCCTAAAAACAAATGAGAGTAGTGGGTGAAGCGTTTGGTGAAACTATATCCTAACACCACTAAAAGCGCAACGGGAGAGAGATAGAGACAAATTCTATTAATAAAGAATGTAGTTGTAATAAATAAAAGGCAATTAAGAATGATAAATAAAAGGGCTTCTTGTTTTTTTATTTTACCCGTTGGAATTTCGCGTTTTGAGGTACGCGGGTTTTCAGCATCAACGTCGCTGTCAGCATATCGGTTAAATGCCATGGCGCTGTTGCGGGCAAACACCATGCACAGTATTACTAATAAAAATATGCGCCAATCAACTAAACCGCCATTGGCTTTTACGCCGAGAAAAAAACCTATCATGGCAAAAGGCATTGCAAACAGCGTGTGACCAAAAGCGACGAATGATAGATATTTTTTTATACTCATTTTTTTATGTTGGCTTTAAAGAAAATATCTGTTTCCCACGGCTTTGTATTTGCAAATACGCGCACCTTTTTATTTTGCAGCCCGCTTTCATTTCCACTGTCAAATTCGATGGCTATATGACCGGTATCGCCGGGATTAACGGGCTTGCCGGACCAACCCGGAATAGTGCAGCCACAGGTTCCCTGAACATTAAAAATGACAAGAGGATTGGATCCTGTGTTGGTAAATATAAAATTATGCCTTTTTACATCGCCGCCTTTTATTGTGCCGAAGTCGAAAGTGATTTCCTCAAAAGAGATAGAAGACTTGGCAATAGCAGTATCAACAATTCTGTGATTCATTCTATCATGGAGTTTTTTGGATTCCTGTCTGGATTGTTCCATTTGCGGAGTGATAGTTTGAATGGGCTTGGTATTGTGCTTACACGCAACTATTGCAATTGTCATTGAACTTATAATCAAAACGGCTACTTTAACTATTTTATTCATGCCCGTGAAACTTTTTGAGAGTACAAAAATAAAATAAGATTTGGTTCAGATGTTGGAAAGATATTCATAACTACTATAACTTTACAATTAACAAGTTGTATCAACGGCTTTAAAATAATGGCACAATGATAAAAAAACATTGTATCCTTATCGTATTTCTTTTAACAAGTGTGTTGCTATCATCAGCACAGGATGTGGCTACCATGCTTAAAGCAGGACATACCTGTATATCTAATGCACAGGAGCCGGAAGCAATAGAGCAATTCTTAGCCGTTTTAAAAGTTGACCCTGTTAATTACGAGGCTACGTGGAATGCCAGTCTGCTTTATTCGAAGATAGGCAACAGGATGACAGATGAAGATAAGCAGAAATCATATTTTAATTTGGCAAGACAATATGCTCAGAAGGCATTGGATATTGATTCTAATGACGCCGAATCGAATTATGTGATGTCTGTTGCAATGGGGCGAATGGCGCTTATATCCGGGGCGCATGATAAAGTTGCAGCCGCGCGCGAGATTAAACATTATGCAGAAGCCGCATTAAAATATAACCCGCAACATGCCGGGGCATGGTATGTATTGGGGCTATGGAATTATAATGTAGCCAATCTTAATTTTTTTGAACGCGCCGCAGCTAATATGCTTTTTGGCGGCTTACCTGGTGGCACGGTTGCCAATGCTATTGCAGATTATAAAAAAGCCATTCAGTTTAATCCTACTTATATTCTTTATTGGAAAGCCCTTGCCGTTGCCTATGATGATAATGACCAAAAAGCAGATGCCATTGCTGCACTCAAAACAGCGCTTAGCTTAAAACCCCGTACGGCAGATGATCCTGAATATATTAAGGAAGCGAAAGACTTACTTAATAAACTGCAATAATGAAATTTTTGTGTTTCTTAGCCTGTTATTTACACATTAGATTTAATGCGACATACATCACAACACACCGAACGCGTCAAAATAATTGCCAGTTTTATTCTGCCGGTTATTTTTGTAGCGTTGCTTTGGGTTATCACTGTGTTTGACCAGGAGCTTAACCTGCGCCTGTGGCGCTATGGTGTTTTGCCGCTTACCGCTCCGGGGCTTATAGGCATTTTGTTTTATCCGCTCATTCACGCCGGTTTTGGGCACCTTGCTTCCAACACGCTGCCATTGCTTATCCTGGGCGCACTTACGATGTATTTTTACCGCCCTATAGCGATAAAGCTTTTCTTTATAATTTATTTTGTAAGCGGGTTGTTGATTTGGATTATTGCGAGGCAAGGCTCTTATATAGTAGGAGCGAGCGGCATCATTTATGGGCTGGCGGGCTTTCTTATTTTCAGCGGCATTATTCGCAGAAACAGGAACCTGCTTGCTATTTCGCTTCTTGTTGTTTTTGTTTACAGCGGTATAATAGCAGGGATGTTTCCGTTTCTTGTTCCGTCTACAATTTCATGGGAAGGACATTTAAGCGGATTTTTTGTAGGAATGTTTTGCGCATTTATTTTCCGCAAACAGGGACCTCCCGATGAAAGAGAAATAGAATTGGAAGATGATGATATTGATTACACCTTACCCATGTATGGCGATGATGAAGGGCTATGGGAAAACCCTGATTACCAGGAAGAGGATTAAGATTTAACTTATAAAAATGTTTATTCCAATTGAAGAGGCAGTTGCAGTATTGAAACGAGGAGGTGTTGTGGCTTTGCCCACTGAAACCGTTTACGGGCTTGCAGCCGATGCCACCAATGCTGATGCGGTGAAGAAAATATTTGCTGCAAAAAACCGTCCTGCCGATAATCCGCTGATTTGTCATTTTAATTCTATAGAACAGATAGAACACTATGTTGACTCTATTCCACAGTATGTAAGGGTGCTTATACATGAGTTTTGCCCTGGACCATTGAGTTTTTTATTGCCGCTGAAAAAAGATTCGCCGCTGCTTACGGCAACATCGGGGCAACCATCGGTGGTGTGCCGCATTCCGCGACACTGGCTTATGCTGGCTGTTATAAAACAATTGAATGTGCCATTGGCGGCGCCTTCAGCCAATACGTCGGGTAAGGTGAGCCCTACAACTGCGCAAATGGCGGAAGACGATTTAGGACGAAAGATTGACGGCATTGTTGACGGCGGCGAATGTGCGGTGGGAGTGGAGTCAACTATTATTGATTGCAGACAGCAAAATAAAATCAATATTTTAAGACCGGGAGTTATCGGGAAAACGGAACTGGAGGCGGTGTTGAAAAAAAACAATATTGATATTTCAATTATTGAATCATCAGGCGAAAATGAAATTATTCCCGGTAATAAATATCTGCATTACTCGCCGGTTACGCCGGTGAAAAGAATCAGTTCTGTTAACGAAATAATGAATACAAATAACATCGTTTTAATTTCAAGCGAGGAAAAATTAAATGAAGTGAAAAAAATTCCCGGCAAAAAAATATCCCTCGGCTCAATACATGATACCGAACATGCTGCGCAACAATTGTATCATAACCTGAAATCTATTGATGATTTAAATGCCGCTGCCGCTTATTATTTGGAAACGGATTGGGGAACAACAAGTGCGGGTAAAGCCATTGCGAACCGGTTGAAGAAAGTATCACCATAATATAAACTACAAAAGTCTTAAAGACTTTTGTAGTCTTCAACGGAGGAACAGAGTTTTTCAAAGAACGACCTGATTATTTTTATAAAATAAATTCTGCTCCTGACGATTTTTTTTTAGTTGGTTGGTAATGAGCAAGTTTGGTTATGTGCGTCAGGAGCAGATGGTTATTGTCCTTCCTCACCAGGGTTGTTGTTTCCGAAATGCTGTATTTTACCATGCAACTTATAAACCTGTTCAGGTCTGCGGTTTAGGTAGCCCCTTGTAGCCGCCAGCATTTTCGTGCGCCTGAATCTGTCTATCCGGTTAATCATTTGCGAATACAGCCGCGCTCTTAGCCGTATGTCACCTGTTTCATCATCGGCGAAGGCTATTAATTTAGCTGAACAATGATCATCCAACATGTTTATTATATAGTCATTCACTTCCGGGAAATTTTTCGCCCGCTCATATGCCGATTGCTTGGTATATGTTACATTATACTTTTTAATAATGTATTGAACGGTTAGAGGAATAATACCGTGGCATTCCATAAGGGCTTCTTTAAATTGGTCGTCCGTAATTTTGGGTTCATGTTGATTTGGCATAATAGTTAAATTTAGTTCAATGCAAAATTATGTGGCGGGAGAAAGTATTTTAACAAGTTGGGACAAGAAGTTTATAATTTATTGAATGTCATTATAGTTATAAGGGAAGTTTTGGTAAACTGTAAATTTATTCCGAGCAGTTTATTATTTTTTGCACTGTGCTTTAACAGCAGGTTATTCCCCTCCTTACTCAAGGAGGGGACTGGGCTTTGCGCGATAGCCGGGGTGGTTTTTTAAAAATATCTACTATACTTTAATTAAACCACCTCACCTCCACTATTGGCTTTGCCTCCTCCTTGAGTAAGGAGGAGAATACCCAAATACAAACCCTTAAGGGCGGCGAAGGTTGGTTCGTTATTTTTTTCCTCTTTTCTTTTTCTTACCTCCCAGCAAAGGTTCAGTATATTTTTTATAGAGGTCAAATAAAAACTCTATGCGGCTTAGTTCGGTAGGGAAATCTTTATTAGTGTAGCAGCTATCTACGGCTCTGTCTAAATCATCATGCGCTTTAACCAATTCTTTTGGCATACTTAATGGGTCGTATAAATCTGCCAAAGATGATTCAGGAAATTGTTCGCGCACCCTTAATATTTTTCTTGCTTTTTCTTCTACATTCTTTTTTTTCTGAATTGGTACTTGTTGTGGCCACGGAAAATTGTTATATACCAATGCATTGGAGTATCTGTAATCACTTTTAAGCCTACCACAAACTTGTCTCATCCATGCCATGTGCATTGCTGATGTAATAATTCCAAAATCGTATAAAGTCGCATTGGGTAAACCTATGCATGAATCGCTTAAAATATAATTGTTTGAAAAAAATCCCATAGGTACGTATTTCCTATTTTCAGAAGATACTCTAGGAATTACTACGTAATCTGATTCAGGCTGTCGGATTTCAGCAAAAAGATAAGCATAATTTGCGCTTTCTCTGGTAGGTGCTTTTTTGCTCTTTAATCGAAATTTTTTAACATTTTCAATTCGTTCAGCAATTTTTGGCAATGATTTTATTTCAGCGGGTTTGATATTTTTAAGCCATAGACACCACCTTTCTTCATTATTTAAAAACTCTTTGGCACTTAAAATAGGGCGGAAAAATTTAGAGGATTCAGGCTGCTCATTTAAAAACTCATTTTTTTCTTCTTTTGTAAACATAAAATTACCATCATCTACAGACTTATTTCCAAAAATCATTTCAGGTACATTGCAAATTGGATGATTTCTTGAAGGAATAATTAAATCCTCAAAGTCGACTAAATAAGGATTAATATTTTTTGCTGTAATCACATGTGGTTCAGAATTTACATTTTCATATTCATAAATATATTTCTTATCTATATCAAAATTTGCAAAACCAATAATTACACAAAATACTGCTGCCTTTCCTCTCGCTTCATTACTCCATTTAAAAGTCCTGTGTGCAAAATGTATTTTAATCTTATAGTGATTAAGTAATTCGCTCCACAAAATGCTGACTTGCTCTCCCTGTGTTATTGAATTTGTAGAAACAAAGGCAACCTCAATATTTGTATTCTGAATATATTGCGCAGCTTTTATATACCAACTTGCAACATAGTCCATCACTCCTGCTCCGTGCACTCCACTAAAAATCATTTCCATCTCAGCTTTCTGGTCTTCATTTTGTAAATGTTTTCCTACAAAGGGCGGGTTACCCAAAATATAACTTAACTCTTCTTGCTTTACTATACTTTCCCAATCCATGCGTAAGGCATTGCCGTTAATAACATGTGGAGATGACCGTAATGGGAGTCGTACATAATACTCACCAAACTCTTCACTAAGCAATACATTCATCTGGTGGTCGAGCAGCCACATTGCCACTTCTGCGATTCTTGCGGGCCATTCTTCAATTTCAATACCGTAAAAAGCATCTACATTCAATATAGAAAGGTGCTCAATATTGGTTGCCTGCTGCCCTTCGTGTAATATTTTTAAAATCTCCAATTCAAGCAACCGCAGTTCGCGATACGTAATTACTAAAAAGTTTCCGCAGCCACAGGCAGGGTCAAGAAATTTCAGCTTAGAAATGTCGCTGTGCAATTCTTTTAATAAGCGTTCGCTGTTTTTACTTTTTTCAAACCTCGCTTTTAAATCATCTAAAAACAAACCGCTAACTACTTTCATTATATTTTTTTCACTGGTATAATGAGCGCCCAACTCGCGACGCTTTTTTTCATTCATAACACTTTGAAAGAGCGACCCAAATATCGCGGGACTGATTTTACTCCAATCGAAATGACAGCATTTGAGCAATAATGAACGCATTTTGCTGTCGAATACCGGCACATCTAAATGCTCACTATATAATTTGCCATTTACGTAGGGAAACTTTTTTAATTCTTCATCGAGGTTTTTTTGCCGCTTATCATCGGGTGTATTTAAAAGCTGGAAAAGAAAAGCAAGTTGTGTGCCAAGGTCGGAGCCATCAATGCGCGTCATAGTTTCAACAAACCAGGTAAACTGGTCGTGCGGCTGAAAAATGCCTGTGT
The DNA here is from genome assembly GCA_963770495.1 of Chitinophagales bacterium. GTDB lineage: Bacteria > Bacteroidota > Bacteroidia > Chitinophagales > CAVYQA01 > CAVYQA01. The sequence goes on along the minus strand of CAVYQA010000002.1, from coordinate 311,239 downwards.
CATCTGCGAACAAGCAAAATAAAATGCGCACCAAAAACACTTCAAGCTCATGCCCTTCATACCCGCTCTTTAACAAAGCATCATGCAGTTCGCCCAATAATTCTGCGGCTTTAATGTTAACAGGATCTTCATCTTTGTATTCTTTCTTTTTAAACCCGCTTATAAAATCAAAAAGATGGATTTTTTTGTGTAATTCGCTCAATGAAAAATCATAATGCTTATCATTTTCAAGGTTGTACAAGCGAAAACGCTGAAAATCGGAAACAAGAATGTGAGTGGGTAGTTCATCCTCCGTTAGTCCCGGAAAATAATCTATTGCCTGTTTATATGCCTTGTTAAGGTCTTTACCTGCGGATTTCTGTTCAATTAATAAGGTGCCTTTCCATAACAAATCAATATAGCCGTCTTTGCCATCCAGCTTTTTTACATGTTTCTCAAATGAGGCAACACGTTTCCTGGAAATTCCAAAAACGTTGAAAAAGTCATTTATAAAAGATTGCGATTCCGAAACTTCATCAGTTTCATCTTTCCACTCATTAGCGAATGTAATGGCGCGGGATTTAATTTCGGATAAGGATAGTCGCAATAGGTTTAAATTATTTTAAATCAATCAAAAATAAGCATTTGATTGATTTATTGCGCTGCCGGTGCCAGCATATCCTTAAACACCTTATGAAACTTATCCAGTTTTGGTCTTATCACATATTGGCAATAGGAGGCATGTGAATTATTGGTATAATAACTTTGGTGATAATCTTCCGCAGTGTAAAATGTGGTGGCGGGTGAAATTTCAGTCACGATGGGTTTATCCCATGCGCCGGAAGCATCCAACTCTTTCTTATATTTTTCTGCGGTCTGTTTTTGATAGTCATTATGATAAAAGATGGCGGAGCGGTATTGTGTGCCCACATCGCCGCCCTGGCGGTTAAGCTGTGTGGGGTCGTGCACCTGCCAGAATACTTCCAATAATTTGTCGTAGGAAATAATTTTCGGGTCATACACTATTTGCGCCGCTTCGGCATGACCGGTGGCGCCGCCGCAAACCATGTCGTAGGTAGGGTTTGGAACTGTACCTCCCGTGTAGCCAACGGTAATTGATTTAACGCCTTTTAGCTCTTCGAATACGGCTTCGGAGCACCAGAAGCAGCCCATGGCAAATGTTGCGGTATCGAGCGTGTTTTGGTTGGGGTTACTCATATCTGACTGTGTCATTTTTGGAATAGGTTTAGTTGTGGATGATTGTTGCGCACATGAAACAAAAGTACAACCAATGAATATAATGTTAATCGCTTTTTTTATGAAAGGGTTCATTCGTTTATTTTCTTTAATAATATACGAGACAAAGTGTTTAGCGGATTGAGTTCATTACAAATTTTTTAATTAATGTGTACAGCACTTTTTATTAGCACTTATATTTGTTATATTTGTATATCAATTCTAACTCTCAAATTGGATAAAACACTAAAAATAACATCGCTTAAGGAAAAAAACAGTGACTTTACTTACTGGTCAACCAAATCATTCCAGGAACGTATTGATGCCCTGGAGTTATTGAGGGAACAATACATAAAATTTAATAAAGATGCTAAGCAAGGATTTCAAAGAGTTTGTAGAATTGTTAAACAAAAACCGGGTTAAATACCTGGTGGTTGGCGGTTATGCAGTTGCTTTCTATGGACATCCCAGGTATACAGGGGATTTAGATATATGGATAGAAAATACACCAGAAAATGCCCAAAAAATACTTGAATGCGTTAATGAATTCGGTTTTTCATCTTATGGGCTTAAACAATCAGATTTTCTTACTGCTAATAATGTTATACAATTAGGTTATCCCCCGTTTCGTATTGATATTTTAACTCAAATTGACGGAGTAAATTTTGACGAAGCATTTAAAAGTAAAACTCTTACAAAAATTGATGGTCTTGATATTTGTCTTATAAGTTTATTGGATTTAATAAAAAATAAGAAACAAACGGGCAGACCTCTGGATATTGATGATATTGAAAATTTAAAGTAAACTATTTTTGAGGTTATAGTTTTATTTTAAATATATGATATAAACAAAAAACGCAACCCACGTTATTATAATTAATAAAAGCCACACGTCTTTAAATATAAGCTCAGCGGGTTCGGGGGACCGGTGTTGCACGATAACCAATTGCAGGTAGCGCAGTAAACCGGCAATGACTAAAAGCCCGCTTATACAAATCCATCCGAAATTAAAGGGAATCATTATTTCGAGTGAAGTACAAAACATAATGTAGCATACCACGAATGCGGCAGCAGCAATAGATAAGGTTATGTTTAAAAATTCCAAAGAATAGCCGCGCACGGCACGGTTTAATTCGGCGTGTTCATCCACAAACATCAGCACGTCTTCGCGGCGGTGTAATAGTGCAAATAACAGGGCTAATAAAAAAGTGATTATAACCAGCCACATTGAAAGGGGTATGCCCGCTATTAACCCTCCTGCATAAATGCGGATGACGTACCCGATGGCGGGAATGAAGAGATTGATAATTGCCATTCGTTTAAGCCCGACAGAATAAAGAATATTTAAAATGACATATAAACCCGACAGCCATAAAAAATGAACCGGCAAAAGAAAGGAGAGCGCCATGCCTATGAACAAACAGCTGAATGCAATACGAAGAGCCGTGCCGATTTTTATAGCATGGCTTGCTATGGGGCGATTTTTTTTTCGCGGATGATGCCGGTCAATGTGCACATCCTGGATGTCGTTTATTATATAGGAGAACGAAGTGAATAAAGAGAACGACAAAAAACCAACGGCAACCTGTAAAACAATGCTCTCATTTATGCACCCTGCAAAGAAAAGCGGCAGAAAGATGAAAAGATTTTTCACCCACCAGCGGATTCTTAATAATTCAATATAATTTTTCAGCATAAAGAATCATAAAATAATGAATAACCACCCCGGCTTTCCTTATTGCCCTGCCCCCTCCTTGAAAAAAGGAGGGGAATAAAAATGCAATCAAACATTCTCCTATCTCTTAATTATATCTAAAGTTACTAAAATAAGTTCATCCTTCATCTTTACTTTCAAGCAAAGACCATACTAATTCGGGTTCATAACCCCTCCCGATGCAATAGCGGGCTACTTTGTTTTTCTTTACAAGATTATTTTTCTCTTTTAAAGTTTTCCATTTCTTTTCTATCAACTCTTTTAATGCAGAGCGATAATCGTTGTCGTTAATTTCTTTTAAAGACCGCTTGATAGAATACTCGGATATTTTTCTGAGTTTAAGCTGCTGCACAATTTTATTTTTGCCCCAGTGTTTAATTCTGAATTTTCCGCCGGTGTAGGCAATGGCAAAACGCTCTTCATTTAAAAATCCTTTTTCAATTAATGTTGCCATTATATTTTCCAAATCATTGCCGCGCTGTCCGAGCTGTAATAATTTATTCCGCACCTCGCTGTGCGAGCGTTCCTGGTAGGCGCAGTATTTCTGCACTTTTGCCAATGCCTCGGCTTTAGAAAAATAATTCATATATAATGAACAAAAATACTAAAGGATGGTTATAAGTATTAAGCGCATGTATTAATTAGATAGTTCATTAAACTTATTTTTGCAAAAAATAATAGTTTATGAATGAACTTAAAATTACTTCAGTATTAAAGAAGTTAAATCTCTCCGCTCTTAACAATGGCGCTTCCTCCGGCACAGAATGGCTTAATACCAACGGAATTGTTCTTCAATCCTTCTCACCTGTTGACGGCAAACTCATAGGGAAAATAAAACAAGCTACTGCCGGCGATTACGAAAAAGTTATTACTAAAGCACAAGCCGCATTTAAATACTGGCAAAAGATACCTGCGCCCAAGCGCGGCGAATTGGTGCGGCAGATAGGGCTGGAATTGCGGGCTGATAAAGAATTTCTGGGACGATTGGTATCGTATGAAATGGGAAAAAGTTTGCAGGAGGGCTTAGGCGAGGTGCAGGAAATGATTGACATCTGCGATTTTGCAGTGGGATTATCGCGGCAATTGTATGGATTAACCATGCACTCTGAGCGTCCCAATCACAGGATGTATGAACAATATCACCCCCTGGGTATTGTGGGAGTAATTACGGCATTTAATTTTCCGGTGGCGGTGTGGTCGTGGAATGCCATGATTGCATTAGTGTGCGGTGATGTGGTGCTATGGAAACCATCGTCGAAAGTGCCGTTATGCGCTGTGGCGGTTCATCAAATCATCGGTAAAGTTTTAAAGGCTAATCAAATTCCCGAAGGTGTATTAAATCTTGTGGTTGGTAATTCGGAAACTATTGGCGACAGGATTCTTGAAGATAAACGGATTCCATTAATATCAGCCACCGGCTCGACGGCTGTGGGAAAGAGAGTAGCGAAAGTGGTTAATGAGCGTTTGGGCAGAACCATATTAGAACTTGGCGGAAATAATGCCATAATACTATCGCAGTATGCTAATATTGAGTTGGCGGTTAAATCGGTTTTATTTGGTGCTGTAGGAACGGCGGGTCAGCGCTGCACGAGTACCCGCCGTTTAATCGTTCATGAAAAAATCTACAACACATTTAAAGAAAAACTTATTAAAGCTTATAAGCAATTATCTATCGGCGACCCTTTGGATGTTTCCAATCATGTGGGACCATTAATTGATAAAAAAGCGGTGGCTCTATTCAGAAATGCGATTGAAGAAGTGAAACGGCAGGGCGGGAAAATTTTATATGGCGGAAATGAATTGAAAGGCAAAAACTATGAATCGGGGTGTTATGTGACTCCCTGCATTGCCGAAGTTACAGGCAATATTTCTATTGTTAAACATGAAACATTTGCTCCGTTACTTTATATGATGAAATATAAAACAATTGAAAACGCTGTTGAACTTCATAACGGCGTTCCGCAGGGATTATCGTCAGCAATTTTTACGGAAAATTTAAAAGAAGCGGAGTTGTTCCTGTCGTCAATCGGCTCGGATTGCGGTATTGCGAATGTTAATATCGGAACATCTGGCGCAGAGATTGGCGGGGCATTTGGCGGCGAGAAAGAAACGGGCGGCGGGCGTGAATCGGGTTCAGACAGTTGGAAGATGTATATGAGGCGGCAGACCAACACCATAAATTTCGGTGATAGTTTGCCGTTAGCACAAGGAATTGAATTTGATATATAAATAGGTAATAAAATAAAGCGGTCAAAGGATAATATTACAACACTTTATACTGTTATAAAATGAATAATATAATTTTTAATGAAAATTCGGTATTTAATTGTTAGATTTGTAGTGATAATAAAATATAAAAATGTTACTAATTTTATTATAAAATGAGCGAATGATTTTTATTTTTGCTGTTCGCAAGATTGATCTTACCTTAAAAACCCGTAGTCACTAAGGAAGATTTATTATTGCTAATAAATTAACGTTTTGGAAACCTAAACTTATTATGAGAATAATCTACGCGCTTTTTATCCTTGCTATTTGTGTTCTTTTTTCAAAATTTTCATTTGCTCAGACCGGTGAAATCAAAGGAAAGGTAATGGATAGTGTAACCCATGCCGGTCTTGGGTATGCCGGAGTTGAAGCGGATAAAAATGGAAGTGCGGTAGGAACTGCTTTGTGTGATGGTGACGGCAATTATGTTATAAAACCTCTTGACCCCGGAACATATACTATTAAAGCGACAACAACAGGCTATGGAAAAGTTATTATTACAGGCATTCAGGTTACTGCTGACAATATTACCAATAAAGATATCTATCTTCCCCCGGGGGTTCACCTTAAACCGGTAATAATCAGTTCAACCCCGCCACTGGTTGACCCCGGAACCACGCAATCAGGCAGCATTACAACTGCAGAGCAGGTTAAAGACCTGGCGGGAGATCATAGTATAAGTGCCATAGTTTCACAAACAGCCGATGTTACTCAAACGGATGCAGGAAAAGCACTTCATATTGGTGGTGGGCGCACTCAAAATGCCCAATATATTGTGAATGGCATACCGATGCCTTATGGCTATAGCCCCACAGTGCCGCAATCTTCCATTGAACAGGTGGAAGTGGTTACCGGTGGTGTTCCTGCAAAATACGGCGATGTAACCAGCGGTGTTATAGATATAACGACAAAAGGTCCGTCCAAAGATTTTAACGGGGGCATAAATTATGAAACCTCGGAAGGTTTAGATCCCTTTGGCTATAATTTAGGAGCTTTTAACTTATCGGGACCGGTTTTAACTAAATATAAGCATACAGACAGTTCTCAAACCAAAATCGGGTTTTTTGTTGCGGGTCAGGTTGAAACGGCAAGGAATGGTTCTTTTGGCGATGGAGGCAATACCCCGCCCGCTTTTTCAATTTATACCGTAAAACCCGGCGAGTTAACCTACCTGCAGAATAATCCGCTTCAACCGGCGCCGAATGGTTTTGGATTTGTGCCATCGGCGGAATCTCTTACACCAGCTGATTTGGAGACATCGGATTATAAGCTTGGTGCACCCAGTACAGTGTATACATTTGACGGGACGCTTAATTTTCAGTTCACAAAAAATTTACTTCTTTCAGTTGGCGGCAGTGTGGACTACCAGGATTTTTATAATTATAGTTTTCAAGACCAGCTTTTGAACTCGGGAAACCAGATAAAGTATTCAATTGGAACATACCGGGCTAATGCCAAGTTCACACAACTATTTAATAACACTGTTGACACTAAAGGCAATTCGGTTTCTGTTTTTCAAAATGCCTATTATTCCGTGCAGGTTGACTATTCTGATGAGTATGAGAGTTATCAAGATGCCGTGGATGGCAGCAATATTTTTGATTACGGGTATGTCGGAAAATTCCAGAGCTATATCACTCCTACCTATGCCTATGGATATGATTCGGTTTCTAAAAAGACAGCCTGGATAGAAACGTCGGCAGACGAAGATACTCTTATAAAATTTACACCGGGTACAGTAAACCCCCTGCTTACTAATTATACTAAGCAATATTTCGCTCTTGCAGGAAATAATTCGGCACTGTATTACAGTAATCTTGACCAGATTCCATCCCTGGGAGGATTGCTTAACGGGCAATCTCCAAACCAGGTATATAATTTATGGAATGATGTGGGTTCACCCGAAGGCTATTACGGATATGAGAATAAATCGCAAATTCATCTTAATGTGAGCGGGTCGGTAGATATTGTTAACCCAAGGGTGAAGGATAAGAAAAAAGACAAGGGACGGCATGCAGTGGAGTTTGGTATTGACTACAAGCAACAGGAGAATAGGGCTTACGAGTTAATTCCGGGAGCTTTATGGGGACTAATGCGCGATCTTACCAACCCGGCTAATTTGGTTCTTGATAAAAATAATCCCATATATAAGAATGATACTATAAAATATAAAACAGTATTTAATGCTAAGGCGGATTCCAGTCTTATCGACCCGAATTTTTTTGACCAGCAACTAAGACAAAAATTAGGGTTGCAACCCACTAATGGTGAGGTTCAGCCCATTTATATAGATGAACTGTCGCCGTCAACATTTAACCTGAACATGTTTTCGGCGGATGAACTGGCTAACAACGGCGCTTTCACAGAGTATGCTTACGGGTATAATTATTTAGGGCAGGCATTTAGCACCCAGCCTAAGTACGATGATTTCTTTACTCAAAAGGATGCCAATGGTAATTACACAAGAAATAATCCCGCTTTCACTCCGAATGTTGCCGGAGCCTATATCCAGGATAAATTCTATTTAAATGATATTCTTTTTAATGTGGGTGTTCGTGTAGACAGGTTTGATGCTGACCAGGAGCAACTGATAGACCCTTACCTGCTTTACCCCGCACGCACAGCCGGCGAAGTTACCCAATTTCCGAACGGACAACCGGTTAGTATTCCCGGCAATATAGGGAGTAATTATTATGTATATGTTAATGATGCAACGGCTCCCACTAAAATACTTGGCTACCGTAACGGCAATCAATGGTACCTGGCAAACGGGCAGGAAACATCCGATCCCACCGACTTAATTGCACAGGCATCGAATAGCGGTACCATTCAACCCTGGCTGGTTGCAAACACACCTTACCCGGCGATTACGGGCAGTTCATTCACTAATACTACGCCCACCATAGAGGTGATGCCGCGTATAGCGTTTTCATTCCCCATCTCGGACCAGATATTGTTTTTCGCCCATTATGATGTTTTGACGGAAAATCCTACTGACTTTGGCGCCAGTACCTTATCGGGCGATGATGTGGATGCATCACCCTTTCAATATTATTATTTAAGGCAATTAACCACGGATTACCAAATCGCCAATCCTGCTCTAAAGCCGCAGGAAACTATTGATTACCAGGTGGGCTATGAACAGGAATTGGGAAAAAATTCTGCCATCAGCATTTCACTTCTGTATAAAGATTTAGAGGACATGGTGCAGCTGGAGCGCATTGTTGACGCCTACCCTGATGATTATACCACCTTTGGTAATGTTGACTTCGGTAACGTTAAGTCATTATTAGTGAGCTATACCATGAAACGAACCAAAAATATTGCCATAGAACTTAATTACACCTTGTCATTTGCCGAAGGCACGGGGTCATCCATCACTTCATCGGCAACGCAAGTTGGTGAAAGCGATCCGAATTTGCAGGTGATAACGCCATTCAGTTATGACCAGAGACATACCATAACCGGTGATATTGATTATCGCTTTGGCGAGGGTGCAAATTATAACGGTCCGACAGGTAAAACACTAAAAGCCATTCTGCAAAATTTTGGAGTAAATTTCTCGGGTAACGTTTTTTCCGGCACACCCTACACCCAGCAATCGAACGCTGTTCCAACGGTTATAAATGGTGTTAATATCAGGAATATAATATCAGGAAATATTAATGGCGCGCGCCTTCCCTGGTCGTATCGTTTCAACCTGAAGGTAGATAAAGCTTTTGTTATCAGTAAAGTTGCCAAGTCGAAAAACAATGCAAATGGCAGGGATATAGATTGTGATGTTTATGTGCTGATAACTAATTTATTAAATACTGCGAACGTTCTTTCTGTAGCTTCCTACACCGGTAATCCCAATGACGATGGTTATCTTGAATCTGCGCTCGGCAAATTGTATTCGTCTGAGCAGGATTTTCCGTCAACATTTAATAATTTATACCAGATAAGAGTGGATAACCCGGATAATTACAGTCAGCCAAGAACCATTCATGTGGGGTTACAGATGAATTTTTGATAAACGATTATTTTGTTTAAAAACTAAACATATGAAAAAGAAACTCACTTTAACTATTTGCGTTGTCGTGCTTTCGGCAGCAACTTCGCAGGCCTATAAAATGATCAATATTCCCGATCGCGCCAAAAAAACCGTTATAACAAGAGTTTCCACGGGCGATTGTACGGCAGGCTCTTCTCAAACCGACCTGTATATAAACGATGTAAGAGCCCGAATGCTTGATGACGGTGATAAATGGTGGGACCTTAGTATCGCGCACTATATTGTTCCGCAGGTGCAGCCGGGGCAAACCCCCACCTGCTCTATTTTTGCAGGAGCCATTTGGGTTGGCGGCGTAGACGCGGGGGGACAGCTTAAAATTGCTGCAGCTACATACCGCCAAAACGGGAATGACTGGTTCCCGGGACCTATACCCCAGGTTTCAGCAGATACCCCCATTGTTTATGGAAATGTTACCGCGGCTATTTGCACGGCATTTGATAACCACTGGCAGGTGTTTGGCAGCGAGATAGACAGTTTTCTAAATATAATAGTTCCGGAGCATACCACGGGTATTCCGCCGAATACTACTATTAATGTTCCTATAAACGATATTGCTTCGGATATTCTGATGTGGCCCGGGCAGGGAAACGCCAATAACCCTGTAGTTAACCTGGCAGGTCCCGGCGCAAGCCTCGCCCCTTTTGAAGATGTAGGAGGTACAGGCATTTATGACCCCACAAAGGGAGATTATCCTATTATTCAACCCAGTGTGTATAAAGGTTGCAAAACACCTGTATATGGCGACCAAATGATATGGTGGGTGTATAATGACCTCGGAAATATTCACACCGAATCGGCAGGCAGTGTACCCATTGGAATGGAAGTTAAAGAAGAGGCATGGGCGTACAAAACAAATGACCAGATAAATGATATGACTTTTTATCATTACAGGATTATAAATACTGCAACAACCCCTTTAAATAATACCTATATGGCACAATGGGTTGACCCTGACCTGGGATGGTATACAGATGATTTTGCGGGCTGTGACCCTACAAGAAATCTTGGCATAGATTATAATGGTGAAGCGGTTGACGGACCGGGACAACCAAATTATGGCGACCAGCCGCCTTTGGTCGGCACTACGTTCTTTCAGGGTCCTACTTATCGCTATCGCCCGCATCCTTCAGACACAGCAACAAGAGACACTGAAGCAAAGATGAGCGCATTTATTTCGTATGTTAATGATTTCAGTGCGGAAGGAAATCCCTTTGGCGCACAAGACTACTATGATTACCTGAGCGGATTCTGGTTAGACGGAACTCCTATAACATATGGAGGAAACGGGCATGGCGGTTCCGTAAAAACCAATTATATGTATCCCAGCGACCCGCCTGATAATACGGCGGGGGCATGGTCGGAATGTGAGGCTAACGACCAGCCCAGCGACGTAAGATATATACAGGATGCAGGTCCGTTTACACTTGCGCCGGGAGCTGTTAATGATATTGTTGTGGGTGCAGTGTGGGTGCGCCCGCCGGTTGGCACCTATCCTTGCCCGAGTTTTATTAGTACAATAGACGTGGCATCTGATAAAGCCCAGGATTTGTTTAATGCTTGCTTTCAGATTCTTACCGGTCCTGATGCCCCTGATGTTACCATTACCGAACTGAACCAGGAACTGGTGATTAATTTAGTTAATACCAACAGCAAAAAAGTTGAAGGATACAATCAAACCGACCAAACGATAAAAGCACAAGGCATAGCAGATTCTATGTATAAGTTTGAAGGGTATATGGTATACCAGCTTCTTAACGACCAGGTGCCTTCACAGGATTATTCCAGCTATTACGAGGCACAGCAAAACCCGTCGGAAGTTAAGCAAATTGCTGAATGCGATATTAAAGACGGCATAGGGACAATTATTAATTATATTTTTAGTTCGGATGTAAATGGAAATATACCTGAAATTATGGTTCAGGGTACCGACCAGGGCATTAAGCATACTTTTGATGTAACCACAGATGCTTTTGCACAAGGCGCCTCACGGCTTATAAATTTTCAGCCGTATTATTTTACTGTTATTTCTTATTCCTATAATAAATATAAAAAAGCAGATACAACAGTATTATATGATTCTATAGGTCCAAATAATTTTAAAAAGGTTAATATAATCACAATAGATTCAAATCTTCTTCCTTTCCTGGCAGGGGGTAAAACAGCAGTTTATACAGGCATTCCACACATGTCTTCACCTGAAGCAGGCGGAACCCAGATAGAATCGTATTATGGAGAAGGTCCGTTTATTACAAGAGAAGAAGGGCAGGGTAACGGGGGTAATTTTCTTGATTTAACGCAGGCTTCGGTAGATGCTATTATTAGCCCTGATGGGGGTAGTTTTATGGCTAACCCCACCTACCAGCAGGGATACGGACCTATTGTGGTTAAAGTAATTGACCCCAAGCGGGTTCCGTCAGATAGTTTTAGCCTTGCATTAAATGAACCCAGTGGTGTTACTCCCAATCCCAATTTGAGTAACGCTTCAACTTGGTTACTGACAAATATTACAACCGGTGATACTATTCATTCAGATACAACTATAGCGGTCGGTAATGAACAGCTCATTCCGCAATGGGGAATAAGCATTTATATTAACCAGGTTTTAGGACCGGGTTATAATTGTGCGGAGAATAACGGTTTTATTTCATCTGAAGTGGTTTACGCCAACAACAAAAATCAATGGCTATCGGGTTTAGTGAATGAGGCGCCGCCATCCTTTTTTCACTGGATTTTATCGGGTACTTATGCACCTAAGAATCTAAGTACCGGAGTTGTATATCCAAATCATTCCGACTCAGGTATTGATGATTGCCTGAATTACACAAATGTAATAGGGGGTACGTGGGCGCCTTATGTTTTATGTTCCCATGCAATTACCTATAGTCCTATTTGGACTTCTGACCCGGTATCCTATAATCCGGGTAGTCCATTCTCTTTACCTTCAAAACTAAAAAACCTGAACAGCATAGATGTTGTATTCACACCGGATGAAACAAAATGGTCCAGATGTGTTGTCGTTGAAGAACAAAGAAACATGGCAATTGCGCAGGGAGGAGCGGTAAAAATGAATTTCAGACGACACGCGAATTGGAATGGAGGTATTGATGGTAATGGAAACCCTGTTTATGGAGATTCAATGGGGATGTCTTATTTTCCGGGTTATGCTATTAATGAAGAAACAGGTCAGCGCCTTAATATTTTCTTTGGCGAAGATTCATGGCTGGTCAGTCAGAATGGGGCTGATATGCTTTGGGATCCCACTTCAAATGAGTTATCTGCTACCGGCGATACGTTATTAGGCGGGCAGCATTATATTTATGTAAGCAGCACCCAATATGACGGCTGTAGTAATATATATCAAGATTTTGTAGCGGGGGGTACTACTAATGAACGTAAGATTTACGATAGTGTTGAATGGGTGGGAATGACTTTTCTTGCCCAAGGCTCGACACTGTTGCCTCTTTCACAAGGTCTTATTCCGAATGTTGCAACAGTTAAAATACGCGTGGCTAAACCGTATGCTACCTTTTGGGAGTTGGGCAATAATACACCTGTATATAACTTCGGTTTAAGGGGACTGGCTGCAGACACTAACGACCTTGCTGTCGCAGAAAATGCCCTGGATTCTATTGAAGTTGTTCCTAACCCCTATTATGCCTATAGCAATTATGAACAGAGTCAATTGGATAATGAGATTAAATTTACAAATCTGCCGCAGGTGTGCACTATAACCATTTACACACTTGACGGGCAACTGGTGAATACAATTAATTATACAGGACCGTTCACCACCTCAGGTAAATTCAATAATCTCGAATCTGTAAATTGGAATTTAACCAACACGAATAACGTACCCATAGCCAGTGGCGTATATCTTATTTATTTTTCATCGCCGGGTTTGGGAACGCGTTGTATTAAATGGTTTGGAATTCGCCGGCCGGTTGATTTAAGTGCTTTCTAATATTTTTCGATGATAAAAATTGTAACATGAGAAGATTTTTAATTTGTTTGTTAGTAGTAGTGTGTTTTAAAATTCAACCTGCCGGTGCCGGTAATGTAAACGGAATTGGTGAATCGGGTGCGCCGGAATTGCTTATTAATCCGTGGGCGCAAAGTGCGGGATGGAACTGGCTTAATTCTTCCTGTATTTCAGGAATTGAATCCATGAAATTAAATGTTGCCGGACTGGCGGGTACAACGGGAACAGAAGTGGATTTAGCTCATACTATATGGCTCGATGGTTCGGGTATATCAATTAACACTCTTGGCTTTTCACAGAACCTGGGTAAAGACTATGGTGTGCTCGGAATTGATATTATGGCAATTGATTTTGGCAATATTAATGTTACAACAACCAGCCAGCCCGACGGCGGACTGGGCACCTATAGCCCGCAATTTATAAATTTCGGGTTAGGGTATGCAAAATTATTTTCCAATAATATTTATGCAGGAGTTTCATTTCGCGGGGTTAGCGAGGCGGTTTCTAATGTAGCCGCTTTGGGTTTTGAGGCTAATGCCGGAGTACAATATCAAACGGGCACTGAATCAGACCCTACAAAGATAAAATTTGGAATCTCGCTTAATAATATCGGCACTAAAATGACGTTCAGACGGTGATGGATTAGTTTACCAGACTACAGTGAATAATACGCAACCCTACCAGCTGAATTTTAATTCGCAGGTTGATGCTTTTAACATGCCTTCGCTGCTTAATATAGGCGCTTCTTATGATTTCAGGTGGGGTAAGCCCTATGAGGATAATAAGGTTAATCGTCTTACGATAGTGGCTAATTTTGCCTCTCATTCGTATTCACAGGACCAGGGGGGTGTAGGGGCTGAGTATGCTTTTAAAGAAATGTTTATGATCAGGGCTGGCTACGATTATGAAGGGGGCATTACAAGCCCTACTACCAGGAACACTCTCCTTACGGGATTTAGTGCTGGCGTCACCGTTGCGGTTCCCCTTAAAAAGAAAGGTCCAGCGCTAAGTATAAGCTACGCGTATCAGACAACTAGTCCTTTTAACGGGGTGCATAGTCTTGGGTTGCGATTGACAATGTAATTTTACTTATATTTACAGACAAGAAAACTTTCCCTGCAATGGAAAGTTTTCTTTTTTATTATTAACCAATAAATTTTTTATATCATGGCTGAAGTAGCATATTTCACCCGGGAAGGACTGGAAAAATTAAAGAAAGAATTAATTGAACTAAGAACAAAAGGACGTGCGGAAATGGCGCGCCAGATTCAGGAAGCCCGTGAAAAAGGAGACTTATCGGAAAACGCCGAATACGATGCAGCTAAAGAAGCACAAGGGCATTTGGAAATGCGTATTGCTCAATTAGAGACCATTCTGTCTCAAGCCCGTGTACTCGATGCGTCTAAATCAGACCTGTCTAAAGTGATGGTGCTGTCAAAGGTGCGTGTAAAAAATCATAACATTAAAAAAGAAGTCGTTTATACGCTGGTGTCAGAGAAGGAAGCCGAACTTAAAACAGGCAAGATCTCTGTTACGTCCCCCATCGGAAAAGCGTTGCTGGGTCGGTCTGTTAAAGAAATTGTGGAAGTGAAAGTACCTTCAGGAGTTATGAAATTGGAGATTCTTGAAATTAACCTTTAATGTATTGGAATGGGTAGTATTTTTTCAAAAATTGTTACCGGTGAAATTCCTTCCTATAAGGTGGCTGAAACAAATTTCTGCCTCGCTTTTCTTGATGCCTTTCCGATAGCTAAAGGGCATACTCTTGTTATTCCTAAGAAAGAGATAGATTATTTATTTGATATGGATGATGCACTTTTGTCGGATTTGATAGTGTTTACAAAACGCGTGGCAAAAGCAATTGATAAAAGCATTCCTTGTCTCCGGGTGGGTATGGCAGTGGTGGGGCTTGAAGTGCCACATGCACATATTCATCTTGTCCCGTTGCAGGGTCCACACGATATTGATTTCAAAAAACCCAAACTAAGACTTTCTGTGGAAGAGATGGCTGAGATTGCCAATAAAATTAAATCCAACTTTATTTAGTTTCTATCAATTTTTCAGGATTTGCTTTCACAAATTGTCCCCAGTTGCTGAACTTCTTTCCCTGTGTTTTTGGCTGTGAGGATTGCAAGTGATGGCACACAGCCGTTGCCAAGGCATCGGTAGCATCGAGTTTTGACGGTTTAATTTTTGTGTTTAATATAAAAGGCAGCATAGTTGCAACCCTTTGTTTATCGGCGTTTCCTTTGCCGGTGATTGCCTGTTTTATTTTACGGGGTGAGTATTCAAATACCTCAACATTACATGCCATTGCTGTTGCAATTACAACGCCCTGCGCCCTGCCGAGTTTTAGCATGGATTGAATGTTTTTTCCGAAAAACGGCGATTCAATTGCCAGCACATTTGGCTTATAACGTGTAATGAGTTGCCGGCTTTCCGTAAATATACCCCCAAGCTTTTCGTAGGTATCTTTTTTACTCTTAAAACTAACCACGCCAAGGTCAATAAGACGCATTTTATTATTTAAAACTTCTATCACGCCAAAGCCCATTACATTGGTTCCGGGGTCAATACCAAGTATTATTGTTGAAGAGAGTTCCACAAAAAATTAAATATGATGATTGATTATGTTTATTTTGCCTATACTTAAACTGCCTGTCAATTGAAACGTTTTTTTCAAAGAAGAGAATTAATATTGGTTTTAAAAATACTTATTTTTCTTTTACTTGCATATACTGTTTATGAACAGGCATTCCGGCACCAATCATTTAGCCATGCATTACACTTGTTCCGGCATAATATTTCCCCGTTTGCACTATTGTTGTTTTCATTTACCGTTATACTGATGCCGGTTAATTGGCTCATTGAGGCAAAAAAATGGCAATTGCTCATAAATAAACTGGAACCCATTTCACTTTGGACTTCTTTTAAAGCTATTTTAAGCGGCATTACATTAGGCGTTATTACTCCGTACCGTGTTGGCGATTATGCGGGCAGGTTAGTGGTGTTGCGGAAAGCAGAGCCCATTCAGGCTGTTGCCGTAACTGTTGTCGGCAACTTTGCACAAGTTATAATTACGGTAATAACAGGATTGGCTTCAATTTGGTCATATTTCTTCTTATATGAGCATGTAACATACTATTTGTTGGTTTTAATGTGCCTTGGTTCGGTTTTAATTTCTTACGTGCTGATTGATTTATATTTTCGCATAAATCTTACCGGTAATTTTTTAAAACGGTATTCCTTTTATAAAAAAATAAGCCGTTATATAGAAGTGCTCGAAAATTATAACCATAAAGAGTTAGTTTCGCTGCTTTTATTTTCTGCCATGCGCTATGCTGTATTTGCAGCGCAGTATTTGCTTTTACTTAGTATGTTTGGAGTACATATTCTATTACCAACAGAGATGATTTTGATAGGCGCTCTTTTTATTATACAGGCAGTTATCCCGGTGGAATTGTGGATTCGCGGAAATTTAGCCCTGTTTATTTTTTCTCCTTTTAGCAATAACTCATTAGGAATTCTGTCTGCCTCATTAGTGCTTTGGTTAATCAATCTTATTGTTCCGGCATTAGGCGGCTCGATAGTTTTATTTATGAATAAAAATAAGGTGGAGACAAAAAATAGTGCCGTATGAAAAAACTATTTTTTTTAATAGTATTATATGGTGTAACTATATCTTATTGTGAAGCCGCCATTGATACCTGTAAAAAAAGCAATTCGGCATTTGCTGCGGGTGAGTCGCTTACTTATGTTTTCTCTTACCACTGGGGGGCGCTATGGTTAAGCGCAGGTGAAGCCACTATGACAGTGGAATCTGCAACATTTGATAACAAGCCCTGTTACCACGTTGTTGGAATAGGACAAACCTATTCATCTTACGATTGGTTTTATAAAGTCTTTGATAAATATGAAACCTATGTTGACACTGAAACCTTATTGCCTTATAAATTTATTCGCAATGTAGATGAAGGCGGATTTAAAATTTATAATAATGTCACCTTTAAGCAAGACGAGGGCAAAGCCATTTCAACTCACGGCACCTACAAAGTACCGGCTTGCATCCAGGATGTGATATCGGCAATTTATTATATGCGCAACACCGATATGAGTAAAGTTCAGGTAAATCAGACAATACCTATCACTATTTTCTTAGATGATTCGGTTTACTCACTGTATGTCCGCTACTTAGGTAAAGAAAAAATAAAAACGGCTTACGGGGAATTTAATTGTTTTAAAATCAAACCTCTTACCATTAAAGGCACTATTTTCACAGGCGGTGAAGACATGATTGTTTATATTTCAGACGATGCCAATAAAATTCCCGTCCTCGTCACCTCACCCATAACCATTGGCGAAATACGCGCCGATTTAAGCGTTGCAAAAGGCTTGCGCCATCCGCTTAACGGTAAAATAAAATCGGCTAAGTAATTTCTTTTCTCGTTTTTGTTTTCTAATTTTGAAACAACTTTAGGGGTGTCCGTCGGGCGGGCTGAGAAAATACCCTTATTTACTTGATCCGGATAATACCGGCGAAAGGAAAAGTGAGTTATCCCGCCTGAGATTTTCTTAAAGTAGTTTACAATCATTTTTAGTGACAATTGAATGGAATGACCGTTTTTGTAAATGATTCGGAAGTTAAATGTGAAGAGCTGTCAACGCTTCTGCATATTCTTGGCTCATTATCCGTCAAAACGTTTGAAGGTATAGCGATAGCATTAAATAATGAAGTTATTCCAAAATCGGAATTAGGTAAAGTTGTTGTAAAAGAGAATGATAAAGTTTTAATTATACGCGCCTTCCAGGGCGGATAGTTAGGTTGGGGTTTGGGTGTGGGTGTGGTGGATGTGTGGAATTAATTTGTGAATAAAATTATTTTTATGAAAAAAGAAGATAAGATACCGGGGAATGCCGCTGTTACACGTGATGCGTTTCCCAATTCAAAAAAGATTTTTGTAAAAGGCAAACTTAATGCTATTGAAGTAGCCATGCGCGAAGTTGAATTTGGGGGTTCACCAAAAAACGGGACGGCAGAAAAAACTTTTCTCACCCTATATGATACCAGCGGACCTTATACAGACCCCAATGCACATATCAACGTACATGAAGGTTTGCCTGCCCTGCGAAGCGAGTGGATAGCCCGCCGAAATGATGTTGATCGTGTTGAGAAATTTACCTCTGACTATTCTAATAGTATTATCAATGATTCAAAAAATGGCTTTCATTTTAAAAATAATCCAAAGCCGTTAAGAGCAAAGTCTGTTAACAATGTTTCGCAAATGCATTATGCGCGTAAAGGGGTTATAACACCTGAAATGGAATATATTGCCATACGTGAAAATCAGAAGATTGATCAATTGGGAGATAATCTGAAAAAATATTTCACTCATAAAGGCGGTGAAAGTTTTGGAGCAGCACTTCCTCACAGCAACGGTAAAATAGCAACGATAACTCCGGAATTTGTGCGCTATGAAGTATCACGCGGCAGAGCTATCATTCCCAGCAACATTAACCATCCCGAAAGCGAACCAATGATAATAGGCAGAAATTTTTTGGTAAAAATTAATGCCAATATCGGCAACAGCGCCGTAAGTTCTTCTATTGAAGAGGAAGTTGAAAAAATGGTTTGGGCGACACATTGGGGAGCAGATACGATTATGGATTTGTCTACCGGAAAAAATATTCATGAAACGCGAGAGTGGATAATTCGGAATTGCCCCGTGCCGCTTGGCACGGTGCCTATTTACCAGGCGCTTGAAAAGGTGGATGGCAAAGCTGAAGAGCTGACGTGGGAAATTTACCGCGACACCGTAATTGAACAAGCCGAACAAGGTGTTGATTATTTTACAATTCATGCCGGAGTTTTGTTGCGTGTATATCCCGCTTACGGCAAAGCGAGTGACGGGTATCGTATCACGCGGTGGTTCTATTCTTGCAAAATGGTGTTTGTCTCATCATAAAGAAAATTTTCTTTACACTCATTTCGAAGAGATTTGTGAAATAATGAAATCTTATGATATTGCGTTCTCTCTTGGTGACGGCTTGCGTCCAGGTTCCATTGCTGATGCCAATGATGCCCCGCAATTTGCTGAATTGGAAACTTTGGGTGAGTTGACTAAAATTGCCTGGAAACATGATGTGCAGGTAATGATTGAAGGTCCCGGGCATATTCCAATGCATTTGATTAAGGAGAATATGGATAAACAATTGAGTATTTGTAATGAAGCGCCGTTTTATACTCTTGGACCTCTTACAACAGATATTGCCCCCGGTTACGACCATATTACTTCAGCAATAGGTGCGGCAATGATTGGTTGGTATGGAACAGCAATGCTTTGTTATGTGACTCCGAAGGAACATTTAGGATTACCGAATAAGAAGGATGTTAAAGACGGTGTTATTGCCTATAAAATTGCGGCACATGCGGCAGATTTAGCAAAAGGCCATCCCACAGCGTATTTGCGTGATAATATACTTAGTGAAGCACGGTTTGAGTTCAGATGGAACGACCAGTTTAATCTTTCACTTGACCCTGATACTGCCCGCGAATTTCACGATGAAACGTTGCCATCGGATAATGCTAAGGTGGCACACTTTTGTTCGATGTGTGGACCGCATTTCTGCTCGATGAAGATTACACAGGATGTGAGAGATTACGCCGCATCAATTGGTGTGGATGAAGTGATGGCTATTGAAGAAGGACTGAAAGAAAAATCAAAAGAATTTATTGATGCGGGCAATAAAATATATGTACCTGCTGATTGATTTATAAATTAAAAGTTAACCGGTGAGACTAATAGTAATTTCAGATTCCAGGTATTTTGCAGGGGAGGAAGATTTGGTTCATGCCATGTTTGAAGCCGGGCTTGAAACATTTCATGTTCGCAAGCCAAAGATGTCTACAGAAGCCATGCGGACTTACCTGGGGAAAATAAATTCTAAATATTATTCACGCATTGTTATTCATTCGCACCACGAATTGGCGTATAAATTTCATCTGAAAGGAATTCATCTTTCCGATAAACATTTGAAAGATCATTTTCTTGAAGCGTGGCTGCGCATGAAGTATTTGAAATATAAATTACCCGATTTACAAATCAGCACCTCATTTCATGATTTGGGAACTTTACTTAAAAGCACTAAAAAATATAATTATGTTTTTCTCAGCCCAATTTTCGACAGTATTTCAAAATTGGGTTATAGAAACAGGTTCAATATGGAAACACTTTTAACGGCTATAAAAAAATCCAAATACGAATTAATTGCACTGGGAGGTGTTGATGAACAGCACATACAACAAATTAAAGATATGGGATTCAGCGGTTGTGCTGTTCTCGGTGCCGTTTGGATGAGCGATAACCCGGTGGAAAAATTCAAAACTATTCAAAAATTATGCAGGGAAGTTTCGCACGTGTCCTGAATATTTCGGGGTTTGATCCGTCAGCGGGGGCAGGCGTTCTTGCAGAGATTAAAACTTTGCAGACACTTGGAGTATATGGCTTTGGAGTGTGCAGTGCATTAACATTTCAGAATGACAGTGATTTTGAAAATGTGCAGTGGATAAGTACGGGAGATATTATTAAACAAACAGACATTTTACTAAAACGATTTGATTTTCCGGTTGTAAAAATCGGACTTATAGAAAACTTTGATGCGCTTAATAATATTTTGCTTTATCTGAAAAAGCGATTGCCGGGAGCTAAAATTATTTGGGACCCCATTTTTAATGCTTCAGCGGGATTTGTTTTTCACGATTCTATTACTCATGCCGACATAGAAAGACTGTGTAAAAAAATATATCTTTTAACACCTAATAAAATTGAAGTAAGAAAATTTGCAAAAGATAGTTTTGATAAAGAAGAGGTAATTGCTGAAAGATTAAGTAGTTATTGTAATGTTTTGCTTAAAGACGGTCATGGTAACGGAAAGATGGCAAAGGATATTTTATTCACTCAGAATGGAGAGATTGAATTTCAGCATGAGAGACTCGTTGGAATAAAAAAACATGGCTCCGGTTGTGTTTTTACTTCTGCTATTAGTGGATTTTTAGCACAGGATTTTATGCTTGAAGTAAGCTGTGAAAAAGCTAAAGATTATATACAAGCATATCTGCAAACGGGTGAAGGGAGATTAGGATTTCATTTTCAAATGATTAATCAATTAATATCATGAGGAGGGCTGTTGCACGGCTGCACTATATTACCCGAGAAACACGGGGACAGGATATAATAAAAGATGTAGAATTAGCCTGCAAAGGAGGAGTGCGCTGGGTACAATTGAGATTGAAGAAAACAAATGAAAATGAAATTATTTCAATAGCTAAAGAGGTTAAAACAATATGTAAAAAATTTTCTGCTGTTTTTATTGTTAACGATTATGTTAATGTAGCAATTGAGGTTGATGCTGATGGTGTTCACCTGGGTAAGCAGGATATGACTATTAGTGACGCAAGAAAATTATTAGGCGAAGAAAAAATTATCGGCGGCAGCACTAATTCATTTGAAGATATTTTAAAAGCAATTGAATATGATGCGGATTATGTAGGGCTTGGCCCATTTTGTTTTACAACAACAAAAGAAAACCTGAATCCTGTTTTGGGCGAAGCCGGCATTAGGACTATAATGGAGAAATTAAAGAGGGCTAAAATTAAGATACCTGTTATTGCTATCGGTGGAATACAATTAGGGGATGTAGAAAACTTAATGGATGCAGGTATTTATGGTGTGGCTGTTTCATCAGCAATAAATAATTCGGCTAACATAGAGGAAGAGGCAAAGAAATTTGTTAGTGTTCTTGCTCTTAAAAATACGTTGGTTGCAAAGGCGATTAGTTAAATTTTAAAACAATGAAATCATTTCAAATAGCAAATAAAATATTTTCATCAAGATTATTTCTTGGCACGGGAAAATTTAGTTCTTATGAGTTGATGCGCGAAGCAGTGTTAGCATCAGCCTCGCAACTGGTGACCGTAGCGTTAAAACGCGTTGATATAAACAACAGAAACGACTATTTACTTACACATCTCGATGCACCGCATATCAACTTATTGCCAAATACTTCGGGCGTTCGTAATGCAAAAGAAGCGGTTTTTGCTGCACAGCTTGCCCGAGAAGCGTTGCAAACAAATTGGCTGAAACTGGAAATACATCCCGACCCGCGTTACCTGATGCCCGACCCGATAGAAACATTACAAGCGGCAACAGAATTAGTAAAACTTGGGTTTATAGTGCTTCCATACATTAATGCTGACCCCGTGTTGTGTAAAAAATTAGAAGATGCAGGTGTGCAAGCAGTGATGCCGCTCGGCTCTGCAATTGGAAGCAACCAGGGCTTGCAAACAAAGGCAATGCTTGAAATTATAATTGAGCAAAGTAACGTGCCTGTGATAGTAGATGCCGGAATAGGCGCGCCCTCACATGCCGCAGAAGCGATGGAAATAGGTGCAGATGCTGTTCTGGTGAATACAGCTATTGCTGTTTCCAATAACCCGGCTAAAATGGCATTGGCATTCAAATTAGCGGTGGAAGCAGGTCGTATGGCTTTTGAATCGAAGCTTGGGGAAGTAAAGAAAGAGGCTGTAGCAAGCAGCCCGTTAACCTCATTTTTGGGATAGGTGATTTTATTTAATTAACTGCAATGAATTTTAAAGATATTTTCAGCCAGTACGATTGGGAGAATGTAAAACAGAGAATATATTCTATGACTGCACGGGATGTGGAATTTGCATTATCTAAAAAAGGCAGTCACGCTCTTCTTGATTTTATGGCTTTGGTCTCTCCGGCGGCAGATTCTTATCTTGAACAGATGGCGCAGTTAAGCCATGTATTAACTCAAAAAAGGTTTGGCAATACCATTCAAATGTATATTCCGCTTTACCTGTCGAATGAATGCCAGAACATCTGCACCTACTGCGGATTTAGTTATCATAACAAAATAGAACGCATAACACTTACCGATGAGCAAATACTTAATGAAATAAAAGCGGTTAAGTCTTTTGGGTACGACCATGTTCTGCTGGTTAGCGGTGAAGCGACAAAAACTGCGGGTGTTGACTATTTTAAAAATGCCATTAAATTAATACGTCCGTATTTTTCGCAAATCTCATTGGAAGTACAGCCGCTTGAACGGGATGAATATGAAATACTGGCTGATGAAGGGCTTTATTCGGTTTTAGTTTACCAGGAAACTTATCATAAAGAAAAATATAAGCAATATCACCTTAAAGGCAAAAAATCTAATTTCGATTACCGTCTTGAAACACCCGACAGGCTTGGTGAAGCAGGTATTCATAAAATCGGGTTGGGTGTGTTATTGGGTTTGGAAGACTGGCGTGTTGATTCATTTTTTTGCGTATTGCATTTGGATTATCTGCGAAAAAAATACTGGCAAACTAAATTTTCTTTTTCACTTCCGCGTTTGCGCCCTGCAGTTGGTATTAAGGGAACAGATTTTTTTATTAAAGACCGCGAACTGGTTCAGCTTATTTGTGCCTACAGAATTTTTGATGAGAATGTGGAGTTATCACTATCAACCCGTGAATCAGACGGATTTCAGAAACCAATTGATAAAATTAGGTATCACATCTATAAGTGCAGGGTCCAAAACCAACCCCGGTGGCTACTCCATAGCTCCTGAATCATTGGAACAGTTTGAAATAAGCGATGAGCGCACACCTGCTGAATTGGCTGAGGTAATTCATGAAAACGGCTACGAGGCGGTTTGGAAAGATTGGGATAAATCAATGTAATCATGTTATCGCAGGAAGAAAAAGCGCGTTACAACCGCCAAATTATTTTAAGTGAGGTGGGCGAGAAAGGGCAGCAAAAACTCCGTTCGGCAAAGGTGTTGGTAATTGGAGCAGGTGGTTTAGGCTCTCCGATGCTTCAGATAATTGCCGCAGCAGGCATAGGAACAATCGGTGTAATGGATGGCGATCGTGTTGATGTGAGTAATTTACACCGCCAGTTATTATTTTCTGAAGATGATATTGGAAAGCTTAAAACAGAAGCAGCTACTGAACGATTAAAAAAAATTAATTCAAATTCAGTATTTATTTCTTATCCGATAAACCTCTTACCACAAAATGCTTTGGAGATTATTTCAGATTACGACCTAATAGTTGACGGCTCTGATAATTTTGCTACGCGGTATCTTGTAAATGATGCTTGCATTAAATTGGACAAGCCCTTTGTTTCCGGTTCGGTTTTTAAATATCAAGGACAAGTGGGTGTATTTAATTATAAAAATTCAGGAACATACCGCTGCCTGTTTCCCGAACCTCCACGCCCGGAAGAAATGCCTGACTGTGATGAGATTGGAGTGTTAGGCTCTGTGACAAGCGTGATAGGTTCGCTTATGGCGAATGAAACATTGAAGATGATATTAGAAATTGGTGATGTGCTTGCCAACAGGTTATTGGTCTGGTACGCATTGAGTTTATCGTATAGTATGTTTTCTTATAAACGACAGGATGATAAAGTTAGTCTTGTAAAAAATTCCCATTTGCCAAGCAATGAGGACTATGCTACATTTTGCCATACTTCAAATCAATTGCAAACTGTAAAAGAAATTTCTTCCATTGAACTTAAAAGAAAATTAGGCAACCATGAAGATATTTTTCTTATTGATGTTAGAGAACCATACGAACATGAGGATTATAATATAGGCGGCGAATTAATTCCTTTATCGGAACTTGAAAGTAAAATAGAAAAAATTCCAAAAGATAAATCGGTAATTCTTTATTGTAAAGTTGGCACGCGCAGCCGTTTTGCCGTACAGATGTTACAGGAAAAATATGGTTTTAAAAATATTGCCAGTCTTTTGGGTGGAATAGATTCTTATTTATTAGAATGAATCTAAATTGGCCTTCCACATTATTTTATAAATAATATTTCATAAATTCACACTCGTTAATAAAAATTTTAAAATTTAACGTTATGAAAAAAATTATACTTCTTTCCCAATTTGTTATTGTTTCTTTAATCTGTCATGCACAAGCTCCGAGCTGGTTATGGGCTGAAACAGAAAGTACGGGTTCTTGCTGGATGGATTCGAGAGGAATATCAGCGAGCCCTTCGGGGGGTATTTATATGACTGGAAGGTTTAGCGGAACTATGACCCTGGGAGGACAGGTAGCCACTGCTAACGGCACTGAAGTATATTCAGGCAAATTTAACAGCTCGGGAGTTTTTTCATGGATTACACCACACCCCTACTCCGGTCAAATAGATTATTCCTATGGCATTGGGCGTGATAATGCTGATAATACTTATACAACAGGAACACGGAACAGTGCTGCAGGTGGTTTTTTTCTCGACAAAACAGATAGTAACGGAAACTTATTGTGGAGTACAATTATTCCGTTACCACAGGGCTATGGAAATATAGCTATAGATAAATGGAGCAACTTGTACGTAACGGGTGATTTTTTTGCTTCTGTGAATTTTGGACCGGTAACATTAAATTCGGACACGGGCGGCAGTATTTTTCTTGCAAAGTTTGATAGTAATGGTGTTTGCAAATGGGCAGTAAATGCCGGGAGTAATAGTGCGGAAAATGGAGGACGAGGCGTGGTAATTGATAAGGCAGGTAATATTTATGTTTGCGGATCGTATAGCGGAACCCCGCAATTCGGAACAATTACGGTTCCTCCCGCCAATGCCAGCTATCCAAGTTTTTTTATAGCTAAATATGATTCGTCAGGAGTTGCTCAATGGGTAAATACTGCAACAAATGCCGGATTGGGCGACACCTTGGAGTATTGGGATTACAATGGTATTGCAATTGATTCTTCAGCAAATATATATGTAACAGGGCATTTTGTTAATACTGCGCAATTTGGCAATCTGTGGGTAACAAGTGCAGGTGAGGAAGATATTTTTGTGGCAAAGTGTGGCAGCAATGGAACCTGGGATTGGGTGCAGAGTGCCGGTGGCACAGGCTCAGATGAAGGACTGGGACTTACCCTGGATAAATACTTTGATGTGTATGTAACCGGGTACTTTCAGGGTACAGCACAATTTGATGGACAGTCTGTATCAAGTAGTGGCTATAATACTGCTGCAGACTATGACTTATTTGTGGCAAAATATGATTATGGTAACGGGAATTTGCAATGGGTTCAAGTAGGAGGAGGTAGCGCGTCATTATTTGGTAACTGGATAACCGTAGATAACCAGGGCTTTGTATATATTACAGGTGGCATAACAGGCGACTCAGGTATATTTGGCCCGAGCCTGGTTAATGATGTATTAGGATGTGGTGTTTATGACCAAAATGTTTTAATTGCTAAACTGGATACAGTTATTCCGAGTGCGGTATGGCCCGGTGATGCCAATGATGATTTGATAGTAAATAATTACGACCTTATACCGATTGGGCAGTATTATAGCGAAACGGGACCGCCAAGAGATACTGTAACCAATTCGTGGGCTCCACACCCGGCAATCAACTGGGGTTCTGCAGAAATTAACGGCTATGATAAAAAACATGTGGATTGTAACGGCGACGGGGTAATTAATTCTGATGATACATTGGCTATAACCTTAAATTATGGCGACACCCATCTGTATCATTCGCCGCGTAGTTCGTCTAAAGAACGCTCGAGTGGAGTGCCATTATATTTTATAGCCGATAGCAGTTTGTACCATGCAGGTAGTAAGGTTCATGTTGCCGTGTGGCTTGGCGATTCAACAACAAAGGCAACTAACGTATATGGTTTGGCTTATGATATTGACGTAGATACATCGCTAATTCAACCCGGAACATTGGCATTTAATTACTCTAATTCATTTATCGGCACTAAGAACAGCGATGCGCTTTCGCTTACTCATATTAGTGATGATGTTGAAACAGCAGTTACCCGAATTAATCATATCAATAAAAGAGGTTACGGCAAAATAGGTGATTTGTATTTTACCTTAAATGCTTCAATCTCCAATCCTAAACTTTTAATTTCTGTTTCTTCATCCCTGGAAGTTGATTCTGTTGGTAATTTTTTAGTCCTGCAACCAATAAACGACACACTTACTATTAACAAAGCAACCGGCGTTAACCGGTTATCCGCTGACAATTATCAATTATCAATTTACCCAAATCCAACTTCAGGACAATTTACTGTTCAATTAAACGGAGATAATATTAATTATACAGTTGAAGTTTATAATGTAATGGGTGAAAAAATTTATCAATCCGTATTAAGTAATTCACAAAACTTAGTAAACCTCAGTTCTCAATCCGCGGGTGTGTATTTTGTTTATTTGAAATCGGATGAAGGTGTGGAAATCGGGAAAGTTTTGATAACAAAATAATCAAACGATGTATGCAATTTTATTTAAAAAACTTAAAAATAAACCCCTTATGAAAAACGCCTTACTCTTAATCATTTTTGTTAGCAGTTGTTTTATTGCTAATGCTCAACTCATCCTCAACGGTGATTTTGAAAAAAATAACGGGGTATGCCAGTTAAATATCAAAAACCTCGTATTTGACAGTTCTATGTACAATTGCACTGGTTTTGGTTCTGCCTCACAAATTGATATAATAAATAGTAGCTGCGGCTATGGCGCGGCTAAGTCGGGTAGTTGGTTTTTGGGTGTTGCCATAGATGATTCGGGACGCAACGATGCTTTTTCTATGACACTTGCTTCACCGCTGATTGTGGGACATATATATGAACTATCATTTTACGCAAGGTCATTTGCACCTTATGCTACTAATCCGGTTGCCATTGGCGTTTCAAAAGACTCTGTAAGCTTTGGCACCAAGCTTTATATTTCTTCAATGCCTATAGATACCTGGACAAAATATAGCTTCTCTTTTACTGACTCTGATACTTATAAATATATAACCCTTGAGGTGGTGGGCACCAGCTATAGCTGGACTCACGTTGATAATTTTAAATTAACCGATTCAACTGCCGGAATTAACCCTATAACCGGAAACAAATTGTTAAAGGTTTATCCCAACCCATCATCAGGAGAATTCACTATAAGTTTACAGGATTACCAAAATGGTTATTCAGTAGAGATTTATAATGTGTTGGGTGAAAAAATCTATCAATCCATTTTAAATAATTCACAAAACACAATAAACCTCAATTCTCAACCTGCGGGAATGTATTTTATTTATTTGAAATCGGATGAAGGTATTGAAGTTGGGAAAATCCTCGTGACAAATAAATAGTGTAGGAGATTTTTATTTAGCCGTATCATGATGCTCATGTGCAGGTGTTTTTTCCATGTATGATTTCATATCGCGCATGTGTTCGTCTGAACCAAGCACTATCAATTTTGTATCCCTTGTTATATGAGCATTTGGAGAGGGATTGTAAATATATTCTCCCTTGTTGTTTTTAAGTCCTATTACAAATACCCTGAATTTTTTAAAAATGTTCAGGTCTTTCAGCATAATATTTTTATCATCGGCAGGAAGGTGAATGCATGGAATTTCTTCAAAAGTGAAATCCATTTCATTTCTTCTAGTAAGAGTAGAAATAAATTCTACTAAATCAGGTCTCAAAATTAATGACGCCATATAAGAGCCGCCGATTTTTTCGGGCATAATAACATTATCGGCTCCTGCACGCTTTAGTTTTAGCTCTGATGCTTCAGCCGAGGCGCGGCTGACAATATGAATAGAGGGATTTTTTTCTTTAGCAGTAAGCACCACATAAACGTTATCAGTATCTTTTGGCAGTGTGGTAATTAATGCTTTTGCCTTTTCAATTCCGGCATCCATTAATATATTATCATCCGTTGCATCGCCTTCTATAAACAAAACATCGGGCTTATTGCGAAGAATTTCGAGGCAGTCATGATTAGATTCTATTACCACATAAGACTGTTTTGATGCCTCTATCATTTCACAAACCTGTTTGCCGTTTCTGCCATAACCGCAAACCACAATATGACCCGATAATTTTTCGATTTGTTTCTCCATACTACGGTATCTAAAATAAATTTTAAGATTGCCTTCAGCAATAAAGTTGGTAATGCTGCTGACTGCATAGGCAAATATACCCAGATTAATTATTATTAACAGGCTTGTAAAAATTCTGCCGGCAGAATCCAGCGGCTTTACTTCACCATATCCCACTGTGCTAATAGTGGTGATGGTCATAAAAAAAGCGTCTGAAAATGAATATTTTTCAAGAAGCATATAGCCCAGTATGCCGATAAGAATTACTCCCGACACAAGGGTAACACCAAGACGAATTTTTTTATTGTATTTTATCCGGATATTTTCATTGGCGAGGTTTGGCACAACAGATATTTGGTTTATATACTAAATATCGCATTTTCTTTTTCAACGGAGAAATTTGTTTCTGCGCCAATCACAAAAGGACGATTATCATCCTCGTGCCCTGCAGGAAAACCGAAGAAAACAGGATAATCGTATTCCTGTACTTTTTCCCAGATGATTTCATAAGCTGTTTTGCCAAATGGGTTTGATTCATCGAGGTTCTTCATCTTAGAAAAATGACCTACAACCAGACCTGCCAAGTTTTCAAGTTTTCCGGCGCGTTTAAGTTGCAGCATCATGCGGTCGATATGGTAGAGATATTCATCCACATCTTCGAGAAATAAAATTTTATCGGTGGTATCCATATCAGAATCGGTGCCGATAAGATGAGCAAGTAATGAAAGATTGCCACCATAAACAGGTGCTGTTGCTTTACCTTCGCGCATGTGGCGCTCAAAATTGTTTTGAAGGTGATAAATTAATTTGCCGCCAAACAAAATTTTGCGGATATTATCAAGTGATTCCTGGGTATTTGAAGAAAAATTAACCGGCATAGGGCTATGCAACGAACTAACGCCGTACACAGTTGATAAGTGTGAGTGCAAAACCGTGACATCGCTGAATCCTATTATCCATTTTGGGCGTTTGATAAATTGTCTGAAATCAATTTCATCAATTATTCGTGATAACCCGTAACCTCCGCGGGCGCAAAAAATAGCTTTTACGGTGGGGTCATCAAGCATGGCTTGAAAATCTTCCAATCGTTCGTCATCCGTTCCGGCAAATTGAAAGTAATTTGTGCCGATTGTTTTTCCGGTTACAACGTTTAAGCCCCAGCCCTGCATAACCTGTATGGCAGGTTGAATTTCGGCAAGGGTTGTTTTTCTTGAAGGTGCAACTATGGCAACTGTGTCATCCCGTTTTAAAATCGGTGGTATCATGGTTAAATTTAATAGGGCGCAAAGCTAAATTATTACCCTGAATAGTTGGCATGGCTGTTAGTAAATTTACCTTTACTATTTTTACGTGATTTTTTTACTATACCTATAATGACTAAACCGAAGCGATATACAGTAACAGCAGCTCTGCCTTATGCCAATGGGGGTATTCATCTCGGGCATCTTGCCGGCGCGTATTTGCCGGCAGATACCTATGTGAGATACAGGCGGTTAAAGGGCGATGACGTTATTTTTATATGCGGCTCAGATGAACACGGGGTGCCTATCACCCTTGGAGCCCGTAAAGAAGGTATTACCCCCCAACAATTTGTAAACAAGTACCATGAGTTGATGAAGAAGAGTTTTGCCGATTTTGGAATCTCATTCAGCATTTATTCGCGCACTTCTAATAAAATTCATCATGCAACGGCATCTGAGTTTTTTATGAACCTTTATATAAAGGGAGAATTTATAGAAGAAACATCAAAGCAATATTATGATGAGCAGGAAAAGACGTTTTTAGCCGACCGTTATATTATGGGCACGTGTCCTGTTTGCGGAAATGGAATGGCTTATGGCGACCAGTGTGAGAGATGCGGCAGCAGCTTATCGCCGAAGGATTTAATTAACCCCGTGTCGGCTCTTAGCGGGCAGAAACCTGTTTTAAAGGAAACGAAACATTGGTATTTGCCCTTGCAGAATTACGAACAATGGCTGCGGGAATGGATACTTGAGGGGCATAAAGAGGATTGGAAGCCAAATGTACTCGGGCAATGTAAGTCATGGTTAGATGGCGGGTTGCAGCCCCGCGCTATGACTCGTGACTTGGATTGGGGCGTGAAAGTTCCTCTGCCAAATACCGAAGGCAAAGTATTATATGTGTGGTTTGATGCGCCCATCGGTTATATCTCGGCTACGAAAGAATTACTGCCGGAAGATTGGGAGAAATATTGGAAAGGCAAGGATACAAGTCTTATTCATTTTATCGGCAAGGATAATATTGTTTTTCACTGCATTATTTTCCCGGCGATTTTAAAGGCGCATGGCGATTATATTATGCCCGCTAATGTGCCCGCTAATGAATTTTTAAATCTGGAAGGAGAGAAACTGTCCACCTCGCGCAACTGGGCGGTGTGGCTGCACGAGTATCTTGTTGATTTGCCGGGCAAGCAGGATGAATTGCGTTATGTGCTCACTTCAATTGCTCCCGAAACAAAAGACAGCGATTTTTCATGGAAGGATTACCAGGCAAGAGTGAATAATGAACTGGTGGCTATTTTGGGAAATTTTGTTAACCGCACATTGGTGCTAACGCAAAAATATTTTTACGGCAAAGTGCCTCAACATTTTGAATTAAATGCATGGGATAAGGAATTGATTGAACAGATGAAAATTATTCCTAAAAAATTATCAGAAAATATAGAGCAGTTTCATTTTCGCGAGGCATTGGTTAACCTGATGGAGCTGGCGCGGACGGGCAATAAATATCTTGCCGATAATGAGCCATGGAAAGTAATAGACACTGACGAAAAACGTGTTCAAACGGTGTTGTATTTGTCGTTAGAAGTAACGGCATACCTGGCTGAATTATCCATTCCGTTTTTGCCCGCTATGTCGGAAAAAATATTTTCAATGCTTAACATTGTTCCACGAAAATGGGATAATTTTATAGGTAAACAGATTCTTACCCCGGGTCATCAACTTGGAAAAGCAGAATTATTATTTAAAAAGATAGAAGACAGTGAAATAGAATTTCAGCTTAATAAACTTCATGGAAATAAAGTGGAAAAAACCGAACCGGCGTCAGACCAACAAGCAACCGAACAACAGTCAGCAATAATTTCTTACGATGATTTTTCAAAGCTTGAATTACGGGTGGGAATTATCGAGGCGGCAGAAAAAGTTAAGAATGCCGATAAACTTCTTCAGTTGAAAGTGAATATTGGCAACGAGGTGAGAACAATTGTATCGGGCATAGCGCAATTTTATTTGCCCGAAACCATTATAGGGCAACACGTTTGTGTTGTAGCTAACCTGGCTCCGCGAAAAATAAAAGGAATTGAATCGCGAGGCATGATACTTATGGCGGAAGATGAAAACGGAAAACTAAAATTTGTGATGCCCTCGGAGAAAATAAATCCGGGCAGTAAAATATCGTAGATGCAAATTCTCTCGGGTAAATCCCTTAAACCGTATAATACATTTAATATTGATGTTTCTGCAAAATATTTTGTTGAGGTAACAACTATTGATGCCATCAAAACATTATTGCAAGACTCAAAATTTGTAAATGAAAAACGCCTTATACTTGGAAGCGGGAGTAATATATTATTTACAAAAGATTTCGACGGACTTGTTATAAAAAATTCTTTACTGGGGATTGAGAAAGCGCATGAAGATGAGCATTATATACACTTTAAAGTTGCAGCCGGAGAAACCTGGCACCGGTTTGTTTTGTATTGCGTTGAAAGAAATTTAGCGGGAGTTGAGAACTTGTCGTTAATACCCGGCGAAGCAGGAGCAACGCCGATTCAAAACATAGGTGCTTACGGGGCAGAGGTAAATACTATTATTGATGAAGTTGAAGTAATAGAGTTATCGGGCGGAACTATATCAACGCTTTCTTACGCGGAATGTGAATTCGGTTATCGCGACAGCGTATTTAAAAATAAGTATAAAGATAAATTTATTATTACGGCGGTTACTTACCGTTTATCAAAGAAGCCGCATTTTAAAGTGTCGTATGGCGATATTGAGAAAATGCTTGCAGAGATGAATGTGAAAGAATTAACCGTGAAAGCAGTGAGCGATGCTGTTGTAAAAATACGCTCTTCCAAACTGCCTGACCCCTCTGTGTTGGGAAATGCAGGAAGTTTTTTTAAAAACCCTGCCATTGAAAAAACTTTTTTTGATGAATTGCTTTTGAGTCATCATGATATACCTCATTATCCTTTTAAAGACAATTTGGTTAAAGTACCCGCAGCATGGTTAATAGAGCAATGTGGCTGGAAAGGCAAACGGGTAGGTAACACGGGGGCGCACGTTCACCATGCGCTGGTGTTGGTAAATTATGGAGGTGCAACAGGAAAGGAGGTATATTCTCTTGCTTTAGAAATTCAAAAATCCGTACAGGAAAAATTTGGCGTTACCATAGAGCCTGAGGTGAATATTGTTTGAGTATATTTATTATTCCTTCACAAACTTTCCGGTTATCACCTGCGAATTATCTGAGGTGAGTTGGTAGAAATAAATTCCCGAAGATAATTCGCTCACATCTAACCGCTCATTTGTTATTCCTGATGAATTATTCAATATTTTTTCAAATACCCTTTGTCCTAAAACATTGTCAATAGAAATTTCTTTTATTGATGATTGAGTACTGATAATTGATAACTGGTTAGAAGTTGGGTTTGGAAATACAGAAACCACTTCATTAGCATTAACCGGTTGAATGCCTTCCAGCTGAGCAGGTAAAAGGGTTATGGATGTTTGAGCGTTAACACTGTCATTATAATTATCGTATACTGTAAGCATTAAATTATAGTTGCCGGGCGCTAATCCCGTCGTATTCCAGGTAGTTAAATTATTTTGATTAACGGGTGTATTAATAGTGTTTGTTATAGCTGTCCATATTGAACTTCCTTCTGCTTCATAGTACAATTTATAATGGTCAAAACTCATCCACTGACTTTGGGGTCCACGTAATATATAGGCAGAGCCGGGAATAGGAACAGAATCATTAACATAAGCTGTTGCAGGCGTTGAATTTTGCGCTACCCACACATCGGAGCCATCATATGCAATGGGTTGCTGCAATACCGATGTTTGTATAAGAAATAAAATAGAGTTATCTATGCCTGATGCAGCCCCCTCTGATACAGAACTATATGCCACCAGTTCAAACCCGTTACCCTCGCTTCGCACATTGCATGTAAAAGCACTAAATTCTGCAATCTGTAAGGAAGCATCTGTTGTCCAGAAATAACCCCCGGTTCCGTCTACAAAAATAGATGAGCAGGTAGTTTGCGCGCTATTCTCCGAGCCAATCTCACCGGCTATACAACTTGTTATGGTGGTTTTTGTGCTGTCCATAGGATATAAGCTCCATGTGGTGACAGTTGTGCTGTCTAATATTAAAGTGCGGTCATTAAATAAATTTCCTGATGAGAGATAAGAAGAATTATCAGCCAATCCAGTAACAGTTGTACTATCCTTTCCAGTAAACCAAGCCCCTATAGCCCGTAATTTGGAATTGCTGATTTTTACAGTAGAGCCATTTTCAGGCATTAATGCCCACAATGCCAATTTGCAATTCTGTGCCTCAACTGTGTATTTCAACCCGCTTACACCGGGTGAGGCAGGCGTTAATGAATAATTTGTAAGATTTACGCCATTAGGAAATGTCCATGTCAATCCGTCATTTTTCGGTACATGATGCCAAAGCAATACCGTATCAGTGTTTTTTACAGTGACAATGCTGCTGTCGCTAAGTATTATTTCGCCTATTACATCGCAGGTATCAATTGAAAATATAGTTTTACCCGAAGTTCCTGTAGTAGTCCAATCGGTAAAATGTACATTTTGCACTGTAATGCTTGATGAATCCATTAGTGAAAAATTATGACTAAGACCGCCGAAATTCATAGTGCAATCTTTAAGTAACACAGAACCGCTTTGGGCAGTGAGAACAGAACGCTGATAAAAATATTGCTGTGGTATATATAATGTAGAATTAGTAGCAATTAATTGTCCCGATTCCACCACATAAATATTACCAAGAATTGTGGCGTCAGCGTTATTGAAAATAAGCACACCGTTATTGACCACATAAATTGGACCGTCTGTTTTGCCAAGTGCCCGTTACAGTAACCGTGTCATTTCCCGTGACACCTACAAATAAGGTGTCGCTATTGCTTCTTGAAAGGGAATAAGCCGGAATTTTGGATTCAACATCACGTCCATTCTTGTAGGTTTTTAAAAGCTGGTAAACTCCTGTCGGAGATACACTTCCTGTGTAATTTACAGCAGAAGTGGGTAGAGGATTTTTAGATGATAGCCATCCCTGTTGCAATGCCTGGTTAATTTCTTGTTGCGGGAATGGATGAATTAGCTTGCTTGTTTGAGCAGTTAAATACATAGGGAACAGGAGGAGTAAAGCAAGCAATTTCATTAGGAGTAATTTTGATATAATTGAGACTAAAGATAAAAATTGGTTTTAAATGAACAAAAAAGTGATCAGCAAACTTTATTTTTGCAGAAGTACGGTCCCGTAGTTCAACGGATAGAATAGAAGTATCTTTAATATGTTAATCAAAGATTGACTCTCGGTTGAACTATAACATAAACCCAGTAAGGGTTTCAGAAATAAAATAAATGCCGTCTTTGGTGATGATTTTAATGAAGTGGGTAACAAGTGGGTAACATTTCAGACTAAACTGATATCATCTCTGATTTAATAACCACTTAAACTTTTGAAGTGCCCTACTACTTTTATGATAAACATAATCGTTGAATTACTAATAAATAGGTGGAAGAATTAGTTCCTCAAATTTTCCCAAACACTCAGACTCGTATACCTCCGAACTTTCCCATCAGTAAGGAAAACAGTCACCTTATCTCCAGTCCAGTACGCATCTTTCATTTCGATTCCGACATTAATTATAGCAAACCTGAAAGTGTTTTCAAACACTTTTACTATCCTTTTACTGTTTTCTACCTGGACGAGGCGACATTCTAATTGCAGTTTATTAAAAGCCATACCTTTAAATTTTTCAGATCAGTTTGTAATTTTCAAATTTTCTTTTTTTCATAGGTAATTCCTCTTTCATAGCAAACCAATAGGCTTCTTCCAGCCTCATTTCAACTATTTTACAACCCTCTCGCATAACATCAAATTCATTCAAATATTTGATGAATTTTGGTTGTTTTAGTTTATCTACCAATTCTATAATTTCACATACAGGGCTACTATTAAAATTCACATATGAATTTTCATTAAAATAAAGAGGGAATCCGGATATATCCATTACATTATTGTCAGCACACAAAAAATTGCCTGTTAAGCTTCTTGGACCACCATTGAGATTTATTAGAAGATTATGCTCGCAATTATAATCATGACTAACTTTTTCGGGTCCTCCTACAAGGTTCGGCAAATCATTTTCAGAACAATTAAAAGTATCTTCAATTATTTTTGGGCATTCGTTTAAGGATATTAATTCATTATGTGAACAATCAAAACCCTCACCGACTACCTTAGGACCACCTCTTAACCTTTTTAATCTGTTATCACTGCAATCAAAGAATCTGCCTACTATTTCAGGACAACCCCACAATAAAGTTAGCCGATTTTTAAAACACTGAAAATATCCTGTTACTTCCTTGAATCTTAAAGGTAAAAGCTCTAATCTTCTTCTGCTTAAATCCACGTTATCATTTACAGATATTGACCCATCATCATTTATTTGATATTTCCTTATCTGAAACTCATTACAAATTCGGTCTATATCACTCTTGGTCATGGTTTCCATAACGGTTACTCGATTATCTGTCATTGTCGGATATCTTTTTCACCATACATCAAATTTTATCTCCTTATTGCTAAGTTCAAGCAAAAAATTCGTTGGGCAAAATTTATTTGTGGAATTTTTATATACATTAGCGCAGGAGAAAATGAATTGTGCAGTGAGCATTATTCTCATTGAAGTGAGCTTTTAAATTTTTATATCTGTCTACCAGAATAATATTGTAAGTAAAAGTGGAAAATGGTATTAAGTAATACTATTTGAAAGATTTTAAATCATATATATTGGGTGAAAAACACACCCATATGTAACGTATTGAGCTCACAGAACGTTTTTAAACATCTAATATATCGTGTATCTTATGGTTTCGTTGGGACTTAATAAGAATAGATTGACATTCGTGCGGGTAACTATTCACCTCATCCTCTAAAGTAAAAAGGGTGTCATATAGAATAGTGGTTGTGGGGTATAGAAAACAGTCAATCGTTTCTACGTGGGCGTAGAAACGATTCATAAACTCTTCAGAATCTTCAATAGACAAGTTGTATGTGATTCGGGATATGATTTTGTCCTCAGACATATCTATTATATAGTAAACCGGAGAAAGGTTTAGGTTTTAATGTGTGTGCACAACGATTTTAAGGAAGTATTAGTCTCATTTCAACGGGAATCGGGTACTATGCCTGACTAATTTGGGCATTTTACGTGGGTATTTAACTACTCTGTGGTGGCTCCCAGTAGTCGTATTTCACTGATGGTGCTATCCCAATAGCCTTAAACATCACCTCTTTAATCACTTTTGCTACATAATTTTCATTGCCTTTAGTTACAACTATACTATCATGGATGGTGAACACTGGCATGTTGGGGTTTTCAGTTATTATGCGCTTTGCTACACAGTCCAGCATCAAATGAGCTTCAATGTTTTGAAGTAATCGGGGTAGAATGGTAGAATCCTTTCGCTTTATAAAAGAAAATACTTCATAGACATTCGGAAATAGGTCTTTGAACATCCGCTTTGGTTCTGCTTCAATCTGTCCGATAAATCTGTTATCGGAATATAAAACAGTAAAGATTATTCCCTTTAAATCCCTACGATCGGTTATCTTCTTACCTGTTGCCTGCTCAATTTTATCCCAAATATATTCGTAAAGTGTTCCATGGGCTGATTCGGTGATATACTTCTGAACATCACTACTGGCTTGTGTTTCGTCATTTATTGCCAACATAATGTGAGAAGGAGAAGAAGAGAAGGAAGAATAGGGGAAGGGATTGGTTAAACCATTAAATGAAGTGTTGGATTGCTTTATATCCTGTATATTAAGGACCATAGTGTTGGGCCCTGTGCTATCTGACCTCCAGAAATTTTGGTCCAACAGAACACTACTCAGGAATGGCTGGCTATTACAAATATCCACTGACACTAATTCCTGCCCGCCATAGGAAATATAGTTCCGTAATTCGGATTTTAAATTAGTTAGATTGGTATGAAGCCGATGAACGTTTTTATCAACTTTAAAAGAATAGTTCTGAGTACTCAACCTATGCGCATTGATATAACCACTATTATACATCAATAAAGAATTTGCTACACCTAACTTTGTATTTCGCTTAAATTCCTCCATAAGATAAGCCTCTGCGCCTGCCATGTCAATATGCAAGTCATCATTAAACCATTTTTTGAGATACCTATACCGCTTATCCATACGTTGCTGGGATTTTGTGGTCTTATTTAACTGTTTTAACAGAGTGAACTTCTCAATAGATACAGGTTTTAATGGAGTTTGGTACTGAGGCGTAAATCTATATCCCCGTGATTTTTCCCCTTTTATATACTGATTATCCGTTTCAATAATGCTATGATCAATTAAATAATCAAGATATTGCCTATAGTCATGTATTCCCTTAATCCGAAGCATTGCTGCGTTTAAAGGGGTATACTCATTCCTATCCCTTATCTCCTTGTTATTGGCGGGAATTTCATTGATTAGACCCAGCATATATTTGAAATTATCAATGTGGTAGCCGAACCCAGGCTTATTCTCATTTAAGAATGCCTCTAAATCTAAATTTTGCGGCAAATATGCTGTTTTGTAACTCAAGTGTGACATTTTGATTATATATTATAATCAAAATCTCCATTTTGTTGTTTTCACAAAAGAAATATTAAAATATTTTTATTGATCACACAACTTTTTAATATCCCCAACTATAACACTCATATTAATTTAACTTTAAAAAAAATAAAAATTATGGAAAACAATGATTTATTCAATGGTCTTGATGAGAAAGTAAATTTCCTCAATGACAAAAAAGCAGAAAGTAAAAGT
Source organism: Chitinophagales bacterium (assembly GCA_963770495.1). Lineage (GTDB taxonomy): Bacteria > Bacteroidota > Bacteroidia > Chitinophagales > CAVYQA01 > CAVYQA01. The sequence continues at coordinate 271,972 of CAVYQA010000002.1, read as the reverse complement.
TTGTACAAAACAGATTTAAAGAAGGTGGACAAAAAGAAGGGTTACCGATCTGTTATCAGGTTCCTGCCCAATTTTAAAAAAGATGGAACCATTGGCCAGTCGGCAATCGAAAAAATTACACATTTTATAGATTTGCCGGACTCCTCCTTGAGGGGATATTATGATTCTCCCGCTAATTTCAAGGAGAAGGATAACTTGGCTAAATTATATTGGGACATGAAGAATTCTAATAATGTTGTATTACAAATGAATTCTAAGAAGATTCAATATTCAAAGAAATATTATTCTTATGTTCTCATTTTAGAAGATGAGAATTGCCCTGAATTGGTTGGTAAGATTATGGTATTTCAATATGGGAAAACCATCAAGGATAAAATAGCCGCTGAGAGTAATGGAGATGTAACTGGTGTTAAATGTAATATATTCAATTTACCAAATGGTAAAGATTTTGTTTTGTTGGTAAAAGAAACAGGTATTGAAAAAAAATATCCGGATTATAAAATGTCGGCATTCAAACCACAACCATCCCCACTACAAATATTCAAGGGTGGTTCATTTACACCAGTTCCTCTAAAGGATGGATCAATAGATGAAAAAGCATATGATATGGTTAAAGCATTCCTTTTAAACCGTGGGCATGATTTAGAAGAATTTGAGCCCAAAAGACTGGATGAAACTCAATTAAATAAGATAAACGAAATATGTAATATATTAACTAATAAGGCAAAGGTTAATAATAATCCAACAGCTTCGGATTTTGTTGAAGGATGATTTCTTCGCTAATTAATAAGGATGTTATCATACAAAGAAGGGTTGCTGGTTGTGCGGTGACCTTTTTTTTGATTTAATAGATGTGCTTCTAAAAAAAATCCCCCTGCCTTCAAGGCAGGAGGATTTTTTATGCCCATACATATTATAAATTTATATTAACTGTTAATCAATCAGTTAGGAAATTGTTTTAAAACTTTTCCTCACCCCATCATATATATTACTAAAATAATATATATGAATAATGAATTAAAAGTATTGGTGGCTTGTGAGGAGAGCCAAACAGTTTGTATTGCCTATAGAAATAGAGGGTATGAGGCATTTAGTTGTGACATTCAGGATTGTAGTGGTGGACACCCTGAATGGCACTTTAAAGAAGATGTTTTTAATGTGATAAATCGTGAGCATTGGGACTTAATGGTTGCCCACCCACCATGTACTTATCTTACAGTTACCGGCAATAAATGGTTTAAACCTGAATTTGCTGATAGATTTCCAACACGACTCAAAGACAGAGAAGATGCTATTGTTTTTTTTAGAAGATTAGCTGATGCACCAATAGAAAAAATTGCTATTGAAAATCCTGTTGGAATAATGAGTACAAGGTGGCGAAAGCCAGACCAATATATTCAGCCTTATCAATTTGGTGATTATGAGCGCAAGAAAACGGGTTTATGGTTAAAAAATCTACCAAGTTTAACACCGACAAATATAGTTGAACCAAAATTATATACTTATAAGGATGGTAGGACAGATGGAATGTGGCATTATGAAACAATGCATCTGAGTCCTGAAGAAAGAACGAGAATCAGGAGTAAAACATTTCAAGGTATAGCCAATGCAATGGCGGAGCAATGGCACCCAAAAGGATAAATGCTGACCAAAAGATTGATTTAACCTCTGCCAATATTGGCAGAGGTTTTCTTATGCTGATTAAGACAATTTGCTATACATAATCTCTCTCGCTATATTTGGGAAATTTTCGCCAATGCTAATAATTACTAAAAACCTAATAGAAAGATTGAAGAAAGGACTTCAGGAGGAAATTTATAAATCATATCCAATTGAAAGAGAAGAGGCAATTAAAAAAATCGAGACTGAATTATTCAGAAGCAGAAAGGAGAAAAAAGAATTTCTACAGGAAAAATTAAAGCATTATGGAGAAGAAATAGCTATAAAGGATAAGGCTAAATTACTTAAGACAGCTGACTGGTATGAATCTTTGCTAAAAGATAAGTTTGGACCATTTAAAGAAGGAGACATCTTAGATGAAATCACTATTCAATCTAAAATTCATTCTTTAAAACAATTAGATGAATTATACAGAGACTTTTATATTTTTTTGAATGAATTAACCAATGTACTAAAAAAAGCTAACCCTGGATTATCTTATGAATTAATTAATATAGAAAGGCGACTTGCAGATATTCAAAGTAAACATAATGAATTGCATTTAGATCAGGCTCTAATTGAGAGGGGTGAGATGAGTGACTATGTTGATATTAATATAAAAATTCAAAGATATATTATAAATATAAAGAAAGTATTAAAAAAGAAAAATAAAAAAAATGAACCTTCATCTTTTAAATTTCCTTGCTCCGAGCTTTACCATTATTCAAGTAGAATTAAAACCCATATAGAATATGTGGAGGATGAAATAATTAAGAAAGAAAAGAGAGAAGTTTATTTGTATTTTTCACAGAAGGAAATAAATAAACTACATCAAATTGCTCTTACCCATGGACTGATTCAATATATTACTGATGAACTAAATAAAACACAACTGCAAGATATATCACTAAAAGATTACAGGGATACAAATGACGAAGATTCTAGTAACGAAGAGAAATATGTTATATGGAATGGAGATATAAAAATCCTATACAAAATTTTCAACGAATTATGGGAACAAGAGACAAATTTCAATAAAAAAATGCTATTAAATGTTTCAAAAGAAGATATTGATTATTTCATAACAACTAATTTTAAAAATTATAAAGGGAATCCTATTTCTCCAAAATTTAATCATAATTCAAACCTTAAAACGGATCCAAGGTTGCAATGGAACGCTAAACAAAATGTGCTGGCCAATCTTTTTTATCAAATGAAAACCTTGAAGATTCCAGGAAAAGAAAAAACTTGGTTGGATGATAGTTACGGTTATCTCCCTTATCTACTAAATAAGAATTTTAAAACGAGGGACTTAAAAGCTAATAATAGAGGCGGTAAATCGATAAGGTCATTTAGAATAGAGACCATGAAGAAATATTTCGATAGAATAGATACCATGAAGAAATATTTCGATGATCATTCTGACATAGTTACCTCTACCAATAAGATAAAACTCAGTGTTGAAAAATACTTAGAGTAGAAAATAATTTGACAACAAAGCAATCCTAGGATTCAAAGGATTAATAGGATTAATAGGATTCAAAACACTTTTTAATTTTTATAAACCTCCAACTACAGAGTAAATTAGGGTCTGTTCGGACTTTATTCATAATCTGCACCACGAGGGACTATTTTGGTAGCCTAATTTTGTATGAAAAAAATTATGCGAAACACAAAATTAAAATCAATTGACTTGTCGGTCTCCAAAGGTGCCGACAGAAAAAATGAAGGCGGGATGAAAAACTCCCCTTTTAAAACCTTACAAAGAAATGATTCAGATAAGGACAATGTAAAAGTGTATGTCGTCAAACTAATTTGAACTAAACACTAACGAGTATTTCCGGTTAATTGATTACAAATTTAATTAAATTTTTCTTCACTTTAAATTTTTCATAATTATTTTTTCGTTCGCTGAAACAATTTTGTTTGATTCGCTCTCTTTGCATTAAAATCAGTTCGCCACGGCCATAATAAATATCCGCTGGTGTTAAATTGTCAAGGGATTCATGATATCGCTCATGGTTATAGGTTTGAACAAAAATCTCCAGGGCTCTTTCCAATTCCTCACAAGAATAATAGTTGTCCAATTTAACAACGTTTTTCATTGTCCTGTGGTATCGCTCTATCTTCCCCTGCGTTTGTGGATGGTACGGCCTTCCATGTATCGGATCAATATCATGCACTGTTTGCAAATACTCCTTTAACCCCTTGGAGATGTAGCAAGAGCCATTATCGCACAACAATTTTGGTCGTTTTTTCGTTTTCAATCTCGCTTTGACGACGGCTCTGTCTACGGTTCTTTTTACATCATCAGCTTCCATTGCTTTGCATAGTTCCCAGTGAACAATGAAACGACTATAATCATCCAGGACAGTACTCAGGTAATACCACCCCCACCCAATTATGTGGAAGTATGTAAAGTCCGTTTGCCACATTTCATGAACGAATGAAGTCTTGTGTTTAAATTCATTACTGGCAGCAAGCAGAATATGTGCCGGTGAAGTAATCAACCCCTTGGCTTTTAATATCCTGTAAACGCTGGATTCTGATATGAATATCTGTTGTTCGTCAGTCATCCTGTGAGCCAGTTCTCTGGGTGAAAGATGCGGGTAATCCAACGCAACTTCCACAACCAGGTTCTTTTGAGATTGTGGTATGGTATTCCATTGCTGACGGTTTGAAGCCCTTTGATGGGGCTTCAAACCGTCAATACCCTTGTCGCAATAAGCTTTATACCAATTGAAAAATGTGCTTTTATTCACGCCGATTTCTTTCAGTGTTTTATTTACTCCCATGTCGGATTGATCCACCATTTGAATGATTTCATATTTTTCAGATGCTGAAAGTCTCATATACTTCTTGTTTGCATCTACTCCAATCCATTCAAGCTTTTTTTTACAATGTCATATCGGAGCATAAGGTCCGCCACCATTTCCTTTAACTTCGCATTCTCATTTCTAAGGTTATTGACTTCATCATTGGTTGCGTCTCTGGTCGTATCCCCAGCGAGTCGCTTCTTACCAGCCTCCATAAATTCTTTGTTCCATTTGTAAAACTGACTCTGATGGATAGAATACTTTCGGCAAATCTCCGCTACCGAAATTTCAGCACGTAAGGCTTCCATCACGATAGTGATTTTCTGTTCCGAAGTAAACATTCGTTTTGTTTTTCTGCGAATCTCCTTGATGAAATTCTCTGTGGTTTGCTTTTTTCTTGTTTCCATAATGTTTAAATTTATTAAATATTGGAAACACTCGCTTAGTAGTGAAGAAATTTAGTCCACTTTATGCTGACGATTTACAGTTAACAATTAAATTAAATTAGTTCATATAAAACTTCTAACTAAGTTCTCTGATAAAATTCATGCGTACCGATGATGATACACTACATCTTACTCCTTTACAAATTTCTTCACCAATTCTTCATTATCTATTACGAGACGTAATTCATATATGCCAGGTAGCAGTTGGTTTACATGAATAATTCTTGATTTATAATACGGATACAATGTAAATTCCTTTATTTTCCTCCCCAACACATCAAATAAATCTGCTGTACTCTGTTGTGAAATAGAATAGTTGATATTTAATAGATTGGTTGTAGGATTAGGATAAATTGATAATTGATTACTATTTATTGCTAATTGATTAATTCCGTTTAATGTATCACAAGGGGAACCACTAAGTGCCCCCAAATCATAATTGGGAAAACTTGGAATACTAATATTCCATTGTGGCAAAACAAAAGAGTGCTGTATAAAGTTACAAGCTGTTCCTAAACTGTCTGGGGAATTTATAGCATGTAAATGCAGTGTACTATTAAAAGTAGATATGTAAATTTTACTATCAGGGGCTAAAGTATGAGTAAAAAATACAACATCAATGCTACTATCTTCAAAATTGTCATAAACTCCAACTTTAATACCTGATGAAGATATATTACTCGCCCACGTATCATACTGCCATAATGTAAAACGAGTAGAAACATATAAAAATCGTCCGCCTGGTGAAAATGAACAACCGATAGTTAAGTCGCTGTCTATATTTGGTATATTGATTGTTTGCGAATTGTAGAAATCTCCTGTGCACCTATCGAAATTCATATAATCTAAAACATAGGTTGGACCCAACATTGCGAATTTAGAACCGTCTGGTGAAAATACGGATTGTCCACTAGCGTTATATATCAATTCAGAACCAATATTTTGAGTATATGGGCCATGTATGCTATCAGGTGTTACCAATAATTTATAATACTCATTTGAAAAGTATTTGTGTGCAATTATCCACCAATCCCTCCCATTAGCATGTTTGACTCCTGTTATATAGCCTTGTAAAAGTGTATCCTGAATTGCAAAAATATTTTTCTTATCAGCAACTACTCCACCTAGTCCGTTATCCAGATTCATGTCCACAACACTATAACTTAGATGTAATGGCTGAATTGCATACTGCCCTTGGCGGTAGATTTGTTCACCCGTAATATAAAATAGATAATAGTCACTTTGATGTTCAGGGAAAGGAATAATAAACTCACCTTGGTCAAAACCTAAACCCTCTGAACCATAATAAGCTGTTGCCCAACCTGTGTCGAAATTAGATGAATTAAACAGAGTATCATTGTTTTTATTTGAAATATAAACACCATTAGTATAGAATAAAAGATTTCCATTAGAGTCACAGATACTAGCATCAGTATTAAAAAATGCCATTGTTCTATAAACAGTAAATGTATCAGCTTTACCCGAATTAAAATTTATTCCACAATTCGGGTATGCCAATGTATCATTATAGGATAATTCCCAAACATTTGATCGGTTCTGAGCGTTGGAATATCTATTTATAGAAATCAGAAATAATATTACCAATACTCGTTTCATCATGCTATTGGTTTAACGAATTACTAAAAACTTACTGCCAAAAATATTTTTTGTATTTGTTGTAACACGTGCATAATATAGACCCGGCGACATTTTAGAAATATCAATTGTCACAAAGTTATTTTTATTATCGAGATTAATAACCAAAAACTCTCTTCCCAACATATCATACAAGAATAATTGTGCACTATTCATCACTCCTAAATTATAGGACAAATTTATAGTTGAATTTGCCGGATTTGGAAATAAATTGAACGAATAATTTGTATCAACACTTGTAGGTGCTCTTCTTTTAGCCACTGCCAAATCTTCGGTAGCACATAAAATAGAATCGTCATAATCGGTAGTGTCATTTATGAGTTTTAACATTGCTCTTGCATCGAATACCGCCTCACCTCCATTATATGGACATTGTAAAGCTATACTATATAACGTTGCAATCTGCGAGCTATCATAACCGAAATTACCGTAAGGAAGAGTTTTAAGATATATACTATCAATTGATTTAAGATTTGATTCATAGATATAAACATCATTAACCAAACTATCAGTTTGTCGGGCAGTGTAAATCGTCAGCATAAAGTGGACTAAATTTCTTCACTACTAAGCGAGTGTTTCCAATATTTAATAAATTTAAACATTATGGAAACAAGAAAAAGGCAAACCACAGAGAATTTCATCAAGGAGATTCGCAGAAAAACAAAACGAATGTTTACTTCGGAACAGAAAATCACTATCGTGATGGAAGCCTTACGTGCTGAAATTTCGGTAGCGGAGATTTGCCGAAAGTATTCTATCCATCAGAGTCAGTTTTACAAATGGAACAAAGAATTTATGGAGGCTGGTAAGAAGCGACTCGCTGGGGATACGACCAGAGACGCAACCAATGATGAAGTCAATAACCTTAGAAATGAGAATGCGAAGTTAAAGGAAATGGTGGCGGAACCTTATGCTCCGATATGACATTGTAAAAAAAAGCTTGAATGGATTGGAGTAGATGCAAACAAGAAGTATATGAGACTTTCAGCATCTGAAAAATATGAAATCATTCAAATGGTGGATCAATCCGACATGGGAGTAAATAAAACACTGAAAGAAATCGGCGTGAATAAAAGCACATTTTTCAATTGGTATAAAGCTTATTGCGACAAGGGTATTGACGGTTTGAAGCCCCATCAAAGGGCTTCAAACCGTCAGCAATGGAATACCATACCACAATCTCAAAAGAACCTGGTTGTGGAAGTTGCGTTGGATTACCCGCATCTTTCACCCAGAGAACTGGCTCACAGGATGACTGACGAACAACAGATATTCATATCAGAATCCAGCGTTTACAGGATATTAAAAGCCAAGGGGTTGATTACTTCACCGGCACATATTCTGCTTGCTGCCAGTAATGAATTTAAACACAAGACTTCATTCGTTCATGAAATGTGGCAAACGGACTTTACATACTTCCACATAATTGGGTGGGGGTGGTATTACCTGAGTACTGTCCTGGATGATTATAGTCGTTTCATTGTTCACTGGGAACTATGCAAAGCAATGGAAGCTGATGATGTAAAAAGAACCGTAGACAGAGCCGTCGTCAAAGCGAGATTGAAAACGAAAAAACGACCAAAATTGTTGTGCGATAATGGCTCTTGCTACATCTCCAAGGGGTTAAAGGAGTATTTGCAAACAGTGCATGATATTGATCCGATACATGGAAGACCGTACCATCCACAAACGCAGGGGAAGATAGAGCGATACCACAGGACAATGAAAAACGTTGTTAAATTGGACAACTATTATTCTTGTGAGGAATTGGAAAGAGCCCTGGAGATTTTTGTTCAAACCTATAACCATGAGCGATATCATGAATCCCTTGACAATTTAACACCAGCGGATATTTATTATGGCCGTGGCGGACTGATTTTAATGCAAAGAGAGCGAATCAAACAAAATTGTTTCAGCGAACGAAAAAATAATTACGAAAAATTTAAAGTGAAGAAAAATTTAATTAAATTTGTAATCAATTAACCGGAAATACTCGTTAGTGTTTAGTTCAAATTAGTTTGACGACATACACCCAAATCAACCCAAAACGAATGTTTTGACGATTTTGGGAGTGAAATACTAAACTGATTTACATAAAATCTCTTTTGGGTTGAATAACTGCCTTTTATTGTCGGCACTTACCTTTAAATTTTTTATGATATTTGATAAAAGATTAAACAATCTGTTAAATTTTTAATATAAAATAATCAATGTCCCTTTTTATAAAATATTAGATTTGGTGTTGAAACGATAAATAAAAGTTAGGTTTGTTTCTAAGTACAACCTTAAGCAGAACGACTAAAAATAATTGAATGAAAAGAGTTAATCAATTTATACTGCGCTTTTTTATTCTAAATACTTTCTTGCTTTTTAAAAATCCTTTCAGAGATTCTGCAATGGCTTTTGCGAGAGGAACAGGAACTCCATTACCTATCATTTTGAATTTTTTAGTTAGTGGTAATTCAGTTGGAAGAACATAGGAATCAGGTACACCTTGAATTCTTAATGCTTCTCTTACTGAAAGCCGTCTATTCTTATACGGATGAAGGTGAACCTCATTATTACCGTAACAAGCGGTTGGGCTATATTTAAAACGATGTAACCTTTTAAAGGAAGGTCTATTTGTTTCACCTTCTCTTATTTTAGAAAGCTTGCTCTCACTTACATAAAGATTGAAATATTCATTTGCATTATTAATTTCTTTCATTTTTCCAAATGGCACTAAACAACTTTCAACACAAAGTTCTAAAGGAAGGGATTCCGGTTTAGTTATGACTCTTCCAAAATCAGTTGCTTTAGGCCATTGATATTTAATTTCAGCATTTTTATATTTTTTATTTTCAGGCCAAGCAAACCACTTACCTGATATGTCAATCGGAATATCATTTTTCTTAATTCGATTTTTTAGGATACCAATGAAAAAGACCCTTTCCCTATGTTGTGGAACACCAAAGTCAAGTGCATTTAAGGTATCATGATCCATATAATATTTCTCTTCTACTCTTTTTAGTAATTTTTGTAAATGCTTTTTTGTTGATTCACTTCTAGTTAATCCTGTAACATTTTCCATTATAAAAAAAGTGGGATTTAATTCAAGAATCTTATCAAAGAAAATTATAGTTAATTTTCCTCTCTCTCCTTCAAACCCATCCATATTTCCTTGAATGCTAAAATCTTGACAAGGTGGCCCCCCAATGATTCCGAAGGTAGCAGGTTTCCCTTTAGGGAATGCTTCTAAAGAAATTTCTTTTGAAGAAACTTCTGTAATGGATTTTGTATTGAAGATTTCTGCTTTGATTCCATTGCCTTGTGATTTTCTCCATGAAGTGATTCCTGCTGCATGAAGTTTGACAAAATCTTTATCATACTCGTTTGTCCAAACAATTTCAAAACCTGCTTGCTCAAAACCCATGTCCATAAAGCCCCCACCTGAATAGAAAGAGAGGATAGGAATTTTATGTTCGTGATTACTACTCATAAATTTTTGTTGTCTTGGTTGCAGAATAAACAAACTCGGTTGCTTCCTTTCTCAAATTGAAAAGATTTATTTGTTTATTCCGGTTACTATTAAAATATTCAAACTTGTCAGTTGCAAAACCCGTAACTGAAATTTTGTTGTTTCCCTTTTCTACAAACACTGAAACATTTCCGTTCTGATACTTCACAACATCTTTTACCAAACCACATACATCATTGAAATAATTTTCCGTTGTCAGAAATTGCAAGTAGAACTTACAAGCCGGTCTGTAAAGACAAAACTTGCAATTGGTTTCACTTGGGTTCGCTTTGAATGCTGTTGTGTCAATGCTCCTGTTTGTTTCTGTCAATAAATTTTTCGCTTCCGCAAAAACTGATTTGCATTCTTCCTCCGTAAACTCAACATTGAATTTCTGTTTTGCTAAATCAACCAAGCTCAATTGGGTTGGGAATTTTCCGTTGCAATCAAAATAGAGATAAGAGTAAAGTTTCAACTGTTCTTGGTATTCGTTCTTCACTTCCAAATAAGATTCTCCGTTATCATCAAAAACATCTTCTGTAATTGCTCCGGTTTTGAAATCAATAATTTCTGTTTCATCTGCTTCTTCAATTATCAAGTCGGTTCTTCCACCAACTAATTTGTCTTTTGATTCAAGCCACTTTTCAGAAATAAAATTTATTCCGGTCTGCTCTCTCGGTGATGCTGTCGCACTTCTCAAATGTTTTCTCAACTGAATTTTTTTCATTCCAAAATCTCTCACATTCATTTGAAGCGGAACAAAATAATCATAACCCAATTCTTTCAATTTATTTTCCATCAAAAGAATTTCACTGTCAAATCTTGAATTTAATTCCGTTTCATTTTTTATTTCTCCTCTTGAAATCAACTCTAACATTTTATGCAACACTGTTCCCAAATAGGCATTAGGCGAAACCGGAAGCAAAGGTTTTTTTTCAAATGCTTCCGCTAACAAAGATTTGTAAGCACAATTTTTCATTGAATGGAATTGGCTTGGAGAAACCCTGTTGATTTTCTTGAAATCTATTTTGCCAATTACATTCATCCGTTTCTAACTAATTTTTCATAACACCAACCCGGTCTGCGATGTAAATTGAATGTGTCAACTATGCTCAACTTACCGCCTCTACTTCTTGTGTATTCGTCTAACTCATTTTTTATTTCTGCAATCCAATTTGATTCTCTCATGTTTTTCATATCCCAAAACGGGTGAACAATCATGATTACATTTTTATGTCTTGCATGCCATTTTATAATTGGCAATCCTTGAACTTCACCAACTGTTCTCATTCCAAAACTTTCTGCAAAACCATTTCTTAAACTTGTTGCGAATTCAATCCACCCGTTTAATTCAACATGCTGATTAAAGATTCCATCTGCTCCACATTTGTAAGTTGAATCATTCAAAATTCTCATCATTGATAATCCTAAACGCCAATCAAGCAAGCTGTGATAATTCATGTTGCGGAAAACTTTCAAACATTCATAGCAAGCATCTTTGCAATTTCCTTGATGATGTGTTGAATGAATTTTCCCCAAATAGGATTGTGCATCTGTTGGGTTCATTGCCTCTGCTAGCAAGTTGGAAAATTTGTTGTAAAGAAATCTTACGAAACCTGAACCGTTGGGTAATTCATCAGTGAGAATAATTTCTGACACATACCTTTTGATTAAAGAGTTCTCAACTAATTCTCTTTTTACAATGTCAGCAATTTCAATTTCGGTTGGGTCAACATCAAGTTTGTCAGCCAAAATTCTTTGCAATAAAAATGCTGCTGAATAATAACCGGAACGAACTCCGTTTGCCTGTGCTTTCACATAGGGTTCTTCAAAGTCCATTGAGAACATATTCAAGTTAAGGTCTAATGCAACACTTACCGGTGCAATTCGGAATATCTCTGTTTTCTTATTGCTTGCTAAAGCAATTCTTTCTTGTGCTCCTTCGGGATAAATTATATATGAGTAACCGTTTTCACTGAATGGATTTGCTTGGTTGTTGTCAATTACATTTTGAGCAATCCATTGTTGCGTAAATCTGAATGGCTGTGAGAAAGGAAAAATGTTTTGTGTGTTCGCTAAACTTCCTGTAAAGAAATTATCTGAATTTGTATTCACTCTCCAAGTAACATCCTTATCAGTAATCAACAACTCTGCATTGTTTACAATCACTGGAACATTTGGATTGTTTGGGTCTTCAACATTCTCTGCAAAAATTGGTGGTCGTGAAATAAGAAATTCTGAATCGTCTTTCATATCACTTCCCATTGAAAGATTTGTTCTGTATGCTCTCGGTGCTTTCAACATTTCCGGTCTTTGGTATTTGTCCAAATTTGTTTCACCACAATTCGGACAAGCATCAAAATGATTTGCTGCTTCAAGTGTTGCCTTTTCAGTTTCAGAATAAGTTTTGAATAAACCACATGAACGGCAACGCACAAACCAACGGTTCATTGAGAATGGAAGATTGTTGTTTGTTCTTGCATTGGTTACTGTTTCAATTCCTCTGATTCTTGTATTGATAATATCACTCGTGAAACCAATTACAGAATGAATTGCTTTGTCTTTTGTTTTCTGTGAACCCGGTGCAAACTCATAGATTGCCATTGATTGCGGTCTATCAACTGAAAGCGGTTCTAAGTTTCTGTCAATGCCGTGATATAAATTTTTCACTGTGGTTGGCATTCCGAACATTGGCAGAATTCCACCTTCGGCTAATTTTTCTGAAACATCAGTTGTTGCAATTTCTTCATTGCTAATTACACTTTGCGACTTTTCAATTAAGCCGTTGTTCGTTGTAGTATCGCAAACCCAATTCACAAATTCATTTCGTTGCGGTCTCAATTCCGGTGTAATCAATGCTTCAACAGTCGTTTCAACTTGCGGTCTGTTTGCGTTTATCCAATTTATGATTTGCGGTTTGTAGTTTAACCAATTATCAATCGCACCAAATTCACCGTGAACACTTGGCTTTTCTTCATCATTGTTCACATTCGTTGGAATGGTTGTAAATGCTTTTCTGAAAATCTCTTTTGCTAAAAGGCGTTTGAAAATTCTTTCCTGTCCCATTGTCAAGAATGGAGTAGGTGGTGAATCGCCTGTTATCTTATGAGGATTTGAAAAATAAAATTCGTCATGACTTCTACCTCTGCAAAAAGTTAGTATGATTGAATATGCTTGTCCTCTCCGTCCAGCCCGTCCAACTCTTTGTTGGTAGTTGAATCTTTGTGGTGGCATATTTCCCAACATAACTGCTTGCAATGCTCCGATGTCAACACCAACTTCTAAAGTTGTTGTTACACTCAACAAGTCAATTGCTTTTACTTGTTTGTTTCCCTCATCCGGCAAAATGATATTTCTAAAATGTCTTTGTCTTTCAAACTGATTATCGGTTTGTCCTGTGAGTTCTTCGCAATGCAAACGGATTGGAGTTCGCTGTTGTTTGATTGCATTGTATGACAAATAATTTTTCTCCCAAATGTCATTGCAAATTTTATCCGGCTGTGTATTCAGTTGTGTAAGTGAATATGTGCAAATGCCTCCGCTTAAATGCAAGTGTGGTCTGCTTCCCCGTGTGCTTGTCCATACGCCGTCAGTTGCGGTTGCAACCTTGATAAATAGTTCTTCAATAATTACTCCTCTCACTCCATGCACAAGTCCACTTGTTGTTAGCGTATTGAAAACTGCTGTGCCTAATTCAAGTTCTGTTTTTAATAATCTGTTTGCAACTGCTCTGATGTATCTTTTTGCCTGACTTGGGAATCTGCTGTAATCATCAAAGTTGAAAGGGTCTGCATCATCATTTTTGTTGTGCTTGAATTTGTCGCCTAAAATTCTGACTGTTGAATTTAGCGTTTGCAAAAATTCTTCTCTTGTAATTGTCAATGCTGTTGCTGCATCTGTGATGTTTTGCAAGTCGGGATTGATTGTTACAAAACCCAATGCAGAAGATTCAAAGGAATAAAAGAGAGAACCAAAAAACATTGTAGCAAGATTGCTGAATGTTCCTTCTTTCAAATCATTTATGAAAGTTTGGTCTGCTCCGGCTGTCCATTGAAAGTTTGTAAAATCAATCAAGTCATACCACGGAACAAAATCGTTGTTCAATAATCTTGTTTGAATTGTAATGTCGTTGCCACCGGGGTTGATTCCCAAACTTATTAAGTGGCGAATAAGCGGTGCAAGATTTACAGAGTTTGTAATGTCAACTAATTCTCTAACGCTGAAAATTTTCTGCCGAATTTTTTCAAGTTGATTGTTGGCGTTGTTTCTCTGCTCAACAATCAAAGGATTTGCCCCAGGCAAATTTGAAAATGTAATCAGTCCTTCAATGTCTAAAAGTTCTGCATTGTTTTCAATTTTGAATCTGTCAACTTTCGCTGTGTCGTTTGTTTCAATTGCGTTTAAGATGTTATGCTTAGTCAAAACTTTTTTGTGCAATTCATCAACTAAAATTTCTCTCAATAAATCAGTGAAGTGATTCCTTTCTATGCCGTTTGCAACTTGTGCTGCATCTTCTCTGCTATCAGAAAACACAACCAATTTTCTTTGTGCTTCGCTGTCGGGCAATTGATACATCAATTCCTTTGCAAACATTTGTGTCGTTTTGGCGAAACCCGTTCTGAAACCTCTGATTGAAGTTGTCTTTGATTTTCTTGAAGTGTTGTTTCGTCTTTGGTTGTTGATGCCACAACACGGACAAACATTTGGCAATCCTCTGTGTGTTTCAACTGTGCTGATTTCTCCGCTTGCATTTGGTAAAGCAATGTCGGTGCTTGAACTGTTCGGAACAATCGTAAAATAATATCCTCTAATCCATCTTGCAGAATCACGGGTTGCTTTGTCGTGTGAAAAATCTATGTCGCCTGAAATGCAATTCAGTGATGCTTCAATCCAATTTGATTCGTAATCCGTTTGAGAAAATCCGTTCACTGTTGTTTGTCTCCAAAAATTTCCAGAGATGCCGGGTTCTGCATCGTGTGGAGTGAACTGCTGATTACCGCAAGCCCAAAAAACTGCATACTCTTGAAAACTTCTTTTCTCTACAAGTTTTGCCGGTGTCTTTTCCGGTATGCCTTCAATGTTCGGACTGATTGGAAGTAATTCAAATGAACTGTTGCCCGATTCATTTGTAGTTACCAATCTGCTTCCTCCAAATAAAGTTGTTCCGCAATTATCACAATAGAGTAATTCTAAAACTCTGTTTCCGGCTTCTGAATTTATTCTTGTAGTTGAATAAAGTTTTCCGGCTGTTCTTTCTATGTCGTTGTATTCTGCATTACCAATATCATCTGCTTTCACGGATGCCCACATTCCTTCAATGTTTCTAAAGAAGTAATGAAATCTAAATCGTGGTAACTTTCTATTTTCTGGAATGTCAATGTTTACAAATTGTGTTTCATCAAACATTGCCCTTGCAATCAGCAAACCTCTCAAAGCATTTTGTAAATCGTCTTGAGATGTTGTTGTTTCAAAAATTGTTTCTGAAAAATATTTTCCAATTCCATCATCACCGTTTGCATGAATTGAACAAACTGCTTTGTAGTTTGTCTTTCCGTTTTCTGTTACTGCACAAGGCGAATACAATCGTTCTTTCAGTTTCAAAATTGGATTAGAAATAACTCTCAACAATTTTTCAATTCCGTTTCCTGTTTCTGAAATTCCAAATACTGTTGCAATTGCATTTGCTGAATTTTCACAAGCGGAAATAAAATTTGTTTTTGAGATTTCACCTTTAGCAATGTTGTATGCTTCCGCAATTTCTTTGAATGGATTTACCGGAAGTTTTCTTTCGGAAGATGAAAGTGTTCCAACTTCGGTGTTGTGCCCTTCAATAATTTTGAATGGCTTAACAGAATTGTCAACGCCAAAAAAATCTTCCAAAAATTTTACGCTGTCTGTGTCGCCTGCTTCAAGAGATGCACTGGATGCAAGTATGCGTAACTGCTCATGATGTGGGTGCAAGCCCAAACGGTCAAGCACAAGTTTGAGTAGGTATGCTATCTCTGTGCCTTGTGTGCCTCTATATAGGTGTAACTCGTCAATGACTAAATGAAAAACTCTGTTTCTTTTTTCTGCTTCTCTTTGTTCCGTTGGCAAATCATCACAAGCCAACCAACTTTTTGTTTGCTCAAAAATTCCTGAATCAACTGTTCGCATCAGCATTATGCTCAACATGGAATAGTTGGTAATCATAATGTCGGGTGGTGCTAATTGCATATCAAATCTGCAACGCATTTCAGAGCCGTCAAGTCGTTGGAAAAAAGATTTCAAATCTTTTGCTTCGCTGCCGGTGATATTATTTTGCTGAATGTATTCTGCAACTTTAGTTGCATCAACTTCAACTTGCTTCAATCTCTCTTTGAGTTGATTTACTTTTTTTGTGTTGACCGCAACAGTTCCATCATCTTTTATTTTTCTTAATTCTCCGGCAATCGGTGAACTGCCGTTGTATCTTCCAAAGAAAATTGAATTTCCATTTGCGTTTGCCGTTAACCAATTTCTTGTATCATCTGAATCAAGTGCTTTTCTTAATCGGCTCATTTGGTCTTCTACCAAAGCATTCATTGGGTAAAGAATCAATGCTCTTACTCCGGCTGGTCGTTTCTCATGTTGTCGTTGTCTTGCTGCATTGCTTAAAGTGAAATTAGTTGGATTGACAATTTGAGTTGGTGTTAATCCTCTTTCTGTTGCTGACTTCCACCATGTATTTACAGTTGCCGGTTTTGCATTGGGTGTTTCCCAATTTGTAAGTTCCTTTGAAAGCTGTGCAAAGAGTGGAAGTAAAAACGATTCTGTTTTTCCTGAACCTGTTCCTGATGTGATGATGCAATTATTTCCTCTCAAAGTTTCCTTCAACATTTCTGTTTGATGTGAATGCAGTTTGGCAAATGATGGAAACAGACCTGTTGCTACAAGTTCTTTAAATGTATTTGCTTCTGCCTCACTCAGAGAATTTCCCAAATCTTCAAGCGATAAATCTTGAACTCGTTTATTGCTTGAAACATAGTCCGGCAAAGGTTCAATCCACGGTTTGCGGTAAAGAACTTTATCTAAATTGAGTAAAGCGTAGCGTTCTTTCTCAATGCCTTCAAACCTTGTCCCGAATGCTGTTTCAACATATCGGATAAAGTTTTCTTTTATTATTTCAAATGAACCAATTGGGTCTTTCATATCCTGAATTAAAAATTAAAGTCAATAGTTTTCTGTTTTAGTTTATCAAATAAGTTCTGAATAAAAATACTGGGTATGTTCTCATAAACTCTGTACGAGTTATTTTCAATTTTAGAATAAACTGGAGCCAATCCACTAAGCAACATTATTGATTCAGCTAACAATCTTGGTAACGGTAGTTCAACCGGAACTGCAACTTTCTCCTTGCTACGGTCATACAATATTATGGACCTGTTTTGATGCTTTAGTGTTACATATTTCCCCCAGTTTTTATCAATGTCATAACATTTTTGATTTACCCAAAGTCGGTGATGAAACTCCCACGGTCTCAACCGATATTCAAGCATGGTAAAAGTCTTATCAAATTTTTCTGAAAATGATTTATCAAGTTGCAAAGTATCTGTATTAAAAATATACCTTGCCCAATCTTCATAGGTTAGCGTAGTTTCGTTTGTAGCGAACAAATCTTTTTCATACTCATCAATGTCGCTACAAAAATGTTGCAAACCAACTTGTACCAACTCTGTCGGGTTGAATTTTATTTTTAATTCATTTGCTAATGCGATTAGATTTTTTTCTCCAAAACTTTCTTTGGCTTTGCCAAAAGATTTTATTGTTATCGCATCGGGTAAAAGTAAATCCTCGTTTGATTGAAATTGTTTTGTGATTTCGATTTGTAAATTATACTTGGGTGCCGTTTCAATAATTGCATTCACAAGTGTTTCATCTCTGCCTCCAATCAACAAAACCTTTCTTCCCTTATGTGAAGGAATGAAAATCAATTGTGGTCGACTAACCACGATTGATTTTGTTTCATACTCATAATCCAAATAACCCAAATAGTCAAAGAAGCTTAATGATTCCTTCTTGACTTTTGAATAATTAAAATTGCTGCTTTGCGTTTTGTTACCAAAATATTTTGAATGCAGAAATTCAAACGCACCGTAAAAGTCCTGGGCTGTCGTCGTTCCTTTCAGGGAAAGGAATGAAAGAAAAATATTACCCTCGCTATTATTGTATGCAGAATGTAAGCTATCTATGTTTGTGTCTTCTATTGTTCCTCTGAAAAGTTGTTGATAAGGAATTTGTTTCATCAAGTTACTTCCAATTATGTTACTGCCCAACGAATAGTGAGTTAAGTTTTGTTCGGTTGTTCTTCCAAAGGAATTTCTTTTAGGAAGTTTCTGCTCGTCAATCAAAATTGCTGAGCCATTTGCAGAAATGACTTTGTATGTTGTTTCACTCCCTGCAAATTTTTCTTCATCTGTTCTAATGTTGAAATCAGAAAAGAGCGAAAGGTCATCCGGGAGCAACCAGTGGTTGTCATTAGAATTTTTTTTCTTTAGAATAAATTTCTCTTCGTTGTTTTTGTATTGCAGATAAATTCTTTCCCTTCCGTCTGAATTTTGAATTTCAACTTCCGGTAAAAAGTCATTCGTGAAAGTTCTGAAATCAAATTCCAATGCAGAAGTTAGTTGAACAAATTTTTCCTTGATGATTGTCAAAACCGGAATTTCATCAATGCCTTCTCTTGGATTTAAAAACTTGAAAAGAGAAAAACCATCGGGCATATTCTCTAAATCAGTTTCATCTTCAAATTTGGAACATTGATTTTTTCCCCAATTTGCAATTCTGTCGCGTAGAGAATTTTTGCAAAGCAGATACATCCAATTTGCTTTTGTAAGTGTATCCGTTTCAATCCAATAATCTGTGCTGAATTGAAGTGAACCAGCACTTATGAAAAGGCGAACATCTTTGTCAAGAAATTTCGCAACCCATTTATTGAAGTCGTCTTTTAATTGGAATGATTCTTTGAAAGGCAAATTCAAAGTTCTTGAATAACCCAATTTTTCCTCTCTGATTTCAATTCCATTGAAAGTTAAATCTTCTGCAAATTCATTTGCAGATTTCATGCGGTATGAAAATTCAATTCTCCCTTCGTTACTGAATATTTGCACCTGCAAATAAATTCGTGAAGAAATATCATTGCGTTTTGTTCCTACTCCAGTTTCATCAATAGTGTGCGATTCACCGGTCCAATTTTTGTAAACCTTTTTTGTCGTGTCAATTATTGATTGCCCTAATTCGTTTGATTCATATTTTCTGATAATATCAATTACACTGTTTGGAAGTAACAAAACCGATGAACCATATTGTAACAAATATTTTTTGAACTCTACTGATTGATATGTGGAATCAGGAATCATTCCAGCATGGAGAAATAGTTCCGGCAATCGTTTGATTGCCCTCGGTGGAAATACGCACTGTGAAAGAGGTTTGCCAACATGAATCCATTTGTCATTTCCGAATTTTTTCAATTCAAAAATTCCAAGGTCGCAGTTCATTGTAATCACAGTCCATTCTTCAAGTTGATTCCATAATGGAGTAATGGTTTGGAAATTTTTCCACTTAATTTCCTTTTCAGTAAATTGATTTAGAATCTCATACTTGTGGAAAAATGAATTTACCTTTCCGTAGTATACAGACGAAATAAAATGTTCTTCATAGGTTTCTGTTAAAGGAATAATGTAGAGAATTAAGTATGCTATGAATGGTGGTGTGTCAGTCTTATTCCAGTTTGCAAATAATTCAAGTGGTCGGTTAATAGGAGAATATTGAAATCTGAAATCATTTTCAGGTTGTTGGTCAAACTTGATTGCATGAATAAAGTCTGCCCAAATGTTGTCATCGGTTCTTCCGTTAAAATTTGCTCTTGAATATTTAATTAAATCTTCCCTCGTTAGATAGAATGGAATATCCTTTCCTGCGTTTTCGGGTTTGAAAAATAGCTTAGCGATATGTTCGTTCCATTCTAAATAGGTCACCCTTCAAAAGTAGTGTTTTCCTAAATATTTTGCAGTTTATTATAGGCAGTGGGCAACTTTGCCACAAATTGAGATGGTTCCCTTCCAATATGTGGCAAATCTCCCATAAGTTAACCTTACAACAACAAACATCATTAAGAATAAAAATAATCGAAGCTTATTCAAAGAAGGAGAAAAGTATTACGGTGTAATAAAAAAAGTTCTCACCTAATTGGAAAGCAGCGGAAACACTATATTTTTGTCAAGGTATAAGATTTTAAAACCACCACTATGAACAAAGGACAACTAATCACGAAGATTGCCGCCGATGCCAAGCTCACCAAAGCTCAGGCAGGCGCAACCTTGGACTCACTGATTCGCAACACCATGATCGCTCTAAAAAAAGGAGATAAACTGACCCTTGTAGGATTTGGTTCTTTTTCCGTTGTTAAACGCTCAGCACGCAAGGGTAGGAACCCACAGACGGGCAAACCCCTCAATATACCCGCCAAGAAGGTGGTCAAGTTCAGGGCAGGTAAGGAATTCGCGCACAAGGTCAAATAGGCATTTTAAAAATAAAACTTTAACTTATGGAAACTACAACAATAACAAAGGATGAAATGGAATTGTGGTATGTTAGTGACATGTATGGTCACGTTAAAAACATATCCAAAACCCATGAAGATGCTTTCAAATTTAATCAACGGGACTTAAAGGGAATGGGTGTTATAGGATATGCTATTGTAAAGAAAAAGGACTATGATTCTGGTAAAATAAATACAAGTAATATTAGGCAAATGAGTGTTATAACCAATAGAAGTTAATACTGACTAAGACACGACAGATTCTATTTGAGTATTTTTAAGAACTCTTCCAATGCAGGATTAAGTTCTTTTGTAACAAAGGCTTCATCAACAACCATCTTTCCCAATGGTGATATAATAGCTTCTATTTCAGTGCGAAATTCTTCATACCCAGAAAAGACAATGGTATATTTTTTTACTTTGTGTTTTTTGAAATCTTTATTATCGGTGAGAAGCCTAACATGTTTCAATAGGTTATCTTTCCCTATATGACTTTCCACACCAGTATTAAATAAAAATTTTGAGAAAACATCCATGGCGAAAAAGGAATATACAGTACCATCCTTGTTAGTGCCTAAGGGAACAGGTAAAAAACATACAAACTCCAGAGGTCGAGTTGCCTTCATTAGATTGGATTTAGGTTATAAAAATAAAAAGGATTTTAATAATAAATTGATTTTACTTTTCTGCCTGCTACTACTACGGCAACGTACCCCGATAGTTTTTTCATGTATCTCGGCGCTTGCCGTCAGACCTGATAACCGTTACTTCAATCTCGGATTCCGCATAGCTTTATCAATGATGTTATAAAAACTCCATAATTGTTAGAGTGTAACTCTAAAAATTAATAAAAGGTTGGAATCTGCTTAATGTGAGGTTCAGAAATCATTTAAACAACTTCCTTTCAATTGACAGGATGTTCCACATTTTATAGAACAGTAGAGATTAATTTGACGGTAATTCTCACGGATATAGGGTCAAATCTCATTCCTGGGACACTTTATTCTTCCTGACTGATACTTTTGCATAAACGATTTCATTAGCCCCAGTTTTTCACCCGTCCAACTCCTACTATTGTCCAAAGTAGGAGTTGGATTACATTGGAAATCAATAAATTATGTAATTCCATGAGTATTCTACTTATACTTTCGTCATTTTTATTCCGCAAGTCGGAGTTTTTTCCTTCCTTTTGTACATAATAACCTAAAACCAGACACTATGAGTAAAAACGGACAGAGAACAACCACCAGTTACATTGAATGGAATGATTTCATTTCACTTACTACCCGACTAGAAAAGGATAAAGACTATAAATTTTGTCTTCTCATTTCTATTGGTGTTTTCACAGGGCTGAGAATATCAGATTTGTTAAGTCTCAGATATTCTGACCTAATGAATAAAGAGATTTTATCTATCAGAGAGAGAAAGACAGGTAAAGAAAGAAGCATCAAAATAAATAAGGATCTCAGGCAGATTATTGAAAGGATATTCTTAAAACTTGAAATAAAAGACTTTAAAGAGTATATCTTCCTCAATAAGTATAAAACCAAACCCATCGACCAGTGCTATGTGAATATTAAGTTAAAAGAGATATTTCGGCGTTATCGAATTAAAACTGGGGGAAACATATCTACACATACATTTAGAAAAACCCTGGACGAAAAGTTATGGAGGTAAATAATTATTCCAATCAGAGTTTAGTCTTGCTAATGGATTTATTCGGTCATTCTTCAATGTCAATAACTAAAAGATATTTGGGTATTCGGGAGCAGGAAATTCACTCGGTATATGATAGTCTTTCATTTTAAACTTAATTTATGGACGCAATAGAGTTTGTAAATCATTATCAGCAGTTTTTATCTGAAATAGAGAAAGTTGTAAAACCTGAATATAAAAAGGCTATAAAGACATTAAGAGAAAAGGATCCCCATGACATTGTAAGACCCGAAGCCTGGTTTCATAATATAAATGATGCCAGAGGGTTAGTTTGGGCTCTTTTTCTCAGAGAAAGTAAGGAAAAATGAGCTTGAAAATTAATCAAAATGTCCATTATTTGTAGAGTTTTCTTCTCACTATTGGGTGAAGTTCTATGAAACCCTCAAATGCGTTTGTCAGCTGTGTCGAGCATCCTCGCTCCGCAATTCGACAACATGCAGTTACCGATGGAGCAATATTCATTATTACTGAAATAAGACAAACCATTACACCTTTCTTTCCTACTATAGTCAGGTAATAAATTGTTGTCCTAAATAGAAAAGTCCAGTGTTTGGAAACTGTATTTTATGTCGTAAAGTGTTGATTATTTATTTCTTAATAAATATAATTTAAATTACATGAAACATAACAATATTTTAGCAAACTAATATTAAAAATGAGATATAACAGACGTTATTATTAATTATAGCGCCGATGTGTGAAAAAGCTGAACAATATGGATATTAATATGGTGAATAAGTGATTTTCAGAACAAGGATAAAGCAACGGGACGATTATCGTTTTATTCTGTTTTTACTGTTATTCCCTATCTTTAATATAACAGCATCATTTTTGCCTTTATCAAATTTGGACCTGAAATAGTTTTCGGTTACTGGTGTTGAACTATGACCCATGGCTTGAGTCGAATCGTGCGTACTAACATCATCATTAAGTAATAATTGGGCAAATGTATGACGCCCAGCATGACTGGTTAAATTACTTTTTACACCAAGAGTATCAGCAACCTTTTTTAATTGCCTATTATATACACTTTCTGATCTCATCATCATTTTATATTGAGCCAACGTCATCATTCCACGAAAATTATTATTTGCATCAATATTTGCGAACTTTTCATTTTTTAGATATGGAAATACAAAATCAGTGGCGCAATTCTTCTCCTTAATATAGTTTTCAATCTCTTTACAGAAGGCAGTAATTTCTATTTCCGTTGGTGGTTTATCAGCATCAGAAAATTGCTTAAGTATCAATGGGCCCTTTGATGATGTAAATGACTCTTTACCCATTAACTTCATTAGTATTTTATAAAGATTTATACTCAACTTGATAGACATTCCTTTTCCTGTTTTATACATATTATACTCTATGCTCGCCTCTTTATTAATTTTAACTTCGGTCTTTGTTCTTTCACCTAAAGAATTTAGATATTTACTAAAACTTGGAGATTTCGGGACACTTTCGTTTATCAATATCATGTTCCACCTTAACAATAGCAAATCGCTTACACGCATTCCCGCTGAAAAAATTTCAAACAACAACATATCTCTCCATAAATCCACTTTTTCATTTTCTACATTAATTGATAATAATTTTGAGATTTCTCCTTCGGATAAAATTGTTCTTTTTATATCGTCCCTATTGTATTCAAATTTTATTGACGAAAACGGATTCACTAAATACAGATGAGGTTCTTCTTTCATTTTACGATTGTAAATAGACTTGCACACTTTCAAGTAATGTGTTACCTGATTAGGTTTTAGTTTTTTGGGATCTGATGTGGTAGAGAAGTAATATTGACAATTTCTCACAAAAACAGGATTTATTTCAGAAAACCTCAAGTCAACCTTATTAATGGATTTTAGATATTTCATTAATTTGCCCTGGACAGTTTGGTGCTTTATCCTTGACCCATGGTTTGTTGTTACATTTATTAATGATTCCCAGTAATTGATAAATGACTCATCATCTTTGGGTATATTGGCAATTTCTCCATCGTATTTTTCAATTTCATTATATTCTTTCTCTATTGCCTGATTGAGAAATTTATAATTCGGCATTCCTGACTTAAAGCATTGTTCTTTTTCGTTCCAATACTCATTAAACTGGGTACAATTAACCCTTAAACTGAGTGATTTTTTCTTTTTATTCCTACCTTTACTGATTAAAAATAGATAACCTGCTTCATCTGTTGCCTTTTTCTTTTGACAAATGATGTAATTTTTACTTTTCATAAATGACCATTTTTTGGGGCACCGAAGGTAAGGAAAAGTGGAATAAAAGTGGAAAATTATATATTTTTTTATTTTAATATATTATGGTATTACTTTTGAAACTGAGTATGAGGGAAAGTGGGATAAAAGTGGGGAACATTTTCGTGAATTTTAGAAAGTGGGGAACACGAATAAAAATACAAATTATTGAATTTCAATAGATTATAAGGTCCCGTAGTTCAACGGATAGAATAGAAGTTTCCTAAACTTTTGATCCCAGTTCGATTCTGGGCGGGGCTACAAATAATATAGTTTCTAATTTTTTCTAAGTATGCATTATTGAGGCAGATAAACAAAAGAATCTTACCTCATTTCTTGGTTCAAGTGATTTTCGTTACCCGTGTAATCAAAAATAGCATTAAATTAATAAAAAGGCTAAAAATGGCATAAAAATTAGTTTATTTGCAAAATCATTACATCTTATAATTCAGATTATAATATATTATATATTTATTTATTTTTAAAAATTAAACATTTAATAATACTGATAAACTGATTTTTAATTTTTAATATTTTGGTAATATCGAATTAACTATTTTATTAATTTTACACGCTGTTGATTAACTTATTTACATTTTTCGTCAACATACATAAATAGGGTACAGTATATTTGTGCTTGAAATAATGTTTTTAAGAAACATTTTGAGAGATTTTGTGACCAAAAAACTAAGATTATGAATACATCTTCTACGATTCCCTGTAATAGGATTACAACTTTTTTATGTGCACTTGTTATTGTGTTAGGACTCTTCACCTCACAAGTGAATGCACAGCAATTGCCACAGCCATTACCGTTGAATCCTTCCAGTGCTGTTATGGTACAAAATCCCGGTCAATTTCAATTGGTTCCGGCAGAAGAAATGTCTTGTGATTGCTCAGGCTTCACCGTCTGTATTACCTCGCAGGTAAATACCTGCTATGGTGAATGTAATGGTTCAGCAAAAGCTTCTGCAAGCGGCGGAGATCCGTCGTATTCTTATTCATGGAGCACAAATCCTGTGCAGAACACAGCAACGGCAGCCAATCTATGCGCCGGCACATACACAGTTACTGCCACCGATCAGATGGGTTGCACAGCAACAAGTACAGTTGTGATAACTTCAAATCCATTGTCAACTATATCAATAATAACCCCAGATTGCGCTTCCGATTCTTCAACTTGTAAATATAATTTTAACGGCACTTCAATTAGCTGTGGAAACTATATTTGGTTCAATGCAGTTTGTAAAATTAATAATACACCAACTTACCCTCTAACCATTTATTGCACTAATCAGAAAATTTATTGTTCACAATTTACTCTTACACCTCCTTGTGCAGAACTTATCATTGACCCCAATGCGACAGAGGCAACAACTAAGTATAACGGAAGTGAATGGGTTACTACAGCGCCGCCTAATTTATCAGGGAACTATTTTATTTCGGGCTATGCTTACCAGGTTTGCAACTCCAATTTAGGCGGATTGAATCCCGTTAATTGGTCGTGTGATTTTACGTCGTCAGAATCCGGTATAGATATTCAATGGCAATGGTCGGCAGCGGTTTACACAAGTTTTTGTACAAATTTAGGCAACATAGGGGTAAAACCATGTGATGATAATAATGCTTCCCAATATAAAAATTCTGATCATGCCTGCAGCCCTGAAAATTATAAATCCTATGTTATCGGAGGGGCATGTGGAGGCGGGGGTTCAAATTATACAGGCTCATGTTCAGGAACAGGTTCAAATACACCTTGTGTAAGTTCTATATGCAAGGGCAGTTGTATAAAACTAACCATATGCGGTTCACCGTGTTCAACCTACACCTGGTCGCCATCAACAGGTTTAAGCGCTACAACAGGATCATCAGTTTCCGCTTGTCCAACCGTAACAACCACTTATACAGTGACCGGACAGGATAAGAATGAGTGTGCTACAACAGGCACAGTAGTAGTAACAGTTAATCCCGGCACTACAATAACAATACCACCGGCAACAATTTGTTATGGCAGTTGTGCAACCCTGACAATAAGCGGATCCCCTTGTGCAAGTTATACATGGTCTCCGTCAACAGGTTTAAGTGCAACAACGGGTTCATCAGTTTCAGCATGCCCTACAATAACAACAACATATACAGTAACAGGACCGGATAAGAATGGCTGTTCTGCCTCAGGAACGGTAGTAGTAACCGTTAATCCCGGTACTACAATATCAATACCACCGGCAACAATATGTCAAGGTAGTTGTGCAACACTGACAATAAGCGGAGCACCATGCGCAAGTTATACATGGTCGCCGTCAACAGGTTTGAGTGCAACGACGGGCTCATCAGTAACAGCGTGCCCAACGGTGACGACAACATATACAGTAACAGGAGCGGATAAGAATGGCTGTGTTGCGACTGGCAAGGTAGTAGTAACCGTTAATCCTACAACGACAATAACAATACCACCGGCGACAATTTGTTATGGTAGCTGTGCAACACTAACGGTAAGCGGATCACCATGTGAAAGCTATACATGGACACCATCTACAGGTTTGAGTGCAACAACAGGTTCATCAGTGTCAGCTTGTCCGAGTGTAACAACAACATATACCGTAACAGGATCGGATAAGAATGGCTGTGTTGCAACAGGCAAGGTAGTAGTAACTGTTAATCCTACAACGACAATAACAATACCACCGGCAACAATTTGTTATGGTAGTTGTGCAACACTAACTGTAAGCGGATCGCCGTGTGAAAGCTATACATGGACACCATCTACAGGTTTGAGTGCAACAACAGGTTCATCAGTTTCAGCATGCCCGACAGTAACAACAACTTATACAGTAACAGGCTCAGATAAGAATGGTTGTGTTGCAGCAGGAACAGTAGTAGTAACAGTTAATCCCACACCAACAATATCAGTGCCATCAGCATCAGTTTGTTATGGCAATTGCGCCGTACTAACAGCAAGCGGAGCAACATCTTATACCTGGAGTCCTGCAACAGGATTAGGTGCAACGACAGGCTCATCCGTAAATGCCTGCCCAACAGCAACAACAACTTATACCATAACCGGAACTAACGGGAATAATTGTACAGGAACAACTACATCTGTAGTAACAGTTAAACCTTTGCCAACAATATCGGTGCCGCCCGCATCAGTTTGCTACGGCAATTGTGCAACACTTACAGCAAACGGGGCAACATCTTATACCTGGAGTCCTGCAACGGGATTAAGTGCAACAATGGGCTCATCCGTAAATGCCTGCCCTACATCAACGACCACTTATACTATAAATGGTACAAATTCTTATGGATGTACAGGAACAACAACAACAGTCGTAACTGTTAATCCGCTGCCAACGGTTTCAGTTACAGCAAAACTACCTGCGGTTTGTTCAGGCAACCCGGATACTTTAATCGCTTCCGGAGCTACAACCTATACATGGTCGCCATCAGCAGGATTAAATGTTACAACAGGTTCAATGGTAATAGCAAGTCCTACCGTTAATACGACATACACTGTGACAGGAACAAATAGTAATGGTTGTGTAAATACAGATACGATAAGTGTAGTGATTAGCCCTGCACCGGTATTAAAAATCTCTATTAATCCAAGTTCAGTGTGTTCAGGTTCCCCTGATACTTTGATAGCTTCAGGCGGAGCAAGTTATATATGGTCACCTGCAACAGGTTTGAGTGCAACTACAGGTTCATCAGTTATAGCTACCCCTACTGCATCCACAACCTATACAGTAATCGGAATCAGTAACGTTGGCTGTGCAGACATTAACGCAACTATTGTTCCATTAACGGTTAATCCTAAACCAACAATAGCCGTACCACCTGCGTCAATTTGTTATGGCAGTTGTACAACACTTACAGCAAGTGGAGCAACCTCCTATACATGGAGTCCGGCAACAGGCTTAAGTGAAACCACAGGCTCATCAGTAAATGCCTGCCCGACAGTAACGACAACCTACACCATAATAGGAACAAATAGTAGTGGTTGTAACGATACAACAACAACTGTAGTAACTGTTAATCCTTTACCAGTAATATCAGTGCCGCCAGCAACAGTATGTATAGGTAATTGTGCCACACTTACAGCAAGCGGAGCTACAACTTATACCTGGAGCCCTGTAACAGCGTTGAGTGCTTCAACTGGTGTAACAGTAAATGCCTGCCCCGAAGCGACGACAACTTATACAGTAACCGGAACCAACTCTAATGGTTGTGTTGGAACGACAACAGTTGTGGTAACAGTTAATCCACTACCTGTTATAACATTAACAGCAAGAACACCAATTTGTTTAGGTAGCTCGGATACAATAAGAGCATCGGGAGCAACATCCTACACATGGAGTCCGGCAACCGGGTTGAGTGCAACAACCGGTTCATCAGTAATAGCTACTCCTACAGTAACAACAAAATATAAAGTAATAGGAACCAATGGTAATGGTTGTGTATGCAGCGATTCCATAACAATTACAGTAAATCCATTGCCAGTAATAAATGTTCCTCCGGCAGCAGTATGTTATGGCAATTGCGCAGCACTTACGGCAACCGGAGCATCAACTTATACATGGTATCCGTCAATAGGCTTGAGCGCAACCACAGGCTCATCGGTAAATGCCTGCCCGACAGCAACAACAACGTATACTGTGACAGGAACAAATGGAAACGGTTGCAGCGATACGGCAACAGCAGTAGTAGGAGTTAATCCATTACCGACCATCCATATAAGGCCAAAATTTTCAGCGATCTGTACCGGCAATACTGATACATTAACAGCATCAGGCGCAGGAGAAAACGGCACCTATGTATGGACACCGTCAGGCAGCTTAAGCGCTTCAACAGGAGCGGTAGTAATAGCCAGCCCGACAGCAACAACAACGTATACTGTGACAGGAACAAATGGAAACGGTTGCAGCGATACGGCAACAGCAGTAGTAGGAGTTAATCCATTACCGACCATCCATATAAGGCCAAAATTTTCAGCGATCTGTACCGGCAATACTGATACTTTAACAGCGTCAGGATTAGGGGAAGGCGGCACTTATACGTGGTCGCCGTCAGGCAGCTTAAGTGCTTCAACAGGAGCGGTAGTAATAGCCAGCCCGACAGCAACAACAACGTATACTGTGACAGGAACAAATGGAAATGGTTGCAGCGATACGGCAACAGCAGTAGTAGGAGTTAATCCATTACCGACCATCCATATAAGGCCAAAATTTTCAGCGATCTGTACCGGCAATACTGATACTTTAACAGCGTCAGGATTAGGGGAAGGCGGCACTTATACGTGGTCGCCGTCAGGCAGCTTAAGTGCTTCAACAGGAGCGGTAGTAATAGCCAGCCCGACAGCAACAACAACGTATACTGTGACAGGAACAAATGGAAACGGTTGCAGCGATACGGCAACAGCAGTAGTAGGAGTTAATCCATTACCGACCATCCATATAAGGCCAAAATTTTCAGCGATCTGTACCGGCAATACTGATACTTTAACAGCGTCAGGATTAGGGGAAGGCGGCACTTATACGTGGTCGCCGTCAGGCAGCTTAAGTGCTTCAACAGGAGCGGTAGTAATAGCCAGCCCGACAGCAACAACAACGTATACTGTGACAGGAACAAATGGAAACGGTTGCAGCGATACGGCAACAGCAGTAGTAGGAGTTAATCCATTACCGACCATCCATATAAGGCCAAAATTTTCAGCGATCTGTACCGGCAATACTGATACATTAACAGCATCAGGCGCAGGAGAAAACGGCACCTATGTATGGACACCGTCAGGCAGCTTAAGCGCTTCAACAGGAGCGGTAGTAATAGCCAGCCCGACAGCAACAACAACGTATACTGTAACAGGAACAAATGGAAACGGTTGCAGCGATACGGCAACAGCAGTAGTAGGAGTTAATCCATTACCGACCATCCATATAAGGCCAAAATTTTCAACGATCTGTACCAGCAATACTGATACATTAACAGCATCAGGCGCAGGAGAAAACGGCACCTATGTATGGACACCGTCAGGCAGCTTAAGTGCTTCAACAGGAGCGGTAGTAATAGCCAGCCCGACAGCAACAACAACGTATACTGTAACAGGAACAAATGGAAACGGTTGCAGCGATACGGCAACAGCAGTAGTAATCGTTCATCCATTGCCAACAATATCAGTACCACCAGCATCAGTTTGCTATGGCAGTTGTGCAGTACTTACAGCAAGCGGCGCATCAACATACACATGGAGTTTAGGACAGGTGACTATTGGTACAGGCTCTACAATAGAGGTTTGCCCGACAGCAACAACAACATATACCGTTACAGGAACCAGCGAGTTTGGTTGTGTTGGAGCAACAACAGTAGTAGTTACCGTTACACCTAAAACAGTTCTTACTTTACAATTGAAAAATGATACCGTATGTGCCGGCGCGAATGTAACATTCAGGGTTGGAGCAGAAGGAAGCGGTTTAACCTATACATGGTACTGGAATTGGACACTCTTATCGGGACATACCTCAGACACTCTTAATATTCCTTCAGTTTCTTTAGCTGATTCAGGAACGTATAGTGTGATTGTGAGCGGAACTTGCGGAAAAGATACAAGTACAGCAACGTTGAAGGTTAATTCTAAACCTATTATTACCATACAACCTAGGAGTAACACTATGTGTGCGGTGAATGGTCAATGTGGAGGACATCAATTCTGTGTAACAGCAATAGGTGTTGATTTAAACTACCAGTGGTATTTCAAGGGAAATCCTATACCCGGAGCAATACAAAGTTGTTATTCATTTGATCCGGGAACCTATGCAGATACCGGAAAATATTTTGTAATTGTGAGCAATCAATGCGGTTCAGATACAAGTGACACTGCGATATTTATACTAGTTAATTCACCGGTTATTAATGTGCCTTCTGCAACAATATGCTATGGCAATTGTGCAACACTTACGGTAAGCGGAACCGGAGCAATATACTATTCGTGGAGCCCGGCAACAGGCTTGAGTGCAACCACAGGCTCATCAGTAAACGCCTGCCCAACAATAACAACAACCTATACTATAACAGCAACGGGGATACATGGATGTCCAGATACAACAACAACCGTAGTAACTGTTAACCCGCCACCAACCATATCAGTACCACCGGCGTCAGTTTGTTATGGCAGTCTGCACAACACTGCAAGCGTCAGGCTTAGGGGAAAATGGCACCTATACCTGGAGTGCGTCTGGAGGAGAGAGTACAAGTACGGGTGCATCAATACAAGTTTGCCCGACTGTAACAACAACCTATACAATAATAGGTACTAACGGATCCGGTTGCAGTGATACAACAACAACAACAGTAACCGTTAATCCGTTACCCGTAATATCAGTACCATCAGCAACAGTTTGTTATGGCAGTTGCGCAACGCTAACGGCAAGTGGAGCGTTATACTATACATGGAGTCCGGCAACAGGCTTAAGTGCAACCACTGGTTCATCAGTGAATGCCTGCCCGACGATAACAACAACATATACAATAAGAGGAACAAACGGAAATTACTGCACAGGAACAACGACGGCAGTAGTAACTGTTAATCCGTTACCCATAATATCAGTGCCGGGAGCCTCGGTTTGTATAGGTAATTGTGCAACACTTACAGCAAGTGGAGCAGTGTCTTATACATGGAGTCCGGCAACGGGGTTGAGTGCAACAACAGGTTCATCAGTAAATGCCTGCCCTGAAGCAACAACAACGTATACCATAACCGGAACAAACGGGAATAATTGTGTTGGAACGACAACAACAACAGTAACAGTCAATCCATTACCGGTAATAACATTAACGGCTACATCATCATCAATTTGTATTGGTGGTTCAGATACAATAAGAGCATCAGGGGCGACCTTATATACATGGAGTCCGGCAACTGGCTTAAGTGCAACTACCGGGGCAACAGTAATAGCCAGCCCGACAGTTACAACAAAATATAAAGTAATTGGAACAAACGGGAATGGTTGTGTGTGTAGCGACTCAATAACAATTACAGTAAATCCGTTGCCTGTTATAAATGTTCCTCCGGCAACAGTTTGCTATGGCAATTGCGCAGCACTTACAGCCAGCGGAGCAGCATCTTATACATGGTATCCGGCAACAGGCTTAAGTGCAACGACTGGCTCATCAGTAAATGCCTGTCCGACAGCAACGACAACCTATACCATAACCGGAACTAACTCGAATGGTTGTGTTGGAACAACAACAACCGTAGTAACGGTTAAACCCTTACCGACAATATCGGTACCACCTGCAACAGTTTGCTACGGCAATTGCGCCTCACTTACAGCAAGCGGAGCAGTATCCTATACATGGAGCCCGTCAACGGGATTGAGTGCAACAACAGGCGCAATAGTAAATGCTTGCCCGACGGTAACAACGACGTATACAGTAAATGGTACAAGTAGTACAGATAAAAACGGTTGTGTTGGAACAACAACCGTGGTAGTAACTGTTAACCCGCTCCCGGTAATATCAGTACCGTCTGCATCAGTTTGCTATGGCAATTGCGCAGTACTTACAGCCAGCGGCGCATCATCCTATACATGGTATCCGTCAACGGGCTTGAGTGCAACGACAGGCGCAATAGTAAATGCCTGCCCGACAGCAACGACAACCTATACCATAACCGGAACTAACTCGAATGGTTGCGTTGGAACAACAACATCAGTAGTAACTGTTGATACGTTGCCAACTATTAAGTTAACAGAAAGCTCTACGTCAATTTGTGTTGGTGGCATTGATACACTAAGAGCCACTGGAGCTAATAGTTATACGTGGAAACCAGCGGTTTACTCGCGTGAAGGGTTACCTTATGTGACAGTAGATCCAACGGTAACAACAACTTACACTGTAATTGGTACGAATAACAATGGTTGTGAAGATTCAGCAAACATTGTTGTAATAGTAAATCCACTACCAACAGTATCAGTGCCGCCTGCAACAGTTTGTTATGGAAACAGTGCAGTACTAACCGCCAGCGGAGCAAGTACTTATACATGGAGCCCTGCGACAGGCTTGAGTGCAACGACAGGCTCATCAGTAACTGCTGGTCCGCTGGTAACAACAACCTACACTGTGATAGGAACAAATGAAAGCGGATGTATGGACACAACAACAACAACGGTAACCGTTAATCCAAAACCAAGCATCAGCGTTCCGCCGGCATCAATATGTTACGGCAGTTGTGCAACGTTGCAGGCATCAGGATTAGGGGAAAACGGTACTTATACATGGAGTACGTCTGGAGGAGAGAGTACAAGTTCAGGTCCATCAGTACAAGTTTGCCCGACGGCAACTACAACCTATACAATAATAGGTACAAATGGATATGGTTGCAGTGATACAATAACAACAGTAGTAACGGTTAATCCAAAACCAAGCGTCACTGTTCCACCGGCATCAATTTGTTATGGTAGTAGTACAGTACTTACTGCCAGCGGAGGAATAAATTCTAACGATGGTTCAAACTCTTATACATGGAGTCCTGCAACAGGATTAAGTGCAACAACAGGTTCGTCGGTGACAGCTAACCCGACAGCAACCACCACCTATACAATAATAGGGACAAATGGATTCGGTTGCAGTGATACAACAACAACGATAGTGACCGTTCACCCATTGCCATCAGTATCAGTGCCACCGGCATCAATTTGCTATGGCAAGAGTACAGTACTTACGGCAAGTGGAGCAACAACGTATACCTGGAAACCTGCAACAGGCTTAAGCGCAACGACAGGCTCAATAGTAACAGCTAATCCTACAACCACTACGACATATACAATAGTTGGTACAAACGGATATGATTGTGTAGATTCAACAACAACAACAGTAACTGTTGATTCACTACCAACCGTATCAGTTCCGCCTGCATCAATTTGTTATGGAAGCAGCACAGTTTTAACTGTAAGTGGAGCACCATCCAGTTCTCAAATCGTATTAGCGGATTCAGATGCTCACTATGATTTACTTGACAGCCGATTACCTACAACAAATTATGAAGGATTTTATGAGTTTGATGCTTGGCATTGGACTGTTGGCGGTAATACAACAATTGGAAGAAGTATTGTAAGATATAACTTAAGCGGTATTCCAGTCTGGTTCAACGATAACAAGTGCAGCCCTATCACTTTACGGAGATAGTGCATCCAGTGAAGATAATGGTGGCAGCTATTCTACAACAACCAATGCATCCTACTTGCAATTGCTTACATCATCATGGAATCCAAGTACAGTAACATGGAACACTCAGCCGGATACTACTACTACAGACGAAGTAACTCTTCCAAAGAGTACGTCTGAATGGGAGGACTATCTGAATATTAATGTTACGGCATTGATATCTGACTTATATAACAATCCGTCAACATATACAGGTATTATGTTGCGCCTTCAGGATGAAAATCCGGTATATAACGGATTGATTTTTGGCTCAAATACTAATTCAAATCCACGCATCCATCCTAAATTAGTTATTAATTATACTCCTAATGCAGGTAATAATAGTTCAGATACTTACACTTGGTCACCGTCGACAGGATTGAGCGCTACAACAGGTTCATCTGTAACAGCTAATCCAACCACCACCACAACATATACAGTAGTGGCTACAAACGGAAATGGTTGCACAGATACAACAACAGTTGTAGTAACTGTTAATCCGTTACCAACAGTATCAGTACCGCCTGCAACAATTTGTTATGGAGGCAGTGGGATTTTGACAGCCAGCGGAGCAACAACATATACCTGGAAACCAGCCACGGGTTTAAGTGCGACAACAGGTTCAATAGTAACAGCTAACCCGACAGCAACAACAACGTATACCATAACCGGAACCAATGGATATGATTGTGTAGATTCAACCACAACAACAGTAACCGTTAATCCTAAACCAAGCATCAGTGTTCCGCCTGCAACAATTTGTTATGGCAGTTGTGCAACACTTCAGGCATCAGGATTAGGTGAAAACGGTACCTATACATGGAGTGTGTCAGCAGGAGAGATTACAAGTTCAGGTCCATCAATACAAGTTTGCCCTACGGCAACCACAACCTATACAGTAGTGGGTACAAATGGATACGGTTGCAGTGATACCATTACAACAACGGTAACCGTTAATCCAAAACCAACAATCAGTGTCCCACCTGCAGCAATATGTTATGGCAGTTGTACAACATTGCAGGCATCAGGATTAGGTGAAGATGGCACTTATAGCTGGAGTTCGTCTTCGGGAGGGAGCACAAGTTCAGGTCCATCAATACAAGCTTGTCCAACGGCGACTACCACCTATACAATAATAGGTACGAATGGATCGGGTTGCAGTGATACAACAACAGCAGTAGTAACCGTTAATCCATTGCCAATCGTATCTGTGCCACCGGCATCAGTTTGTATTGGTAATTGTGCAACACTTACAGCAAGTGGAGCGACAACTTATACATGGAGCCCTGCAACAGCATTGAGTGCTACAACAGGTGCGACAGTAAACGCATGTCCTGAAGCAACAACAACATATACTGTAACCGGAACAAACGGAAATGGTTGTGTTGGAACAACAACCGTTGTTGTGACAGTTAATCCATTACCGGTTATAATATTAACGGCTAAAACACCGTCAATTTGTATTGGTGGCTCAGATACAATAAAAGCATCGGGAGCAACCTTGTATACATGGAGTCCTGCAACAGGATTAAGTGCAACCACCGGTGCAGTCGTAATAGCCAGCCCGACAGTTACGACAAAATATTTTGTAATTGGAACAAATGGGAATGGTTGTGTTTGCAGTGATTCAATAACAATTATAGTAAATCCGCTGCCTGTCATAAATGTTCCGCCGGCAACTATATGTTATGGCAGTTGTACAACATTGCAGGCCTCAGGATTAGGTGAAAACGGTACATATACATGGAGTTCGTCTGCAGGAGGAAGTACAAGTAATGGTCCATCAATTATGGTTTGTCCGACGGCAACCACCACCTATACAGTAATAGGTACAAATGGGTCCGGTTGCAGTGATACGACTACAACAACAGTGACCGTTAACCCGTTACCTGTAATATCGGTACCATCTGCAACAATTTGTTATGGCAGTTGTACAACACTGCAGGCCTCAGGATTAGGTGAAAACGGTACATATACCTGGAGTTCGTCTGCAGGAGGAAGTACAAGCAATGGTCCATCAATAATGGTTTGCCCAACAGCAACGACAACCTATACAATAATAGGTACGAATGGATCGGGTTGCAGTGATACAGTAACAGCAGTAGTAACCGTTAATCCGTTACCTGTAATATCAGTACCATCTGCAACAATTTGTTATGGCAGTTGTACAACACTGCAGGCATCAGGATTAGGTGAAAACGGTACATATACGTGGAGTTCGTCTTCAGGAGGAAGTACAAGCAATGGTCCATCAATACTGGTTTGCCCAACAGCAACGACAACCTATACAATAATAGGTACGAATGGATCGGGTTGCAGCGATACAATAACAGCAGTAGTTACAGTTGATACGCTACCAAATATTAAAGTGACAGAAAGCTCTCCGTCAATTTGTAACGGTAGCTTTGATACCTTGAGAGTATCAGGAGCAAATCATTATACATGGAGACCCCAGGTAAATATAATGGAAGGGTTGCCATATGTAACAGTGAATCCGACAGGAACAACAACCTATACCGTAATAGGTACTAACAGCAATGGTTGTGAAGATTCAACAAAGATTGTAGTATCTGTTTTACCAAAAGATACGATTACAACACCATTACAAAATGATACGGTTTGTACAGGCGCTAGTGTAACATTTACTGTTTCGGCAAGTGGAACTGACCTGACATACGCATGGCAGAAGAACGGAGTGACTTTATCAGGTCATAGCTCAGATACTCTTGACATTTTGTCAGCAACATTAGCCGATTCAGGAGTTTATAGTGTAATCGTAAGCGGAACATGCGGAATAGACACAAGCACTGCAGTACTCAAAGTAAATGGTGCACCGGGTAATATCGGATTGATAGTAAATGATTCAATTATTAACAGTGGACAGAATGATACTCTATCGTTATGTGCGAATGCCGGACAACCGTTATTTATTACTCTCAATGTTAATGGAACGAATCTGACATTCCAATGGCAGAAGAACGATACCACTATCACAGGAGCAGTTGCAGATACCTTTACAATTCCGGATGTAACAATATCCAGTGCAGGTTCATATAGAGTGATTGTGACCGGACCATGTGGTTCAGATACAAGTGCAGTTGTTGATTTGTTGATTACTAATAAACCGATTATAGTAAGTATATATGTAAATGATGAAGTGGTTATTTCTAAGATAGACACTATTTCAGTGTGTGCAGGAAGCCAGGCATCGTTTAGTGTGGTTGCAACCCCAAGTGGTCTGACTTACCAGTGGCAGAAGAATGGTGTCAATATTAACGGAGCAACTTCATCTACCTATACTATTGATTCGACTGTTCATTCCGATGGAGGACTTTATGATGTAATAGTTACCGGGACTTGCGGATCGGATACAGCTTATGCGCCATTGAGAGTTAAAATTAAACCTAAGATCACTTCACCACCGTCAAGCGTAACAATGTGTGCCATGAACGGTAAATGCGGAGGAGTGAGCTTCTGTGTACAAGCCATTGGTGCTAATCTTAAATACCAGTGGTATCACGATGGTAAACCCATTCTGGGAGCAACAGACTCCTGCTATTCGATTAGCCCGGCAACATTTGCCGATACCGGAGGATATCATGTAGTAGTAAGTAATGAGTGCGGATCGGATACAAGCAGGAGGGTGGAACTGATACTTTATAGTGCACCGGTTATTATTTCACAGCCGGTTTGTTTAACAGTTTGTTTAGGCAGCAGTGCAACCTTCTGTGTGACAGCTACAGGCAGCAACCTGACCTATCAGTGGCAGTTTAACGGCAAGAACATCAATGGAGCAGATTCAGCATGTTACACAATTCCATCAGTAGCATTATGTAATGCAGGATGCTATGACGTTGTAGTTAGCAATTCCTGTGGTTCAGTTACCAGTTACGTCGCAAGACTTACAATTAATACCCCGCCTGTTATTACCTGCCAGCCAAAAGGTGAATCCTTGTGTTCAACTAAAGGCAAATGCGGTGGTAACGATGGAGTAACCTTCTGCGTAACAGCAACAGGCAGCGACCTGACCTATCAGTGGCAGTATAACGGCAAGAACATCAAAGGAGCAAATTCATCGTGCTATACAATCAATCCTGTGACCAAATCAGATGCAGGATGCTACGATGTGATAGTCAGCAACTCTTGCGGTTCGGATACCAGCAACATTGCTGTATTAACAATAGGAAGTTCACCAGTTATTACCTCACAGCCGGTTTGTGTATCAGTATGCTCAGGCAGCAGTGCCACCTTCTGTGTAACAGCAACAGGCAGCAACCTGACCTACCAGTGGCAGTTTAACGGCAAGAACATCAAGGGGGCAGATTCATCATGCTATACCATTCCATCAGCAGCGGTCTGCAATGCAGGATGCTATGATGTGGTGGTTAGCAACTCATGTGGTTCTGTGACCAGTTGTACGGTAACACTTACAATTAATACGCCGCCTGTTATTACCTGCCAGCCGCAAAGCCAGTCAATATGTTCAGTGGGAGGCAAGTGCGGTGGAGGTGAAGGAGTGACCTTCTGTGTAACAGCAACAGGAAGTAACTTATCCTACCAGTGGCAGTATAACGGCAAGAACATTAACGGAGCACATTCATCATGCTATACCATCAATCCTGTGACCACATCAAATGCAGGATGCTACGATGTGATAGTAAGCAACTCTTGCGGGTCACAGACCAGCAATACGGTTACATTAACCATCGGAAGCTTGCCGGTTATTACCTCGCAGCCGGTTTGTGTAACAATATGTTCAGGCAATAGTGCCACCTTCTGTGTAACAGCAACAGGCAGCAACCTGAGCTATAAGTGGCAGTTTAACGGCAAGAACATCAATGGGGCAACTTCATGCTGCTATACAATTCCATCAGCAGCGGCTTGCAATGCAGGATGCTATGATGTGGTGGTTAGCAATTCATGCGGCTCAGTGACCAGTTGTACGGTAACATTAACTGTTAACGGTGCACCATGTATTACATCACAGCCTGTT
Source organism: Chitinophagales bacterium (assembly GCA_963770495.1). Taxonomy (GTDB): domain Bacteria; phylum Bacteroidota; class Bacteroidia; order Chitinophagales; family CAVYQA01; genus CAVYQA01. The sequence goes on along the minus strand of CAVYQA010000002.1, from coordinate 232,189 downwards.
TGTCAAACAGTTTGTGCGGGTTCAGGTGTTACCTTCTGTGTTAGTGCAAGCGGTAGTAATTTAAGCTACCAGTGGCAATATAACGGCAAGAACATCAGTGGAGCAAACTCATGCTGCTATACAATTGAATCTACTACTTTATCAAATGCAGGATGCTACGATGTGATAGTAAGCAACTCATGCAGCTGTGTAACGAGCAATACTGCAACACTTACGGTTAATAATTGCTCAACATGTGAGGTTCCAACCGACTTAAAGTCATCGGATATCACTTGTACCGGTGCAACCTTAAGCTGGAGCTATTCATCATCGGCATCAAGCTTCACGGTGGAATATAAAGCTTTGGGCTGTTCAACATGGTCAACTGAAACGGTTAAGACCAATAGCTTGACATTAAGTTGTCTTACATCCGGCACAACGTATGAATGGAGTGTGAGTGAAAATTGTTCATGTGGCTCGTCTTCAGGATATGCTTCTGTGGTTGAGTTCTGCACATCGACTAACTGCTGTAATGGTAACAATATGGCTCCACGCGGTGATGGCAACAGTGGTAATGGTCAACCGATTAGTGATGTGAAGGTTTATCCTAACCCCACATTTAGCCTTACAACAGTTCATGCTACAATTGAAAAGCAATCTGATGTTACAGTGATGGTGACCGACCTGACAGGCAGAATAATAATGAGTGAAACTGAAACGGCACCTGCCGGTGATTATATCCGCCAGTTCGATATGTCGCAACAACAGGCAGGAACATATTTCCTCATCATCAGGAGCGGTGACCAAATGATTACATCGAAAATTGTTAAGATAGAATAAGAAAAGAATCTCTTTATTTCAAAAGCGCTCCGGCACAACCGGGGCGCTTTTTTATTTGATTTAATTAAAGGTTATAAGTTTCACCATAATACACCTAAAGAACAAGCAATTCCAGGTTTTATTAAACAAAGCATACCGGTTTTTAAATCCGGAGGCGATTTAGAATTTATCTTCATTGGTATTAAAACTTGTCGCTAAATAAAACTTGTCAGGGATATATTACAATTCAAGTTTATTGCGGTGAGAGAAGAATTAAAAAGAAAAGGGTGTCAAAACACCCCTTTCTGACTATATAAATTAATTTTAATAGTTAATCTTTAATAAACTTAATTACTTTTTTGCTGTTGCCGGTGGAGTTAATGATGGAGATAAAATAAACACCTGCTGTATATTTAGAAATATCCAACTGGTAATTTTCATTTAAATTGACTGACGGATAGCTTGCTATTGTTTGCCCAAGCATGTTAGATACAAAAATAGTAGCGGTTGAAAATATTGAGCCACTGTATTGAACCGTGAGAGTATTTGTTGCCGGAACGGGATATAGATTAAACGATTCAGTATTAACATTAAAACCGGGAGCAGTCAAATCAAGGGTTTTCTGATTGTTATTGGTTAATTTAATGTCGTCGCCAATTAGAGTGGAAGTTTTAGAAGGTTCAATACCCATTAATGCGCCGTCATCAGTGCCGAGAGGAATGCCGCTTGGGTTTAGGTTTTTGATGTTATAATAGCCATTATCAAGACCTCCCCAACCCCAGTTCATATGTGCCAGCCCACTGGAGTTATAGCCGTCAAGCACCCATGTGTGTCCGCCATCTACACCGAAGCCTTCATACTCTATCGGATGCCCTAAATTCAAATCTCTTACCAGCATTATGTTCCATTCCTGCGAAGTATAGCTTGCTTTTCTAACACCTAACATGGTTTTTGAATTATAACCAAAGTAATTAATATAGGAATATTGTGCACAGGGACCACCCGGATTTTCAGATTGCAAAACATAGGCGCCGCTTCCGCTGGGGCTATATTCCATAGCAACACTTACACCGCACTGGTACATAAGAGTTGCAACAGCGCTATCCTGTGCTGCTGTGGTGCTGCTTGATAAAGCATTTGGCATTGATGACCATTTATATGTTGTTGTTCCGAAATCGGCTGATAAGGTGCCATAAGACCCATCGGTATAGGAATACGAACCTGTTCCTGTTGTAGGATGGCTCCAAAATTTCATTATTTGCGCCATTGCAGTAGCAACACACCCGGTTATCGAACCGCCGGGGCAAAATTCATTATAATAAGGCGATTGATTCCATGTTGTGGTTAACATCGGACTGATGGATGAAGCCGCAGTTCTTGAATCAACAGGGTTTTGCCCGTTAGAATAGGCAACCCATTTTGCAGAAATTTCGTCATCTGCCGGCACGTTGTTTTTTATTATATACTTCATGTTATTCGCCACATCGTCCATCCAGTCTTCAATACCCGAGTTGGGCACGTTTGGCTCGAAAAATGATTCATCGGAAAACGCGAGAATCGGCTCTGCATTATTATCAGCTGATATCATAACAAACCCTTTGGGATAGATATCGAACACATAAAAGTCTATTGTATTATCAGATTCTTTACGGGTGTAAGCCAGTTTTATAACATATGGCGTAACGCCGTTTGTATTTGTATTATAGGTATAAAAGGTGAGGGCTATTTTTTGAGCGGTTTGCACATCAACGGTTTTTGAAAAGGCATTTTGAAACACTGCTGTAACCAGTAAGGCAAACGTTAATAGAATTGTTTTTCTCATTGTTTTAATAATTAAAAGTGAATAAATATTTTTCATAAGCATTAAATTTAAATTGTAATCGTTTTTGGATTTTTATAAAACTTGAACCTATTTACAGTAATAGGACATGGTTACTATGAGCGAAACACAAATATATGGGCGGGTTCATGGGATTGTAATTACAGTTAACACCAAAAGATGACTACATAATTGAATTAAATACATGATGCTATTCCTGCCTTATATTCTTGTTTGCCGATAGAAATTGAAATCTTAATAGTGTTATTTTTTAACAAAATTAAGTGAGGAAATGGGGTGATGCGGGAAGTTGGGACAAGAAGTTTTTACCCCTAAATCCCCTAAAGGGGACTTCCTGCTAAGAGTATAAAAGAATAATAAAGTTATTTGTTTACCACTATTTTTCTTGTTGTAGTTTCGTTCTGCGAAGTAACAGTTACAAAATATAGTCCTGATGGTAAGTTGCTCAAATCAATTTGTTGATCGTTTTCCTTGTTAGCGGGTTGAGATGAATACAGCACAACCTGTCCGAGTAAATTAGTAACTCTTATTTCATCAATAGGTGTTTCACTTACAATAGTTACCTTGCCGTTTGTCGGGTTTGGATAAATTGCTAATTGATAATTGCTGGCAGACAATTGTTTTATTCCTGTATTTGCCGGTAGTTGTAAGAGGTCGGCATAAGGATTGGAGCCGGTGGTATCATTAAAATCAAATAGTTTATTAAATATAATATTGACGGCATCAAAACTAAATATAGTGCCAGCGTCATTAGCGCCGCCGTAATAAGTTGTGCCGCATAATTTGCTGGTACTTGTCTGGATAAGGCTGCCATACGGGTTTTCACCGTTGATGGAATCAAAATCATGCAAATCATTATAGGAGTTACCAAAAGTATCTATACCAAAAATAACACCATCGTTATTAGCGCCGCCGCTGTAAGTCATTCCATAAAGCATAGCATTGCCGGCTTGGAGCAGGCTCCCAAATGGAACAGCGCCCGTTGCAGTATTAAAATTGTGCAGAATTTTAACAAAGTCATTGGTTACATCAATACTAAATATAACGCCTTCGCTGTCAACGCCGCCTTGTGCAGTCATGCCGTAGAATTTACCATTGGTTGCCTTTATTAAATTGCCTCGAGGAAATGCGCCATTATTAAAATTAAAGTAGTATAACGCATTGTAAACGGAATCATAAAAATTGAAACTGAAAATTACACCACATCCCAGTCCCGAATTTAATGCAGTATCACCGCCCAAAAAAGTCATGCCGTAGAGTTCGCTATCGCCTGCCTGTATAAGGCTTCCGTAGGGTAAGCCGCCTAAGGTGTCATTGAAATCATGTATATCAGAATAGGAATTAGAATCGGGATTGAATCTGAAAATAACACCGAAGCCTTTGGCTCCTCCGAAGTGAGTCATTCCATAAAAATTACCATCAGAGGCCAGCAACAGGTTGCCGTATGGATTAGAGCCGGTGGAGTCATTAAAATCGTATACATCGGTGTAGGTATTATCGGAGGGAGTGAAACTAAAAATAACGCCATCGCCATTAGCGCCGCCATTAAGAGCCATGCCGTACAACGATTTATTTGCGGCTTTAATAAGATTTCCCTGGGGGTAACTGCCGGTGGAATCATCCAACGAATACATGATATTAAAACCGGTTCCGTCGTCATTAATTTCTATAATACTGCCGCTCCCATTAAATGCACCGGTGGAGGTGGTTGCCCAGAATTCGCCTGTTTGCGCCATAGCGGTATGTACAAAAAATAAAATCGTTAGCGCGAGATATGCGATAAATTGGTTCAAGGCATTTTATAATTTAATTTTAAAAAATCGGAACAGGGTAAAGTTAGAAAGTTATTTTTTGATTTTTTAAAAGCTGAATATCTATAATAACGCTATTTTATGCATGATGCAGGGTTAGAGCGATTAATAAATTTTTACTTTAGGTCCTAAGAATTTAGGGTGTGTGTTCAGAACATATAAATCGAGTACTGCTTTACAGCGGGCTAAATATTCGCGCAGGTAAGTTTGTATTGAAAAAGATTCAGGGGCATTTTTAGCGTTAAACGCTATGGCATTCATCTTAAAATGATTGGCAATAAACAAGGCGCGCTCATTATGAAACTGCTGTGAAATAATGATGATGGTATCCTGTCCGAAAACATCATGGCACCTAATCACTGAATCAAATGTGCGAAAACCGGCATAATCGAGAAAAATGGCTGATGCCGGAATACCCAGGCGGATAAGGGCATTTTTCATTGCCTTCGGCTCATCATAATTTTTGACGTGGTTATCGCCGCTGACAATAATATATTTTATTTTACCTGCGTCGTAGAGTGCGGCAGCCGCTTCTATCCTGTTTTTGAAAAACGGATTTTCTTCACCATGCCAAATTTCATTGGTGCCAAGTACAAGCCCTACATTACGGGAAGGAATGCTGTCAATGTTGCTGTAAGTTTGTTGTTCAGTAGAGTGCGTTATCCAATGGTTGCACCACCATACTACTGATAAAAGCACAAGCAGCAAAACAAAACATACTTTCAATATTGACCTAAAAAATTTCTTCATCAGCTTACTATAAATAGTAAAACAGGTGTAAAATTAGAAGAATAGTTCACTTGTAATGGTAAGTTGTGATTTATACTTCATAAATTGAAGATGCTCAAAAAATAAGCAGGAGCTTTAACTACGTGAGTCAAAGCTCCTGCTGTGAATTAACTCCCGGCAAAAAGCCGGAATATATTATTTATCGTATCAGGGTTATATTACCTTTAATGAATACTGTTTGACCCTGGCAAAGCAGTTCTGTATAATATACATAGGTGCCCATTGGCTGGGGTTTGCCGTTAAATGTGCCATCCCAGCCTCTGTCATTAATATCATTGGTTTCATAAACCATCTGTCCCCAACGGTTAAACACTTTGAACTCCTGTAATTCTGCTCCGCCTACATTCAGTATATGGAAGTACCTGTTCGTGCTACCGTCGGGTGTGAAACCGCTTGGCAGCATCAGGGATTCGCATGGATTGGATACATATATTACAATGGTGTCAGTACTTATGCAACTAAGGCTGTCTTTGCCTGTCAAAATATATGTTGTAGTAACAGTAGGAGAAGCGATAGGGTCGCTGATAGAATCATTATTCAGGGTGTTAGCTGGTGACCACACGTAAGAGTAAATATCCTTGGGAGATGCATCAAGCTGTGCAGTGCTGCCATATAGAATATGCTGGTCGGGACCTGCATTAACCGATATAGAAAATACATGAACAACTACGGTATCATTAGCAGAGCATGATGTATTACTTGCATCAACAATATATGTTGTAGTAGCTGTGGGGGTAGCAACAGTGCTGCTGCATGATGTGCAAGATAACCCTGTTGCAGGCGACCATGTGTAAGATATTCCGCCACTTGCAATTAGCGAATCGCTGTTGCCTAAACATATATCAGGACTTGAAGTAACGATTACATTAGGTGCCGCCAGTATTGTCACGGGCAAACTTGCCGAATTAGAGCAACCAATGGAATCGGTGTATGTATAGGTTACCGTATAGGGACCGCCTACAGTACCGCCTGACGGATTGAACGTATTTCCTGATACATCAGGACCAGCGTAAACGCCATGTGTTTTAGGCGGAAATGCAGGTGGAAATCCGTTAAGTGTCACTAATGAAGAATTAGAACAATATTGAGGATTAAGACCCGACAGAGAAACGATGGGTGATGGATTTACCTGGACAGATACAGTTGCTGTATTTGAACAGCCGTTTGCGTCTGTTCCGGTTACAGTATAAATTTTTCCTGAATCAGCCAAAACCGACGAACCTGAAGTTGAGCTTAATCCTATAGCGGGAGTCCATGTGTAACTAACTGCTCCGGATGCATTTAAAGTGTCGTTATTGCCGATACAGACTGCAGGTGCGCTGGCTGTAACACCTACTTGTGGTAATTGATTAACATTTACTGTTTGTGTTGCATTACTGTTACAACCGTTGGAATCTATTACCATAACGGTGTAGGTTGTTGCAGCCGACGGGTTAACTGTTATTGAATCTGTAGTGGCATTTCCCGGTGACCATTGATAAATATACTTGCCTGTGCCGCCGGAAACCGAAGCTGATAAAGTTGTCGGAGAACCATTGCAAACCGTGGAAGATGATGCATTAACAGATACGCTTAATGCTCCTTTCGGCTGTGTGATTATTGCGCTTGCAGTTGTAGTACAATTATTCGAATCGGTTATTGTTACCGTATAGGTTCCTGCTGCTAAATTATTAGCAGTATCTGCAGTTTTTATGGGGTTTGTATTCCATGAATACGTATATGGTTGTGTTCCGCCACTAACTATTACGGTTGCTGAACCACTGTTACTTGCATAGCACAACACAGGTGACTGTGAACTGATTGATGCACTTAATCCTGCCTGTGGCTGTGTGATGATTACCGTCGCTGATGTGGTGCAACTGTTGAAATCGGTTACCGTTACAGAATAGGTACCTGCTGCTAAATTAGAAGCTGTTGCACCGGTTTGTACAGGAGTAGTATTCCATAAATAACTATATGGATACGTACCTCCACTTGCCGTTACTGTTGCAGAACCGTTGTTGTTACCAAAGCATGAAACAGGTATTTGCGATGTAATTGATGCACTTAATGCTGCTTGAGGCTGTGAGATAATTGCTGTTGCTGAAGTTATGCAATTATTAGCATCGGTTATAGTTACGGTATAGGTTCCTGCAGCTAAATTATTAGCAGTATCTGCAGTTTTTACAGGAGTTGTATTCCATGAATAAGAATAGGGCTGTGTACCACCGCTTACTGTTACCATTGCAGAACCATTATCACCTCCGAAACATGACACTGGTATTTGTGAAGATACGGATGCGCTTAACGCAGCCTGAGGCTGGGTGATGCTAACCACTGCTGTTGTTATACAGCCAACAGAGTCTGTTACGGTTACCGTATAGGTTCCGGCTGCTAAATTAATGGCTGTATCTGAAGTTTGCACCGGGTTTGTACTCCATGAATAAGCATATGGAGGCGTCCCGGCGCTTGCTGTTACTATTGCTGAGCCGTTGTTTCCAGCAAAACATGACACCGGTATTTGTGAATTAATTGATGCATTCAGTGCCCCGACAGGCTGAGTAATTATTACACTTGCCGTAGTGGTGCAATTATTAGCATCGGTTACTGTTACCGTATAGGTCCCGGCAGATAAATTGGTAGCCGTATCAGTAGATTGTGCCGGAGTGGAGTTCCATGAGTATAAATAGGGCTGTGTTCCGCCGCTAACCGTTACTGATGCCGTGCCTGCTCCACCAAAACACGATACATTAACTTGTGAAGCAATAGATGCACTTAATGCCGCCTGTGGCTGGGTGATAATTGCTGTTGCAGTGGTTGTGCAGTTATTAGCATCGGTTATAGTTACAGTATAAGTCCCTGCAAATAAGTTATTGGCAGTATCCGAAGTTTGAAGAGGTTCTGTATTATTCCATGAATAGGAATAAGGCTGTGTTCCGCCGCTCACTGACGCAATTGCCGAGCCGTTATTACCGCCAAAACACGATACATTAACTTGTGAAGCAATGGATGCACTTAATGCCGCTTGCGGCTGAGTGATAATTGCCGTTGCTGAAGACGAGCAATTATTAGCATCAGTTATAGTTACAGTATAAGTACCTTCAGCTAAGTTAATAGCAGTATCTGAAGTTTGTGCAGGTATTGTATTCCACGAATAGGAATAAGCCTGTGTTCCGCCGCTCACTGACGCAATTGCAGAGCCGTTATTGCCGCCAAAGCACGATACATTAACTTGTGAAGCAATGGACGCACTTAATGCCGCTTGTGGCTGAGTGATAATTGCTGTTGCAGTTGTTGAGCAATTATTTGCATCGGTTACTGTTACCGTATAAGTTCCCGCGAATAAGTTATTGGCAGTATCTGAAGTTTGAAGAGGTTCTGTATTATTCCATGAATAGGAATAAGGCTGTGTTCCGCTGCTCACTGACGCAATTGCCGAGCCGTTACTGCCGCCAAAACACGATACATTAACTTGTGAAGCAATGGATGCACTTAATGCCGCCTGTGGCTGAGTGATAATTGCCGTTGATGTTGTTGAGCAATTATTAGCATCGGTTACTGTTACCGTATAGGTTCCGGCTGCTAAGTTATTAGCAGTATCTGAAGTTTGTGCAGGTATTGTATTCCACAAATAGGAATAAGCCTGTGTTCCGCCACTCACTGAAGCAATTGCCGAGCCGTTATTGCCGCCAAAACACAATACATTAACTTGTGAAGCAATGGATGCACTTAATGCCGCTTGCGGTTGAGTGATAATTGCCGTTGCAGTGGTTGTGCAGTTATTAGCATCAGTTATAGTTACAGTATAAGTACCTTCAGCTAAGTTAATAGCAGTATCTGAATTTTGTGCAGGTATTGTATTCCACGAATAGGAATAAGCCTGTGTTCCGCCGCTCACTGACGCAATTGCCGAGCCGTTATTACCGCCAAAACACGATACATTAACTTGTGAAGCAATGGATGCACTTAATGCCGCTTGCGGCTGGGTGATAATTGCCGTTGCTGAAGACGAGCAATTATTAGCATCGGTTACTGTTACCGTATAGGTTCCGGCTGCTAAGTTATTAGCAGTATCTGAAGTTTGTGCAGGTATTGTATTCCACGAATAGGAATAAGCCTGTGTTCCGCCACTCACTGAAGCAATTGTCGAGCCGTTATTGCCGCCAAAACACGATACATTAACTTGTGAAGCAATGGATGCACTTAATGCCGCTTGCGGTTGAGTGATAATTGCCGTTGCAGTGGTTGTGCAGTTATTAGCATCAGTTATAGTTACAGTATAAGTACCTTCAGCTAAGTTAATAGCAGTATCTGAAGTTTGTGCAGGTATTGTATTCCATGAATAGGAATAAGCCTGTGTTCCGCCGCTCACTGACGCAATTGCCGAGCCGTTATTACCGCCAAAACACGATACATTAACTTGTGAAGCAATGGATGCACTTAATGCCGCTTGCGGCTGGGTGATAATTGCTGTTGCTGAAGACGAGCAATTATTAGCATCGGTTATAGTTACAGTATAAGTACCTTCAGCTAAGTTAATAGCAGTATCCGAAGTCTGCACAGGGTTTGTATTCCATGAATAGGAATAAGGCGGTGTTCCACCGCTGCCTGACACAATCACCAAGCCGTTATTACCACCAAAGCAGGATATATTATTTTGTGAAGCAATAGATGCACCTAATGCCGCTTGCGGCTGAGTGATAATTGCCGTTGCTGAAGACGAGCAATTATTAGCATCGGTTACTGTTACCGTATAAGTACCTGCAGCTAAGTTAATAGCAGTATCTGAAGTTTGTGCGGGTATTGTATTCCACGAATAGGAATAAGCCTGTGTTCCGCCGCTCACTGACGCAATTGCCGAGCCGTTACTGCCACCAAAACACGATACATTAACTTGTGAAGCAATGGATGCACTTAATGCCGCTTGCGGCTGAGTGATAATTGCTGTTGCTGTTGTGGTACAAGTATTAGCATCTGTTACAGTTACCGTATAGGTACCGGCTGCTAATTCGGAAGCCGTTGCCCCTGTTTGTACAGGAATTGTATTCCATGAATAAGTATAAGAACCTCCCCCGCCTGAAGCATTAACTGTAGCTGAACCGTTACTTTCGCCATAACAAGCATTGGTTTGAGATGATATGGAAGCCGAAAGATTGGATGCAGGTGAAGTAATTATAGCCGTTGCCATTGCCGTACACTTGTTTGAATCCGTGACAGTAACAGTATAAGTCCCTGCAGAAAGGTTGGATGCGGTGAGCCCTGTTCCGCCGCCCGGTGACCATGCGTAGGTATAAGGCGGAGTACCCCCTGTAGCTGCATTCGCTGTTGCGCTGCCATTATCGCCATTGCAACCGGTTGGGTTGGTTTGCGAAGCTATACTTTCTGCAAGCACAGCAGGCTGGGTAATTTTGAAAGAGTTTGAATAGATGCAACCGGCTTCATCAGTTACAGTAACCATATAGGTTCCCGTATCCAAGCCTGAAATAGTTTGCGATGTAGCGCCCGTATTCCACTTGAATGTATAAGGTGAAGGACCGGTTGGATTGGCAGTAAGAGAGCCATTTTTAAATCCATTGCAGGTGACATTTTGTATAGTGGCTCCCACACTTGAAATAACCACGGTTATTGTTTGCTCGGCTGCACCGGCAATTATACAGGCATCACCGCTGATAATTCTGCGGAAATAGGTTTTCACGGTTAAGGGACCGATAAGACTGCTTGACAAATTCTGAGTAGTACCGCCGGTGATGTTTGTCCAGTTAATACTATCAGTGCTTGACTGCCACTGGTAAACGGTAGATGAGCCGATGCTGGGATAAGAAGAATAAACATTATTACGGCTTATAGTTGGTAAGCTGTAAGAAGGCACAGAGCCTGTAAATCCCGACGGTTCGTTGCCGCTGCAAACAGTCTGGCTTCCGGTGATGGTATTATTAAGCAAATCGGGAGGGTTTGACCAAACTACAAGCCCGGGTTCATAAATGGTATTATTACTTAATTTAGTGGAGTCCAGGGTACCTTTAGTTAAAGGAATATTATCTGACTCAGAAGTTACAAGGGTGTAAATACGGCAATTTGAAAACTTAATGCCACGCTCTCCAACCGGGTCATAATCATCAGTTGATCCACCGTAATAAGTACTGTATTCCAGGGAATCAAGCGTTGTGTAAAACTTTAAAAATACTTCGTTATCATTGGAACTGCTTGCCATATTGGTTGTTTGCAATGCGCCGGATGTGGTGGGGAAATTTGTGCTGGAGGTATATCCTAAAATATAAACATCATTATTCTGGTCAGTATTCAATCCCATCATATTAATTTCCTGCCCGCTTCCGCCCATGTACGTTCCAGCCACAAAGGTTTGATTGGTATCCATGCTGGCCACAAAAAAATCGTCGGTGCCGCCGCCATAGGTTTTTTGATAGGCTTTAGCAGAAATATTACCGCTATTCAAACCGGTGGTTACTCCGCCAAAATAAACCTCGTTATACAGGGTATTAAATTCCATGCAAAGAATTTGAGTTACTTTGGAAGAAGCCGCCTCAAAATAGGATGACCAGAGCGTTCTTCCGCTTGAGTTTAATTTTTGAATGAACCCGCTTGTAGACCCGCCTATGGCAGATTGTCTTGCGTTAGATGACACAGGGAAATTGCTGGAGGAAGTATATCCCGCCACATAAATATCATCGGTTACAGGGTTATCAACCATTATGGTTGCCACGTCAGTGCTTGAACCGCCATAATTCTTCATCCATTTTATCGTATCTAAATTTGAATTAATCCTGAAAACAATAACATCATAATTTCCGCTATTGGTATTGGTTGCGCCGCTGCCGGGAAACAGTGTGGCTAAATTGGTACTTTCGGTTTCACCGCAAACAAGAACATCACCGGTGGAGGTGAAACGAAGGTCATAAGAATTATCATCCCCGTTACCGCCGATTACGGAACTCTTTATAGATTGTCCGTCAGGGGATATTTTCATAACGAAAATATTATCTGTGGTCTGGCTTTCCTCATTAATGCTTGGTCCGCTGAAAGCGCTGCCGCCTTTTAAAGGGAAATTGGAACTGGCGGTATACCCTGTAATATACAGGTTGCCATCGGGTCCCATTTGAGCTGCGTAAGGGTTATCATCACCATTACCGCCTACATAGGTTTGCCAAATACGGGCTCCTGTACCTCCAACATTTACAGGTTCGGTATATTTACCGATAATCAGGTCAATTCCTCCATTGGCAGTAACATCGAATGCGCCGGTGGTTATAAAATTGGTTGAACCGTCAACACGGGCAACAGTGTAAATATTGCCGGCAGGGTCTATCCAAACACAATGTGCGTGGTTAGCGCCGGTAGAATTGGTGTTCAGCCAGGTAGCCCAGCGCAGTGCTATGGGGTCAATCAGCAGTGTTTTAGAGGCATCAAAATTGCCTATTTTGAACGTTACAATATTATCTCCGCTTACCACATAATGCACCTCAACCGGTACTCGTTGTCCATTTATATTCTGGTAAGCGACAGGCGTAGGAAGAGTCATGTCTCCCACGCTTGTCTTTAAAGAGAGAGAACCATCCTTTTTCAAAATAACCTTAGAGATACCATCCATTTTAATGGATATGGCATCCTTATCAAAGCCCGGCTTACAAATCATGTCATATTCAAGGCTGCCGTCTTTGGAAGGATAATAACGAACATCAACCTTGTCATAAACATTATTATACCAGATCTCCTGGTAGCTGGAAACATCAGACTGGGATTGTCCGCCATGAAAATAATTGAAAACATCATCATGTTTGGTATTGCCTTCAACGGTCATTGAGGGTGAATGGTTAATGAAGTTCATCATCCAGCCGTTGCCTTTAGCATGAGGTTCGGGTTCAGTAAATGGAAGATGTTTTGTCTTGGCTGCTTCCTGTTTCTCGCCCCATTGTGACTGGGCTTCAACATTAGCAGGATCAAAGGTTCCCACGATCATACCGTCTTTGGTAGCGATAGCCTGTCCTAAAGGAAAATCGGCTTTATAAAGCGCTTTAGAGTCCCACTGTCCCTGGTTTTGGGTAAAATAAACCTGCTTATCGTAATAATTAAGCATGTTTTTTATGTCGGGGCTTATCTCCGATGAGGACACATATCCTGTGGCAGCGGCTGCTGATGGTGCATTTGGGGTTTGTGAAAATCCGTTATAGCTAAATAAAAAAATCAGTGCGCAAACTAAAAAGTTGGCTTTGTTGGTTAAAGAATTCGTAAATTTTTTCATGGCAATAGTATTGTTGTTTTAATTTAAACTGACTTATTATAACTTATACAAAACCCTTTTCTGCGTTAAGGAGAGGTATTAGATTGATATAATAAAAATATTATTCATATCTGGTTTCTGCGCAAATTTATGCCATAACCATACTAACACCAATCCCAAAAAAGTGAAATTGTTATTTTTTAATATCAATAAACTGAATTCGACGCTGCTTTAATCAGCGATCGGTAATAAAAGAATTTGGCATTGCATAACCTGTACCGATATGCAAATATAAAGGGGTATGGTGAAATATGCAAATATATCTTTATGGCTATGGTAAAATAGGCAAGATTAGCATAAAAACTGCTGTTATCGGGTGGGTTATAGCACGTTTAAGGTTTCTCATTAATAGGTATACGGAAAACGATAAACTGCTCTATTTTGAAGACAGAAAAGAGGGGTTTTCATGACTGACCAAATGTAATAGAAAGTTACTTTGGGCAAAGGTGTTTTATAAAATGAATTTGATAGGGCTTCTTTATGAACCTGACGGAAAATAACAATAAATTTAAATTGATGCAATAGATAAACTATTTTAGGGTTGAAATAAAAAGATATGCGCAGATTATTTGCTATTGGAGATATACACGGGTGCAGCAAAACGTTCAGGAAACTGCTTATCGGGAAAATTAAAATCCATAAAACAGATGAAGTTTATTGTATTGGCGATTATATTGACCGTGGACCTGACAGCAAGGGGGTGATAGACCTTATTCTTCATCTTCGTCAGAAAGGATATACTATACACACCCTTAGAGGAAATCATGAACAAATGATGATGGATTCCTTTAAGAGTAAACCTTATTATTATAATTGGATAACAAATGGCGGAGGTGCCACACTAAAGAGTTTTAGCATCAGTTCATTAAAAGAGCTTGCACCGGGTTATATTGATTTTTTAAATCAAACCGCCTACTTTTATGAAACTCCACACTATATTTTTGTTCACGCGGGGCTTAATTTTAATTATCCCGATCCGTTCCAGGACAAAGAAGCCATGCTTTGGATAAGGGGGGAGGAAGTTGACAGAAAAAAACTCAACGGAAAAATTATAATTCATGGACATACCCCTAAACCGTATGATTTTATTATGAACCAATTACAACAGCCGGAAATTGCCTCCATTAATATTGATGGCGGATGTGTTTATACTTACAGACCTGATATGGGAAATTTATTTGCCATTAACCTGACGGATAAAAAATTAATTGCAGTAAGAAACAGCGATTAATACATTGCTTTCTAATAAAAAATTATCTTTGAACGTTTTTAAAAACCCAATTTAAAATTATGTCTTCAGAAGACTTATACAAGAAATACACCGAAGAGTTAAGAAAGGTGGCAGATATTGACTATGCATCAGCTGTTTTACAGTGGGACATGGAAACCTATATTCCCGAAAAAGGAACTGAATTCAGGGGGCAACAACTTTCTACACTTTCAGGGCTTGCTCATGATTTTTTTGTTACACCGGATTTAGGCAATTTATTAGAAGAACTATTGAAAACCAATCAACCGGATAAAGTCAGAAATAAAAATATAAAACTGACGCATGAAGACTATGTTAAGGAAAAAAAATATTCTACCGGCTTCGTTATTGAATTATCTAATGAAACATCAAAAGCATTTCCCAATTGGGTGAAAGCGCGCGAGGAAAATAACCCTTCCGTTTTTTTGCCTAATCTTGAAAAATTAGTAGACCTGAAACGCCGCGAGGCGGATTTTTTAGGTTATGAAGACCATCCTTACGATGCGTTGATGGACGATTATGAACCGGGTGTTAAATCAAAAGATATTGATGTGCTGTTTACCGAGGTTCGCAGCCACTTAAAAGATTTTGTTAAAAAAATTGCATCTAAGCCGTCACCAAAAAATGATTTTTTGTTTTTGCATTATGATAAACAAAAGCAATGGAATTTCGGCATAGAGGTGTTAAAGCAAATGAGTTTTGATTTTTCCGCCGGACGGCAGGATATATCGGTGCATCCGTTCACTACCAGTTTTAGCCCGCAGGATGTGCGTGTTACAACGAAAGTTGAAGAAAATGATTTCCGCGCGATGACATGGAGTTGTATTCATGAGGGCGGTCATGCTTTGTATGAACAGGGTTTATTGCCTGAGCAATATGGCTTGCCTTGCGGCAGCGCCTGTTCATTGGGTATTCATGAATCGCAGTCGCGGTTGTGGGAGAATATTGTGGGAAGGAGTTTGAATTTCTGGAAAGTAAATTATCCTAAACTGCAAAGTGTTTTTCCTGAAAACCTGTCTAAGGTTTCTTTGGGAGATTTTTATAAATCCATTAATGTAGTGAAGCCCTCTCTCATTCGCATTGAAGCGGATGAATTAACGTATCATTTTCATATCATGATACGTTATGAGATAGAGAAACGACTGATTGAAAATTCGCTTAAGGTATCCGATGTGCCCGAAGCATGGAATGAAGCGTATAAAACCTATCTCGGCATTGATGTGCCCACCTACCGTGAAGGCCTGTTGCAGGATGTGCATTGGTCGCACGGCTCGTTTGGTTATTTCCCCACTTATTCTTTAGGCAGTTTTTATGCTGTGCAATTTTATGACCGGGCGGAAAAGGACGTCCCGGGCTTGAAAAAAATATTATGTCGGGAAATTTAAAACCGCTGCTCGATTGGCTGCGTGAGAAAATTCACCGCCACGGGCGGTTTTACAATTCACAGGAATTGTGTGAGCAGGTAACGGGAGAAAAACTGAACTATAAGTATTTTAAAAAATATGCAGAGAAAAAATATTCGGATATATACAATATCAGTTAAAGTAAAATAAAAAGTCCACCACAAGTGATGGACTTTTTTAAAATGAATTAAATTATTATTTATTTAACAGCAGCAATTCCTATCCGGTAGTAATCTTTATATCTACCAAGCAGTACATAATTACCGCCGCTTATATTACCCCCTATAGTCATATTAACGGCAAGATGGTTATCGTTATCGGGCTGGGCAACTTCTTTTTTCGTCATTCTCCAGCTGCCATCAACAGTGGCAATGATAATTGCAGACTTATTTACATTTTTAAAATAAGAGAGTTTTTCTTTAGTGGAGTTGACATTTTCAGGGTTATCATTGTAGATAAAATATAAATTGTCTTTATCGTGGATAAAAAAGAACCCTTCAAAAAAAGGTGATGCCATGCCTTGTTTTTTAGGAATAGTTGATACCCAGTTTAAATTTCCATCGGGTTTTAGAGAGAAAACGAGAATATCATTGGAATAATAGGTAGTGTAGCAGCCGTATTTGTCACAATAGGTTACGCTGTAATCCTGTTCGGCAACAAGAAGCAGATTGCCATTCGGGCTGGAATAAATGTGTTGCATAACGAAATTATTTAATTCACCTTTTTTGGTGGCAAATTTATATTTCTCTGCAAAGTCCGCTTCAAGGTCATGCACAATTTTAGAGGTTACGGTTTCGGATTTACGGTCAATTAAAGAATAATAATAGCCGTCTACTTTATCGGAGTTATTTTTATTGCAGTAAAAACCGGCAACCATTACATTATTAGTGGAATCGAAAGTAAAATAAAGATTGTTAATTCGTTTATCACCCAAGTCAAATTTAAATTCTTTAACCTTGTCTTCTTTCCAGTAATAAGCAATCATCCTGTAATCAAAACTAACTTTACTGGACTTTTCCGCGCCCTTTAATTCTTTTTTTCCGACAAAGACCACATTGCCTTCATTGTCGACATCATAACTGCTAAGGTCAAATTCTTTATGTAAATAAGGCAGTTCAATGGTTTTTGACCACAAGGTTTTCAGATTAGCATCGAGAACTTTAAATGAAAGTTTCTCTTTATCATTGCTCTGAAAAGCTTCATTATGAACTATGAGAATTTTTGTGCTGTCGTGCGATAAAACCACATCAAAACCGCCCTGGTGTTTCTTTACATCGGTAATTTTATCCATCTGGTGCATGGAGTCAATTTCTCCATCGGGGGAAATACTATAAAACAGCAGATAATTCGCTTCCTGTCCTTTATTATAAAAGGTTGAACTAAGATAAGTTTTTCCGTTTAAGTACAATATACCGTTATAAAGGAATTTGCCGCCATTAGCTTCGGGCGGGGCGGGAATAATAAGCTCCTTTTCATAGGCTTGGGAAAGGTTGCCGGTATATTTTGCAATAAAGGTATGTTTGGTTCCCTGGGTGCGTATCATATAGATACCATTTTTCATGTCGCCAAAAATTTCATCCGGCTCCAGTCTCTTTTCATTTTTGTTCAGGTCGCCCCAGGCAATCTTCACCGTTCCGGATTTTGAGGAGCCTGATGACCTGGAAGTTCCGGTGGTTACCGGTTTTGAAGCAGGCGATGAGGATGATTTTGACCTTGAAGTAGATTGCGCTTTTAGCGTTCCGAAAAAAGCAACACAAATTAAAAGCATCATAATTTTTTTCATAAATAAATTATTATATCTGATAAATAAACATTTTATTTGAGTTCCAAAACTATGATAAAAATGAATAAATCCAAAATTTTATTATTATTTTTCGTTATGCTTTTATCCGTTACTGTATGGGCGCAGAAAGACACCTCTACTTCAAACAAGGTTACGGTATTTGATAATTCGCCGGGAACTTACAAACAACAGAAACAAGGCACAAAAGCAAAAACGGTGATTAAACTTAACCCGCTTCTTTTTTTTGACGGTGATATTCCTATTTATTTTGAGCGGGTAGTGAGTAACTCGTTAAGCGTGGAAGTGGCTCCGGGATTAACGTATGACAATTTTTCGCAGGATATATGGGAGTCGGCATCCGAAGGTTCAGGACTATTCAATACCCCGCTTCAAGACGTAGATGGCAGTACAGACGGGAATCGGATACAGCTTTAAAGCCGATGTAAAATATTTCCCCGGCACTAATAATTTGCTGGATGGGATTTATCTCTCACCGGAGTTCGGCTTCAGGCATTATGTGATTAATTACCCGACAACCTCAAGTGCATCAGGTGCTGCAGCAACCACCTTTGAAACGGGTCATGCTAATAAGACTGAATTAAAACTTTTATTAGGGCATGAAGCCGAATCAGATTGGATAGATAACTTGTTTTTTGATTGGTATGTTGGTATAGGTATTCGTAATACTTCTGCGTTACAATATATTCCTAATGCAACCACTAATGTAGTAGGCCCTGATAATGAATCTTTTACCAAGCCTGCATTTTATTTTGGTATTAAAATCGGCATAGGTTTTTAAGAATCCGTAAATCTCACTGAGCCTTTAATTTATTTATATGGTTGGTACTAAAAATAATTTAATTTTTTTACGGAGCAGTATGCTTAATTTCACAGGGAAGAACAAGTCATTTAATTCATTAATTTAATTTAAACTACTAATGAAATATTTTAACGCTTTATTTGTCTTTCTATTAATTATAATAGCAACGACAGCCTACGCCCAAAAAGATACCGGCTCTGAAAAAATAACTGTCTTTGATAATGGCGCAAATACCGTTTTTAAAAATGCCAAGCAGACCAAGAGTCAACTTATTCTGATGAAATTTAATATTTATACCGAATTCATCGGTGATGTGCCTGTGTACATTGAAAAACAAATTACCAATAATATAAGTATTGAAGCGGCGCCGGGCGTAACTTTTATCAACCTTATGTATGATATTATTCAACCCTCATCAAATACAAATAATAATATTTTACTGGCGCTTCCATATAATTCGGATGCTAAAGACGGCATAGGCTATAGCTTTAAAGTTGACGCACGCTATTACCCTGGCGAGGATGATATGATGGAAGGAATTTATGTTTCGCCGGAGATTGGTTACAGGCATTATGTTGTAGATTATCCTAATTCGGGCGCAACGGGCGGATATGATGACGGGTACACCAATGTTACAGATTTTAAATTTATTTTCGGATATCAGTCAGACCAATGGGTAGAGGGCGTATATGTTGATTATTATTTAGGTATCGGCGTAAGGCTGATATCGGGTTTGCAGTTTGGGGATATTACTACTCAACAAACTTATTATGGCAGTGTTTCAAGCTGGGCGCAAGAGCCATTTTCGTATTGGCGACCGGGTTTTTATGCGGGCATTAAATTAGGATTTGGATTGTAAAACCTAATTAACCCGATAGTTGTGAACTATATTAAACTTCTGCCGTTATTAGCGCTTGTTGTTTTTGGCTTTAATGCAAAAGCACAGAAAGATACGTCATCGCCGGCATCAAAGAATAAAATTAATGTGTTTGGGAGTGACAGTGTAAATGTATTTGGCGGTTACAAATCCAAATCAAAAAACAGCCCGATAAAAAATATTATAAAGTTCAATCCCCTGTTATTTATAAACGGCGATATACCCATTTATTACGAAAGAGTGGTTAATAAATTCATGACCTTTGAAGTGGCGCCGGGACTTACCTATCATGATTTTTGGGGTGATATTTATAATGAAGCACAGACGGATACATTCTTTACGCTTCCCTATGAACCTAACACACAATATAAAGTGGGGTATAGTTTTAAAGCGGATGTTAAATTTTTTCCGGGCAAAGACAATTTACTTGACGGCTTTTATCTATCACCCGAAGTGGGGTACAGGCATTATTCAGCAAACTATGCCAATTATGATTCTTCAGGAAACCTGCTTTCTACTTACTTACCCGGCCATACCAATGTGTTAGATTTTAAAGCAATTGTAGGGCATGAGTATGAATCGGACAACGTTGACGATTTTATGTGGGATATTTATGTGGGTCTTGGGGTACGCTATATTTCAGCGGTTTATTATGAAGAAGGACAGGGACCAAATGCGTTTAATGCTTATGGGTATAGTTATCAAACCTATGATACCCGGATGAAAACCTTATCGGAGTGGATGCCTACAGTATACTTAGGCGTTAAGATAGGTATTGGTGTGAAGTAATATAACCGGGTATATTAATCGTAATAAATTCTTCCATTTTTCTGTCCAGAACCCGATGATATATTTAGATGTAAAATTTGGCTTTGAATTGTAATTAAGAAGCTTTATAACAATATTTTTTTTATCTTTAATAATATTACTATTATTGTAAGCCTTTTTTTTCATAGCATTAATTTTTAATTTAAAATTTAAACCTGATGAAATTCGTAGTAATTACACTCCTCTTAATTTTTCCTCTTTTTAATTTGTTTGCGCAGAAAATGCAACATATTTCATTTGACGTGAAAGCAACCGATGGATATGTGGAAAACGTTACGCCAATAAAAGGCAAAGGAGCCATAGTGGAAATACGCAATAAAAAACCATTGGGTGTTGATTTGGTATTTTATGATATGAATATGGATAAAAAATGGACATGCAGTTTCACGAAAGATGATCTGCACATGGCAGCCGGTATCCAAAATTCAGCTAAAGATGCTTTGGGTATGATGAAATCTTATATATATTATGTAAATAATGAAATCGTTTATGTCAATAATTTATCTTATAACAATAAAAAAGAAGGATTAACCATTTTCATTATAAGTATGGATGGTAAGGTAGAGCAAAGGTCGGCTAATCCAACCGGTCGAACGTATATTCTTGAAGATGTTTTCGATGGTGCAGTAATAGCAGGCGATAATATATATGTGCTTCGCACCGGGAAATTCCAGTATGAATCAAAACCAAGATATGAGATGAGGAAAGTGAATTTAAAAGATGCTACTTTAGGAGACCCTATAACCCTTCATGTGCCGGTTTTAAAAGACGGGATATGGACTTATGGTGGCTGTGATAAAAGTAAATTATATTTTTACGGTATTGAAGAAGCAACTGAAAAAAACAATAAAGCCAATGGCTTTGATGTTGTTGTTGCACCGGTTACTTTATCGGGCGATTTGGTGCAGCCCTTTGACTGCAATGTCAGACTTGATACTTATTACCCCAGCCCCGAATCTCAAGCCTCCCCTGCGTTATATGTTCAGATAGATACGCCCTCAAATGCCTTATTTGTTTATTGTAATATGGCAGCCACTATATCATATATATGGGTTGGTGCTAACAGGTGCAAGGGTATGTATATTCAGAAATACGATTTAAACGGCAACCTGAAATGGTCTAAGCAATACACCAACGAAGAAATTGCAGCGTTTAATAATGTATTTAAAGTAAAAGATGAACCTGTTAGCTATTCCTCTTATATAAACATAGATGACTCTACTCACGATATAGTATTGGTTAGGGATGAATTAGCGGGTATGAAATTGTACATGAATGAGCGGTGTTTTTTATTTGACAGCGACGGCAATTTAAAAAAGGCGTTCATGGGAGGCGATCAGTCGGGTAAAATGGGTGGAAACAACACTATAGGAACCAGTGCATTTTTCACCTGCTATCCCTATAAACAGGGCGATCCGTCATACCTGGAAAAATTACATCAAATATTTGCGCCATATCCCCAGGGTAAAGATCGTCCTGCCGCTAAAATTATGAATATGGGTTCAAAATATTGGGTAGAGGTTATAGATAAGGATAAAAACACTTTTGATATTTATCAATTATAACTTTTAAATGCAGAGTCTTTTAAATCTTTTAATTTTCTGACCGTGCCAGTTGCAGATTCGGATAATACTTCCTACCTTTGCAATCCTTTTTAAAAAAGTTAAAGCATAAATGGCACAGAGAATAAGAATAAAATTATTGTCTTACGATCATAACCTGGTTGATAAAAGCTGCGAAAAGATCGTGAAAACTGTGCGCAATACGGGCGCTGTGGTGGCGGGACCTATCCCGTTGCCTACAGAAAAAAAGATTTACACCGTTTTGCGCTCACCTCACGTTAATAAAAAAGCGCGCGACCAGTTCGAGCTCTGTACCTATAAAAGATTATTAGACATTTATACCTCAACATCTAAAACAGTAGATGCGCTGAGTAAATTAGAATTACCCAGCGGTGTTGAGATAAGCATCAAAGGGTAATTATGATAGCAATCATCGGAAAAAAAGCAGGAATGACATCGGTGTTCGACGCTCAGGGCAAAAGCACCGCGTGCACCGTAATAGAGGCTGGTCCTTGCGTGGTATCGCAGGTTAAAACCAAAGATACCGACGGCTACGATTCTCTTCAACTCGCTTTTGATAATAAACGCGAAAAGAGCACCACCAAAGCTCTTGCAGGGCACTTTAAAAAAGCAGGCTCTCCCCCTAAAAGAGAAGTTATTGAGTTTCGCGGTTTTGAAATTGAAAAGAAGTTAGGCGAAACAGTGACGGTAGAAATTTTTAAGGAAGGCGATGTGGTGGATGTTACCGGCACATCAAAAGGAAAAGGGTTCCAGGGGGTTGTTAAGCGTCATAAATTCTGGGGCGTTGGCGACCACACGCACGGTCAGCACGACCGCGACCGCGCACCGGGTTCATTAGGCGGCTCATCGTACCCCGCAAGAGTATTTAAAGGTATGCGCATGGCAGGCAGAATGGGCGGCGACCAGGTGAAGATGAAAAACCTTAAGATATTAAAAGTGTTTGCCGATAAAAATATTATTGTAGTTAGTGGTAATATACCGGGAGCAAAAGGCAGTTACGTTACAATTGAAACCGCAAAAAGTGTTCATTCTTAAATTAAGAAAGCAAGGTCATGAAAGCAGACGTCATTTCTATAACAGGTAAAAAAACAGGCAGAACCATTGAGTTGGCTGATGATATTTTTGACATCGAGCCTAATGATCATGCGATATATTTAGCAGTAAAAAGCTACCAGGCAAACCAAAGGCAGGGTACGCATTCATCTCTCACAAGGTCAATGTTAAGCGGTTCCACACGCAAGCTTCATAAGCAAAAGGGAACAGGCGGCTCGCGCAAAGGCGGCATTAAAAGCCCCCTGTTTAAAGGAGGGGCGAGAATATTCGGTCCTCATCCCAGGGATTATTCGTTTAAGCTTAATTCAAAAGTTAAAGATTTAGCGCGCAAATCTGCGCTTACCTATAAAGTGAAAGACGGGGCGATTACTGTTGTTGAGGATTTTAAACTGGATGAACCTAAGACAAAGAGTTATGTTCAAATCTTAAAAGATTTAGGTGTAAACGACAAAAAATCTCTCCTCGTTCTAAATGAAAAAGACAACAACATCCACCTCGCCAGCCGCAATATTCCGAAAGTAAAAGTTACAACGGCTAACTCGCTCAACACTTACGAAATTTTAAATGCCAATCATATTTTATTTGTAGAAAGTTCACTTAAAAATTTACCGGCTCCCAATTAATTAAAAGCAGTAATAGATTATGGCAACGACAGTTTTAATACGACCAATGGTGACTGAGAAAAGTCAGGGACTTTCACAAAAGGTGAATACGTATTGTTTTGAAGTGAATAAGAAAGCCAATAAGCTTGAGATAAAGAAGGCAGTGGAAAAATTGTATGGTGTGAATGTAGAATCGGTGTCAACAGCAATGATTCCTGGTAAAACAAGGTCGCGTTACACTAAGACAGGTTCGAGCCGAGGACAAACCTCGAGCTACAAAAAAGCTTATGTTAAGTTGGGTAAAGGTGATACCATTGATTTTTATGCACAAGTTTAATTAACAACTATTAACCATTAACTATTAACGATTAACTATTAACGACTAAAGATGCCAGTTAAAAAATACAGCCCCGTTACCGCAGGAACCCGTCACAGGATAGGCAATGCTTATTCGGAAATTACGACAAATGTTCCCGAAAAGTCTCTTTTGGTTGGGCATAAATCTTCAGGTGGACGTAATAACTACGGTCGCCGTTCTATGCGTTACATTGGCGGCGGACACAAAAAGCAATTCCGTATTGTTGATTTCAAGAGAGATAAACATGGCATTCCCGCTTTGGTCAAGTCAATTGAATATGATCCGAACCGTTCGGCTTTCATCGCCTTATTGATATATAAAGACGGAGAGAAGCGTTACATCATTGCGCCCAATGGTTTAAAAGTTGGCGCCGAAGTTTTAAGCGGTGAAAATGCACCGCCTGAAATTGGCAATGCCCTGTTTTTAAAAGATGTTCCATTGGGAACAATTATTCATAATATTGAATCGCAACCCGGCAAAGGAGGCGCCATTGCACGCAGTGCAGGTACAAACGGACAGCTAACTGCACGTGAAGACCGCTATGCAACTATTAAAATGCCAAGCGGCGAAGTAAGAAAAATTTTAGTTACCTGTTTGGCAACGGTGGGCTCAACTTCAAACCCCGACCATAACCAGCAGCAAATGGGTAAAGCCGGTCGTAACAGGTGGAAAGGCATTCGCCCTCGCAACCGTGGTGTGGCGATGAACCCGGTAGATCACCCGATGGGCGGCGGCGAGGGAAAGGCATCAGGCGGACACCCGCGCTCGAGAAAAGGCTTGCTGGCAAAAGGATTGAAGACCAGGAATAAGAAAAAATCAATGAAGCTTATATTAAGTAGAAGAAAAAAATAACACTTAACTATTAACAATTAACTAATTCAATGAGCAGGTCAGTAAAAAAAGGTCCTTATGTAGATCACAATCTCCTGGAGAAGATAACCGAGATGAATACCGCTAATAAAAAATCGGTTATAAAAACATGGTCGCGCCGCAGCACCATCACTCCTGATTTTGTGGGAATAACCCTTGCAGTGCACAATGGCAATAAATTTATTCCGATTTATGTGAGTGAAAATATGGTAGGGCATAAGCTGGGCGAATTTGCACCCACGCGTAATTTTAAAGCGCACTCATCGAAGAAGATTGAAACGGAAGTACCTTCCGCATAAAACTATTGAATCATGAAAGAAGCTAAAGCCGTATTAAAAAATTGCCCGACATCACCCCGTAAGATGCGCTATGTGGCGGATATGATTCGCGGGCTTGATGTTGAAAAAGCGCTTAACCTGGTTAAGTTCAGCAACAAACATGCGTCTGCTGATGTTGAGAAGCTGATACTTTCCGCTATTGCAAACTGGCAGGCTGCTAACGAAGGTTCACGCATTGAAGACAGCGAGGTATACGTAAAAACTATTTTTGTGGATGGCGGCAGAATGTTAAAACGCTGGTTGCCCGCTCCGCAGGGAAGAGCCTATCGCAAGCGCAAGCGCTCTAACCATGTTACGCTGATTTTGGACAGCAAATTAAATACGGGGGAGCAGGTTGAGACAGAAGCATTGGAAACAACAGAAGAAACACCGGAAACGGAAACGCCTGAAACAACAGAAGCAACTGCTACAGAAGAAAACAACGAAGAGGCAACACCAACGGAAAACGAATAAATTTTAAACTATAAAACTCAATAACAAAAGAATAACCAACACATGGGACAAAAAGCAAATCCGATAAGTAACCGATTAGGCATCATCAGGGGATGGGAATCGAACTGGTTTGGAGGAAAGGAGTTTGCCGAAAAGCTTATCGGCGATGAAAAAATCCGCGAATACCTGAGAGCCCGCATCTCCAAAGGCGGTATTGCACAAATTGTTATTGAACGCACATTAAACAGGATTACGATTACCATCCACACCTCGCGCCCGGGTATTATCATTGGTAAAGGCGGTGGTGAAGTTGACCGGATAAAAGAAGAGTTGAAGAAGATTACAGATAAAGAAGTACAGATAAATATTGTTGAAATCCGCCGCCCTGAACTGGATGCAGCTATTGTGGGCGATACGATTGCCCGCCAGATAGAGGCGCGTATTAGTTATAAGAGGGCGGTTAAAATGGCAATTGCCTCGGCAATGCGCATGGGAGCGGAAGGGATTAAGATACGGGTATCGGGACGTATTGGTGGCGCAGAAATTGCCCGCAGCGAAGAGATTAAACAGGGGCGTGTGCCATTGCATACGTTCCGCGCCGATATTGATTATGCACTGGCAGAAGCGTTAACCGTTTACGGGCTTATAGGAGTGAAGGTGTGGATTTGCAAAGGCGAAGTATACGGCAAGCGCGACTTGTCGCCTAATATCAGTCATGGCGAACAGCAGCAGGCGCCAAAACGTAGAGGTGGTGACAGAGAAAGAGGTGACAGGCGTGGGGGTGGTCATGGTGATCGCGAACGCGGCGGGGGACACCGCAAGGAAAGAGAACGAACACAATAATTAGTTAAAAAGATTTTTGAGCAATGTTACAGCCGAAAAAAACAAAATACAGAAAAACGCAGAAAGGACGGATGCATGGTAACGATTACCGTGGAACACAAATCTCTTTCGGCTCATTTGCGTTAAAAGCAATGGAGCGTTCGTGGCTTACCGATAAGCAGCTGGAAGCAGCCCGTGTTGCGCTAACCCGTCACATGAAGCGCGAAGGCATGGTGTGGATTCGGGTATTCCCCGATAAGCCCCTCACGAAAAAACCGGCTGAAGTGCGCATGGGTAAAGGTAAGGGAGCGCCGGAAGGGTGGATAGCAGTGGTTAAGCCCGGCAGAATTTTATTTGAGGCGGAAGGTGTGCCCTTGCAAACCGCTAAAGAAGCCTTACTGCTTGCCGCACAGAAACTGCCTATTGCCACAAAGTTTTTAGTGAGACACGATTACGCAGGATAAATAAAATGATGTGCTGATATGCCGATGTGCTAATGTACCAATAAGTTAAAAGTCAAAGGTCAAAAGTAAGATAAACCTATTATTTGATAATTTAAGCCGGACAGAGATGTTCGGCTTTTTTGTTGTAACTCTATCTTTAAAAACTACCACTACTTTTAGGGTGGCATATCTTATTTACTACCCATTTTCAGGTATTTTAAAAAATACCCATTTCTGGGTATTGCGAAAGGGGTTTTGAAATAGTATTTTTGTTTCGTTTGCACAACCTCACTTTTCCAATAATTTAGTTAAAAAGAATTCAGATTCTTGCGCTAATTCCTTCTATAGTAATGCCTATAACGAATTATCTGCCATGCTTGCGGGTAATGAGCCATTAAGTTTTAAACGTGCGGTTTTTATAACTGAAAATGCTTATGAGGGTGATAAATTAAATTATGCTTTTTATTGCAGCGAGATAGATAGTATTACTACGAAACTAAAAAGTATGATTGCAAGACGGCATCTTCAAAAATATAAAACAGCGGGAAATTGGGCAGCCTTTTCGTATATGACTGATACTATTCCTGAAAATAGTTTTAAACCTTATACTTATGATTTTGATGATTTTATGGGAGATAAAGACTGGACTAAAATGTTTGTTACAAAACTGATACGTACTCACACTGGTAATTGTCATTCGCTACCAATGTTTTATAAGATTCTTGCAGAAGAATTAAATTGTCAAGCATGTCTTGCCATAGCGCCAAATCATTTATACATTAAACATATTGATGAGGATGGCCAATGGGTAAATCTCGAATTAACTAATGGACACCCGTTCAGAGATGCATGGATGATTGAATCAATGGGAATAACTACGGAAGAAATAAAATCAGGAATTTATATGAAACCGCTCTCTGAAAAAGAGTCTATAGCTCTTTGTCTATGCGATTTGGAAGAAGGTTACTTGAATAAATATGGCTATGATGATTTTGTGTTAAAGTGCTGCAACACAGGATTAAAATATTTTCCATATTCCATTAATCTGCTTGTAGAAAAAACAAATTATTATCAATATTTATTAAAAAATGAGCTTAAAAATAACGGACATATAGTAGGAACAACAAAAGTAAATGAATTACATTATGAATGTGAAATGATATATAACAAAATTGATAGCACGGGATATGAAGATGAACCCGAAGAAGTATATAAGGCATGGGTAGATTCACTCCATGCCGAAGAAACAAGCCGCGGAGTTCCTATTACAGATGAAAAAAAAGAATAAAATTATTATATATGAAAACAAGACTCTTATTTTTTCTGCTATGGGTGCCATGTATGGTATTTGCACAAAATCCTTACGCTCAATTTGGTTGTAAGGTAACAGAGTTAACAACCAAACTTGATACAAGCTATCAAATAATTTATAATCCTGATCCCACAGCAGAGATACATAAAATAGGTTTCGATTTTAAAAATAAAAAAGTGGATTTTTATGGTACTGATAATACTATAGTAAAAATACTATTTATTCCACCCGATATTTTTTTACATTGGATTTCACCTGACCCAAAAGCAAAAGATTACCCGGGATGGAGTCCATATAATTTTGTAGAAGGGAATCCCGTAGAAAATACTGACCCCGATGGAGGAAGTATAAAACCGGCGTCACAAAGTTCAGAAGATGATTTTTTTGATGCTTTATCAACTTTTACTGGAGGAGATATTGATCAAGTTAATAAATTATTTGGCATTAAAACAGTTCAAGAAAGATTTGATAATGGTGGTTTGCAACCAGTACTAACGGTGGATGCTTCAAAGAGAAATGTAAATAGATTTTTAAATCAGATAAATAAAAAAGTTACAGCAGGTATAATTAGTGAAGAACAAGCAAAGCAAGCCGTAGCCGTATATAATATGTTGGCTAGTACTAAAATTACCGAAGTAAGCATAATAGCTAACTCCCAACTTCAAATTCACCAATTAACACCCGCTGAATTAAATCAATCGGGCGGAAATATTGGAATAGTTTTGGTAACAAGAAATTCTACACTAAATCAAATTCCAGACGCTCTTGATCCTCCATCA
The DNA here is from genome assembly GCA_963770495.1 of Chitinophagales bacterium. GTDB lineage: Bacteria > Bacteroidota > Bacteroidia > Chitinophagales > CAVYQA01 > CAVYQA01. The sequence goes on along the minus strand of CAVYQA010000002.1, from coordinate 203,124 downwards.
GTTCAAAATGCAATTGGAAATGCTAACCTACAAGGTTCTGCCGGTACTGGTGATTATGGATTTTTTAAAAATACACCTGACGCGAGTATTGGGTATCCTCAATCTCAAGCATCTCAAGCGCTTACGGGACAACTGTTAATTGATGCAAGAGGTACATCTAATGTTCAAAATTCGGGTATCGGTCAAGTTACGCAACAACAAGTTGATCAAACCGTTTTACAATCAATACAGCAGACTGAAAGTACAATCGATCAAGGCATTACACCTGCAATTACAGGTTCTTCATATTAATTAATTATATGCAATTAAATAAAATCTTATTTTTAATTTATTTAATTACAGTTTCTTTTTTTTCACAAGCACAAAGAAATGATACCGTTAGTGTAGAAAACGAAATATATATTGCCAATCTTAAACCCGCAGAAAATCAAAGTTGTTCTGTTAAAGGAATATATTTTTTTAAACCACTACTTGATTCCGATTATATAAACTGTATACACCCTGATAAACTTCATGACGGTGTCTGGATTGATTATTTTAAGGAAGATACAAGCCGAATTGCTTATAGAATAGTTTACAAAGATTCCTTGCCTAATGGCTTGTCAGAGTTCTATTATTTTAACGGAAATGTGCAGGGAATTACAAATTTTAAAAACGGTCATTTCAATGGATACCAAGCTCATTTTTATTCTAATGGCATTTTAAAGTCTCAAACCTACTATGTAAATGGTAAAGAAATAGGTCCCCGTATTACCTACTATGAAAATGGACAAAAGAAAAGTGTGGACGAATATAAAAATGGATATATTTATTTACATAAAGAATGGGATGAAAACGGAAAGCTTATGAAAAACAGGTATTAAACGGGTATGATTTAATTAGCGAAATAAAATATATTCAAAGTGGTCTTACATATTAAACACTTTTTTGCACTGTTAATATTAATTTTCTTAATGTCAGTGTATTCATGTAAAAATAATCACCAATTTAACCAATCTTCAATTTTAATTCCTACTTATGATTCATTGAGGATAGATTCAAAAGTAGACAGTGTTTTGAATGAATTTATCAAAGCAACAAACAAAAAGAATTGTACGTTATCTTTATATATTCAGCAATTGAATGCACGTAGTAACATATATACATTAATGGCTGGCGATGGTATGTGGAACCATTTTAAATGTTGGACCCCGATGTATTATATAAAAAAACAAGATAAGATTTTCTTTGTATACTGTGGAATGGAATCTCTTTTTAATTTTAATTTAGATTTAAAAAGAGTCCCATATTCTTCAAAGCAGGATACGTTTTTTGCGTGGACAATTGTTTCAACGTTAGATACATTTTATGTCGATAGAGAAGAGGGATACCCATATGCAAAAATCCCACACATTAATCCTCATATTGATAGTATTTTAAGAAAGAATTTAAGAGATTTTAATAACAAATAAATAGGGTTCATCAAACCGCTTTTAACAGTTTACCCTAATGAAAAATATATTATTTATAATAATTTTATTCTCTATTTCAAACGTGAATGCACAAAATATATATTGGGATTACCCTAATTATAAAGATTCTTTAAAAAAGGGGGATATTATTGTACTCAAGCCTTTTTATTGGGATGCCAATTGTTATTTTGATAGTACTATAATTCCCTATATTGAAAATTTTAAAGGTTTCATGTTAAAACATAAATTTAAATTTACGATATACTTTAATTGGGATTATACTGTTAATGACACTTTCAATCTAAAGATGACCCAAATTCAAGTCCATCGGTTTAATGATATACTTAAAGAAGATACTACATTTTGTAAACGTGTGAAATATAATCTTGTACCAATGGGAGCAAAAGATTTATTAATCCCAAATCAATGTATAGAGGAACAAACTAATATCGTATATAAAAATCTAATGCGCAGATTAAATAATCGTATGCAAATTTTATTGGAATGAATAACTCCAAATTTAACCACACCTATTGGACTTGGTACTACCTTGACCAAACCATTGACAAATAATAATGATAATCTTATTATTCATTAATATAATTAATGAATAAATCTTTTATCATCTTACTAATCAGTTTATTTGGTATTAACTATGCCCATGCTCAGTTATTTCCGCCGATGTTGGTGTTATTTCACCAACATCAACCGCATTAGCAATTAATTTTTTTACCAAATGTAAGCCCACGCATGCAACAGTACTTTTGTTTTAGTGTTGGGTTACTTTCATTTTTAAGAGAATATTTTTTAATATATAATTGATATATTATCAATATTATTTATTCAAAAGTCGGCAAGGTTTTAAATAAATGCGATAGGTATTTTGCTCTTTATCTCTTTAACCCATTTTTTTAATACCCATATTTTTTGTAATTTTGGAAACAGGAAGATAAAACAATATGATTGCAAAACCATTAGAAGTAAAAGCAGAATCTAAGTATTCACTCTGGTTGCGTTTTAACGATGGCACCAAAGGTGTAGTGGATTTGTCACACTTGGCGCATAAAGGTATTTTCAACCAATGGGAAAAAGAAGATTTATTTCTGCACCCGTATATAGATAAAGAAACATCGGCTATTGCATGGAACAGTGAATTAGAGTTAAGCCCGGATGCGCTTTACCTTAAACTTAAAGGTAAAACTTTTGAAGTGTGGAAGCAATCAACTTCACATGTCCCAGCTAAGTAGATTTTTCGGTATCATCATCACTATGTATTATGATGATCATAACCCGCCTCATTTTCACGCTATTTATGGCGAATTTTCGGCACAAATCTCCATTTATGATTTAGCTATTATTGAAGGCTATGTTCCTTCACGTGTACTGGGGCTTGTAGTGGAGTGGGCTTCTTCCCATAAGCAAGAGCTTTATGCTAATTGGGAAAGAATGCTTAATAATGAGCCGCTCCTTCCTATACTGCCATTACAATAAAGATTTACATTACTGGTTATTATTCTCTGAAGGAAAATCTATTTTTATTTGTTCCTCTTTTGGAATTTTCTTTGAAGATTTTCTCGTACTTTTCTTAGTGGTTTTCCGGGTACTTTTCTTTTTGGCGGGTTTTCGCGGTTTTTTCTTTGACGGTATTTGCGGCTCAGCTTTAATCCAATACTCCGGTAATTTTCTAATCTCCAAATCGTCCGTCTTAATGGTCAGGGCGCATTTAAAATGTCCTTTCGGGCAGGCATCATAGCCATGAAGCCCGCAGGGGCGGCAATCGAGGTGCACACCCGTTTCCACTACTTTTGAATGGTCGCTTAATGGTCCGAATCCAAAATCGGGAACAGTACTGCAGAATACAGCGGTTACATTTGCGTTCATTGCCGATGCTATGTGCAACGGTGCGGAATCATTCACGAAATTCATGACTGCATCATGCATTAAAGCGGCAGATTGAAGGTAGGTGAGTTTACCGGCAAGGTTAATTATTCCTGAATTTTTTGAATGGGATTTTTGAACGGCATTTAAAATTTCATTGCACGCCTGGAAATCACCGGGTCCGCCGATTAAGTATATGTTATAATATGAAAGCAGTGAAATCGCCTCAATCCATTTTTCTTTTGGAAATTGCTTGGTGAACCACACGGACGTTGGCGCTATACACACATAACGCCTGTCTTTGTAATATCTGACAGCAGCATAATCACCGGTTGAAGGGTATAGTTTTGGTAATTGAAAGCTGTCGTCGGTAAGGTGGGTGATAAGATTGAGGTTGCGCTGCACTTCATGTGTGCCATCGCCGATGATATGCTCAATGCGTTTTGTAAAAAATAATGAGAGCGGGTTTTTATCAAAGCCGATGGTTTCTTCTGCGCCCGATAACTGTGTTATCAAACCCGATGAGAGAAAACGATGGGCATTTACAACAATGTCATATTTTTTGCTGCGCACTTTACTGATAATAAGTAAAAGGTTTTTTTGTTTATCGCTTTTCTTATCCCATATTATCACTTCACGTAAAAGCGGATGCCTCTCCAATAGCCCCTCATTGCCCTTTCTCAGCAAAAAATCAATATGAGCATGAGGATAAAAACGATGCAGCTTTTCAATGAGCGGTGTGGCAAGAATCACATCGCCGGTAAATGCCGTTTGAATGATGAGGATGTTCAAAGTATAATTGAATTATAGCAAAGTTAAATGATTATTGATAACTGATTATTGTTAATTGATATTGTAATTCCGCCTGTAACTTTTACATTTGTCCCACGTTTAAATCCAAACCCTGATTCATGAAACAATACTTAATGGCTTTTGCCACTACATTATTAGTTGTAGTAGTTTTTTACCAATCTTCATTCGCACAAAAAACTGTAACGCTAACTACTTCCAAAACCGTACGCGATAGCTTAATGTATAGCAAGAGCGATAGCGTTCCGCCGCCTGTTATCACGCATCACCGGATTACTATTGAGGGCAAAACAATTGATTATACGGCTACCACAGGCTATATGCCCATGAAAGACTCATCGGGAAAGCTGATGGCTAAAATATTTTACATGGCATATACTAAAGATGATGTTGGCAATGACGAAAAGCGACCGGTAAGTTTTGCGTTTAACGGGGGTCCCGGCTCTGCATCAATATGGCTGCACATGGGCTCATTCAGCCCCGTGCGCGTAAATTTTGCCGATGACAAAGGCGATGCCACTGCGCCGCCTTTTACTTACAGCGATAATCCTTACTCATGGTTAGGGTTTACCGACCTTGTATTTATTGACCCTGTATCAACAGGGTATAGCCGCACAGGGAAGGGAGTAAGCCCGAGGAAATATCACGGCTACAGCGCCGATGTGGCTTCCGTGGGCGATTTTATACGGTTATATATAACCAGATATGAACGCTGGAGCAGCCCTAAATTCATCGTCGGCGAAAGCTATGGCACTACCAGGGCGGCGGGGCTGTCAGGATATTTACAGAATAGTTATGGCATGTATTTAAACGGTATTGTACTTATTTCTTCAGTACTTAATTTTCAGCTCCTTGATTTTGACCATGGCAATGAAATGCCTTACATAATGTTTTTGCCTACTTATGCCACCACGGCGCAATATCACAAAAAATTATCGCCGGAGCTGGAGAGTTTGCCGGTTGATCAATTTGGAAAACGGGTGGAAGCATTTGCACAAGGCATGTATTCTTATTTTCTGTTCCAGGGCGATAAGGCGCCCGCCGGCCTCACTGATAAGGTGGTTGATTCAATAAATTATTTTACAGGCACACCTAAAGATTATATCATTCGGGCAAAGGAACGCATTACTGATAATCGTTTCTTTAAAGAAGTGTTGAGAGATGAAGGAAAAATTGTAGGACGCTACGACAGCCGGTTCACCGGTGAGGATGAAGATGATGCCGGCGAAAGTCCCACATACGACCCCAGCGATGCTAATATTAACGGGGCATTCAATTCCGTATTTAATGAATATGTAAAAAAAGATTTGGGTTACAGCAGCGATTTACCCTACAACGCATTTGGCAATGTGTGGCCATGGTCTTTGCCGGAAAATGAATATCTCGACGTGTCGGAAACATTGCGCAGCGCAATGACACTAAACCCGCACCTGAAAGTAATGGTGGTTTGCGGATACTATGATTTGGCAACGCCTTTCTTTAATGCTGAATATGCTGTTGACCATTTAGGACTTAGACCGGATGTGAGAAGTAATATCAGTCTCAGCTATTATACGGCAGGGCACATGGTATATGTGAACAAGGATGATGATGCCAAGCTAAAAAATGATGCGCAGAATTTTTATGAGAATGCGGTGAAGTAGGAGCGTAATTATTAATCAGCCGGAAACAGGCTCAACGAAAATATTTTCAGCAAATATTTTGGAGACATTTATTTTCTCTGTTTTTCCTATAACGATACTCATTGACTGGTCAAAAGTTATTTTTTCGGTTATTTTTATTTTGGTGCCAATCCCGACATTTAGTTTTTGCAGGTATTGTAAAAACGACGTTGAAGAATCTTTAACACCCACTACCTGGCATAGTTTGCCCGTTTCCATTTCTGAAAGAGTGCGGCGGGGCTTATTGCTGATAGCGCCGCTCGATTCGGGAATGGGGTCTCCATGCGGATCATACTTGGGAAAACCGAGAAATTTATCTAAGCGGTCAGCCAGTTCAGGATGATGGGCGTGTTCCAGTTGCTCGGCAATGTCATGTACTTCATCCCAGCTATAGGTGAGTATTTCTACTAAAAAAACCTCCCAGAGGCGATTCCTCCGGATTACTTCTAATGCCAGTTTTGTGCCCTTATCTGTGAGTTTTGCCCCCTTGGTTTTATTGTAGCTGATAAGTTTTTTGTCGCTGAGTTTTTTCAACATATCAATTACCGATGCCGGGTTATTACCTAATGCTTCGGCAATAGCGGTAGGAGTCACTTTTTCTTTGCTCTCCCTGTCAATACGATAGATGGCTTTAAGATAATTCTCTTCCGAAAAAGTTTGCATAGGCTACAAAGATAATAAATATAGCTAAAATCTAAAATTAGGCATACCTAATAAAATAAATTAGTTTATTAAAATAAAAATACTATATTTGCTAAATAATTTAAAATTTAACTTACCATAGAACCTAAAAGGCAGTTAAAAATATGGTGCAGGAAAGCACTCCGTTCCAAGGTAGTATGAGAATCATTTTTTTGTTATGTAGCATACTTTTCTGTTCATTAAGTGGGGAAGCTCAGTCGTTAAACGGTGTTGTTACTGACTCAGCAAGCCATCAAACAATACCGGGTGTGGCGGTTTACATTCCCCAGCTTAAATTAGGAGCTTCTACAGATATAAATGGAAAGTATAAAATATCACCGTTATCAAAAGGCACGTATGAAGTGGAAGTGGAAATGCTTGGTTATGTCACTATAACCAAACAAATCACTATAAAAGGCGATATAAGGCTTAATTTTGCCATGGGTGTTTCGTCGTCTTCAACAAAAGAAGTGGTGATTACATCCCTTGGTAATGTAACAAATACGCAATGCTCACCGGTACCTGTTTCACTGGTTACACATACCACCTTTCTCCAGGAATCTTCAACCAATGTGATTGATGCAATAGCCACCCAGCCGGGTATTACGGCAATTACTACCGGTCCGGGTGTTTCTAAGCCCGAAATAAACGGGCTGGGATATAACCGCGTATTAACGCTTTTCGATGGCGAAAGGCAGGAGGAGTTCCAATGGGGTGATGAGCATGGTGTTCTGATTGACCCGTATGTAGTTAATGACGCCGAGATCATCAGGGGACCCGCTTCTTTGCAATACGGCGCTAATGCCGTGGCGGGAGTGGTAAGCTTCAAATCGGAACCCTTCGCCGAATATGGAACCATACAGGGAAGCGTGCTTACAGAATATCAAACCAATAACGGGTTGATTGGCACCTCGGAAGATATTGACGGGAATAATAATGATTTTGTTTGGGATATAAGAGCAAGTTCAGAGGAAGCGCACTGTTATTGGGACCCAAAGGATGGCTATGTGTGGGGAACTGCTTTTGTGCAAAGTGATGTGCGGGCGGTTTTGGGATTGAATAAACAATGGGGCTATACCCGTTTGTCTGTAAGTATTCTGCACCGACAAATTGAAATACCGGATGGAAACCGCGACAGCGCAACCGGGCAATTTGAGTTTGATGTGCCTCAAAATGCAGAATGGGCAAACGGACAATACGTACCCGGAACAGGTCAGATATATCCAACAAGGGTTAATTTTTTCTCTTACAATCCGGATATATCGAGTTACCAGGTTTTAGACCATGATGAAGTATGGTGGCAAAACAGTATTAATGCCGGCGCAGGAAGAATCTTAGCGGATATTGGTTTTTCACAAAGTCATCGTCAGGAAATAGATACGGGAACTGTTGCCGAGGAAAATATGATTGTGGATGATATTCCGTACTCAATTAAATACCAGGTAGCGGGTGATAATTCGGGATTAAAGTTTACTACAGGTTTTAATGGGATGTATGAAGCCATGCATAACGGACCTCCGCCTCCATACCCATATATTGCTGATTGTGAAATACCGAGTTACAATCTTTTTGATATAGGCGGTTATGCCATTTTGGATGAAGAGTATAAAAATTTTACTTTGAGCGGTGGCTTGCGCTATGATTCAAGAAGTATGGTCGGATATTCAAAGTACCTGATTAATTTTAATACACCTGAACAGGAAATAGTTCCGGCAGAAACACCGGGAGCCTATGAACAGTTCCCTCCATTTAACCATACATATACCGGATTTTCGGGAAGCATAGGCGCAACGTATCAACTGCCCGGTAATACCTACGTAAAGATAAACCTGGCAAAAAGTTACCGCGCCCCTGCAATAAATGAATTAACCAGTAATGAGGTAAATCCGGGAGGCAATCTTTATGAGTTAGGAAATCCTTATCTTAAACCGGAATCAGGATATGAAACAGATGTTGCCGTTGGGAATAATGGCAGAGACGTCAATTTTGAAGTGGATGGATTTTACAACTATATAAACAACTTTATATTTGAAGACCGGCTTACCAGCAAAAATGGGGGAGATACCACAGCTTTGGGAAAATCTATCTATCAATACAAAGCCAATACTGCCATCATTGCAGGAGTTGCGGCGTATTTTAATATACATCCTGCCGATACAAAATGGATTGAAATAGATAATGGGTTTACTTATATTTATTCCTTTCTCCCTAATCAAACCGATTCTACCCAGCACGTACCATGGACACCTGCTCCCCGTTTGACTTCGGAAGTTAAATTCAAACTACCGGACAATCATAATTCGATTCTTAGAGGAATTTACTTTAAGTTTGGACTGGCAAAATCCTGGGCGCAGAATAATATCTACAGCGCCTATTGGACAGAATTGTCTTCTGCCGCTTATACTTTGTATAATGCAGGTATAGGAACAAATTTTGTCAGCAAAAAAACTAAACGTGTAGTATGTTCACTATTTATCAATTGTACGAATCTTATGAACCTTGCTTATATTGACCATACATCCCGTACGCAATACTTTTGGGCATACAACGGCAAAAATGACCCGACCAACTTTGGCTATTCACCTTCCATTGTTAAAAATCCATCCGAAGGAATTTACAACATGGGAAGAAATATAGGCTTTAAACTCGTTTTCCCTATTGGCGGACATGGGGACATAGATTAAAAAATAGACAATGAAGGATAATCCCATATTGGTAACATCACCTCAACCTGAGATTACGACGGAAGATATTCACCGGGCGAAGGACCGGGTGCGCATTCATAATGCGCGTGCCCGGAAAGGTCCGTTTAGCAGGCTGTTGCTGCTCTTCTTACTTATTGGTCCGGGGATTCTCGTCATGCTTGGGGAGAATGACGGACCGAGTATGTTGTCTTACGCGGCAACAGGAGCGACTTATGGCATCGGTTTTTTTATACCCTTCATTGTCCTAACTTTTGCAATGGCATTTGTTGTCCAGGAATTAACCGTACGGCTGGCAGCAGCCACTCAGCGCGGTCATGCCGAACTGATTTTCGAGCGCTTTGGTCCCTTCTGGGGACGGTTTGCCATGATTGATTTGGCGATTGGTAATTTCCTCACTTTGGTTGTTGAGTTTATTGCCATTCAAGCCGGTTTGGGTTTTTTCGGAATTCCTGTTCCCATTGCAGTCGGTCTTGGGCTTCTGCTAAGTATTAGTGTAATGCTGTCACGCCGTTTCTGGACGTGGGAACGGATAACTCTTGGTTTAGCGATATTTAATTGTTTGTTTATTCCTGTGGCAATAATGGTGCACCCCAATCCTGTTGAAATCGGGCACGCCTTACTAACCTGGAGCCCGCTTCCTGTTGGAGGCTTTAACCTCACTCTTCTTTTGTTTATCATGTCAAATATTGGTGCAACGGTTACGCCCTGGATGTTATTTTTTCAGCAGAGCGCGTTAAAAGATAAAGGCATTACGCCCAAAGATATTCCTTATGCTAAGGCTGACACAGCCATTGGCGCCATCCTGGCTGCTGTATTTGCCGTTGCCGCACTGGTTGCTTCATCGGTTCTGTTCACTCATCATATAGACACATCCAGCTTTTCCAACGGCGCTTTTGCTGCAGCCCAATTTGCGCAGGCAATACAACCATTTGTAGGGAAAGTGGGGGCAACTATTTTTGCACTCGCCATTCTCGAATCGGGACTCGTCGCTGTCATCACCATTTCAAGTTCTTCGGCTTATGCCTTCGGTGAAGTGACTTCTATTGCCCATAGTATCAATCGCCCGCTCAAAGAAGCGTGGGGCTTTTACGCGGTGATGATTGGAGGCGCTGTGCTGGCAGGATTAATCGTTATCATCCCCCATGCACCGTTAACGCTGATTGTGCTGGTCGTTAATGTTATTGCCACACTGGCAATGCCACCCGCTCTCATCTTCCTGATTTTATTGGTGAATGACCGCAAAGTGATGGGTGACTATGTGAATACCCGTTTTGAAAATGTGCTGGCGGTTGGTGTAACAATATTTCTCGTGATGGCTGGTGTTGTGTGGGGTACAATGACCATTCTTACAGGTTTAGGAATAGTGCATTCATAGTTAATAATTGATAAAAGAACTAACAATGGAAAAAATTGATAAAACAAACGGTTCAACGGTTAAACCCGGTAATTCAGACAAGGAATGGGTCGTTGATATTCTCAAGGCAGATCATCTTAGACTTGCTGAATCAAGCCGGGCAGAAACTTACGGAAGAGCGCACCTTGGAACAGCAACCAAAATTTTAATGTGGGCAATGCGTGTTTATGTAGTGTTATCCTTCATTCTTATTGTTGCACAAATCTATATCAGCCTGCATTCAAAAGGCTGAATAATTATATGCTATTGTAAATTTTGATTATTTTTTCGCACAAAAATTTTTAAGTTAAATTTTATATTTAAAAAGAAAACATACAAAAAAATATTTCAACTTTGCGGCGCAAAAAAGCTGAAAGGTGAAATACATTATATTCATATTATTTCTATCCCTGACAATACAGGTGTGGGCGCAAAATAAAGTCGCTGATTCATCTGAAAAGTGGAGCTATCATTTTCAGTTTACCACTATCTGGCAGGCGCACCTGGCTTTTCATGCTTCTTATTCGGGGCTTAACAGTTTACACGATACCGCGGAACAGGCTGTATCGGTAACAAGTACATTATTTGTAGGCAGGAGGTTATGGAAAGGCGCCGCAATTTATGTTAACCCTGAAGTTTCGGGAGGTGAGGGTGTAAGCTCGGCTGTAGGTGTTGCCGGATTTCCCAATGGTGAAACATTTCGCATTGGTACTTCTGCTCCTTTGTTATATATAGCCCGTGCTTATTTGCTACAGCAAATAGCATTAGGAAGAACGTCTTATAAGCACATAAATGACGATGAGAATCAACTCGAAGGCTCTGCTCCCAATCATTCTATAACTATAATAGCAGGTAAATTTGATATGGCGGATTTTTTTGACAATAACGCTTATGCTAATGACCCGCGCACACAGTTTATGAACTGGGCGCTTATGAATAACGGTGCATGGGATTACCCCGCCAATACGCGCGGATATACGGAGGGCTTGGTTCTTCAATATGATGTGCCCGATTGGGCGGTTCGTGCGGCAGAGGTGCTTGAGCCTACACAAGCCAATCATTCTATTATTGAAGCGAATGTTACCGAGTATCATTCAGAAACCGTAGAATTTGAGAGAAAGATTAGTATTAAAAAACTCACCGGCTCATGGCGGCTGCTGCTTTATCATAATGTTGAGGGGGCGCCATCATACACTGCGGCAATAAATCAAATGAAAAATGGCGACAGCACATTGTCGCAAATTATACAGGGTGTAATACCCGGAACAACGGCTACCGGCACTAAGAATGGCGCATGTTTAAGCGCCGACCAGCAGGTAAGTAAAACCGTAGGATTATTTCTACGCGCAGGATGGAATGACGGCTTAACATCTACATGGACATTTACTGAAATTGATAACACCGGTTCTTTAGGAGGCACTATCAAAGGAAATCTATGGAAACGAGCTAATGATGTATTTGGTATTGCCGGCATATCAAACGGTATTTCTCCCGAGCATCGCGATTATCTTAATGCGGGCGGCTATGGCTTTTTGATTGGTGATGGAAAGCTTACTAATTACGGTCGTGAAAATATTATTGAAGCTTACTACGATGCACAAATCACCAATTCATTCTGGCTTACTTTTGATTACCAGTTCGTGATGAACCCGGCATATAATGAAGACCGTGGACCCGTGAATTTGTTTGCCCTTCGCGCGCATATAGAATTTTAGATTACGATATTTTTCGGGAATAGTTATTCTTATGTTATAGAATTGCTTAATTTTATACTATGAACAGAAAAACCCTGCTGTTTACCGGATTACTTATAGTTATTTCAGCGGGCAAATTATTTGCCCAATTTTCTCAACCCGATGGCTCGCCCATTGCAGGTTTTGAATTCAGACCAATCATACCGTCTTCTTTATTCCGCACGGGTCCTGTAAATTCATCCATCGGTTCAACAAACTTTACTATCAGCCAGCAATTCGGTTATGTGTTCGGGATGGTGGTTGATGCGCGGATTTTCAAAAACCTTGAAATGGAATCGGGAATTTGTTTCACGCAACGCAACTATAACCTTACCATATCCAACGGAGATTTCAGCGGCACTTCCTCATTCAGAATTATCGGCTATGAAATTCCTGTTTCCGCATTGGTGAGCATTCCGCTTAACGAAAAATTCAGAATGAATAATGCCCTGGGTTTGGCTATTGATGCCTTTCCGTCGAACATTGCAACAGAGGGCAATTACTATGTGCAGGAAGGCTTGCGGCTGCATACTATAGTTCCGGCGTTTATCGCCAATACCGGTATTAAATATACCACCTACCAGTTGGGAGCGGTTTATTTGGGCGCCTCGTATCATTTGCCGTTTACAAATATCTATGAAAACTCCGCCGAATATTTAGGCTCCGACCAGCCTACGCTGTTAACCTATTTGCGCGGTAATTACTTTACCGTTGACGTGAAATATTTCTTCCCCTATCATAAAACTCCTCCGCGCTACAAGAAAAAGAACAAATACGGCGGCACCAATAACGGGTAAATTCTGATGTGCCGATTTGCCGGTGTTGTATCGCCAACATCAGTGGCATCATTTGCAATCAGTACATTTCAATCCTTCCGTTGTCATTGTAAAGGTATGCCCGTAGCAACTATCGCTTTTTAAATCATCAACGGTTTCAATATCCAATCCTAAATTTGCCTCCAGGTCTTTGTCGAGTTTTATAGAAGTGTTCACGGGTATTTTCAAAATAAGCGTTACTTTTTGCGCTCTCCAGGGTTCATTCTCTCCAATTGAATTGAATGAAGGATCAAGACTTAACGTGGTGTCCGAATAAGCAAAATTGTATTTAATTTTTCGCGCAAGAGAATAGGCTTCAGTCCTGTCAATACCCCTTGAATTAAAATCAGTTACCAGTTCCACGCTATCCGCAGTGCTTTGTACTATACTCAGCCGCCCTACTGAGGCAAGAATAAATGATTCATGATCATGGATTCCTATGAAAGGAGACCCGTCAAGAATTATATTAGTACCGGAGGTTACTGACTCAGGATTTAATTTTACCAGCAAAACTTTTTCGCGGGGCACCTGCCAGGCTACAGTTTTATAAACCGATGCCTCGGTTGAGTAATATTTCGTTATGTTTAATGCTGTAATCAGGCAAATACCGACACCTATCAGCATTAAGCCGGCAAGTATGCCGGAAACCCTTCGCAGGTTCCAGTTAATTTTAAATAGCCGTTTTAAACCTGCAAGAAATAACAGAACAGCAGGAGCGTTAAATATCAGAAGTAAACCGATTAGCCCGAAGATGATGTCAATGCGCGGAGCTATGAGGGGGTAATGCAGTGTGAACCCGAATAAGCCGAATAGCCCGAATAATAGTTCCGTGAGCGCAAATAAAATTATTACGCTTATAATGATGGCAATTACACTAAATATTTTGCCAATAACCTTAAAGAACATCACCACCACCTCTTTAATAAAATCGCTTAGGCGACGCCCGTAATTTTTAGAGCGCACCTCGTTCACCATTTCACCTGCTTTTTTTTTAACGCCTCCCATTTCTTCCTGAACCGATTTTTGAATAGCCGACAGCGTTACATCTTCACCATGCATCTGCAGTTTTTCCGACGGTGTTTTTGCCAGGGGTACTATTACCCATAAAATGATATAGAGCAAAATTCCCGAGCCCGCAAAGAAAAAGCACAGCGCGAATGCCAGCCGCAGCCATATCGGGTCAATGTCAAAGTAGGCGCTGATGCCGCCGCACACACCGCCCAGTATTTTATCATCGGGGCTGCGGAAAAAACGTTTCTTAACCGTATAACCTTTTTCACCGGTAACCGTTCCGGTAGCGGAGGGTGTTTCCGATGCTTCACCGATGTCTTCGGGTTTGCCCAGTATGGCAATAACGGCGTTCACATCGTCGGGCAAAATTGCCTGCTTGTTTGCGGAAATGCGCTGCTGGAACATTTCGGCAATGCGCGCCTCAATGTCCTGCACAATTTCATCGCGCCCGTCGGCTGCGGTAAATTTCGAGCGGATGCTTTCCAAATACTTTTTCAGCGTGTCGTAAGCATTTTCGTCTATGTGAAAAACGATGCCGCTCAGGTTAATGGTTACTGTCTTATTCATATAATTGGATTTATGGTGTTTTTTAAATTAATGTTTGGTGGCTAAACTTACGGCGTCAACTAATTCCTGCCAGGTGCCGCGCAGCTCGCCCAGGTATTTCTCGCCGATTGGAGTGAGTTTGTAATACTTGCGTGGCGGCCCGCTTTGCGATTCTTTCCACTGGTAGGTCAGCAGCCCCTCGTTTTTCAGGCGGGTGAGCAATGGGTAAAGCGTGCCCTCCACCACAATCAGTTTCGCCTGCTTCAGCCGTTCCAGTATTTCAGAGGCATAACATTCATCTTCGCTGGCTATTATGGATAAGATGCAGAATTCCAAAATTCCTTTTCTCATCTGTTGTTTGCTGTTTTCGATATCCATGTTGTTTTCGTATTGACTATGCAAAGATATATACTAAAACAGCTACCTTGTATCACATAGTACTAAAATATTTTACAAGTTGTTGATTGTGAGGTGAAAAAATTTTAAAGTTGGAAGGTTTGAAGGTTTGAAGGTTAAAAGGTTTACCTGAGATTTGTGAAAAATCCGGAGTTTTTTTCTTGTCATTCTTGTCAAGAATGAAAAACGGAAATTGAAATACAGCATCATATATATAATTGTTTTGTTAATATTTAATATAGAAAATGGCACAGCATATTCTCCTCCTTATTCTTATGGTTTTTCCAAGGATATTTTAAAATAATTTTTTTCATAAGTTGTATTGTTTTTTATTACAGCAAAAATGCGATGGATAAGCTTAGCCCTTACCGCATTGATAACAGTCATTTTGTTTTTACCTTCAGCTACTTTTCTTAAAAAATAATTTCTTAATTCTCCTTCAATCCTGATAGCAGAAAGAGCAGCCATATGAAGCAACTGTTTAAGTCGTTTATTTGCCCGGTGTGATACGCGCCATCGTGTACGTTGGCTGGAACCTGACAGATACGCAAAAGGTGCTACACCTGCGTGACAACAAAATTTTCTTGGATCATTAAAAGTAGAAAATCCTTTGGTAACTATAAGCACTTGGATAGCTACTTGTTTACCTATGCCATCTACAGAGGTGACTTGTTGATATTGCTTGGATAAAAGAGAATCCTGCTGAATCAACTCATCCATACTTTGTTCAAGTTGTGCTATGACTTTATCTAACTGCCTGATAAGTTGTTTAAGCCGCTTAGCTTTTGCTTTAAATATTTCTTTGGGCATAAAATCTCCCTGATCCTTTAACTGTCCGATATATTTGGCACGGTCTGTAACTAACATCTCACGTTCTGTATCCAGGTAATAGAGTTGTTTAATAGTTTGTTGCTTGGGTACATAGAGTTGAGCTTTATCAGCAAATCGGCAAGCATAGTAAGCAATACGACGGGCATCTATGGCATCATTTTTACCTCGTTGAACTCCAATACTATGCTTGATCTCTGCCGGATGTTGCAACCACAAAGGCAAAGCAAGCGGGACACAAACTTCTGTCAAAGGATAGATATACATGCCCGTGTATTCAGCACAAGCAAGTACTTCAGCAATCTGCAATTTTTGTTCAGTTATTAATTTTGCCAATGTTTTGTTTAGAGCATTAGGTTCATTAGGGCATTGGCATTGAACCAAAATGTTTCGACCATCAAACAAACAAATGTCTACGGTTTTTTTTGAAACATCTAAACCTAGATAATGGGTAAATGATTTACTTTGCATATACATTACGTTTTAATCGGGTTAGCAAGAGAGTTGTCCTAAAAACCTTAATAGCAAAGGCTTAATTCTTATACAGGCTTGACTCTCTTAAAAATCAGGTGGTGCCAAATAAGGAGATAGTGATTCATCACTAATTTAGGAGATGGTTTACCACCTGATTTAACCCTTGTTATAAAATCTTCAAATGTAATCCCATAACAATTCAAAAAGCAAGTCTAAGGTTTAAGGAGGAGGCTAAGCTTTGCGGGCAGTCTGAGGTGGTTATTTTTCACGCCAAAAATTTTCTCAAAATTAGCGGATGACGTATTTGGATTTATAAAGTTGGGACAGAAAGTTTTGGGTGAGATAATTATTTTTTCAAAAAATCTCCAAAAGAGTTAAAATATATTCCACGGCAATAGTTATTAATTCCATCATCATACATCCACTTTTGTATTTTGCTAGTATATCTATTATATCTTTCATCCCATTTTAAAAATTTACTTTTAAGCTCATTGTGAGATTCGATCAAAGAAAAATTAACTTTTGAATTTGAATTGGGAATCTTGGCTATTAATGTGTTATTTTCAAAAAGAGGATTAGTCAAGGTAATTTCATAGACAATAGGAACTTTAATTTCAGAATCGGATTTTGATTCTAAATCAAATAAAGGAGTATAGCCAAAATGGTATTGATGTGGATTCGCCTTATTATCTATAAAAAGTAATTGTAATTGATATAATATTATTCTTTTAGAATCATTTGTGTAAACTAGGTGATTCTTTAGTTTTAAATTCTGTTGATTCCTATTAAAGTTATCTTTTAACTTAATTCTTTCCTTGCGCAGATTGACATCTTCATACATTTCATTGACTAAATGATTTATTTGCTCCACTCTATTCCACACAAATGAACCACCATAGCTGTGACGTTTTGGGTGTGAATAATGATCTCTACTAAACTTCAAATATTCTAAGGTTTTTCTATCGGATTCAAATTGATCTAATTTATTCAACTCATTAATAAGTCTGGTATAACGTAAATTTCTAACCGACTTAGTAAGTTCATTAAGTCTCATATTCATTGCCATTTCAAAAGTATGTAATGCCTTACTAACCGCTTCATCAATAAGGCGATATTCAAAATAACTATGTGCTAAAAGTTGTTCTATTACTTCGTAATTTTTAATTACATCATTAGGAACAGTGTTTTTAAAATAAAAATTAGGTATAGCTTCGCAAAACTCTTCAAAAGTTAAATCTTTGAAAAATTCATGAGGCGATAAATATTTCTCAGTATAAGTCATTGGGTTTATAATTTTAGAATTAAATCTGATGACCCATCTCTCTTAATCTCTGGATTTGCCTTTTTATATTAGGGTCATCTTTTAGAAGGTCGGTTTCACTTAAGATTTTAAGTTTTTGTTTCCATTCATTTGTTATTTCCCCATTTGCTTTATCAACAATTTCTTGATACTCAATAAGCAATTTTGCTTTTTTTCTAAATCTTCCACCATTTTCCAGTTTTCAGGTGTATTCTTACCATATTGTTCTTGATCACGTTTATGTGCAAGAATACTTTTTTCTGAACCAATAATCCACCTCTCACTATTTTGCTCTGACAATCTATTGTGAATTAGAACGCTCATTAATTCGCCATTAATACGCATCAGTTGATTTACTAATTTGGTATCATTTTTAGGATGTATTGAGAGCAAATATTTATTGTCAATTGGTATGTGTATCATGTTTTCTGGATCAAATAAATTAGATATTACTCCATCAATTCGGCTAATAATAACTGGATTATCGGAAGTGATAAATTCCGAACCATCAACAATCTTATTTATGGATATACCATCCATATATTTATAATTTACAAAATCATTAAGGATTTCTAAATGTTGCTGAAGAAGAATCAATTTGTTTTCAGATAAAAGAGAATTTTCTAAAGCATCAATATCCAAACTCCTGCTATCTATTTTTTTACCCTCAAAGTCAATTATATGATTTTCAGTTTTTCCAAGAATATAATTTTTTGCAAGGGTGATAATTCTTTTTTGGTTACTTTCAAGATAATCAAGAAACTTAGGGGTTCTAAAATATAGACTGAGAATTGCCGCAATTATTTTTTTTCTATGGACAGCGTTAATATTTAAAATTTTATCATTCGTTACTAATTGAGTTATTTCTGGAAATAAACTGTCGATATTTTTCGAATAGAACTCTTCGATGAAATTCTTTTTGTCCGAGTCTATACTATCTATAGTATATAAATTTTTTTCAGCACAGATATTATTAATGTTGGTTTTATGAATTTTTTCTTTGTTATGTTCAACATAAACATAATAACTACCATTTTCCAAAGCTGCAAAATTCTTAAGGTAAGACCTTGGAATATAATGTTGTTTTTGGGAATCACTCAAGGGATAACATTTAAAATTAGATTTACAAAATTAATAACCTTTTTACAAAGCCCCTACACTCGGAGTAGGTTACTTGTTGTTGTAGTTGTTTTTCTGTTCTCATTTGTCCCAAATTTAGTGTAAACCTATTTCAGGACAAGACATATATATAGAATTCAATACCTTATAAACTTCTTGTCCCAACTTTTCTCACCGCTTTTATTACTTAAATAATTTTGTGGGTAACTCACCCCGCTCCACTCGCGGCTCAACACCCCTCTCTACGCGTAGAGAGGGGTACGTGGGATTGAGCGTTAGCGGGGTGAGTGACCGTTCTTTGAAACAGGTTTAGGTAAAGAAAAAGAGATAATAAACCGAATGAAAACGAAATCAATTTTTAAAAATGGCTGCGCAAAAGTTCCTGTCAAAATTTTACAAATTATTGATTAATAAAGAACTAAATAGCGATTTGACAGGAACTTTTTATCGTTTTGCTTTCAGGTTTTACGCCAGGTTAAGATAGGTTTGGGTGAATTTGAAATTATTCCGTTCAAGAAACAGGCGTTCTTCTTCATTAAAAACGGAATCAAAATTTAATTTATTATTTTGCCGTTGCTCATGGTAGTTCCATTCTATTCCCTGTGTTCTCAACCGGCTCTTTAAACGTATTAAGCGGAACTCTAAATTTAATTCCTTGCGTAAGGCTTCTATTTTTTCATTCCTGTTATCGCGCCCTGCAATAAGTTGTTTGGTTATTTCTTCTTTAAGTGGAACAATGACGTCTTTTTCAACTTTAGTGACATTCAATTTTTGAAACAACAGGTTTTGAATATAAGTAACCAGCCAGATGATACTTATCCAGAAGAGGGCGTTCAGTGTCGTTGTAAATCCATCCGGCGATGATGTTCTTGGATTAGCAATGGTATCCAATATTTTTGAAAGGGCTAAGAGCATAGCCACAACTATGGATACTATTAAAATTATATGCCCCGTTTTTAATTTGAAATGGTTTTTCATAGGAAGCAATTTAGGTTGTTAAATATAGTGAATTTTCAGGGGTAATCCTAACAACCCGCCGTGTGGAGCGTCCACGCTCCGCACCCTTTAGCACCCAAATTATTTGTATTTTTATTTCATCCTAACATCCGTATGATGCAGTATAAAAAATATTTTTACCGAGCTTTATCACTTGTATTTTTTATTGGTGTCATATTTTCTTTTAACAAATGTATGCAACACACTTCATTATTGAGTCGTGTGGAAATTAATATGCCGTATGATGATACGGTGTTGAATTTCGCAAAAACAGAATTGCAAGCGTTTCTTGTCAAAGCGCCAACAACAGATAATAATAACTGGGTCATCAATCTTATTGTCGACACTAAAATGGCGCCTTACTCATTCAGTGTGACCAGCCAAACTAAAGACGGCAAACAGGTTGTTAATTTATCAGGACCCAACCCAACCTGTGTGTTACATGCCACTTACACCATGCTGGAAAAAGCGGGCTACCAGTTTGAAATTTCCGGCGCGGTGTGCCCCCATGAGCTGCACATGGAAAAGCTGATCGGTTGGGGCGATACTGTTCACCCGGCTGTTTTAAAACGCGGGATAAGGCAGCATCTCAATTTCCCGATGGATATCTCAGGTTACCCGATTGGTGACGCCAAAGAATATATTCATAACCTCGCGCGGATGCGGTTTAACACTATCGTGTTTCATAGTTATCCCAATCAATGGATAGAGGTCCACAGGCGGGCACAGACACCTTCGCCGGTTCTTATTTTTATGGTCAGCGGCACAACATTCCCAATGATACACTGGTTTCAAATCACATCCACAATAAAAAAACCTATTGTATTCCAGACATTGAACCGTATATAGATGAGCCTGCCGAGCGCAGTAAACGCTCCGTGGCATGGCTGAGAGCGGTGATGGTAGAATGTAAAAAAGTGGGCATGACGATTGAGTTTTCTTTTGAGCCACGCGATACCTCTATGACAATAGCCAATACTTTAAAAACCTGTGATGATATTATGAGAGAATATCCGCAGATTGATGATTTGGAACTGATGACTGAAGAAACGGGCAAATGGAGTAACAAACCCGCCTATGCCAATGAGATTAAGCAAATAATCAAAACGCATTTTGATGCTGAAATAATTAAAGAAGAACCATCGCTGTATAATTTTCAAACGGAGCAGGACCCTTCGCAGGTTACCACGGCGAAGCAACCCAACATTGACAGGGATTATTTGAACCTTCTTGCCGAGCTGGGGCATAACATAAAAGCGGTGAAAGAACTGGATACGCTGAGAAAATATAAGAACCTTAAAATAAACCTGGGCATTTATTGCGTGGTGCCCGGCTATCTTAAAGCGTGTTTGCTGCTGATGAACAGATTTGTGCCAAAAGATATTCAGTACTCCATACTGCCCGCTCACAGCGCGCAACGGGTGGCAAATTATGTTCATGAAGTGGGGATAGACAAAAATGTTTGGCAACGTTCTATGCTCTATAGCTGGATAGAGTTTGACGGGTTGATGTATTTAAAGGAGAACGGAATAACGGGAATTAAAATGCTGGTGCAGGAGGGACAGAATGTGATGCAGGGTACATCCATACCCGGCATATGTTTTAACCACTGGCGAACGAGCTGAGAGCAGAACACAGGCAAGGTATGCCTCGCTGGCTACCTTATACGGACCGATAAATGAAACAGATTTTTACCGGCAATATGCTACCAATTTGGGAATCGGCTCAATAGATAATTATATCAGCGCCATGCAAACTATTAATGCCGCCGACTGGCGCATGACAAATGTGCTGCCTAACATCGGTTTTTGCTGGGTGGGCTGCTGGGAAGGTAATGATGATAAAGCGGGCGTGGGTTGTTTGGGATATTTGGGAATTTGGAATCGGGACACGATATTGTCTGTCTGCAAACAATATGAAACTGTTGAAGCTCTTTTGCAAAAATGCGAATCAGAAACAACAGATAAAAACGGTAAAGACTATTTGAGTTTTGTAGATAACCGTGTTCAGGCATCTATCATCCATTTGAAAGCCATTGCAAAAGGCGTGGAGTTACAACCAATATTTAAAGACCGCAACACTGGTTCATTCACTGAAAAAGACCGGCAGAATATTACCAACATCTGTAACGATGCCTTAGCCCTTACCAATCAATACATGAAAATCATTGCAGAATATATGCCCGACAGAGGCTGCGAAGGAAGTTTGATAAGTTATTATTACACGGTGCCGGCTATATTGAAAGGCATAAAAGAAAAATATGGGAAGTGAGATATGAGATGCGAGACACGGGACAAAATAGGAGTTACCGCTTCAGCATCAAAAAAACAGTTGGCTGCTTATTTATATCAGGCAGTGATTTGCTGCGCCATTCGGCTGCGGTTTTTGTTGTTATAAATTCTTTTTCTGTGGTTAGGTTACAGGCAATACAAATTTCAGTATCTTTTTCACAGGCGCGTATAAGGTCGCTTAAAAATTGGTTGTTGCGGTAGGGAGTTTCAATAAAAATCTGTGTTTGTCGTTCTTTGAAAGAAAGTTGTTCCAGTTGTTTTATTTTCCGCTGGCGCTCATTTTTATCAATGGGTAAGTAACCCGCAAAGGCAAAATTCTGCCCGTTCAATCCCGAAGCCGCCAGAGCCAGCACTATTGATGAGGGGCCAACAAGTGGCACAACAGTTATATTATGTTTGTGAGCCGTTTTAATAATCTCAGCGCCGGGGTCGGCAATGCCGGGCATACCCGCCTCTGACAAAAGCCCGGTATCTTTGCCCGCCAATGTTTCTTTTAAAAATGAATTCCAATCGGGGTTGTGGTTGTGTTTATCGAGTTCAAAGAAAGTGACTTCGTCAAAATTTTTGGTGTAACCAATGGCGCGTAAGAAACGCCTTGTTGTTCTTACATTCTCTACAATAAAAACAGAAAGCCCGAAAACTATATTTTTATAGTGTTCAGAGAATTGAGTGGCATCGGGCTCGCCGAGTGATGAGGGGATGAGAAATAATTTTCCTTTATTTTGCATGGTGGTATTTGTAATAAAAATATGAAAAAACTTTCACGTTCATTTTACAAGCGAGATGATGTGGTTCTTATAGCTAAGGAACTGCTCGGTAAATTTTTGATGACGAATATCAAAGGAAAAATTACAGGCGGTAAAATAGTTGAAACAGAAGCTTACGCCGGTGCAAGTGATTTGGCATCACATGCCAAAGGCGGGCGCCGAACAGCCCGCACCGAAATTATGTACAGCGAGGGCGGAACGGCTTATGTGTATTTATGTTACGGCATTCACCATTTGTTTAATGTGGTAACTAATGCTAAAGATATTCCACATGCCATATTAATACGCGCTTTAGAGCCAGCGGATGGTATTGATATTATGTTAAAACGCCGGAAGTTTAAAACTGTAAAACCACCGCTTACAACGGGACCCGGCTCGCTTTCACAGGCGCTGGGCATTCATACCAATATGAGCGGCGAGAATTTACTGGGAAGTAAAATATGGATTGAAGACAGGGGAATTGCATTAGCCAAACATGAAATTGTTGAAAGCAAAAGGGTGGGAGTTAAATATTCAGGTGTGGATGCACACCGCCTCTACCGGTTTATGATAAAAGAAAATAAATGGGTGAGCAAGCCGCTGTATCCGAACTATTAATAAAAGTGGGGGCAATAATAATTTTGAGAGGGTTTGTGCAAAGAAATATTACCTACGTAAATAAGCCCTATCTCATAAGCGCCCTGGTTGTGACTGGCTACCTCTAATGTGGAGGTATTTATGTCATAAGCAAAACCTACCTGTAAACCATGCACCATAAATCCAACGGTAGTAATTATGGCATCGTTGCCGGTAATTCTATCGTAGGCGCCCACGTAAAATATGGTTCCTATTTCGCCATTCAGTTGTGAAAAATTAAACCCGATAGAACTGCCGGCAGTTAATTCCTGGTTGGGCTGCTGCATAAGGTAAATAGCTGAAGGGAATAAATAAAGCTTATTATTAACACCATACGTAGCGCTGATATGAGCAACATATTTCCTGGTGAGTGTATTAGTACTACCCAAAAATGTTTCTAAGGGCTGGGTAAGATGAAATGCAGCAATGCCAAAGGTAACCTGCGAATAACGACTTGGAGAACCATCTAAATCTATTCCGGCTCCAAAGTCAGGATAAGCGATAGGTTTGTAACCCGGAAGATCTTGAGGAAGGCTAAAAGTTAGTGTCTGATTACTATATTGGCTTGGTAAATAAAGGTCATTAAGGTCAACTGATTTTTGCACATAACCACCTTGTAAACCTACACCTATATGCCAAAAACCGTCTTCATCAAGCGCCTGGTGATACGCTAAAGATAACATTAAAGTGAGATTGGATAAATTACCATCGCCTGCCTGGTCATCGAGAATAAGCAGCCCTATACCAAGATAGCTCTTACTTTTGCCGCCTTTAAAAAGACCGCCGTCAACAAATACGGAGGGGGTAACATAAGGTATTGTAACACTGCCGTATTGATTGCGGTAAATAGCGCCAACACGATAGGTGCCATCCATTTGACCTGTGAGTGCAGGATTTAAGGTAAGCGGCGACATATTGAATTGTGAAAAATGGGGGTCTTGCGCTTTTGCGGCTAAGGTAAATAATAACAATATGACAAATGCTCCTCTTGTAAAAAGGTTCATACTGAATCTGTTTTTAATTCTCAATATATTGACCCTTGCAAGATACATAAATATTTCCATTCTTAACAACAAATTAATACTGCGTATCGCTGAGATTGTTGATATGTTTAAATACGATAATATATCTCACAGATCCTTCTTAAGATTCATTATAAATACGCTTTTTGTGACTGATTGTTGCGTTAGGGGGTAAAAACAAATTGAGACAAATTGTCATAATTCCAGCTTATTGCCATAGCGGACCATTGTTTCAAAATTTTCTATCCAGTTACTCCTGCTTATATCATTGTTTAACAAATCGTTATGAGCTAAAAAAATGAACGTGCCGCCGGTTTTTTTCACCTTATCCATTAGGGACCTGGTTTGTTCAAATGCTATATCAGCCGAGTAATTCAGGTAATAAAATAACGTGGCATCCATTACGGCAAAAGGGAAAATTTTCAAAAGTGTTTTTTCTTCCTTTTTTAAGTTATAAAAATAAAACGGCGATGCAATGCCTGCCCTAAAACCAATTTGTGACGAATAGCCCATGCTGTAATCTTTAGTAATGCCGCAGGCAATAAGGCGTTCATAGGTTTCAGGGAATTTGAGCATAAGAAAATGCTGGCGGCTGCCGGTTATTTGTTTCCCGGTTATAGTTTCCAAACGGTGTATTTCTTTTTGAACGAATTGCTTTTTTTTGTTGGACGCCATGCTAAGATGAATGCCGACAGAGTAGTTTTTAGATAATTTTTTTATGAGTTTTTGCAGCGACGGATTTTTCCAGTTAATATTATTATCGTATTTGTTGTAATCGCCAATCAGTAAAAAATAATAAGGATGGATTGAAAGGTTTTTGTGCAATTCAAATTGCCAGGTCGAAGGTATCGAACGGGTCGCTCTTCTTATTTTGTAACACACTAATTCTTTCCCTGATTAGTTTAATATTTCCTTTGAGCAGCGATTTAAAAATGCTGCCTGTTGTGCGCAGGAAGCCCTTTTCGCGGTAAGCATAAGCCTGGTCAATATCGTAGGTGAGCAGGAAACGGAATTTGTTTTCTTTGATTTTCAAATGGGGAAAACGCTGTGACAAGCACTCTTTTAAGTGCCATGCAAAATGATTTACGACGGGCATTTGCAGAAAATTTTCTTTGAAAGCAAGGGATTCTTCAGCCCTGAACCTGCCATAGTTATCAGTAGTAAAAGGCAGATATTCTTCGTAACGGCTTACGAGGTAAAATGCGGCAGCTAAAGGGTCATAAGGCAGTGCGGCTTTTTTTTCTGACAGAAAAAATACCTTGCAACCGTTCCAGTCCTTCACCTTTATTTGCTGTGGTATGATATGCTGCTCGAATAGGAGAGCGGAGGCGGAGATAAAAAACTCATCGCTAAATTGTTCGCGACTGTAGTTAATTTTAGCGTGAGGTTCTCTTAAAAAGGTTTCTTTATCGGTTGTAATTTCAAAATCAAGCCCTAACAGCTCTTTAAAAAGCAAATCGCATATATAAAGCAGGCGCGGCGTTGCTTTTGCAGAGTAAATGAGAATAGATTTTTCAACTGATTGCATTTGTGTATTGTTCTTTTAATAAGGGACAAATGCGATAACGGTCATCCTGTGTGGAATCGTGAATGGCTTTTAGCGTTTCATACACGTCTTTAATTCCTATTTTATTTGCCCACTCAAACGGACCAAACGGATAAGCAGTGCCCAGATTCATGCCTTTATCAATATCTTCAACAGATGTAACGCCATTGTAAAGAGTGAAGAACGCTTCATTAATAACCATAACAATAATTCGCGGTGTAACCATGCCGGTTTGATCGGCGACGGTAAGATAATTCCATGCAAGGGGTTTTATTCGTTCTGCAAATAAAGGTTCGTCTTCTTTTTTTAAAAAAGATATTTCCACAGTGGTGCGTGCAATAAATGCGGGTAAAGCATTCATTCCGGCTAACGTGCATAAACACTCTCCGCCATATTCAGCCGCCATTGATTTCAATGTTTTTTTTACGGCGCATCCGATAACTGTTTTACCTTTAAGCCCTGCATATCGGTGCAGGTGTTCAGGGTGGTCGTCAAGATTCAAATCAATGATAAGATCAAAGTCATTTAGGGGTAATAAATTATTTTTCCCGTCATCTGAAAAAAAAATGTGTTCTTTTGAAATGATTTTTTGCAATTCAGATACACGATTATTGCTGCCGCTGATAAAAATTTTCATTATTTAAAAGATGAAACGTTATATATTTAAAACTTAAAATTACAAAACCACCAACAATGACTAAAGAAATCATTATTACCAAAAATGCACCGGCTCCTATAGGACCGTACAGCCAGGCGGTGAAAGCAGGCGGATTGCTGTTTTGCTCAGGACAAATTCCCATTGATCCGACTACAGGAGGAGGAGTAAGCGCTGACATTGAAACAGAGACGAACCGTGTAATGGAAAATATTTCAGCCGTACTCAGAGCAGCAGGAAGAGATTTCAGCCATATTGTAAAAACCACTATTTTTCTTACGGATATGAACGATTTTGCAAAAGTAAACGAGGTTTATGGTTCTTATTTTGCAAAAGATTTTCCGGCAAGAGATACCGTGCAGGTGGCTAAACTGCCTAAAAATGTGAGGGTGGAAATTTCTGTTATTGCTTTGGCTAATTAATAAGAAGAAATTTTCCCGTGCAGTGCACAGAGCCATCGCTGTTGGAAACAAAAACGAGGTAAACACCTGTTTTTGCCCTCGCCCCATTCTGCATGTTACCGTTCCATATTGCCTGTCCGCCCAGTGCTGTTGTTTCGTAAACAAGGTCGCCATTAACATCGGTAATTTTTACGGTGGCATTTGCAACTACACCTGCAATGGTAATGGGTCCAAAATAATTTTGTCTTACGGGATCAGGAAATACAGTCACGTTGCAATTAGTCTGGCTGCCTTCATTAGCTGTAGTACGATATTCCAATATCCCCGCAGAGGTGCCGATAAACAGGTCGCCGTTTACGGGGTCAAGAGCTAAAGAGATAATATCGTTTGAAAATAAAGGGCTGTTTTGAGCGGTGAAATTCTCTATCTGCGAAGTGCCATCGGCTGAAAGCAGGTATAAGCCTGTGTTAGTGCCAACCCACTTACGATTAGCACCATCAACCACAATGGCGTTGATAACATCGGTGCCCAGGAGATAACCGTTTCCTGACGGAGTGGAATAAATAATTTGCTGTGCATCGCACCCTGTGCTTGTTAATACATCGCCCGGGCAATAAAATACCGTTATGCCCTCGTTAGTGCCAACCCAAACATTACCCAGTTGGTCAACCACAAGGGAAGTCACCTGCCCAGAAGGCAGATTGCCATTACCCACGCCGGTGCTAAGCGCTTTATATAAATCAGCGCTGGAGGGTGTTAAACTGCCGTTGTTGTTCATAACCAGAATGCCTCCTAAGGTGTTCATGATCCACTGTTGATTAAACTGATCTATAACCATTGCTGTATAGAAATTCTCATTGAACGAAGGGGGTGAAAATGCCTCCCAGGTACCGCCATTTGAGGGGTTTTCAAGAACAGAAATAGGGCTTGGTTCTGCGCCGAAGTTAGAAACCCATAAATTATTTTCATTATCGTATGCCATGCCTGATACAACGACAGCTGATTGTATATTGCCATTTTGATGGGTAAGAGTACTGTTCGAAGCATTATAAATTGTTTGGATTGCCCCATTTGCGAAATGAATAAGTCCATTATATGTCCCGAAATATGCCGAGTAATCAACCGGACTTATAATGACACTGTTAATTTCTGTAATTGTAGATAGTACAGAAAAACCAGGAGTATATTGATTATAGTTGTTCCAGGTATTATTACTATAAACAAAAAAGCCATCCGAATTAAAAGGAGAACTCAAATTGGAAGGGGCTACATACATCGTGCCATTATAAGCGGCGATACTGTTATCGCCGGCGGTTGATGGTCCGTTAGGAGTTAGGTTTTCGTTATAGCCGTTTACATAATAATGATAAAGCCCGTTGTAATTATCCGCTATCCACAAGCTGCCGTTAACCTGCAATGCCTGTATGGGCTTACCAAGACCTGTGGAGTCAACAGATGTAGAGACACCCTGTGCATTAATAAGGTTTATTTTTGCGGCTGTTACATTGCCGTAGTCTTGAGCCAGAACGAGATTGGCAGATGAGGCGCTTACACCATTGATAGTCCAGTTCGTTCCTGTATAGACAGGCGACCAGTTATTAATGCTGTTTTTAATATAAACCGAAGCGTTTGTCGTGCCGTTTTGTATGGCATACATTTTATTATTAAACGATTGTACAAATTGTGTTTTAACAGCCGGTAATCCACTGGTCGGATTAATGTATGTCCACGTTGAATAAAATTGAAAGGATGGGGTGTCTATCAAAGGAGCATAACATACCCCATCGGTTGTTGCGGCATAAACAGTATCATTCAGAAGGCTGACAGAAAAAACGTTAATAGCATCACCTCCGGGACCAATAATATAGGGAGGAGTATTATTTATTAATTGCGTGCTGAGATTAAGATTAACAATTCCAAAATTACAGCATATATAAGCGTCTTGACCTATAAAATAAATGCTGTTAATAGTTTTGTTTTCTATAATAGAGGCTTGTTCAATAAAAGGTAAATTTACCACTTGCCCGTTATCATATAACAGGTCGACATTACTGTTGGCATAGCCAATCACCAGCACGTGATAAACGGTGTCATAAGCCGCCGTGGAAATGCCTATATCTGAAAGCCCTGTTACCTTATTGTATTTCTGTATGGAATTATCAGACGTATTAACGGAAAAAATAGCTAACGAGGTAATACAATAAATTTTTCCGTTCCCTTTGACAACGCCAGTACCATAGCGGTAAGGCAGGCAATCTCTCCATCCCCCGATAGGAAGATTCTGTGAGCGGGTTGTTGCAAAAGTTGTAATTAACAGGATAAAAAGTAAAAAGCGATTAATCATGGGGCAAATCTAACGTTTTGTATAGGAAATTATTTTATAGAAAGATTTTATTGTTCTTAATTAATTAACTCCAAATATAAAGAAGATGAAACAAGTTTATTTCTAAAATCTGAAAATGGGGCAATTTGAAAATAAGAACTAACCCAACTTTTGACTTTTGAGCTTTGACTTTTAACCTAATTGATAACTGATTATTCATAACTTTGCACACTTTTTATGTGGCAGAAACTCGCACACTTTTTACTGAAACACCGCCTTATTTTTTTGTTGCTTTTACTGGCAGCTACGGTGATTATGGGCAATTTTGCCCGAAGGGCGGAGATAAGTTATAGTTTTGTTAAAGCTATTCCGCTTAATAATCCTAAATATGTTGAATACCTGAATTTCCAGAAAAAATTCGGTGATGATGGCAATATACTTGTCTTGGGTGTGCAGCCTAAACGATTGAATGACCTTAATTTTATTCAGGCGTGGTTTGCGCTCGACGATGAGGTTAAAGCTATTCCCGGTGTTGAAAATATATTCTCACTGAAAGAAAGTTTTTATATAAAGAAAGATACTGCAGCGCATAAACTTCTGTTAAAACCTGTTTTTCCTTCAATACCTGCCACACAAGGCGAAGTAGATTCATTAATATCTCTTTTTCGTTCACTACCCATCTACAAGGGATTAATATATAATGATAGTTTGCAAAGTACACTAATGGCGGTGCAGATAAAAAAGACGATTCTCGACAGCAAAGAGCGCAACATGGTAATTGATTCTATTATGATCGGCGTAAATGCTTTTACAAAAGCAACGGGACTTGAAGTGCATGAAACAGGTTTGCCGTTTGTGAGAACCATTGTAGCTACCAGGGTGGCAAATGAGTTAAGGCTTTTTTTATTGCTGGCTATAATTATAACAGCGCTGGTTCTGCTGATACTGCTTCGCTCTTTTTACGCGGTTATTTTTTCAGTGCTTGTGGTAGGTATTGCTGTAATCTGGTCGCTGGGCATAATAGTTTTGTTAGGCTATAAAATAAACCTGCTCACGGCTTTAATGCCGCCCCTTGTAGTGGTAATAGCTATTACCAATTGTGTTTATCTTTTAAACAAGTATCATATTGAGTATTTACGGCAGGGCGATAAGCATAAAGCCATTGCCACTGTGGTAGAACGCCTGGGACTGGCGACACTTTTCACCAACCTGACAGCAGCAATCGGGTTTGGTGTGTTCTGCCTTACAAAGAGCCAGGTGTTAGTTGAGTTTGGCGAGGTGGCGGGATTAAGTATTCTGGGTGTTTTTGTTATCTCCATAATTTTAATTCCCTGTATTTATAGTTATATGCCGGCTCCTAATAAGAGACATCTGAGTTATTTAAATCATAAATTTTTAAATAAAATTTTATCCGTTTTTGATCATATTGTTCATAAAAAACGGAAATGGGTTTATGGCGTGACAATTTTAGTTGCAGCGGTATCTGTTATAGGAATGATACAGCTGAAGGCAACAGGATATATAGTTGACGATATTCCGCATAAGGATAAGGTGTATACAGATTTGCTTTTTTTTCAGAATAGTTTCAATGGTGTATTTCCTTTAGAGATAATGGTAGATACGAAAAAAAGAGGAGCCGTAGAATCGCTGAAAACAATAGATAAAATAAGCAACTTACAGGATTCGCTTGCACGGTTTAAAGAGCTATCGCGCCCGTTATCAATTGCTGAAGTGATTAAATTTGCTACCCAGGGATTTTATGATGGTTCTCCGGCGGATTACCGTATTCCGAATAGCCTGGAGAAAAACTTTATTTTATCCTACTATGCCAATGCAAAAACCAAAAACAGCGGGTTGCAAAAATCATTTGTTGATTCTAATAAGCAAATAGCACGAATCATCTACAACATCGCCGATATTGGTAATGATAAAATGCCGCCGTTATTTGCAAAAATTCACGGGATAATAATTTCCGTTTTCGATTCGACGAAATATAAAGTATCCATTACAGGAACCAGTGTAATTTTTCTGGAGGGCAACCGGTTTATCGTTAACGGCTTGTTTGAAAGTATTATTCTCGCATTTATTCTTATTGCGCTTTGCATGGCATATTTATTCCGCTCATTTAAAATGATTTTTTTCTGCATGGTGCCCAATACTATTCCGTTGTTGTTCACGGCAGGGTTAATGGGTTATTTGCACATTGCTATTAAGCCATCAACGGTTCTAATTTTTAGTGTGGCATTCGGTATTGCTGTTGACAATGCTATCCGCTTTTTGGCAAAATACCAGCAGGAAAGAAAACAAAGCGACCTTAACCAGTCAGATGCCGTGTCAAGGGCTGTGCATGAAGCGGGAATAAGTATTATTTACACCTCCATTATTTTATTTTTCGGATTTATTATTTTTATTTTTTCGGGATTTGACGGCACGGTGTATTTAGGTTTGCTCACATCAATAACATTGGTGGTGGCTATGTTTAATAACCTGCTCTTATTGCCATCCCTTTTATTAAGTCTTGAAAGATGGGATAGAAACAAGGAGTTGGAAAAAGAGGTGATGATTGAAGTGTGAAAAAAATTTGAAAATTTGAAAATGAGACAATTTGAAAATGCCTGATTATAAAATTAGAAGATTAAAAGATTACAAGGATTAATAAACAGCACAACCTAAAAGTCCCCTTTAGGGGATTTAGGGTAAAACAAGCTAAACAAGAAGTGAAATTCAAGGAACATAAAACGCTTAATCTTTCACAGATTGATGAGGAGATATTAAAGTTTTGGAAGGATAATAATATTTTCGGGAAAAGTATTTCGGAGAGGGAAGGCGCGCCGCAGTTTGTATTTTACGAGGGACCTCCCTCAGCTAATGGGTTGCCCGGCATTCACCACGTGATGTCGCGCGCGATAAAAGATTTGTTTTGCAGGTATAAGACATTAAAAGGCTACCAGGTAAAACGAAAAGGCGGATGGGACACGCATGGCTTGCCTGTTGAATTGCAGGTTGAGAAAAAACTGGGCATTACAAAAGAAGATATTGGCAAAAAAGTTTCTATTGAAGAATATAATATCATTTGCCGTGAAGAAGTGATGAAATTTAAATCGGCTTGGGGCGATTTAACCGAGCGTATGGGTTACTGGGTTGATCTGGAACATCCCTACATCACTTTTGAAAACAATTACATTGAAACACTGTGGTGGATACTGAAAAATTTATTTGAAAAAGGGTTGTTGTATGAGGGCTACACTATTCAACCCTACTCACCAGCCGCGGGAACGGGATTAAGCTCACATGAATTGAATTTGCCGGGCTGTTACAGACCGATAAAGGATACGACTATAGTTGCGCAGTTTAAGGTAGCTGAACAATCAAAAGATAAAATTCAAAAGTTAATCGGTGAAAATGGAGATGTGTATTTTTTAGCGTGGACTACTACACCGTGGACATTACCGGCAAACAGCGCTTTGGCAGTAGGAGAGAAGATAATCTATGTTGCTGTTAGAACTATTAATCCTTATACATTCAAACCTGAAATTGTTATTCTTGCTAAAGACCTATTTGAAAAATATTTTCAAGATGATATTAGACTTCGAAATATTTTAATTGGACATGATGTTTCAGAAGAATTAACAAAAGTCTACAATTATTTTCATGAACAACAATTTCAAGACTTATCTACTAGAGACATTGAAAAATTTAATATTTGGCTTGATAGTATAAATAAAGCAAGTCATGTTGGAACTCGCAAACCTTTTGGTAGAGTTATAAATGAATTTAAAGGCAAAGAATTATTAGAAATAAATTATGAGCAGTTGCTTGATTATATATATGTTGAAAAAGAGTCTGCTTTTTACTTTAGAATAATTGCTGGTGATTTTGTAAGTACTGAAGATGGAACAGGTATAGTTCATATTGCACCAACATTCGGCGCTGATGATTTTCGTGTTGCTAATAGTAATCATATTGTGGCGATTTTAGCTAATGGAAAACCAATTGTTGATACTCGTGGAAGATTTGTTAATGAGATTACTGACTTTGCAGGTGAATATGTAAGAGAAGAATATTTAACGGAAGAAGAAAAAGAAACAGAAAAGAAGAAACAAGGCGGACAAAAATATTTATCGGTTGATGAACGTATTGGCATAAAACTGAAAAAAGAGAATAAAGCATTTAAGATTGAAAAGTACGAACACAACTACCCCCATTGCTGGCGCACGGATAAGCCAATATTATATTACCCGCTTGATTCATGGTTTATTAAAACTACAGCAGCAAAAGAGAGGCTTATTGAATTAAATAACACCATTAACTGGAAACCAAAATCAACAGGTGAGGGACGTTTTGGCAACTGGCTGGAAAATCTACAGGATTGGAATTTATCGCGTTCACGGTTTTGGGGAACACCGCTACCAATATGGATGGATTGGGTTTCTCGTAGCGTAGTTGTTGTCGGTAACAAAAATGAGCTACTAAGAAATAAAACTTTTACGCCTACAAATAATGAGAAAAAAGGTAATTTCTACTCTGATGAAATAAGCATTGGGGTAATTGGATATATAGAGAAAGCAGAATTTGAAGGTTACTATCAAAACTTTTTAAATGGGGATAAAGTAGTCATAGATGAATTGGGAAATGAAGTTTACAATGATTTGACGGATTCTCAAGGACCCGAGTACGCTGACGTCAATACCTCTCATTATATTAATGTATACCTTAAAGCTTCTAGAGTTTCTTTTGTACGTAATCTGCCATTAGGAATTTTTCATAAATATTTTGATGAAATTGATTCGTCGAAAATTAATTCTCTTGATTTACATAGACCATTTGTAGATAAAGTTTGTTTTATTCCAGAATCAGGATTAACACCTCTTGGTTTAAGACAAAGATTTATTTTTTTACGTGTTCCTGATTTAGTTGATGTTTGGTTCGATAGCGGCGCCATGCCGTACGCGCAGTGGCATTATCCGTTTGAAAATAAAGAAACTTTTCAAAAAAGTTTTCCCGCAAATTTTATCGCCGAAGGCGTAGACCAAACACGCGGCTGGTTCTTCACCCTTCATGTTTTGGCTGCTATGCTATTTGATTCTGTAGCGTTTAAAAATGTAATATCCAATGGGCTTATCCTAGATAAGTTTGGCAATAAAATGAGTAAGCGAGTTGGCAACGTGGTTGATCCTTTTAAAACCATTGCTGAAAACGGCGCTGATGCCACACGGTGGTATTTGTTATCGAATGCGCAGCCATGGGATAACACTAAGTTCGATATTGCCGGCATTGATGAGGTGAAACGAAAATTGTTTGGCACTTTGTTCAATACTTATTGCTTTTTTGCTTTGTATGCTAACATTGACGGGTTTACCTATAAGGAAACTGAAGTGCCATCGCAAAAGCTAATTGAACTTGACCATTGGATAATTTCATTGCTCAACTCATTAATAAAAGAAGTTGAAGCGGCTTATGACGATTATGAACCCACCAAAGCTGCCCGTGCCATTGAAACTTTTGTGGATGAACATTTAAGCAATTGGTATGTGCGTTTATCACGCCGCCGTTTCTGGAAAGGCGAATATTCTGATGACAAAATTGCTGCCTACCAAACTCTTTATAAATGTCTTAATGTATTAAGCAAGCTTATGGCGCCTATCGCACCATTTTTTGGAGATTTTCTATACAAATCGCTGAACGATATAACATCAAAGGAAAAATCGCTTTCTGTTCACTTAAGCTCATTCCCGAAATATGAAGAAGTATTGATAAACAAAGAGTTAGAAGAAAGAATGCAATTAGCTCAGGATATTTCATCGCTTGTGTTATCATTAAGAAAGAAGGTTAACATTAAAGTAAGGCAGCCTTTAAATAAGATTCTTATTCCCATTACAAATCAAAACATTGAAAATCAGATAGAAAGAGTAAAAGATTTAATTTTAGCTGAAGTTAATGTTAAGCAAATTGAGTACATAAAAGATACTTCAGGCGTAGTTCACAAAAAAGTAAAGCCCAATTTTAAATCTTTGGGGCAAAAATTGGGTAAAAAGATGAAACTGGTGGCTCCGATTCTTGCCGGATTATCACAGGACGAAATAAGCGAGTTGGAAAAGAGCGAAAAAATAACATTAGCAATTGAAAATGAGCCTGTTGAATTGGTTTTAGAAGATGTTGAGATTCTATCGGAAGATATACCCGGCTGGCAGGTGGCAAATAAGAATGAACTTATTGTGGCTCTTGATGTTACAATAACAAGTGAGCTTAGAAATGAGGGTAATGCAAGGGAGTTGGTGAATCGCATCCAAAAACTGCGAAAAGACAGTGGTTTTGAGGTAACTGACCGGATAAACGTTAAGATTAAAAAACAAGATACTATAAATGAAGCAATTTCAGATTTTAAAGCATATATTTGCGCCGAAATTTTGGCAGACACGCTTGAGATTGAAGATAATCTCGCTGAAGGAGTGGAAATTGAAGTGAACGAAATGCCAGTAAAAATCATTATAAACAGAAAAACTAATTGACGATGAAAGGCAAGGCATCTAAAAAAGTTAAAAAGGCAGCAAAGCCCGCAAAAAAAGCTGCGTTAAAAACTAAGGCATCCAAACCGGCAAAAAAAGCCATTAAAAAAATATCGAAGCCGGCAAAAAAAGCAGCTAAACCTGCAGCTAAAAAGAAAACAGCAAAATCACACAAGCCGAAAGTTGTTAAAAAAGCACGTCCAAAGGTAGCTGCTTCGCATAAACATTCACCAAAAGTACACAGGATTAAGCTTAAATCTAAAAAGGCAGATAAGCGCTTGCGTTACAGCGATACCGAATTGAAAGAATTTAAAAAGCTTATAGTTGAAAAACTTGATAAGGCAAAAACAGAATTAAAATATTACCAGGAGCAGATCACACGCTCGGCAGATAACAGCACCGATGATACTGAAAACCGCTTTGGCTCACCCGAAGACGGAACGGCAACCATGGAGCGCGAGTTTTTAACCCAGCAGGCTGGTCGCCAGTATCAATATATTGAGCATCTTGAAAATGCGCTTATCCGCATTGAAAATAAAACCTACGGTATCTGCCGCGTAACAGGCAAGCTGATTGATAAAGACCGCTTGCGTGCAGTGCCCCATGCAACCATGAGCATTGAAGCCAAGTTAAAGCAAACCAAAAGTGCTCAGCCAGTAGTAGTAATTAATGCTACAGCGGAAGAATCTGCACCTGCGGAGGACAACGACTAATTATATTTGGTAAAATCTTATCTGTGTCAAAGGGAGTAAAAGCGTTTATTGTTATTGCCTTTATCCTGATTATAGACCAGTCGCTAAAAATTTGGGTAAAAACCCATATGAGTTATGGCGACAATATCGCCATAATTGGCAACTGGTTCAATCTTCATTTTATTGAGAACGAAGGCATGGCTTTCGGCTATGAGTTTGGCGGAAATTTTGGTAAGCTTATTCTTACACTCTTCAGAATTTTTGCCGTATTCTTTATTTTCTATTGGCTCTTTCGTTCCCTTAAACATAACGCTCACATAGGGTTGATTATTTGTATTTCCATGATATTGGCAGGAGCGGTTGGGAATATTATAGACAGCGTGTTTTACGGCATCATCTTCAATACCAATTTTAACGGTGTTGCACAGTTATTTCCAAAAGGTGGTGGTTATGCGCCGTTGCTGCATGGCAGGGTAGTTGATATGCTTTACTTTCCCATCTTCCAGGGTTTCCTTCCATCATGGATTCCATTTTTTGGCGGAAAATATTTTATTTTTTTCGACCCCGTATTTAATATTGCCGATTCTTCCATCACCATTGGGGTGCTGCTTATAATTTTATTCCAGAAACGGTTTTTCAAACATATAACTCCTTCAAAACCTATAACTGAAATTCCTGTTCATTCTATAGAAAGCACAACTGCAATTGGTGAGAATTCTGCTAACCTGCCTTCAGAAGAACCCCACAATAATATTATTGATAATTGATTACTGATAATTGTTTATTGTAATTACTTTTTTTTTTCGTATCAATAATAATGGTAACAGGACCGTCATTAACAAGAGATACTTTCATATCAGCGCCAAAAACTCCCGTTTGAACAGGATTAACAAGTGAAAATTCCAAACGCTCAATAAATTTTTCATAAAGCGGAATAGCAGTTTCGGGCTTCGATGCTTTTATATAAGACGGGCGATTTCCTTTTTTTGTGGAGGCATGTAGTGTGAACTGGCTTACTACTAATATTTCTCCATCAATATCTTTAACCGATAAATTCATTACGCCGTCAGCATCATTAAAAATGCGGAGGTTAATAATTTTGTTGCTTAACCATTCAATGTCTTCAGCAGAATCTGCATCTTCAATACCTACTAAAACAAGCAAGCCGGTGTCAATGGCGCCGCTTATTTTGCCGTCAATTTCCACTGATGCCTCGCTTACCCGTTGAATTACTGCACGCATGGTTGTTGTTAATCGTTAACTGTTAATGGTTAATCGTAAATTTTTTCATCGGTCTGCAATTCCGTTATCATACCAAGATAACTGTTATAACGCGATTCGCTTATTTCACCGGCAAGCACCGCTTCTTTAACCGCGCATTTCGGTTCGTTAATATGAAGGCAATCGTTGAACTTGCAATGTGATGCTACTTTCGTCATCTCAGGAAAAAATTGCGATACCTCCGCGGGCTCAAAGTCCAAAATACCGAATTCTTTAATGCCGGGCGTATCAATAATAAATTCGCCTGAGGGCAGTTCAAGCATTTCGGCAAATGTGGTGGTGTGCATTCCCTTATCATGAATGGTGGAAATAACGCCCGTCTTTAATTTAAATTCAGGATAAATTTTATTGATGAGGGTTGATTTTCCGGAGCCGCTATGCCCGCACATCAGCGTAATTTTATTTTTAAGCAGGTCTTGCACCTGTGCAACATTATCGCCTTTGAGTGCAGAAATAGCCAACGCCCTGTAACCCGCTTTTTCGTAAATGGAAATATAGTCGTTTAATTTTTCTTTTTCTTTTTTGGAATAAATATCCGTTTTATTAAAAATAATTACGGCGGGAATATGATATGCGCCTGCCGTTACCAAAAAGCGGTCAATAAAACCTGCCGAGGTGCGGGGCATACTAATAGTGACTAAAACAATTGCCTGGTCGAGGTTGGCGGCTATGATATGCTCTGCCGTTCTGCTTTTAGTGGATTGCCGGATGATGTAATTCTTTCGCGGATATATTTCCGTGATAACGCTTGTAATTTTATCTTCCTCCGGTTCAATTTCCACTCTGTCGCCAATGGTTACGGGGTTGGTGGAGCGGCGTTCTTCCAATCGGAATTTTCCTTTAATGCGGCATTCAATATAATTTTTATCCTCTGTGCGAACAGTGTACCAGCTACCGGTCGATTTAGTGACTATGCCTTTCAAAGTGAAAATAATAGTTCAGTAATCATGACACAACAACTGCCGAATGGATTGCCTGCGAAATTTCAGCCACCAGCGACGGGTTTTTTTCAACGGCATTGCCAACCACCACCACATCAGCGCCGGAAACACAAGCCAGGTAAGCTTTTTCAGGCGTGGTAATGCCTCCACCTACAATAATGGGAACAGTTACCTGTTCGCGCACCGCCTTAATCATTGTTTCAGAAACGGGCTCCAATGCGCCGCTCGCCGGCATCCATGTAAATAAGTTTTAGCCCCAGCATTTCGCCCGCAAGAGCGGTGCAGGCGGCTATATCGGGTTTATCGGCCGGTATAGGTGTGCTGTTGCTCATGTACGATACTGTGGTATCGCGCCCCCCGTTAATAAGCATGTAACCCGTGCTTATCACCTCAATGTTATTGGCTTTAATTATGGGAGCGGCAATAACATGCTGCCCAATGAGCAGCTCGGCATTTCTGCCTGAAATTAATGAGAGAAAAAATAAGGCATCGGCATTGGAGGTTACCTGCATAACACTGCCGGGAAATAAAATTGCCGGTATTGTGCAACTGCTTTTTATCTGTAACACAATGGCATTAAGCTGGTCATTTACAAGCAGGCTGCCGCCGACAAAAAAATAATCTACCTGCGCATGAACTGCATTTTTTATAAGGCTTTTCAGCTCGTCGCGCGACACCTTATCGGGGTCAACCAGCACGGCAAATTTTTTCTGCCCGTGCTTGTGCGCTGTTTGGAAAGAATTATAAATGTTATTTGACATGTACAATGTATATAAGCAAAGTTAATTCATTTTTCATTAATGGCTGTATTACTATCTCAAGCGACAAGAAACATTTAAGTTTCTGACAACTCTTTATTTAATTATGTGATTATAAACTAATTATGGAGAATGTGTCAGGAACTTTGCAGCAACGATTCTTGTCGTTTTGTTGTCACTTTTGTTGTCAGTTTCATAAAAATCACTCATCAGTAATTTGTGGGGTTGCTTTTGCATTAAAATTAATTTGTAACAAAATTAGAAGGATAAGAAATGTCATATTTAAAGTTGGGACAGAAAGTTTTTGTGTCTAAATTACGAGGAGATTGCTTCTCCACCAAAGGGCGGATCGCAATGACAGTGTGGAGTATAGGGGTTGTCCTCCCGCCAAAGGCGGATGAAAATTACTGCGCTCATTGCTCTTTGTCTGAACTGTTCCCGACATGCGGGATGCAAGCAGATTTGTGGGATTTATTTGATGGGGGCAAGGGGAAATCCAAGATAAAATTAGATATTAACGATTCTTATTTTGGTTGATGTAATACGCATTCTTCCTCTTACACCTTGTTGTAAATCCCTTTCATAGACAAATTCATCATTAACTTCATTTGACATTGTGTCAATAATTTTCCTGATTAATTTAACCAACCTCTTTTTTATTTCTTTTATTGTGGGTTCATCAAAACTAATCACACCATTAAAAATTTCGGTTGTATCTATATTTATTCTCTTATTAATGTCTATTCTATTTTCCTTTCTGTAAGTGGTGAATATGTGACCTAGAATAGTCTCTGGATTGAGCATGTTTTCATTGCGCCATGGATTTACAATAAAGGCAACAGCTTCAATACCACAAAAATTATTTTCATCGTTCTCAAAATTAAAATATATATAAAAAGTGCGCGAAAAGCCAAAAACTAAATTTTTGGTAAATCGATATAGTAAATTATTTTTTTTACTGTTAGTCTTACCATTTATTTTATCTATAAAATTAGAAGCTGGCTGAAAGGGAGTTGATTTATCAAATATTGGCAATACTTGTTCATTCTTCAACTCATCCATTATGCGCATCATTAAATTTATTAAATCTTGTGATATTTGATCTTTCTTTGCTTTTAATTGATCATTTGTCAATTTTATTTTTTCTATTTCCTCAGAAACGCTCCTGTAATTCAATCTTACAGCATTTAAAGCATCGAGCTCCATAGAATATTCATCACGATTATTTATAGCCTCATTTAATGCAGAAGTAATTTTTTCAGGAGTACAAACCAATAGGCGATTATTCCAATTTTTTGTTAAAAGATTTTTTGTAAGCTGAAGAAGGCTATAAGGAATATCGGCATTTTCAATTTTTGGAGTACTTTCCAAAATATCTTTTACTAACTTTCCAAAAGGGGAAGAATCATAAAATAATTCTCTTTTCATAATCAAATCGTATGCAACACCACCAATTTGATATAAATTAATTGCTCTCCATCCCTCAAAAGAATCTACCTCTTCTCTTAATAGTAATTCGGGTGGAGAATATTGAAGTGTTGCAATAAATTGTTTCTCCTCTTTATCGCTATAATTAGCGTAAACAATTTTTAAAACACCAAGGTCTAAAAGTATTACATTGCCATTTTCAGTTATTCGAATATTTTCAGGTTTAATATCACGGTGTGCAATATTTTTTTCAAGTAATTTATCGGAAGTATTTACTAATGCTTTAATAACTTTTACTATAAAATTAACGTCATAGTTATGAGTTCTGATATATTCTTTAAGGTTTTTCCCATTTACATATTCCATAACTATAAAGAAATATTCTTCATTCTCAATTCGTGTTTTGCCGCCGTCCAAAATTTTAACTAGGTTGGGTATATTATGATCCTTTAGTTGAATTTCATGTTCAATTCTAATCAACTGAATCTCCTGTCCAAATTTTTCAATTAGTTCATTGTCAAAAATCTTAATTGCAACAAGATTTCCATCATAATCTTTTGATTTAAAAACAGCAGCAGATTTTCCGTCTGTCTATAAGTTCTTCTATTAAATATTTTTCATTTATTTTTCTTCCTTTAAGGAAAGCTTCAAATTTTTTTGCTTTACTCTTATCCATAAATAAAAAGATTTTACTATTTTTTTTCAACAAATATCCCCTAAAGATTTGATATAATATATACCCATCAAAAGGTAGTTATCTGCTTATCAGGTTTTTACCAAACTATCAAATTATTAAAAATCCCTTGCCAAACCACATACTCACTTAAACCCCATTTTCCTGACAATTCCTGACACCCAACTAACTGCAAATCAATTATTTACAATAAATTTCCTGACAAATCGATAAATTTAAATATTTAAAGGTCTCATTATCAATATCTTGTTGTAATTAATATTGATTCCTGTCAGGAATGTCAGGAAAAAACGAAAGCAAATACTAACTAAAACTTATGGTATTCATTTTAAAATATCACATTAATTTTTTGTAAATTTGTCAATAATTCACAATTCAATAAATTGATTGCTTTGTGAACATACCGTTCTTAAATTATGTACACATTTTCAACACCCTTTTTCATTCTTAGATGTGTGAACTAAACCTAAAAATATTTCGTTTTTTACACACGTGTTGAAAAGTAAATATGCAAACTGTATTTTCCTGTTATACTTTTGAGTTCTCCAAATCACATATTAGTTTTTTAAAAAGCAATATCCAAAATTATTAATTATGGGCAAAACAAAAAAAGGGATTAAGGGGCTTTCTTTCCCCCGTTCGTTCACAAAAAAAGGTGTTTCACCCTACGACCAGTTCGAATACGACTACCGTTCATCCGTTATAAAAAACCCGGATGGGGGCGTGGTATTTGAAATGCATAATGTAGAAGTGCCTAAACTGTGGTCGCAGATAGCTACGGATATTTTAGCCCAGAAATATTTCCGTAAAGCAGGCGTGCCGCAGCCCGATGGAAGCACCGGCTCGGAAACCTCGGTAAAACAGGTAGTGCACCGCTTAGCCGATTGCTGGAAACAGTGGGGCGCTAAATACGGATACTTTGCTACTGAAAAAGATGGGCAGGTGTTTTATGATGAGTTGATATATTCATTATTAAGCCAGAATGCGGCGCCTAATTCGCCGCAGTGGTTTAACACCGGTTTATACTCATCGTATGGTATTACCGGCAAACCACAAGGTCATTATTATGTTGACCCGGTTACCGAAGAATTAAAAGAATCCACCTCGGCGTATGAGCGCCCGCAGCCTCACGCTTGTTTTATACTTTCCGTTAATGATGATTTGGTGAACCCCGGCGGCATAATGGATTTACTGGTGCGTGAAGCGCGTATCTTTAAATATGGCAGCGGCGTGGGAACAAATTTCTCGAGCATTAGGGGTGAGAATGAAAAATTATCGGGTGGCGGCACATCATCAGGTTTGATGTCGTTCTTAAAAATAGGCGACCGTGCAGCAGGCGCTATTAAATCGGGCGGCACAACACGCCGCGCGGCAAAGATGGTTTGTCTTGATTTGGATCACCCCGAAGTGGAGGAGTTCATCAACTGGAAAGTGAAGGAAGAAGATAAGGTGGCTGCTCTTATTGCTGCCGGATACCCGAGCGATTATGAAGGCGAGGCTTACAGAACCGTATCGGGACAAAATTCTAATAACTCCATTCGTATACCGAATAAATTTTTTAAAACGCTTGAACAGAACGGCGATTGGGAACTGACAGCCCGCAGCAATGGCAAGGTGATGAAACGCATTCCCGCAAAGAAATTGTGGGAGGAGATTGCTTATGCGGCATGGCGTTGCGCCGACCCGGGCACACAATACGATACCACTATTAATGAATGGCATACATGCCCGGAAGGCGGACCGATTCGCGCATCGAATCCGTGCAGCGAATATATGTTCCTGGATAACACGGCTTGCAACCTGGCATCGCTTAATCTTAGAAAATTCTTTAATGAAGATACTTTAGAGTTTGATATTAACTCTTACGAATATACCGTTCGCTTGTGGACGGCAGTGCTTGAAATTTCGGTGCTGATGGCGCAGTTTCCAAGCAAAGACGTAGCACAGTTATCTTATGATTACAGAACACTTGGATTGGGTTATGCTAACCTTGGTTCTGTATTAATGGTTGCCGGTATTCCTTATGACAGCGAAAAAGCGCGCGCCATTGGCGGGGCTGTTAGTGCTATAATGACGGGAGTTGCATATAAAACATCGGCTGAAATGGCTTCTTTCCTTGGTCCATTCAAACGGTTTAAAGAGAATGAAAAGAAT
This sequence comes from Chitinophagales bacterium, assembly GCA_963770495.1. Lineage (GTDB taxonomy): Bacteria > Bacteroidota > Bacteroidia > Chitinophagales > CAVYQA01 > CAVYQA01. Next base: position 159,253 of record CAVYQA010000002.1, on the reverse strand, counting down.
ATGATGCGTGTAATGCGCAACCATCGTTATGCGGCTTACAATGCTACTGATGCTTATGAAGGGCTTGAAATAAAACCGGTTGGCATTGATGCAAAATATTGTCCCGATTATTTACACAAAGCGGCTTGCCAGGCATGGGATGATGCCGTGCAAATGGGCGAAAAGCATGGCTATCGAAATGCACAGGCAACGGTTATTGCACCAACAGGCACAATAGGCTTGTTGATGGATTGCGATACTACGGGTGTTGAGCCCGATTTTGCTTTGGTGAAATTTAAAAAGCTTTCGGGTGGTGGTTATTTTAAAATCATTAACCAAAGTATACCACAGGCATTAAAGAATTTAGAGTATAATGAGTTTGAGATAAAAGCCATTGTTGATTATGCCAAAGGCTCGGGCTCATTTAAAAACGCACCGTTTATAAATATTGATACGCTGAAGGCTAAAGGATTTTCAGAGGAAGATATTGAGCGTTTGGAATCTGCCGTGCACTCTGCTTTTGATATTGCTTTTGTGTTCAATGTTTACACACTCGGTGAGCAGTGTATGCAACGCCTCGGTATCAGCCGTGAAAAATATACCGATTTCTCATTCTTCCTTTTACATGAATTAGGATTTAACGATGAGCAGATAGAAAAAGCCAACGACCACATCTGCGGTACCATGACCATAGAAGGCGCGCCATTCTTAAAGGAAGAACATTATCCTGTTTTTGATTGCGCCAATACCTGCGGAAAAATAGGCAAACGTTATATTCATCCGCACGGGCATATTCGAATGATGGCTGCCGTGCAACCCTTTATTTCGGGAGCGATTTCAAAAACAATTAACCTGCCCAATTCCGCAACGGTTGAGGAGATTGAAGATTGCTATATGCTGTCGTGGAAACTGGGGCTTAAAGCGTGTGCGCTATACCGCGATGGCAGCAAATTGTCGCAGCCGCTTTCTAATAAATCGGATAAGAAAACGACGGATAAGAAAGAGGATGAAAAAACAATTCCAACCCCTGAAGTAAAAGAACAGATAAAACAAATTCAGTTAACAGCCGAACAAGTGCTTGAAGCGGCAAGGGAAATTATCAATAGCTCTCATGATACCAAATTCAAGCGCCAGTTATCGAGAATTGTGGAGAGAAAAACACTGCCATCAAAACGTAAAGGGTTTACACAAAAAGCAAAGATCGGCGGACAAACGATTTTTGTGCGCACGGGCGAATATGATGACGGAACATTAGGAGAAATTTTTGTGGATATGCACAAAGAAGGGGCATCGCTGCGCTCAATGATAAACTGCTTCGCTATTGCAGTCTCCATCGGGTTACAATATGGCGTGCCTTTAGAAGAGTATGTTGACAAATTTATCTTCACTCGTTTTGAACCGAGCGGCATGGTAGAGCATGATAATATTAAAAATGCCACCTCAATTGTGGATTATGTTTTCCGCTTATTGGGATATGAATATTTGAACAGGCTGGATTTAGTTCATGTATTACCTGCATCAAAACCACAGGTGGAGGATTCACATTCAGACCACGACCACGGGCATTCTCATGACACTAAAAAAACAGAACAGGCGAAAAAAGTACAAATAAAGATTGAAACAGGCGGGGCAAAAGACCAGACACAGGAATACTTGAGCAGTATGATGGGAGATGCGCCGTCGTGCAATGTTTGCGGGCATATTACCGTGCGCAGCGGAACCTGTTATAAATGTTTGAACTGCGGCAACAGCATGGGATGTAGCTAATTAAAAGATAGTTTTTTGGTAAAAATGTAGTAGAGAGAATCGTCTTGGTTTAGCCAAGACGATTTTTTTTTCCTGCACCTAAAACTTTTACGACCTTTGCAAAAAATTTGTATAAATGGAAAAGGAGATAAAGTTTTCTATAGCATTAGATGAAAAAAATATACCGGAAAAGATAAACTGGCAAGCCACCGATACACAGAACAAAGTGAATGAATGCCGGACTATTTTAATTTCAATTTGGGATCATAATCAAAGAGGAACATTGTCATTTGACTTATGGACAAAAGAAATGACCATAGAAGAGATGAACCTGTTTTTTACGCAAACCCTTTTTGTTATGGCTGATACGTATGACCGCGCAACTCAAAATCATGAACTGACTGAAGAATTAAGAGCATTTGCAAAGACATTCGGAGAAAAAAATAAAGCCATCGCGAAAAAATGATGCGATGGCTTTTACTTACCACATGAAAACCTAAGGTGTAATACTAACTTTTATTAACCCTTAATATTGTATCTGACATTAAAGAAATTTTAAGGTTTAATAACTGGTATCTAAAACAGATTAAAATATCGTTAGAAAAATACGCTAACGTGTTTTAACAAATTGACTAACGTACCGGTTATTATCCGTAGTTATCGCTTCCATAAAATAAAATCCACACGGAAGCATATTGATAGGTATGGCATTAAACGAAGAGGTTTTAGTAAGTATAATTCGCCCTAATAAATCATAAATTCTTACCCGCTCAAGGGTTATTACACTCTCATCATATTTAAGATATAGGATACCTTCAGTTGAATTAGGATAAATAGTAATGTTAAATGAGAGTGGTGTTTTAAGAACTGCAGGAACTCCGGTATTTAACTTGTTAATATGTATCGTATCTATTATCGAATCGCTTGTATAAGCTATGCCGCCTGAGCCGGTTGGCCAAATAACTACAATATCATCACCTGTAGAAAAACCACTATAAGATTCTATGCGGAAAGAAGAATCGGTGATGATTGCACTATCTCCTGTATTGAGAAGAGCATAATTACCTATAAAAATAGCCGATGAATCATAACGGCTGTTAACTACACGGTAATTCATGTTTATATATTCGCCCTTTGTAAAGGTGTCAGCTATAACATGAAAACGTAAGTTTACAACAGAACCGCTATCAATGTTTTGGGGAAATAATGATGACCGGGAGGAATCTACATAAAGTTTTTGGGCAAATGAATTGCCCATAGATGAAAAACTAATAATGCAGATAAGTAGTAATAGTTTTTTCATGTCATTAAAATTATAATTTAAAAGTAGACATAAAAAATACTGAATTCAAAACAATTTAATAAATTTCTTACTTATTCAAAAATTAATGAATAATAGTATATAAGGTTTTTTATTGTGATTTAACGAATGGTGTTATATACCGGCTTTTATCAGTAGTTATAGCTTCAAGCAAATAAAACCCCCCAGGTAATGAATTTATATCTATAGTATTAAATGATGAGATTTTTGTCAGCATAATTCGTCCTAATAAATTGTAAATTCTTACCTGCCCAAGGTGAATTACACTCTCGTCATAATTAAGATTTAACAGGTTTTCAGTGGGATTAGGATATAAAGCAACGTTAAATGAATTATTAATAACAGGGGCAAGTCCGGCGGTAGAATCAGTAACTTGTGTATGCTGGATTACTGAATCGCCGGTAATAGCTATACCGCCGGAGCCGGTTGGCCAAATAACAACAATATCATTACCTCCATAAAAACCGGTACTGTTATCCATTTTTAAAGATGAATATTGGATAGTTAAGGTATCTCTATTAGATAAAGAATCTACTACGGCTACAGAATCTAAAGTAATAGCAGGCAGGTTTGATACGCTGATTTTTATTTTTATGGTATCCTTATCGAATAGAGTGCTTCCGGTATATACGACTTTAAATATTAAATGGGGGACAAAACCACTATCGCACGATGCAGGAAATAACGCTGAGGTAGGGCTGTAAATAGAGAGTTTTTGAGCAAATGAATGCCCCATTGCTGTAATACTCAAAATGACGATAAGAAGTATTGATTTTTTCATTTAATTAATATTATAATTTAAAAATAGAAATAAAATATACACTATTCAAAATAATTTTATAATTTTCTTACTTATTCAAAATTGTTATGGATATACTTAACCAGGTCATCACCCTGATGAACAAGGAAGAAATACGGTTTTATAAGCTTTACCAGAGCCGCTTTACGGTTGGGGAGCGGCTGGACAATGAGTTGTTCAACTTTATAAGGCGAAAACCGGGACAGGAACATGAAGATATTATTTTTAAAAAGCTCTATAAGGGAACGGATAAGAATCCGTTTTACCGCTTAAAAAACCGCCTATTATCGGATTTGATGAAAAGCATTACCCTGCATCATTTTGAAAATGATGAGCTTAATATGGTGCATTACCTGGTAGCGCTATCGCGGTTTTATTTTGAGAAAAATCAATTTTCCCTCTCGTTATATTTTATAAAAAAGGCTGAGCGTAAAGCCCAGGAGCTTGAGAATTATGAATTGCTGGAAATAATTTACAGCATGTATATGCGCTTATCCAATGAAACAGTGGATATAAACCCTGAAAAATATATACAACTGCGAAAGGCTAACAGGGAAGCGCTCATAAAAATAAACAGTATTGATGATGTATTGGCTGCAGTTACTTACCGTGTGAAAGTGTCACAGAATTTTACATCGGATAATACTATTCTTCACCTGTTGCAAAAAACAATTAATGAATTTGCAATGGATGATGACATAAAGAAAATACCAAAACTGCGTTTTCGTATTTACCAGGCAGTAAGCCAGACTGCTGTTGCAACGCAGGGATTATACCTCTCTTGAACCCTACCTGCTGGAAGTGTATCGCTCATTTACGAAAGACAATTTATTTAACCAGGGCAATCATGATTTAAAGCTTCAAATGCTCACCTATATTGTGAATGCTCTTTTTAAAAACAAAAAACTTAAAGAATCATTGCGCTATGCCGAAATATTGAGAAAGGCTATGACTGAATTCGGCGGTACTTTGGAAGAGCGGTACCTGCCTTTTTATTACAACGCATTGGTAATAAATTACTCGGTGCTTGATAAACATAAAGCAATTTCTATTCTTGAAGAAATGAAAAGCAAACGGGTGATGCGCAGCCAGCCTTTCTATGAATTATTTATACACCTTAATCTTGCCATATTATGGTTTGAATTGAGGGAGTTTGATAAGGCGCTTAGAAGCATTATTAAATTAGGTCTTTTAGATAACTATAAAAATGCGGACGCCAATCTGAAATTGAAGATTGCTATTCTTGAAACCATGCTGCGCTATGAAATAGGCGAAAGCGACTCCATGGAATATAAGCTTAACCAGTTTAAAACAGAGTTTAAAAAACAGTTGAATGCGAAAGAAAATTCAAAAGAAAAGCAATTTATATCTCTTTTAGCGAAGATGAACGTTTCTAAAAACGCTAAAATGAGTGAGAAGCTTAAATCCAATATCAAAAGGTATATTAAGCAATTTGAGAGCGAGGTTGAAGATGAAACGCAATTGATACGGTATGCCTCATGGCTGAAATCCAAGGTAGGTTGATTTATCTTGAATAAGTAAGAAATTTTAAATATAGGCTTGACATTGTATTATAAATGATTCAATTTTGCAGTGATGATTTTTTAGTATTCTATTATCTCAAACATCTATTTATATGAAAAAAATTACTATCTCATTTTTGTTATTGTTTTTTGCTCTTCAAGGTATGGGGCAGACCTTAACTATTTTGCCTCAAAACCCGACTATTTGTGTTGGTTCAAGTGTTACTCTTAAGGTTCCTTCTTCAGGTTCAAATTATCAATGGAGTCCTTTAATCGGTTTAAGTGATTCGACCGGTGATAGTGTTGTAGCCGACCCATCGTTAACAACTATATACACAGTAACAGGTTTGGATTCAGTTGGGCAAAATGTAAGCGGAACGGATACCGTTTCTGTTAGTACTGCATCACCATTGACTATTTTACCTTTAGACACTATCTTTTGCGCTGGGCAAAGCGCAATTTTGTACGTTAGTGGAGGCGGTTCAAATTATCAGTGGAGTCCTTCAAGCAGTTTAAATACTTCAACAGGTGACAGTGTAGTTGCTTCCCCGTCAATAACAACTACTTATACTGTATCAGGCATGAATACCAACGGTTGCGCAACAAGCGGAACAGATGTAGTAACGGTAGTACCGTCCCCAAATAAACCAACATTCTTTCAACAAGATGGAGACACACTCATTTCAAGTTCTAAACATAATAATCAATGGTTTCGTAATGATACCCTGCTTGTCAACGATACCGATCAGGAGCTTGTCATTACAATGAGTGGTCGGTATTGGGTAACAGTTTCAAATGAGGCAAATGGTTGTTCTGTTCCTTCTGATTCCTTAGATGTAATAATTAACCCAAGCTCAGTTATTATTGAGCCTCAAAACCCCGCTATTTGTATTGGGCAAAATGTTAGTGTTACTCTTTGGGTGACGACAGTGGGCACTTATACCTGGAGCCCGTCAACAGGGTTAAATGTAACTACCGGTTATTCTGTAATTGCCAGCCCAACGGTAACAACTACTTACACAGTAATTGGATTAGATTCCGCAGGCAAAGCTGTTGAAGGAATGGTTGTTGTAAGGTTAGGAACTCCGCCTACTAAACCAATTATATTTTTATCTCAAACCGGAGACTCAATTGCTTCCAGCGCTGACGATAGTAATCAATGGCTTTTAAATGGGAATATTATTCCCGGAGCGACCAACCAGATTTATGTTCCTAACATAAATGGCTATTACCAGGTGCAGATAACAAGCCCGTCAGGTTGTACTTCCGCTTCCGACTCAATTTTAATAGATCGTGAACACGTATGGCCCGGTGATGCCAATGATGATTTGGTTGTAAATAATTATGACCTTATACCAATAGGATTGTATTATGGTTTAACCGGCACGCCCAGGGATACTACAACTAATGTCTGGGGCCCGCACGTTTGTGCCGACTGGGATACAATACAAGCCAATGGCATAAATGTGAAATATGCAGATTGCAACGGCGATGGCACTATTAATGCCGATGATACTGTGGCGATAACTCTCAATTATGGACTTCATCACCCTCTCGATGCTCCGCGCCAGGCAGGGGAGAGAGCATCGGGAACTGTTCCGTTAACCATCGTACCGGATAGCAGTTCTTATCATGCCGGCAGCCTTGTTCATGTCAGTGTATTACTGGGTACCAGCGGAAATCCTGCTACAAATATATATGGCTTGGGTTATACTATTTCATTTGATAATTCTCTTGTTGAGCCCGGCACTCTTACCTTTAATTATGCTAATTCATTTTTGGGAACTAAAGGCACTAATGCGTTAACTCTTACTCATATTGGCAGCGACGTTGAAACTGCCATTGTTGGAACAGACCATTCCAATAAAAACGGTAATGGCAAAATAGGAGACTTGTATTTTACTATAACCGCTTCAAGTTCACAATTAGGATTGTCAATAAACTCCTATGAAGCCACAGATGCAGAAGGCAATCAAATAGCATTGGCTACCGGTATCAGTCAACTGGCATTAGCTGATAATAAGATTTCAATTTATCCGAATCCAACTACCGGCGCAATTACTATTATTAGTGAAAAGACTATTGATGAAATAAAAGTAACGAATGTGCTTGGTCAATTGGTGTATGAGGCACAACCGAATCAATCAAATATAAATTTTGAATTAAAAGATGCCGGGATATATTTTATAGCCATCACATCAAACAATGAAACCGGAACGCAAAAAATAATAGTAACCAAATAACATTATTAAAAAAAAAAACTTAAATAAAAACAAAAATGAAAAACAAACTATTAAACCATCAGGAAAATTTTAGAAAGCAATTTTCTAACATCTTCCGCAATTACGTTAAAACTTTTGCCAGTATTGCTGCAATTGTTTTTTGTTTACTGAGTTTTACTATTGCACAAGCCGGTAATAGTAACAGGAGCTCAATTACGGCAATTCCCGATTCGGGTTCAGGTTCTTGCCTGGCTTCATATATTTTTATACCCGAGGCAGGTAACAATTTTCAATTCATTAGCACCTCATCGGTATCCAGCGGCAGTGTAACAAGCTATCATTGGAATTTTGGTGACGGAGATACCAGCAATGTGGATTCAGTAGTGCATCATTATGCTTTGGGTGCTTATGTTGCCTGTTTAACAATTACCACTTCCACCGGGTGCACGTCTTATTATTGCGACTCAGTATATGCCGGCATATGTACAGCAGGATTTACTTACAGATACGCCGGTGGAAATGTTATTGATTTTAGCGGAGGTGCAAAAACGGCATACCCCGTTACAAATTATAGCTGGAACTTTGGCGATGGAGATACCAGCAATTCAACCAACCCCTCTCATGACTATTCAACGGCAGGCACTTATACGGTTACTTTAACAATAACTGCCTCTAACGGGTGCACAGCTAATTATAGCGCAACTATTCCTGTGCCCCAGCCTATATGTAATCCATCATTTACATACACTGTTTCAGGTGATACAGTAAACTTTACCAGTACCTCAACTTCGAATGGAAATATTTATATGTATGTTTGGGCATTTGCAGACAGTACAGATACAATAGGTCATGATTACGTGATTGACACTACCACTACTCCAAATTTTCAATTTGTATTTAAATACGGTGGCAGTTATCTTGTCAACTTAACTATTTATTCTGACTCGGGATGTAGTGCGACCGTTTCAAATTTTGTTACTATTGCCAGCACAAGTTGCAATGCATCTTACAACTATAGTTACCCAGGGGGCGACACAGTGGATTTTTACAGCACCAGCACAGCCGGTTATACTATTACCGGGTATAGTTGGTCATTTGGAGATGGAAGCACTAGTACGTTGCAATCCCTAACTCATGATTATTCAACAAAAGGGGTATACGATGTAAGCCTTACCATTTCAACTTCAAACGGATGTTCATCCACGTATAGTGATAGTATCCGGGTACCGCAGCCTATCTGTAATCCATCATACAACTATACTGTTTCAGGAGATACAGTTAATTTCACCAGCAACTCAACTACTAACGAAGGAAATATATATAGGTATGTTTGGGTTGTTTATGACAGCATACCTGATTCGTCTAGGGAAATTATAGACACTACCACCACTCCAAATTTTCAATTTGTCTTTAAAACCAGTGGCAATTTTCCTGTTTTCTTAACTATTTATTCTGATTCGGGTTGTACGGCTACTTATTATGGCAGTGTTTATGTTATAGTTGGCTGTACAGCAGGATTTAATTATAATATTGTATCCGGAAACCTGGTTGATTTTACAAGTACAAGTATTTCAGAAGATAGTATAACAGGTTATAATTGGGATTTTGGTGATGGAAACACGAGTACTGCAAAAAATCCTTCTCATGATTATGCCCATGCCGGAGTTTACAATATCACGCTTTCAATCACTTCGTCCACCGGCTGCACGTCAAGCTATAGCGATAGTGTGAGAGTACCTGTGCCCGTTTGCAATGCTTCTTTTACGTATTCTGTGGCAGGAGATACATTAACTCTTACGAGTACCTCCACTTCAAATGGATTTATTTATAGGTATGATTGGGAGATAAATTACTTATCTAATCAAGACAGTTCAGGTAATAATATTCAGCAAATTGATACATCAGCCGAAACAATTTCAATTATATCGCCCGCCGGTACTTATATTGTTGGCCTTACAATTTTTTCCGATTCGGGGTGTACAGCAGAAACTGGAGAATATGTTTACGTGGGCAATTTGGGACAGTATAATATTTTTGGTTATGTTGATTGTAATTCAACAGCGGCTTATCCTGCCACAGTTTATTTGATTCAGTATGATTCAGCTAATGGGGGCACTCTGACATTAGACAGCACCACGCAAACAAATGTATCAGGGAACTTTACTTTTCCTAATGTTGCCAAAGGCAGTTATACTATTAAGGCAGCTCTCGATTCAGGTGCTGCTGATTACAGTGATTGTTTACCTACGTATATGGAATCAGCGTTATACTGGGATTCGGCTCAATATTTTTATGCCACCTATAACTCGAATGTTGTTATTAATATGATAGGGGGCACCAATCTGGGCGGACAGGTTTTATCGGTGGGCTTGTTTCAGGTGGAGCAGGGGCGCCAAGGTTTAGCAGGAGTGCCCAATATCCTAATGCAGGTCTTGAAGTGCTTTTATTAGATGCAAATGGACACCCGCTTGAATATAGAATGACCGATAATTCAGGCGCCTATGCATTTTCATCTTTGCCGTATGGAACTTATGAATTGCGCGTTGAATTCCCCGGCAAAGTTTCAGAAATAGGAACGGTAACAATCAATTCATCAAACCCGGCAGTTAAAGGGGTTGACTTTACTATCACAAATACAGATATTACTGTTTCTATCACTGGCATTAAAAATATTGTAGCTGATCCGGTTAACAGTATTGGAGAAATTTATCCAAACCCAACAAATAATGTCGCTAACCTGGAAATAAATTTAAACTCAGGCTCTGACATTGTATTAAGTGTTACCAATATACTTGGACAGCAGGTATATAGTTATACTAATCATGTTTCCATCGGAACTACTTTACTGAATATTCCGACTGCTATATTAGAAAGCGGCGTTTATTTTGTTGAGATACGTGTTGCTGACTCAGCAACAATTGTAAGAAAATTAATTAAAGAATAGGGGGTTAATTAAGTAAAATAGTAGCAGGCGACCCGCTCAACCGGGCCGCCTGTTTTATTTTTATATGACGAGATTTAACTTTTTATACAAGTTAAAGTCAAATCCAAACATTCATATATTTTATTATTGATGTAAATACTCAAAACTTATTATAATTAACCTTACACCTAAATGTTCCTATGAAACCAAATTTTACAAATTACCTGCGCGCACTATTGGCAGGTTCCCGAATCAACGCATTGAATTTTATGAAGAAAGCAGCAGCCCCGGTAATGGTAGTGCTGTTCATGTTACTTAATGCGACTGAATCCAAGGCGGCTTGCAAGGCTTATTTCGCCGATATTGTAAGTGGAGATTCAGTTCATTTTCACAGCCTGTCAATTGCAGGAGATAGTATAGTAAATTATGCATGGACATTTGGTGATGGTAAAACAGGCACTGCAGAAAACCCTAAACATAAGTATGCTAAAGCGGGCAACTATACGGTGTGTCTTACCATTACTACAAAATCGGGTTGCACCAGCGAATATTGCAGCGTTGTAACGATTGCGGCATCAACCTGTCAGGCTTATTTTGAAGCGACTGTTTCGGGTGATACAGCCACTTTTTATAATTTTTCCTTAGCAGCAACCGGTGACAGTATAATAAGTTATTCGTGGACGTTTGGCGATGGCACGACCGGGGATACAAAAGACCCTGTGCATAAATATAAGAAAGCAGGCACGGATACGGTTTGCCTTACAATTAAAACAGCATCGGGTTGCACCAGTGATTATTGTCGTGTAATTATAGTTACCCCTGTTGTTTGCAATGCCGCTTTCACATCTGTTGTAACAGGAGATACCGTGAAATTCACTAATAAATCATCTGTGGGGAAAGCTGATAGCGTCATTGAATATATTTGGACATTTGGCGATGGTACTGAAGGAGATAAAGCAAACCCCGTTCATAAATATTTGACAGCGGGTACTTATAACGTATGTCTTGTTATTGTTACCAAATTAGGATGCAGCAGTTCATATTGCAGCTCAATAACTATTACTAGTGCTTGTGACGCTTATTTCACCGCAACTATATCGGGAAATGTAGTGCAGTTTAATAATTACTCGATACCTGGCGGGAAAGGTGATACTATAATATCTTATGCTTGGACATTTGGCGACGGCACAACAGGTATCAGGAGAAACCCCACTCATGAATATACAAAAGACAAAAGTTATACTGTTTGTCTTGAGATAACTACCAACACGGGTTGTACGAGCAGTTATTGCAGAACCATAACAATAACCAATACCAGTTGCTCGGCTTATTTTTATGCCAGGGTATCGGGCGATACAGCACAATTCTTTAGTACTTCCCTACCCGGTGCGGGAGATAGTATAATAAATTATGTATGGGCTTTTGGAGATGGTACTTATGGCACAGGAGAAGACCCTATTCATGCCTATAAAAACTCAGGTAAAGATACCGTATGTCTTACCATCCTTACAGAATCAGGTTGCACCAGCACATTTTGCCATGCTGTACTAATTACAAGCACGATATGTAATGCCGATTTTACTTCTGCTGTTACTGGTGATACCGCTCAATTTAATAGTACTTCAACAGCAAGCACCGGTGATAGCATTATTGCCTATAATTGGCGTTTTGGCGATGGTAGTGCTGAAGGAACGGGGAAAAATATAACCCATGTATATAAAGAATCGGGTACTTACATGGTATGCCTCACTATCATTACAAAATTAGGTTGTTCCAGCACGGATTGCCAGTCTATTGCAACTGCAGCCAATGCCTGTGATGCTAATTTTACAGCAGCTATAACGGGCGATACGGTACAGTTTACCAATACTTCAAAACTGGGCAGCGGCGATAGTATTACAATTTATTACTGGTCATTTGGCGATGGCAGCGTGGGTACTATGGAAAATCCAACCTATGTTTACAGTAAAACAGGAACCGATACGGTATGCCTCACAATTATTACAAAGTTAGGTTGCAGTAGTTCATATTGTAAGGTTATATCGGTAGTAAATAACAGTTGTCAAGCCACATTTACCACAACGATTACTGGCAGCACAGTTCAATTTAATAATACGTCAACCGCAGGTTCAGGAGATGAAATTATAAGTTATAGCTGGAATTTTGGAGATAGCACTTCAAGCAGTCAAAAAAGTCCTACACATGAATATAACAATGCCGGAACATTCACCGCATGTCTTACCATTAATACAAATTTAGGCTGCACAAGCTCTATTTGCCGCGAAGTAAAAATTATTCCAACAGCATGTATGGCTTACTTTAATGAGACGGCGTCAGGTGATACGGTAATTTTTGATGATTTTTCAACAGCCGGAGCCGGCGACAGTATAGTAAGTTATAGCTGGAACTTTGGAGATAAAACGTCAAGCACTCAAGATAGTCCTGTTCACATTTATAGCTCAACAGGCACTGATACTGTTTGCCTTTCCATTAGTACAAAGTTAGGATGCACAAGTGAATATTGCACGCCTGTTAAGTTTGTAAATACAAATTGCCAGGCTTATTTCACCTCTTCTTTAACCGGCGATTCTGTGCAGTTTAATGATTTTTCATCAACAGGTTTAAAAGACAGTATAATAAGTTATAGCTGGACGTTTGGCGATGACTCAACCGGCACGGGAAGAAATCCTGCTCATCTGTATAAGAAATCGGCTACTTACAATGTATGTCTCACGATTAATACAAAATTAGGTTGCAACAGCAGTTATTGCGGCATGGTCGTATTTACCAATACAGCTTGCCAGGCTCTTTTCAGTACTTCTATATCCGGAGATACTGTGCAGATTAATGATTTTTCATCAACAGGTACCGGCGACAGTGTTGTAAGCTATAGCTGGACATTTGGCGATGACTCGACAGGCAGCGGAAGAAACCCGATTCATGTTTATAAAAAAACAGGAACTGATACGATATGCCTCATCATTAACACCAACTTTGGTTGCTCAAGTAATTATTGCAGTACGGTTTCAGTTGTGAACACGGCTTGTAATGCTTTTTTCAATACTACTATATTAAATGATACAATTCAGTTTAATAATTATTCAACAACAGGTGCGGGCGACAACGTAACAAGCTATAGCTGGACATTTGGCGATGGCACAACTGACACCGCAAAGAATCCATCCCATATATATGCTTATGGCACAGATACAGTTTGTCTGACAATAAACACGGCGTTCGGATGCACCAGCAATTTCTGTAGCCCTATTACGGTTGCAAATACAGCTTGCGAAGCTAACTTCACCGTTGTAATATCGGGAGGAGATACAGTACAATTTAATAATAATTCAACTCCGGGTACTGCAGATACTATTGTATCCTACTTATGGATGTTTGGAGATGGTACATCTGACACATCAGCTAATCCGGTACACACATATAATGCGACAGGTACAGATACGGTCTGCCTGACAATCACTACAAAATCAGGTTGCAGTAGCGAGCAGTGCAGCGAAGTTGGAGTTGTAAATAGTGCCTGTCATGCTACTTTCATTACCACTACTCAGGGCAATATTGCATATTTCAATGATTATTTCTCAACCGTGGGCACAGGCGATAGTATAATAAGTTATAACTGGTCATATGGCGATGGTAATTCAAGCACACAAAATGACACTATGCATCCGTACCTCAATTCGGGTTTAGATACGGTATGTCTTACTATTAATACGAAGTTAGGATGCACCAGTACGGATTGCCAGGTGATAACAATCGCGGCTGACTCTTGCACAGCTTATTTCTACTATCTTACATCAGAAGATACGGTTTTCTTTGCTAATCAGTCAACAACCATTAATGATTCAATAATTTCATATTCATGGACATTTGGTGATGACTCAACAGGTTCGGGTATTAATCCTATGCATGTTTATCCTGGTCCCGGAGGTTATATTGCTTGCCTTACAATTTTAACATTAAGAGGTTGTGAAGGCTCATACTGTGATTCTGTGAATGTGCTGACGGGAATTTATAATATACCCAATACAAATTATACAATAGGACAGATATTTCCCAATCCAACCTCAAATAACGCAGGAATGTACATATCCGTTGATCATAACGTGCCAGTTGTTTTAAGTATAGTGAACCTGCTCGGACAGGAATTATATAGCAACTCAAAACAAGTTCCGGCAGGCAAATCATTGTTAAATATTCCAATGGCAACATTGCCCGGCGGACTATATTTCGTTGAGCTTAATATTAATTATTCTACAATGGTTGTTAGAAAATTAATTAAAGAATAACTATTAATTTTTCTTATTTAAACAGGCGACTCAATCAACCGGGTCGCTTGTTTTTATGTAATTTCGGATGTTAAAAGAATAAAATGTCAATAAATTCGTAATTGTCAGGATTAGTGTAATTTTGCGCACGCTTTTTTAAAATTTGTGGCTCCTGATAAGTCAATAAATAAATTCACGCTGGCAGGCGTGATAGTTGCTTTAGGTATCATTTACGGTGACATAGGTACATCCCCGCTTTATGTGATGCAAGCTATTATTGGCGGACGACCAATAAGTAAACTGCTGGTGTATGGCGGATTGTCGTGTGTATTCTGGACACTCACCCTTCAGACCTCTATTAAATACGTCATTCTTACATTGCAAGCCGACAACAAGGGCGAAGGCGGCATTTTTTCACTATACGCTTTAGTGCGCAGGCGGGCTAAGTGGCTGGTATTTCCTGCTATCATTGGCGGCGCAGCTCTTATTGCCGATGGAATAATTACTCCACCCATCTCAGTAGCGTCGGCAGTTGAGGGATTGCGGTTTCTTAATCCTGATATTGAAACTGTGCCTATTGTGATTACTATTCTTACCCTATTATTTTTATTTCAGCGGTTAGGTACAAAAATCGTTGGCGGTTCTTTCGGACCTTTCATGTTGGTGTGGTTTCTTGTACTTGGTTTTTTAGGAACATCTAAAATTTTGCAATACCCGGGTGTTTTAGTTGCCCTAAGCCCTGCATATGCTATAAAATTTTTAACGGAATATCCGGGTGGTTTTTGGTTGTTGGGCGCCGTGTTTCTTTGCACCACCGGCGCTGAAGCATTGTATTCCGATTTGGGACATTGCGGGCGCGGCAATATCCGGGCAAGTTGGGTATTTGTAAAAACATGCCTTGTGCTTAATTATTTCGGACAGGGCGCTTTTCTTATGTTGCATGAAGGGCAAACGATAGCAGGACAAAGCCCTTTTTACAGCATTATGCCCGCGTGGTTCTTACCTTTTGGAATTACCATTGCTACATGCGCCGCTATTATTGCCAGCCAGGCTCTTATTAGCGGTTCGTTTACACTTATCAGTGAGGCAATGCGGCTGAATCTTTGGCCTAAAGTAAGAATCGTTCATCCTACAAATTTAAAAGGACAGTTGTTTGTGCCAAGTGTTAACTGGTTGCTATATATCGGCTGTCTTTTAATTGTATTTATTTTCCAGGAATCAAAAAATATGGGAGCAGCTTATGGATTGTCTATAACGTTTACCATGCTAATGACAACCATTTTATTCTGTACCTATTTACTATTTGTAAAACAACGGCCATTTATTTTGGTGGCAATTACCGCACTTACCTATTTTACAATTGAAGGTTCTTTTCTTGTTGCTAATCTTCTGAAATTCAGACATGGCGGCTATGTAACAATTATAATAGGTATATTCTTATTTATAGTAATGTGGGTATGGTTTAAGGCGAGAAAAATTAAGAACCGCTACCTGGAGTTTGTGGATGTAAAAGATTACCTTGATTTGCTGAATGATTTAAGTAACGATGAAAGTGTACCCAAGTTCGCCACTCACCTTGTTTATTTGACCAGTGCCGATTACCCTTCGCAGATTGAGTCGAAAGTATTTTATTCTATTTTTAATAAGAGACCCAAACGCGCAGATATGTATTGGTTTTTGCATGTGGATGTGGTGGACGAACCCTATAGAATGGAATACAGCGTACGCGTTTTGAAACCAGATGTGGTGATACGTGTTGATTTCCGGCTCGGTTTTCGCATTGCGCCGCGTATTAATCTTTTTTTCAAAAAAGTGGTTGAGAATATGGTGGCTAACCATGAAATTGATATTACCAGCCGCTATGAGTCGCTGAGTAAGCAACACCTGATTGGCGATTTCCAGTTTGTAGTTATTGAAAAATTCCTTTCTTACGACAATGAATTACCGTTCGGCGAAAAAGTTATTATGGATATTTATTTCTTTCTTAAAAGCATTTCATTAAAAGAAGGCAGGGAATTCGGGCTGGATAGCGACGTCGTTACTATTGAAAAATTCCCGTTGCTGCTTACGCCGCCTAAAGAAATTGCACTAAAACGCACTTACGAATAAGCCGGAGATTCCTGCCAACTTTATTTTTAATAAAAAAGTAAAATTCAGCATTTTTGCACTCTCCCTTTTAAATCGAACAACTTATTTTAAAAATTTATGTTAATAGAAAACCGTTAATTTGCAATTATGAACAATGAAAAGATAAAAACGTTAGGCGATTTAAAACGCGCAGGTTATCAGCCCAAGAGTATTAAACAGGAGTTACGCGATAATCTTATCACTGCTTTAAAAAGCAAAAAACAGCTTTTTACGGAGATAAAAGGGTTTGACGATACCGTAATTCCCCAATTACAAACAGCCATTCTGTCAAAACACAATATTGTTTTTCTTGGTTTGCGCGGGCAGGCAAAAACCCGTCTTGCGCGGTTGATGGTGCAATTACTGAATGAGTATATACCCATAGTTGCCGGCTCTGAACTGAATGATGACCCTCTTAATCCTATTTCACGGTATGCAAAAGATGTTCTTGCTGTAAAAGGCGACGACACGCCTGTTGCATGGCTACACCGTGACGACAGGTATACTGAAAAGCTGGCAACACCCGATGTTACGGTTGCCGACCTGATAGGCGATGTTGACCCTATTAAAGCGGCTACTTTAAAATTACCTTATTCTGATGAACGCGTTATTCACTATGGAATTATTCCGCACTCGCACCGCTGCATTTTTGTGATTAATGAATTACCCGATTTGCAGGCGCGTATACAGGTGTCATTATTTAATATTTTGCAGGAAGGCGATATACAGATACGCGGGTTTAAAATGCGGCTGCCGCTGGATATACAATTTATTTTCACCGCCAATCCTGAAGATTATACCAATCGTGGCTCAATTGTGACACCGCTGAAAGACCGTATAGAAAGCCAGATACTAACACACTACCCGAAATCCATTGGTATTTCTCGCAGCATCACTGAGCAGGAATCGGAAATTCCGGCAGAGCAGGAGAAAACTATTTTTATTGCGCCTCTAATTCGCGACCTTACCGAACTTGTTGCATTTGAGGCGCGTGAAAGTGATTTTGTAGATAAGAAGAGCGGTGTATCTGCACGCCTCACTATTTCGGCGCTTGAAACTATTTACAGTGCAGTAGAAAGGCGCTTGCTTTTGAATGATGAGAAACAGGGTGCCGGGCGCATTGCCGATTTATATAGTATGTTGCCAAGCATTACCGGCAAAATTGAATTGGTTTATGAAGGGGAAATGGAGGGTATAGCTAATGTGGCTGTGAACCTTATCGGCAAAGCTATTCGCAAACGGTTTGCCGAGTTGTTTCCCAATCCCGATAAGATAAAAAGAGCAAAAACCAAAAATCCGTTCGCGGAAATTATTACGTGGTTCAATGAAGGCAACTCTGTTGATTTGATGACCGATTTATCTGAAAGCAATTACCGCCGGCAGTTGGCT
Source organism: Chitinophagales bacterium (assembly GCA_963770495.1). Taxonomy (GTDB): domain Bacteria; phylum Bacteroidota; class Bacteroidia; order Chitinophagales; family CAVYQA01; genus CAVYQA01. The sequence continues at coordinate 140,941 of CAVYQA010000002.1, read as the reverse complement.
TCCGTGAAAGGGCTTAGCGAATTGGTAAAAACCACTTTCCCGAAAGCTGAGAGGGACGAGCAACCCCTGCTGATGGAATTTATCTTACACGGGCTTGCAGAATATTCACAGCTAAGCAAACACCGCCTTGAGCGCAGCATACAATTCAAGGATTTATTGGGCAGCATGATGAATTTGAACCTTACTGCTGAAGAGAATGAGGATGAAGAAAGGAATTGATTTAAATAGAAGAAATTAAATTTATTTCCCTTTAGCCTTTTCAGTAAGAGTGGGTATCAGTGTTGGCGAAAGAGTAATGCCCATTTGTTGTAGGCGTAAGTAATCCTGCAAAGCCTGTTGGTAACGACAGGCATTATAATAGGCTTGGGCGCGTGTTTCAATATTATTGGTTAGCGAGTTATTAGAATTTTCAATTGAGGTGGTGGCATCTTCAATAGCTTTTTCATTATCACCTGCTAAAAGCCAGGCGCGCGCCCGGTTTCCATATACCTGCCAATCATCCGGTTTTAATGTAATAGCCCTGTTATAATCGTCAAGCGCTTGGGGCATCCGGTTTAACATTAGATAAGCAACACCGCGCATGGAATACGCATTTTCATAAACGGGGTTTCGGGAAATTGTCCAATCAAAATCTGCTAATGCACTATCGGGTTTGTTGGCATGAAGATAAGCGCAACCGCGGTTATAATGAGCGGAGATGCCATTGGGATAATGTGCAAGTATCCAGTTACAATCTATTATTGCACTGTCAGCCTTGCCCACAATTATATAAGACAACTCCCTGTTTTGATGAGCGGCTTTGTTATCGGGTTGTATTTTTAAAGCCCTGTTTGCGTCGCTTATAGCCGAATCATACATCCTCAATTGAAAATAAGATAAACTCCGGCTTGAATATGAAACGGAGTAAGCGGTATCAATGGATATAGCGTGGCTGAAACATATTTTAGCATTGGAGGGGTCATTTTTATCTTGGTAATCCAATCCGAGGTTATACCATGCCTCCGGCACATTGGAAAATTTACTCAAATCATCTCCCCATAATGTTGCATTATCCTGCCACACCTGTATACGTTCAAAACTTAAATAGCACAGAACAATTAGATAACCACAACAAATAGTTGTTATAATAAACTGGCCTTTTGCAATTTTTTTAATACTATAATGAAGAGCATAAGCTATCACCCAAAATAAACCAAGATATGAAAGATAGCTATAACGTTCAGCAATAATAGCGTTACCAACAGGCAGTATCTGCAAAAGCAGAGTGATATTTAGCAAAAAGAACAGCAACCCGCTTAGCACAATTTTATTTTTGCGCAGTAGCCACATTAAAATGGCATACCCGACTGTTATAATAAGAGACAGGTAAACCCATGCATTGAACGTCCCGTTAACTATATCAGGGTAGGGATACAATACGGCAAGATTAAAAGGTAGCAGAAGTTTTAAAATATAAAGTGCAAAAGCATAACTGGTTAATACTATGCGTTCAATTACGGAATAATTTAACTCTAACTCCGTTGCATTAACTGCTTTTTGAGCGTAAATGGCAACAATGCCGGCAATCAAAGACAATGCAAGCAGGGGTGTTTTTGTTAAAACAGATTTGATGGATAATTTACCGTTGCGGATGTAATCAATGAGCATTAATGCCAGCGGGAAGGTGACTGCCTGTGCTTTAGATAATAGCGACAATACAAAGCATATAACAGTGTAAATAATGTATTTCCGTTTTCCGTCATCAATGTATTTTACATAACACCACAACCCCCATAAATAAAAAAATACATACAGCACATCTTTGCGCTCACTCACCCATGCCACGCTCTCAACATGCATGGGATGGATAGCAAATAAAGCGGTGGTTAAAACAGTAATAAATTTGGTCTTAAATAATTTTTGAATGAGCAGGAATACAAGGCAAACATTTAGCAGGTGAAAAAAAATATTTACGACATGATAACCCATGGCATTTAAGCCAAATAATTTATAATCTACTGCAAGGCTCAATAAAGTTAAGGGGTGATAGTTGCCCAGTTCATGAAGTGAAGTGAAAAAAGAAAAAATACTTTGCAGTGAAAGGGAGCGGATAATATGATTGTTGGTTACATAATAAGTATCATCCCAGGCAAAGCCATTGTTAAAAACAGATAAATAAGCTATAATAGTTAACAGGACAATGCCGGCCAGCCACCACCATAAAGGCAACGGCTTTTTAATTTCTTTTTGGGGTTGTTTTATTTGATTTTTTTTGTCTTTTTTCATTTCCCTTTTGTAAAGGTAATGATGAATTTATAGTTGTAAAATAATAAATAGTTTAAGCATGCAATTACAGATTAAATATTAATAGATATATAATAATTTAACAGTCAATTTTTATAATTTAATTCTCGACAAGGTTTTTTACTTCCGCTTTAGTTTCCTTTTACGTATATATATCCAACACTAATTATTATGTACCAAAGCATCTTACTTTTTTTGTTCATTTTTGCAGGTGCTATTACAATGCAAAATAAGCCCGGTAAAACAATGACCCGTCAGCAAACCATGTTATGTCTTGGCGATTCTTACACAATAGGAGAGAGTGTGCCCGAAACGGACAGATTCCCGGTGCAACTGGTGAAACAGCTTCGTGAGAAAAACAAAAACTTTGCCGACCCCGTAAGTATTGCCCGCACGGGTTGGACAACTGATGAACTGATAGCCGCCATTCAAGAACGTAATGTTCAGGGCATTTTTGATTATGTGACGCTTCTTATAGGGGTTAACAATCAATATCGGGGTTATAGCTCCGATGTTTATAGAAAAGAGTTTAATGAATTATTGCAAACTGCAATAAATTATGCAGGTGGAAATGTGGCGCACGTTATTGTTATTTCCATTCCCGATTGGGGCGTAACGCCTTTTGCTGCCAATGAGGGAAGAGACGAAAGCAAGGTAGCAGGTGAAATTGATTTGTATAATTCTATTAATAAAGAAGAAACCTTAAAAGCCCATTCGCAATATGTAGATATTACACCTATCTCAAGACGGGCTGCAACCGACCAAACTTTGTTAGCAAGGGACGGGTTACATCCTTCAGGCAAAATGTACACCCTGTGGTGTGAACAAATTCTGCCTCTTGTAAAATAACTTCTGTGTAAGTATTCGTTTCTTTACAAAGGAACAAATGCCATAATTTTAGAGTTATATTCTACCAGGCGCTAAGTGAAACTGTTTGTAAGAAATTTCTACTATTCTTTCCCGTTCCAGTTGCTTTTATTGCATTTAAAAAGGCACCTGTTCCTCATTCTATTCTGGATACTTTTATTTCTTATCGTCACACAAAATTTTGGTAACAAATATGGAGTGCCCTATCTTTTTCTCGACCCTGAATATTTAGGCAAGGTAAATTTCTTAAGCTTTTTTATTCTTGGTTTTGCATTCGGTGGTTTCCTCCTGCTCTACAATTTAACCAGTTATATTCTTAATAGTAATCGTTTTCCTTTCCTGGCAACATTCAGGCATCCCTTTGTGCGTTACTGCTATAATAATTCAGTAATTCCGGCTGCATTTCTATTGGTTTATTTCATTGCGCTATTATCGTTTCAAAGCCGGAGTGAATTTCAGAATTTACCAACAGCACTATTTTATTTAGCAGGTTTTATTACGGGTATGAGCGTGTTGCTTATGATTGCGTTTTCCAGGTTCCTGAATACAAATATTGAAAACATAATTCGTAGAGGTAAGGATGAAACCCCAAAAAAGTCAGGAAGGCTATCCCGTTTTTTTTCACTGGATAAAATTGAAGCTAAGAGAGCCCCTGCCATAAGGGTGGATTATTTTTTATATCATATAGTTAAGATACGCCGCACCAGAAGTGTAAAACACTATAAAAAAGAGCACATTTATCTTACGTTTAGACAGCATCATATTAATGTTCTTATTATTGAGTTGCTATCACTTTTGATAATCATATTTCTAGCATACTTCACCGATGTAAAATATTTCCAGGTGCCGGCAGGCGCAAGCATTTGCCTGTTGTTTTCCATACTTATTGCCCCATCGGGCGCTATAGCATTCTGGCTGCGCGGTTGGGGTGCAACGCTTGTAATAATTGTTTTATTCGTAATGAATATTTTTATGCGTAACGGCTATCTGCTATATAACAATAAAGCATTTGGTTTAAATTATGATACCATTCCTGCCATCTATAACCTTGGGCAAATTGAAAAATATTCTTCGGAAAAATATTACAAAGAGGATAAGGATAGCGGGTTAGTGATGCTTGAAAATTGGAAGAAAAAATTTCCAAATGAAGAAAAGCCATTGCTGATACTTGTCAATAGCAGTGGAGGGGGGGTGCGCTCATCCCTTTGGGCAGTGAAAGTAATGCAGACACTTGACAGCGTAACAAATAATTCAGTGTATGAACACACCATCATGATCACCGGTGCATCGGCTGGTTTGATTGGGCAGGCGTTTTATAGAGAATTGCAATTAGGAAGGAAAACGAAGCATAATATTAATCCTGCAGATAAAAAATATGCTTGGGAGATAAGCAGGGATTTGCTTAATCCCATTGCATTTTCCATTGCAGTAAATGATTTGATTTATCCATGGGTAACGGTACAAATTGACGGCAAAACTTACCACAAGGACCGTGGCTATGCTTTTGAAAGAAAATTGTTGGATAACACGAATAATATTTTAGATAAAAGAGTATCGGATTATTCGGCACCGGAACGCAATGCTGTTATTCCTATGATGATAATAACACCCACTATTACCGATGATGGCAGGCGCGTATTGTTTGCATCGCACCCCGTTACCTACCTGACACGCCCGGCTGATAGTTCAAAAAATATGTTGCCAGTGAATATAGATGCTATTGATGGCAATCGCTTTTTTAAAGATCAACAGGTTAAGGATATTCATCTCACCAGCGCGTTGCGCATGAATGCCACTTTTCCGTATATTCTTCCTAATACTTTTTTGCCCACAACGCCGGCAGTGCAGGTAATGGATGCAGGGTTGCGTGATAACTTTGGAATGGAACTTAGCATACGTTTTTTAAGCGTTTACAAAAACTGGATAGATTCAAACACGAGTGGGGTAGTAATTATTCAAACACGCGCTTGGGATAAGATATATGAACCCGTTATCAGCAAACAGGAAACGTTAATTGATAAACTTTTTGATCCCATCGGCACCATTTATATTAATTGGTCGGATTACCAGGATTATTATCTTGATGATCTTGTGGAGGGTGCAACCCATTGGATAAATGTACCCATTCATGTACTTGAGTTTCAGTATAAAGCATCTATCTTAAATAGAGAAGCCTCTATGAGCTTTCATCTTACCGCTAAAGAAAAACATGATATTATGGATGCCATTAACCGTCCTTCGAACAAAATGGCTATACAACAAATTCAGAATTACCTGAAGCCGAATTAATAGGATATCATGTATTGATAATCAGTTTTTTGCTGGTAGTAAAACGCTCTTTGTAAGACCTCAAAGTATTCTTATTTATGTGTTTGAAGTTTCGATTCTTTTTGCGACCTTTGCGTGCTCAAAATGAATACCAATGCCAAGAGTTTGTGATATAACGGGGAAAAAAGTAATGTCGGGACATACGGTGTCGCATTCTAACATTAAGACTAAACGTAAGTTTAACCCAAACCTTCAAAGGAAACGTTTCTTCGTTCCGGAGGAGGACAGGTGGGTTGAGCTTAGGGTATCAACCTCGGCTTTGCGTACTATCAATAAGAAAGGAATTTATGCTGTGCTTAAAGAAGCCGGCTTAACGGTAAAATCAAAGTAAAAAGACGAGCAGGTTATGGCAAAGAAAGGAAACAGGATACAGGTAATTCTTGAATGTACCGAGCATAAAGCCAGTGGTCAGCCGGGAACATCGCGCTATATTACAACTAAGAATAAGAAAAATACCACAGAGCGTTTGGAGTTGAAAAAATACAACCCTATTTTACGTAAAATGACGGTTCATAAAGAAATTAAATAACAGTTATTATGGCTAAGAAAGAAGAAGCCGGTGGCAGCGGTAAACAAAGTAAAAATGCCAAAGTTGTAAAAGATGCTGCGCAGTCTGCAGCCAGTAAGGCTTTTGTAAGAGTTATTGTGGCTGAAAAATCGCCTAAAACCGGAGCCTATGTTTTCAAAGAAAAAATAGTGCATAAGGATAAAGTGAAAGAGCATTTATCAGCAAAATAAGTTGTTCAATGTACAAAATGTAAGCTTCTCTTTAATTACAGGAGAAGCTTTTTTATTTAAAAATTATTAAAACATTTAAAATAAGCTAACAGAGTGCCCTTCTCCACTTTTTCAGTGGAGAAGGGTTAGGGATAAGGCAAAACACCATGGGATTTTTTACATTTTTTACGAAAGAGAAAAAGGACAACCTTGAGAAGGGGCTTGAGAAAACCCGCAAGGGTTTATTTTCAAAACTCGCCCGTGCATTTTCAGGCAAATCAAAAGTGGATGATGAGATGCTTGATAATATTGAAGAAGCGCTTATCTCATCTGATGTGGGTGTTGATACAACGGTAAAAATTATCGACCGCATTGAAAAACGAGTAGCCCATGATAAATATGTTTCTGCCGAAGAACTTAATTCAATTTTGAAGGATGAAATTGCATCATTATTAATGGAGCATAATGGTGACGAGCTTTCTGATTTTGAGATTCCTGCAGGTATAAAACCTTATGTTATACTGGTGGTTGGAGTAAATGGCGTGGGAAAGACTACAACCATTGGCAAATTAGCTCATCAATATAAGCAGAATGGAAAAAAAGTGATTCTTGGCGCAGCTGATACGTTTAGGGCAGCAGCGGTTGACCAATTGACAATATGGGCGCAACGTGCAGGAGTGGATATAGTAAAACAACCCACGGGCAGCGACCCGGCGGCGGTGGCTTTTGATACGGTGCAAAGCGCAGTAGCAAAAGATGCCGATGTAGTGCTTATTGATACCGCAGGACGATTGCATAATAAGATAAACCTGATGAATGAATTAACTAAAGTAAAACGCGTGATGCAAAAAGTAATTCCCGATGCGCCCCATGAAGTATTGCTTGTGCTTGATGCCTCCACCGGGCAAAACGCCATTGAACAGGCAAAACAATTTACGTTAGCTACTGATGTTACAGCAATTGCGCTCACTAAATTAGATGGCACGGCAAAAGGCGGAGTGGTGTTTGCCATTGCTGACCAGTTTAAAATTCCGGTAAAATATATTGGTGTAGGCGAAAAAATTGATCAATTACAGGTTTTCAATGCCAAAGCATTTGTGGAGGCACTATTTGCTAATAATTAATTTTCATTAGATGAGAAATTTACGTGTAAAGTCATTTATTGATGAGGTTTTTAAAACTTATTCTAATTACTTTGGAAAAGTGTATTCGTATTGTATACTTATAACTTCAATTGTCTTTATTATAATTGCACTTTTACTCAAGTTCAGCAGTTATGGCCCAGACATAAGTGAAAAATGGTTTACATTTTACCATGCTCTTTTTTATAAGTATAGCGAAAAGGGAATTTATAGTATTGTTGATCTTTCAAAGAGTATTTATTTATTCTTTGCTATGTTATTAGCACTATCACTATATACCGGAAGAACATTTAGAAAACGCGCTCAGTACCTCAATACAGGTGATATATCAATATCACTTATTGCTTTATTAGTAGCAGTTGTCATTGACGTAATATTGTACTTTGTAGGATATAAACTTAGTGATACCTCATGTAATGCAGATAGTGTTGTGTTAGTGCGTAATCTGTTTTTCGAACTAAGAATCTATTTTCCCATCTTGATTTTTGCTTTTGCCGTTTCACAAAGGGTATTAAAAAGTAAGTTTTTATTTAACTGGTATGGCTTTTTAACTCTTATTATTTCGTCATGGTTGTTTAATGAATTTGCATACGAATTATCCCTTTTAGTTAAAAATTATATTTTAACGCCAATAACAATCAATTTTAATGACTTGACTACTAAAAATCTTATAGAATCAATACTCTGCATTCCATTATTCGCTATTTTTTTACTCGGATTTGCCTGTGTTTTGTTCTTTCCTTTAAGCTTTTATCAAAAACAAATACAGGTTATAAATTAAATGAAAACAAAATCCAACCATAAATCACGTATTAATGTCATCACACTCGGTTGCTCAAAAAACCGGGTAGATTCTGAAGTGATGATGGCTCAGCTTAAGGCTAATGATTTTGATGTGTCACATGAAAAGGAAGAGAGAAGAGAGGTGGTTGTTATTAATACCTGTGGCTTTATTGACAATGCCAAGCAGGAATCTATTGATATGATACTTGAATATGCAGAGGCGAAGAAAAAGGGAAAGGTGGAGAAATTGTATGTTACGGGCTGCCTGAGTGAGCGCTATAAAAACGATTTGGAAGAAGAAATTCCTGAAGTGGATGCTTTTTTCGGAACAATGGAACTGCCTGCTTTACTTAAAAAATTTAATGCCGATTATAAGCATGAATTGGTTGGCGAGCGGTTTCTTACTACTCCACAACATTATGCTTATATGAAAATATCGGAAGGATGTAGCCGCATCTGTGCTTTTTGCGCTATTCCGTTGATGCGCGGCAAACATGTATCTAAACCCATTGAAGAAATTATAAAAGAAGCGCAAAACCTTGTTCGCGCCGGCGTTAAAGAAGTAATGCTTATCGCTCAAGAGCTAACTTATTATGGACTGGATTTGTATAAAGAAAGAAAGCTTGCTGAATTACTACATAAGCTGGCTGATGTGAAGGGATTGGACTGGATTCGCTTGCATTATGCTTATCCTACAAAGTTCCCACTTGAAATTCTTGATGTAATTCGTGAACGGGAGAATATCTGCAATTATCTTGATATTCCTTTCCAGCATATCAGCGACCCGGTGTTAAAACGCATGAGACGCGGTATAACTTCTGCAGAAACCAAAGAACTGGTTCAAATCATTCGCGAAAAAATACCTGGCATTACATTGCGCACTACCTTGCTTACAGGTTTTCCGCAGGAAAATGAAGAAGAGTTTAATGAGCTATTGCAATTTGTTGAAGAAACAAAATTTGACCGGATAGGTGTATTTACTTACTCGCATGAGGAAGGCACATCCGCGTATGATTATGAAGATGATGTTGCCGAAGAGATAAAGAAACGAGCGGGCTGATGATTTAATGAATTTACAGCAAACGATTTCGCTGGAAAAAAACCAACAAAAGATTGGGCAGGTTTTTAAAGTGCTGATAGACCGCAAAGAAAGTAATAACTTTATAGGGCGCACGGAAGGCGATTCGCCTGAAGTAGATAATGAAGTATTGATACCTGCTTCCGGCTTATATTTGCGGCAAGGCGATTTTGTTGAGGTGCGCATAACAGATGTTGAGGCATTTGACTTATTTGGTGAAGTAGTTAAATAATTAAATGTAATGAAAAGTACGGCGGTACCCTACTCGCAAACAGGTTTTTTCTCCAACCTTGTACTGGATTATTTAGCCGGTAAACCCCGCCTTAACGGTTTTTACAAATATCCTGTATCTCTCGAATCATTTTCTAAGATTATAGCTGATAAAAAAAACACGGAAACAAACCGCAACATCCTCGTAAGTGTTTTGCGCGACCAGTACAAGAACATGTCCATAGATTCTGCTGTTAAAAGTAATATTGATGCGTTGCAAAATGAGAGGACATTTACGATTACAACTGCACACCAGCCGGATTTATTTTTAGGCCCGTTATATTTTCTATATAAAATAGCATCTATAATAAATCTTACAAAACAGGTACAGATAAAAAACCCGGGCTATACTATAGTGCCTGTTTTTTTTATGGGAAGCGAAGATCATGATGTAGCGGAATTAGCGCAGGTTACAGTATTTGGAAAAAAGATTGAATGGAACCCTAAGCAATCCGGTGCTTTTGGCAGGATGAAGACAACAACGCTTGAACCGGTTATTGATGAAATAAATGGATTATTTGGTAGTAACTATCCTGATACGAAAAATATTATTTCATTAATAAAACAATTTTATAACGGTCGAAATACTATTGCCACTGCAACACGGTTACTTATAGATTCACTTTTTGGGAAGTACGGACTGGTAATTGTTGATGGGGATGATGCCCGCTTGAAGACTTTGTTTGCTCCTGTTATAGAAGAAGAATTATTAGACCAGCGTACTGAGAAAATCCTTACTCTCGCAGTTCAGGATATGGAGAAGGATTATATTGTACAGGCAAAACCCCGTCCGCTCAATTTATTTTATCTTAAAGATGATTTACGCAGCCGCATTGAGAAAGGAAACAATAATAAATGGAACGTGCTTAATTCGGAAATTTCTTTTTCCGAAAATGAATTGAGAAAAGAAATAGCTACTCACCCCGAACGATTTAGCCCCAACGTGCTTTTACGAGGTTTATACCAGGAAATGATTTTACCTAATCTTGCATTTGTTGGTGGTGGGGCAGAGGTGAGTTATTGGTTAGAGCTGAATTCGTTGTTTGATTATTATAGGATAAACTATCCAATGATTGTCTTGCGTAATTCATGCCTGATCTTAGATAAGACGCAAAGTGTCCGCATTCAAAAATTCGGTTTTACTGCAGAAGAGCTTTTTCTGGCTACTGACTCGCTTATTAAAAATTATATCCGTAAGACAGGTTCTCCTGAACTTCAATTGAATGGAACACGAAAAAACATGGATGAGTTGTTCGCCGTATTAAAAGAAAAAGCTGCTGCAGTTGACCCGACACTTGAAGCCAATGTGATGGCTGAGAAAGCTAAAATGGATAGGGGACTGGAGCATATTGAGCAAAAGATGATTCGTGCTGAAAAACGAAAACAGGAACAGGCAGTAAGCCAGATTTCATCGTTAAAGGAAAAACTTTTTCCAGGCAATGGGTTGCAGGAACGCAGCGAAAATTTCCTTTCTTTTTATGTAAAATATGGAGAAACTTTTATTGACCATCTAATTGAGTATCTTAACCCGATGCAAATTAGTTTTATTGTCCTTTTGGAGGAGTAAACCATAATTAATTAAATTATTTAATCCGTAAATAATACTTTTGATTCTTCCCTTACAAGTGTTTAATTTTGCCGCACATTTGAATGTATAGTATGTTATTACGCGGGTATTTTATTGTTTTCTCAATTTTTATTGTAGTTCCGGCTTATTCACAATCGGTTACCCCGACTCCGTTGAAAAATATGCTTTGCAATAAGTGGGTACAGGATAAAATTGAAGATAACGGTGCTATAGTTTCTCGTGATAATGATGCTTCGGAGTTTGACCTTATTTTTAGTGATAATGGCTCTGTGCAACAAGGCATGTCTCCTGATGGTTATATTTCCGGCACATGGACAGCAGATGATAAGCAGATGACAATTACTATTTCTGATTTGTCAGTAAGCACATCGTATTCTCTGAAAATACTACGCATCTCCGAAGACCAGCTTATCGTGCAATATACGGAGGGCGGTCACTTGCTCACGATGTATTATCATCGGGCGACCGATTGATATTTTTCAAAATCACTTTTTTCTTTTCGCTTTTTCATGATTTTAATTTTTTCTAAAATTATTTTCTGAAATATTGTAGTTTAAATCAGTCGTTTCAAATATTGAATAATATCATTGGCGTATAGATTTTTTTGCAAAACAGAATAGAATTTAATGAAGAAAATAATGCGGAGAATGAATCAGTATTAATTTTTAAAAATTAACAATACTCTGAAACACTTGACTGCTGTATGTTTCAGGCTATTTTATTTCATTATATTTTTACGTTCGACAAATAATAATTTTTTAAAGAACAGAATCATGAAGAATAAATTTTCAAAATCATTCAAAATAAATTTTTGAGATTGAGTTTATCAACATTATTCACACAAGCGTGTGAATAATGCACTGAAGGAAAATTATTATATGTTATAAAATAGTTCTAATATTGATTCAACAAAAAATTAACAAACTATGGCTACAAAAAAGAAGGCGGCTAAAAAGCCCGCTAAAAAGAAAGCAGCTAAGAAAAGAAAAAGATAAATTAGCACTGCTTCAAATTAAAGAGCCCTCCGATTATCAGAGGGCTTTTTTATTTCGGGTTAACCGCTAATTATTAGTCGAACGATTGATTGCTGCGTTCTGAGAGTTCAAGAATTTTCTGGTATTCTTCAGGTGTTAAATCGGAGCTGAAAAAATTTATCGGGTTTATTTTATGACCGTCTTTTATCACTTCATAATGGCAATGAGGTCCTGTTGAACGCCCTGTGCTTCCTACAAAGCCTATCACATCGCCGCGTTTTACTTTTTGTCCCATGCGCACATTTACACGGCTCATGTGTCCGTATAATGTTTCATAACCAAAGCCGTGTTTTATCATCACGTAATTACCATAGCCGCTTTGCCCGCCGTTTACTTCTTCTATAACGCCGTCGCCGGTGGCATGAATGGGTGTGCCGGTTGGTGCAACAAAATCAAGTCCCGGGTGAAAGATGGGCTCTTTATTTATCGGGTCAATGCGCATACCAAAGCCTGATGCTATTCGTGTCAACTGCCGGTTGGCTATGGGTTGAATAGATGGAATGGATGCAAGTAAGTCCTTTTTATTTTTTATGAGTTTATCCAACTCATCATATGATTTTGACTGGATATACATTTGCTGGCGCAACTCATCAAGTTTCTGCGTCGTTTGAATCATCAGGTCGCTATTATCATAATCTTCAAGATTGGCATAACGGTTTGTTCCACCAAAACCTGCTTCCCGCTCGCTGCGCGGAATGGGGTCAGCTTCAAATATCACGCGGTAAATATTATCATCGCGGTCAGCAAGGTCAGAAAGCACCTGGTTCATTTGTTGTTCTTTCTGGTTTAAAATATCATATTGCAGTTGCATCTGGCTTATTTCGCGTTTAAGTACTTTCTCCTTAGGTGAATCCAAATAGGTATAAGCCAGGTACATTACTATAAATGCAAACACCAGTGCGGCAGAAATAAGACCAATAACACGAAATATCTTCCTGACGAGAGATTCTTCATATTTCTCGTAACGTAATGAATGCGTGTTATAGTAATATTTAATTTTTTTCATAGCTCACTAATAAACGCTAATTTTGTGCACCTTCGGCTCCGCTTCAATGCGGGGCGTCCTCGGACAAAGGCGTGCAAATTTAATTATTGATCCACACAATTAAAAATAATAAGACAGTATAAATTTATGTCGAGTTCAGCCGAGATAAGACAAACATTCCTAAATTTTTTCAGGGAAAGACAGCATACTATCGTTCCTTCTGCCCCCATTGTTGTGAAAAATGACCCTACTCTCATGTTCACCAATGCGGGCATGAACCAGTTTAAGGATATTTTTCTTGGCAACCAAAAACCTCAATCAGTTCGTGTTGCCGATACGCAAAAATGCCTTCGTGTTTCGGGCAAGCATAATGATTTGGAGGAAGTGGGAATTGATACCTATCATCATACCATGTTCGAGATGTTGGGGAACTGGTCGTTCGGCGATTATTTTAAAAAAGAAACAATTGAATGGGCATGGGAATTATTGACCAAAATATATGGAATTCCTAAGGACCGCTTATACGTGACCATTTTTGAAGGAGATAAAAAAGAAAACTTAGAACGCGATACTGAGGCGTTCAATGAATGGAAAAAATGGATAAGCGAAGACCATATAATTAATGGCAACAAAAAAGATAATTTTTGGGAAATGGGAGATACAGGACCTTGTGGACCGTGTTCAGAAATTCATTGCGATACCCGCCCTGATGCAGAAAGAAAGAAAACTGATGGAAAATCCTTAATAAATGCCGGGAACCCGCAGGTTATAGAAATATGGAATCTTGTATTTATCCAGTATAACCGAAAATCTGACGGACAATTAGAACCTCTTCCCGCTAAACATGTAGATACCGGGATGGGTTTTGAACGATTGACGCGTGTTTTACAGAATAAAAACTCTAATTATGATACGGATATTTTTCAGCCCATAATTAATGTAGTTGAACAGAAATCGAAGATAAAATATGGCGCTAAAGAGAAATCAGATATTGCCATGCGGGTTATCGCAGATCATATACGTGCTATCTGTTTTTGTATTGCAGATGGACAATTACCCTCAAACACTGGAGCAGGTTATGTTATAAGGCGTATTCTTCGTCGTGCGGTTAGATATGGTTATAGCTATTTGAATTTTGATAAACCTGCTCTTTTTGAACTTGTGCCGGTTTTATCAAAAGAATTTGCCAATGTTTTTCCTGAATTGAAAAAACAGGAAGAATTTGTTGCAAAGGTAATTTTTGAAGAAGAACAATCTTTTTTAAAGACATTGTCAGAAGGTATAAAAAGAATTGATAATTATGAAAAGGAGATACTATTTGAACAATTAAAGAGAATTATTTTGGTTTCCAATCCTAATGCTCTTTTCAATTATGAAGTTAATGAGTACAAATATGATATTTATTTACCCGAATCAAAGAGCGGGTATGATATATTAGATTATGATGAGTCCCATACAGATCACCTTTTTAAAAAAGGTTTTGACATAAGTAGACACAGCGGTATAATGTTATATCCAGTGAAATATTCAGATTTTATTTCTGGTAATTTAACAGTATTAATTGCACAAAAAGTTAATTATAATAAAATTATACATGGTAAAATTGCTTTTGAACTATACGATACTTATGGTTTTCCTTTAGACCTTACCAAACTTATAGCACATGAGAAGGGATTTACAGTGGATGAAAAAGGGTTTAACGAAGAAATGCAAAAACAGAAAACCCGTTCTCGCAAAGCCACTGCCATTGAATCATCAGATTGGACAGAAGTTAAACAGGCGAATAAAGTCGAGTTTTTAGGATATGATAAATTAGAGAGTGAAGCAGAGGTGGTAAAATACAGAGCCGTTAAACAAAAGGATAAAACCATTTATCAAATTGTTTTAGATAAGACTCTTTTTTATGCGGAGAGCGGCGGACAGGTGGGCGATAAAGGAACACTTCAGTTTGGCGATGAAATAATTAATGTAATAGATACGAAGAAAGAAAATGAGCTTATCATTCACTTTGTAGATAAATTGCCCAAAACAATTGAAGGGAAAGTTTTTGCAAAAGTTGATGCCTCATTAAGAAACAGCATAGCAAATAACCACACTGCCACCCATCTTTTACATGCTGCCTTACGTAAAGTGCTGGGAACACATGTGCAGCAAAAGGGCTCGCTGGTTGCGCCGGATTATTTACGATTCGATTTTTCACATTTTGCTAAAATGACGGATGAACAAATAGAACAGGTTGAGCGAATAGTAAATGAAAAAATACGCGAAAACATTACCCGCGAAACAAAAGTAATGCCATTGGAAGAGGCTATGAAAACACGTGCAATGGCATTATTTGGTGAAAAATACGGCGACAAGGTTCGTGTAGTGACCTTTGATGAAAAATTTTCAATGGAATTATGCGGCGGCACTCATGTAAATAGCACAGGGCAATTGGGTTATTTCTTTATTACTTCTGAAAGTGCAATAGCAGCGGGTGTTAGGCGTGTTGAAGCAGTGACGGGTGAAGCGGCTACTAACCATATTATAAAAGATAAAAACGAACTTACGAAAATAGGAGAATTGCTCGGCAATCCGAAAGATATTGAGCAGGCCTTAAATACCGCGCTTAGCCAGAATAATGCTTTGAAAAAGGAAGTTGAAAAATTATCGGTATTGCAAGTATCGGTTTTTAAGGCACAACTTAAGCAAAAAACGCACAAAAATGGTGCAATAAATTTTATAGGCGAAGTGGTTGACCTTAATAATGTTGATACAATTAAGAAACTGGCGTATGAGCTCAGAAACGAGGTAAGTGACCTTTTCCTGGTTTTAGGCGCCGTGGTAAATGATAAGCCGCAGCTTACTATAATTATATCAGATAATCTTGTAGCTGAGAAAAATCTGGATGCCTCTAAAATCATTCGCGAGGCAGCTAAAGAAATAAAAGGAGGTGGAGGAGGGCAGAAGTTTTTCGCCACAGCCGGTGGAACCGAGGCCGCAGGATTGGGTAAGGCTATTGAATATGTAAAAAACCTTATTTAATTTTTTTCGTTTTTTGATTACACCTAAATTTCTATATTTGTGACCCTGAATTTGGGATTGTTTAAATCAGGGATATAGTACAAGTTATCGTTCTTTATTTTATACTAAATTGCGGGAGTAGCTCAGTTGGTAGAGCACAACCTTGCCAAGGTTGGGGTCGCGGGTTCGAGTCTCGTCTCCCGCTCAAGTTAGTAAACACGCGTTCGATTAAAACTTGCAACCGCCCGCCGGGGTGGTGGAACTGGTAGACACGCAGGACTTAAAATCCTGTGGCCAGCAATGGCTGTGCGGGTTCGATTCCCGCCCCCGGTACTAAATTATCGTCTTATTCTATTGCAGTTCAATTAGATATATTACTTTTACTAATCCAAAGTAACAATAGAGTAACAAAAAAGCTGCAAGGAGGGTTTAGTAAATCTGCATTTAAGTTTCAAAAAAAATAAACCATAGAGTTTTGCGCAAATAAATGCAAAGATTAAGGCTTGATTATTATCCTTATATGCTTAAGCTAAATATAATAAATATTTTTCTCTGCGTTCTTTGCGTATTTATTTCTTTGCGCTCTTGATAGTTATAATCTTAATACTTTCCCTGCAATTGTTGACCATTTAAAGCATCAGCTTTTGCCGCTTCATGCTGACCGATTTTGCTTTCAGCAAATGAGCGGCTAAGCCAATAGTCAGCAACCGATGGATTCAATTCAATGGCTTTTGAAAAATCGGCAACTGACTCATTATATTTTTGTAGGTTAACATTACATATCCCTCTCATATAATAATATACTTCAACATTTTTAGGATTTAATTGAATACCGGTTGTAAAGTCATCTACTGCCTTTTCATATTGATTGACCGTTTTATAAAAAAGTGCACGGTTATAATAGTATAAAGCAGATTTGGGATCATGGGCAATGGCTTTACTACAATCGACAAGTACTGAATCATTTTTACCACGACTAAGATAGAGAAATGCGCGATTACTATAAGCGCTTGCATTGTTAGAATCAAGTAGAATGGCTTTAGTGAAATCAGCCAATGCCAAATTAGTTTTACCGGTATTCACGTAAAGTAAACCGCGATTATTATAGGCGTCTGCGTAAGTGGAATCGAGTTCAATAGCTTTAGTTAGATAAGCTATTGCCGAATCCTTTTTATTAACCAGGGCGGAATAAATTATTCCCCGGTTATAATAACAGCTTGCAGAATTAGGATTAAGTGCAATGGATTTATTACAATCAGCTATTGCCAAATTAGTTTTACCGGTATTCAAATAAAATAGCGCGCGATTATTATAGGCATCTGCATCAGTTGAGTCAAGTGCAATGGCTTTATCAAAATCGGCTATTGCCCGGTTAATTTTGCCGGTATTCAAATAAAGTATTCCGCGATTAGTGTAGGCTCCTGCGTAGCCGGAATCAAATTCAATGGCTTTATTATAATCGTATATAGCTTTTTCTATTTTATGAATATCATAATAATAATCTCCCCGCGCCTTATATGCTACGGAGACTTTAGGGTAATTATCAATCACATCGGTCCATAACGTTTCACTGTTTTTCCACACCTGCGTTCGGCTGTAAGTCTGGCAACTGAATACAATAGCACCAATAACCACAATTATGATGGGGGGATATTTAAACAAAGCCATAATGTTATTTTTACTTTGCCATAATTTATTAATAAAATACGCCACAATAAATAGTAACCCTATATAGGACAAGTAACTATACCTATCGGGAACTATGTAAGGATTAATCGGAATGAATTGTACAACTAATAAAATAGACACAAAATAAAAAAGCAGCCCAAATACAATCTCTTTTTCTTTTTTTATAAAAAAGTAAACCAGAACAAGCAATATTCCGAGCAATATAAATGGCGAAAAATAGAATATTAATGGAATACCATTATCGCTAAGTACGTCAGGATAAGGATAAAAGGCTGATAATTTATACGGAACAAAAAGCCTTACCATATACATTATGGGAGCATAAGAAGCAAACAAAAACCGGTGGAAAAGGGTAAAAATCTTCATATTGTTATTATTAACTTCATTGCCCGATTGTATGTTAACTTCAATAACACCTAATAGTATTGCCAAGAGAAAAAAGGGAATTTTTTCAATAAAAAGTCGTCTCTTCCACTCAACACCTTTTAAATAATCTATCAGCAAAAGAATAACGGGAAAAACAATTGCCATTTCTTTCGATAAACAGGAAAGCATAAAGAGTAAAAACGTAAATAAATACCAAATAATTTTCTTCGTTTCACTATAACGCAAGTAAGTAATTAGTCCCGCCACAAAAAATAACACATACAATACATCTTTACGCTCGCTTATCCATGATACCGATTCTACGTGCATGGGGTGAATACCAAAGAATAATGATACAACTGCTGCCATCAATAAATTACGGCGCGTGAGCAAAAAAACGAAAAAGAATACCAAAATGGTATTAAGTATATGCAAAATCACATTTTCAAGATGATAACCGAAGGGATTTAATTTGCCCAACCTATAATTCATAGCAAGAGACAGGATAGTAAGGGGGTGGTAGTGACCAGAAACTGGAGTTTCAAATATTTTTACTAGCGGTACCGAATTACCGGACACTAACGGATTATTTTTTATATAAACTGGGTCATCCCAATTGGTAAAATCATTTTGTAGAGATGGGGAAAACACAATGCCGGTAATAATGGCAATAAGTGTGGCACAAAACCAAACTAACAACAGGTTACTTTTGTTTCTTACGATTGCCTCTTCAGGTTTGGTTTCTTTTAATTCGTTATTTTTCTTTTTATCAGTCAAAATAAATTGTGATATACTTCAAGAATAATTATTACTAAATAAAAACTATTTTTTCTGCAATTGCTTCGCTTTAAATGCATCGGCTTCTGCCATTTCGATTTGCCCGGTTTGACTTTCGGCCAAAGAGCGACTTAACCAATAGTCGGGAACAGATTGATTCAATTGAATGGCTTTTGAAAAATCATCAATAGCTTCAGAATAGTTTTGAATGCTGGCAAAACATATGCCCCTATTGTAAAAATAAACTTCAACATTTTGAGGCATTAGCTCAATGCCTCTTGTGAAATCCTCTATTGCCTTCTCATATTGTTTGATTCCCTTATAAAAAAGAGCGCGGTTATATAGATATAAAGGAGAGGTGGGATTATGTGCAATAGCTTTATTACAATCAATAAGGGCCAAATCATTTTTGCCTTGCCCGACATAAAGGAATGCACGATCGCTATAAGCACTGGCATTATTGGAATCAATTGAGATGGATTCGGTAAAATCAGCCAATGCCAAATTGGTTTTACCAATACCTATATAACATAATCCCCTGTCATTATAAGCCGCGGCATAGTTAGGTTCAAGCTTAATAGCTTTACTAAAATCGGCTATTGACAAATTTATTTTATTATTTAAACGGTTATAAACTATTCCGCGGTTATAATAATAAAGAGCAAATGTGGAATCGTGTGCAATAGCTTCATTTAAATCAGACAATGCTAAATCCAATTTACTTTCATTTAAATAAAGTAATGCCCGATTATTATAAGCGTCGGCGTCGGTGGAGTCAAGTTCAATGGCCCTATCAAAATCCGCTATTGCAAGGTCAATTTTACCCGCATTGACGTAAAATATACCTCTGTTACAATACGCATCCCTGGCTGATTTATCTAAATTTCCCGAAATGATAACTCCTTTTAAATAATTTATAATAAATGAATTTAATGTATCTACAATAGTATTTTCGGCCACTGCATTTGAACTATCCCCTAAAATATCATATACCCCTTTTCGCAACTGGTGCCATTTTTCAAAATCCTGTACAATGTATACTTGATTTACATTAATTAAATCTTCATCCGTTTTTATATGGCTTACATAATCCGGCTCCAGGTCAATTAATTGTTTCTGTAATTCCAGCCATTTATCCCATTGCTGTTTTGTTGAATATTCACTTAGTTTATTGGCAAAATAAGTAGCGTATACCAACTCATAATTTCCAGCTGTTATCATTTCAGTATCCAAAGTTGGGCTATAATCTGAAAATGATAAAAACAATAAAATTCCGGCCAGCCCCAGTTCAGCAAAAACTATAGATTTTTTCTTGTGCTGAATGTTAAAACATTCAATAATAGTAAAAGCAGCTAGCGGTAAAGCAAGGATGACTAACGGGGCCCTTAATCTGGCTAAAACGTAAAACAGCAATAAAGTGATTAACTGCACAGCAATTGCAAGATATAAAGCATAATATTTTTTCCGGTAATAAATACAAAATATTAACCCTGATAATGCTAAAGGAGCGAGCAGGAAAAAATTTACCCAGGTATATTGAAGAATGGGAATATGTTGCTTATAGAAATAATAGTTTTCGTTATTAGGAAATTCAATGCCACCCCACGCTGCCTTAAGTTTGTTCCATTCCAAAGAAAAATATGGCCCGATTGAAGGATAAGTTTTTAGAGTTGCAATAATTGCCTTACTTAAACTTTTATTGGCTTTTCCCATGATTTCAGCATCTGTTTCTGCCGAAGGATACCAGGCTGAAATAGTATCTGTTCCATAAGCATTGCAAGCAATAAATGTAACCGGTCCAACGCTACTGGTGCTGAATGTGGGGGCACCCACAATCATATTACGAATGATAACCGGAGAGAAAAGGATAAAAAAACCTAAAAGGAGCAAACCTGAATTCTTTAAGTATTGAACCAAATTTTGCCGCCCGGTGAAGAATGTGATTACAAGAACGCCGATAAGGAATAGAGTAAAAGTAGACTGCATGAGGAATGAAACCCCTATACATAAGCCGCATAGAAAAAATAACAATGGTTTAGGTCTTGAAAATACCCTGTCAATAACAACTACATTTAGAATGGTAAGAAAAACGATCCATGAAGTCCTCAGTAGTATTATTTCATTATATAGTAATATGCCGCATAATAGATATAATACACCGGTTAAAACAGCAGTGGTTTCGCCAAAGTATTTTCGTGTAATAAAAAAGAGCAAAATGCCGCTCAAAATACCCAACATTAATTGGATTATAATCATAGCATTAACTTCATCAATGTTTAAATAGTAAAAAACCGCTAACAAGTATGGATAAAGTGGTTCCTGATGGTATTGGTTACCATGATACCATTCATTCCACAGGGCTTTCTCAGCAAAATTCCATGCGTCTAAACCGACGATAGTTGAAGAATCTTTATTTGTCTTTTCTGCAAGAATTTCTTTTAACTTTTCAGGATTTTTTTTCAGGTAATAATTGGCAAAAGACTTATGCCACCAATGGTAGGGATGTAAAGGTTGTGTATTTAACCAATCCTTATTAAGATATTTAGCCCAATCATCAAAAAATTTATTATCCGATTGGTCAAATAAATATAAGCTATAAAGGGGGCTTTTAATTATAGAATTATAATAATAAATCCGAACCCCTGTCCAGCTCAAAATTAAGATGCACAATACCCATTTAATATGCTTTTTAAACCAGTTATTTAATTTATCCAATAAGGGTTTAGGATCGGTGGTTGAATCCATTTATTATTCAGTACTTGTATGAAATCAATTTTCGTAATTTTAAGTATAAAAATATACTTTTTTGGCATAGCATTTAAAATTCGGAAAAAGTTAGCATGTTTAATTTAAAATTATTTTCCAATAATTATGTACAGAGATATTTTATTAATCCTTTATAAGTGATAGGATTGTAATTATTTAATTAGTAGAATTAATTTGTACCAGGTATGCAGCACTTCCGTCAGTTTGAATTCCTTTTAATATAACATCATGATCATTCAGGAGTTGTTGCATGGTATAAGCTTCGTCACCGGCATGTTCAGGGTAAACATGTGAAAATAATACCCAAACCTCACCGGATGTTTTACTAATCTCATGATGGAAGGTTTCGTCGGGCGGTATATCATTCCAGTAAATTGACTCATAAATAACATCATCTTTAAAAGGAACATGCCCGGTTTTAATGTAATAAGTCAATGCCGGTCTTGCACCAAAATAAACGTATACTTTTTGACCCTTTGATATATTAGAAGCAATATAGGCAATACTCTTTTTAATATCTTCCGGTGAATGCCATATTCTCCCAAACGGGTATTGAGTATTTACCAATTGTAAAATGGATAATTCCACTGTTGCCATTATTAAAACAGTGGCAACTACATACTTAGTAATTTGCTCTTTTACGGCTTGCACCCATTCAATAAGCCCGATAGATATTGCCGGTATAATAAAAGCGCTTAAGTAAAGTATATGCCTCATTTCAAAGGGGTACATTTGAAATCCTGAAATAATCAGAATAAGTGCTAACGGAAATAAAAGAATATATAGTAACAACCATTGCCTTTTTACTATAAAAATAGTGATTGATAAAATAAAAGCAGCCAAAAAAGCCAATGAATAAAACCCCAAATCGGGTAAAATTTTCCCATACATCCATACCCAGATGTTGGAGGTAAAAGGCATGAAATCCTGTTGCCAGGAAGCTAACATAAAAGATTGGGAGGGATTATCACGAATAAAACCGAAATAATCTATCGCGAATGTCATTGTCCAGCAAATAAACATCACTATTAACCAACGTTTCCTGAAAATGGTGAGGCGGTATGTGAACAAGAAATAAACACCAATAGTAAACAATTCTAATATAACAATGTGTGACAGAAAAATTAACACCGAACCGGCGATAGCCAGCAGAATAAATCTCTTATTTTCTTTGCCTGACAACGATGCATCGAATAAAAGGGTAAAAAGGCATAATGTCGAAAAAACATCGCCTTCATATTGTCGTACTTCTGTGGAATAGCTGATAAAAAGGGGATTGGTTGCCAAAAGGAAAAGTGAAAGTAACGCAGCCGCAGTATTGCCCGATATTGCCTTAGTGAAACGATATGCCAAAGGCAGGCTTAATAGCCCGCATATAAGCGGAAATAAGCGTAAACTATATTCACAATCGCTGAATAAAATTATATTGGTTTTTTCAATGAACAAAAATAAAACCGGTACTACCTGCCAATAAGCTAACGGCTTAAGAAGTTCTGCATAACTTCTACTATCAACATTTAAGGCTAGCAATGATTCATCAAGCCACAAGCTGCGGTTTATAAAATAGGGAATTAACTGCAGCACAATTCCTAATAATAATAACGTGTAGTAAACAGGCTTTACTGGAAATTTCATCTGAATGTTATTTTTATTCCAAATCCATTAATTAATTTTTACCAGGTAAGCAGAACTACAATCAGTTTTAAATGTTTTTAATACTACTGCATGTGATTCAGTAGTTAGGCGTTTAAGGGTATATTCTTCAACACCCCAATGTTGGTGGTAAATAGGAGAAAATAACAGCCAAACCTCACCATGTAGTTTACTTACATCATTAAAACAAATATCGGAGTCTTTTTCACCCCAGTTATCCGTTCCCAAAATTACATTATCTTTAAAAGGAACCCTGTCAGTTTTTATATAATATGTCAGTGACGGTATTAAATCAAAATAGACATATACCTTTTGTCCATCTGATATATTAGAAGCAATAAAGGAAATACTCTTTTTAATTTCTTGAGGATAATGCCCAACTGCCCCAAACGGATAATCAATATCTGCCAATTGTGCAATAGTTCCATAGACTAATATAATTAGTAAAATTGGAACGGCTAGGTATTTAGTAATTTGCTTTTTTATTAATTGCAACCACTCAATAATACCAATACCTATTGCTGGTATAATAAAAGCACTTAAATAAAGTATAAGTCTTGTTTCAAACGGGTACATTTTTAATCCTGAAATAATAAGATGCAGTAATAAAGGGAATAAAATAAGGTATAAGAACAGCCATTGTCTTTTTACTATAAAAATAATGACTGATAAAATAAAAACAGTCAAAGGTACCAATGTATAAAATTCAAAATTGGATATAATTTTATCATACATCCATACCCAGTAACCGGCAGAAAAAATTTGAAAAGGCATAAAACTGTTTTGCCAATAACTCAACATAAAAGAGCGCTCGGGGTTGGAATAAATAAAACTGAAATAGTTTACCAGGAATGCTATTGTCCAGCAGATAAGCATAACCAATAACCACCGTTGCCTGAAAATTGCGAGACGGTATTTGAACAGGTAATAAATCCCGATAGTAAACAATACTAATATGGTAACATTTGACATAAAAATTAACACCGAACCAACAATAGCCAGCAGAAGATATCTCTTATTTGCTTTGGCGGAAAATGATGAGTCGAATACGAGAGTTAACAGACATAATGCGCAAAAAACATCGTTTTCATATTGTTTTACTTCTGTGGAATAGTAGATAAGAGTACGGGAGGTTGCGAAAAGAAAAAGCGAAAGTAGCGCAGCAGTTGTATTACCGGATATTGCTTTGGTGAAACGATAGACCAACGGGAAGCTCAATAATCCGCATATAAGTGGAAATAAGCGTAAACTATATTCCGAATTGCCAAATAAGATTACGTTCGCTTTTTCAATGAATAAAAATAAAACCGGCGCTACCTGGTTACTATCTAATGGTTGCATAAGCCCCATGAAATCTCTGTCAATAATATTTAAAGAAAGCCAGGCTTCATCCATCCATAAGCTGCGGTTTAAAAAGTAAGGGATCAAGCGTAATACAATGCCCGTAAGCAATATGATGTAGTATATAGGTTTTACAGGAATCTTCAATTAATCTTATTTTAGGTTGTCATTAATATTTTAATTATTTATAATTGATGTTCGTATAAATTTTATCGTTACAAACATTTTTGTATTTATTTAAAGCAATTACAAATATAAGAATCAGATTATGAATCCACTTTCATTTCAATTTAAAAACAGTAAGTATTGAATTATTAAGAACTTTAATTGAATAATAGACCTGCGAGGGGTTATAGGGGTAATCGTTATGATGATACCTGTAAATTGTAATAAAGTAACTGACGCTATCTAAACTATTAGTATACGGTATCATTAAGCCATTTGAATGGGTTTGGGTATACAACGAACCATCGTCCCAAAAATGTAATCTTGTTCTGTCTTCGGGTTTTAATATTAAATAGTTGAATAATCCCGGAGCATCAGATACTTGTACGTTAATTTTTGCAGAGGCATCATTTTTAAGAATGTATTCAAGTCCCTGCTTAAAAGATGTACCCCAATAGTCAAGTTCCCAGTTTCGCCTAAGGTATTCCGGTTCATCAGACCTTACAAACTGATTAAAATAGATATGTTCAAACGGGTAATTAGTAATCATATAAAATCCTGCCAAACCAGTACCAGCTATTATTACAGTTAAAACTACCATCCTGGCTTTTGTCTTTATTAGTTTACTCAAACCATATATCGCTAATAAAATAAATGAAGGATATACAAAATATAATTGCCGCCATGAATCGTATAGCACCGAATGTAAAATAATAACCGATAAAAACGGCACAATAAAACAAAACAGGTATAAAAGGTTGTTTCTCTCCTTTTGGTTAAAAAGAAACAAGTTATAATTTTTACAAAAGCAGAAAATAAAAAATGCTATTCCCCAGGTACCTAAGGCAAGATAAATTATTGGATTTGTTATTAAAAACCATGTTATACTATAGTACCATGGCAAGTGAGTTGCCGCAATGGATTGCCCATTAAACATTACATTTTGATCCCAACTGAATTTTGACATGGAGTTAAATGCATCTGCAAAATTACCAAGCGGATTAACCCACAAGTAGGGCCATGCTATATAGAGAACTAAAAGAGTAACACTTATAAAAGTAATAAACAAGTATAAGGTTTTTCGTTGTTGTTTTTTATCTGTTCTCAAGGCGATGAAATCAATCATTAAAAACAGGCAAATGCATCCTATTAACAATATCCCCATAATTCTTATATCTGTTAGCAACCCGCAACCCACACCAAGCAATGCGAAATGCTTGTAAGTTTTTTTATTAAAAGCAAGTGCGGAAAGCATAAAGCAAATAATGAACATGCTTAAACACGGAATATCCTTAGAATTAAAAAAAGAATGCCCGTAAATAAGCGGGTTAACAACCAGCAACAAAAACCCTATTGTCGCCAGCAGCTTATTGTTATATAGATAATCTATTAACAGAAAAAATATAAACGCGCTTAACAGAAAAAATAAATGGTTAACAAGATGTCTCATTAAAAAGATATCTCTTGTATCTTTTAAGCCCAATATCTTTTCAAGTAGAATTAATGGCACTTCGTACGCAACACCATATGCCTTGGCCCTGGTATTTAAATAGTCACTATTCCTAAAATTTAAACCAGTTAGATTTCCGCGTAAAATGTAGTTATAGTTCGTTTGCCCTATATATTGTTGCACTGGCTCATCCCACGAAATACCATAGTCTTTATAGGTAAATAAACCAATAACAATGGCTATAAGCAATAATAAAAATCCAAGGTATTTTTTTAAAAAAATACTCCTGCCAAATGTATCAGCTAATTTACCGGGATTCATAACGTAATTAGTAAAATATATTCTTAATCTTTTATTTTTCTATCACCAGTTTTTTTACAGTGATAGAATTAGCATTAACAAATTTCACAAGATAAGTTCCGGCAGCCAGCGTTGACACATCAAATGATTGCGAAGTGGTGTTGCTAAATGTTTGTACTGTTTGCCCCAGGATGTTATCTATCTCTATATAATTAATAGTATGCTGTGTGGTATAGTGTACCATATCTGTTGCGGGATCAGGATAAAGAGATACTACATTAGCTGACGGCATTTGTTGCAATCCTGTAGGGTTAAGCAGTCCATAAACTACTAATTGGTTTGAAAAAGTAGCCATATATACCTTGCCATTGACTACTGTAGGGCAAACGAATTTCGCCCATCTGCCCAAAGAATCGCGGGTAGAATCTTGCTGCGAACTCCATAACATATTGTTCAGATTATTGGCATCATAAGCCCTTAAGATTCCCGACCATGTTCCTGGATACGCATCCTCATTCACACTTAGAGGCAGAGATGCCCATACAATGCCTGTGCCTATGGCAGTCCTGTCGGCAGAAATGGAGAGCATACCACCCGCGGGTCTTACATTTTCAGGTGATATTTCTTCACTTTTCATTACTGCGTCTGAATCTAATTGGTTTAGCGGCGTGTCAACATTATAGGCGAACAAATGTGTCATGGCAGGCCATACATACACATATTCGGCAGAATCATTTTTCCAATAAACAGGGCCGCCATAAACACCATTTGCCCAGAACGCACCGTCACTGTCCCCATGAATTGTAAAAGTTTCTAAGTTATGATTCATAATATAACCTACTCCCCCCATGGAATCGCGGTCAACCATGTACATTACTCCCTGTTTACCACCGGAAAAAGCCCAGCTGGTATTAGGGATAAGTAAAAGACCTGCAGTGCCAAGGTCTAAATCAAGGGAATCTAAATATTCCCAATCCTTAGGCGTAAAAAAGGATTTCACTTTTAGTGAATCTCCTGAAGGAGTAAGTTTTATATAGCTTTCACCAAGGTTGGCAGTATCCTGAACGGTGCCGGTAGAATCAAGAGAGCCATTGCCCACTGATACATATAGGTTGCCCAGACCATCAGATGAAATGCCTTCACCACTCATCCATATTCCGCCATCGTAGCCATTCGGCGTATCCATCCACACATATTTTTGCTTTAGTGTAGTATCATATCCTATGATCCATCCATGGTAAGGAGGCCAATCACAAATACTTGCCCACGTAATGTAAACCACACCATTTATAAGGGTTAGTGCGGTACGCTGAAGCTCCTTATATGCGTCAAAATATAAAGTATCATTCACGCTGCCATCGCCATTACCCTGATATTTAGCACTTATCTGAATAGGGCTATAGGATTTTTCGCTGCCTGTTCTCATATCAATAGCATGAAGCCATTGCTCATAGCTACTGTCAGAAAGCACAAGATCCGCGGTGAGTACAAAAATGGTGTGCGTATTCGTATCAATAACCGGTGTAGACAGTATGCCGATGTTATTGGTAATTGTCGTATTATAATCACCGCCACAGGCACCGGGAAAATCGTAGCTATTAACTACCACAGTATTAGTTGGAGTGAGCGAATCAACCCAATACGGCGAAGTTTGCGCCGGATCATCAGCATCGTAAGCATACAACGTATTATTTACAGTGGCTACATACACCACATCTTTCTTACCAACAGATGGAAGAACTACACCCGACACTACAAGCGGCTGGGCATATATCTGGTCGTCAACCGGGCGCGTAAAGATCTTCCCGAACAAGGTTTGATTAACATTAGAGGTATTCAAAATTGTTTCATTCTGGTTCAGTCCTGTGCGAGCCAAATCGTTGTGTTGGGTTAGCACCGATACCTGTGCTGTTGCTATTCTTGTATAGAATAAACAGACAATGAGTAAAGAAATTTTCATAGGATTATGATTTTATCACTACTTCTTAAACAGTACAAAATAAATAATAAAATTTAAAATAACTACCTTAGCTATTGCACCACACGAAAAACCTTCAAGAAAGACGATAACATTTTTAGAGCTGAATGGGGGGATGAATAAAATATGAAGCGTGAATTAACTAATAAAATCAGGTATATTATTGATAACTGGCTGCCCCCGGTTATAAGGGATAATAAATTTTTTATGAGACCATTTTTTTATTATTGGTTTAAGGGGAAAAATATCGATCAAACCATGAATTTCAAAAGAACTGTTTTCACTATGAGTGAAGATGAGTATTCTTCAATTTACCTTTATTTGGATTGGCGGGCAAAAGACAGGGTAACTGATATGAATGTTGCCAGCATAGAATATATCATTAAAAATTTAAGACCTGATGCCGAATCCCTTCTTGATGTGGGATGTGGTCGCGGTCATTTTTTGAATGTTCTTTCAGAAA
This sequence comes from Chitinophagales bacterium, assembly GCA_963770495.1. Taxonomy (GTDB): domain Bacteria; phylum Bacteroidota; class Bacteroidia; order Chitinophagales; family CAVYQA01; genus CAVYQA01. The sequence continues at coordinate 111,915 of CAVYQA010000002.1, read as the reverse complement.
GGACATCGTATAAACTTACAGGTACAGATCTGTTTGATACTATAGAAGGACTAAAAGCAACTTATGTAAAAGCATATATAGAAAAATTACCTTTTCCCGATAAATCTTTTGACATAGTTACCTGTGCACATACCATTGAGCATATTTTAAATTTAAAACAAGCTATTGATGAACTGAAAAGGGTAGCACGAAAACAGCTTATTATTGTCACACCCTGCCAGAGATATTATTTCTATACGTTAGACCATCACGTGAATTTTTTTCCGCAAAAAGAATTGCTTATTAAAGAAATAGGATTAACCGATTTTGAATGTGTGAATATAAAGGGAGATTGGGTGTACATTGGAAATATTGGTTAATTGTAATGCAGAACATTTTACAAAACCTCCAACTATTCTTTAAAAGAGTAGATGCGACAGAACCACCCTGTCGGGTAATAGTTATTATAAGTATATTCTTTAAATAATTAATTTTGAAACTATTATTATTGGTATTGTTATCATTAGGATATTGTAATTTAGTTACGATAAATTTACAATTTATAGTAAAATGAAATTTTATGTCAGTCGAAATAGTAAAACAGTTCAAATATGTCAGCAATTTGTGGAATGAGAAAAAGGCAATAGAACTTAAAGGTGATGAAGTTGCTCTGTTAATTTACCGTTCTAATTTATTGGGAGCGGATTTGCGTATAACTAATTATGGCGGTGGTAACACGTCGTGCAAGGCGAATGCAAAAGACCCGATAACTGGAGAGATTAAAGAAGTAATGTGGGTAAAAGGTTCAGGGGGAGATTTAGGTACTTTGAAAAAAAACGGGCTGGCATCGTTATATGTTGACAAGCTGCGTGGCTTAGTAAATGTTTATCGTGGAATAAAACATGAAGATGAAATGGTTGAACTCTTTAACCATTGTATTTATGATTTGAATTCTAAAGCGCCATCAATTGACACACCTCTTCATGGTTTTCTTCCATTCAAACATATAGACCATTTACATCCCGACGCGGCTATTGCCATAGCTGCGTCAAAAGACGGTGAAAGAATTACTAAAGAATTATTTAATGGTACTGTTGGCTGGGTGAACTGGCAACGACCCGGTTTTGATTTAGGATTAAAATTAAAACGGTGTGTAGACGAAAACCGGGGAATACGCGGAATTATGTTAGGCTCACATGGTTTATTTACATGGGGAGATACATCTTACGAAAGTTATATTAACTCATTGGAAGTGATTGAACGCTGTGCCGAATATTTACAAAACAATATTGGTAAAAAAAGACCTGTATTCGGTGGAGTAAAAATTCAGCCTGTTGCAAATGAAAAACGTCTTAAACAAGCCGCTGCATTAGCGCCGGTATTACGAGGTTTTTGCTCCTCACAAACAAAAATGATAGGGCATTTTACAGATGATGAGAGAGTATTGGAATTTATCAATTCAAATGATCTTGAAAAATTAACGCCATTAGGCACAAGTTGCCCCGACCATTTTTTGCGTACAAAAATTAGCCCGCTGGTTTTACAGTTAGCGTCAACTGAAGATTTGATCAATGTAAAAAACATAAAAGAAATATTAACGCCCGACTTTAATGAATACAGAAAAATGTATTCGGATTATTACAATAAATATAAACACGCGAACAGCCCTGCCATACGTGATGCTAATCCCGTTGTAATACTTTATCCCGGTATTGGAATGTTCACATTTTCCAAAGACAAACAAACAGCAAGAGTAGCGGCTGAATTTTATATCAATGCCATCAATGTAATGAAAGGAGCCGAAGCTATTTCTGAATATACGTCATTACCAAGACAGGAAGCATTTAATATTGAATACTGGTTATTAGAAGATGCAAAGCTGCAAAGACTGCCAAAACCAAAAGCTTTAAGAGGGCGCATTGCTTTGATTACAGGCAGTGCAGGGGGAATTGGAAAAGCCATAGCAAAGAAATTTATTGAAGAAGGTGCTTGTGTTATTTTAAACGATGTGAATACTGAACGATTGGAAAAAACCGGAGAAGAGTTTAAAAAATTATATGGTAAAGATGCTTTTACAACTACCGTTTTAGATGTTACAAAAACCAAAGACATTAAAGACGCAATGGATGTGGCGGCATTAAGCTTTGGAGGAATTGATATTATTGTAAATAATGCAGGATTATCTATTTCAAAACCTATTGAAGAACATACTGAGAAAGATTGGGATTTATTGTATGACGTGTTGGTAAAAGGGCAGTTCTTTATAACACAGGCTGCGATTGAAGTAATGCGCAAACAGGATATTGGCGGTGATGTGATAAATATTGTAAGTAAAAATGCTTTGGTGAGCGGACCTAATAACGCGGGATATGGAAGCGCGAAAGCCGCGCAATTACACCTCAGCAGGTTGAATGCTGCAGAATTGGGTGCGGATAAAATTCGCGTAAATGTTGTTAACCCCGACGCAGTTATCAGCGATAGCAACATTTGGGCAGGCGGATGGGCTGAAGGGCGTGCGAAAGCTTACGGCATTAAAGTTGAAGAATTACCTGCTTATTACGCAAAACGTACTTTATTGAACGAAGAGATTTTACCCGAAGATATCGCCAACGCTTGTTTTGTGTATGTTAGCGGCTTATTGAATAAATCAACCGGTAATGTGCTGAACGTTGATGGTGGTTTGCCAAATGGTTTTGTAAGATAAACCAGTTATCAATGAGAATAGCAACAAAAATGAAATTATTAAAGGGCTTTGAAGAAGAGTACAAAAAACGCCATGATGCTATATGGCCCGAATTATATGCCCTGCTAAAAGAAACAGGCATCAGCAATTATTATATTTACCTGGATAGAGAAACCAACTCACTTTTTGCTGTTCTTGACGTAATAGATTCTGAAGCATTAAAAAACCTTCCATCAAATCCTGTAATGAAACGCTGGTGGGCTTATATGAAAGATATTATGGAAACCAATCCTGATAACTCTCCGGTTAGTTTTCCGTTAGAGAAAGTTTTTTTCTTGCCTTAAACTATTAATATGGTAATTGACAAATCAAAAATTGAAGAACTGAATAACGTTGGTTTAAACGAGCATAAAAGAAGATTTGTGCATGTGGCTGCGGAAATTGATAATATTCATGAGGTAATACATAAATTAAAAGAATTTCAAATCGCAATTCCAAGTTGGGCGTTAGGAGCAGGTGGTACAAGATTCGGTCGTTTTATAATTGGGGGTGAGCCACGCAATTTAGAAGAGAAGATTGAAGACGTTGGATTGCTGCATAAATTAAACCAATCGAGCGGGGCTATTTCATTGCATATTCCGTGGGATATTCCGTCAAACACACAGCATATAAAAACATTAGCGGCACAGCATGGATTAAAATTTGATGCTGTTAATTCCAATACATTCCAGGATCAACCCAATCAGAAATACAGTTACAAATTCGGCTCGCTGCAACATGTGGATAAAGCTGTTCGCAAACAAGCTATTGAGCATAATATTGAAGTAATAAAACAAGGCGTTGCATTGGGTTCCCGGGCGTTAACAGTTTGGCTGGCTGATGGCTCTTGTTTTCCCGGGCAATTGAATTTTAGAAAAGCATGGCAAAACACTTATGAAGGTTTACAGGAAATTTATGCCGCCTTACCCGCTAACTGGAAATTATATTTAGAGTATAAAGCGTATGAGCCGAATTTTTATTCCATGACCGTCGGAGATTGGGGTCAATCGCTTTTATATACAAGCAAGCTGGGGACTAAAGCCTACACCTTAGTTGATTTAGGACATCATTTACCCAATACCAACATTGAACAGATTATAGCGCTATTATTAATGGAAAATAAATTAGGCGGTTTCCATTTCAATGACTCTAAATACGGAGATGACGATTTAACAGTAGGCTGTATTAAATCCTACCAGCTCTTTTTAATTTTTAACGAATTGGTTGAAGGAATGGATGAACGGGGAATGAATCACGCCACAGATTTAGGCTGGATGATTGACGCATCGCATAATGTAAAAGACCCGTTGGAAGATTTATTACAATCGGTTGAAGCCATTAAAATTGCCTATGCCCAGGCTTTAATTGTAAATAAAAAATTGTTGCGTGAAGCGCAGTACAACAATGATGTTACAACAGCGCAGGAAATTTTACAAACTGCTTATCGAACTGATGTTCGCCCTATTGTGGCAGAAGCCAGGATACAAGCCGGTGGCGCTTTACAGCCATTGCAAGTCTTCCGTGATTTAAACGTGCGGGGAAATTTAATTAAACAAAGAGGTATTAAAACAACCGCAACAGGTTTATAGTTATGCCACCGGAACCGGTTATTTTAATATTCGATATTGGAAAAACAAACAAAAAATATTTCCTGATTAATGAACAGTATAAAATTGTTCATTCTTCTTCTGAGAATTTTTCTGAAACGGTTGATGAAGATGGTTTTCCCTGTGATGATATTATATTAATATCTGAATGGATAACAAGTTCAATTAACAATATACTTCAGCTTAAAAATTTTCAGGTTAAAGCAATTAATTTTTCAGCCTATGGCGCAAGCTTTGTGAATGTTGATACTAATGGTAAAGTTGTAACACCTCTATACAATTATTTAAAACCCTATCCCGAAGCATTAAATGAAAAATTTTACAAGCAATACGGCAGTAAAGATGATATAGCTTTACAAACCTCCTCTACTACTTTAGGAAGTTTAAATTCAGGAATGCAATTGTATAGGTTAAAATATGAACAACCTAATACTTTCTCCCGCATCGCTTTTTCGTTGCATTTGCCACAATATTTAAGTTATCTTATTTCAGGAAATTCATCTTCCGACATAACCAGTCTTGGGTGCCATACCCGGTTATGGGATTTTAAACAAAATGCCTATCACAAGTGGGTGCTTAATGAACAATTGAATCTAAAATTCCCGCCAATTTATTCCTGCGACTTCACCCGCTTAATTAACATACAAAATAAAAATATTGCTGTTGGTATTGGCTTGCACGATAGTTCTTCCGCATTGATTCCTTATTTAATTAATTTTTCAGAACCGTTTGTGCTTATTTCCACAGGCACATGGTCTATAAGTTTAAATCCATTTAATCAAACACCACTTACCATAGAAGAATTAAGACAAGATTGCTTATGCTATCTTTCTTACCAGGGTAAACCTGTAAAAGCCTCGAGGCTTTTCGCGGGACATCATCATGATAAAGAAGCAGAAAGGATAGTATCTTATTTTAATGTTAATCCTGCATTCTACAAAGAGATAGTATTCAATCGTAATCTTATTTCAGATAACGATGTTGCTATATTGTTGCCGGAAGTAAGTACTAATTACAATTTAAGTTTTGAGCAAATTGATTTAAGTAAATATAACAGCGCGGAAGAAGCATATCATCAATTAATGCTGCAAATAGCGGTTAACCAGGTTTATTCTACCGGGCTGGTTTTAAAAGGTTCCCCGGTAAATAAAATAGTTGTTGACGGCGGGTTTTGTAAAAATAAGATATTCATGAAATTACTTTCCTCATTTTTTACTTATATAGAAGTTTACTCTGCTTCAATTGGTGAGGCAGCCGCAATTGGCGCTGCTTTAGCAATACATAATAGCTGGAATAAACAAGCTATTCCATCAAATTTAATTGAGTTAGTATTAGAAAAAAAATAACTTTGTAGAAAGTCATAAAAACTTACTGCACTAATCTATTATACCTAAGTGGATATTAAACCCAAACTCAAACTTTTTGATCTGACCATGATCATTGTGAGTTTGGTTATTGGGATAGGAATTTTTCGCACACCCGCCATTGTTGCACAAAAAGCAGGAACCCCTTTAATATTTTTTCTTGCCTGGATATTTGGCGGTCTTATTAGTATTTGTGGTGCACTTACCTTTGCAGAGATAGGCTCACGCTACCCGGCAGCCGGTGGTTTTTACAAAATATTTTCGTATTGCTATCATCCTGTTTATGCTTTTATGCTTAACTGGTCGCTGGTTATTATAAATGCCGCCAGCGCTGTGGCAGTGGCAATTGTGGGTGCAGAATATATTAACCCCATTTTATTGCCGCTCTCATTACAAAATGATTTAGGTATAAAACTAACTGCCGTGGTAGTTATACTTATTTTATATGGGTTGAATTACATTGGTATAAAAATGGGGGCGCGGGTACAAAATGTGCTGAGCATGGCGAAAATAATTTTAATTCTGTTTTTTTGCTTTGCCGTTTTCGGTAAGCATAATACTTCGAATGTCACTACAGCAACAACAGATGATACAGGCTTTAATTTTATTAAAGCTTTTGGTATAAGCCTTATTTCAGTTTTCTTTACTTATGGCGGATACCAGAATACCATAAACTTTGGCGCCGATATTCAACAACCGCAAAAGAATATTCCCAGGTCCATTTTTACCGGTATGGGTATTGTTATTATTCTTTATTTAACTATCAATTTTGCTTATTACTCTGTGCTTGGTTTTAATGGTATGCAAAATTCAAAGCTGCTTGCTGCAGAATTGGCTAAAGCATTTTTTGGGGAAAGCGGTTATGCTATTACCTGCGTTGTAATTTTTATTTCGGTTTTAGGGTTTATTAATACCTCGCTTATGTATAACCCGCGGGTATATTATGCTATGGCTGATGATAAAATACTACCCGGAATTTTTAAACGGGTTAATAGCAAAACAATGACCCAGGAATTTTCACTAAGCTTTTTTGTTGCGCTTATGCTGCTTTCCTTGTTTTTATTGGGCACATTTGAGAAGATAGTTAATTATGTGATGTTCATTGACTGTATTTCAATGGTTTCTGCGGCAGGTACAATTTTTATTTTCAGAAAACGGGCAGCATTAAAAGAAAATAATTCTGATGAACTATCAGCTAACATTTTCAGGATAAAATTATATCCTTTTGTTCCGTTGGTTTTTATGGCTGTGTTACTGATTGTAGCCGTTAATGTGGTTATTACCGATGCCTTATCTGCCTTATACGGATTTCTTATTTTCCTGGCGGGCTATCCATTATATAAGCTGATTAAAAAAACAATTGGAACGTAAATTCCGAACTATATATAGTGGATACAATTATAGTTATTATAAAAGACAAACAAATAATTCATACTCACGCCCAAACTTTATAGGGCGTGTGCGCGAAAAGCGCACCGCGCTTTCCGCTACAACTCCTCGCTGCGCTACGGGGTTTCCGCTGCAATCGCTCACGCGGCTCACCCGCAAAGCCAGCGTAGTAGTTATTTTATTCCCTTCCTTTTGAAGGAGGGGGCAAAGCTTTTGCGGAGGTGGGGTGGTTATATTATAAATAATCAATCAAATGCCTATTTTTGATTTGAATATACACTATGCCCGAAACCGCAATACAAGATTACTTCAATTCTGTTTCCAAACGTTTTAACAGGGGCACTGCCACTGAACATACCTACAGGGGCGATTTGGAAACACTGGTGGAAACGCTTGTAAAAAATGTTATTGCCACCAATGAACCCAAGCGAATACAGTGTGGCGCTCCTGATTATATTGTAACCAACAAAAAAGAAATTCCCGTTGGTTACATTGAAGCCAAAGATATTGGCGAAGACCTGGATAAAATTGACAAAACAGAACAGCTTACCCGCTATAAAGAAAGTTTAGACAATCTTATTCTCACAGATTATTTAAGTTTTCGCTGGTATATAAGAGGCGAACCGGTTACAGAAATAAGTATTGCCCATATTGAGAAGGGTAAACTAAAAACTGATGTAAACAACTGGGCGCGTTTTGAAGCTATAATAAAAGATTTTTGCGCACATGAGGGTCAAACCATTACAAGCGCCGAAACACTGGCTAAAATAATGGCGGCTAACGCCCGTATGATGCACTATGTTTTAGATAATGCATTAATTCAGGATGAAGCCGATAAGCTCAATCCCGATACCTCTTTACAGGAACAATACAAGGCATTTAAAGATATTTTGATACATGATATATCAAAGAGCGAGTTTGCTGATATATATGCTCAAACCATTGCCTATGGTATGTTTGCCGCCCGTATACACGATAATACCGACGGAGAGTTTACACGACAAAAAGCCGCCACATTGGTTCCCACCTCAAACCCGTTTTTACGTAAGCTGTTTCAATATATTGCAGGATATGATTTAGATACACGATTGTCATGGATTGTTGATACCCTTGCCGAAATATTCAGGGCAACCAATGTAAACGCCATACTTAAAAACTTTGGCAAAAGCACTCAGCAAAACGACCCCGTCATCCATTTTTACGAAACCTTTTTAAAAGAATATAATCCCGCTTTGCGGAAAAGCAGGGGTGTATTTTACACGCCGGAGCCGGTGGTAAATTTTATTGTACGCGCAGTTGATGACATATTAACAACTGAGTTTGATTTAGCAGATGGGCTTGCCGATACCAGTAAGGTAACGGTAGAGGTAGACACCCAAACACCCAACAAAAAAGAGAAAAAAGAATTTCATAAAGTGCAGTTGTTAGACCCTGCTGCCGGCACGGGCACATTTTTAGCTGAAGTGATAAGGCAGATTTATAAAAAATTTGATGGGCAACAAGGAATATGGAGTAATTATGTGGACGACCATATTATACCCCGCCTGAACGGCTTTGAAATTTTGATGGCGAGCTATGCTATGGCTCATTTGAAATTAGAAATACTGCTGAATGAAACAGGACATAAGCCAAAGAAAGAACAACGTTTGCGGGTATTTCTTACTAATAGTTTGGAGGAAGCTCACCCTGATACAGGAACTCTTTTTGCTCAATGGTTAAGTACAGAAGCCAATGAAGCTAACCGTGTGAAAAGAGATACGCCTGTAATGGTGGTATTGGGTAATCCGCCTTATTCGATTAGTAGTAGTAATGCCTCAATTGATAATACAGGCGAAAAAACATGGATTGGAAGTTTAATTGATGATTATAAAAAGAATTTGAATGAAACTAAATTAAACTTAGATGACGATTACATTAAATTTATTAGATATGGTCAATATTTTATAGAAAAGAATGGTGAGGGGGTTTTAGCCTATATCTCTAACAATAGCTTCATAGATGGAATTACTCATCGTCAAATGAGAAAGCATTTATTGGAAACCTTTGACAAAATTTATATTCTGGATTTACATGGCAATTCAAGGAAAAATGAAACCGCACCTAATGGTAGCAAAGATGAAAATGTATTTGATATTATGCAAGGAGTATCAATTAACATATTTATAAAAAGCGATACTAAAAAAAAGGACAAACTGGCAATAGTAAATCACTCTGAAATTTTTGGATTAAGGGAATACAAATACAAAATTCTTATTGAAAACGCTTTAGAAAATATAAAATGGAAAAAATTGGATTATAAGGAGCCTTACTATTTTTTTGTACCTAAAGACTTTGATGAAATACTTATTTATAATACTTTTTTTAGTTTAGATACACTCTTTTTAATTAGTGGGCCTGGATGTAAGACTGAAAGAGATGGCTTAAATATAAAATTTACTAAAGAAGAGTTAGAAAAAGTATTAAATGATTTTATTAAATTAAGTGAAGACGAAATAAGAATTAAGTATGAATTGAAAACAGATAGTAGGGACTGGAAAGTGGCATGGGCTAAAAACGATGTTTGTGAAAATTATAATAAAAATATTATTAAGCCATATTTATATAGACCATTCGACTTAAGGTACATTTATTATTCAGGAATATCCAAAGGGTTTGTTGGTACTCCTGGTAGTAAAAGATTTAATCATATGCTTAAAGATAATATCGGTGTAATATTCCCAAGAATGTGTAAAGGTAATGGCGGCTTTCAGCATGGTTTTGTATCTAAAAATATTATAGATGTTGCGTGTGGTGATGCATTTTCTGGTGCTGGTACTTTTTTTGCACCATTATATCTTTATCCCGAAAGTAGTGAACAAAAAACCCTGCATAACGAGCAAGTACGAAAAACTAATCTAAACCCAACTATAGTTGAACAAATATCTAAAGAGCTAAATCTTCGTTTTGTACCAGAGAAAACAGATGAAAAAGGTACATTTGCCCCAATAGATATTTTAGATTATATCTACGCCGTTTTACATTCGCCAACTTACCGTGAAAAGTATAAAGAGTTTTTAAAGATAGATTTTCCGCGTGTGCCTTACCCGGCTGATAAAAACAAATTTTGGCAATTGGTAAAATTAGGTAGTGAGTTAAGGCAAATACATTTATTGGAAAGCCCTGTTGTAAATAAACTTATTACCACCTATCCCGTTGCCGGAGATAATATTGTTGGCAAGGTAAAATATGAAAAAGGCAAAGTGTGGATCAATGAGAAACAATACTTTGATAAGGTGCCGCAAATAGCCTGGGAGTTTTACATTGGCGGTTACCAACCTGCACAAAAGTGGTTAAAAGACCGTAAAGACCGTTTGCTGTCTTACGATGATATTACACACTATCAAAAAATAATAGTCGCCCTAACTGAAACAGATAGAATAATGAAAGAGATTGATGAGGTGGGAGTGGAGTAATTTTTTTAACTCCCCTCCTGTTTTTAGGAGGGGGCAAAGCTAATTGCGGAGCCGGGAAGGTCAGAATGATTAACACATGAGAGAAAATCAAAAACATAGCGTAGATTATTTGAAAGAGAGACGGCGCGAGTTGCGAACAAAACTAACGCCGGCAGAAGCGACATTGTGGATACAGTTAAAAAATAAAAAACTTGACGGAAGAAAATTTACCAAGCAACACAGCATTGAAAATTATATTGTTGACTTTTATTGCTCATCGGAAAAACTGGTTATTGAACTGGATGGACAAGGGCATTTTAATTTGGGGCAGGTAGTTAGTGATGAAGACAGAGATAAAAGATTAAAAGAGTTAGGTTTTACTGTTTTGCGATTTGAGAATAATCTTGTGTTTGAGCATTTGGATTATGTGTTGAAGACTATTGAGATGAATTTTAAAAGACCTCCCCGCTCGACACACCAACCAACGTTCCCCTCCTAAAAACAGGAGGGGAGTTAGGTTCCCGCAACGTCTCTTTCAAAAGACCTTGCGAGGACCCTGAGGGGAATAAAAAAAATTCCGCCCTAGCCGTGTCTCCTTTTGCAAAGCTTGGTGTATAAGCAGGGACACGGCGTTATAGTTATTATAAAAGTCAAACAAATAATTCACCGTGTCCCAGCTAACACGTATTCCCCCGCAATGGAGACACAGCGACGGCGGGAATAGCTCTACCCTCTTTTACCACATTTTTTGCTGTTTTTCACTCTTGTAAAAAACTTCTTGTCCCAACTTCAACAACAGCATTTAATACGCCGCTAATTTTGCCATAGAATTTAAACCAACATATATTTTATGCCAGCAAAACCCAAAGTTACCGACGAACAGTTTATTGAGGCTTACATGGCTGCCAATGGCAGTTACGCCGATACTGCCAGCTACATACAGCAAAATTTTGATGTGCCTTTTACACGTCAAGCCGCAATGAAAAGGGCTAAACGGTTTCCTAACCTTAAACGCGATGTGCTGGAACTGATGGAAAATGAATTTGACGACCACCTGGTGAAGGTTGCCGGCGATGAAAGTACCGACATACGGCTGCGGGTGCGCATTTACCTGCAACTAAAAAACCAGTTGAACCGCATTAACAACAAAAAGCAAAATAGCCAGCCGGAAGAACCTGTAGGATTATGGGACATTGACGGCAATATTTTAGATTTTTCGGGTGACGCAGATGATGAAGAAGCCACGGAGCGTGTATTCAGAGGCGAACCGGGACCAGGCATTGAGGCATATAATGAAAAACAGCGCAAAAAATTGGGCAATGAAGGTTTACCAAATTAACACAACTGAATGATTTTTAATTAACTAAATATTTTTTTGTAAACCTTGAAGCTTTTGAATCTTATGAAAACATTCTAACTGAGTGCCCTCTCTATTTTTATAGAGAGGGTTAGGGTGAGTCTCACCTATTGTTTCACCACTGGCAACACAGCCCTGCCGGTTTTATTTATCACAGTTATAAAATACATTCCACTCGGCAAATCCAATAAATCAATTTCATTCGAATAGTTTAAGGAGGGCATTGAATACAAGGTTCGTCCCAACACATCGGTAAGTAGCAAATTCCAATCTTTTATATTTGCAATCGATGAGTTTATATTAATGAAAACTTTACCACCCGTGGGGTTCGGATAAACTGTCAACAGTCCACTCTCCATTGTCAACTGATTTATCCCTGTAAGTGAAGTTATCTTCATCGAATCCGATGCTGTGCTGCAACCGTTAGCTTCATTATTTACAATTACCCAGTATTCTCCCAATAGTGTAATTATAAGGTCTTGGCTGGTATCGTTGAGAAGGAGGGTATCATTGCGGTACCATTGATTGTCATTTTTAGAACTTGAAACAAGAGTATCTCCATGTTGAGTGAATGTTGGAGTATTAGGAGAAGGTATTACGGTTACCACTTCCGTACCTGTTGCTGCACAGCCCAGTGAATCTGTTCCGGTAACTGTGTAGGTAGTTGTTATAGATGGGCTGACAATTACGCTGCTGCCTGTTGTCACATTCAAACCTGTTGATGGGCTCCATTCAAAATCTGAGCCACCTCCGCTTATTTTAAGCGTATCACTTAGCCCGTTACAAAATATTGCCGACGGAGGAACAATAGTAAGAGGCGAGGCCGCATTAGTTATAACTACAACTGAATCCATACCGCTGCAACCATTACTAACTGTTACGTAATAGGTAGTTGTTGTTGGTGGATATACGGTAAATGTGTCTGTAGTAGCTAACGTTGTAGTATCTCCTTTAATAGTCCATTTATAAGTTGCACCCGAACCATTGTTGGCGCTCAATAGAACTGCACCACCCGCACAAACGGTATCAAGAGTAGAAGCTACTGAAACTGTTACACCTATGGTAACATAAGAATAAGTGCTGTCAACAGGAGGGTAAACATAACAAGTTGATGTAGGCGTAAAAGTAGTTATGGCAGGATTAGATGAAATGATTCTTATAAGATAATGCGTTCCATGAACGATGGAGTCGGGGATAATAATTGATATGGTTCCATTTGAAGTATCATTGATTGAACCTATGGTATCAGGAGAACCGAAACTGCCTGATGAATCAGAAAGTTGTGCCGTAAAAGTATTCCCCGCATTAAATGTGCCCGTTTTAGTATAAGGCAATATATAAGTTTGACCGGCGCAGTACACTGAATCAGGAAGGGGCGTAATAGTAAGAGGAATCGGTGTGTCTAATTTTGCAATAAAAATAGTTTGTTTGCCGCCCCCAGGGTTGGTCAGCGTAGTTGACCCGAATGGAGCGCTTGTAACATAGCCGCCATCAACATATACAAATTTATTATTATCTACTGTAATGCCGGCAATGTCATCGTGATTGTCTGAATTTCCGGCGCTTTGCGCCCAATCAAGCTTACCGCTTCCATTATCATATTTGGCTACTAACATATCGCCGGTAACGGTGGTGCTTCTAAGTATTGCCGTCCCGTTGGGATAATTTACTCCCACATATACATCGGTGTTCTTATCTAACACAATAGAAACCGTACTGCCCCCGCAATTAATACTGTTTGCCCATAGCCATGTTCCGCTGTTGGTGCATTTTGCTACATAAACATCCTGTGCATTAGCGGATGTAAGGGAAAAACTTCCGAACTGAGCCGTATTTTCAAAAGAACCGGTCACATAAATATAGCCACAGGTATCAAGCACAATCCCGCTGCTGCTGCCCGTAAGGGTGTTAGGTATACCGGCGCTTGCAGCCGTAATAACATTCATCGCGGTGCCTGATGAATCGTATTCAGCAATAAATAATTCAGAGAACCCGGAAGAAGCCGGCGCCTGGATAGTACCAAACGTTGGATTCCCTGTATAGCCACCAATCACATAAATATTTGCATTATTATCAATAGTTATATTGCTTCCTATATCCCAGTTGTTAGCCTGGGAGATGCTTTGTGCCCATAAAAAATTCCCGGTTGGGTCAAGTTTAGCTATAAAAATTGCCCTGCCCGTGCCCGGGTAATTTAATGTAAAAGTTCCAAAGGTTAATGAACCGAAGTAAATGCCGGTAATATAAACACAACCCACATCATCTGCTGTTACACCGTTACATTTGACATTATTGCTACCCGGTGTGATTGACCATTGTAAAGCTCCCGCACTATTCCATTTTTCTACATACATACTTGCACCGCTATTAACTATACCGACAGAATAGGTGTTATCATTATTGTCTCTCCAGAATCCCCCCGGATAGTCATAACCTCCGGAAAGCGTGGTTTCATTCAGCCATATTGAGTTGCCCGATTCATCAAATCTGCCTGAAAACGGGTTATCCGCTCCACCGGATGTCACGGTGCCGCCTCCAAGCGTATTAGTGCCGCCACATCTTCCTCCCACAAACACATTATTAGTTACCGTATCTACAGAAATGCCCCATCCCCATTCGAACGACCCGGTGGCATTTGAACTTTCTGCCCACAGCCAGTTTGGAGTTTGAGCATGGCTGTAAACCACTGCTATTAATAAAAGTAAAAAGAAGATTGCCTTTTTCATTTAAGAAAATTTTAGACGTTCCAGGACATGATTATTTTGGTAAATAACTTAATAAAGCTATAACAAAATTTTAACTGTTGTTAGTTTATTTGTTTACATCGGGTAAGGCACTACTGTTTCACCACCGGCACAACAGCTCTCCCCGTTTTATTTATCACGGTTATAAAATAAACACCACTAACTAAATCCGTTAAATCTATTTCATTAGTATAGTTTAAGGATGACATTGAATACAAAGTTCTACCGAGCACATCGTTAAGTTGCATAGTCCAGTCTTTAACATCAATTACTGATGAACTTATTTTAATAAATACATCATTATTGAATGGATTGGGATAAACTGATATCTGATCACTAATTGCTGATAATTGCTTTATGCCCGCAGTTGTAACAGTTACTATTACAGTATCAGAAACTTCACAAGAACCTTCTGTTGCGGTGGCAGTGTAAGTTGTAGTGGTAGACGGGGTAGCAACGGGATTACTACAATTAGTACAACTAAGACCGGTAGCAGGTGACCATGTTACTGAGCCATTACTTATCGCATTAAGCTGCGCTGACTGACCGGAAGAAATTGTTGTGTCATCAGAAACGGTAATTGTCGGATTTGGATTGACTGTAACTGTTACAGTGTTTGATACCGAACAACCACTTGAATTTGTTCCGGTTACAGTGTAGGTAGTGGTTGCAGTTGGATTAGCTAACACACTTGACCCTGAGGTGGAAGTCAGTCCTGTACTTGGCGACCAGGCATAAGTAGTTGTTCCGGTTGCTATAAGACTGACTGAAGAACCTGAACAGAAAGACGGTGAACTTGGTGTAATGGATACACCCGGCACAGTAAATGATACTGGGTTTGAAGGATTACCGTTAGCCACCACAACAAGGGAATAAGTACCTCCCGGAATAGATGATGGCGGGGTAAACATGACAGTATCTTCAAGGCTGCCGGTTTGCACAGCACCTACCCTGTTCCACAACGTGGTTTTGGCATAATAAACATTTGTGCCATTAGTAAGACGTACAATGGGATAATTGGTTTCCATTTGCCAGTCATCACCATAACAAGCACCTTCGGTTATACCATTAAACAACTTGCCGGTAATTTTATAACTCGGGCAAGTATCGGGAATGATACTGTCAATTGTTGGCTTTCCGGCTGCAAGGGCAGAACTACCCGGAGTGTAAACCCAGTAAAGATTGGAGTTAAATTCGTCGCTATTTGAGAAAAGCACATTTCCATCAGGCAGGTCGAGCATATTTGCAGAATAGGTAGGTGAGCCTGCTATAGAATCAGCACCAATACCCGGTATAATGCTTGTCACTTGAGTAAAAGTATTACTAGTGTAATCATACTCAACAAAGTAAATGGGGGAGCGGAATTCATCACTAAAACTTGAACCTAAAGGTGAAACAGCACACAGAATTTTATCATTCACCATCATGGCTGCCGGGGCATCGGGTTGTCCTGTCGGGGAGCCGTTAATTGTGGGGAAATCAGCAGCAGCAGTCCAAGTTCCTGGGCTTGAATTACCGGAAGGAGTATAAATGGCATTATACTGGGTGGCTCCAAAGAAAATGGCTTTACCATTAGGCAACATAAATGCCGGACCTGATTCCCCAACATCGTCATAAAGCTGAACCGGTACTGTCGCATCATTAACCCAAGTATTTAAAGAAGGAATATACCTGGCAGAACTTGTGGAACCGAAACCTACAAATAAGATACTATTGTCAGGTAACTTAAGCCATGCAGACTCGTCGTGGCTATAAGGACTGGTGGGGGCGGAAGTATATGCATTTGTACTTGGAGTATAAAAAAGATTATCAATACCAAAGACAGAACCATCCACTACACCCTGAAGAACTGTTCCGTTAGGAAGAATTTCCGAGTTTCCATCAGCCACATTCCATCCTGAAGGCATAGTGTCACATAACGTCCAGGCATCTGCGACAGGATCATAAACTTCTCCTCCTGCAGGTCCCAATTCGCTATATTCTCCACCATCTACATAAACATGGCCGCTTGGTAATACCTGCGATGAAAAATAAAGTCTGTCATAATTCATAAATGAAATCGTACTCCAGGTGCCGTTAATATAACTGCCATTGGCATCCGGTGTAAGTTTATCCCATCCTGTTCCATAGCCTATCCCACTTGAGTTGTGGCAAATTACTGAACCATCGGTTAGGAGTAACATTACACCCTGGTTATCATCAGGTGCAGTGTTTATTAATTGAGTCCATGTTCCGGTTTGAGCATAGGAATTACCCTGCATAAACAATAGAAACATAAACAGGAGTACTATTTTTGATAATTGCGTATTAATGGTAGTATGTTTTAGTTGAAATAAATCTAATAGTATTTATTTGTTTCTGAAAATTGTAATGCATTCTTACTTTAAAGTAACGATTTTTATAACTATATAACAAACATAAATACTTTTTTATAATTTTTAATTATTTATTCAAAAATGCAATGCAGGAATTTCTCATTCAGGTAAAGTTGACTTTAACCATTTTCTTTGAAGAATTAACCGATGCGGTTTCATTTTTGTAATACATTTCTAATGCCGATGCTTATTAACAAAAAATTAATATGATAAACATCAGTGCATTAGCTGATTAATATCATACTTATCCCTTCATGTTACTTGTACTTTTAACGTAGAATTATTGTTTTGTAAACAATAAAGACTTTTATTTAAGCGAAATTTGCACTTTGGTAAAATTTTTGCAGATAATTTTAAAATAATTTTTTAACTTAATTCTTTTTTAACATAGAGTATGATACAGTCACAGTTTGATAAAACCACTTTAAGTGACATGGCTGTATCTATGAAGAAAGAATACCTTATCACTTCAACCAAAGGAGATTATGTGTCTTCCTCTATAATTGGTTGTAATACAAGAAAATACCACGGGTTACTAATTGCCCCTCAACCCCAGATAGATGATAACGACCATGTTCTTTTATCAAGTTTAGATGAAACGGTTATTTTAAAAAATCAGAGCTACCAGCTTGGTACACATCAATATCCCAATGCACTTTATCCCAGGGGGTTTGAATTTATAGAAGAATTTTCTGCCACACCTGCACCAAAATGGGTCTATAAAATGGATGGCATTGTATTAACAAAAGAAATACTCTTTTCAGCATCTGATGAAACAATGATGATAAGATATAAAGTAAAAGATGCTCCCGCTTCTCTTGAACTCCAGTTAAAGCCATTTTTGGCTTTTCGTGTTTCGCATCATTTAAACAAAGCCAATCTTGCCTTAAATAAAAAGATAAATACTATTGATAACGGAGTGAAAATAAGAATGTATTCGCAGTACTCTGATTTATATCTCCAATTATCGAAAAACGTTGACTTTATACCCGTACCTGACTGGTACTATAATGTTGAATACCTTGAAGAAAAGAACAGAGGTTACGACTACAAAGAAGATCTTTACGTGCCGGGTTACTTTAGCGTGAAATTGAACAAGGGGGCTGAAGTTGTGTTTATGGCTTCATTAAAAGAAAATAGCCCTAAAACTCTTAAAACCCGTTTTACTTCAGAACTAAAAAAGAAAAAGAAGCTTACTACATTCGACGATTGTCTTCAGGAGGCAGCCCAACAATTCATTATAAAAAAGGGAAGAAAAACACATGTAAAAGCCGGATATCACTGGTTTGGTTGTTGGGGAAGAGATACTTTTATTTCTCTGCCGGGACTAACACTTTCTACAAATCAGCCCGAATTATTTAAGGCAGTAATCCATAGTAGCCTGCCTGATTTGAAGGAAGGATTATTTCCCAATGTAGGCAATGGTAAAAATGCAGCTTACACTTCTGTAGATGCTTCATTATGGTTTATATGGGCTGTGCAACAATATGCACTTTTTACAGGGTCGACTGCCTTGGTGTGGAAGGAATATGGCAAACAGTTATCCTCTATTCTTGATTATTATAAGAAAGGAACGCTCCATAATATTAAAATGCAGAAGGATGGATTAATCTATTCGGGAGATACCGGTTTAGCGCTTACATGGATGGATTGTATGGTAGACGGCAAACCCGTTACACCGCGCACTGGCAAATGTGTGGAAATAAATGCCCTTTGGTTTAATGCCGTATGTTTTTGCTTAGAAGCAGCATTGGCTGCCAATGATAAAAAGTTTATAGCCGCATGGGAAAGCTATCCCGAAAAAATAAGAAACAGTTTTGTTACTACATTTTGGGATGAAGATAAAAAGTATTTAGCTGATTATATAAATGACGATTACAAAGATTGGTCAATACGACCCAATCAAATTTTTGCTGTCTCATTGCCATTCTCTCCCTTATCTCGCCAAGCAAGCAAGGTAATAGTTGAGTTGATTAAAAATGAATTACTAACAGCAAGAGGTTTGCGCACCCTTTCGCCAAAAGATGCAAATTATCACGCACATTATGCAGGCGACCAAAAAATGCGCGATATGGCTTACCACCAGGGAACCGTGTGGCCATGGCTAACAGCACATTTTGCTGAAGCCTGTATTAATGAATATGGCAGTGAAGCTTTATCATTTATAGAAGATATATATAAAGGTTTTGAGACAGCTATTGATGAGCAATGTTTATATAGCATCAATGAGGTTTACGATGGTGATTATCCGCATAAACCGGGTGGTGCAATCTCACAAGCATGGAGCATAGCAGAATTGGCTCGATTGAGTGAAATAATAAAAAAAAATAAAATTAAACCTTTATCAGCTAAACTTGTTAAAGAAGCTACAATATGAAAGTATTAATGTTCGGTTGGGAGTTTCCACCCCATATTTCGGGTGGTTTGGGGGCAGCCTGCTACGGGTTGACTAAGGGTTTGATTCAGAACCAGGTAGAGGTGCTGTTTGTAGTACCCAAAGCATTTGGAGATGAAGAAACCGGCAATTTCAAACTTATTAGTGCTAACGATGTGAGTTTGAATCACCACTATACTGATTATGCCACTGTTATGGAAAAGCTAACCTACTTTGGTGTTAACTCATTAGTAGTACCCTATCTTGGTGTTGAAGAATTTAAATATTACACGGCTGAACAAGAGCGTGCTAAAGCTAAAATACACGATTCCGTTTTTAACACTCATTTTAATCTTACAGGCAACTACGGTAAAAACCTAATGACCGAAGTATGGCAATATGCCCTGGTTGCATCAGAAATTGCACGCAATAATTCTTACGATGTTATCCATGCACACGATTGGCTGTCATTTCCCGCTGGAATTATGGCTAAAGAAATTAGCGGCAAACCACTTGTGGTGCATATTCATGCTACAGAGTTTGACCGTTCAGGTGATAATATCAACCAGCAGGTATATGATATTGAGCGCGAAGGGATGCATAAAGCAGATAAAGTTATAGCGGTAAGTGAACTAACCCGTCAACTTATTATAAACCGTTATGGAATACCTCCCAAAAAAGTAGTCGCTATCCATAATGCTGTTGATGCTTTTCAAAGAAACGCACCTGTGTTAGGTTCGAAACGGTTTAACGAAAAAGTAGTATCCTATTTAGGAAGAATTACTTTTCAAAAGGGACCTGAATATTTTATTGAAGCTGCCGCAAAGGTGCTTAAAAGAGATAAAAAAGTCCGTTTTGTTATGGCCGGCAACGGCGATATGTTAAACCGCATGATAAAACTGGCTGCAAAATTGCGTATATCATCACACTTTCATTTCACCGGTTTTTTAAAAGGTAAAGAAGTTGACGAAATGTTTTCTATGAGTGATGTATATGTGATGCCATCCGTTTCAGAACCATTTGGTATATCCACACTCGAAGCCATTCGATCAGGTGTGCCTGTTATTGTGTCCAAACAGTCGGGCGTAAATGAAGTGTTAAAACATGCTATAAAAATTGATTTCTGGGATACCGATGCTATGGCAGATGCTATTTATGCTCTCACACGTTTCAAAGGCATGTCGAAAATGTTTATTAAAGAAGGGAAAAAGGAAATTGAAAAATTAAAATGGAAAACGCAGGCAAAAAAAGTTAAAATAATCTACCAGCTACTTATAAACCATAAAACATGAAAAACATTTGCTTTTATTTCCAGGTTCACCAACCGTTCCGTTTAAGGAAATATCATTTCTTTGATATTGGAAAAAGGCACGACTATTTTGACGAAGAAGCCAACAAATCCATTCTTCAAAAAGTGGCTTATAACTGCTATTTCCCTGCTAACAAGGTTTTACTTGACGTGATAAAAGAATACGGTAAAAATTTCAGGGTTAGTTTTTCTATTTCAGGAGTGGCTCTCGACCAGTTCGAGCGTTATGTGCCTGAAGTGATAGATAGCTTTAAAGCGCTGGCTGAAACCGGAAGTGTTGAATTTTTGGGTGAAACTTATGCGCATTCATTAGCATCGCTGCGAAATAAGGAAGAATTCATCCGGCAGGTAAATGCTCACTCCGATAAAATAGAAAAACTTTTCGGGCAACGTCCGAATATTTTCCGTAATACAGAGCTTATCTATTCCGATGGCATTAGCGACATGGTTGCAGAAATGGGTTTTGAAGGAATGCTGGCGGAAGGCGCCGCTCAGGTTCTCAACTGGAAAAGTCCTAATTATTTGTATTGCAGCGCCACAAGCCCGCGATTGAAACTGCTGCTTAAAAATTTCAGGCTTAGCGACGACATCGCTTTCCGTTTCTCTGATAAAAACTGGAGTGAATATCCGCTTACAGCCGATAAATATGTTCACTGGCTTAATTCTATCCCGCAAAATGAAGAGATTGTGAATCTGTTTATGGATTATGAGACATTTGGCGAGCATCAATGGCAGTCAACTGGTATATTTGATTTTATGAAAGAATTGCCGCGCTTGGTTTTTTCAAGGTCTGATTTTCGGTTTATAACACCGTCACAGGCAGTAGATATTTTGCAGCCAGTTGCACCGCTTTCTATGCCGTTGCCTGTTTCGTGGGCAGATGCTGAACGCGATTTGTCGGCATGGTTAGGCAATGATTTGCAAGATGATGCTTTCGATAATTTATATACTTTAGCTGATAAAGTGAAATATTGCAATGATGCCGAAATACAAAAGCAATGGCTATACCTGCAAACCAGCGACCACTTTTATTACATGTGTACTAAGTTTTTCTCTGACGGCGATGTTCACAAATATTTCAATCCTTATAACACGCCCTATGATGCTTTTATAAATTATATGAATGTATTTACTGATTTTAGCATGCGCATTGAAAAAATGTATGAGAAAAAAGTAGAGAAAAAGAAAGAACTATTGGGCGACGCTGCTAGCAAAAGACTGAAGATAAGTGAAAGGAAGTTGAAGCGCCCGAGAGCACTGGATTATTAAATTATTGCGTTAACAACGCTTAAAAGATACCGAATGGCTGAAGAAGTGAAGCTTAAGCCCGATTACATTTTTGAAGTGAGTTGGGAAGTGTGTAACAAGGTAGGAGGCATTTACACTGTGCTTGCCACAAAAGCGGAAACCCTTGAAAAAGAATTTGATGACCGGCATATTTTAATTGGACCTGACATTTGGAAAGGCAAAGTAGACAACCCCGATTTTACCGAAGATAAAAACCTGCTAAAGCTATGGAGAGACCATGCTATAAGCGAAGGACTTAAAGTAAAAATTGGAAGATGGAATATCCCCGGCAAACCTATAGCTGTGCTTATTGATTTCACGCCGTTTTATGATAAAAAGAACGAAATATTTACTGACCTGTGGATCAAATTTCAACTTGATTCACTGACAGGGGGATGGGATTATATTGAGCCTGCATTATTTGGCTATGCTGCCGGAAAGGTGATTGACTGTTTTTATCGTTATCACCTGAATTCTACAGATAATATAATAGCCCAGTTTCATGAATGGATGACTGGCGCCGGAATATTATTCTTAAAAGCAAATGCTCCGCAAATAGCCACCGTTTTTACTACACATGCCACCGTAATTGGAAGGTCTATTGCTGGAAATGGCTTGCCATTTTATAGTCATTTTGATTCCTATGACCCCGACCAGGTTGCAAAAGATTTTAATGTTATTGCTAAATACTCATTGGAAAAGGTTTCAGCTAATAATGCCGACTGTTTTACAACGGTAAGCGAAATTACCACCCGCGAATGTAAAAAATTCTTGGGTAAAGAACCTGATGTGATAACTCCAAACGGATTTAATGATACTATGGTGCCTGATGCCGCCTCGTTCGATAAAAAAAGAAAAGAATCGAGGAAAAAATTACTTGATGTGGCACAAGGATTATTCAACCAAAAATTTAGCGATGACAGCATACTCGTTATAAAAAGCGGGAGGTACGAATTTAAAAACAAAGGGTTGGATGTATTTGTCGACAGCCTTGCATATATAAATAAAGGAGACACTGCTAATAGAAATGTGCTGGCATTTATTTTTGTACCCACTCACCAGACAGGTCCGCGCCGTGAATTAATTGACAGAATAAATCATCCTGATTTTGAGCATCCCGTTTCAGGTGAAATATTAACTCATTATTTACAAGGCGCCGAAAACGATCCTATTCTTAACCAGATAAAAAAGAATAACCTTGATACTAACCCTGCCGATAAAGTAAAAGTTGCTTATGCCCCGGTTTACTTAGATGGCACCGATGGTATTTTCAATTCATATTATTATGACCTGCTTATTGCTTTTGACATAGCTATCTTCCCTTCTTACTATGAACCATGGGGTTATACCCCGTTAGAGAGCCTGGCATTTCATATTCCATCGGTTACAACTAATATTTCAGGGTTTGGCAGAGCGATTAATACTCTTTTCAATCATACAAGAAAAGGCATTTACGTTATTGATCGAAACGATGATAATTACAATGACGTAGTAGAAAATATTGCTGGATTTGTAAGCAACTTTTCGAAAAAAAATTCTAATGAGGTTAAAGAAATACGTGAGGATGCCTACGAGGTAAGCCAAACATTTTTATGGGGTAATCTAATCCTTCATTATTACGAGGCGTATGATATTGCACTTCAAAAAAGTAGTAAACGTGAAAGTTTGTTTCGCTTTAAACCTCAGGCTGAGCCATTGGTGGCGGTGGAAATAGTTTCAAAATCACAACCAACCTGGCGCAATATTTCCATACAGCTCAGGTTACCAAAATCGTTGTTGGCTTTATTAAAGTTAAGCCGCAACCTTTGGTGGTCATGGAATGCAGAAGCGCGTGAATTATTCGAATATATAGATACCGATTTGTGGAGCAGATGCTCTCAGAATCCTGTTGTTTTTCTTCGCTCATTAGAAGCAATTAAAATAAGAAAGCTTGAGCGTGATAAAAGCTTTATTGAAAAACTTGGCGCTGTTGAAAAAAGATTTGATCAATACATTAGTGAGAAAACCAACAGCCAGCCTCTGGTAGCTTATTTTAGTATGGAGTATGGGCTCAATTCGTATATAAAAATTTACTCAGGTGGATTAGGCATACTGGCAGGCGATTATATGAAAGAGACCAGCGACAATAACATGAATATGGTTGGCGTAGGTTTATTATATAAAAATGGTTACTTCAAACAAAGTCTTTCATTGCATGGGGAGCAATTGGCATTGTCTGATCCCCTCGATCCTAATGATTTGCCTTTGCAATTAGTAACAAATAAAAATGGCGAATCCATTTTGGTAACCCTTAATAATTTTCCCGGTAGAACAGTTTACGCGCGCGCATGGAGATTGGATGTGGGCAGAATTCCACTTTACCTTTTAGATGCCAATGTTCCAGAGAATAATGATGAGGATAAAAATATTACCTCACAACTTTATGCCGGGGACCAAAAGACACGATTACAGCAGGAGTTTTTATTGGGCGTTGGCGGCATAAGATTACTTAAAGCACTTTCAATTACACCTGATGTATATCACTGCAATGAAGGTCATGCAGCTTTTATAGGTATCGAAAGAATTTACAACCTTATACAAAATGAAAAATTAGATTTTGATCAAGCATTAGAAATAGTGCGTTCATCTACATTGTTTACCACCCACACGGCCGTGCCTGCCGCTAATGATATGTTTAGCGAGGATTTGTTGCGCACCTATATGGCACACCGTGCCCAATCATTTAATATTAGTTGGGATAAATTTATGGGGCTTGGCAGAATGGATGAGAATAATCACGAAGAAAAATTTTCGATGACCTATTTAGCCGCACATTTATCCGGAGAAATTAATGCAGTCAGCAAAATCCATCAAACTGTTTCACGTAATCTCCTTAATAACCTATGGACTAATTTCAGACCCGAAGAATTACCTATAGGCTATGTTACCAATGGTGTGCATTACGCCACCTGGACAGCAAGTGAATTACAACGATTCTATAAAGATTTTTCAGGTTCGGATTTTGAAGAACATATTTCCAATTCCGCAAAATGGGAAAAAATAAACGATGCACCTGATTCTTCCTTATGGGAAATAAAGAAAACACTTAAAAAGAAGCTGCTTGATGCACTCACTAAAAAACTGAATAGCGATCTTACTTCGCGGCATGAAAACCCAAAAAAGATTCTACAGATTATCAATAATCTTAATGAACAAGCCTTGTTGATTGGCTTTGCACGCCGATTTGTTACCTATAAGCGATCAGACCTTATCTTTTACGACCTTAAACGGCTACATGATATTATAAGCAAGGATAGTCAACCGGTACAATTTTTATTTGCAGGTAAAGCGCATCCACAAGACACTATTAGTTTTGAGCTTATTAAACAGGTTATAAGTTTATCTGAACAAGAAGGATTTGAAGGGAAAATAATTTTCCTTGAGGATTACGATATGAATCTTGCAAAACTATTGGTGCAGGGTGTTGATGTGTGGCTTAATACACCTTATCGTTTAATGGAAGCTTCAGGTACAAGCGGAATGAAAGCCACGCTGAATGGTGTACTTAATCTTAGCGTGATGGACGGCTGGTGGGTAGAAGGATATCGTGAAGATGCCGGGTGGGCATTACGTGCCGACACAACCTACGTGAACCAGAATTTTCAGAACGAGCTGGATGCTGAAACCATTTACAGAATATTAGAAAACGAGATAATGCCTCAATATTTTACCCGGAACAACGATGGAGTACCTGTGGAGTGGGTTAAACGTATGAAGTCGGCTATAACAAACATAGCCCCGGAATTTATTATGACGCGCGTATTAGATGACTATAAAAATAAATATTACCGGAAGCTATACGAACGTTCGCAGAAACTCAAAGACAATAATTATTCATTAATGAAAGAATTGGTGGCATGGAAGAAAAAAATGATTCTTAATTGGAAGGAGATAGAAGTGGTATCAATAGAAATAAAAAACGGCAATGCTCAACAATTTAAACTTGGTGAAGAATTTTATGCAAGAATTGTTTTAGAGAAAGATGATTTGTCCCTTGTAGACATTGGCGTGGAAATACTTTTTATAGACAAAAATGCAAATAGTAAAAAAAATGAAATAGTTTTAGCAAAAGAACTAACATTAACGAGTTCTAATGATCATAAAGCAACATTTGAATGTAAGGTTTCATTAGTACAGTCGGGTTCATATGAATACAGTTTCCGAATTTTTCCAAAACACCCACTGTTATCCTATCGCACCGACTTTAATCTCGTAAAATGGGTATAAATGCCACTAGTATGGTGTTTATTTATTGATTGTTTTTTGAACTTGCAGATTTACAATTCATTTCTTTAGGATACTCTTTAAGAATTAACTTACAAGCCATTTGTGACGATTATCTTTTCCACAAACTTTCGTAATGGCAACGACCCGATTAGTTCAGCTATATAATCCTCTTCAGTGCCATGTGCTTTCAGCAAAAAAACTTTTTTAAGTGTGTTCTTTAACTCTTTATTTTTATAAAGTTCTGCCTCATTGCTAATGAGAATTATAGCCCAGTTTTTCAGCACAAAATTAATATTGGGTTCATAATAGTTTTTGATGCCGAGAAATTTCACTAACTTGTTTAAAGCAATTTTCTCACCTGCTTTTCTGTTGTTGTTATATTGGTTTCTTAGGATATTGGCGTAAGCGATACTAACATCAACTGCATCAAACTTCACAGGATGCCCCTTTAAAACCAATTCCATTCGAGAATTGGATAATTGTTTCAAAACTTTAGCTGGACTTTTGTAACCGGGCGTTGCTTTAATTTTCAGATATTCTTGTTCAGCCACCTTCTTTTGTTTCTCTTTTATTGGTCTGAACCCTATATGGTGATAAACCCAGAACGCGCCCGATTGAATGCCATCATCATTATCCTTACCAATCTGGTAGGGGTCAATGGTAAATCGATTAAGGTGGTAAACTTCTTTATGTAAATGCATTACTTCTTCAAAACTATACCTAGATTCTCCGCCTCTATAGGCAGAAAAAACATTTAAAGCTGTGCGGGCACTGTCAAACAAAACCCAGGAGCCACCGTATGCCACAGGCAGCCCGTTTTTAAAAGTAACGTAACTCATATAGCTGTCTATGGGTTGCCGCCTCTCCGTTGTCATTGCAAAAAGGGCAACTGTAAGTCCGCGTGGTAATTTGTAATAAGAAACAAGCGATGGTAAAGTAAAAGTTATTGGGTCCATTTCGCGTAAATGCTGTATTAAAATCATACGCGCGCAATTAATTAATTGTTCGCATTCTTCCTGATTTAATTTTACTTTAGCCGGCTTTTCTTCAGTTTTTTTAGAATTTCTTTTGCTTTTTATAAGCGAACGGTGATAGTATGGGTAAGTTAAAGAATCGGGCAGCGCTGTATGTTTGGCAAGAGTAATAGTAACGTTAATTCCGAGAGCATCCCAAAGTTGGTCTCTTACTTCAGGACGTAAATCGTTTTGGTCAAAAACGCGAATCAGTTTATCCAATAAATCCTCTCCTTTATTACCGGTTTTATTCAGCCACTCTTTCCATTTAGCGTTTGCATCCTGTAAAATTTCAGATTCAACCTTAGGCATAACAACAGAAATTACAGACCTAATTTGTCCGTCATGGGCTTCAATATTATATAGGGCAATATCGTTTTTATGCGTCTGCCTTAACCATTTAACCATCTCAAAACTAAAACCAGCGCATAGTTGGGTGCCCGTAATGCCTGAATTAAATAAACTCCAGGCAACACCTTCATGATTTTGGAGATAAAGTTCAAGCCTTTTTAAGGACGACGAAGCCTTTTCGCTGATAGCTTTATTATCGGGATAAGCAATTAAAAAAAGTAGTGTTTCGTAATAGATTTTCAACGCACCCTTTCCTTTAATTGTCTTGTTTTTTAATGATTCGAGTAGATCTGATTTCTCATTTAAAAATTCAGCACCATAACGGTTGCGAACCAGATGTAACCGCAAAACTAAAGAGCTTGCTTTATTCATAGTTGTGCAATTTATCAAATTCCAGTTTAACCGTTAAAATCCAGTAGGTGTTAGGGATTGACTTATTTTTTAATCAACTTTAAAAAGTCATCTTTTCTCCGCACGGCAATTTCAAGCTCCCGCCCGTCGCGCATAATTACATTGCCGCCTCTGCCTTTAATTACTTTTGAGATTTGGAAAATATTTATAAGATGCCCGTGATGAATACGACAAAAAACACTTTTAGGCAGCATATCCTCAAACTCTTTTAAGTTTCGTGATGAGAGGAAAGATTTTGAATCGTTAAGGTAGACATGAGTATAGCTGCCGTCAGCAATACAATACATAATGTCGTTAAGTTTAATAAAGTGCTGCCCTTTACTATCAGTAAGCACAATTTTTTGCTCACCTGCATCATGTTCTTTTAAATTTTCAAGAAGCAACCGGTAATTCTTAACCGAAGATTTTTCAGTAATGCGCTGAATAGCCCTGTTCACGGCTTCTTTAAGCTGGGGTATGTTTACTGGTTTAAGCAAAAAATCTAATGCAGCATAACGGAAAGCGTTAATGGCATAATGATTAAACGCAGTTATAAAAATGGTTTCAAATTCAATTGTTGTAAATGATTCCAGCAGATCTAAGCCGCTGCCATAAGGCATTTCCACATCCAGAAAAACCAATTGAGGTTTTGTGTTCATAATAAGCTGTTTTCCTGTTTTTGCACTATCGGCAGTGCCTAGCACTTTTACAGCGGGACAATAATCCTCTAAAAATTTTGTAAGTGTGGAAACACTCTTTTTTTCATCATCTATTATAACTGCCGTAATCATATCTCCAATGGAAATTGAATAATAACTTTAGTGCCTTCCGGCTCGTTGTATTCATTTCTTTTATCAATCACATCAAGTTTATAGTGGGCATGTTTTGCTTTGCCTATTAATTCCAGCCGCTGTTGCGTAAGTTCCATACCAAGTGAATGATGGTCGGTATGCTGTGACTTTAATTTCTGTGATTGCTCTCTGCCAATGCCGTTGTCATCAATTTCACAAGTGATATTTCCATTGTTCCTATAGAAAATAATGCTCAATTTTCCTTCTTTATTTTCGAGATATTGCAAACCATGCCGGATAGCATTCTCGGCAAAAGGCTGTATGATCATTGTAGGTATTTCGATGGCATTGGCATCAATATTATTATCGCATTTCAATTCATAACTGAATTTATTTTCAAAACGCATACCCTCCAGTTGAAGGTAGCTTTCAAGATAATCCAGTTCATTTTGTAAACTGATATTGCTGCTATTTGAACTATCGAGGGTTTTTCTCATCAGCGATGCGAACTCTGTAAGGTATTTGTTTGCATTCATTATATCATTGTGAGCCATAAAATGCTGGATCGAGTTAAGACAATTAAAAATAAAATGCGGTTTCATTTGGGCGCGAAGCTGCTTTTGTTCAAGCTCAAGGCTTTGTTGCCGTGCACTTAATTTATTTTGTCTGACCAGTATAAGAGCGAATATAATCAGCAGAATAGCTAAAATTCCGGTTCCTGCCATTAGGTAATCTTTTTGCCTCAGACGGAGTTTTTGCAAGTCATTTTCTCTCTGAAGCGATTGGTTTTTTTCTTCTGCCTCGCTATCTTCAAATTTTGTAAGAATCTCTGCCGTTTTAAGTTCTGCCAACGCTTTTATTTTTTCTTCATTCATTAGTGAATCATTGGCTGCAGATGCCAATAAACGATATTGATAGGCACTTTTATAATCACCTTTTTGGGCGGCGATATAGGCAAGACTGGCACTGGAATGATGAATACTAACCCTGCTCAATGTTTTTGAAGATAAATCAAAACACCCTTTAAAATATTTTTCAGCCTCGTCAATTCTGTTACGGTCAAGGTAAATATCACCGATATTACTTAAAACAGATGCTTCAACAATTATGTTGTTATTTTGTTTTGCAATAGAAAGTGATTTAAAATAAAAATACAAAGCTGAATCCTGCTTGCCTGTTTTATCATAGTATAGACCCAGGGTAAAATAGGTTTTATCTAAAGTGGAATTATCACGCAGACTATCACAAATATGAACGGATTGAAGTAAGTAACTGAATCCCTGCGCATATTTTTTTTGCCCGATATAGTCGGCAGCTATATTAGTATATTTTACAGCAACATCCTGTGGACTGTGAAGAGCCTTAAATAACGCTATTGCCTGGAAATAATATTTATTTGCCTCTTCATAAAACTGCATATTGTATAAATCGGTGGCAATGTCATTATATGATTGTGCCATTCCTATACTATCGTGTAAAGATTCTTCTATTTTAATGGCAAGGGAATGTTTTTCAATGGCTTTTTGATAATCGCCCGATTCGCCATAGGTACGGCTTAGACCGTTGAGGGCATCAGCTTCATCCTTTTTAAAATTATTTTTTTCTGAAATTTTTATTGCCTCTGTATAATAAGAGATGGCTTTTTTTGTATTTCCTATTGTTCTGCTGGCATTGCCGGCAACATTTAAACTAAAAGCAATACCGGCTTTATAATTGACATCCCTTGAAATTTGTATTGCTTCTTCAGATAGCAGCAATGTTTTATTCGGGTTAGCACGGATACTGTCAACAGCTGTCTTAATTAATCCCGACACCTTTTCCGAATCTTCCTTGGTATAAGACTGTCCATAGGTACCAACACTATAAATAATGAAAAAGATAAAAATAAACGCCCCCCCAAGCGGACCATTTATCCTGCTATAATTAGTAGTCATATTATTTGAGTTTGAATCAAAGGCATAAAGAAATATTTTTTAATCAAACTTTCTTTTTTATTTAACAAACGTGCATGTTTAATTCATATCTGTGAACATGTAATAGGTTTATCCCAAATATCGCTTATAGTGAACAGACCTGCCATAAACAGATAAAGTTATTTATCCGCACACTTGCAAATCAGTTACACACGCCTGTGAACTTTACCCATTTTTATATCACTTCATACTTAATTTAGCGTTACTCAAGCAAATAAGGTTCTAACATATAGATAAAACGAAAAGAAACCCGATTTAATCACTTTAAAAACTAAAATTAAAACTAAATTATGAAACCTAAAGATTCTAAAAAAGTTCATGTGGGCAAAGCCAACATCCAATTAGCCGGCTTGTTGAAAATAGCAAAAAACCTGAACTACAAAAAGCAACTGATGTTTATCAAAACTATTCCGTTCAGCATAAACCCAGTCAAATTCGAATTATATTTTGATTTTCAATAAACTCAGCCTTTTGTAAGAATATTCCTGAAAATAGAGATGAGAGTTTATATGGAAATGGTTCAGGAATGGATAAAATAAAAAAACCTATTTTATTAATGCGTTAAATCCACACAGAATGAAACTCATAGAAAGTAAAAACAATGCTAAAGCTCGGGGATTAAGAATTAATAGGTCAAAAATTTATTCAAGACCCATCAAGTGGCTTTCAAAACAAATCCCGGTGAGGAAAAAATTTAACTATGATAGTAGAAAATCCCTTTTCAATATAACAATCACATTGACAGATAAAGGACAAAATATAATAAATGTTCTTGACCAGTTTATTTGCCGTGAATTTAATATCACTAATGAAGAACTGAAGAGCAAAGATAGGTATATGCCTCTGCCAAAGGCTCGCGGAGCATTTACGAGCATCTTGCGATCAAATTTTGATTTTCCTTTAAAGGTAATAGGTATGCATTTGGGAGGGAGAGACCATTCATCTATCCTGATGGCTGAAAGGCGGGCAAAAGAATTCTATATAAAGAATGAAGAATTCCGTTCTCATTATGATAATGTAGAGAAGAATTTTAAAGAGTTTTTGCCGGAGAATGGATACGATACAGAGAATCATAATAAAAACATTATCAATAATAGATTCAATAACTATTTAAGTTTTCATAATAATATAGACTAAAAACTTAGTTCAATGAACCCATTTATTCAGTTTGGCATGGATATGAGTTCCCAAAGATTTTCATGGGTAAACTATCCCGAAAAAATTAAAACATTATTTGAGTCTTTTGTAATTCATACCCACACAACGCGCCTGGAATTACAGAACAGGTTTATGGAGCATATTAATGATAATTTTTTGGTGCGTGAAAAGAAGCTGTTTGTTCATTTAGCCAGGAAAGTTCTCAATATGACTTTTGAGGAAATAACAGAACTGATAAATGTTTCAAAAACTTCCGCTCATAATTTATTTTCTTCCACTCTATCTGCAAGAGATAAAGAACTTCTTAGCGAAATTGAATCAACATATAGACGACTGCTTAGCTAAGACAAAGCCAGGTAGGTTCAAATTAAATTTAGTGTTCCTGTTTTCTATTCCTGCCTTACTAGCGGGAACACCGCTCTTCCGTTTTTAGTTGTAACAGTTATAAAATATACTCCTGAAGGTATTTTTAATAGATCAATCACATTATTATAATTTAATGACGCTTTTGTATAAACAGTTCTGCCTAACACATCAGTAATTTCCAAATTCCAGTCTTTCACATCTTCAGCCGATGAATTTATTTTTACAAATATCTCATCATTAAACGGATTAGGATAAACTGATAGCTGTTCACTGATAATTGATAACATTTCTATCCCAGTCACTGTATCTATATTCATCGAGTCTGATGATGTGCTGCAACCATTAGCCTCATTATTTACAACCACCCAGTATTCTCCCAACGTAGTAATTATAAGGTCCTGGCTGGTATCATTTATAAGAAGAGAGCCATTCAGGTACCATTGATTATCAAATTTGGAGCTTGAAATAAGAGTATCTCCCTGTTGGCTAAAAGTTGGTTTATTAGGAGAAGGAATTATGTTTACCGTAACAAGTATTGATGCCACACAACCATATGAATTATAACCGGTTAATGAATAGGTAGTGGCTGCAGTGGGAGTGACAACAACACTGTCGCCTGTGGTAGTGTTCAATCCTGCTGATGGACTCCATTGATAGGTACTTGCACCAACAGCAATTAATGAAGTGCTTTGTCCTAAACATACTGAGGTTGAACTGATCACACTTATTTGGGGTATGGAATCAACGGTTACTACAGTTGTGGTGCTATCCGCGCATCCATTTCTTCCGACAATGGTATAGGTAGTGGTTATAGTGGGATTAGCTATTACAGTATCGCCTGTGGTAGTATTTAATCCGGTCGAAGGTCTCCATTGGAATGTGTCTGCACCGCTGGCGTATAATGCAATACTTGACCCGAAACATACAGATGGTGAAGATGGCGCTATAATTACCATAGGGAAAACAACATTTATTACATCCTGCACAGTATCTGAGCAGCCAAACCTATTGCTGCCGATAACGATATAAGTAGTGGTTGTAGTAGGAGAGGCGAGCACAGTATCAGCAGAAATACTGTCTATACTGGCAGAGGGATTCCATTGATAAAATTTTGCTCCGGTGACCGTTAATGAAATACTATGTCCGGGGCATAAGGAAGGTGAATTCGGAGATACGATTACAGTGGGTGTTTCAACATATACTGTAGATTGAGCGGTGTTTGTACAGCCGTTACTACCTGTTACGGTAACAGTGTAAACAGTATATGAAGAAGGAGAGGCAATTACGGTATCACCGGTAGTAGTATTTAATCCGGTCGAAGGACTCCATTCATAAGAGGATTCTGAATTGACAGATAAGGTATCAGGTTGTCCCTTACATATGTAGAATGCACTCGATGATACATATGCATAGGGCAGCGTATCCACAGTTACTATAGAATGACCAATATCATAACACCCGTTTGAATCTATCCCTTTAACGATATAGGTAGTAGATACAGCGGGAGAGGCCATTACAGTACCACCGCTGGAGCTATTTAATCCTTGTGAGGGAGTCCATTCATAGGTTTTAACGCCGCTGGCAGTTAATGATACACTTTTTCCAAAACATATAGTAGTTGAATCGGGAACTACGGTTATATGCGGCAGTGGGAAGGTATCAACAGTTACTACTATTTTGAAAGTATCAGTAGCAGAAGGAGGGCAGGTAAGACTTCCGGAACAAATAACTGTGTAAGTAGTAGTAACAGATGGGGTGGCAGAAACACTGTCGCCGGTTGTTGCGCTTAATCCATAAGAAGGCGACCAGGTATAGCTGGTTGCGCCCCCGGCTTCAAGTGCTGCGGAGTTACCCAAACATATTGTATAATATAATGTAGTATCAGCATCGGTATTGGTATTTGTGTTTACAAGGTGTGGTGCTAATTCATAGACAGATATAAATGTTGCCCCGCAAGCGTATAGTAAATTATTATTTCCCAGGTTTAAATCATAGATGCTGTCAGGAGCTGAAAAATAACTCAACAACGTTAAGTTGCTGTTATATTTCTTAATAGTGTCACGACAGCCAAGAAAAATATTGCCGCAAGAGTCAGATGTCAATCCACCCCAATAGATATACAGGGCGGTTACTGGAGTTACAGAAACACTGTCGTCTAAATCACCGGTTGCTGTGCTCCATTTTTTAAGGGTATAACTATCATAGGTATATAAGTTAGAATCACTAACGGTAATCCCATTAAAGCCATTACCATTATTGTGTGCTATATATTGAGGGTCACCTATCCCAATAATTTTATACCCGTCGTTTACCTCCCATGTTGTTGGCGACAGTGAGGGCATTGGTACCTTGAATAAATCATTACCTGCTGTATCACCCACCATAGTTGATCCGCTTATTGCCATATAGCAGTTGCCTGAATCATCAAGTGTAACACCCCACATATAACGATATGGGTTAGGAGGATTATTAACATACACTACTGTTTCAGTTGTTAAATTAGTATCAATATACATTGCTGTGGCAGCAGGGCCATACGGATAACTTCCACCTACACCTACCAATTCGTTATATTTAGTACTATATGCAATTCGCCATATTGCCAGCATATTTAAATTGCCGGAAGAAGAATCAATTAATGTGCCCGCCTGGTTAAGCTTAATTATTTTGCCTCCGGAAAAAATATTAACACCCATTGCTATATATATAGATTGCGAATTTTTATCAACCACGAAACCCCCATATAATTCTGTTCCGTAATCATATCGGTATCCCTCATCTATTTGTGTTTCCCATAGTAAATTTCCGTTGCTGTCATATTTTAACATGTATAAAGGATATTCGCTGTACTGTCCTGAACCGCCGTAGGCATAACAATTTCCGGCGTTATCCCAGTCAACATCGTAAGCGCGGTCACTAATACTTTTCGGAAATACAGGAGTTACTGTCCATGGGTCAATGACTAAATCCTGTGTTTTATTGTAGTCACCCGTTTTAAATTGCACGATTCCATTCTGTAGAACAAAAGAACAACCGATATTCCTTAACACACCTTTTTGGTTTGCAACAGGCGCGTGGTCAATAAATTCACCGAATGCCGATTGAATTTTGATATTGTTATCAGGAGTAAGAGTTATTCCTCCATTCAAAGGATACTGCATTTTTATCTGCGAAATATCACCCTCGGGGTGTACAATAAATGAATATTCAAAACCTTTCTTGTTGCCAGGGAAATAAAATTCCATATCAATGCCGGGATATAAATTTTTGTATATGATTTTTTTGTAGGCAGATGCTTTTATGTTTACATTACCTTCTATCTTGAAATTGAAATATTGTTTTACCTCAGTATTGCCGATAATTTCTGCTGATGTATTAACGCCTATAAAATTAATTTGATGAAACTCCTGCATATACTTGTATTCAAATGCCTTTAAGTTATTTGCTGAAGTAGGCAATTTCAGTTGTTCTAATTCTTCATCAGTACGTTTAACCGGCACATTGCGCTCTATCCATATTCCGGTTGATGTAAAATAATAATTCAGACCATCCAGATTTGCTCCAAACAAAATGTCTTTTGATTGTAATTTACCATTCAGGCTGTATTGTCCTTTATTTTCAATAAATACATTTTGCTCAAAAGGATTTTTTACCGTCCATTTGGTAGCGGGCGGGCTGCCGGCTTTTGCAAAGAAAACAGTAACCGGTAAATAAATTACAATAAAGAAAAATAAACGCTGTTTTATCATTTCAATGATTTTAAAAATTCAGTTAATATATGTCAAATTTTTTATTCCTGCCTGATTATAGGGAACACCGCTCGTCCCTTCTCATTTGTAACGGTTATGAAATATACCCCCGATGGTATTTTTGAAAGGTTGATCTCATTACTATAGTTTAATGATATTCTTGAATAAATAATTCTGCCCAGCACATCCGTAATCTGCAAACTCCAGTCGTTCACATATTGCGCCGATGGATTTATTGTCACATAAATTGTGCTGTTAAATGGATTAGGATAAACCGATAACTGTCCACTGATAGCTGATAGTTGATTTACGCCTGTCAGTGAACTAATATTCATCGAATCTGACGATGTGCTGCAACCATCAGCCTCGTTAGATACAACTACCAAATATTCGCCCAAGACGGTAATTATCAAGTCTTGACTGGTGTCATTTACCAGTAACGAGTCATTACGATACCATTGATTGTCACGTGAGGAGCTTGAAATAAGAGTATCTTCATGTTGACTGAAGGTTGGTTTATTAGGAGAAGTTGTTACAGTCACTATATCAGAAACTGATGCCGTACAGCCATCAGTGTCCAAACCTGTTACTGTATAAGTGGTGGTTATAGATGGGTTGGCAGTTACACTGTCTCCTGTTGTAATATTTAAGCCTGTTGCCGGTGCCCATGTATAGGAAACTGCTCCGCTTGCTGTCAGTACTGTGCTATTTCCATAACAAATTGATGCCGGCGGGGCTATTATTGTTGGCAGTGGTTTAATGGTTACAACTGATTGAACCGTATCAGGACAACTCACGTTTTCAAAACCAACTATGGTATATGTAGTAGTAACGGATGGATTAGCAATAACGCTATCGCCGGTTGTGGTATTTAATCCTGCAGAAGGAAACCAGTTATAACTATTACCACCCGATGGTTTAAGCGCTACACCAGTTCCTAAACAAGTGCCGGGGCTGTCTATAATTACACGTGGAGGTGATACATCAATTGCAGATACAAAGTCTGCGCCACAGGCATATAATATGTTATTGTTTCCCATGCTTAAGTCATAAATAGTATCGTGTGCAATGATATAATTTATAAGAGTTAAGTTGTCGGTATATTGCTTAACGGTGTCAAGATAACCGAGGAGAATGTCACCACAACTGTCAGAGGTTATTCCTCCCCAGTAAATATTACTTGGGGTGCCGTTATTACCGTCTATATTAATGCTATTTAGCAATGTGCCGTTTGTTGTAGCCCATTTTTTCAGCGTATAGCTATCGTAGGTATAGAGGTTGGTATCATTAACAGTCATTCCATTATAACCATTACCTCCATTTTCAGTAATATAACCGGGTGTGAAGATGTGAAACTCATATCCGTCATTTACTTCCCATGATGTTGGTGAAAGAGTAGACAGCGGTAATTTAAACATGTCATTACCGGTAGTATCACCTGCTGTTAGTCCGCTTATTGCCATATAGCAATTACCAAAATTATCCAGCGTTATACCCCACATATAATGAAACGGATTAGCCGGGGTATTTACATACACAATTGTTCCGTTAGTTAAATTAGTATCAGCGTACATGGCAGTGGCAGCCGGACTATTTGGATATGCGCCGCCCGCTCCTATAAGCTCGTTATATTGGCTGGTAAATGCAATGCGCCACATTGCCGTCATATTTATATTTCCACCTGAAGAATCAATTATTGCACCTGCCCGGTTAAGCTTAATTATTTCTGCTCCATGTAAAACATTAGCGCCCTGGGAAATGTAAATGGATTGCGAATTTTTGTCTACACAAAAATCTCCATACAGTTCTGTTCCATAATCTTCGCTATAATAATCATGTATGGGAATTGACCATAACAACTTGCCTGTATTATCATACTTTAAAAGATACAAAGGATATTCTTCATACTGCCCTGACCCGCCATAGACATAGCAGTTGCCGGCATTATCCCAGTCTAAATCATAAGCGCGGTCACTTCTGCTTAATGGAAATGACGGAATAGATGTCCAGGGGTCTATTATTAAATCTTTGTTTTTATTATAATTACCTGCACTAAAATCTACTTCGCCTTCATTTAATCTGAATGAACAGGTAATGGGTGTAAGCAATCCCTGTTGATTCGCAACAGGTGCGTGGTCGGTAAACTCACCAAAAGTTGATTGTATCGTAATGTTGCCTTCGGCAGTAAGAGCGATTCTTTCACTTAACGGGTATTGCATTTTTATCTGCGAAATATCCGCTCCCGGGTGCACAATAAACGAATATTCAAAACCCAGCTTGTCTTCAGGGAAATAAAATTCCATATCAATGCCGGGATATAAATTTCTGTATATAATTTTTTGGTAGGCAGATGCTTTTATGTTTGAATTACCTTCTCCCCTGAAATTGTAATATTGCTTTACCTTGTTATCGCCGATAATTTCAGCCGATGAATTGGCAGCTATAAAATTAATTTGATGGAATTCCTGCACGTGCTTTGCATTTGGCAATTGCAATTGGGTTGACTCTTTATTATTGCTTTTAACCTGCACATAATGTGTTATCCATATTCCGGTTGAGGTAAAATAATAATTCAATCCATCCAGCTGCGCTCCAAACAAAATGTTTTTGGATGGTGCTTTATCGGGCAGGTTATATTGTCCTTTATTTTCAATAAACACTTTTTGCTCAAAAGGATTTTTTACCGTCCATTTAGTAACGGGGGGATTACCGGCTTTTACTAAGAAAGTTGATGCAAATAGAAAGACGAAACTTAAAAGACATAGTACGGGTTTTCTCATTCTTAAAGAACTTTTTAAAATAACGGAATAGAGTGAGCATAAAATTATGGAATATTACCCGAAATATTCATTTTGGCGGGGATTAATATTATAGAGGCATGGAGGTGTTTGAATCTTTAATTAAGAGCCATCACGGGTTTATTTACGAATGAGTTAAACGGAACCATTGTTTTAAATATTTTCCCGCAGTAATAAGTGAAATCATTTGAAAGCACCGTTTTATCATCAACCGTGTGTTGAATGATAAGCTCTTTATATTTCAGGTATTCGCTCATGGAGTCTTCTTTATCAAAGCCCTGCGGAACTTTAACCAGTTTTTCGCCCTCAATGGAGAAATTAGTTTTGAATGTTTTATCATTAATAATTTTCAGAAACTCTTTTCCATTCTCGCTAATTTCTTCACGAATGGCTTTCAGGTTTTGCGGCTCTGCCATGTGAGAGCCGCCCGCCAAAAACGTTTTGCCAGGTTGCAAGCGTATATAATAACCCGCAACGCCACAGCCGGCACCCTTTCCCATCAGTGTAGCAGAAAATTGCGTTTTATAGGGCGTTTTGTCTCTCGAAAAACGGGTATCCCTGTAAATACGGAACACGCAATCTTTTGCATCAAGCCCGGTTATTGATTTATCAAATTTAGCCACCTCCCCAATCAGCGATTGCACAAACTGAATGAAGTTTTCATTGGCTGCAATAAATTTATCTTTGTTTTTATTGAACCAGTCGCGGTTGTTGTTTTTATCCAGTTCTTTCAGAAACTGAAGTGTTTCTTTTTTAATTGACATAGAAATATATTTTAATCTTTTAGCAAATATAACAGTTGCAATGGTTTTCAGGTGTACCTAAATGAAAAAATCCTTCGGTTTGCCGAAGGATTTTCTACTGTGTCGGGGTGGCAGGATTCGAACCTGCGACATCCTGCTCCCAAAGCAGGCGCGCTAACCGGGCTGCGCTACACCCCGGGTTGGGTTGGGGTTTGGGTGTGAGTGTGATTGAGGTGTAACAATTGGGTTTGGGTGTGGGTGATGGAGGTGTGAATGATCAGGTTTGGGTTGGTGTGTGAGTGTGATTGATGTGTGAAATTTGTTTATATAATATGTTTGCGGGTGTGAAAATACGATTAAGTTTCCTTATTAAAGCTACGAAACATCCCAAGCAGCATTTTAGAGATTTGCTCATACTTAGAATAAAACTCCTGGTATTGCTTATCAGTGATTAAATTCATGCCCTGCACGGTATCTAAAATAGCCGCACATTCAAATACACTGCCACGAGAGATGGTGTAAAAATGTTTTTTATCAGATGCTGTCATACGTCCTGTACCCTCAGCTAAATTGAGCACCATACTCATACTGGCTCTTTTCCACTGGTTCTTAATATCTAAATCCACTTTCTTATCGGTTCCTAATAATTCAAGTACTTTAATGTTTGTTTCCCTGGCAATTTTGTAAACCTCCAATTTTTCAAAATCAAACATCAAAAAATATTTATACATTTATCTAAACCACCACACCCACACGTCCACCACACCCAAACCCCAACCGCGGAGAGGGGGAGATTCGAACTCCCGGTACGCTTTAAAGGCGTACGACGGTTTAGCAAACCGCTCCTTTCGGCCACTCAGGCACCTCTCCAAAAATCAAAAACGGATGACAAAGTTAATAAAATTGCATTAACTGCCATCCGTTCTATAACCAGAACAAGGATTATCCTACGAAATGCTTAGCTGGATCTTTTTCTGCAAATCCTGCACAGCATCCTTAAATTCTTTATCGGTATCCATTAGGTCGCGCACTGCCTGGCAGGAGTGTATAACCGTGCTATGGTCGCGCCCGCCAAAATGCTTGCCGATAACTTTCAATGAGTTTTTGGTAAACTGCTTGGCTAAGAACATGGAAAGCTGGCGAGCCTGTACCACAGCGCGCTTGCGGGTTTTTTCGCGTAGCTTGTCAGAAGGGACACTAAAATATTCGCAAACCGTTTTCTGAATAAAATCTATGGATACTTCGCGTGAAAAACTCTTCACGAAATTCTTGATGATTTTTTTCGCCAAATCAATATCTATCTCGCGCTTGTTAAGCGATGCCTGTGCCAGCAATGATATTAATGCCCCTTCCAGCTCACGCACATTTGTAGTAATATTATAAGCTACAAATTCGACCACTTCGCGCGGCAGTTCAATACCATCGGCGTACATTTTCTTTTCGAGAATAGCTATGCGTGTTTCAAAATCAGGCACCTGCAAATCGGCGCTCAATCCCCAGCGGAATCGTGATAGCAAGCGTTCTTCCATGCCTTCCAAATCGCGCGGTGAGCGGTCGGAGGTCAGGATAAGCTGTTTGCCCGATTGGTGCAGGTGATTGAAAATGTGGAAAAATACGTCTTGCGTTTTGTCTTTGTTGGCGAAGAATTGTATGTCGTCCAGTATCAGCACATTCACTAACTGGTAAAAATTAACAAAGTCGTTTATGGAATTCGTTTTAAGCGCATCAATAAACTGGTTTGTAAATTTTTCTGATGTTACATATAATACTGTTTTTGTGGGGAAATTAATTTTTATCTGGTTGCCGATAGCTTGTGCAAGATGGGTTTTACCCAACCCTGTGCCCCCATAAATTACAAGAGGATTAAATGAGGTGCCGCCCGGTTTTGAGCTCACTGCAAATCCGGCAGAACGCGCCAGGCGGTTGCAGTCGCCTTCTACAAAATTTTCAAAACTGTAATTTGGATTGAGCTGCGAATCAATATTCACTTTTTTCAATCCCGGTATAACAAACGGATTTTTTATAGTAGTGCCTAAAATTAAAGGAGCCGCCACCTCCGGGTTTTTGTTGGTATTTGTATTATAG
This sequence comes from Chitinophagales bacterium, assembly GCA_963770495.1. Classification (GTDB taxonomy): domain Bacteria; phylum Bacteroidota; class Bacteroidia; order Chitinophagales; family CAVYQA01; genus CAVYQA01. The sequence continues at coordinate 70,294 of CAVYQA010000002.1, read as the reverse complement.
GTAGGGATATTAACGGTAAAAGGTGCTTTACCGCCACTGCTGTTTTCCATCACTATTTTGTAGTCGAGGCGGGCATCATTACCTAACTCGCGTTTTACGGTTTTGCGCAAAAGGGTTACGTAATGTTCTTCAATCCATTCATAAAAAAACTGGCTCGGTACCTGAACGGTGAGTACATTGCTTTCCAGTTTTACCGGCTTGATAGGTTCAAACCATGTTTTAAAACTCTGGAGGTTAACATTGTCCTTTATGATCTTTAAACAGGACTGCCAAACCTCTTCGTAATTTTTTGCCATTCGTATTATGTTTACTAATTGTTCTGTAAGTTAATGCTATTTATCATATTATTTATGACGCGACGAAGATGCAAACAACTTGTTCGTAAAAAAATATTTTTTTCTATTTGTTATTTCAAAAAAATTACAGTTGGGCATTTCCACATTATTTTTTTTCATAAAAATTTGTAAACATGTGTTCCACCTGCGAAAAAATTAAATTTATTTTTACGTAATGTGGTCAAACGTTGATTGGTAGCTGTTTTCATCATGTTAATTTTTTGTTAAGTCAATGTTAATGCGATACCTAAAAAACAGTTATTAACGATACTCGCCATAGACCTTGCGTAGCGCATTAGCAATCTCACCTAAAGTTACATAGTTTTCCACAGCAGTTATAGTATCGGGCATAATATTTTTTCCATTTACTGCCGATTCGTTCAAATCCATTAACGATTTTTTAACAGATTCACTATCTCTTTTTGCCCGTAGCAATGCCAGTTTTTCCATCTGAGCTTTACGGATTGAGTCGTCAATTCTGAATAGAGTTGTCCGGGGCGCCTCCTCCTGTTGAAAAGCATTTAACCCTACTATAATTTTTCTGTTCTGCTCTACATTCCGCTGGTATTCATAAGCTGACCGGCTGATTTCGTTCTGCATAAATTGTTGTTCAATAGCCTGAACAGAGCCTCCCATATTGTCTATAGTGTTTATAAGTTCAAGTGCCTGCCGTTCCATTTCATCTGTCAGGTTTTCCACAAAGTAAGAACCGCCTAACGGGTCAACCGTTTGTGTAACACCACTTTCAAAGCCGATAATTTGCTGGGTGCGCAAGGCAATGGTTGCCGCTTGTTCTGTAGGTAATGACATCGCTTCGTCATAGCCATTAGTATGTAGCGACTGCGTACCTCCCAACACGGCAGCAAGCGCCTGTATGGTCACCCGGCTGATGTTGTTTAGCGGTTGTTGCGCCAATAATGTTGAACCGCCCGTTTGTGCATGAAAGCGCAGCATTTGCGCTCGCGGGTCGGTGGCGCCTAACTCTTTTGTAATCTTAGCCCAAATTCTTCGCGATGCACGAAACTTGGCTATTTCTTCAAATAAATTATTATGAGCGTTAAAGAAGAATGAAATGCGCTTGGCGAAAACATTTATATCTAACCCGCGGCTTAAGGCTGCCTTAAGATAGGCTTTAGCGTTGCTTAACGTAAACGCCAATTCCTGCACGGCAGTTGAGCCGGCTTCGCGTATGTGGTAGCCCGAAACAGAGATAGTATTCCAGCTTGGCAACTCGCGCCCGCAGTAATCAAATATATCAGTTATAATGCCCATACTCGGTTTTGGCGGATAGATATAAGTGCCCCGTGCGGCGTATTCTTTTAAAATATCATTTTGCACCGTGCCCGATATTTTTTTCAAATCTGCCTTTTGTTTTTTTGCCAATGCAATGTAAAAAGCAAGAAGGATGAACGCCGTGGCATTAATGGTCATTGAGGTGGAAATATCCTGCAGCTTAATGCCGTCAAATAAAATTTCAATGTCTTGTAAGGAATCAATAGCCACGCCCACTTTGCCCACTTCGCCTTCAGCCATGGGGTCATCGCTGTCATAGCCTATTTGTGTGGGCAAATCAAAAGCCACCGATAAGCCGGTGGTGCCCTGGGAGAGAAGATATTTATAGCGTTTATTCGATTCCTCCGCCGTTGAAAAACCCGCGTACTGGCGCATAGTCCACAATTTGTCGCGATACATGGAAGGATGAATGCCGCGAGTAAAAGGAAACTCCCCTGCGTCTTTATTGTTGGCATTTTTCCATTCCCGGTAGATGCGATCTATTTCAATACCCGAATCAGAAAAATATTTTTTTGATTCCGGTTTACTCATAAGTATTGTCTTCCGTTTTGTTAATAATTAAACCATGTACCTCTCTCTTTTTTGTAGAGGGCATGAGGGTGAGGTTAGAATATTTTTTTCACTTCCGCTTTAAGCGTATCAATAGCTTTTTGAGTGGGGATGCTTTGTTCGTTATCAATAAAGTATTGAAAGATGCCACGGCTCAAATCTTTGCCTGATGCTGATTCGGGTAAGTCGGCGCCCACACGGTTAATTATGCTTACTACTTCCTCTTTGGTTTGTACAATAATCATCCAGGTTTGCCCGGTAACATATATTTGCTGGGCAAGGTTGTGTTCATATTCCATACGTACATTTGCAATAAGCGCCAGTTGAAGGTCGCGCGCATTCATACCGGGTTTATTTACACGATGGATAAGATTATTGGGGGAGATGCGCTCTAAAAATAATGCCAGGCGCTCATAAGCCTGGAGGCGTATAGGCAGCGATTCTTTAAAATTGCTGATGCGCACATCAAGCTGTTTTTTTTCATATTCGTTTTTCAAAAACAGCTTTAACACAAAATAAGCCGTTAAAAATACCACCACCGATGGTATGACATACTTTAATATCTCAAGAATTGTGGCGAGCCAGTTCGTTTCCATTAGTAGTTATTTTAGCACGAAAGTAAGGAATTTCATAATCAGTTATCAATAAACAATAATCAATTATCATTTTCTCTGTGTCACTGTGGTAATAAGACATTTTTTCAATTAAAATAATTCAATATCCATTATTTTATATACCATGCAATACAATTTTCATCCATGGAAAAAAACATTTTGTCATAATAATCATATGTATTGTTATCCGGCATCATTATTAAGTAAGTCAAATGGTTTAAGTGTTTTATAATGGTATTAAGAAGATAAGAGTTAATAGTATCAGCCTTATATATATCAACTGAGCTATCTGGTTTGACTATAATAAATTTGAATCCACCTATATTTTCCTTGCTTTTATTAACTTTTAAACTCATATTAAGTATATCGATAGAAAGTCTTTTAAATGAGTCTACATTTACGCTATCAACTATATAGGCAGATTGGATTTTTGGGTAATAAATATTTTCGTGTTTATAGAGAGTATGTGGTGTAATATTAAATGCAGAATCTATCTCAGCCCAGGATTCATCCGGAGGATAATGACCAAAAATATCTGTTCTTTTAAATGTGGAATCAGCTGGCACCCATCCCATATCATAATTGACAATTTTCGTCGTTATAACTCCTGATGAATCTGTTTTAATAATTGTATCGGGGTCTATATTTTTTTTAACAAACGCATAAGATTTATTACCCAAATAAATTATTGATGTATCATACCAAACCTTATGACTTTGCCCGAAGCAGTTTAAAGTCATTAATAGGAATAACGTGGTGTAACCTATTTGGGTCATTATATGCAAATAAATACTATAACGAATATCTTAATAAGGAAATTATATTTTAAAAGTCCCCTTTAGGGGATTTAGGGGTGTCACACCGCAAAACTCTCACCGCAACTGCATGTGCGGGAAGCATTAGGATTATTGAAATAAAATCCTTTTCCGTTAAGCCCGTCGGAGAAATCGAGCTCGGTGCCCACGAGGTATAATAAACTTTTCATGTCGGTTACAACTTTCACGCCTTTATCTTCAAAAACCTGGTCGTCTTTTTTGTTTTCTTTATCAAAATCCATTTTATACGATAAGCCGCTGCAACCGCCGCCCACAACAGATACACGAAGAAAATAATTATCGTCATAACCCTGTTGAGTCTTTAAATCACCTAAATGTGTTTTCGCTTTTTCAGATACAGTTATCATATATTCTTTTATACGTTAATTCAGTTACAAAGTTACAACTTATAGAGCATAGATTTAGTTCATTTAACCCCTAAATCCCCTAAAGGGGACTTTCATCTCATGTCGCATGTCTCACATCCCGTGTCACAATTTCCCTTTAAGGAACTTCCCTGTATAACTCTCCTTCACCTCCACCAATCCTTCCGGCGTTCCGGTATACAGAACATAGCCACCTTCTTCCCCGCCTTCAGGACCCAGGTCAATAACATGGTCGGCAGATTTTATTACATCAGGATTATGTTCAATCACCAAAACAGTGTGCCCGTTTTCAATAAGGGCATTAAATGCTTTCAGCAATTTTTTTATGTCGTGAAAATGCAAGCCTGTTGTCGGCTCATCAAATATGAAGAATACAGGCAGGTTAATATTTCCTTTGCCAAGAAACGATGCCAGCTTAACACGCTGCGCTTCACCACCTGATAGGGTGGAAGAACTTTGCCCCAATTGAACATAGCCTAATCCTACATCAGCTAAAGGCTTTAATTTCTCGTGAATGGTTTTTTCTCCTTTGAAAAATTCAAGCGCTTCATCAACCGTCATGTTTAAAATTTCGGCAATGTTCTTGTCTTTATAAGTCACCTCAAGCACTTCATCTTTAAACCGTTTGCCGTGACATTCTTCACACACTAAATGCACATCGGCTAAAAATTGCATTTCAACCAAAATTTCACCTTCACCTTTACAGGTTTCGCATCTGCCTCCCTCAACATTAAATGAAAAATGCCGCGGCTTATAGCCGCGTATGGCTGACAATTGCTGGTTAGCAAACAGGTCGCGTATTTCATCGTAGGCTTTAATATAGGTAACAGGGTTAGAGCGGGATGTTTTTCCCAGCGGGTTTTGGTCAACCATTTCCACCTGTGCAATTTGTTTAATATTTCCTTTCAGGTCGCGGAGCTTACCGGGCTTTTCACCAAATGCGCCGAGCGCTTTTTGCAAAGCGGGGTAAAGAATTTTTTTAACCAATGATGTTTTGCCTGAGCCGCTCACACCGGTAACCACCGTAAGCACATTCATAGGAAATTTTACATTAATATTTTTCAGGTTATTTTCTGTGGCGCCAACCACCTCTACAAATTTGTTCCATTTGCGCCTGTGAGCGGGCACATCAATTTTTTCGATGTTATTCAGGTATTTTCCCGTAAGGGTATCTTTATCTTCTAATAACGCCTGAAAATCGCCCGAAAAAATCACCTCGCCGCCATGCACCCCGGCAAGCGGTCCCATATCAATAATATGGTCGGCATGGCGCATCATTTCTTCATCATGTTCCACAACAACCACTGTGTTTTTTAAATCTCTTAACTGGTGCAGTACTTTAATAAGACGCTTGGTATCCCGCGGGTGCAATCCCACACTCGGCTCATCCAATATATAAAGCGAGTTAGTCAGGTTGCTGCCTAATGTGCGTGTAAGCTGAATACGTTGCGTTTCACCGCCCGATAAGGTGCTGCTCAGGCGGTTGAGCGAAAGATAACTTAAACCCACGTCGCACATAAAGCGGATACGAACATTTATTTCAAGTAAAATGCGTTTAGCCACTTTTTTTTCAAATTCGCTTAAAACAATTCCATCAAAAAAATCTTTCAAATCGCTGATGGGCATCGTCACTAAATCGGTAATGGATTTCTTATTGATTTTTACATAGGATACATCTTTGCGCAGCCGTGTTCCATGACATTCGGGGCAGTCTGTTCTGCCACGATAGCGCGATAACATTACCCGGTATTGTATTTTATAAGTTTGCGATTCCAGGAATCTGAAAAACTCATCCAGCCCGCTGAAATATTTATTGCCGCTCCATAGTAGCGCCTTCTCTTCAGCCGTTAAATCGGCATAAGGGCGATGAACCGGGAAATCGAATTTTAAAGCGCTTTTAATAAGAGCTTCATTCCACTCCCTCATTTTATCGCCGCGCCAACAGGCAATGGCGCCTTCATATATTGACAGGTTTTTATCGGGCACAACCAAATCTTCATCAATGCCTATTACCGAGCCAAAACCCTCGCAGGTTTTGCAAGCCCCGTAAGGATTATTAAAACTAAAGAATTGCGCAGTAGGGTTTTCAAATTGTATTCCGTCCGCCTCAAAGCGATTCGAAAATTTTAGTTCCTTTTTATTTACATCTATAAGACAAATACCTTCACTCTCTGCAAATGCAGTGTTAACGGAATCCGCCGTTCTTGGCTGAAAATCGGGGTCTTTTTTATTTACCACTATACGGTCAATAAGCACCTTCAATTCCGAAGGCTTTACTTTATTCTTTTTTATTGCTGCATCTTCAACCAGTTCTTCAATTTTCAGCATAGTGTTATTATAAATAACCCGTGAAAATCCCTTTTGCATAAGAATACCAAGTTCCTCGCTCACCTTGCGGTTATGGTATATTGTAAACGGAATGAGTATTTGAATGACAGTGCCATTAGCAAATTCATTAATGGCATCCACCACGTCGCGCACTTCATCCTTTTTCACCTCTTTACCTGAAACCGGGGAAATCGTCCTGCCGATTCTGGCATATAGAAGGCGCAGGTAATCGTATATCTCGGTCATAGAACCAACGGTTGAGCGCACTGTTCGGGTAGCCACCCGTTGTTCAATGGCTATAGCCGGGCATAATCCCTTAATATAGTCCACATCGGGCTTATCCATACGAATAAGGAACTGGCGGGCATAGGATGACAGGCTTTCCACATACCTGCGCTGCCCCTCAGCGTACAGAGTATCAATGGTTAATGACGATTTTCCTGAGCCGGACACCCCCGTAATCACTATCATTTTATTCCGGGCAGGACAACGTCCACATTCTTAAGATTGTGCACCCGTGCGCCTTTTATAAAAATATTTCCTTTTGTATCAGAAAAATTTGTATTTTGACTTTCTTTAGCGTATATTTGATAAGGCATTTTAATGGTCATATTTGGAAAAGCCGAAAAATACTATTTATTTTGTTGCAACTTTAATTAACGATTAAACATCTTAATAATAATACTAAAAGCAAAATTCACACTATAAGTTCATTTCTCCTCTTAGTTGTTTTTTAGTTTTTATCATTTTCTAACTTAATATTAATTTATCACTATAAGGCATAGCTCTACTCGTTACTATTTCTTTTAACCAAAAACAGTAGAGAACTATGCACACACAACCCATCAACGACCATCAGTTGATACAACTGTATGTCGGAGGAAACAATGCAGCATTAGAAACCCTGATCCACCGCCACAAAAGCAAGGTTTTTACCTCAATTTACCTGTTCGTCAGAGACCGGTATATTGCGGAAGACATTTTCCAGGACACCTTTATGAAGGTGGTTGACAAGTTACGCGAAGGTAAATACCTTGAAGAAGGCAAATTCCTTCCCTGGGTAATGCGTATAGCACACAACCTTTGCATTGACTACTACCGTAGAACAAAAAGAACGCCAAAAATCACTACGGCTGACGGTTTCGACATTTTTAATGTCTTAAAATTTAAAGACGAGAATGCCGAAGACCGCATGATGTCTGACCAAACCCACGTGAAACTGCGTAAGATGATTGAGCAGCTTCCCGATGAACAGCGCGAAGTAATTATTTTGCGCCATTACAGCGATTTGAGTTTTAAAGAGATTGCCGATATGACCGGCGTAAGCATTAACACCGCGCTTGGCAGAATGCGCTATGCCCTGATTAACCTGAGGAAAATGGTTGAAGAAAAAGCGATTGTGTTGTAGTTTTGGTTTTGTTGGGAAAGTCGCCCCGGTGTTTTTTACCGGAGCGATTTTTTTTGTAGGTATTCTGAAATTGTGATTATTCTTGTTTTTCCGAATCTTTGTAGCACCAAAAGATCGTTATCCCTTGTTATAAGATAATCTGCTTTACCATCGTGTGCAAGCGCTAACAAAAAATTATCTTTTTTGTCTCTGCAAACATTAATCTGGCTTTTAATTTTAATGAATTCGGAATAATCGTTTGTATTGTCTATAATAGAGTAAGTTGATTCAACCGTAAAATATTTTCTAAGTCTAGGACGAGTTATTACCTCTATAAATTCATCCAACAATTCATCACTGAAAAGAATAATTATTTTATTTGACAGTAAAAGTTTATCAAGTTGTGAATATTTTTTTGTAATAAGAAAATGAATCCAAAGATTAGTATCAATAATAATCCTATCGGATTTACCGTGCATATCTTTTTGCCCTGACCGCTTCAACCTCTTTTGTTATTTCTTTGAGAGAAGGTTTTGCTTTTGTTTTACCTCTTAACCGTTTTAAAGCTGTTTTAAAGTCATTGTTGCCTGTTTCTTTTATGGAAATAAGATTAAGGTCAGCCATGCCTTTTAAAAGCTTTTTTGCTTTGGGATTAATGATATCTATTTTTAAAGTACTCATGTTATGCTGTCTATCTTACAAAATTCTATTTTTTATAAATAAGCTTCTTATCGTGCTCGATAAAAGGCAAAAAATATTTTGATACCTCTTTGGTGGAAACAAGGTCAATACGTTTATTAAGCCTACTTTGAAGGTCTTGTTGCATTTTTGCGTACCCGTTATCCGAAATGTCGGAGTTGTCTAATTCCACCAAAATATTAACATCACTCTCTCGTCCGGCATCTTTTCTTGCGTATGAGCCAAACAGGTAAGCTTTTACAACAGGGCGGTCATTAAAAAAATCCTTAATGGTTTTTATCTCGTGTTCCGTTAAATACATACCCTAAAGTTAATCAAAAAATAGATAGTGTCTGTTAAATTTCTGAATGGTTGAAAGTTATTTCTAATTTTGGCTTCTAATTTTAAGGAATGAAGATTTCGTATAACTGGCTTAAGGATTACATTAAAACGGATTTGCCCGCTGAAAAAACTGCCGACCTGCTTACTAATGCCGGTTTGGAGGTGGAGGAAATTCATACGGTTGAAAGGGTGAAGGGTGGGCTTGAAGGCTTGGTAATAGGACAGGTAAAAACAGTAGAAAAGCATCCTGATGCCGATAAGTTAAAAGTTACGACAGTTGATGTAGGCAAGGCACAACTATTACAAATTGTTTGCGGTGCGCCGAATGTGGCAATTAATCAGAAGGTAGTGGTAGCCCTCGCGGCAACCACGCTATATCCCATTTCTGGAGAACCGGTAAAAATTAAAAATTCAAAAATACGAGGGGTTGATTCTTTCGGAATGATATGCGCCGAGGATGAAATAGGATTGGGAACAGACCATGCCGGCATTATTATTTTACCCGATAATGCAGTTGTCGGCTCATTGGCAAAAGATTTTTATAAAATTGAAAGTGATTTTGTTTTTGATATTGCCTTAACACCCAACCGCAGCGATGCCATGTCGCATATTGGTATCGCGCGCGATTTATGTGCTGTTTTGAAAATAAGAGAAAATATAAGTTCAGAAGTTGTAGTTCCGTCAGTTGAAAATTTTAACAATGATGATGAATCGCTCGTAATTGATGTTTCTGTGGACGATGCAAAAGCCTGTACACGCTATTCGGGCATTACAGTTTCAGGTATTACGGTTGCGCCTTCGCCGCAGTGGCTGCAGAACAAGCTTAAAGCTATAGGGTTGCGCCCGTTGAATAATGTGGTAGATATTACAAACTATGTAATGCACGAATGCGGGCAGCCGCTTCACGCCTTCGATGCCGATGATATTATGGGCAATGAAGTGATAGTGAAATTTTTACCTGCCGGCACGGAATTTCAAACTCTCGACGGGCAAAAACGAAAACTGGACGCTGCCGATTTAATGATATGTAATGCCAAAGAACCGATGTGTATTGCCGGTGTATTCGGCGGAATTCATTCGGGCGTAAAAGATTCTACGAAGAATGTTTTTTTGGAAAGCGCGCATTTTAATCCGTCTTATGTTCGGCGCACATCGTTCAGGCATATTTTGCGAACCGATGCTGCTATCCGTTTTGAAAAAGGTACAGACCCTAATGGCACAGAATGGGCTTTAAAACGGGCAGCGCTATTGATAAAAGAAATTTGCGGGGGAAAAATATCTTCAGATATAATAGATAGTTATCCTAATCCTGTAAGACCTAAAGAAATAAACCTGTATTATAAAAAGCTGGATGAATTAGCCGGCACATCAATACAGGCTGACAGCGTGAAAACTATTTTAACAGCTCTGAATTATGATATTCTTGATGATGAAACTCATCACTTATGTATTTCAGTGCCCACTGCAAAAAATGATGTTCAGCGCCCTGAAAGTGTGATTGAAGAAGTTTTGCGCGTATATGGCTACGATAAAATTCCTGTAACACAGGTGATGAAACGTACCGTTCAATCCTCCCAACCGAACCACATTGATACGCTTATTGAAGTGTTATCCGATTACCTGTCTGCAAACGGTTTTTTTGAAACCATCAGCAATTCTATTACCAATGGTAATAAGTTAGAAACAATTTTTGGTTACAACCAATCGCAGGTAATAAAGTTATTAGGATATAAAAATGCAGGGCTTGATACCTTGCGCCCAACACTTATCAGCAGCGGACTTGAGGCTATTTCTTACAACAGCAACCGCCAGAATACCGATTTAAAATTTTTTGAATTCGGAAAAGTTTTTCAAAAGAACGGGGAAGAAAATATTGAAGAGTTCCAATTGGGATTATTTGTTACGGGGAAAAAATACCGGGAGAATTGGCTCACAAAAGACGAACAAACTGATTTCTATTACCTGAAAACTTTTGTTATTAACCTGCTTAAACGTTGTGGCATTAAAAGAGTACAAACACAAGCCGTTAATGACCCATCATTTGATTACGCTATAAAATTATCGGCTGGAAAACCGGAATTAGCAACGCTCGGTTTAGTGTTACCCAAGATTAGTGCAGGATATGATGTAAAACAGCCTGTGTTTTATGCCTGTCTTCAGATGGAAGAAATAGAGCGATTAAGCAGGAATAATTCAATAAAATTCAGTGAAATTCCTGTATTTCCCTCTGTTGAACGCGACCTTGCCATAGTAATCGATAAAGAAATAACTTATGACAAACTGGAATCGTTGGTAAAAAAACAAGCGGGACAATTATTAAAAGATGTTAATATTTTCGATATTTATGAGGACAAAAAAATCGGGAAAGGCAAAAAGTCGTGTGCATTGAGTTTTACCTTCCTCGATAAAACAAAAACGCTTACCGATAAGGACATTGAAAATGTGATGAACAAGTTGATTGAAACATTTAAAAATGAGTTAAGCGCAGAGATAAGAAACTGATGGACGAACTGAAACACACGGTTGACGGCATTTTTCGCAAGGCGCATAAGCTGCTTGAGCAAAAACAAACGCTTGAAGATATGATTATCAGGCTGCGCCGTGAAACCGATGATTTAAAAGTTGCGCTTAAAGAAAAGGATAAAAAAATCAATTCACTTGAGGAAGAAATTGAAACGATTAAACTGGCTAAACAGCTTATTGGCAATATGGAAGGGAACAACGAATTTTCAGAGAAGATAAATAATATGATAAAGGAATTGGATACAGTGATTCATAAACTTAAAACAGAAAAAGATTGAGCGAAGAGGTAACCATAGGCATTATTATAGCCGACCGCACTTATCCTTTAAAAATAGAAAAAGCGGATGAGCAGTTGGTGCGGCGTTGCGTAAAACTTATAAATGAAAAATTAGCTGAATTCCAGGGCATTTATTCCGGCAAAGACAAGCAGGATTTTTTAGCCATGAGCGCATTAATGAACCTGATTGATGCGTTTAAATCTAATTCCAATCTTCAACAAAACTTAGATGAGGTGACCGCCAGGTTAAAGGAATTAGATGCATTGATAACAAAATAGGACACTAAACACTTATTTTTCACTCTCAGATTTAACTTTTTCTTCATTTACCCCAAAATTTACTAATTTTGTCCATGAAGATGCAAAGTGTGTCATTTTGGCACTCCTTCATCAGAACTGTTATGAAAAGGTATTTAACCCAAAATTTTAATCATGAACAATCTTATCTTATATATTATTATAAGTGCAGCTGCTGCTTTGGCAGTTGGCGTATTACTCGGACGACTCATCTCCGGTCAAGCGAATAAAAAAACAAAGGAACAAGCCGAACAAGAAGCAAAAATCATTATAGACGACGCTAAAAAGCAGGGAGAAAACCTGAAAAAGGATAAACTGCTTGAAGCGAAGGAACAAATCCTCCAGTTACGCGCTGCTCATGACAAGGAGGTTGTAGAAAAGAATAAAAATGTTGTTCTTGCGGAAAACCGAATTAAACAAAAAGAACAATCCCTGTCTCAAAAAATTGAAGCGCAACAGCGTAAGGAAAACGAGGTTGAAAGCGTGAAGGAAGTTCTCAACCGCCAGCTTGAACTGGTTAACCTGAAAAAACAGGAACTGGAAAAAGCTCAGGATGAAAACATACAACGATTAGAAAAAATAGCCAGGTTTACCGCTACCGAGGCAAAAACCGAATTAATAGAGCAGCTTAAAGAAACAGCCAAAACAGAAGCCATGTCTCATGTGAAAGAGATAATGGACGAAGCGAAACTGCGCGCCGGTAAGGAAGCCAAGAAAATTATCATACAAAGTATACAGCGCACTGCGGCGGAAACTTCCATTGAAAATGCTGTATCGGTTTTTCATATTGACAGCGATGAGTTAAAGGGTCAGATTATTGGTCGTGAAGGGCGTAATATCCGCGCCCTGGAAGCGGCCACAGGCGTTGAAATTGTGGTTGATGATACACCTGAAGCCATTGTTATCTCCGGTTTTGACCCGGTAAGGCGCGAATTAGCGCGGTTGTCGCTACAGAAATTAGTAGCAGATGGCAGAATTCATCCGGGGCGTATTGAAGAAGTAGTTGAAAAAACACGTAAGCAATTGGAAGAGCATATTGTGGAAACAGGCGAGCGCACGGTTATTGAACTTGGCATTAACGGGCTACATCCCGAACTGATAAAGATTGTGGGGCGCATGAAATTCCGTTCGTCATACGGGCAAAATCTTTTACAACACTCAAAAGAAACCGCTCACTTATGCGCTATAATGGCGGCTGAACTGGGGCTTAACGTGAAACTGGCTAAACGCGCAGGTTTGCTCCACGATATTGGAAAGGTTATACAAGATGAAGATGAACTTACCCATGCCATACTCGGAATGAAATATGCCGAAAAATACAATGAGCATCCCGCTATTTGTAATGCAATAGGAGCGCATCATGATGAAGTGGAAATGAAGTTTGTTATTTCCCCAATTGTGCAAGCTTGCGATGCCATTTCCGGCGCACGTCCGGGAGCAAGGCGCGAAATGATGGAAAGCTATTTGAAGCGTCTGAAAGATTTGGAATCACTAGCTATGACTTATGATGGTGTAGACAAAGCTTATGCCATACAGGCGGGTCGGGAATTGCGCGTTATAGTTGAGAGCGATAAGGTATCTGACAAACAGGCAGAGGATTTGTCGTTCCAGTTATCGGAGCGTATTCAAACAGAAATGCAATATCCCGGTCAAATTAAGATTACAGTAATACGTGAAAAGAGAGCCGTTTCATACGCCAAATAGTAAGTGAATGGTGCACAGTGCTTAGGGCTTTAGAGGTAAGAAGTGAGATATAAAACGCGAGATGAAATTTATTTGCACTAAGTAAAAGTCCCCTTTAGGGGATTTAGGGGTGATTGAAATTAAAATCCACTTTGTTTTGTTTTTCGTATATCTATCAAAACAAACACTATGCAATCCGTTAAATCAATTTCCATTATCGTTGTTGCCGCAATAATTCTGGCGGGAGTTATTTACAAGGTTATAGCCCAAACCACACCTACGCCTAACTTTAATAAGGTACCCGCTAAATTTGCCGTAACAAAAACAGATGCCGAATGGAAGGCGCAGCTCACTCCGGAGCAATATTATGTAACGCGACAACAGGGAACCGAGCCGCCGTTTCAAAACGCCTATTACAATAATCACGAAAAAGGAAAATATTACTGTATAGATTGTGGACAATTATTGTTTTTATCGGATAATAAATTTGAATCAGGAACAGGATGGCCAAGTTTTTACCAGCCAGCAGACCCCAAAAATATAATTACCCGCACAGATAAAGATGGCGAACGCACTGAAGTTATATGCAGCCGTTGCGGCGCTCATTTAGGTCATGTGTTTGATGATGGTCCTAAACCAACCGGTTTAAGATATTGTATGAATTCTGCTGCCTTGAAATTTGTGGCAGACGCGAAGTAATTTAATTCAATAACTTCTCCAGCGCCATTCCTCTTGAGCCTTTTAAGAGTATAGAGTATCCTGAAAACTGTTGTGCATCAAACCACTTTTTTAATTCAGTTGTAGTTGCAAAATGGCGGTATTTATTTTTAGTATCAGCAGTTGCAAAATCCGGTCCAACAAGAATGACATCTGAAAAATGTTTTTGCGCAATGAGGTAAAGAATTTCTTTATGTTCTTTATTGCTGAATTCACCTAACTCAAACATATCGCCAAGTATGAGCATTTTTTTATCCGATTTCCAGTCGGAAAAGCTTTCAATGGCTAAAGCCATGCTGGATGGATTAGCATTGTAGCAATCTACTACGACTGTATTCGTATTGAATTGAATAACCTGCGAGCGATTGTTATTAGGAATATAGTTTTCTATGCCTTTGCAAATATTTTCTTCGCTTACTTTAAAATAATTTCCGATAGCTATGGCGCAAAGAATATTCTCAAAATTATACTTACCGAATAATTGAGTAGTGATAAGATGATTGTTCCATTTAATTTTTAAATAAGGATTATCCGATACAATTTCGCCGGTAACGTCACTATGTTTATTTCCGTAAGTTATTCGTTTTATCCCCGATGAAGACCGCATCAAATCACTATCTCCGGCGTTTACAAAAGCAGTTCCGGTATGTGATTTTAGAAAATCAAATAATTCGCTATTGCCTTTTTTCACATTTTCAAGACTGCCATATCCTTCAAGATGGTCTTTGCCGTTGTTGGTAATTAAACCAAAATCGGGCTGCAATATTTCGCATAAAAATGCGGTTTCTTCCAAATGATTTGCTCCAAGTTCAATAATTGCCAGTTCTGTCTCTTTTTTCAGAGCTAAAATTGATAACGGCACACCAATATGATTGTTCAGATTTCCTTGCGTGGCAAAGGTGTTATAAGTCGTTGATAAAACCGAATGAATCAATTCTTTGGTAGTCGTTTTTCCATTGCTTCCTGCAATGGCAATAAAAGGAATCTTTAATTGGCGGCGATGATGGGTGGCTAACTGTTGCAATGTTTTTAAAGCATCCTCAACATGAATAATTTTTTCACTGCTAAAATTTTGGAGCTCATCCACCACTGCCGCAATTGCGCCGGAATCCAATGCCTGTTTGGCAAATAAGTTACCATTGAAATTACTACCCTTAAGAGCAAAAAAGAGAGTAGCCGCCTGTAATTTTCTTGTATCGGTACATATCCCTTGCGACGCTAAAAAAATTGAGTAAAGTTTTTCAATGTCCATAGGCACCGCTATTGTTATTATTAGTATTATTTTGAATCAGCGAATTTATCGTTTGCATTCCCACTAACCGGTCATATCTCGCTCCAAAGGGATGATAATACACGTAAATGGTATAATCATTTTCCGTTTCAAACCAATCGCCCTCCAACTCACTTAAATTAAGAGCTTTTTTCCCCTTTTCCACATAGGCATAAGCATAGTCGTAATAGCCCTCCTTTAAATAGGCATTAGCGGTATACCAATGATTATCGAAATCATAGGTCATGAGAAATTCAGGCAAAGCTTGCCAGTCTGTTAAGCCGCCAACCACATATACATTTCCTCCCAATAACGGGTAATCCATTTTTAACTTGAACTGCACATGGGCATAATCTCCCTCTTCATTGGGCTGGGTGCTGTTAATGGAATTAATAAAGAATTTTCCGTTAATATCTTTCATGTAAGAATATTTTTGATAGGTGCGCGGCTCATCGGGTACCAGCTTCACGTAATATTGATTAAAAGTGTCGTCAAGCTCATCCATGTGAAAACCTTTGAAACGCAAGCTCTGCATATCGAAATACCGGAATTCTTTTCCCCCGGGAAAAAGCAGTTCGGGCATATATTGATAATCCAATTCACCGCTTTGAACAAATTGCGGATTTAATCCCACCACTTCATTATCGAACCGGTTATTTTGCTGCACCACCACTATTATTTCGGTGAACGGGTCGGTTACCGGCAGGTCACGATAGCTTATAGTAAAATTTACCTGCTGATGAGTGTTAATATAATTCGAGGCATCGGGGCGGACTATTTGCCCCGAAATACTCATTTTCTGGTCAATAACCATAAAACGGCGTATAAGCACTACCTGGTTAGGGTCGTCATCGGAAAAAATTTTAATTATATAATTGCCCGATTTAGTGATTGAAACATCCTGGTCGGGAAAAATTATTTGGTAATGGGTATAAGATTGAAGCGTGTTAAAAGAAAATTGAAAATCTGTAATGCGGTTGTCGTTAAAACCGGTTAAATAATCGAATGATGAAAGGTCTGATGCCGTCCAGTTAACATTGCATTGTTGTATAGAATAATAATACGTGCGATCTTCACCGCTTATATCGTCAAAGGAAAGCTGCAACTGGTTTGTTCCTTTTAGTGAAAGCACGGGTGGGGCGAGAACAATTCCCGATAAGCCAAACTGAACAGATTTTATGTCGGGCGAATAAACGCAATCATTATATACCGAGTCGCCGCTGTCGGCATTTGCCTTGAAAAAGAATGTCATACCCAGCAATAACGATAAAATAATTTTTTTCATGGTTTTAAAAATAGAAAATTAAATGTATTCTCGCCCTATAAAATTTGTGCAGCTTCAATTTCTCGCACAAAGTAACTAACATTGATGCAGGGTTAAAATTGTTATAATGAGATGAACCGCGATTTTATTGTGATAGAAGACGGGCAAATCGCTTACCAAACTATCGGTAAAGGCGATAAACTTATGCTGGCGTTTCATGGCTTTGATGAGGACGGCGATAAGTTTAAGATGCTGGAACCCTCACTGGGCAAGGAATACACCATTATAGCTTTTGATTTGCCCTTTCACGGCAACACGATTTGGAATGAGCATAAACTGTTAACCCCGTTTCATCTTAAAAAGCTGGTTAACGAAATTCTGCAGCGGTTTAACAGGGAGCGGTTTTCTGTTATCGGCTACAGCCTTGGCGGAAAATTGGTGATGAGTTTGATTATGGAAATGCCTTCTAAAATTGATGAAGTCATTCTTATAGCGCCCGACGGGATAAAAAACAACGTGTGGTACAATGTATCAACCTACCCGGCATTTGGCAGGGCGTTATTCAGGTTGTTTATCAATTTTCCCTATCCTTTTATGTTTTTGTTGAGACTATTAAATGTATTGGGCATAATAAACGACGGCACCGTGAAATTGGTAAAGCTGCGGGGTGAAACGAAACAGAAACGGTTGAAAGTATATAACACCTGGTTGTGTTTGCGCGAGTTGGAAGAGAATATGACCACTATAAAAAATAAGATTACTGCTCACCACATTAAAATATATTTGATATTCGGGAAATATGACCCCGTGATGAAACCTGCATTGGGAGAGTTTTTTGTGAAAGGATTAGAAAACAGCAAACTTATAGTTTTAGACAAAGGACATAATTTAATGAAAGATTATTTGAATGATACACTTCAGCAATTGGTCCCCCAAAATAATTTATAGCTAAATGCTTATTTAT
The DNA here is from genome assembly GCA_963770495.1 of Chitinophagales bacterium. Classification (GTDB taxonomy): domain Bacteria; phylum Bacteroidota; class Bacteroidia; order Chitinophagales; family CAVYQA01; genus CAVYQA01. The sequence goes on along the minus strand of CAVYQA010000002.1, from coordinate 52,572 downwards.
ATTTTTTTTATCGTTCTCATTACCGCATTCTATGGCGCACTTATGCTGTGGTATTGGTATGGCTGGATGATGGCAAAACAACAAAAATCAATTTCTGAAACGTTAAGTACAATCGTTACAGTAGTAATTCCCGCGCGAAACGAAGAAGAAAATATTGCCCGATGCCTTACTGATATTTTTAACCAGCAGTTTCCAGAACATCTTCTTGAAGTAATAGTGATAGATGATAATTCAACTGACCGCACCTCTGAAATTGTTAAGGGCTTCAATAAGAAAAATTTAAAACTTATTTCATTACACGATAAAGAAGACGGCATTTTCGCAGCCTATAAAAAAAAGGCGGTAGAAACTGCGGTAAGTAACGCATCAGGTAAATTGATAGTTACCACAGATGCCGATTGCCGCATGGAGCCGCTTTGGCTGGCAGGTATTGTAAGCTATTATGAATCTAATTCGTATAAACTAATTGCCGCACCTGTTTTGTTTAAGGATGAGAAAAATATGTTTGAAGAGTTTCAATCCCTTGATTTTTTAGGATTGATGGGGATTACGTGCAGTGGCATCTTTCACCAGTTTCCCGTCATGTGCAACGGTGCTAACCTGGCTTATGAGAAACAGGCGTTCTTTGATGTAAACGGATTTGAAGGCATTGACCACGTTGCCAGCGGCGATGATATGCTGCTGATGCATAAAATGGTAAAAAAATATCCGCATAGCGTGGGGTTTTTAAAAAGCAGGGCAGCCTCTGTTTTCACCTATCCCCAGCGCTCTGTCGGAGAATTCTTTGTGCAACGCAGCCGATGGACCTCAAAATCCACTCACTATTCCGATAAACGCATTACAACCATTTTGTTTTTAGCCTATTTATTTAATCTTTTATTGGTAGTAAATATTGTTGCAGCGCTCTTTTCAGGTATAATCCTTAAACTATTGTTTGTACAGGTAATTGTCAAATTGGTGACTGAGTTTTTACTGCTAAGCTCGGTAGCATCATTCTTTAAGCGGAAAGACTTACTTTCTGTATTTTTACCCGCACAGTTTATGCATATTATTTATGTACTGATTGTGGGCATTACCGGAACTTTTGCAAAACAAAAATGGAAAGGAAGGGAGATTCGCTAAACGATTTCATTAGGAGTCGCCATGACAGGTGAAGGGGAGTATTTTTCGTCCCGCTTTAGCGGGACGAAAGTTCCCACAATTCCGTGTCATTGCGAGCGATAGCGAAGCAATCTTATTATTTTTTTACTGAATAATTTTAAGGCTAATTGATATAAGTACATTCATGTTTTCCGATTTCTTAAAAAAACAATCACAGCTAATAGAATCTCCCGCCAAAATTGCATGGAAACGGTTCAGGAAAAATTACCTTGCATTAAGCGCCCTTGTAGTTATCATTTTAATCAGTGTTATTGCTGCGCTTGGCTATCTTATTACTCCCGATTCCACGCCCGATGCTAATGATATTAATCTTCCGTTGGCTCTTCAAAAGCCGGGGTTTAAAATTCAATTGCTTGAATTGAAAAATAACGTGGCATCTCATCAGAATATTTTTAAAACAATGATTTGGGGCAAACAAAAGCAATATGAGTCTGTTCCATTAATTAATTATCATTTTAATAATGGAAATCTTATAGCAACTATTTTCAAAGGCACAGGACTTTCAAATACAAAAGGTGTTTATAACATCGTACAACTAATTTACGGGGATAGTAATAATAATAAAGGCAAATTAATGAAATATGGAGATTTGCGAAAAAAAGTGGAGGATGATTTTATCAAACAAAAAACATTTTGGCTCGGCACCGACATGTTTGGCAGGGATATTTTAAGCCGTTTGATTATCGGGTTGCGTGTTTCGCTTTCTGTTGGATTTATTGCAGTGGCTATCTCACTTATTATAGGTATTATTTTGGGCAGCGCGGCAGGTTTTTTCCGGGGGAAAACAGATGAAGTGATTATGTGGCTTATAAATGTAGTCTGGTCAATTCCCACTATATTATTAGTGTTTGCCATTACGCTGGCTTTGGGCAAGGGATTCTGGAGCATTTTTGTTGCGGTGGGGCTAACCATGTGGGTTAGCGTGGCGCGTTTAATACGCGGACAAGTAATGAGTTTACGCGAGATGGAATATGTGGAAGCCGCCCGCAGCATGGGTTTTAGTAATTGGAGAATAATTTTAAGGCACATCATTCCCAATGTGTTAGGACCGGTGTTGGTAATAGCTTCAGCGAATTTTGCCACCGCCATTCTTATAGAGGCGGGGTTAAGCTTTTTGGGCATTGGCGTTCAACCACCTACGCCTTCTTTGGGCACAATGGTAAAAGAGAACTATGGTTTTATAATAGGCAGCGAGCCGTTCCTGGCTATAATTCCCGGCATAGCCATTATGCTCTTAGTGCTTGCGTTCAATATAATGGGCAATGCGTTGAGAGATGCTTTAGACATAAAGGGTAAAAGTGTGTAACTTTCGGAATAATTTTGTATAGTTATTTTATTAGTTGATATGGCAATCACGGCTATTGACCCTCACGATATAGTTTTGCGGCTGGAGAGGCGGCTCATTGAAAAACAAAACCAGATGACCTCGCTGTTGGAAATCACAACGGCTATTAACAACAATTTATCAGAAGAGGGGTTGTTTAATTTATATGAGATCATTTTAAAAAATAAGTTAGGCTTAAAGCGCTGGACGGTATTTACCTATGACGGATACTGGCACTGTAAGAATTTGCACGGTGTAAGCAAACAATTATTCAGTTCAGAATATCTCGTGGAATTTGTTTCAAACATCAAGCAAATCACTTTTCTTAATCACCCGGGGCATAAAAAAGTAGCAGATATATTCCAGGTGGCAATCCCGGTTTATCATAAAGACCAGCCTCTTGCCGTAGTGCTTTTAGGCATCTTGCCGGATGATAATATTAATACGGTTGATGATAAATTGAATTACATCCAAACCATCACAAATGTTATTTGTGTGGCTATTGAAAATAAACGGTTGGTTAACCAGAGTAAAAAACAAACCAAGCTGCTAAGCGATATGAAACTGGCGGGAGAGGTGCAGATACAACTTATTCCCGATGTTTTGCCCGATAACGATTTTTTACAAATGGCGGGTTTGTATTTACCCAATCATGAAGTGGGGGGAGATTATTACGATTATATTCCGCTTAACGATGATGAATTTATTTTTTGCATAGGCGATATTTCGGGCAATGGCGTGGCAGCGGCTTTATTGATGGCGAATTTTCAGGCGGCGCTTAGCTCCAATGCCGATGCTTCAATCACACTTGAAAATCTTATCCAGGAACTTAACGGAAAAGTAAATGAAATTACCGGCGGCGAATATTATATCACCTTGTTTTTAGCCAAATATAATTTAAAGACCAGAGAACTTACTTATGTTAATGCCGGTCACCCGCAGCCCTTGCTTTATTCAGAAGGCACATTTTATCATCTCGGCGAAGGCAGCACCATACTCGGCATGTTCGATTATTTGCCGCAGGTGAACGTGCAAAAGATTAAAATTGCTCCCAACGCCATATTGTTTAGTTACACCGATGGCTTGGTTGAATTGGAAAATTCAAAAGACCAGCCGTATGGCATGGATATTTTGGAAAATATCATTCGTGGCGGAGATTATAAGTCTATGAAGGATTTGAATAAAAAGATTTTAATAACGGCTAAGGAATTCACCGGCAAATCAATCTTCAGCGACGACGTCAGTTTTCTCAGTTGCCGCTTCTTTTAATAATTTTTTATTCCTTATATCCTGGTTCACCAAAAAAGCCATGCACATAAAAAACAATGTACCCGCTTTTATTGTCTCTATAAGGTCACTCAAAAAAGTGGTTATATAAATAGCAATAAGGCATAGCAATACCGCCATAATCCAGCTTTTCTCATCTTTATCTTTTGTTTGGTGATAAATCCGCTGTCCTTGCTGAAACAAAACAAAGGAGAGAGTGAAAAAAATAAGTAAGCCCGGCACACCCTCTTCATCAAGAACAAGCAAAAAATAATTATGCACGGTTGACTGTTCGGGATTATCGCTCACATAAGTCATAAAACTTGAGACGGTATACGACTTGTAATTACTATAAAATGTTGATGGACCGAAACCGAAAACAGGTCTGTCCTGCCACATCCGCAATCCTGCAATCCACCGGTAAATGCGCTCGGCGCTGCTCAAATCTTCCATTTCGTAGGTCGCTGTAAGATGCGCGCCAAGTGTGCTGTGGTAAATGGTGCTATCATAATTGGGGGAATATTCCAGGTAGCGGTTGCCCATGCTGAAATAAATGATAATAATTACGACACCTGCCATAAATGCACTGAAAAGCCACTGCAATAGTTTTAATTGAATTATAAAATAACACACGGCGCAACCGATTATTGCTGCCCATGCTGAACGGGTATATGAAAAAAATATAGCCACCAAATAAAGAGGGCGCGAAATAAGCAGCAGCTGCCTGTTAAACGTGCCTTTTTCATACCACGATGCAGCGAACCAAAGAAACGGGAAAAAAATACACATCATTACAGCGTACATAACATGGTTAATATAAAAGGGCTCCACCATATCGTTTATGCTGTCGAATGAAAAGTCATTAAGAGCATGTCGCAGGAGAATAATTAATATAGTTGCTGTCAGGGGTGAATATATCCACCAAAAAAACTGCCGCTTATCGCGCATGGTTTTAATTAATAGGGCGGTAAGAAAAACGCCCACAGCCACGTACCATGTTTTCGCCAGGCAATATTTGAATGAATAATAAAAGATGCTTGAAAAACAGGCAGTCACTACAATCCATGCCAGGTGTATAAACAGGAAAATAATAATAGGATGGCTTAGAAATTCTTTTTTCACATAATCCTTTTTAAAAAGCAGGTTGGCAAAAAATATCAGCATCAAGCCGCCCATAATCGGTTCGCCCGGAAAATCGGTGGAAAACCCGCCGGGAAGGCTGACGGCAATGGATACGGGAATTGATGCAAGAAAGAAAAAATACACTAACCGGGTATCCACTATAGATATATAGAAGAACAACACCACGAAAGGTATAGCCAGCACATAGATACTATAAGCATAAATGCCATAGAATAGCGAACCAAGCAGAATGAGACTGAAAACAGCAAACTGGCTAAAGATAAACCGGTCGGCAACGGGTTTAATCATTTTTCAACTCAGCTTTTATGGACTTATATTTATTAATGATAATAAGGCAAATAACGGTAAGGATGAATGAAATTATTACTGCACCCAAAACGGAAAGTGTACGCATCGGGCGAGATTTACGTTCGGCGGGTGTGGCTCTTTCAACAACATAGATACTTGGCACTTCTTTACTGATACTTGCCTGGTACTGCGAAAAATCAGTCAGGGAGTTATTAAGGTCCTTAATGGTGAACTGCTCCTGTGCCTCAAGCGTTTTTATTTGCTCATAGGCTTTTTGAAATGAATCATTATTCATCACGGTAATATTGCTGCCCATCTTGTTTATTCCGTCAAAAAAATTGTATTTGTTTCTCAGGGTAAGAATGGAATCAGTCAGTTGTTTAATTTTCTTCTGATTATCACTTACCTTTTGCTGGTAGATTCCAAGTATTTTTTCTTTATTGCCGTTTACGACATCTTTATAAACCTGGTCTATATGGTCCGTCACTTCGTTAGCCATGTCTGCGGCTAATTGCTTGTCCTGGTCTTCCACTGAAATTACTATCGCGCCGCGCTCGTTTCTTATCACGTCATAATTATCTTTAAATTCACTTAGCACGGCGTCCATCGGGTATTCTTCTTTTGCCGAGTCAATTCTGTAATGTTGAAAAAGATGAAATTTATGCACCATATACAGCTCAATGGGGGTAGATTGTGCAATTTCTAAAACACGGTCAACATCGGCTGAAAGCCCGAATATAGTGGTTTGCGCGTTGGAGTAAAAAAGGTTTTGCGTACTGGTTAATTCCGGGTTTGCGGGGTATATAATGCATTCCGATTTGTAATACGGCGGCATAATATGCGGGTCCGTTATTATGAAAGTGCCGATGGCGGCTATACTGCAAACAATGATAATCGGCTTTCTCCAGCCGATTATTAGTCGTATAAACCCGACAAGGTTAAATGATTCCGGCATAATTTTTAAAAATGTGGCGCAAAGGTAGGGAAATTTAACACTATTTTAATACATCAAAATGAAGGGTTGCGTACCAGCTCTATAACCTTTTTTATATCTATTAAACCTAAAATGAAAGCAATGCCCAGGTCAACAGCCCCACAGAGTATAAAATTGAGCTTCCAGTCAATAGTAAGCCAATGGTAAGCATAATAATCAATAGTGACGCATAGCAGGAAATAGATGATAAGAAGAGCGATGAGCTTTACATTTATTTTAAGTTTAAAGATATTTATTGCCAGCATGATATGTAGTGCAGCCACTATCACCTGGGTAATAATGGCGGCAATGGCTGCGCCTTTGGCTTCATATTTTGGAATGAGTATATAATTTAATGTGAAATTAACTATAACGCCGATAACCGCTATACCGCTTAATTTCATAAGATTGCCGTTTGCCGTTAACAAGGTGCCTAAAACATACACCGTTCCCGTGCACATAAAACAAAATATAAGATAACCCAATATGGAAGCCGAATAAGGCGAAGAATCCTTATATAACAGGTTCATGATATTATCGCGGAAGAAATAAATAGTGAGCGCTGTCACGGACGAGAGAATGAAAATAGCGGTGGAGCTAAGTTTCACTAATTGCTCAATAGGGCTTTTAAGCCGGATCATTCTTGCAAAAATAGGCAATAACAATGCGGCAAATAGGTAGCCGAATTGATTGAATGCATCCAAAAGCCGGTAAGCTGAAGCATAAATACCCGCTTCGCGGTCGCCGTTTTGCCCCAACAGGCTTTTAACCATAATGCCGTCTATGCGCGTATAAGCCGTCATTAAAAGAATCAGAATGGCAAACGGGTAGCTTTGCTTTATAATCAGCCGCAGAAACACTAAATCAAACTTAAGCCCGAAAACAGGCGATTTGCTGCGCACAATTATAAGGCAGGTAATAAGAATTATCAGCAGCGAAATATTTTGCACATAGATATACCACTCTACCGTAAAGTGTTGTCTGAGCGACACGGTTAGTAGCAGCCATGAGCATATAATAATTGTAATAAGTTTATCCGAAACGGAAATAATGCTATCGAGCCTGAACAAGTGAAGCGCCGAAATATTTGAGCGCAAATACAACACCATTGAAACAAGCACCTGGTTCAGCAGCAGCATGAAAAGCAGGTAAAGCTGAATACCATATAGCCCCAGGCATAATCCTATTATCATGGTGGCAGCCACGTAAATAAACGACAGCGCTATTTTTAAGGTAAGCACATTTGGCAGGTATTTACCCAGCAGGTGAGGGTTTTGCGCAATGGTGGTATTGTTGAAATTGGTGATACCCAAATCCAGCACCACGTTTATAACCAGCGACAGATTGAATAATGCAAAATACAACCCGTAGTTTTGTGCGCCCACCGTGTTTTGCACGGTGCGGTCAATACCAAATATCCATACCGGCTTCACAATGATGTTTAGGAAGAACAGGAAGGAAAGATTGGTGAAAAATTTTCGTTGCATGGGCTGTTATGGTGCGATAAAAATAAATATTATTATCATTAGAAATTTTTGCGGATTTTCAAGATATGAAAATTGTAGTTAATACCCGTTTTTTAATTAAGAATAAATTGGAAGGCATAGGATGGTTCACCTATGAAACCCTCAGGATACTCACTAAACAGCACCCTGAATGTGAATTTATTTTTTTATTTGACCGCCCTTACGATAAGGAATTTATATTTTCCTCCAATGTAACCCCTTTAGTGCTTTTCCCGCCCGCCCGTCACCCGTTTTTGTGGTATTGGTGGTTTGAATTTTCTGTGGCTTCGGCGCTGAAAAAAATAAAACCCGATATTTTTATTTCTACCGATAATTTTTTATCCCTGCGCTCTAAGGTTAAAACGCTGCTGGTGGCGCACGATATTGCTTTTGAGCATTACCCGCAGCACCTCGACCGGCTTGCCTTGTGGTATTACAGGAATTATTTTCCAAAGTATTTGCAAAAAGCCAACAGGGTAGTCACCGTTTCACAATACACAAAAGACGACATTATCAAAACCTACGGCATTGCCGAGGATAAAATTGATGTGATTTATAATGGCGCAAATGATTTGTTTCGCCCCATTACCGGGAGTGAAAAAACAGAAATAAAAAAAACCTACACGCAGGGCAGCGATTATTTTATTTATATCGGCGCCATTCAGCCGCGAAAAAATGTGAAAAATCTTTTATTGGCATTCGATGCCTTTAAGAAAATGAAATCATCGGGTGTAAAGCTTCTCATTGCCGGGCGCAAGGCATGGGATACCGAAGACACCATTCTTGCCTATGAAAGTATGGAATTTAAGAATGATGTTATTTTTTTAGGTCATTTGCTTAAAGACGGCTTGGCGAAAGTAACGGCGGCGGCAACTGCCCTGGTGTACCCGTCCCTGTACGAAGGTTTTGGAATACCCATTATTGAAGCCATGAACTGCGATGTGCCAGTCATTACGTCAAATGTTACCTCCATGCCCGAAGTGGCCGGTGATGCAGGGTTGCTGGTTGACCCTAACTCTGTTTCAGCTATAGCCGGCGCTATGTTGCAGTTATATTCTGATAATCCTCTTCGCGAAAAATTAATTGCCAATGGACGCATTCAGCGGCAGAAATTTTCCTGGCAAAAAACCGCAGAAAAAATGTGGCTGGCAATTGAGAAGATGCATTAAGGTTATCCATTTTTTAACAACAACCTGATCTTGACGAGTAGTCTTTAAAATGGAGGTGTTCGGAACAATAAGCGGTTATTAACCGATTTAGTGGTATATTGTGTGAAAACGTAAATAATATGTCCGAGATAAAGATTGAGATACGAGCTGTTTCAGGTAATAGTTCTAACCCTGCCAAGCTTCAAAACTTTAAACGAACATTTCTGGCAGAGGAATTTAAACCCGTTGGTGATGACTATAGTTTGCGTCTCAGTAAACTTCAGGCAGTGAAATTGGACGATTTCTTTTACCGCATGAATTTGGCCGGCGGCTCAGAAAGTTTCTTTTTTCATTTTATTAAAACAGGTAAATGGATAGAAGCCGGGAAAATAACCAAGACCGATGCGGGCACTTACACGTTCCTGAAACTGGAAGAAGAGGAATTTGCACATCACAGTAATTTTATAGAAATTTAGTTAATTTTGTTGTCAGAAAGTAATTAAAAGAAACGCCACATAATTAACTAACCCAACTTTAATACTATGCTAAAGAAAATCAGCAAAGGCAATAATCCCAAGGTAACAGCACAATTCGGCAAAGCTAAACAAAAGGCGCCCGGCGGCGTAAATCCATTCGGCAAAGGTTCTGTAAAGCGCTTAACCGCTCAGCGCCGCAGCGGAGCTAAATAAAAAAAATAGAGTAGTTAATTATTATTTATTCAGCGCTAAGTTTTTTAGGCAAGCGCATCAGCAGTTCGCCGAAAATTCTCCAGGGTCCGGTTTGAAACCGATTTAGAGAGTCCATAGTTTTTATTGTAATGGTGCTGTTGTTTAGCCGGGCTTGTATCAGTTCATTGACCGTATTAAATATCTCTTTTATCTCCGGGCTGCGGTCGCCGATATTATGAAATTCGCAAAACTTAAGATTAATAGTTATTAACTGGCTGGCATAATCCACATCGCCGATAAGGAAAAAATAAATAGTTTCGTAAATACGAATCTGCGCTTCCAGCAACATATTCAGCTCGCTTTTACGCATGTGTTTGGTTTCAATAATATGGGTAATGGCTTTCTCATAGTCAGCTTTATGCAGGTATAGCTTTGCATAATTAAGATGGGCGAATTTGCAATAGGGCTCCGTTTGCAGTTCTATGCTTTTACTAAATTCATCGTTTAAAATCTTTTCAGCTAAATCATATTTTTTAAGCAAAATGGAGGTTTCAACAAGCAGTTGATAGCCCGATAACAACTCCTTAAAACTTTCCGGCTCCGATTTATATAAATTATAAATATAGGTGTGCGCCTCCTCAATTTTGTTTTCATCATATAACACATCGGCTATCTTAAACCGCGTAAGGGCTTTTTCCCTGTTCGGGATATCTGCGCCGGGTGTTTCAATAATAGTTATCATCTTTTGCAGGTAGGACAATCGTTCTTCCGGTGTTTTGTAAATGATGCAGTATAAATCACAGGCTTTACAAATATAAAACTTCGCTTTATCGCCTTTTGCCTCGCTTAGCCGGTTTTCCAGCCGGCTTATTTCGCTGCTCACTTCATTCTGTACACCTGTAATAGTGCACCTGTTGGTGGTCTGGTTTATTTTATTGAATAATAGGCGCGCCTCGGTAATAATATCATCATCGGGGGTTTGGTTATTGGTGGCTACCGTCGTCATTACCATAGCAAAAATAGCTTCCATAGTGCGCTGTTAAATTGTTGCCAAATTACTATTGATATAATTAGCAAGTATTACGGAACACATAAAGATGTTAACAATGGTAACCTTATAGGTAATTTATCCTGTGGATAAAAAATATATGTAACTGCCAGGGCACTGAAACGCTAAGAAATGACAAAATTGAATTATGAACAACAGAATATCGAATTATGAATAATGAAGGGGAAATAATTTAAATGATTATTAATAGTTTTATCTGCCCCTCTCTAACTCTCCCCAAAGGGGAGAGAACTTCCGTGATTTATGCTTAGTAAAATGATTACGCTTTTCACTTCGATATTAATAATTCAATATTCATTATTCTGAATTCAAAAAACTTTTTAACCTTACAACGTTCAAATTTTTTTCATCGGCACATTAGCACATCGGCATATTGGCATATTAATTATCAACCCATCGCCCGGTCAAGGTCGGCAATAATGTCTTCCACATTTTCAATGCCTACCGACAGGCGTATCAAGCCGTCGGTAATGCCGTATAGTTCGCGCTGTGATTTTTCCATTTTTAAATGACTCATCGAGGCGGGGTGCTGAATGATAGTATCCACGGTGCCCAGTGAAACAGCCAGGGTGCAGAAATTTATTTTATTCATCATGGCTACTCCCGCTTCCATTCCGCCCTTTAGCTCAAAACTTAACATTCCCCCAAATTGGTGCATTTGTTTTTTCGCGACAGCATAATCAGGATGTGACGGAAGCCCGCAGTAATTTACGCGCGCCACCTTAGGATGTTTTTCAAGCACTTCAGCCACCGTGAACGCATTGGCGCAATGGCGGTCCATGCGCAGTTCAAGCGTTTTTAGCCCGTTATTCAACAGCCAGGCATCAAAGGCATTGGAGTTGGCGCCCAATAATTTGAAAATATGAAAAAATTCCTTCTTCATATATTCTACATCCCTTCCAACCAATGCACCGCCTGTGGCATTACCATGACCGTTAAGATATTTTGTGGTAGAGTGAACCACAAAATCAAAATCATATTTAAATGGCTGTTGCAGATAGGGTGTGGCAAACGTGTTGTCGGCAGCTAAAATAAGATGGTGTCTTTTGCCAATCTGCGAAAGCCCTTTCAAATCATAACAGTCAATGGTAGGATTGGCAGGTGTTTCAACATATATCATTTTTATAGAGGCATCTTTCTTCACCAAATCCTCAACATGATTCAGATTTTTAAGATGGGTAAATACCGGCTCGATTTTTAACCCCGTCAATATATTTTGTAATAGTTCATTGGTGCCGCCGTATAAATTGCCCTGGGTAATTACTTTTTCCCCCGGTTTTAATTGCGATAAAAATAACGCCGTTATGGCGCCCATGCCCGAGCTGAACAAATTGCAGTATAATTCGACAGGGGCGGTGTTTATGCGGTGAGCCTCAAGGCGGGCAATCTTTTGCGCCACCAGTTCTATGGTGGGGTTTTGCCACCGGCTGTAGATGTATCCTTCCTTATCGCCGCGGAAAACACGCATCAGTTCAGAGGCATCCTCATATGAAAATGTGGTGGTGGCATGGATGGGCTCCATGTGCGGGGCGCCGGTTTTTTGTTCATAGTCGCTATGAATACAGGACGAGCCGAAGCCGATAGACGTGTGCATCATTTTTTATTTGTTTTTTTGCAAAGTTATTATTATATTTACTTTGGAGACTTATCTTATTTAACCTATAAAATTGCAGTTATGAAAAAAGTATCTGATATTTTCGACAGGAGAGGCAGACGGATGTTTACCGTTCCTCAGGAGACGCTTGTCATTGATGCCTTAAAGCTAATGGCAGAAAATAATATCGGTTCTATTATTGTAATGGACGGAGAGGTTTTTGTGGGGCTGGTGACTGAGCGCGACTATTCGCGCAAAGTTATTCTCAAAGGTAAGTCCTCCAACCATACCTATGTTGCCGATATTATGACTACCGATTTGCCCCGTATTTCCCCCAATGAATCGGTTGAGGAATGTATGCATTTATTGGCAGAGCACAACATACACTACCTGCCGGTGTTTAACGGCGAGAAGATCTATGGCATTATTTCCGTTAATGATGTGATAAGAGAAACTATTTTATCGCAACAGGAAACCATTGAGCAACTGCACGATTATATTGACGGGAAAATCAGGTAAGCGATATGAAAATCGCTGCACCCCGCACTGATTTGTATACGTCATATCTGCATTCGCCTATAGGTTATGCCGAAATAAAAACCACTGATGAGGCGGTTGTTTCCGTTCTTCTTACCGAAAATTTAGAGCATGAAAGCTCGCACCCGCCAAAGGTGCTTAAAGACTGTGTGAAACAGTTAACCGAATATTTCAGCGGTAAGCGGGCAGCGTTTACACTGCCAATAGAGCAGGAAGGAACGCCGTTTCAGCAAAAAGTGTGGCAGGAACTGCGCAATATTCCGCTTGGGAAAACCATATCCTACCTGCAACTGGCTAAGAAAATCGGCAACCCGAAAAGTATAAGGGCGGTGGGCACGGCTAACGGCAGTAATAATGTGTGTGTAATTGTTCCCTGCCACCGGGTTATTGGCAGCGATGGCTCGCTGATTGGCTATGGCGGCGGCTTGTGGCGCAAACAATGGCTGCTGGAGCATGAAGCTAAAGTGAGCGGTGTGTTAAACCTCCTCCCTCCACCATAGGACGGATTCGTCTTTTTGCGAACGAGACAGGTAAAAGGTTTTATAAACCGACAACAATTTTAGCGTTTCTGACATTCATTTTTTTATTTTTTTGTTATTCAATGCATTATAACAACCCCGTCAGGAAATTTTATCTGCGGTTCTTGTCAGTTTGTTGTCGCTTTTGTTGTCGTTATAAAAACCAAATCACCCCTAAATCCCCTGAAGGGGACTTTGGGTTTGTGGTGAGCGGAGCGGTTCTCCCTTTAGGGAGTTAGAGGGTGGCAAGGCTACCTTTAACTAAACAGCATTTCAAAGAACGATTTACAAAATTACTTTTAGAAGTTACACTGTGCGAGAAGTTGGGACAGCTTTTTTGGGCGCGGGGTGTGAGATACGCGACACGGCATATTGATTATAGATAATAAAATTTTATATTTATGATAGAATGTAAATGATTAAAAACCAAAAGGGGCATATTTTAATTTAAAATCAATTCCAATGAGTAATGAGAAATTTATTCTTAATATGGATGGTAAACTTTTATCAGCATTAAGACAACAAGGATATGAACGGGATCCCAATCATAAATATATTTTGTTTACTGGCAAACCTATAACCGGATTCCTAACTCACGCCGCAAAAATTTTAACGAGCTTTTATTTAAAAGAAATAAGACAAACAAGCAAGCAATGGAAAAAGGACAATAATAACTATCGTATAAAATGGCAACATCCTAAAACAAAGGAAACTCTTGAATCTAAAAACATAAATTATCTTTTATTTACTAAAACACTTAAGGACGATGGAGAATTTGAGCCATTAAAATTTAATCTTCCTTCTATGGAGTGTTTTTGGCTTGACATATCTTTAGACCTAAGTATAAACTACCATTTTTTCGAAGATAAAAATAAAGAAGCGGTGTTTGTTGTTGATGGAACCCCTCAAATGCAATATGGAAATAAATATCCTATAATACCGAAATTGGACCGTGAAGGGCACATTTTTACAACGTTCCAACCACAACTTATAAAGAGGATTATTAGAGAGAGAAAATTACTAATTGAGAATTCGGAAAATTGCCTAAAACCTGAATGGATTTTAGATTTAAGAGCTCTAATTAATGACTCAATTTCTCTTCTTGAAATAACACTTATTCAGATTTACATAAAGGCAAAGTACGCACCAGAAAAGGGGTGGAATATTTTTGACAAAGAAAAACTTGGTGATAGAAACAATAGGAGATTAAAAGATAAATTGCATTGGGTGTATCAAATTACAGGCAACAATTTGGATATTGATGCCGAACTACCTAAACTTAATAAATTAAAGACTTTAAGAAATCATCTTAATCATTTTGACCCACCTACTCTTGTTATTACACTAGAAGAAGCGGTAGACTGGTTAAATGACATTATTTATATTGGACAAATTTTAATCAAAATTAGAATTGCACTCGGTGTTCCAATTTCAATTCATCTTATTAATTTTATAATGCAACAAGAAGCAATATTCAATCCTGAAGAAGCATTTACTAAAAGACTTCCTTTAATTGATGGTAAAACAGGATACTCAACTTCAATTTGGAAAGAAAAAGAAACAGGAGACTAAGTCGTGTTTGGTATTAAAAAAACTCAAATAAAATCCACCAACCACAAACTAAATATTAAAGATTAATAAACTCTTTTGATCTAACTATGTTTTGTAACAATGAATATGCAGCTGATGGTGCATTCCGCGATGATGGGTGATAAAAATTTATAACCTTTCTTTTCCCCCATTTGCCAATTAGTATTTGATACCCTGAGTTAGTCCATTCAATATCATTAATCAATTCAATGCTTAATTCTTTCCATGTTAAACCTAAAATAATTATTTCAGGATCAATAATTTTTATTTCATCAAGTATATATTTTTTCTCTTCTCTATTCTCTAAGACTTTTATCATAGTAGAATACTCTGATGTTCCTTTACCGGCACTTTTTTTCAGATTCATAAATGCAATGGAGCGCAAAGCATTTTTATAAGGAATTTCCCAATTTTCAGAATTGTAAATATTATCTAAATAAGGAAAATTATTCAAAATACCGTATGACCATTCAGCAATTCTATATGAAAAAGGGTATTGTGCCCCTTCTTCATTCCATTCCTTTCTGAAATCACCTATATGCCCTTCATGGTTTTTACCATTAGGTTCTTTACAAATAAATAGAATTTTATGTTTTGCTTTTTCATAACAGTCTTCATTGATTATTCCGTCATACCTAAAATTTTCTTCATAGGCGGGGTTAACCTTTTGCCATTTTTCAAAGAGTTGATTGAGTTTATCACTTTTACTCATAATATATAAGGATTATGTTATCTTATCAGTCATTTTTTCAATCCAAGAAGATAGGTTATTAATAATTTTATCGGTTAACCTTCCCAAAAAGATGCCCATACCAAATGAAAAAGGGTAGTACAAGTTGTTTTTTAATTCATCGTTTGAATTGGCAAAAGCAAATAAAAGGCAGCTTATAACAACTATATAGATTGGGTAAGTTATTAAATAAGGTATCAAAATTTGTTTCCATTTTCTTGTATCGTTTTTTGCGCCATTAAAAACAATAACTACAAAAGCTAAAAGAATGCTTTCCAAAGACCACCAAAATCGACACGGTAAGTACAAAAAATCATTCTCTGTATAATAGTCATAGAAGAAATGAAGTCTTATTAAGAGTAAAATACTTATTAGAATAACTGCATAAGCAATTCCAAGTTTTCCTCTAGGGGTATTAAGCATATTTTTTTAATTAAAGTTACTTAAATATTTCCCTCAACAAAACTGCAATAAATATTACATATAATATATACCCAGAAACAGGTATTTTGCAATATACCTGAAAACAGGTACCT
This sequence comes from Chitinophagales bacterium, assembly GCA_963770495.1. Taxonomy (GTDB): domain Bacteria; phylum Bacteroidota; class Bacteroidia; order Chitinophagales; family CAVYQA01; genus CAVYQA01. Next base: position 36,522 of record CAVYQA010000002.1, on the reverse strand, counting down.
CACCCCCAACCCCATTTTCACCTAAAGCCCTTATTCTTTTATTATTTCACCGCGCCTTAACAGGCGCGGCAATTGAAAAACACACTGACCTTAAAGCTCCCCTCCTGTTTTTAGGAGGGGGCTAAGCTTTGCGGGGAGCCGGGGAGGTCAAGTCTGTTAAAAAAATCAGCTAATATTATTTAATTAAAAAAAACCTCCCGGCTGCGCTCATCGCTCTGTCCCCTCCTAAAAACAGGAGGGGAGTTGGGTGTGTAATGATAGTTTAAGTGAATTTAAAACAGGCGCAAATACTCATTAGCACATAATCCAAATTATCAAAAACAAGTTTATTCTCAAACCGTAAAACTTTAAAACCTAATTTCTGTAACCTGTTATCGCGTTCTTCATCATAATTCACCTGTCCCAAATTATTGTGTCCTTACCCATCTAATTCAATTACCAATTTTTCTTCAGAACAATAAAAATCAACAATAAAGTTTTCTATGCTGTGTTGTTTGGTGAATTTTCTGTTATTTAATTTACGATTCTGCAATTGTTTCCAAAGAGTGGCTTCTGCCGGCGTGAGGCGTTTACGTAAATCACGGCGACGCTGCTTTAAATAATCCAGGTTATGTTTCTGGTCTTTTCTCATAAGAGCAAAATAACTATTTTTTGGATGAATAAAAAACTACCCGGCAACTTTATTACCGTGAATATTCCTTCCCCACCCCGAACCCATTTTCACTTAAAGCCATATTCTTTTATTCTAAAACTTCTTGTCCCAACTTTTCTAACGGTATTACTTATATCACTAATTTTGTTTTCTAAGATCGTTCTTTGAAAATTTTGTACGGTAAAAAGTAATTGTTCTGACTTTATTTACCATTTATTTTCGGTTTACTTTGTCAGGAAAACGTCAAGAATGATGGTTTACCGGTTTGTTGTAATTTGTTGAGCAACAAATAAATAAATAAAAATGTGTAAACCATAAAAATAGTCGCGTCACTTTTAAAACTTTTTACCTTTCTGCAATTAAACCCTGCCGTTCAGTATTTGCTACACTTTGTAACATCGGTTCATAATTGGGTATTACATTTATTATAAAATATTACTATCTTGTGGCATAATTTATGTAACTATTGTCTTAGTGTAAACGCTTTATTTGTGTTTAATGCTAAATTGATACCAATGAAAATTTTTACAAGTATATTATTAATCTTTCTGCTGGCTGCCGCTACTTTAAATGCGCAAACCATACAGCTTTCAACCCCTGTGGGTGCTATTCTTCATAACCCCGCCACGGGTACACCTGACGGCGGTTTTGACCAGATTCATCTTTATCCTAATCCTTCGAGTGATGTTGTATATCTATCGGTTACTTTCCAGCAACAGGAACCCGTGCGGTTGCAACTGTATAACCTTTTAGGTCAAACCGTGTGGACGGTTAATTTAGACAAAACACAACATATTGAAACGACCATACCGGTGCAACAACTTGCCAACGGTGTTTACTTACTGCAAATAACTGCCGGAAACACCATTGAAGAGCGTAAGATTGTTGTGGCTAAATAATTGAAATAATCCCCCCTGTTTCAGAACATTTAATTGCCGTTTGCTTGAGCAGAAATTGCCGTCAGTTTTAACTGAAATTGCCGTCAGTTTTAACTGACGGGAACAGAAATTATAATAATTTTAGGCTTTAGCCCCCAAACAAAAACTGAAATTTATGTCTTATGTAACAGTTTGGATACACGCTGTATGGTCTACTAAAAACAGGCAACCAATGCTGACTAAAGAAATCAGAACGAGTTTATACACTCATATTATTAATTATGGAAGGAGCAAAGGAATTTGGATAGATGTGGTAAACGGATACACAGATCACGTACATTGTTTGTTTTCATTGGATAAAGAACAAACAATTGCAAAAACAATGCACTTATTAAAAGGTGAATCGGCACATTGGTTAAATGAAAGCGGAATGTGTAAAGAGAAAATAAATTGGCAGGATGATTATTTCGCTGTTTCTATCGGGCAATCACAAGTTGAGAGGATAAGGAAATATATTAATGCACAGGAAGAACATCACAGAAAAAAGACATTTGCTGAAGAAATAGAGGAGTTTAGAATAAAGTATGGATGGGAAAAATTTGAAAGCAATGTTTTGGGCTAAAGCCTTAGGTTGTGCTGCTTTTATTATCCGTCAGTTAAAACTGACGGCAAGTAGTTAAAACTGACGGCAAGTAGTTAAAACTGACGGCAAGTGCAGTTAAAACTAACGGCAATTATTTTTACAGAACCAAAGTTCTTATAAATTTGTATTCCATAAAATCACTTTTATGAAAAACCTGTTAACAGACCTCACCGCTTACAACCAATGGGCGAATGAAAGGATGGCTTCTGCTTTGCAAAAACTCACTCCTGCACAGTTGAACCTGGAACAGAAAAGCAGCTTCAACACCATAAGAAAAACCGCCGAACATATAGCAGATTGCGAATACAACTGGCTAAAACGCATCAATGGCGATTCCACATGGGAATATAAAGCCAAAAATTTTGAGGATATAAATAAGATGACGGAATTTTGGCTGCAGCAATCAAAAGCATTTGTAAATCTTGCAGAGCAGAGTGATGATAAAAAACTGGAAGGGGTAATCACTTATAAAAACATAAAAGGCGATTCCTTCAGTAATGAATTATATAAAATAATTACTCATCTTATGAACCACTCCACCTATCATAGGGGTCAATTAGTAACGATGATGCGGGGAGCGGGGGTGACTGAAATTCCCGCTACTGACCTTATTGCATTTTACAGGATGAGGGTTACCGCTTAAACGTCAGCCGCATTCCTTTTTTCGATTCATCAAATGCGCCGCTATTGTAAACAAGGTTGCCGTTTACAAACGTGTGAGTCACTTTTCCTTTAAATGTATTTCCCTCAAACGGCGACCAGCCGCATTTATAAAGAATATTGTTTTTTTCAACCGTCCATTCTTTATTTATATCTACGAGAGTCAAATCGGCATAGTACCCTTCGCGAATAAACCCGCGGTTCTCTAATTGAAAACAAAGAGCGGGAGCGTGGCACATTATTTCAATAACTTTTTCAAGAGTTATTTTTTTGTTATGATAAAATTGCAGCATCACGTTAAGCGAGTGTTGTATCAACGGCAATCCCGACGGGCTTTTTAAATAATTAATTTTGCCGTCAGAAGTTTGAACAAATTTTTCTTCCCGGGTATGTGGCGCATGGTCGGTGGCAATTATATCGAGCGTGTTATCCAAAAGTGCGGCAAATAATTTTTCTTTATGACGGGCATCTTTTATGGCAGGGTTGCATTTAATAAGCGGACCGAGGCGTTCGTAGTCGCTGCTGTCAAACCATAGGTGATGCACACACACCTCTGCTGTTATTTTTTTCTTCGATAGATTCTCTTGATTTGAAAAAAGTGTTAACTCGTCCGCCGTGCTAATATGCAGTATGTGTAATCGTGTGTTATATTTTTTTGCCAGTCCCGTTGCCAGCGTTGATGATTTAAGACAGTTGGCGGCGTTGCGTATGTCGGGGTGATATTTCATGGGAATAGCATCGGCGTATTGCGCGCGGTATTTTTCCAAATTCTCTTTTATCATCGCATCATCTTCGCAGTGGGTGGCGACAAGGGTGGGAGCGTGTTCAAAAATTTGTTCCAGCGCTTTATTATCCGTTATAGCAAGGTTGCCCGTAGAGGAACCCATGAAAATTTTTATGCCGCTCACGTTTTTCACATCCACACGTTTCACTTCCTCAATATTTGTATTCGATGTACCTAAATAAAACGAATAATTGGCTAATGATTTTTGCGCCCCCAGTTTATATTTTTCTTCCAGCAACTTATTGGTGATGGCGGGAGGATTGGTATTGGGCATATCCATAAACGACGTAACACCACCCGCCACTGCCGCTTTCGACTCCGTATAAATATCACCCTTATATGTTAAACCCGGCTCGCGAAAATGCACCTGGTCGTCAATAATGCCGGGAATAAGATATAAGCCCTCGCCGTTTATTTCTTTAGCGCCGGGCGAATTAATTTGCGGGGCTATGCGCTCAATAATAGTATCCGTTATTAATACATCGCCGCTGACGGTTTTTCCTTCATTAACGATAAAGGCATTTTTAATAATGGTTTTCGACATGGCACCTCAAAGATAATTTCTTACGTCGAAAGTATCTCAGCTATCTTCAGCATCTGGGGGTTAATATCTACGTTATGTTTAGTGGCATTTTCAAAGGGGGTAAGTTCAATAGAGCGGTGTAATTTTCCCACCATTTTATTCCGTTCGCCATTTAACAAATGCTCCACTGCCGCCACGCCGAGCTGGCTTGCCAGCACCCTGTCCATGCAGGAGGGGCTTCCGCCGCGCTGCATATGCCCTATCACCGACACGCGCGTGTCGTAATGCGTAAATTTTTCTTTCACTTTTCTAGCCACTTCAAAAGCGCCGCCTTCATATTCACCCTCTGCCACCACCACTATTGACGATGATTTTTTCCTGTTCCAGCCCCTTTCAAGAGCGGATATAACTGCAGTTATATCTGTTTTCGTTTCGGGAACCAGTATGGCTTCCGCGCCGCCCGCAATACCGCTGTATATGGCAATAAATCCCGCATCGCGTCCCATCACCTCAATAAAAAATAAACGGTTGTGCGCATCAGCCGTGTCGCGGATTTTATCAATGGCGTCTAAAGCGGTGTTTATCGCCGTGTCAAACCCAATGGTATAATCAATGCCGAAAAGGTCGTTATCAATGGTGCAGGGTATACCAATCATCGGTATAGCATATTTTTGTTCAAACTCAAGCCCGCCCCTGAACGTGCCGTCGCCGCCGAGGGCAACCAGCCCCTCAATGCCGCGCGCCGCCACCTGCCTGTAAGCGGCAGCCATGCCTTCCGCCGTTTTAAAACGCTCGCAGCGCGAGGTTTTTAAAATGGTGCCGCCCCGTTGTATGATGTTGCTCACATCCGTTGCAGCCATTTCAATAAAATCGCCGTCTATCATTCCGTCGTAACCCCGCCGGATACCATACACTTTAACGCCATAATAAACAGCCGAGCGCACCACGGCGCGCAGGGCTGCATTCATTCCCGGCGCATCACCGCCAGAGGTGAACACGCCTATTGTTTTAATGGTTGACGGCATAAATTGGTTTATAAAATTTGTTGTTCGTTAATCAAACATACAAATTTAAGAATGAAAATAATTTGATAAGTTGACGATTTGGTGATTTGATAAGCAAAAAGTAATTTTTGGGTGTGTGTACCCGATCAGCTTAGACAAAAATGGAAGAACGATTATTGAAAGGAATAGATTTAAATTAATTGCAAGAGTGTTCACGATTGATTTATTTTGAACCTCAAATAAAACTTATAGTATGTATTATTTAATTGTTTTTGTGGGAACATTTATAGTTATGGGGCTGATATATGCTTTTCTTTACTTCCTTCCAAGAATGAAGACGGCTGCATCGGAGCTTGAAGTGCCGTATCATGATATTAAAGATGATTATGATGCAATTTTGCTTAAGCAAAGCAGTTATTACGGCAAGCTTTCCGCTGATGAAAAAACAGAATTCATAAAACGGGTTTTCCTTTTTCTTGAGGACAAACAGGTAACCGGAATAGGTGGTATTGTAATCGGTAAGCCCGAAAAACTGGCTATAGCCGCTGCCGCCACGCAAATCACATTTGGTTTGCCGCCCGACCCGTTTCCTGATTTTAAACAGATCATTGTACATCCTGACGCCTTTAATAATTCTACCGACCACCAATCGCACCGCGGCGATATCCGCCACAGCGGGGAAATACATTTATCGTGGGATTATTTCAAACAGGGGTTTGATATCCCCGACGATGGTATTAACCTGGGCTTGCACGAAATGGCTCACGCATTGGAAATGGAAGAGCTGGAGTATGGCACCTCGTTCAGGGCATCGTTTTCTGCCGCGCACGATAAGTGGGAAGACTCGGCAAAAATTGCCATGTCCGACGCGGAAGTATTGCGCAGGGCGGGTTTTCACGATTATGCCGCTGCAAATATTCATGAGTTTTTCGCCTGTTGCATGGAGGTGTTCTTCGAAAAGCCCGGCGCCATGCAGGAAAATTTGCCTGATTTGTATAAGAATACTTGTGTGATGCTGGGGCAGGACCCATAAGGAATATTTTCAGGTTGAAAGGCTAAATAATTTTTTGAATTTCGAATGTTGAATATTGAATTCTGAATGTCGAAATTGTACTGCGCCCTACTTCGTTATTCAATATTCGTTGTTCTGCGGTTCATAATTCAATTTTATTATTTTTGGTGAAACTAACGTGAAGAAACAACCACTCAAGCCAAACCGAAAGGGATTCTGGAGCAATATCAGGCTCCAGTACCTGGTATTGATTGTGGTGTCATTTATTCTGTACGGAAGATGTTTGCACTACGATTACGATTACCTGGATGATACCTTGCTGGTGGTGGATAATTTTAATTTCAACAACGATTTTTCAAATATTCCACAGGCATTCAGCCAGCACATATTTAAAATACAAAACCGCCCCGACCGCTCGCACGATTATTACCGCCCGCTGATGACGGTGTCGTTTATGGTTGATGCTCACCTTAGCGACAGCAGCGACCCGATGCTCTATCATTTTACCAATATCCTGTTGCACACGCTTGCCGTGATTCTGCTGGTACTGTTTTTGAGAAAACTGGGAGTGGGGGAGATACCTGCGTTTTTTCTGTCGCTGTTTTTTCTGGTTCACCCGGCGCTGAACCAGGCGGTGGCATGGATACCGGGCAGAAACGATTCACTGCTGGCAATATTTGTTTTGAGCAGTTTTATTTTCTTCATAAATTATTTGAAGGAGAAAAAAAATTACCAATTAGCACTTCACCTGTTGTTTTTTGCGTTAGCCCTGTTTGCAAAAGAAAATGGGATAATGATTGTGATACTCACATTTTTCTACCTGCAATTTATTGCCGGCGATAAATGGCTGTCGAAGACAAAACTTTATTTGGGCACCGGTTACCTTATAATTATTATTCCCTGGTGGATACTGCGGCAAGCCGCCCTAAACGCCAACAACAAGATATACATGGGAAACGTGGTGCGAAACATAGGAACCAATTTTCCCATGCTGCCGCAATACCTCGGCAAAACATTATTCCCGTTCGACCTCTCCGTGCTCACCACATTAAAAGATACGCATTATATGTGGAGCATTCTCACCGTGGCGGTGGTTGCCGCCGCCATTTATTTTACGCCGGTGAAACGGTGGAACTATATTTTATTCGGCGCAATATGGTATGTGTTGTTTCTTGTTCCCGCTTTGGTATCGCCGTTCGTCGGGTTGGAGCACAGGATATATGTACCCATGTTCGGGTTCTTAATTATATTATCGGAAACGGTGTGGATTCGCGAAATAGATAAACAAAAAACTTTGGTGAAAGTGATCCTGTTAGGCTGGATAGCTCTTTTCATTATCATCAGCAACAACAGGCTGCCCTTGTTTAAAGACCGGTATTCATTTTATAAAAGCGCCACGGAAACCTCGGCGCACGGCACGTTTGCTTATTTAACGCTCGGCAAGGAATATGAAAAGATAGATTCTTTTAACGATGCCATTGCCACCTACGAGGCGGGGCTTAAAATAGATTCCACCCTGGTGCAGTTTCATAATAATATGGGAACCGATTATATGCATTTAGGCATGTATCCCGAAGCGGAGCGGGAATTTTTAAGAGAACTGGCGCATCATCCCAAAAATGTTACGGCAATGTATAATTTGGGCACAGCGTATAAACTCGACGGCAAAATAGATAAGGCGGTTGAGCAGTGGAAAAAAGTATTAACCCTAAATAAAGATTATGACCGCGCCATACAGGATTTAGCCAATTATTATATCACGATAAAAGATACTGCCGATTATAAATATTATCTGCATGAGCTGATGAAAAAACCGGCGCGTTGAGATTGGAAGGTGTTTTAAATTTACCATATACGTTACTTAAGCCTCCAAACTGAACAGTTCTTTCAGAAAGCGCTTTACCTGTTCAGACATTGTTTCCATTGGTAGTTAGTTTTCGAGTTTTTTTACCAGCCTTTCTATTGTAAGCCCTTGTATTAAAATTGAAAATAAAACAATGATAAAGGTAATAGTAACAAAAACGCTTTTGTAGGGTTCGTTCGGCAACAGGAGCACCAGGGCGATGGATAGGCCGCCGCGCAAGCCGCCCCAGGTCATTATTTTAAGCTCATCATCTTCCAGGGTATGTTTGAACCGGAAAATATAAGCCGGTATCCAAAGAGAAATATATCTTGCGAACACCAGCATAATTGCGGCAATAAGCCCCACGATAAAATACCTGAATTGAAAGCTTATCACCACTAATTCCAACCCTATCAGCATAAACAGAATGGCGTTCAATACGTCATCCATAACCTCCCAGAATATGCCTAAGTAATTTTTTGTGGAATCCGGTAGTATAAATTCCTGTTCTTTATTTCCGGTCATTAACCCCGCAACCACCATTGCCAATGGTCACCGATACATGTAAAGCAAGGCATAAACTATAACCGCCCATCACCATGGCTAACGTAATTAAGATTTCAGTTTGAAAATGGTTAATGGATTTCATAAGTTTTAACCCGATATAACCGATAACCCATCCGGCAATTATCCCGCCAAAGGCTTCCCGTGCAAATAAAAGCAAAACAGAAGCCACACCGGTATTTTCTATGCCCTGTTGCGCAATTTGTAAAATGGTGGCAAACACCACCACGCCCACGCCGTCGTTAAACAGGGCTTCTCCCGTAATTTTTATTTCAACTTTTTTTGGCAGATGCGCCTTTCTTAAAATTCCCAAAACCGCAATCGGGTCGGTAGGAGAAATAAGCGCGCCGAACAGCAAGCAGGGTATGAATGGAATTTGCATATTAAACAGCAAAAGCAAATAGTAAATACCTGTCGCTATTAAACCGGTGGAAATAAGCACCCCCACAGTGGCAAAACTAATTACGCTTTTTGCCGATTCTCTTAAAGAAGAATAATTTACGTGCAGCGAACCCGCAAACAATAAAAAACTAAGCAAAATGCCTAAAAGGAATTCTGAAAAATTAATCAAAGAAAGCTGTTGCTTTATGTATATGGTAAATGCCGGAGATAATTCGCCTGTAATAATCACTGCAATGGAAACAAGCGTTCCCATCAGCATAAGAGTAATACCGGGCGGGAGTTTAAATAACCTTACATTAATGTAGGAAAAAAACGCCGCCAATGAAATTAAAACAGAAAACAGAACAAATAGCTGCATAACAATCAATTCAAACTGCTAAGGTATAACTATTCTTTTCTGTCACTTCTTTCATTAATAGTTTAATTTTTCGGTCTCCTTTTTAGATTCTATGTTGGTAAGATATTTTTAAAGATTAAAATAGATTAAGAAAAGGTTAAATAGTATAACTCATTTGTTTTTACTGATGAAAATCATTTTAAACACATTGATATGGCAATATTTTTGTGGCAATAATAATTTTCTAACTCTAAAAACATACTCCTATGAAAACATTAGAAGAAGACACTTCAGTTCTTGAAGCCAAAAAAGGTAAAACAGTAAAAACGGCTACCATGAAAGCCCTGGTTTATCACGGCGCCGGAAAAAAAGCGTGGGAAAACAAACCCAAACCAACGCTTAAAAAATCAACAGATGCCATTGTAAAAATTCTTAAAACAACCATCTGCGGAACCGATTTGCATATCATGAAAGGCGACCTTCCTGCCGTTACCGACGGAAGAATTATTGGTCATGAGGGCGTGGGCATTATAGAGGAAGTCGGCACTTCAGTAAGTAATTTCAAAACGGGCGACCATGTTCTTATCTCCTGCATTACCTCCTGCGGCAAATGCGAATATTGCAAGAAAGGCATGTACTCACACTGTACAGACGGAGGATGGATATTGGGCAATATGATTGACGGAACACAGGCTGAATATGTGAGGATACCTTATGCCGACAACAGCCTGTATCCTATTCCCGCTGGCTCTGATGAAGAGGCGCTGGTGATGTTAAGCGATATTTTACCGACGGGTTTTGAATGCGGCGTGTTAAACGGACAGGTAAAACCGGGTGATACCATTGCCATTGTGGGTGCAGGTCCTGTGGGTATGGCTGCCTTATTAACCTCACAATTTTATACCCCGGCGGAAATTATTGTAATAGATATGGACGAGAATCGCCTTAACGTTGCAAAAACTTTCGGGGCAACTCAAATAATTAACAGCGGCAAGGAAGATGCTGTTGCAAAAGTGATGAAACTGACAAATGGAAAAGGAGTGGACACGGCTATTGAAGCAGTAGGGATACCGGCGACATTTGAACTCTGCGAAGCCATTGTTGATGCCGGCGGACACATCGCCAATATAGGCGTACACGGAAAGAGCGTAACCCTTCACATGGAAACGCTGTGGTCGAAAAACATCGGCATCACCACGCGGCTTGTGGATACGGTTACTACGCCCATGCTGTTTAAAACTGTTCAGTCTCATAAATTGGATTCGAAGAAGTTAATTACGCATCATTTCAGATTAGACGAGGTGATGAAAGCTTACGATACCTTTGGCAACGCAGCTAAAGAAAAAGCTTTAAAAGTGATATTGACGAGTTAGGAAGAAGGTTTAAAAGTTTGAAGGTTGAAAGGTTTGAGGGTTGAATGATGTAATCCGTTTGCGAAAATGATATAAATCATTTGTTAAGAAGGATATGGCAATATTTTTGTAGCTTTCTACAACAAAAAATAGCTATATGATAAAAGTAATGAGTGATTTACCCGATAATGTTCTGGGATTTTCAGCAGAAGGAAAGGTGACCGGAATGGATTATGAAACGGTTTTAATTCCTGCCGTAGAAAAAAAGTTGCTGACGAACAAAAAAATCCGTTTGCTATACAACCTTGGAAGCGGTTTTAACGGCTTTGAATTGTCCGCTTTGATGGATGATGCCAAAATCGGTATGAAGCATTTTACCGTATGGGACAAAGTTGCCCTTGTTTCTGATAATCACGCCATAAATTCAGTTATTAAATTCTTCGGGTATATGATGCCCTGCGAGGTTCGCATTTTTAAAAATACCGAATTGGAAGAAGCAAAAAAATGGATTGCAACGAAATAAATTGATATGAAGAAAGAAAAAAAACTATTACATAAGCTGTACATCGAGCTGGTGAAGCTGCAAAAGGAAATAATAACTTCTGACCTTAAACTGCTCGTGATACTTGAAGGAAGAGACGCAGCCGGTAAAGACGGGACTATAAAAGTGATTACCATGCATCTCAGCCCGCGTGAAACGAGGACAGTGGCATTGGGCAAGCCATCCGACCGGCAGGGGAAGGAATGGTATTTTCAGCGTTACGCCGTTGAGTTGCCCATATCAGGCGAGTTTGTGCTCTTCAACCGGAGCTGGTACAACCGCGCCGGCGTGGAAAAAGTGATGGGCTTCTGCACCGATAAAGAATACAAATCATTTTTCACGGAAGTGGATTTATTTGAGAAGATCCTGGTGGACGCCGGCTTCATTATTCTGAAATATTATCTCGACATCAGCAAAAAGGAACAGGCAAGAAGACTGAATGAGCGCGAGAAAAGCCCGCTCACCCAGTGGAAAATAAGCCCTATTGATGAGGTGGCGCAGAAATACTGGAAAGATTATTCCGAAGCCCGCAATGAAATGCTTCTGAGAACCAATTTCAAACACGCTCCCTGGTTTGTGGTGAACGCGGAGGATAAGAAAACGGCGCATATCGCTCTTATCACCCATCTTCTAAAGCAATTGAAATATGGTAATAAGAGTGAAAAATTAGTATCGCGTAATTATGGGCTGGTTTATCCGGCGACAACTAAAAACATAAAAGAAAGACTTTATTAAAATAAAATGAAAAAAAATCTCATTCAATTTAAAATGTAAATCCGAAAAAGTTATTTCTATAGAGTTAAGCGTCAAATAACCAAAAAGAGAATAGTCATTATGAACGATAAAACCGGGCAGTCCGCAGCTACTGAATCTAAGCCCGACACGAAGGATGATATGAAGTCGTTGCCACTGGCGGAGGTGGAGAAAAAATTGGAATCGTCGCCGGAAGGGCTTACACAAGCCGAGGCAGAAAAACGGCTTATTCAATACGGACCTAACGAGATTGAAGAAAAGAAAATCAATCCGCTCCTGAAATTCCTCTCCTACTTTTGGGGTCCTATCCCCTGGATGATTGAAGGGGCAGTAATTCTTTCAGGTGTGGTGCGGCACTGGCTCGACTTTTTCATCATCCTGCTTTTACTTTTTTCCAACTCCATAGTAAGATTCTGGGAAGAACACCAGGCGGGAAACGCCATAGCTGCGCTGAAAGCAAAGCTGGCAATAAAAGCCAAAGTTAAACGTGACGGGAAATGGGTTAATCCGGTGGCACGTGAGCTGGTGCCGGGCGATGTCATCCGTGTGCGGTTGGGTGACATTGTGCCGGCAGATGCGCGCTTGCTGGCTGGCGATCCCGTTGAAGTGGATCAATCGGCATTGACGGGTGAATCGTTGCCCGTTACACACAAATCAGGCGAAGCAGTGTTCTCGGGTTCAATTATCCGCAAAGGAGAAATTGATGCGATGGTTTATGCCACGGGTACGAACACTTATTTCGGCAAGACAGCGCAGTTGGTAGAAGAAGCTCACACGGTCAGCCATTTTCAGCGCGCTGTTCTTAAGATTGGCGATTACCTGATTATCCTTGCAGTGGTATTGGTAGTGACGATTATTATGGTTGCAATCTTTCGCGGCGACGCTATTCTCACCACGCTCGCATTCGCATTAGTGCTTTTGGTGGCTGCTATTCCTGTTGCCATGCCCACAGTGTTGTCGGTAACAATGGCAGTTGGCGCCCGCCTTCTTGCAAAAAAACAAGCGATTGTTACCCGGTTGTCGTCTATAGAGGAATTAGCCGGAGTAGACATATTGTGCTCTGATAAAACCGGCACTCTTACTCAAAATAAACTCACCCTGGGCGAGCCGTTTACTGTAAACAATATCGCTGCCGATCAGGTTATCCTTTATGCCGCACTGGCTTCACGTGCAGAAGATGAAGACACCATTGATTTGGCTGTATTAGCCGGCTTGAAGAACAGCGAGGCTTTGAAAGGATATAATATAATCCATTACCAGCCATTCGATCCTGTGCACAAGCGCACCGAAGCCACTATCAAATCCGCAGACGGGAAACAATTCTATGTGTCAAAGGGAGCGTCGCAGGTGATTCTGGCAATGTCAACTAACGTTAGTGAGATAAAACCCGATGTAGAGAAAGCCATCAACGAATTTGCGTCGCGCGGTTTCCGCTCATTGGGTGTTGCACGTGCTGATGAGAAAGGCAAGTGGCAGTTTGCCGGTGTGTTGCCCTTGTACGATCCGCCGCGCCCACAGGCAAAAGCAACCATCGCCAGCGCCGAGAAGATGGGTGTGAACATCAAAATGATTACCGGCGATCAATTGGCAATTGCAGAGGAAACTGCCAGGCAACTGGGGCTAGGCACAAATATTCTTGATGCCAGCGGATTGGGCGACAGTAAGAGTCACGAAACCGCACAGTCGGCAGAAGCCATAGAAAAAGCCGATGGTTTTGCCCAGGTATTTCCTGAACATAAATTCCACATTGTGGATGTGTTGCAGCAACGCGGGCATATCGTCGGCATGACCGGCGACGGGGTGAATGACGCTCCCGCTCTGAAAAAAGCAAACTGCGGCATAGCCGTTTCCGGCGCAACCGATGCGGCACGTGCAGCCGCATCAATAGTTCTGTTAGCGCCCGGTTTGTCGGTTATTATTGACGGGATAAAAGAAAGCCGGAAAATCTTCCAGCGTATGAACAGCTACGCCATATACCGTATAGCTGAAACCCTGCGTGTGTTATTCTTAATGACACTGGCGATCCTGGTGTTTAACTTCTACCCGGTGACGGCAGTGATGATTGTGATGCTGGCATTACTCAACGACGGAGCCATCCTGTCCATTGCCTACGACAACGTTCATTATAAGGATAAACCCGAGGCATGGAATATGCGCTTGGTGCTGGGCATATCTACCGTGCTTGGCATCATCGGCGTTGTGGCTGCGTTTGGATTGTTTTACCTGGGTGAGCGCGTATTTCATCTCGACAGGGCGCACATCCAAACCCTGATGTATCTGAAGCTGTCCGTGGCAGGTCATCTCACGATTTTTCTCACGCGCACACGCGGGCCATTCTGGTCCATACGTCCCGCACGGGTTCTGTGGTTAGCTGTTCTCGGCACTCAGCTTGTGGCGACATTGATAGCGGTTTACGGGTTGTTTATGACACCCATCGGCTGGGGTTGGGCAGCATTTGTTTGGGGATATGCGCTGGCTTGGTTCCTGGTGAATGATCGCGTGAAACTAATAGCTTACCAGGTTTTTGACCCCACTAAAACTTCTTTGTTAGGAAGGAAGCCTTTTCGTATAACATCGGTTAAATAAAATTAACAAAATGCTGATTTGATATTTTATTGAATCTTTAAATTAAATTATGCATTTTTATTTTATGAAACTGAACAGTATCCTGCTTTTTTTGCCGTTAATTATAGTCATTGGTTTTTCTTCAAATGACTCGTCCGATTGGGTGTTAAGAAAAAACAAAAATGGGATTGCCGTATATACAAGGTATCACGAGGGTTCCGGCATTAAAGAGATTTGGGTAATAGATACGGTTAATTCCTCCCTGTCAGGTGTTGTGGCAGTGCTTCTTGATGCTGAAAATTTTCATAAATGGGTCTATCATTGCAGTGAATACAAAATTTTGAAATTAATTAATGACCGTGAACAGTATGATTACGAATTAACCGATGTGCCTTGGCCGTTTAGTGACCGTGATTTAATAACCGATTCAAAAATCAGCCAGGATTCATTAACAAAAACGGTAACTATCAGCAGTATGGCTGCCCCTGGCTATATACCTGACAAGCCCGGTATACTGCGCATAAAACAATTTCAATCTGTTTACACACTTACAGAATTAGGAAACGGTAAAATAAAAATTGATTATACGGCTTTCGGCAATCCGGGCGGTGACATTCCCGACTGGCTTATCAATGCAAATATCGTGGTCGGTCCTTACAAATCCACTTTTAGAATGAATAAGCAGTTGCCGCAATATCAATCGGCTTCGTTCTCATTTATTAAAGAATAAATCTGTAACAGTTTCAAATTTTAAAATTATTTTTGTCCTAACGGGAATCACTCTGATTCTCTCACATTAAATTATAGTTTCATGATAGTTAATTTCGGAAAAACCGCAGCAACATTTTTTTTACCTGTTTGCTTACTTATAATATTAGGCACACACACACAAGCGCAAACCATAACCACCGTTGCCGGAGACGGCTATGCGGGGTATTCGGAATTATCGGAGAATGTGCCCGCCGATTCCACCGGGCTTTATTATCCTGTGGGTGTGGCTGTTGATGCCGCCGGTAACCTGTATATCGTTGACCAGAAAAATAACCGCATTCGCAGAGTGAGCGCCAAAACGGGCTTAATCGTTACCATTGCGGGAAACGGCAGTTATGCCTATGGCGGATTTTCTGGCGATGGCGGAGCAGCCACCAAAGCTGAGCTGAATTTTCCCGCCGGTGTTGCCGTTGATGTGGCGGGTAACGTTTATATTGCCGACCAGCACAACCAGCGTGTGCGCAAGGTGGCGGCAAAAACGGGCATCATCACCACGGTGGCGGGAAGCCGCGACAATGGCTATTCGGGCGATAACGGCGCAGCAACCGATGCCGAGCTTAATAATCCCGCAGGTGTGGCTGTTGATGCGACGGGTAATCTTTACATTTCGGATTTTGGAAATAACCGCATTCGTGAGGTAGATGCAAAAACGGGCATCATCACTACTATTGCAGGAACGGGCGACCAATCGTATTCTGGCGACGGCGGAGCCGCCACTGCCGCCCAGCTCAATAACCCGTGGGGAATAGTTGTTGATGCTTCGGGCACGATTTATTTCGACGATTATTCAAATAACTGTGTTCGCAAAATAAGCGGCGGCATCATTTCCACTATTGCGGGTAACGAAAATCCCGGCTTTTCCGGTGACGATGGTCCCGCCACGGCTGCCACGCTTAACAGCCCTGCGGGAATAGCCATAGATGAGTCGGGCGTAATTTATATCGGCGATTCTTTTAATAACCGCGTTCGCAAAATAAGCAGTTCCGGCATCATCAGGACGGTGGCAGGTAACGGCAAAAAAAACTTCTCAGGCGATGGGGGAGCGGCAACTTCCGCCACGTTAAACACTCCCAAGGGTGTGGCCGTTGATCCATCGGGCGATGCAGTGTATGTGGCGGATTATTATAATAATCGCATTCGGAAAATAGGAATATATTGAGATTGATGTGCTGATGTGCTACTATACCGGTGTGAGGTGTAGAGAACTATCAACAATTAACTATTAACTGTTAACTTTTAAATTGTAAATAAAAGTTGCATTAAATGAATATTTACTACATTAGTAGTGAGAATATATCAGCGTTCTTTTCTTTTAACCATTTAAATTTTAAACCATGAAAAAAATTTCGCTTTTATTCGCAGCAATCCTGTTTTTTGCCACCCTTCACGCGCAGGACGTTATTACACTTAAAAACGGCACCCAGCTAAGAGGCACTGTTACCGATGTCAATTTAAACACCGTGAAATATCAAAAAGCGGGTGGCGCTGATACCACCACTTATAGCATAGCTAAAAGCGATGTTCTTGTAATAGATTATAAAGACGGCTCAACGCTGATGCTTAACAGCCTGACTCCAACCGACCAACATAACCAATATGGTAATTTTCTCCAACGCACATTTATTGATATTGGCGGCTGCTTTAACACACAATTTGGAGTTAAACCCCCCTACGATATAAATAATAAAACAAAAATTGATTTTGCCTCAAGTGTAAATTTAGGAGTCACGGTATCACGCCGCGTTCAGCTGGGCATTGAATTAACGTATCAAACTCTCAACTATAATTCTAATACATCCTCAACTATACCTTACGTGGTTTACAGTGGTACTCCTCCCAATCTTATTACTTATACGATAACTTATTTACGTTCTAATGAAATAATGAACAATCAGAATACCTATATGTATGTAATACCTAATGTAATTATAACGGCTAACCACCATAAATTTACGCCTTATGCCAAAATGGGAGCGCTTATAATTGCACTCAATAAAATTTATATTAACGATAATTCAGTAGATTACAATTCTTCCGGCGCTGTTATCGGTGTTTATCCTTATCAGAACACAATACTCGATAACCCCAATGTGGGGCTGTATTTCGCCGGGGGCAGCACCATGCAACTCAACAAACACTTTTCAATTTTTGGCGAGGCATATGTTAACGGCACCTTTACGGATGAGTTCACTATAATGAATTCATCAGCTATTGGCATAAATGCCGGGATAAGAATTACCTTATAAGCAGTTAAAACCTATACTACATGAAAACTCTAACCACCACAGTATTGGCAATTTTATTAATTGCGACAACAACACTTACTAAGGCGACATTTATGCTTATAAATATTATGTGCCAACCATTCATGGCATTATATCGTCTTATTTTTAGGAAACTTTTACCAAGTGCTATTTCTATGTGCCAATTATATTTGGACGTGAGTTGTTGTTATTTATAAAGTAAAAACCGTAAACTATGAAATATGTGAAATCAATAACCACCCTATTCACTGTTTTATTAGTTGCGGCATCAACCCTTACAAGGGCGCAAAATGCTCCTGCCAATACACCGCCGCCAGCCGTAAGCAAATTCAACGACATAGCTGAAATGAATTTTAATGATTTAAGCAGCCAGCAGAATTGGATGACAGTAGGAGTAAATAATGTTTTTGCTTATAGACCTGTCAAAAGTTTTTCTATGGGAATTGGTATCGGTTTTGAATACTGTAATCCCGGAATGTTGGTGCCGTTGTCTGCCGATTTCAGGTATTATTTTAACCCGGGCAAATATGTTGCTCCATTCTTAAACTTATACGGCGGTTATGAGATTGCGGGTGTCAGAGGATTTGATACTAATAATAATATTTTTATAGGACTTAATGTTGGAGTTAGTATACTTGTAACGCATAATATAAGCCTTCAGATGGCGTTAGGCATTAAAGCTGAAAGTTACAGCTACCAGGCAAATGATATTTTCGATTTTAAATCAACTGATAATGTAACTATGCCCTTTACAATGGGGCTCTCGTTTTAATTTTTAAAGTCCACTTTAGGGGATTTAGGGATTAGTGCATTCTCTCGCCGCGCGGCGCCAGTTCCTTCATTATCGCCGCCTCTTCCGCCACCAAATCGTCCCAGCGCAGCTTCACAATTTTTGTCGGCATATATTCTTTGGCAAGAGAGAGGAAAAGGCGGTAGTGTCCTGCTTCGGAAACCATGAAGGTGCGGTAAAATTTGCGCAGCGACGATTCTTTCAATCCTTCCGATAATAACCGGAACCGCTCGCAGCTTCGCGCTTCAATCATGGCATTAATAAGCAGCTTGTCCATCAGTTGCCGCTCTATGCGGTCGCCTTTGCGTTCAAAATTCAGTAAGCGGTTCACGTAGTCATCCGTGTGATTTCTGCCTAATGTTAAACCGCGTTTTTTTAATTCAGCTAATACCAGTCTGAAGTGTCCCCATTCTTCGGCGGCAACGGGAGAGAGTTCATCCACCAGCCGCACTTTGTCGGAATATTTTTGAATGAGCGACATACACGTTTGCGCGGCTTTCATTTCGCAATAGGCGTGGTCGGTCAGTATTTCTTCAATACTCATTTCCACTAAGTTCACCCAGCGCGGGTCAGTAGGCAGCTTTAATCCGAGTATGGCTTTTGACATGGGGCAAAGGTAATTTGAAAATTTGGGAATGAGTTAATTTGAAAATTAAAGGATTAATTGATTAGATCACTTCGTCGTTCCTCCTCGTGATGACAATATGTGCGGAGATATTTTCCGTCCCGCCTTTGACGGGACGGCAGACCCCCTTCCAGATGCCGTCATTGCGAGCGTAGCGAAGCAATCTCCTGTATATAATATACTGAGCTCCATTTATTGTTAATTGATAACTGATAATTGTTCACTGAAAAATTTCCTGTCCCAACTTGCATAAACGCATTCCCATTGCTCATAATTTTAGTTACAAATTAAAATATAGTTATGAGTACAAAACAATCGCAGAGTATTAAGCAAACGCACAAAGTAACCGATGAGGAATTTCTTGATGCCCTCATAGAAACCAATGGCATATTAACATTAACCGCCAAATTAATACGGCAAAAATATGGCGTATCCTATTCGCGCCAGGCTGCCCATGTGCGCGCTAAAAAATTTGGCGAAGAGATGAGAGAGATACGCGAATCAATTGTAGATTATTCCGAGGCGTGGCTGGTTAAATGCCTTACTGATGAAGAGGGCGATTTAAAAGTGAATACCAAAATTGCCATGTTCCTGCTCAGCAATTTAGGCGGAAAGCGCGGATATGGCAAAAATGAAAAAGACATAATGACACTGCGCGAACAAATAATTAAAATAGGCAACCAGGTGCTTAGATTCCAAACCCCTGTTTTTGACACTAAATATGTAAATGATTGATAATTAATAAACTAATTGTTGTTTTTGTCAAAAACTTAAACCGTAAAAACTATTAATATGACTTACACCTTATGCCTTACACTTGCCCTTGTCCCTCAATCACATTTGTTTTTTTCATTTCCATGCCTTACTTTTGTTAATTAAATTAACAGTAATAAATTAAGGATATTAACATGGGAATGATAAAACACACTGCCGTTTATTTCAGCAGCAACATAAGGCGGCTGCGCGCCCTGAAGAAAATGAACCAGGAGGAGTTGGCTGACCGGCTGGGAATAACACGCTCCAAGCTGAACAGCTATGAGAACAGGGTGGCGCTTAATCCGCCGCTGGATGATTTGCTGAGGTTCTCCGCCATATTTAAAATGAGCATTGACACGCTGCTGCGTGTTGATTTGGTTAAGTTGAATGAATTGCAGATACGCGAACTGCAAGCCGGCAACGATGTGTACCTGCGTGGTGGCACTCTGCGTATACTGGCTACCACCGTCACCCCCGATAATAAAGAGAACATCGAGTTGGTGAGCCTGAAAGCAAAAGCGGGATATACTGAAGGATATAAAGACCCTGAATATATTTCAGAATTGCCGACGTTTATGCTGCCGTTCTTATCGGAAAACAAAAAATACCGCACCTTTCAACTGGATGGCGACAGTATGTTGCCCATACCCAACGGGGCGTACGTGATAGGCGAATACCTGCAGGACTGGCGCGAAATAAAAGACGGACACGCCTATGTTATTCTCACCAAAGACGACGGCATAGTTTTTAAAGTGGTGTATAACCAGCTCCGCAAAAAACGAAACCTGCTGCTGCGCTCGCTCAACAGCGACTACAAACCCTATGAACTACCTGTTGAAGAAGTTTTAGAAGTGTGGAAATTCATAAATTTCATCAGCAAAGAGCTGCCCACCAAATTAACCACCAATGAAAAAATACTTTTAGAGCTTGAGGATATTAAGAATAGGATAGTGGAGAAAAAATAATTTGAAAATTAACCAATTTGAAAGTTTGAAAATGAAACTTAGCGACTTGGCGTCTTTGCGGTAAAAGTAAGATAACCGCTAAGGTGCAAAAGCGCGAAGAAAAAATAATAAAAAGCCTATTAAAAAGCACAACCAAAAGTCCCCTTTAGGGGGAATCACACGTCCATCACACCCGAACACAAACTCCAACCCTACTGGGGATTTAGGGGTAATAAAAAAGTCCCGGCGAACAACCGGGACTTTTCAGTTTAACTGATTAACTTCTTAATGAGGCAAGATAAATATTTTCCATGCTTTGTCGCCGTCAATGGCAGTCATGTGAACGAAGTAGATGCCTGTAGCAACGATGGATGAATTAACAGTGAAACGATACGTGCCGGTAGTTAAATTACCCGTGTAAATATCCTGCGTGTTCCTTCCCAAAATATCCACTAAATGAATAACTACGTTATCATTTCCAACCCAATTGAGTACCAATTGCGAGGTAGCCTCATCATAGTATAAGGATGTTCCGGGGAAAGACAGCTCTTCAATGCCGGTTAAGACGAAAGGCACAGAATCACAGTAGGTGCTGTTACAGTAGTTTTCGGTGGAGTCTGTAATAGTAAGGCAAACATAATAGGTGCCCGACTTTTTATACCGGTGCGATGGATCGGTCTCTTTTTGCAGTATAGTGCCGTCGCCGAGGTTCCAGGAGTATTTGGTAGCCGTAGTGGTGTCTTTGGAATCACTGTAAAAATGTATTCCCTGGCCTTTAACATTAACCCATGTAAATCCGGCGGTACATTCGCTTGCCGGAAGTGTAACCTTAACACTGTCGCAGAAGGTGCTGTCACAGTAGGTTTCGGTAGAGTCTGTTAAAGTAAGGCAAACCTCATAGGTGCCTTCCTTTTTATACCTGTGCTGCGGATTCCTTTGATGTGAAATAGAATCATCGCCGAACGTCCAATGATATTTGGTTGCCGTAGTGGTGTCAGTGGAAGTGCTGGTGAACTCCTCTGTAAGCAGCTTGCTGCCGGCAGCAGAAGTGAAATCGGGACCGCAAACACTCACAGGAGCTGTTATGGTTATACTATCACAGAAGGTGCTGTCGCAGAAGGTTTCAGTGGAATCTGTTATAGTCAGACAAACTTCGTATCTGCCCTCCTTTTTATAGGTATGTTGCGCATTTCTTTGATGAGAAATAGAATCATCGCCAAATGACCAATGATACTTAGTTGCCGTAGTGGTGTCGGTTGAGGTGCTGGTGAAATTTGCCAAAGTGCCGTTTGAGGTTTCAGTAAAATCGGCGCCGCAAACATTTACGTTAGCTACAGTTATAGTACTGCAGAAGGTGCTGTCGCAGAAGGATTCGGTGGAATCGGTAATCGTAAGGCACACAGTATACATACCCGGAGTTGCATAGGTATGGTGCGGGTTCACCTGGTGCGAAATATCACCATCGCCAAAAGTCCATTTGTATTTGGTGGCAGTAGTAGTATCCGTTGACGTGCTGGTGAAATACACCAATAAGTTGCCGGTGGTATTGGTGAAATCAGCACCGCAAACATTTACATTAGCAACGGTTATACTATCGCAGAAGGTGTTGTTGCAGTAGGATTCGGTGGAGTCTGTTATAGTAAGACAAACCTCGTATCTACCCGCGTTACTATACGTGTGTTGCGGGTTCACCTGGTGAGAAATATCACCATCGCCAAAAGTCCATTTGTAGTGAGTGGCCGTAGTAGTATCCGTTGACGTGCTTGTAAAATGCACCAGCAAGCTGCCGGTGGTATTGGTGAAATCGGCGCCGCAAACATTTACGTTGCCTACACTTATATTTTGGCAGAAGGTGCTGTCGCAGAAAGATTCGGTGGAATCGGTAATCGTGAGGCACACGTTATATATACCCGTCATTGCATAAGTATGTTGCGGGTTCACCTGGTGCGAAATACCCCCATCGCCAAAAGTCCATTTGTAGTGGGTGGCAGTAGTAGTATCTGTTGACGTGCTGGTAAAATGCACCAATAAGCTGCCCGTGGAATTGGTGAAAGCAGCGCCGCAAACACTTACAGGAGCTGTTACGGTAACACTATCGCAGAAGGTGCTGTCGCAGAACGAAAGCGTGGAGTCGGTAATGGTCAGACATACATCATAGGTACCTGTGGCTTTATAAAGATGAACAGGATTTACCTGGTGTGAAATGCCGCCGTCGCCAAAGACCCAGTTATATTTGGTTGCTGTCGTAGTGTCAGTTGATGTGCTGGTGAAGGTAGCTTTAAGTCCGCTGGTTGAATTAATGAAATCAGCGCCGCAAATACTTACGTTGGGTGTTACGGTAACACTATCGCAGAAGGTGCTGTCGCAGAATGAAAGCGTAGAATCTGTAATGGTCAGACAGACATCATATGTACCCGGCACAGCATAACGGTGAATGGGATTACGCTGATGCGAAATGCCGCCATCGCCGAAAGTCCAGTGGTATTGGGTTGCTGAAGTGGTGTCGGTGGAGGTGCTGGTGAAGATAGCTTCCTGCCCGCTTGTTGAATCGGTGAAATCGGCGCCGCAAACACTTACATTAGGTGTAACGGTTACGCTATCGCAGAAAGTGCTGTCACAAAACGATTCAGTAGAATCGCTTATGGTTAAACAAACATCATATTTACCCGCTGCAGCATAACGGTGAATCGGATTCTGCTGGTGTGAGATGCCGCCATCGCCAAAGCGCCAGTTATATTTGGTTGATGCGGTAGTATCGGTTGATGTGCTGGTGAAAATAGCTTCCTGTCCGCTGGTGGAATCCGTAAAGTTGGCGCCGCAAATACTTACGTTGGGTGTTACGGTAACACTGTCGCAGAAAGTGCTGTCGCAGAACGATTCAGTAGAATCGCTTATGGTTAAACAAACATCATATTTACCCGCTGCAGCATAACGGTGAATCGGATTCTGCTGGTGTGAGATGCCGCCATCGCCAAAGCGCCAGTTATATTTGGTTGATGCGGTAGTATCGGTTGATGTGCTGGTGAAAATAGCTTCCTGTCCGCTGGTGGAATCCGTAAAGTTGGCGCCGCAAATACTTACGTTGGGTGTTACGGTAACACTGTCGCAGAAAGTGCTGTCGCAGAACGATTCGGTGGAATCGAGAATAGTCAAACAAACATCATACTTACCTGCTGCAGCATATCGGTGAATGGGGTTGCGTTGGTGCGAAATGCCGCCATCGCCAAAATTCCAGTTGTATTGGGTTGCTGAAGTAGTGTCAGTTGATGTGCTGGTGAAAATCGCTTCCTGCCCGTTGGTTGAATCGGTGAAATCAGCACCACAAGTACTTACAGGAGCTGTTATGGTTACGCTATCGCAGAAGGTGCTGTCGCAGAAGGATTCGGTAGAGTCGGTGATAGTGAGACATACATCGTACTTACCTGCTGCTGCATAATTATGAACGGGGTTCACCTGGTGCGAAAGACCACCATCCCCAAAAGACCACACATAACGTGTTGAAGTGGTCGTGTCAGTTGATGTGCTGGTAAATGTTGCTTTAAATCCTACAGATGAAGATGTAAAATCAGCGCCGCAGATACTTACATTAGGTGTAACGGTCACACTATCGCAGAACGCGCTGTCGCAGAATGAAAGAGAAGAGTCGGTAATAGTAAGACATACATCATAAGTCCCCGCCGCACCATAAACGTGAATAGGATTCTGTTGATGAGAAATGCCGCCATCGCCGAAAGTCCAGTTATACCTCGTAAATGAAGTAGTACCTGTTGATGTGCTGGTGAAGATAGCTTGCTGTCCGCTGGTTGAATCCGTAAAATCAGCCCCGCAAATACTTACATTAGGTGTAACGGTCACACTATCGCAGAACGTGCTGTCGCAGAATGAAAGAGAAGAGTCGGTAATAGTAAGACATACATCATAAGTCCCCGCCGCACCATAAACGTGAATAGGATTCTGTTGATGAGAAATGCCGCCATCGCCGAAAGTCCAGTTATACCTCGTAAATGAAGTAGTACCTGTTGATGTGCTGGTGAAGATAGCTTGCTGTCCGCTCGGTTGAATCCGTAAAATCAGCCCCGCAAATACTTACATTAGGTGTAACGGTCACACTATCGCAGAACGTGCTGTCGCAGAATGAAAGAGAAGAGTCGGTAATAGTAAGACATACATCATAAGTACCCGCCGCACCATAAACGTGAATAGGATTCTGTTGATGAGAAATGCCGCCATCGCCGAAAGTCCAGTTATACCTCGTAAATGAAGTAGTACCTGTTGATGTGCTGGTGAAGATAGCTTGCTGTCCGCTGGTTGAATCCGTAAAATCAGCCCCGCAAATACTTACATTAGGTGTAACGGTCACACTATCGCAGAACGTGCTGTCGCAGAATGAAAGAGAAGAGTCGGTAATAGTAAGACATACATCATAAGTACCCGCCGCACCATAAACGTGAATAGGATTCTGTTGATGAGAAATGCCGCCATCGCCAAAAGTCCAGTTGTATCTCGTAAATGCAGTGGTTCCTGTTGACGTGCTGGTGAAAATAGCTTGCTGCCCGCTGGTTGAATCCGTAAAATCTGCCCCGCAAATGCTTACATTAGGCGTTACGGTAACGCTGTCGCAGAAGGTGCTGTCGCAGAACGAAAGAGAAGAGTCGGTAATAGTAAGACATACATCATACGTACCGGGCGTACCATAATTGTGAATGGGATTCTGTTGATGCGAGATGCCGCCATCGCCGAAAGTCCAGTTATACCTCGTAAATGTGGTGGTTCCGGTTGACGTGCTGGTGAAAATCGCTTGCTGTCCGCTGGTTGAATCCGTAAAATCAGCCCCGCAAATACTTACATTAGGTGTAACGGTCACACTATCGCAGAACGTGCTGTCGCAGAAGGAAAGAGAAGAGTCGGTAATAGTAAGACATACATCATACGTACCGGGCGTACCATAATTGTGAATAGGATTCTGTTGATGAGAAATGCCGCCATCGCCAAAAGTCCAGTTGTATCTCGTAAATGAAGTGGTTCCTGTTGAGGTGCTGGTGAAAATCGCTTGCTGCCCGCTGGTTGAATCCGTAAAATCAGCGCCGCAAATACTTACATTAGTTGTTACGGTAACACTGTCGCAGAAGGTGCTGTCGCAGAAGGAAAGAGAAGAGTCGGTAATAGTAAGACATACATCATACGTACCGGGCGTACCATAATTGTGAATAGGATTCTGTTGATGAGAAATGCCGCCATCGCCAAAAGTCCAGTTGTATCTCGTAAATGAAGTGGTTCCTGTTGACGTGCTGGTGAAAATAGCTTGTTGCCCGCTGGTTGAATCCGTAAAATCAGCGCCGCAAATACTTACATTAGGCGTTACGGTCACACTGTCGCAGAAGGTGCTGTCGCAGAACGAAAGAGAAGAGTCGGTGATAGTAAGACATACATCATACGTACCGGGCGTACCATAATTGTGAATGGGATTCTGTTGATGCGAGATGCCGCCATCGCCAAAAGTCCAGTTGTATCTCGTAAATGAAGTGGTTCCTGTTGACGTGCTGGTGAAGATAGCTTGCTGTCCGCTGGTTGAATCCGTAAAGTCAGCGCCGCAAATACTTACATTAGTTGTTACGGTAACACTGTCGCAGAAGGTGCTGTCGCAGAACGAAAGAGAAGAGTCGGTAATAGTAAGACATACATCATAAGTACCCGCCGCACCATAAACGTGAATAGGATTCTGTTGATGAGAAATGCCGCCATCGCCAAAAGTCCAGTTGTATCTCGTAAATGAAGTGGTTCCTGTTGACGTGCTGGTGAAAATAGCTTGTTGTCCGCTCGGTTGAATCCGTAAAGTCAGCGCCGCAAATACTTACATTAGTTGTTACGGTAACACTGTCGCAGAAGGTGCTGTCGCAGAACGAAAGAGAAGAGTCGGTGATAGTAAGACATACATCATATGTTCCCGCCGCACTATATCTGTGAATGGGATTCTGCTGGTGCGAGATGCCGCCATCGCCGAAAACCCATTTATACCTGGTAAAAGTAGTGGTTCCTGTTGAGGTGCTGGTGAAGATACCTTCCTGCCCGCTGGTGGAGTCCGTAAAATCGGCGCCGCAAACATTTACATTAGGCGATATGGTTACATTTTCGCAGAAGGTGTCGGTGCAACCTGTAGTGGTGTTGCTAATAGCTAAGCACACATCATAAACGCCCGGTGAATTATAGGTATGTGACTGACTGGGCTGATGACCTATTCCGCCATCGCCAAAGTTCCACATATAACCTGTGTTGCTGTCAACACCGGTTGAGGTGCTGGTTACTGTCAGGAAATTGCCGGATACAATAGTATCAAAAGCCGCCTGGCATTGGGTTATAGTTACGGTGTGGCAAACACTGTCGAAGCAAACGAGCGCTGTATTCCTTATGGTAAGGCACACCGTGTAAGCGCCCGCAGTGGCGTAACGGTGCGTGGGATTAACCTGGTGCGAGATGCCGCCATCGCCAAAGTTCCAGCGGTATTCCGTGCCGGCATCAGTATCCGTGGAGGTGCTGGTAAAATAAGCCACCCTGTCGGAGGTGGAATCGGTAAAACCCGCCTGGCAGCCGGGCGGAGGGGTGTTCACAGAGTTGGTTTTGCCCGGAGCGGTAATGGTGTTGCTTGTGCGGGCTGTTGCCCCTGCACTAAAAAGCAAAAAAATAACTACCCCTTTCAGAATAGTTATAGCGTTTTTAAAATTTAAAACGTTGCAGTGTAGTTTTTTTGCGGAAAACTGTTTCATAGTTGTTTTGGTTTGAAGTGTCAAAAATAATAGTTTGAATTTATATTTTTAAAAAATAATTAAGTGCTAAATGTATACATTAAATCGCTAAGCGCAAAACCGTGGAAGTTTTATTTTTTTAGATATGTTATTTATTCCTTTTCCGAAAAAAATAAGTTGTAGCAAAGATTGAGCCGTTTCCGTTTGCCTCACCTCTCATTCTCCTCTCCAACAAAAGTGGAGAGGAGACGCGCGTAAACCAGGATTATCTTTTTAAATCAGGCTAACAGGGTGTCCCTCTCCTTTAGGAGAGGGATTAAGGGTGAAGCTATTTACTCACAATAATTTTTGAAGTATACACCTCAGCCCCTTTTCTAACCGTCACAAAATACATTCCTTCGTTTTGCAAATGAATATTTATTCGTGATGACGCTGCATTTGGCGGATAGTTATCATAGATGAACCTGCCCAATAAGTCCGTAACATTAATTTCATCCAAACCCTCAGTTGATGTAATTGTAAAATCACCGCTATTGGGATTGGGGAAGATAGATACCTGGATGTTCAATGGTATTCTGTCAATTCCGCCACCACATATAATTGTACGTTCAGGTGATACTGCCAATTCTACCGAATCAGCAGCACTACTACAACCATTAGCTTTTACTGCATAAAAAGCCGCATCGCAATTTGTAACAATAAAATATTGGCTTGTATCAGAAAATATAGAATCATTAGAGTACCACTGATTATGATATTTAGAACTGGAAATCAAACTGTCCCCATGTTGAGTAATTGTTGGTATGGGATTTACGTTAACAGTATCAGAAATAGCAAAATCACCACAAACACCTTTAGCCATTAAAGTAAAAATCGTGTCTGTTGTTGGTGTTACAGTAATGCTGTCTGTTGTATCCGTTGTTCCAACCCATTGGTAAGAAACTCCACTTGTTGCTGTAAGAGTTATCGTATCCCCGCTGCAAACAGTTGCCGGAGAAGGTATGATACTTATTGCCGGTGCACTTGAAACCGTAACACTAATGGTATCCGTTACATAACAAGCGCCGCTGGTTATTGTTACAGTATATATAGTATCATTGGCGGGCTCTACTGTTATACTTGAGGTGGTATCGGTGTTGCTCCACAAATAATTGTTGCCACCCGAGGCGCTAAGGGTAACAGTGCTGCCATTGCAAATGGTGGTATCAACAACATTGGTGCTGATACCTAATGACAACAGGTTAGCTGCAACTACATAACGATACATATCCTGCCGGTAATAATTATTATTTACAAAATCATATCCGCCATATACAAAACCCGTATCGCCCATTGCCCATCCGCCGGGAGCATAAGCAGGTAGCGGTCCGGGAAAATCCTGCAATCTTGTCCATTTGCCTTTAGCTCCATTAGAGGGGTCAAATAGCCAGGTTTGTTTGGTGGTGCTTGTACCGCTTTGTACAGAGTCGCCAAGGGTAACAATCAGCTTACCGCAAATAACAAAATAAGCAGGTTCATCCATGCCGGTGTCAGAGGGCATGGGCGCCATGGTGTCCCAGGTATCAGTCGCCGGGGTGTATCTGTACATATCTCTAAATGTTGCGCCTGTTCCGTTAGCACCTAATCCAATATAGCCTTTTCCATTTATGGCAAGACCAACTGCCCCAAGCCTTGCAACAGGCACATTAGCTTTTTGTGTCCATGTATTGTTTGAAGGATTGTATTCATAAAAATCATTGTAAATTGTACCGTCCATACTACCTGTACCAAAATAACCGTTGTTGCCAATGGAAAAACCTGTGCAAAGTTCTCTGCCACCCCCCGGAGGGAGCGTCCACCGACGCCCCATTCACCAGGACGTCGAGGCGAACCAGCTTCGCCGCGGCGTAGTGCGAGAAGGTGTAGTCGAGCGAGGCGTACCCCTGCGTCCGTGATTTCAACTGGTCGTAGAAATCTACCAGAATCTCAGAGAGAGGAATCTGATACTCGAGCAACACATGAGCGCTGGCCTGGGCTCCCTCGAGCTCGTCCCGCATGTGGTCCATGTATTCCATGCGTCGGAAACTACCTCGTCGGCCTGTCACCAGTTCCATGATCGCGCCGATATAGCGCGACGGGACGATGATCGTAATATTCATCCACGGCTCGCGTATCTCAGCGATCTGCTGCGGCTCCGGCATGTCGTTGGGACTATGAATGACCAATTCGCTGCCATCGGTCTTTGTTATCTGGTACTCCACGCTCGGCGCGGTCGCCAGTAGGGTCAGGTCGAACTCGCGCTCGAGTCGCTCCTGCACGATTTCCATATGCAGGAGCCCGAGAAAACCACAGCGAAAGCCAAAACCTAGCGCGGCGCTGGATTCCGGTAGATACACGAGAGAGGCATCGTTGAGCTGGAGCTTGTCGAGCGCGTCCCTCAGGATCGGGTAGTCATTCGCCTGCGTTGGGTAGAGGCCCGCGAAGACCATCGGCTTCGCCGGCTGATAGCCTTCCAGAGGCTCATTCGCGGGCCGAAGCTCCTCGGTGAACGTGTCGCCGACCCTGCACTCACGGACATTCTTGAGACCTGTGGCGACATAGCCTACTTCGCCGGTCGCGAGAGCACCCTCCGGAATGAGGGCCGGCCGGAAGGTGCCGACCTCCAGCGCATCGAGCGAACGCTCCTGGCTCATGAGACGCAGGCGCCGGGTTTGCGCAAGTGCGCCGTCAATCACACGCACGTAGGCGATGACACCCTTGTAGAGATCGTACTTCGAGTCAAAAATCAGTGCCCGCAGCGGCGCGCGCTCATCGCCCGAAGGAGCAGGCACCCGCGCGATCACTGCCTCGAGCAGGGCAGGTACCCCCGTCCCGTCCTTTGCGGACACGCGCAGGATCTCGTCTCGAGAGAACCCGATGACGTCGACCAGTTCCTCGATCACGCGCTCGGGCTCAGCATTCGGCAGATCGATCTTGTTCAGCACCGGAATAACGGTGAGATCGTTGCCGAACGCCAAATACGCGTTGGCAAGCGTCTGCGCCTGGATCCCCTGCGCCGCGTCAACCACGAGGATCGCGCCCTCACAGGCAGCGAGGCTCCGCGAGACTTCGTACGTGAAATCCACGTGTCCCGGTGTGTCGATGAGATTGAGCTCGTACTCATCGCCCGAGGCGGCGCGATGAAACATCCGCACCGCCTGAGCCTTAATCGTGATCCCTTTCTCCCGCTCCAGATCCATCTGATCGAGGATCTGATCCTCCATCTCGCGGGCAGAGAGAGTTCCAGTCAGCTCGAGCAGCCGGTCGGCGAGGGTGGATTTTCCGTGGTCGATGTGGGCGATGATGCAGAAATTCCGGACGTGGGCTTGGTCCATTGCCAAAAGCCTAGCATCGGCGATGCAGGCCCGCAATTTCAGGACACACAAAGCGGAACGCCGCCTCCATATGAAGCCGGCGGTCGCTCGCTAGGGAGGAATGGAACGGCTACCTAGACGCGATGGCAGGCCACCCAGTGGTCTTTGCCAACGTTCCGCCACTCGGGGATACGCACGCGGCACTCATCGATGGCGATCGGGCAGCGCGTGTGGAAATTGCAGCCCGGGGGCGGCCGCAGCGGGCTCGGCACGTCGCCTGTCAGGATGATGCGCTCGCGCCTGGACTCCACAACGGGGTCCGGAATCGGCACGGCGGAAAGGAGCGCCTTCGTGTAAGGGTGGAGCGGGTTCTCATAAAGCTCCGCACGATTTGCCACCTCGGCGATCCGGCCCAGATACATGACCGCCACGCGATCGCTGATATGCCGGACGACCGACAGATCGTGGGCGATGAAGAGATAGGTCAGCCCGAAATCGTTCTGCAGATCCTCGAGCAGATTGATGATCTGCGCCTGAATCGAGACGTCGAGCGCCGAGACCGGTTCGTCGCAAACGATGAAGTCCGGCTCGACGGCGAGGGCACGCGCGATGCCGATGCGCTGCCGCTGCCCGCCGCTGAACTCGTGCGGATAGCGATTGGCGTAGTAGGGATTAAGCCCGACGACGCGCAACAGCTCCTGCACCCGCTCCTTGCGCGCCTTGCCCTTCGCCAGGCCGTGAATCGCAAGCGGCTCAGAGATGATGCTGCCCACCGACATACGCGGGTTGAGCGAAGCGTAGGGATCCTGAAAGATCATCTGCATGCGCCGGCGAAACCGTCGTAGGTCGCCGGACTTGAGCTTGGTCAGATCCTGCCCGCCGAACTGCACGCTGCCGCTGGTCGGCCGGTAGAGCTGCAGCAAGGCTCTGCCCGTGGTCGACTTGCCGCAGCCTGACTCGCCGACGAGACCGAGCGTCTCGCCCTTCTTGATGTCGAACGTCACGCCGTCAACGGCTTTCACGTCAGCGACTTTGTGCTGGAAGATGAGTCCCGGCCGTGACCGGGAAGTACATCTTCAGGTCTTTGACCTCGACCAGGGTTTCCCCGAGACCGCCGACCGCCTGCTTGCCGCTCGCGAAGCTCTTGTCTTCAGTAACCATTGCTCATACGCTCCCCGCCTCGCTCAGCGGCGCCTGAATCCTGTCCTTGCCGAGGTTACTCCACTCCCAGCAGGCCGAGAAGTGGCGCTCGCCCACCATCAGCAGCGGCGGGCTCTCTTCGAGACACTTTTCGACATGGAAGCGGCAGCGCGGGTAGAACGGGCAGCCCCTCGGCAGATTCACCAGGTCGGGCGGTACACCTTCGATCGGCTCCAGCTTATCCTTTCGCGATCTCGTCCAAGCCGCGGCACCGAGCGAAGCAGCCCCAGCGTGTACGGATGCCGCGGATTGGCGTACAGCTCCTTTGCCGCGCCGTCTCGACGATCCGGCCGGCGTACATCACGTTGACGCGATCCGCGTAGCGCGCGACGACGCCGAGATTGTGCGTGATGATGATGACCGCCGTGCCCAGCTCCTTGCTCAGGCGGGCCATGATCTCCAGGATCTGGGCCTGGATCGTGACGTCCAGCGCCGTCGTGGGCTCGTCCGCGAGGAGCAGCTTGGGATTGCAGGACAGCGCCATGGCGATCATGACGCGCTGGCGCATGCCGCCGGAGAACTGATGCGGGTAGTCGTTGAGACGGGCCGCCGGCCTCCGGGATACCGACCATCTCGAGCAACTCGGTCGCCCGCTTGCTGGACGCGTGCTTGTCCATCTTGAGGTGAAGCTCGAGCGCTTCGGTAATCTGCCGGCCGATGGTGAGGACCGGATTGAGCGAGGTCATCGGCTCCTGAAAGACCATGGCGATGCGATTGCCACGGATGTGACGGATCTCATCCTCGTCGGCCTTAAGAATGTCCTGGCCGTCAAACCAGACCTCGCCCCCGACGATCTTGCCGGGCGGATTGGGTATGAGTCGCAGCAGCGAGAGAGCGCTGACACTCTTCCCGCAGCCGCTTTCACCGACAAGGCCGAGGGTCTCACCCTCTTCCAGATCGTACGAAACACCGTTGACCGCACGGACCACGCCCTCTTCCGTGAAGAAGTGCGTTCGCAGATCTTTGACCCGGAGCAGCGTAGCCATGTGTCCTCCTTCGGTCGTTGCGCGAGTGGGGAAGAGGAGACTCGAACTCCTACGCCTTGCGGCACATGATCCTAAGTCATGCTCGTCTGCCAGTTCCGACACTTCCCCGGATGCACGCGTCGCCGGCCCTGGTTCCGGGCCGGCGACCTTTCCGGGCCTTTCATGAGCCGCAGAGGAATCGAACCTCTAACCGGCTGATTAAGAGTCAGCTGCTCTGCCAATTGAGCTAGCGGCCCAAGGTAGACGGGAGTATACCATAGCACTTTCGGCGCTTCAACCAACGGTTTTGAAACATTTCCAATGCATTGACGCTGCTCTGGCCCCATTGCTAGCATAAGCTTCCATACCGTCGGGGGCGGTTAGCTCAGTCGGTTAGAGCGCTGCGTTGACATCGCAGAGGTCACTGGTTCGAATCCAGTATCGCCCACCACAACGAGAATCGAGCGGTCCTCGATCAGCGCCTCGCGTTCCTCTTGTGGATGCGAGGCGCTGCTGTGTTGTCTCGCGGGCCAGGCGGGCCGGTAGGAGTTCGAGATGGTAGACGCTGGAGGCGAGCCGCTGGACCACATGGCGAAGGAGGACCGCCTCTATCGGATGCGTCACTCCGCGGCCCATATGATGGCCGAGGCGGTGCTGGAAATCTTCCCCGGAGGCGCGGTTCGCAATCGGACCGCCGATCGACACGGGTTTCTATTACGACTTCGAGCTGCCCAGGTCCCTGACGCCCGACGATCTCGGCGAGATCGAGACCCGCATGCGGCAACAGGCGGCGCAGGACTACCGCTTCGAGCGCAGTGAGGTGTCCAAAGACGAAGCGCGCGGCATCTTCGCACAGCAGCCCTACAAGCTCGAGCTGATCGACGGCATCCAGGCGTCCGAAGTGAGTCTTTACCGGCACGGCGCCCTTCCTCGATCTCTGCGAGGGGCCGCACGTCGCCTCAACCGGCCAGGTTCCTCCGTTCAAGCTGATGAGCATCGCCGGGGCCTACTGGCGCGGCGACGAGCACCGGCCGATGCTGCAGCGCGTCTACGGCGCCCTGTTCGAGACGCAGGCAGAGCTCGACGCCCATCTTGAGATGCTCGAAGAGGCGCGGCGTAGGGACCATCGCCGCCTCGGACGCGAGCTTGGCCTGTTCACCTTCAGCGAGGACGTCGGTTCGGGCCTGCCGCTCTTCCTGCCGAAAGGCGAGACGATCCGCCACGTCATGGAGAGCTATGTGCGCGAGGTGCAGACGCGCCACGGCTACCAGCACGTCTGGACCGGAAACCTGGTGCGTTCGGAGCTTTACGTCAAGTCAGGCCACATGGAGCACTACCGCGACGCGATGTTCCCGCCGATGGTCGACGGCGACGACGTCCACTGCCTGAAGCCCATGAACTGCCCCTCGCACATGACGCTCTACAAGGCACAGCTTCACAGCTACCGCGAGCTGCCGACTGCGCTATGCGGAGTTCGCCACGCTCTACCGCTATGAGAAATCAGGCGAGCTTGGCGGTTTGACACGCGTCCGGAGCCTCACCCAGGACGATGCGCACATCTTCTGCACGCCGGAGCAGGTCCAGGAAGAATTCGCGAAAGCCCTGGCCATCATTCGCGAGGTGCTCGGGACCTACGGATTCTGACGACTACTACGTACGCCTGTCGCTGCGCGACCAGGACAGCGACAAGTTCGTCCACGACGACGCGCGCTGGGAGCGAGCCGAACAGGCCCTCAAGGACGCGCTCGACGCCGCCGGCGTGGACTACGTGCCGGCGACGGGCGAAGCCGCGTTCTACGGTCCAAAGGCCGACTTCATGGCGCGCGACGCTCTTGGTCGCGAGTGGCAACTGTCGACGATTCAGGTCGACTTCATACAGCCGGCCCGGCTCGAGTCTGGAGTACATCGGCGAAGACGGCATGCCGCACACTCCGGTGATGCTCCATCGGGCCGTGACGGGCTCGACCGAACGTTTCCTGGGCGTCCTGATCGAGCACTACGCCGGCGCGTTCCCGCTCTGGCTGGCGCCGGTGCAGGCGCAGCTCATCCCGATCGCCGACCGCCATATCGACTATGCCCGAGCAGGTCCACGAGCGGTTGCTCGCCGGCGGGCCTCCGCCCGGAGATCGACGAGCGGTCCGAGCGCATGAACGCCAAGATCCGCCAGGCGCAGCTGCTAAAGGTGCCCTACATGCTCGTCGTCGGCGACAAGGAAGCCGAGTCCGAGCGCCGTCGCAGTGCGGCTGCGCAGCGAGAGATAATCTTGGCGCCGTTGCCGCTGCGAGGACTGCCTCGATCGGATGTTGGACGAAGTGGCGAGGAAGGCATGATCCACCGGCTGCTCGTCGCCAATCGGGGCGAAATCGCCATCCGCATCCTCCGCGCCTGTCGCGACCTCGACATTCGCGGAATCGCGGTCTATTCGGACGCCGACCGCCGCTCGATGCACGTGCGCTACGCAGATGAGGCGTACTAGATTGGTCCTCCGCCGGCGGCCGAGAGCTACCTCAACATCGAACGGATCATTGCGGTCGCAAAGGCGGCCGGCGCGGACGCAATCCATCCCGGCTACGGCTTCCTGGCCGAGAATCCAGAGTTTGCCGAGGCGTGCGTACGGGAAGGGATCAACGTTCGTCGGGCCATCACCTCGCTCGATGCGCCTCCTCGGCGACAAGATCGAAGCGCGCAAGCTGATGAGGCAGGCGGAAGTCCGCGTACCGGTTGTTCCAGGCACCGAGGAGATTCGCGAACTGGAGCAGGCGCGTCTCGCGGCGGCAGGAGATCGGTTATCCGGTCCTCATCAAGGCGGCCGCGGGTGGCGGCGGCCGGGGTATTCGCACCGTCCGCAACGAGCCGGAGCTCGGCTCAGCGCTCAATCTTCGCGGCCGCCGAGTCGATGGCGGCCTTCGGCCACCCCGCCGTGTACGTCGAGAAGCTGCTCTCTCCCGTCCGACATGTAGAGGTGCAGATCATCGCGGACTCCTTCGGCAACGTCATTTCACTCAACGAGCGCGAGTGCTCGCTCCAGCGACGCCATCAGAAGATGGTTGAGGAGTCACCGTCACCGGTGGTAGACGAGGAACTACGCCGCCGGCTCAACGCTGCCGCTATCCTGGCCGCCCGATCGGCCGATTATGTCAACGCGGGACTGTCGAGTTCCTGCTCGATTCCTCCATGAACTTCTACTTCCTGGAGATGAACACGCGGCTGCAGGTCGAGCATCCGGTCACCGAAATGGTGACCGGCTTCGACCTCGTCGGCGATCAGATTCGTATCGCGAGCGGGCTGGAGATCGGCTACGCACAGGAGGCGGTGATGCGCACGGGGCTGGGCGATTGAGTGTCGCATCGTCGCCGAGGACCCGCGTGAGGGCTTCATGCCGTCGGTCGGTGCGATCGAGTTCGCACAGGAGCCCGCCGGACCGGGCGTTCGAGTCGAGAGCGCACTCTACGACGGCTTCGAGGTTTCACCGTACTACGACGCCCTGGTCGCGAAGGTAACGGCCTGGGGACGAGACCGACACGAGGCGATTAGGAGGATGCGGCGCGCCCTGGGCGAGTTCAAGATCGCAGGTGTGCTAACCAATATCCCGATGCACCTGCAGGTCATGCACTCCGACGAG
>CAVYQA010000001.1:0-402990 GCA_963770495.1 Chitinophagales bacterium | reverse complement strand
CGAGGTTAGTGTCGCGGACGTGATCTTTTCAGTCACAATGCAACGCTCGCTCGATGGGCAGTTACGAGTGGACCTATCTCTCGAGAACGTCTCGACCCGGGGTGATCACGAAATGGATTTGTCCCCGAGCTCAGTGTTTACGATGCCGGGTTCGACGAACCGTACGCGGCGGACCGCTCGTCAATATGGGCTATTCCGTTATCGAACATGACTATCGCTTCGAGCCAGTGGTGCACGCCCATGGGCGATTTTGCTGCGCCGACGAACGAGCAGACGCGACGCTCGGAAAAATGGCTACGACTACTTGGCCGATCTTCCGCCAAGCAGTCTACGAGTCGCGCCCTGAGCTCGAGCCAACGTTCACCCAACTGGTCGCCGACCCGTTACCACCGCTGCCGCACGATCAATCGGGGCATGATTACCTTCATCGAGGCCTGGAGAGCATATCTTGACGATCCTGCCTTTTCCCTTGGAGTGGACGCTCGCCGACGATGTGAAGAAGACCTTGTTTCCTTCTCCAACGAGACGGCGCGTTTCGCAGCGGCATCGGTCTGCTCGAGGCCGACGCTTGGAATCTGGACCGTGCCTTTCGACTAATGAACGAGGTCTTTGTGCATTTCCGTTCCGGCCGCCCATTAAACACTGAGGCCGACAGGGAGCAAGGCGGAGCCGGGCACTATTTCAAATTGTCTTTATCGTCTCGATCTCGCGGCCCTAGCGGCACGCGAAGTCGACGACGGCAGCGACCTACTTGATGATCTCGCGTGGGCTGATGTGTTGTGGTTCCCAACCGGTGGCGGCAAGTCTGATGCGTTGTACGGACTCGCAGCCGTTGCGATATGTCGATCGGCTGAGCGGCAAGCATTCCGGTACGAGTGTGCTGATCCGCTTTCCCCTACGCATGTTATCGGTGCAGCAGCTCGACCGAACTCTTCGCCTTGTACGCGGCGTGCGAGCTAGTGCACGAAGGGAACGATCTGCCAGGTGATGAGTACTGGCTCGGATACTTCGTTGGCAGGGCAAACACCCCTAACCAGCTCACCGACGCTAATGACCCAAAGTGGCGTGACATCAGCGCGATGGAGCACTTTGACGCGCAATGGAAAGCTGACAATGTCGTGATCACGCAGTGTCCTTACTGCGGTTCCTCCGAGATCGTGCTCGAGCCCGACGCGGGTGCTGTCAGGCTGTGGCATCGTTGCACTACGTGCGCACGGCGGCTGCCGGTCGTCATTTCAGACGATGAGGTGTATCGCCTCTTGCCATCCATAGTCGTAGCAACTGTCGACAAACTGGCCGCAGTCGCGTTCAACGCGCCGTTGCCCATCTCACGCACGGGCCCCGGTATCGGTGTCCCACCCATGGGTACGTCACGTTTCCCACGGGTCGGGACGAACGGTGTTTAGCCCGCCACTACTGCCTTCACTCTCGGGCCGACTGGAGCCAGGTGGAGATTCACGATCCAGCTCCGGCACTATTGATGCAAGACGAGCTGCATTTACTCGCCGAGGAACTGGGCACATTACGCGGCACACTACGAGACGCTCTTCCAATACCTGTGTCTCAAAGGGTCGGGAAGGCCGCCGAAACTTCTCGCCGCGACGGCAACGATCAGCGACTATGAGAACCAGGTGCGGCAGCTCTACGCCCTCAAACCGCGCCGCTTTCCGAGCGAGGGATTTCGCGATAGGGGAGACGTTTTATGCTAGGCGTGACGAGACACGCGCCCGGCGGATCTTTGTCGGTGCACTTCCGAGCCAGGTTGACGCAACAGATCTCGCATTGCGAGTTGGTCTCCTTGTCCGAGCCGAAATCGAGCGACTTCGTGGTCTCGACGGTCGTGACGTCATAGCAGAGCTCCGTTTGTCGGCTACGGCGCCTGAGGATGTCGCGGAGTTGCTGTTCATGTACGAGCTCCAGTTGGCGTATGCCAACAAGAAGACAGACGCCGACAGGTTCCGCGACCGCATGAACCGTGCCGCCGCCGAAGGTGTCCCCAGCTCGATTCCATACGGTGTTATTGAACGGCCAGACGCCAGTCGCCCAATCTCGGCGGGGCAATTCGACGGGTCGAATCTGAGACTCTCGCTGATCCGGGAAGCGAGCGGCTCGCAGTGATCGCCGGCACATCGCTGGTCTCTCACGGTGTCGATCTCGAACGCCTAAATGTCGCAGGAAATTCATGATGGGCCTGCCGCCTACAATGGCCTTCTACGTTCAGGCGACCAGTCGTGCGGGGCGGTCCGCTGTTGGCCTTGTGCTGTGTGCCCTCGGTCGGCATTATTCACGCGACCGCTCCGTGTTCCACTTCTTTGACCCGACCCACCGGTACGTGAACTCCCTCGTCGAACCAGTTGCGTTGAACCGCTTTAGCGTCCACGGTCCTAAAAAGACTGCATCCGGACTATTGGCAGCGCTGCTGCTGTGTGATTGGAGCCGTGACCTCGTCCGCCTCGCCCCGACTTACAGCAAGGAAACCAACTTTAGCAATGCCGACGAGCTGCGTAACTGGCTCGCTCGAGCTCCGGCCAGCGTCGAGACAGATCTGCGTGACGATCTACGAAACGCCTTCGGATTATCCGCTCCAGTGCTGGATCCCATGCTCACCGACAGTTTTCGTGATGAGGTTGATCGCTTGTTCGCGTCAATCCTTAGCTCGATCAGAGGGAACGCCGAGCGCCTCTTGACACGGGCAATGCGGCCGCCGCCACCTCGCAGCTTCCGTGACATCGACGCATCCGTTACCTTCGGGGTGCTAGGCCACTACTCCCGCGACGAGTTCCAGCTATTAGCGGGCTACGTCGACGTCGACGCCGATCCGAACGATGAGGTCGTGCTGGCGGAGGAAGGCGGTAGCGCATGACTGAACGATTCGCAAAGTGGCCACCTGGGCAATCCCGAGGGCCGGGCTAGCAGTGGAACGCAGCCGGGTAACCGTCGAATACAACTATCTACCAGGTCAGATTTTCGAACACGAGACTGAAGGACTCTACTGCGTCGTTCGTCAAGTGGACGGCACGCGTCCGGACCTGGCTATACCGCAAGTCCTCGAAGCAATTCAGCTCCGGCTCGATCAGTGGCACGACCAAGGCGGGATAACCGAAGGGTTTCCGCCGCATCTCGCAGACTACCCAGAACAGTTCAAGCTTATTTCACCGTCAGAGGTCATTTTCGACATCTGGCCCTCGCTACTATTCTGCTCGAATCGTAATTGCGGCCATGTCGTCGATATTGGCCAAGGTGGCATAATCCTCCAACACAACAAATGCATTCGGTGCCGGCAAGCTCGGTACCGGCAACTGCCCTATTACAGGGTGCATACCTGCGGAAAACGCCAACAGCTGTCCCGACCGCGCTGCACCGACCACCAGCAAGGCGACCTGTTATTCGAGGACAGTGGCTCTTTCTATACCGCGCAGTTCCGCTGTGCAGAATGCATGCGCCCCCTTGGCATCGAATTCACCCAGTGCTACCGGTGCACCTGGGGAACAGATCGCCGTGAGCGCACAATGACTCCGGTTACCGCGCGCGACAGCAGAGGCTTCTTTGGCCACCACGTCACGCTGATCAACATCCCTGCATCTCGCATTTCCGCCGCACTCGCCGCACCCCACGGACCGGAGTATGCCCTCGGCCACTACGTCGGCACGCTGCCCGTCCTTGAGGGACTGATCGACGAAGCCAACGGACGCATCGCGCCGCCGACCCGAGCGCCGAGGAGACCCTTGCGTTAGTTCGGGCTACCGGAGACGAGGAGCTCATCCGGCACGTTGAAGCGATGGCGAACCGTGACCGTGGAGACGCGCCGGCTTTCGAACGGACTCAGCAGCTTCTCGACCCCGCGACGCTCTTGGCCTCAAGGACAGATCGTAGGATGATGGAGCGCGCGCTGCTGTTTGCCGCCCACGACGTCGACCCGCTGTCCGATACCGCGAACCGACTTCGAACCCACGGGCATGGACGCCTTGCCGCACGAATCGACTCCGGACGTGCGGACGGCAGCGGAATGTGGGATCGCACGCCTTTCTCTTGTGCGCGACTTCCCGATCGCGCTCGTCGGATTCGGATATACACGCGGCGCGTCAAGTATTGCTGCTCGCCTTGACCCCTCTCGACCCAGGGGACGATCAGCTGCCATTGGTTGCAATTGACTCGCGACCGAAGGAACACTGATTGAGCTCGATCCCTTCTGTGCTATGGCACTGGGCGACGGCCAACGAGTGGACTAGGACGAGCGAACCCGCCAACCAGGAGGAAGCCAGGGCGTGGGTACTGAACACTTCATACGGCATGACTGGGGAACGAGAGTCGCAGCTCGCAATCCAACAGCGACTGCACGTATTCAGCCATCTGCTCATCCTGGCGCTCGATCGCCGGTCGTCATTCGCATCTACAAGTGCCTCTGAATATCTGTTAGAGCGTGCGGCAAGCTTCCTGATATATGTCGCCAGTTCACAAAGTTCAACCTGGGTGGACTCATCGCGGTCGTGGAACAGCATCAGAGACCTGGCTCAAGGGATGCAGTTGAGTCAGCGCAGTCGTGCGTGCACGACCCGTGTGTCGCGCAACGAGGCGGTTACCAGTGCTTCGCAATGGCCTTTGGTTGCGAGCGGTTTAATCGCGGCTCGATCCAGGATACCTGGTTGGCGGCGGCCCACAGCATATCCATCGAGGGATATTGTATGCGGCTCGCCGAGTTCTTCGTTCAGGCGAACTTACGCGGCGGGTTCGTGAGTGACGACCGGTTGTCATCAGCGATCGACCCGGCTTGGCTGATCGACCTAATAGAACTTTGCGGCACACCTGCGGAAGCGGCCGCATTTTTGCGGCAACTGGCGACTGCCGGTGGTTGGCCCGTTCTAGAAGCACGTTTTGATTCCGCAGGTTTGGGCGCACTTCGATATCACCTATCGCGCGCGCAGGTTCGGTCCCCGTCGCAGACGGCTTTACACGGCCGGAAACAGCCGCCGTCGTCGATGCACTCGGTTGTGGCGCTGCTGCGAACGCAGTCGAGCTCGTCGCAGACGCCGTAAGCGTTGCGAACCGCGTCGCCCTCCCGAACCCTCACGGCTGGTTGTCACAGCCACCGCGGATGCCGATCTTCGCGAGCTCTCGGTGCGCCTTGGAGTTCATCGGCTTTGGGACCTCGTCGAGGACACGATCCGAGCGGCTGATACAAGCATCGTGCTTGGATCGCCGTATTGGAATCAAGCCGCCCTCGATCGTCTACGGCCATCGCTGGAGGGTGCCCACGCTCGCAATGTCTCTACTAACTTTGTGGTCCAGGTGGCACGAGGGGCCCGTCACTTGCTCTTGACGGGCTACATGCCTTCGCACATCGTCTTCGACAATTCAATGTGCTGAGACCTGGATTCGAC
Source organism: Chitinophagales bacterium (assembly GCA_963770495.1). Lineage (GTDB taxonomy): Bacteria > Bacteroidota > Bacteroidia > Chitinophagales > CAVYQA01 > CAVYQA01. The sequence goes on along the minus strand of CAVYQA010000001.1, from coordinate 397,612 downwards.
ACTGTGACTGTCTGGCATTTTGATGCGGACACGCTTGCGTCTCGCCATATCGCGCTTCACGCGAAAGTTCGCGGTCGCTGATGCCACGCGTGGCTACCTCGGATCTGCAAACATGACCGACCAAGGCTTTGATATCAACTTTGAGATAGGAGCGCTGTTGGGTCCCCGAGAATGCAAACAGTTGCTCGATTTACTTGATCTCCTTCGTGCTAGTGGCGTTCTTCGACGTGCGTGAGCGCCGAGAGCAGCCGATGGGTACGGCCCACGCGATTACCAGGCACAGCGCACGCGGCACGAATGCGGCTGTGCAATCGGATGACCTTCAGCGACGGACGAGAGCTGGTCTAGATGGCTCAGAAAATCGCGACCACGACGACGCGTTTCGAGCCGCGACGCCAGCTCGGAGAAGCGTACGCGGCGATCCTGGTGGAAAGGCCCGAGCTTGGCTCCTTGGTGGGGGCGAGGCAACGCGAAGCGCCAGTGTATCGATGGGTCGCCTACAAAGAGTCCTTTTCGCCAGCTCTGGTGCGCGAGGTGCTCTCTCACGTTGGCACTCCCGGGCGCCTGCTCGATCCCTTCTGTGGGACCGGAACATCACTCCTTGTGGGTGCGGAGCGCAACATGGAGGTACAGGGCGTCGAATTGCTGCCGTACGCGGCGTTTGTGGCTCGCACGTGTTTGGAGGCACATCGTACGACTCCCGATCAGCTACGGGAGGCGTGCTCCTTCGTGCTTTCGCGCCGAATCTCGCACCGCGGCCGTTTCCCCGATCTGCCTGCAGGAGAATGGGCGTTTTCGAGTGAAGTTCTGACTGCGCTGTATCGCCTACAGCTTGGCGTTGAGCAAGTCGATGACCCTCGAGTGGCGGACCTGTGCCGACTCGCGTTGCTGGGTCTCGTTGAGCCGATGTCGTTCGCCGTCCGTGACGGTACATCGCTGCGTCACCGTCAACCTGGCTCGCGAACCGGCCGTGCGGGTGTCAGGCGAAGCGCCGACGATGTTCGCCTCGCGTTCGCGGATCGAATGCAACAAATTGCCAACGATGTTGTCCATGCCCCTCGGGCACGACGAGCACGGGTGATTGAGGGTGATGCACGATCGGTTCCGTTCGGGGCTGCCGACATTGCAATCTTCTCTCCCCCTTACCCAAATCGCTACGACTACTCTGCCACGTATCAGCTTGAGCTCGGGTTTGGATTCTGTGCCGATAACTGCCAGTTGCGTGCACTTCGACGTTCGTTGCTTCGCTCACATCTCGAGTCGCCGTGGCCCGAACGCCGCACGCTCGCGGTCCCAGCGTTGGATGAGTTTCTACTGGCGATGCTGAGTCAACGCGACCAAGGTGACGAGTCGATGCGGGTTGCACGCATGGTGTGCGGCTTCTTCGAAGATATGGCTGTAGTGCTTCGGCGGTTGGTCTCGTCACTTGCTCTTGGTGCACAACTGGCGATCGTGGTAGGGACCCAGACATTTAATGGCGAGAATCTGCCCACAGACCTCCTATTGGCTCAACTTGCTGAGCATGCCGGGATGGTGTGCAAGGAGATCTGGGTGGCGCGCACTAAGGGTGTTGCCTCTCAACAGCGAGGCATCCGAAGTCGACTAGCGAACCGCGAGTCCATCTTGCTTCTCTCAAATCGAACATAGCCGTGAATCTCAATTAGGCCGACGGTCAATCATAGGAAAGGCTGGTCGAGTCCCATTAGCCGCCCACCTTCGTGCGGGTGCTACACGCGAGCCGCCAGCACGGATGCAGCCGAACTTTTAACTGGCGCTCAATGACCACGTTTAAGTGGCCGTCGGCGCGAAGGCGAACCGCACGACGTACAAATCGCCACCGACCGCTGCTAACGATGTCAACTAGTATTGACGCGTATGCGTTCGGCACCCAAGGTTGAGGCAGAGACCGACTATCACGAGCTCGGCCTGACAGCGCGGAACCTCGGCCGGAAGGAGGTACGAGACAAGCGCGGCCGGCTGAGCGCAGACACGGTGCTGGAAGAACTTCGAGCTCAGGGACTCGTCGCCCGTGTCGCTGCGATTGGCGTCAGGGACGCAGTTCGTGACGCGATTAATCTCGGGGCGAGCTGGCAGGACGTAGGGACCGCTCTGAGCATCACCCGCCAGGCCGCTCACAAGCGCTTCGCTGCGATCGTCGGCGAGCCTCCCGATCCGGAGCAGAACTGAATGGCTCGCAAGCGAACCAGCACGTTCGGGAGCGTTCGCAAGTTCAACTCTGGTCGCTACCAAGCCGGCTACTGGCACGAGGGCAAGCGTTACGTCGCTGACCATACCTTCGACGCCAAGGCAGACGCGGACGCTTGGCTCGCCAGCATCCGGACCAACATCGGGAAGGGCCAGTGGGTCGACCCCGATGAAGGCAGGAAGCGCTTCGACGAATACGCCAGGCAGTGGTTGGAGGATCGCCACAACCTTCGACCCAGGACGAGGGAGCTCTATGCCTCGGAGCTGAACCGTCACCTGGTGCCAGCCTTCGGTCACCTAGAACTTGTCCAGATCACGACGGCCAAGGTGCGCACCTGGCACGCCAGTCTTCGCGCGCACGAGGCCAGGCAGCGCCGCCAAGTGCTATCGCCTTCTCTCGACGATTCTCACCACGGCGGTGGAAGACCGGATGCTCGTTGCTAACCCTTGCACGATCAAAGGTGCAGGCCAGGAGCACCACCCAGAGCGCCCGATCCCGACCATCGAACAGGTCGACGCCCTTGCTGAAGCGGTTCCCGAGCACTATCGAGCGCTCGTCTACACGGCCGCGTACGGCGGCCTGCACCTCGGGGAATGCGCCGCCCTTACCCGAGAGCGAGTCGACCTCGTGCATCGCACCATCACGGTGACCGAGCAGGCTCAGCAGGTGACCGGACAGGGACGCGTAGTTGGGCCACCGAAAAGCGACGCCGGTCGCCGTACCGTCGCGATTCCGAAGGTGCTCGCGGAAATCCTCGAGGATCACCTCGCCCGATTCGTCGGCGCGACCCCAACCGCTCACATATTCAGTGGCGACAAGGGTGGACCGCTCGTTGGACAGCATTTCGGAGTCCAATTCGCAAAAGCTCGCAAGTCCGTCGACCTCGACCACATGCACTTTCACGACCTCCGGCACTTCGCCGGGACGATGGCTGCACGAACAGGCGCTACGACGGCGGAGTTGATGGCCAGGCTTGGGCACAGCACTCCGAGAGCGGCTCTGATCTACCAGCACGCCACGGCTGAGCGTGATCACGCGATCGCGCTCTGGCCTCGACGCGTTGGTCGCCGAGGCGAAGGCCGCGCCCGTCGCGACAGTCGTCGAGCTTTCGGAACGCTCACAGCGCGCCAGCGAGACACCCTCGCGCGCGTAGCGCGCGCGACAGCGGTGAAGCCGTTCCGTTGAGTTGGCCGTTTAGGCTATCTACCAGGGACTTTACTGGAGCGGGCGACGAGAATCGAACTCGCGTTCTCAGCTTGGGAAGCTGATGTTCTGCCGCTGAACTACGCCCGCGCTACTCGCGCCAGATTAGCCGGAGCACCCGGTCGCGATCTTGCGGCCCCAGCCGCCGACTGACGACCCAATGCCGAACCCACCTGTCCCCGAGAATCACGTAAGTCGGTCCCGCCGTATGTCGTTCCCGCGATGGACGCGCTGGTTTCAGGCTCGTTCCAACAAGTTCAAATTCTTAGCCGACGACTTCGAGTCGTTCCAGGTACTGGGATTGGTTGGCGCCGGCGGCGATCTTCTGTGGGTGTCGCTCATGGGAGGCATGGTGTCTCAGGCTGCGCGGGAATCGACCCCGGCCCTTCGCCCGTCACTGTGCCGTGGAGAACCCATGCACATTGAACGGGTTCAACAGGACCTTCGATGTGACCACGGTTGACAATCTCGCCTCAATGAGCCATGCAGGGCCTGGGCTCCAATGTGCTGGCGATCCAAGCGGGTCGGTCCGCGCCACCGTACGCGTTCCAACCTTCGGACCCATCACCTATGGCTTTCTCTGGGAACGACTAACTGACGAGCTCGGTCACCGCGGGTGACGGATATCTTGCCGTCGAGCCTCGGTTCCACGACGCGCGCAGGAACAGCATTGAACCAGGAGCCGCGATCTTCCCGATCGATCCCGCTGTGAAGAGTGATCTTGATCCACCTTCGACGTGTCACCGTCACGGAACCTGGTGCTCATCATTCAAACTGCCTAGAGGCTCCCGTATTGCAACCCGACGTAAGCCCTGAAGCTCGGTATCGTCGCATCCATGCCGGCTCCTGACCGACCAACCGCGCCAGTCCGCTTCGTACGCCAGCCGACTCCCGAAGACCTGGAGTCTGCCTGGGAGACCGTGCACGCCGTCCTGGTGCCAACACCGCTCCTCCGCAGCCCGATCGCCCCCGATGGCGCCCTCAAGCTCGAGACCTGCCAGCCGACCGGTTCCTTCAAGGTCCGGGGCGCGATCGCGGCCATAGCCGCTCTGTCGCCCGAGCAGAGGGCGGTGACAGCCAGTGCAGGGAACCATGGCCTCGGGATCGCCTGGGCGTCGACGCGACTGGGAAGGACCGCGACGGTGGTCGTGCCGGAGAACTCGTCACCCGCGAAGGTCGGGGCGCTTCGCGGCTTCCCGATCGAGCTCGTCGAGCACGGCGATGACTACGAGGCCGCCGAGCGGTACGCACTGGAGCTCGGAGCCGCCGACGAGGCCACTTTCATCTCCCCTTATAACGACACGCAAGCGATCGCGGGCCAGTCGACGATCGGCCGCGAGCTGGACGCCCAAGCACCGGGCGAGCTGACCGTCGTAGCCCCCGTGGGCGGAGGCGGCCTGCTCTCGGGACTCTCCCTGTGGGCACGGGCCCGCGGCGGCGTGCATCTCGCAGGTGTGGAGTCGAGTGAATCCCGCGGAGTCTCAGCAGCGGTTGCCGCGGGCGGAGTCGTGCGTGTCCCGGTCGGCGACACGATCGCGGACGGGCTCGCGGGAAACCTCGAACCAGGCTCGATCACGCCCGGCCTTCTCTCAGCAGCTGAGCTTGTCGCAGTCGACGACGACGAGCTCCGCGACGCCATGCGTTGGCTGTTCGCCCGCCACGGTGTCGTCGCGGAAGGCTCCGGTGCAGCAGGCGTCGCGGCCGTCCTGGGCGGCAAGGTGGAGATATCGGGTCAGCTCGTCGTCATCGTCACGGGACGCAACATCACCGCCGAACGATACGCGAGGATCCTGCAGGACAGCTGACGTCGTCGCAGACGAAGGGAGTCCCGAAGTTGCCGATCGAGGGACCGGCCGCGGTGCGAGAGACCGTTCAACTGACCGGTCGCACAACCTCTTTCAATAGCGGTATGTGTCGGGCTTGTACGGACCCTCGACGGGCACACCGATGTAATCGGCCTGCTCGGCGGTGAGCGTCGTCAGGTGCACGCCCAGGGCGTCGAGGTGCAGACGAGCGACCTTCTCGTCGAGGTGCTTGGGGAGCACGTACACCTTCTGCTCGTAATCGTGGGGCTTGGTGAACAGCTCGATCTGGGCCATGGTCTGGTTGGTGAAGGAGTTGGACATAACGAAGCTCGGGTGCCCCGTGGCACATCCCAGGTTCAAAAGGCGCCCCTCGGCCAGGATGATAACGGCGTGGCCGTCGGGGAAGACCCACTTGTCCACCTGTGGCTTGATGTTCACGCGCTCGACGCCGGGCACCTTGGCGAGAGCCCGCCATGTCGATCTCGTTGTCGAAGTGCCCGATGTTGCCGACGATCGCCTGGTGCTTCATACGGCTCATGTGCTCGGCGGTGATCGACGCCCAGGTTGCCGGTCGCGCTCACGAAGATGTCGGCGAGGCCGACCACGTCGTCCACCGTCGCCACCTGGTAGCCGTCCATCGCCGCCTGCAGGGCGCAGATCGGGTCGATCTCGGCCACGACGACACGGCGCCCTGGCCCGAAAGCGACTCCGCGCAGCCCTTGCCGACGTCCCCGTAGCCGCAGACGAGAGCGACCTTCCCGCCGATGAGGACGTCGGTGGCGCGGTTGATGCCGTCGATGAGCGAGTGACGGCAGCCGTACTTGTTGTCGAACTTGGACTTGGTCACCGAGTCGTTCACGTTGATGGCCGGGAACAACAGCTCGCCCCGCTCCTGCATCTGGTAGAGCCGGTGGACGCCCGTCGTCGTCTCCTCGGTCACGCCCCGTATGTGGTTGGCGATCTCGCTCCAGCGTCGCGGGTCCTCCGCGAGCGAACGGGTGAGCAGGCGCAGGATCACGCCCAGTTCCTCGCTCTCCGCACCGGCGGGATCGGGCACGGCACCGGCCTTTTCGAACTCGACTCCCTTGTGCACGAGCAAGGTGGCGTCCCCGCCGTCGTCGAGGATCATGTTCGGGCCCGCCGCCATCCGGCCAGCGCAACATCTGCTCGGTGCAGTGCCAGTACTCCTCGAGCGTCTCGCCCTTCCAGGCGAAGACGGGCACGCCGCGGGGTCGGACGGCGAGCCGCCGGGACCGACGACGACCGCCGCCGCGGCGTGGTCCTGGGTGGAGAAGATGTTGCAGGACGCCCAACGGACCTCGGCGCCGAGAGCGACGAGCGTCTCGATCAGCACCGCCGTCTGCACCGTCATGTGCGAGCGAGCCCGAAATGCGCGCACCCCGGAGCGGCTGGACTCGGCGTGCTCGCGCCGGATCGCCATCAGGCCGGGCATCTCGTGCTCGGCGAGCTCGATCTCCTTGCGGCCGAACTCGGCAAGGGAGAGGTCGGCCACCTTGAAGTCGAAGCTCATGCGATCTCCTTGTCCGGCCGGCCGCTGCGCGGCTCCTTGCTCCAGCCGGTCACGGGCGGCCAGCAACTGCGTGTGCTTTTGCTGCTCGAACGCCAGCCATTGTGCGGGTGCGACCTCGTCGGGCCGCACGGCCTCGGAGCTGAACCACGCCTCGAGCCCGTCGCGGAGCCGGTCGTCCTCGCGCAGCCGGAGCGCGAAGCCGACGTCGCTCAGCTCGATGCCGAAGGCTCACGAGGAGCTCGCGCAGCGTCCGCAGGCGCTGCAGCTCGGCCGGCCCGTAAAGGCGGTAGCCGGAGTGCGAACGGCGCGGGGCGACGAGGCCGGCCTCCTCGATGTAGCGCAGCATCCGGGCCGACCATCCGGTCGTGGCCGCGGCCTCGTGGATGGTCAGCGCGTCGGAAGCCACAGGCCAACTCTACCATGCTTATGGTAAGGTTGTCCACGAGGACTTCGCCGCTGGCGGGCGACTATCCTGCTCGGCGCCATGATCCTCTCCGACAAGACGATCCGCGAAGAGCTCGCCAGCGGTCGGATCGGCATCGAACCGCTCGGAAGAGGGCTGCATCCAGCCCTCCTCGGTCGACCTGCACGTCGACCGCTACTTCCGCGTCTTCCGCAACCACAACCTGCGCGCCATCGACGTCAAGGAGGACCAGGAGGAGCTCACCGAGCTGGTCGCGATCGCCGAGGACGACGTCCTGATGCTGCATCCCGGGCGAGTTCGTGCTCGGCTCGACGGTCGAGCGCGTCCGCCTCCCCAACGACCTCGTCGGTCGCCTCGAGGGCAAGTCCAGCCTCGGGCAGGCTCGGGCTCCTGATCCACTCGACGGCCGGCTTCGTGGACGCCGGTTGGGACGGTCATCTGACCTTGGAGCTCTCGAACGTCGCCAACCTCCCGATCACCTTGTACCCGGGCATGAAGATCGGCCAGATCAGCTTCCTGAAGATGACGACGCCGGCCGAGACGCCCTACGGGTCCGCGGCGCTCGGATCGAAGTACCAGCACCAACGCGGCCCGACTCCCGAGCCGCTACTTCGAGAACTTCCGCGACCGCGAGTCCTGAGCGAGGGAGGCCTCGTGCTCACGCGCTACCCGATCGGCCTGGCGGCGACGGCGATCGCGCTGTCGATAGCGGGCTGTCGCCTCCGCCACCTCTTCGGGCTCGTCGCGTCGGGTAGTCCGGCACCAGGGCGCACAGCGCGCCGTCAGTCGCGCGCCAAGGTCGAAGCTCGAGGAGGTCGTCGGCCAGCGCCGGTTGCTCAAGTGGACGGTGCCCGGAGTCGGCGCATGCCTTCACGTTCTGGGGCTTCACCGTCCTGATCCTCACGATCATCGAGGCCTACGGGGACCTGTTCCAGCAGAACTTCGCCATCCCCGGCATCGGGCACTCGGCCTTCGTCGGCTTCGTCGAGGACTTCTTCGCCTGCGCCGTGCTCGTCGCCCTCGTGCGTCTTCGGCGTCATCCGCCTCCGGTCGTCGCCGAAGCGGAACGACCGCGCCTCGCGCTTCTACGGCTCGCACACCGCGACGGCCTGGATAACCCTCGGGATGATCGCCCTCGTGATCGTCACCCTGCTCGTCTACAGGGCGGCCCAGACCAACACCGGCGACTTCCCCTACGGCTGGTGGGCCTTCGCCTCCCACGGGATCGGGCGGGCCCTCGCGGGCCCTCGGGGTCTCGGCCAACCGCACCCTCGAGACGGTCTTCATCGACCTCAACATCGTCGTGGTCATGTCGTTCCTCGTGCTGGTCGTCTACTCCAAGCACCTTCACATCTTCATGGCACCCTTGAACGTCGCGTTCACGCGCCAGCCGTCCCGCCTCGGTGCCCTCGACAAGACGCCGGAGATCGACATCGAGACGATGGACGAGGACACGATCTTCGGTGCCGGCAAGATCGAGCACTTCACCTGGAAGCAGCTCCTGGACCTCGTGACCTGCACCGAGTGCGGTCGCTGCCAGAGCCGAGTGCCCGGCCTGGAACACCGGCAAGCCGCTCTCTCCCAAGCTCGTCGTGATGGACCTGCGCGAGGAGCTGTTCCGGGACCACGCAGGCCCTCGTGCCGAACGTCATCACCGAGGACGTGCTCTGGGCCTGCACGACCTGCGGAGCCTGCGTCGAGCAGTGCCCGGTCGACATCGAGCACGTCGACGCCATCGTCGACATGCGTCGCTACCAGGTGCTGATCGAGTCCCGTTTCCCGAGCCGAGGCCGCCTCGATGCTGCGCAACGTGGAGAACCGGGGCGACCCGTGGGGCCTCGGGGCCGGAAAGCGGCTCGAGTGGACCGACGGGCCTCGGTTTCGAGGTCCCGGTCGTCGACGGGCTCGATCCCCGACGACGTCGAGTACCTCTTCTGGGTCGGCTGCGCGGGCGCCTTGGACGAGCGCGCCCGCAAGACCACCCAGTGCGATCGCCCGCCTGCTGCACCGCGCGAGGTGAGCTTCGCCATCCTCGGCCCGGCCGAGTCCTGCACCGGCGACCCGGTCCGCAGGCTCGGCAACGAGTACCTGTTCCAGATGCAGGCCCAGCAGAACATCGAGACGCTGAAGGGCGGCGGGGGTGACGAAGGTCGTCGCCTCGTGCCCGCACTGCTTCAACTCGCTCTCGAAGGAGTACCCCGCTCTCGGGGGCAACTTCGAGGTGATCCACCACTCCCAGCTGCTGGCAGGCTCGTGGCCGAGGGGAGGCTGCGCCCTGAGCACTTCGACGCCAAGGTCGCCTATCACGACCCCTGCTACCTCGGCCGCCACAACCAGATCTACGGCCCTCCGCGATCGGTGATCGAGTCCGTGCCCGGTGTCAGCTCCATCGAGATGGGTCGCTGTCGCGAGCGCAGCTTCTGCTGCGGCGCCGGAGGCGCCCGCATGTGGCTCGAGGAGCACCAGGGAAAGCGCATCAACCTGGAGCGCACCGACGAGGCACTCGCGACGGGGGCCGACGTCGTGTCGACGGCCTGTCCTTACTGCCTGATCATGCTGGACGACGCCGTGAAAAGCGCGGCCGGGGCGACGACGTGAGGGTGCTCGACGTCGCCCAGCTGCTCGAGCGCTCGATGGAACCCGTAAGCGGCAGTTAGTGCGGCGAACCGCCGCGGACTTCTCGACCACGAGAGCCGCGCCCCAGTGCCTAACCGGCCGCACGTGTCGGCAGGGCCTTCGGCCCAGCGTCACCGAAGCGATCGTGCACGAAGGCGTGAGGATCTCTCAGCTGTGAGCCGGGGTCTGCACCTGCGTCGAGGGTGGCGAGCCCGGCGGACTCGAGCAGGGTCTGTGCACGAGCAGCCATCGGTGCGGCCCCGATCGTCTCGAAGGCCGCCGCCGCTTGGGTGGCGAGCCCTTCTAACTCGACAGTCCTCCCCTGGCGAGCGAGCCACTCGGCCCGGTCGAGTTGGACGCGAGCTGTCCAGTACGGGTATTCGAGCCTGCGGAACTCCTCCTCGGCCGCCGAAAAGCCGTCTTCGACGCCTTCCTCCTCCCCTCTCGCGGCTGCCAGCAGAGCCCGGGCGCGGCGGAGCTGGATTTGAAGGAACGGCGGTATCTCGCCGGGCGGCCGGCTCTCCAACAGGTCGACGAGCCGCCCAGCCTCGCCGAGGTCCCCCATTGCCAGGGCTGCATCGATGGCGTCGGGAAAACTGAGACGGACCGACTCGTTCGCGAGTGGGAGACCGCCTCTCACGAACTCGTCAATCGCCCGCAGGGCCGCCTCGAGGGCAAGACGGTGATCCCCTTCTGCGAGCGCGACACTGGCTTCTGCAGTCGCGCGCATCGCCCGATCTTGCGCGTCGTCGCTTGCAGCCATCTCCTCGCACCCTGCGAGATGCTCTCGAGCGCGCTGACGTGACCGCGAAGGGCGTCCAATAGCGCCCCTTGACAGTGAAGCCAACCGCCGTCAGGAAGTTCCTCGCCGCCCGACTCCAGCATGTCGGTCAAGATCCGGTCTGCCTCTTCGAAGCGACCTGCCATCGTCAGGACATGTATGAGGTTCTCCGCCGCGATGGCCTCGTGTTCTCCGCGCGCCCCATCGCCGGGCGAGGGCCAGACATGTCTCGGCAGTGCTCCTCTGCGCCGGGAATGTCGCGGGTCATGAAAAGATCGGCCAGGTTGCCTTCCGCGCGGATCTCCATCTCGCTCATCCCGAGCCGCCGAGCGATGACAAGGCTCCCCTCATGGCCAAGGCGCGCCTCTTCGTAGCGTCCCACAAAGTGCAGCAAGAGGGCCCTCGAGACCAAGGCGGCGGCAAGTGTCTCGGGAAGTTCGTAGTGCTGCGCGAGCAGAGAGCGCATGTTCGATCGGCTCTGCCGCCTCCTGCAGATGGCCGGCGAATATCAGCGAACCACCGAGCTTTTCCTGGAGGTCCGCCACGACAGAGGGCGGGGCGGTGTCCAGGTCCAGGGAAGCCAGCGCCTCGCGAAGCAGCACGATGGCGAGTTCGGCGCGCCCGAGCGCGCGGAGAGGAAGAGCGAACCAAGCAACCACCCGTGCGGCGTCGGTGTTCCGTCCAGCGGACTTGTGCGCGGCGACTGCGGCCTCGAAGTAGTCGATGGCCCGGAGATGCGAAGCGGCCAGTGAAGCCATGCGCCCGGCCATCTCGGTGAGCTCAGCCCGTTCGGCTTCGTCCGCGCTGAGATCGGAGGCTGTCAGGTAGGCGGCTTCTGCGGCCTCGGGCGCACCCACCGACTGAGCCCTCTCGGCAGCCTCGATGTAGGCATGTCGCGCCTGGGCCCGCAGTACCTCGGCGTCGGGGTCGTCGCCGGCGGACCTGTAGGCGTCGTGCAGATGGGCGGCTATTACCTCGGCGACCTCCGCACCCTCGTCGGGAAAGGCCGTTCGGAGGTGCTCGGCCGTCTTTAAGTGCCGGGCCCGGCGCTCGACTCTCGTCAGCATGTCGTATGCGACCGACCTGATGAGCGACTGGGTAAAGGCGTACTGGCCGCGCTCTGGTGAGAACCTGTCGGCCCGGACGGTCAGCACCTCTTTGCGTACGAGCGAGCTCAACACGTCATCGAGGGCGGCAGGGTCGACGTCCGAGAGAGCCGCTATTGCCTGGCGGGGGAAGCTCCCGCCGAGCACCGAGCACTCCTTCACGAGCTGGCGTTCGTCGGGCTCGAGAGCATCGAGACGCGACGAGATGAGAGCCGTCAGCCCTGGAGGCGTCTCGAGCTCACCAAGCTCGCCGATCAGGTGCAAGGTGCCGTCGTCCGCCTTGGCCACGATGCCCTTGTCCAAGAGCCCCCGCACCGTCTCGATGCCATAGAGCGGGATGCCGTCGGCACGCTCGACGATCCGCGTTCGGGCGCTCAGAGGAAGGCCCGTGACGAGACCGTCCAACAACTCGCCCATGACCTCGTCCGAGAGCGGGTCGAGGGCGAGCGTCGTGACGTTACGGCGCGAGAGGCCGAGCCCTTTGAGCTCGGTGCCCTCCGGTCGGCGTCAGCACGAGAAGGAAGATGGCGTGGTCGCCTGACCACTCGAGCAGGTGGTCCAGAAAGTCGACCAAGCCTGCATCGGCCCACTGCAGGTCCTCTATGACCATGACGACGGGCAAATGCTCCGCAAGGCGCTCGAAGAACAGGCGCCAGCCCGAGAAGAGCTCCTCTTTCGCGAGCACCCTGGCGGTCGGAAGTCCCAGCAATTGTCCGAGGCGGGGTGCGATGAACTCCCGGTCGGCAGGATCCGAGATCCAGCGCTCGAGGCCGGCGCCCAGCCGATCGGCGACGACCTCCAAGGGGTCCTCCTCGCCGATCTGGAGACGCGAACGGACCATTTCGGACAGGGCCCAGTACGAAACCCCTTCGCCGTAGGAAAGACAGCGCCCCGCATGCCAGAGGACGGTTCCCGCCAGGCCGTCGATGTACTTGGCGAACTCCCACGAAAGGCGGGACTTTCCGATTCCGGCTACCCCGGAAACGAGAGCCAGGCGGGTCGAGTGACGCTCGGCCGAGGCATGGAAGAGCTCCTTTACGAGGTGAAGTTCGCGGTCACGCCCGATGAAGGGCGCCTCGATCACGCCCGCCCGCTGCGTGCCCGCGACAGTGGCGACGACGCGGGTCGCCTGGTAGAGCCGGACGGGCTCCGCCTTGCCCTTGAGCTCGTGCTCGCCGGCGTCGGAGTACGCGATCGCGGCGGAGCTGGCGGACCGAGTGTTCTCGTCGACATAGCAACGCCCCGGCGGGGCGGCCGATTGGATGCGCGCGGCCGTGTTCACCCGGTCACCTATGACGAGGCCCTCCTCGGCCGTCTCGGTCGTGGCCGCGCCGCCAGTCACTATCCCGACGCGCGCCTGGAGCTCCGTGCCGTGCTCGGCTCCATAAGTGGCGACGGCAGAGACGAGCTCGAGACCCGCCCGGACGGCGCGCTCGGCGTCGTCCTCCTTGGCGACAGGGGCTCCCCAGACGGCCATGACGGCATCACCGATGAACTTCTGCACGATGCCGCCGTAGCGGCCGACGATGGCACGGGCGAGCTCGAAATAACCGGACAGCACCTCGCGAACTTCCTCAGGGTCCCGCCTCTCCGAGAAGGGCGTGAAGCCGACAAGATCGCAGAAGAGCACCGAGACGTGGCGCAGTTCGGTAGTCGGGCCAGCCGCAGGTGCCGCCACCTGAGCAGGCGGTGGGGCAGCGGCAGGGGCTGTCGCCTGGGCGGCCGGGGCGAGCGTCGTGCCGCACTCATTGCAGAACCTCGCATACGAGGGAAGTGCCTTGCCACAGTTCGGGCAGGCGAGTGCCAAAGAGCTGCCACAGCCGAGGCAGAACTTGCTGTCCGGCGGGTTCTCGACTCCACACGCTGAGCAGCGCAACTGTCACCCCCTTGTTCGCCGAAAGGATACGCCGCGTGGGAGGCGACGTACCTCCTCGGACCAGCTGCTCCGTCGCCCCCCGATGCCGCAGACGTGGCGTCACTCGACCACTCCGAATGTCCCTGGGCCAGGGTTCATTCATCTCTGCGGGACTCTTGCAGAACAGCCCTGGCGGGAAAGCCCCTTGCTACCCGGAAGGGCGACTGGACTCCGTGGCCGTCACGCCGAGACCGGCCCCGCCTGGGCCGCCACGGCAGCCGCCGCTGCCTCGACCGCGGCCGGGTCGCCGAGGTAGCGCCCCTCCACGAAGTCGAGCCTGCCGTCGAGCGTGATTATCCGCGGGAAACCAGTCGGGATGTCGAGGCCGACGATGTCGTCCTCTGAGATGTGCTCCAGAAACATCGTGAAGGCCCGGATGCTGTTCCCGTGCGCCACGACGAAGGGGGTGACCCCCGCGAGGAGCTCGGGGCCGAGCGCGTCCTCCCAGTAGGGAACGACACGGCGCACGACGTCGGCCAGGCACTCGCTGGCGGGGAGCGCCGTCGGTGCCACGTCGCGGTAGCGGGGGTCGTTGATCGGGTGGCGCGGATCGTCGAGCTCGAGCGGTGGTGGCGGTGTCGCGTAGCTCCGGCGCCAGAGCTTCACCTGCTCGGCCCCGAAGGTCGCCGTCGCCTCCTTCTTGTTGCCGCCCTGCAGGGCCCCGTAGTGGCGCTCGTTGAGGCGCCAGTGACGCGCGCACCGGGAGGTAGGTGAGGCCCATTTCCTCGAGGGCCAGGTTCGCCGTTCGAACGGCGCGGGTGAGCACCGAGGTGTGAACGACGTCGATGCGCAACTCTTCCTCCGCGATAAGCAGCTTCCCCGCCGAGCGGGCCTCGGCCTCGCCCGCCTGGCTCAGGTCGACGTCGGTCCACCCGGTAAAGCGGTTCTCCGCGTTCCAGGTACTCTCACCGTGGCGCAAGACGACGAGCGTGGGCATGGTTCGAGGTTATCCCTGGTCCTCGGCGAGGCACTAAACGGCCGTGGGCCCACCACGGCGGTCCACCAGAGAACCCCTGGGCTCCGTAGCCGTAAGAGTTTGCCTCGAGCAATGACCTGTCGTCCCCACGGTTCGTTGTCCCGCGCCGAGTTGATGTGCCACGACCTCGACCTAGAACCCCGGGCATGGCGCGGGGCAACAGATGTGATCGCGACTGTCGAAGGTCGAACTCCCGGGTCAGCCTTGAGCGACGGGGTCCTGCCCGTGCCCGACTGCGTGGGTCCAGGCAACGCCTGCGGGCTGCGACGGCGCGAGCTCGCTGTCGGACAAGATCTCGGGGAGCCCGGGAAGCGGCTTCCAGTCGCCCCCGTCCCTGCTGTCCGCGCCGAAGCGGAGCGTCGCCAGAGGTAGGCCGACAACGACGACGAGAGCCACCGCCAACCCGATCACGACCGCAGCTCCGACCACTCTTGCGAAGCTTTCATGCAGTCATTCTCGGCGCACCTACTGTGAAGAACAAGCAATCAGTTGTAAACAACCATTAAGTATGCCTTAATTGTTATGTGATCGACGTCCGACGCCTGAGGGCTCTTCAAGCCGTCGTGGAGACCGGCTCGGTATCGGCTGCGGCAGAGCTCCTCAGCTACTCCCCCTCCGCAGTGAGCCAGCAGATGAGCGCGCTGGAGCGCGAGACAGGTGTCCGGCTCTTCGAGCGGGTGGGCCGGGGCGTGCGACCGACGGATGCCGCGCTGCTTCTCTGCGAGCACGCGACCCGAGTGCTCGCGTCGATACGGGACGCCGAGGACGCCCTCGCTGCGCTGGCCTCCGGCCACAGCGGCCGCATACGGCTCGGCGCGTTCCCCACAGCCGGCTCCTCGCTCGTGCCCGGGGCTCTCGCCGCCTTCCAGGCACTTCACCCGAAAGTGGACCTTGACCTCGTCGTCGTCGAGGGCGACGCAGCGATCACCAGCCTGCGCAGCGGCGAGATCGACGTCCTCGTGGCAGTGGAGCCGATGTCTCCCGGAGCCGTCGCGGACGACGATCTCGTCCACCGGCACCTCTTGGCGGATCCCTTCCGGGTCGTACTGCCGCGCTGGCACCCGCTGGCGGCGGAGGGGCCGGTTGACCTCGCGCTCTTGTCCTCGGAGCGCTGGATCGGTGTCAGCTCCTTCCCGGGCTCGTGCGAGTTCGTGATTGAGTCTGCGTGCGCCCAGGCCGGGTTCCGCCCGGTGTATGCAATCGAGGCGGACGAGTACCCAACCGCTCAGGGCTTCGTCGCCGCGGGGCTCGGGTGTTGCCTTCGTACCCATGCTCGCCCTCGGCTCCTCCCTCCATCCCGGTGTTGCCGTCCGGCGGTTGAAGGGTGCCCAGGTGGCGCGCCAGGTCTGGGCGGTGACCAGGCGAGCCATCGCCGACCAGGTACCCGTCCTCGCCATGCTCTCCTGCCTGCAGAGCGCCACGAAGAATTCGTCCATGACGTCGTCGAAGCCGCGCCGCCGAACCTCGAGGCGCTGTTCAGCGGTAGCGGCACGGGGTAGGCGAGCCTCACTTCCCCATCGGTTCTGCCCGCCGCGCCCCGCCGCTCCCGACGGAGTGGCCGTGTTGGGCCCGGAAGGGCCGTGCCACCACCGCCACGGTAAAGATCTTGACAATCAAACGCTCAAGTTAGCTATACTGTGTCCTGTACAGACGACATGCGGGTGCCGACGAGGGCATCCCTAGAAGTGGAGGCTTTCAGACAATGTCCAAGGCCGTCGGAATCGACCTCGGAACGACCAACTCGGTTGTCGCGTTCCTGGAGGCGGGCGAGCCCACAGTCATCCCGAACGCAGAAGGCGGGCGCACGACTCCGTCCATCGTGGGATTTGCCAAGTCCGGCGAAGTCCTTGTCGGCGAAGTCGCCAAGCGCCAGGCGATCACGAACCCTGACAGGACCGTCCGCTCGGTCAAGCGCCAGATGGGCACGAGCTGGACGATCGACATCGACGGCAAGGCCTACAAGGCCCAGGAGATCTCGGCGAGGATCCTGCAGAAGCTGAAGCGCGACGCCGAGGCGTTCCTCGGCGACACCGTCAACCAGGCCGTCATCACCGTGCCTGCCTACTTCGACGATGCCCAGCGCACCGCCACCAAGGAGGCCGGCCAGATCGCCGGGCTCGAGGTGCTCCGCATCATCAACGAGCCGACGGCGGCCGCGCTCGCCTACGGCCTCGACAAGGAGAAGGCCGACCAGACCGTGCTCGTGTTCGACCTCGGCGGCGGCACCTTCGACGTCTCGGTCCTCGAGATCGGAGAAGGCGTCTTCGAGGTGAAGTCGACCTCGGGCAACACCCATCTCGGCGGTGACGACTGGGACCAGCGCGTCATCGACTGGCTCGTCAAGACCTTCAAGGACACCGAGGGCGTCGACCTCTCGAACGACAAGATGGCCCTGCAGCGCCTGAAGGAGGCGGCCGAGAAGGCCAAGATCGAGCTGTCGGCCGTCCAGGAGACGACGATCAACCTCCCCTTCATCACGGCCACCAACGAGGGCCCGAAGCACCTCGACCTGAAGCTCACGCGGGCGAAGTTCCAAGAGCTCACCGCCGACCTCGTCGATGCCTGCAAGGGGCCCTTCGAGCAGGCCATCGCGGACTCCGGCCTCACCGCCAAGGACATCGACCACGTCGTGCTCGTCGGAGGCTCCACGCGGATGCCGGCCATCTACGACCTCGTCGTCCAGCTCGCCGGCAAGGAGCCCCACAAGGGCGTCAACCCTGACGAGGTCGTCGCCGTCGGCGCCGCCATCCAGGCCGGCGTCCTGAAGGGCGAGGTGAAAGACATCCTGCTACTCGACGTCACCCCGCTGAGCCTCGGCATCGAGACCAAGGGCGGGATCACCCACCGGCTCATCGAGCGCAACACGACGATCCCGACCAAGCGCTCCGAGATCTTCACCACCGCCGACGACAACCAGCCGTCGGTCGAGATCCACGTCCTCCAGGGCGAGCGCGACATGGCCATGTACAACAAGACGCTGGGCAAGTTCCAGCTCGTCGACCTGCCGCCGGCGCCCCGCGGCGTACCGCAGATCGAGGTCGCCTTCGACATCGACGCCAACGGCATCGTGCACGTCTCGGCCAAGGACCTCGCCACGGGCCGCGAGCAGTCGATCACCATCACCGGGCCAGACCTCGCTCCCCAAAGACGACATCGAGCGCATGGTGCGCGACGCCGAGCAGCACGCGGCCGAGGACCGCCAGCGCAAGGAAGAGGCCGAGACGCGCAACAACGCGGACGCCCTCGTCTACCAGACCGACAAGCTCCTGAAGGACCAGGGCGACAAGGTCCCGGTCGAAGAGCGCGACCGGGTCGAGGGTGCTCTCAAGAACCTGCGTGAGTCGGTCGCGGGCACAGACGTCGAGCGGATCCGCCGCGACACCGAGGCGCTGCGCACGGCCTCGCAGGCCTTCGGCCAGCGTCTCTACGAGCAGGCGGCTGCACAGCAGCAGGCAGCGGGCGGCCCGGCCGGCGACGGCGGCGGCGCCTCGAGCAGCTCGAGCGGACCGTCGGACGACGAGGTCGTCGACGCCGAGATCGTCGACGATCCGGGCACGGCGGCTTCGTGAGCCCGCGAGCCAGACCAGCCGAGGTCTGAGGAGGCCACCGAGGACAGCGAGCAGGACGACGAGGAGGCCGAGGAGCAGTTGAACCTGCCCCTGGACGCCCTGCTCGACTGGGGAACCGATCCGGGCCAGCTGGACAAGGAACTGGAAGCCGCGCTCGGGGAACAGAGCACCGAGGCAATCGTGGCAGCCGAGCGCGACGAGTACCTCGACGCGCTCCGGCGGTTGCAGGCCGACTTCGACAACTTCCGCAAGCGCTCGCTGCGCCAGCAGACCGAGCTCCTGGAGCACGCCACCGAGGGGCTCTGTGTCCGACTGCTGCCGGTGCTCGACGCACTGGACCTCGCCACCGAGCACCTGCGCGAGCCAGGCCGAGCAGAACGACGCCGCCAAGGCCCTCGAGCAGATCGATTCGCTCCTTCGCGACGTGCTCGCCCGTGAGGGCATCGAGCGGATCGACGCCGTGGGCGTCCCGTTCGATCCCACCATCCACGACGCCGTCGGCCACGTCCCGACCGAGCCCTCGCCGGGCCCGGCCGAGAGCCCTGCTGCCGAGGACGAGGCATTCCGAGCGACGGGCGACGGCTCCGCCGCGGCGGGGATCCCGCCTCCAAGCGGCCGAAGCCCGGGCCGAAGCACAGCCAGAAGCCGCAAAAGTCCGGCAAGGCACCGGCGGCGCCCGCCGGGCCGACAGTCGCCAAGCTCATGCGCGCCGGGTACAAGATGAAGTCCAAGGTGCTCCGCCCGGCGATGGTCCTCGTCGGAGGACTGAGGACAGGCCATGGCCCCGCAGAGGGATTGGTACACGACCGACTACTACAAGGTGCTCGGCGTCTCTGACACCGCGACCGACAAGGAGCTGCGTCGCGCCTACCGCAAGCTCGCCAAGCAGTACCACCCTGACTCGAACCCGGGCTCGGAGGACCGCTTCAAGGCGGTGTCAGCCGCCTACGACGTCCTCGGGGACCCCGAGAAGCGCAAGGAGTACGACGAGGTCCGCCGTCTCGGGCCGCTGAGCGGGCTCGGCGGTTTCGGTGGTGGTGGCGGCGGAGGCGGCAACGGCGGCTTCAACTTCCGCATCGACGACCTCTCGGACATCTTCGGCGGCCTGTTCGGCCGCGGGCGCCAGGGCGCGGGCGGCCGCAGCGCGCCGGGCACCGGTCCCCGGCGCGGGCGCGACCTCGAAGCCGAGCTGCACCTCTCCTTCCAGGAGGCCGTCGACGGCGCCGTCACGACGGTCAACGTGCTGACCGGCGCGCGGTGCTCGACATGTGGCGGCTCCGGCTCGCGACCGGGGACGTCCCCCGTCATGTGCCCGCGCTGCGGCGGGATCGGCGTGCTGAACGACAACCAGGGCATGTTCTCGCTCTCCTCGCCCTGCCCCGACTGCCAGGGCCGCGGGACCAAGGTCGTCGACCCGTGCCCGGCCTGCAACGGGACCGGCCTCGAGCAGCGCCAACGTCAGGTCAAGGTCCGCATCCCCGCCGGAGTCGAGGACGGCCAGCGCATCCGTGTCAAAGGTCGCGGCGAGCCGGGCGGCAACGGCGGGCCGGCGGGCGACCTCTACGTGATCGTGCACGTGGCCGCCCACCCGCTGTTCGGGCGCAAGGGCCGCAACCTCACCCTCACGGTCCCGGTCACCTACCCCGAGGCGACCCTCGGGAGCGCCATCACGGTGCCGTCGCTCAGCGGGCCGGTCACCTTGAAGGTCCCGCCCGGGCACCCGCCAGGGCCGGACCTTCCGCGTGAAGGGCAAGGGGATCACGACGGGCTCGTCGACCGGCGACCTGCTCGTGACCGTCGACGTCGTCGTTCCGGCCCATCTGACCGACGACCAGCGCAAGGCCGTCGAGGCGCTCGCGCGAAGACCCTGGACGAGTCGCCCCGACAGCACCTAGGAGTATGACCATGGCCTACAAGTCGTCCGATCAGGGCCGCGGCGAGGGCTCGACGCGCGCCGTCTACGTCATCTCGGTCGCGGCGGAGCTCGCCGGCGTCCACCCGCAGACACTGCGCATCTACGAACGAAAGGGCCTCTTGGACCCGGCCCGCACCGGCGGCGGCAACCGCCGCTACAGCGAGGCCGACATCGCCCACCTGCGGCGCATCCAAGAGCTCACCGCGGCGGGCCTGAACCTCGAAGGGCGTGCGGCGCGTCATGGCGCTCGAGAGCGAGATCGGGCGGCTGCGCGCCGAGCTCGAGATGACCCGGGCAGCGGCACGAGAGGCGATCGAGCAGACGCACCGTCAGTACCGGCGCGACCTGGTGCCGGTCTCGGCGAACCGGCTGCCCGGCGCGCCGCCCGACGAGCAGGTAACTCGTCCGCGCTGCTGACCGCAGCAGGACACTGATCAACAAGATACAAGGAACACCCGCATGGCACTTGACCCGAACCGTTGGACGCTAAAGACCCAGGAAGCGCTCCGCGACGCCATCGCGCTCGCGACCGCAGTCGCACAACGCCGAGGTCGGTCCCGACCATCTTCTGTCGGCTGCGCTGTCACAGGACGGCGGGGTCGCGATCCCGCTCCTCGACCGCCTCGGTGTCGCCGCCGCTCACGGTCCGCAACAAGATCGCGGAATCTCTCGCGAAGATCCCGAAGGCCTACGGCACCTCCGAGCCTTCGCTCGGCCGCGAGCTGACGGAGGCCTTCGAGCGCGCGGACAAAGCGCGGACCGAGATGGGCGACGAGTACCTCTCGGTCGAGCACCTCCTCCTGGCACTGTCGGACCGTCTCGGCATCGACCGCAACGACCTCCTCCAGGCCCTGCAGGCGGTCCGCGGCAGCCACCGCGTAACCTCGCAGAACCCCGAGGAGCAGTACCAGTCGCTCGAGCGCTACGGGCGCGACCTCACCGAACTCGCGAGGCAGGGCAAGCTCGATCCGGTCATCGGGCGTGACGACGAGATCCGCCGTGTGATCCAGGTCCTCTCGCGCCGTACCAAGAACAACCCTGTGCTCATCGGAGAGCCCGGCGTGGGCAAGACGGCGATAGTCGAGGGCCTCGCGCAGCCGGATCGTCGAGGGCGACGTGCCCGAATCGCTCAAGAACAAGCGCATCATCGGTCTCGACCTCGCGTCGATGGTCGCGGGCGCGAAGTACCGCGGCGAGTTCGAGGAACGACTGAAGGCGGTGCTGAAGGAGATCGCCGACTCCGAAGGCGAGATCGTCACTTTCATCGACGAGCTGCACACGATCGTCGGCGCCGGCGCGGCCGAGGGGGCCATGGACGCCGGCAACATGATCAAGCCGATGCTGGCCCGGGGCGAGCTGCGGATGATCGGGGCGACGACTCTTGACGAGTACCGCAAGTACATCGAGAAGGACGCCGCCCTCGAGCGGCGCTTCCAGCCCATCATCGTCGAGCAGCCCTCTGTCGCCGACACGATCGCCATCCTGCGCGGTCTCAAGGAGCGCTACGAGGTCCATCACGGCGTCCGCATCCAGGACGCCGCCCTCGTCGCCGCCGCCGTGCTGTCGGACCGCTACCTGACGGGCCGGTTCCTTCCCGACAAGGCCATCGACCTGGTCGACGAGGCCGCGAGCCGGCTCCGCATCGAGATCGACTCGATGCCGACCGAGATCGACGTCGTGGCAAGGCGCGTCCGCCAGCTCGAGATCGAAAAGATGGCGCTGCAAAAAGAGACCGACGCCGCCTCGGTCGAGCGCCTCGCCCGTCTCGAGGTAGAGCTCGCCGACCTGCGCGAGCAGCAGACGGCGATGACGGCGCACTGGCAGGCCGAAAAGGACGCCATCACGGCCATCCGGGACCTTAAGGGCGAGCTCGAGGCCGCACGCCAGGAGGCGGAGCGCTTCGTCCGCGACGGCGATCTCGGCCAGGCCGCCGAGATCCGCTACGGCCGGATCCCGGAGCTGGAACGGCGCATCCAGGCTGCGACCGACAAGCTCGCCGGGCTCCAGTCGGAACAGAAGATGTTGAAGGAGGAGGTCGACGCCGAGGACATCGCCGAGGTCGTGAGCCGCGCGACGGGTGTTCCGGTGTCACGGCTCATGGAGGGTGAGGTCCGCAAGCTCGTCGAGCTCGAGGACCTCCTCAAGCGCCGTGTCGTCGGCCAGGACGAGGCCGTGAAGGCCGTCTCGAACGCCATCAGGCGCAGCCGTGCCGGCCTGTCGGACCCGAACCGGCCCATCGGTTCCTTTCTGTTCCTCGGGCCGACGGGCGTCGGCAAGACCGAGCTCGCAAAAGCCCTCGCCGAGGTGCTCTTCGACGACGAGCGGGCGATGATCCGCATCGACATGGGCGAGTACCAGGAAAAGCACAGCATTTCGCGCCTCGTCGGCGCGCCGCCCGGTTACGTCGGCTACGAGGAGGGCGGCCAGCTCACCGAGACCGTCCGTCGTCGCCCGTATGCGGTCGTGCTTCTCGACGAGATCGAGAAGGCGCACCCGGACGTGTTCAACATCTTGTTGCAGGTGCTCGATGACGGGCGCCTCACCGACGGCCAGGGCCGTACGGTCAATTTCACCAACACGGTGCTGATCATGACCTCCAACCTGCGCGGCGATCCGCTCAACACCTTCAAGCCCGAGTTCGTGAACCGCATCGACGAGATCGTCCGCTTCCGTCCCCTGAGCCGCGAGGACCTGTTCGCGATCGTCGGGATCCAGCTGTCCGAGCTGACAAGGCGCCTCGAAGCCAGGCGCATCACGATCGAGGTCACGCCCGAGGCCGAGATGTGGCTCGGCGACCACGGCTACGACCCGGACTTCGGGGCCCGCCCTTTGCGCCGCGTCATCCAGCGCGAGATAGGCGATCCCTTGGCGATAGCCCTCCTGGAGGGCCGCTACAGCGAGGGCGACACGGTCAAGGTCGAGGTGCAGGGCGACAGGCTCGCCCTTGTCTGAGGCGCTCGCGGGTACCTGATCCGGCAGTCGCGGCCAGCCATCGTCCGCGATGCAGGGTGCTGGCACGAAGGTCCGAGGCAGGCTTCCCACCTTGGTCGGCGTCTACCGGGGGGCAAGACTGGCAGTGCGGTGGTGAGAACCGCGCCGGGTAGGGGGAGCTTTGGTGCGTTGGCGGGTAATCAATGTTGCCTGGTACCGCTTCCGGGCCACGTTCGGCCGTAACTGGGGCGGTTACCTGTCGGTCGTCCTGCTCATCGCGCTCTACGGGCGGGATCGGCATGGGCTCCATTGCCGCCGCACGGCGCACACAGGCATCGTTCTCGGTGTTCCTCGCCAGCACCAACCCTTCCGATCTGCAACTGACCGAGGTGTACGGCCCGAACCTGACGGGCGACCTGGCAAGGCTTGCCGGCGTCGAAGCCGTCGAGGCCGCCAACGTGGGCCTCACCGTGTTCCAGCTGGCGCCGAGCGGCGCCCCGATCATCACACGGGACGCACTGTTGGGTGAGTCGCAACCTGTCGGCAGCATCAACGGCGAGTACTTCGATCAGGACAGGGTCACCGTGACGCAGGGTCGCATGGCCGACCCGGCCCGAGAGAACGAGTTCGTCGCGACAGCCGAGATGGAACGCCTGCACGGCTGGCAGGTGGGCGGGACCTTTCCGATGGGCTTCTACACGAACGCGCAGAGCGCCCTGCCCGACTTCGGGACGGCAAAGGTCAGACCCCGGCTTCGCCTCGAGATGCACCTCGTGGGCACCGTCGTATTCAACAACGAGGTGGTGCTCGACGACGTCGATCGCTACCCGACTTACGCCCTGTTCACACCCGCGGTCACTGATTTGTTCTGGCGGACCCACAGTACACGACCTACGGCTTCAAGCTCCGTGACGGCGCGAAGGGCGTCTCGGCCGTCGAACGCGAGATCATCGCGGCTCTTCCGCCGGGGCACCACGTACAACTTCCACGTCACCTCGATCGTCGAGGGACAGGTCAACCGCACCGTGAAGCCCGAGGCAATCGCCCTCGGCGTTTTCGGCGCCATCGCCTTGCTCGCCGCCTTCGTTGATCGCGATGCAGATGATCGCCCGGCAGCTCCAGGCCAAGGAGGAGGACCTCGAGGTGCTCGAGCGCGCTCGGCGCGAGCCGTGCGCATGGCGGTAGGCGACGGGCTCCTCGGCATTCTCGCCGCCGTCGTCCTCGGATCGCTGCTCGCGGTCGCTGTCGCCGTCGGGCTGCTCGCCGCTCTCGCCGCTCGGCCCGGTGCGAGCGGTATATCCCACCCCGGGCGTCGCCCTCGACTACGCGGTGCTCGGTCTCGGGCTCCTCGTGCTGATCTGCGTGACCGGCGCTGCCGCCGCTCACCCTCGCCTACCGGTCGGCGCCAGGTTGGTCGCCGCCAGAAGGTCCGACGAGGTCAGCCGTGGACCTCGGGCGTGGCGCGCCTCGCCGCGGACGCGGGAGCACCGGCGTCAGCGACCGCCGGCGTCCGCTTCGCCCTCGAGCCCGGCCGTGGTCGGACGGCGGTCCCGGTGCGCTCGGCGCTGTTCGGCACGGCCCTTGCGGTGCTGATCGTCGCCGCCACACTCACCTTCGGCAGCGGCCTCGACACCTTGGTCTCCCATCCCGCCCTCTACGGTTGGAACTGGACCTACGCCCTCTCGTCGAACTACCTCGTGCCTCCTCAGTCTCGAAGCTGCTCGACAAGGACCCCGACGTTGCGGCGTGGTCCGGCGTGAGCTTCGCCAACGCCCAGATCGACGGTCTGACCGTTCCAATCCTCCTGGCGGAGCGCGAACGCCACCGTCACCGCTCCCATGCTGTCGGGACATCCGATCGAGGCGAACAACCAGATCGTCCTCGGGGCGGCGACCCTCGCCCAGTTGCACGAGCGCGTCGGGGACTACGTCATGGCGTCGTACGGGACACCTAAGGACGACCCCGTGTATGTTCCTCCGACTCGCGGCTTCGCATCGTCGGGACGGCGACATTGCCGGCCGTGGGCAGCGCGCAGACGCTTCACACCTCGATGGGCACCGGAGCGATAATCCCTGTCGGGATCGAGCCGCCGAAGTTCCAGCGGTTCCTCCACAGTCCCGATCCGACGCTCAACGGCCCCAACATGGTCTTCGTCCGATTGCGACCCGGTGTGAACCCTGCGGCGGGCCTGGCGAACACTGCGAGAAGATCGCCGAGGCGGGCACCAAGGCATTCCTCGCCGTTCCCGAACGGCCAGGCGGCCGGGAGCGAGTGTTCAGGTGCTGTCGGTCCAGTACCCGGCCGAGATAGAGAACTACCGGTCCATAGGCGAGCACTCCACTCGTTCTTGCGGGCGGGCTCGCCGTCGCGGCCCTCATAGCCCTCGGCCTCACGCTCGTCGCGTCCGGTGCGGCGCCGTCGACGCGACCTCGCGCTCTTGAAGTCGCTCGGCTTCACACAAGGACAGCTCACGGCCTCTGTGATCTGGCAGGCGACGGTCATCGCCGTCATCGGGGTAGTCGTCGGGCATACCACTCGGCATCGCCCTCGGCCGGTGGCTGTGGATCCTCTTCGCCCACGAGATATACGCCGTGCCGGCGCCCACCGTGCCGACGCTTGCCGCTCGTCCTCGTCGGCGTCGGCGCACTCCTGCTCGCGAACATCGTCGCGGCGCTTCCCGGGAGGTACGCCGCCCGTACGCCGACGGCCCTCGTGCTGCGGGCCGAAGTGAGCCCGCCCTGCAATTCCCCCGGTGACCTACTGATCGTTGGCAAACCTGGGTACTCTCGGGGTCGAGAGCGGGAGGGGAACATGAGAGCATCGCTGCGGAAGTGTTGGCGGGCGGGGGCCGTCATGGTGGCACTGGTCGCCCTGGGTGGCTTGGCACCGACAGCTGCGGCCACCGTGACCACCAAGACGAGGGTCGAGGCGGTCTATCCCTGGACCTCGGCCGGCAAGCTGAAGGCGGGCCTGAAGGTCGCCGGTACCGTCCGGGCACTCTGCTGGACGAGCTCGATCGCGAACGTCCAGCACCTACGCCTACCGTTGCATGAGCACGTCGCTCGTATATGACCCGTGCTTCGCACCACCGATAAAGAACTTCAAGCAGTTGGCCTGCATGCCAACGCCGTGGGGCGCGGTCACCCGGTTCAACTCTCACGGGACCGATCCCCAGGGCCGCACTGCACCCGACCGGCAGGCCCTGGGTATGGGCCGACCAACTGGCGAACGGCGTCAGCTGCGTTACCGACACCGGCACCGGCACGATCGTCGACAAGGTGGCCTTGAACTACTACTGCGTCCCGGGAAAGGGTTGGGCGAGCATCCCTGACAAGACGGCCGAGCCGTGGACCGTTCAGTACGCGAACAGCTACCAGTCAAAGACCCTCGAGACCGAGACGGTCACCACGGCCTGGTACTTGTAGGAAGGCTCCCGGTCCGTACCACTCGAGAACGCAACCGAGCGCCGTCGCGTCGGCGTCGCCTTGCACTGCAAGACTTTGCTGGTGCGTTCCTCGGTGAGGAGAAATCGCGAGCGGACTTGATGGCTTCGGGTGCTCCCTCGCCGGAGTCGCGCCCGGCCGGCCCGACTGGTTGCAGCCATTGTGGCCGGCGTGCTCGCGGTTGCAGGCCTCGCGTCCGTAGGTGGCCCGTCAGCCGGCGGCGGCATCCGCCGGCACCCAGGCCCGGTTCCGGGTACCGGCTTCGGCCCGCCAGCTCATCGTCGTCTCGAGTCCGACCTACGACCCGCCCGATTATCTGGCCTCTCTCCGGAGCTTCGTGCGGGCGAGCGCCTCGTCGCCGTGGAGACAGGTGTTCCCCGCCTGGCAGACAGAGATCGGCTCGGGCGAGCTGCGCGACGTCCGTCGCGAAGGTGACCACGCAACCCCAACAGGGGTGTACCCGTTCGGGCCCATCGTGTACGGCACGCGGTCCAATCCCGGAGGTCTGCACGATGTCTACCACCAACTCGTCTGCGGGGACTGGTGGGACGAGGACCCCTACAGTGCCCAGTACAACCGGTTCGTGCATGTGGCGTGCGGCACGACACCGTCCTTTGCAGGCTGGTCCGAGCCACTCTGGGAGGAGACCCAGGGCGACCGGGGCTATCCGTACCTGGCGGTGATCGACTACAACGACGACCCGACCGTCTCGGGTCCGGACGTCGCCGGGATCAGGGATCTTCCTGCACGCCTGGATGTCTGCCCCGACAGAAGGTTGCCTGGCACTGCCGATCCCCGAACTGCTGCGAGTGCTGCGCTGGCTCGAGCCGGCCGATCACCCGGTCATCGAGATCGGGACCACGTCCGAAGTCGGCCGCGTGCCCCGACCGGTGGGCTGAACACAAGGCGCGTTAAGGTAGCCGTTGCTCGTCGTAGTTGGTACCAGCACGTGCAGCCGTCATTCAGCGTCCTCGGCGAGGGCACTGACGCCGCGAGAAGAACCGTTGGGATCGTGCTCGCGGCCGGGACCGAACGCCACGCCAGGAAGGGCTGCGACCGGTGAGCCTTGCGTTTCGCAACCTCGTCTTCACCGTCGTCGTACCGGGGGCGGGGCGCGTACGTCCCCTGGCTGATCGTCAACCATCGTGGCGTGCTGCCGACGCCAGCCGCCTGGTACGCCTTCGCCGTCATCGGCATCGGTATCGTCTTGTACTTCTCATGCCTGTGGGTCTTCGGTACCGTCGGTCGCGGGACGCCCGGAATTTGGGATCCCCCGCGGCACGTCGTCTCATCCGGCCCATACCGCTGGGTCCGAAATCCCATATACCTCGGAGCTTTGCTGATAGTCACAGGCGAGGCATGGCTGTTCCTCTCGGTGGATCTCCTGCTGTATGCGGGCGCGCTCGCCGTCGCGTTCCACTGGCTCGTCGTCGGCTACGAAGAACCGAGGCTGCTAGCCAAGTTCGACGGGCGGTACGAGACCTACCGGCGCACGGTGTCGCGCTCGGATCCCGCACCCGCCGCGTGCCGACTAGCGACCGTTGTTCGGCAGACGCTACGACGGAGGCGACCTTTCCGACGAGCCAACATCTTTGGGAGGTCCGTCCCGTTCTCATACTCCTCGCCGATTAGGTCGGCCGCGCGAATGTTGGCCGCTATGGCGATCGGACCGTCGGGATGGATCGTTCGGGGTGTCGAGCGCCCGATGATCACCAACCAGAGGCGCGGGTCCACACAAAGCAGTCCCGCCGTGAGACGATCAGAGCGTGGGAGATCGACTTCTCGAAGGTTGCTGGTCGTCGGTGAGCCTCCGCCGCGGATTGTGAACCTTTAGCTTGAGCCATTGGCTGTCTGAAGGACCGAAGCCGTGATGGTCGCGGTCCGGCACGTTGTCGTCGCCACCAGTCGGAGTCACCTGGAAACAGAACACCACTAGCGAACGCCGCTCCTTCCGTGAGACGCCCGCAACGTCAGCAGCTCCCGCGTCTTTGATCTGAAGAGACCGGAGCTGAGTCCTCCGGGTAGTTGGGAAACAACCTCGCGTTATCAACCGACTGTTGACAACAGGCTTCAGTTGCCCTAGACCACTGGTAACCAACAGTGCCATCCTGCGCACAGCGTGACCGAGGGATCACGGTGCATCCGCAGCCCCCCCGTTGCCAACGTGCACACTGTTCGACAGGAGCGAGGGGAGGACAGTGATGCGTAAGCGCTGGGTCAGGCTAGTTGCCGTATTAGCTTGTGGATTGGGCGCGGCAGTACTGACGACGGGGACCTCCGTGGCTTCTGCCGCGGGTTCCGCCGGCAGTACTCAGACGACCGCCGTTACATCATCATCTTTGGGTACCTTCTCGCCAACCTTTGTTGGGTCGGCAGCCACCGGTTGCAATAATCCTGGCTGCTCTTTGCTCACGGGTCCCTTCTTTTCTCCCTCGACAGCAGATGTTCCCGCGACGGATCCCGCCACGGCCAGCGCGCTAAGTGGAGCAACTGCGAAGACTCTGGGGGGGGAGGTTATGCCGTCGCCCGTTGTCCGGCACAGTGACCCCGTGGTGACGCCCCCAAGCGTTAGCTGCCGACCCGTCGGTCCGGGTTGCGACCTCATCAGCTCGTCGTCGGGCGGCGCCACCGGGGTGAAAGGCCTGAACGCGGTCGACAGCGCCTCGCTAAGCACCAACCCGTTGGGTGACATCGAACCCGCAGACCAGGGATTATGCGCTGGAAACGGTTATGTAGTCGAGACGAACAACATCGGGGAAATCCTGGTCTTCAACACCGCGTTGCACCGCCGGTCGTCGCCGATCCCTCTGGACACACTTATGGGGCTCACAAACCTAGGGTGGACCAGTGGCGGAGACCCCTCGTGTCTTTATGACTACAGCGACGGCGGTCACTGGTTCTTCACAGAGTTCGTTTCCACGAACACCGCGGCGAGTGGCGGTCCGTTTACGGGTTGTTTCGCGGGCGCCGCCAACACGTGCTATGAGGGGATTGCGGTAACCCAGGGCTCAAACCCATTTGGCCCCTACAACGTCTACTTCCTCAATGCCAACTACAACCCGTCCGAGCCAGGTGCTCCCTACTTGCTCAATGACTTCGCCAAGATCGGCGCGACCCAGGACGCGTTCCTTCTTTTCTACGACGAGTTCGCGCAGAAGGGGGGTGGCCTCGCCGGCGGCTTCAACGGCGCACAGGAGTTTGCAATCAACAAGGATGCGCTCGAAGAGGGCCTCTCTGTCACGCTCCATCATGGAAAGCCCAACCCACTCTTCACGGTCGCCATCGAGAACATGGGCCTTCTATCGACGCCGGACGGACCCTGTAATACCACCGTTGGCGCTTGCTGGTATCAGGTGATCCCGGCTCAAGCACCCGACCCCAGCCAATTCGACAACAGTCATGATGGCTCTGGATTCATGCTCGCCTCGCTCGACTTCTTTGGTCATGGCGACAATCGGATCGCCGTCTTCGACTGGACTGGCCTAGCCAACCTGAACAGCCCGAATTGCGTGAAGTGTGCGGGAATCAAGTTCGGCGGTCAGTTGTTCTCCGGCGTGCAGTTCTATTACGGTGAGGGGCAGCTGGGTGCACAGAAGGCCGGTCCAACACCGTTGGCTGACATATGTGACGACCTACCCGGTACCCCGCCGCCGCCCTGTACCGAGGGCGGAATCGCCACCAACGGTGACGGCATGACACAGGTCTCCCAGGCGCAGGACCAACTCTGGGGCGCCATAGCTACGGAGGTCAATCAGACGTTCTCAGGAGCAAGCCCGGAAATACACCAGGGCTTCGCTTACTGGGTGATCGGCACGAGGAGTTTCGACCGGTTCGGTGTCTTCAGCCTCACGAACCAGCAGTACGTTTCGGCTGCGCACGAGGACCTGGAATTCCCGGCAATCGCCGCCACAGGCGATTCCGACCACGGCGACGGCTACTTCGACCAGGACGGAGGGCACGGCACGGCCATCATGACCTTCACGTTGTCGGGCAACGGAGGGCCTTCGGGGGCGGACAATGGTGGCTTTTACCCGAGCACGGCGTTCGGTCGGCTGACGAGCGATTCGAACGGTCTTTCCAAATCCGTGATGAACGTTGCAGATCTCGGCCAGTCGCCGCAGGACGGCTTTACGGAATACGAGTCGGCTCTTACCCCGCCGCGGTGGGGTGACTACAGCTGGGCAATTTACGTGCCGTGGTCAGGTGGCCGGGTCTACTTTGCGACCAACTACATCCAGTACCCGAACTGCGCGGACTCTGCGTTTACCCTGACGATCGGGACTTGCGGGGGAACGAGGGACGGTTTAGCAAACTGGGGAACCTCAGTGAACTACGTCGTGCCATAAGAAGACCGGGGCGAAGGCTCGGTACTGATTCACTGTGGTCTTCGACACACAGCATCCGCTTGGCGATGCCGTGTGTCGAAGACCCGGATCCGACCAGTAAGAATCGGCCTGAGAACTTCGTCAGCGACTGAGAGGACTCGAAAGCAAACACCTTCGGCATCATTCTTGATACATGCGGAATCCTCCTTTCCGTGTGCTAGCCCCGGGGAGGTTGCAGATCCTCACCCGGCACCACCCCCGGAGCCCGACACGCAGACCGAGAGCATCGACTCACTCCCGGCACAACCCACGCGCACCGTCTCCGGCAGCCAGGCCGGACTCATCCATTAAACGACATAGGTACGCCATGGGAGAGGGAGATGGGATCGCAACGGAGCTAGCCCGTTTCGCAGGTGCGACACCGAAGTTGGGAGCGTCAGGCAGTTCAGCGCCGCTTGGAGCGCCGGCTTGCCGCCCGCCTAGCTCGTGGTCCCGGTGCCCGTTTCGCTCCCGCCCTGGTGGCGCGCAGCGCCCTTTTCTTCGTGCCCTTCGTGACAGTCGGCACAGAATCGGGGTTCGACTCCATAAGCCAGGTTGGCGGAAGTTAGTTTTCGGAGGGATCTGGTCTCCGACGTCCCGTCTCAGGAGTGCTCGCTGACAGCTCGGGATCCGTCCTCGGAGACACTGGTCGTGGCAGTTAGCAACCACCCTTGCCGTTCTTTCCGTGAGGACACATAATTCCGCAGCCGCGGACATGAGAGCCGAGGCATGGCCAAGGGGGGATCGCCGGTGACAGACACAGAGACAACCACCAAGCTCGTTTTCGAACCGCCCGGTCCTGGGTCGTGGGCCCAGGATCCCGTGCATCTTCCCCGCCCGGTCACACGCTATTGGGCAGAGACCCATCCCGAGCCCTGCAAACGGGGCGCCAACGATATGGCGCGCTATTACGGGATGCTCATCGACGGCATCGAGATGGCGTACGTGCACGGCTTCGCCTACAACACGATTACGCCCGCTCCGGAGGAGGCCGTCCCTGCGCGCTTCGAGCGCGCGGAAGAGGTCTTCCAGGGCAAGCTCTGGCGGGAGCAGCTGCGCGAGTGGGACGAGACGTGCAAGCCGTCCTCGATCGCCGCGCATCGTGAGCTCCAGGCGGTTGATCCGGACTCACTCTCCGACGATGAGCTGGTCGCGTACCTCACGCGGTGCCGCGACCACCACGCAGCGATGATGTTCCAACACTTCCGGTTCACGGGCGCGGCTGTGGTCCCGACCGGTGACTTCCTCGCGCACGTCGAGGACTGGACCGGGCTTCCTCGTGCCGATCTGCTCGGTCTCATGCGTGGCTCGGCGTCAGTATCCGCGGGCGGGTCCCCGGAGCTCGAGCGACTGGTCGCCGCCGTCGGGAAGCATCCCTCTGCCCTGGAGCTTCTCCAGTCCCAGGAGGACCCCGGCCGCGTGCTCGCGGCGTTGCGCTCCCTCGAAGGCGAGACGGGCTTGGCCGTGTCGGGCTATCTCGACCTTGTCGGATATCGGCCCCTCGACGGTTTCGACATCTCGGAACCTGCCGCCCTTGAGTTGCCCGACGCCCTGCTCCGGGCGATCCGGGGTGCCGTTGCCGGGAGAGGCGAGGAGGCTTCGAACGTGGAAGACCGGATCGCAGAGGTCCGTCGCGCGGTTCCCGAGCAGCACCGGGACGAGTTTGACGAGCTGCTCGGGGAGGCCCGGCTGACCTACCGGCTGCGCGACGAGCGGGGAATCTACAGCGACATCTGGGCGTCGGGGCTGATGCGGCGGGCGGTCCTCGCGGGTGGTCGGCGCCTTGCGAGCAGAGGGCGCATCCACGACGCCGAGCATCTGGTCGACGCTGACCTCGGGGAGATGTGCTCATTGCTCTCCGGTTCGGAGGGACCGTCCGGAGACGAGCTCGCAAAGCGATCCGAATACCGCGCCTCACACACTGCCAAGGACGCGCCGGCATTTCTCGGGCCACCCCCTCCGCCACCGCCAGACCCCTCTCGGTTGCCACCGGCCGTGGCCCGGCTCATGCGAGCGACCTCCATCGCACTGGGCGAAGTGTTCGGGAGCTCCCAGGCCGAGCATGAGGAGAACCTCCTGCGCGGGTTGGCGGCGAGCCGCGGTGTCTACGAAGGGCCGGCGCGACGCGTCTCGGGTCCCGCCGAGTTCGGCCGGATCGTCCAGGGAGACGTGCTCGTGACCGAGGCGACGTCGGAGGCATTCAACATCCTTCTCCCGCTGCTTGGTGCCATCGTGACCGACAACGGCGGCCTGCTCTCCCACTCGGCGATCGTCGCGCGCGAATACGGAATCCCGGGTGTTGTCGGGACGCGCGATGCGACAGATCTCATCGCAGATGGCGCACGTGTGCGTGTCGACGGAGATGCCGGCGAAGTGACCGTCCTCACGTGAAAGAGGCCGTCCCTCTGGCCAAGGCCCGCGAAACTGCCGTCTTCGGGTCGAAGGCAGTCGGGCTGGGCGACGCCGAGCGTGAGGGCCTTCCGGTCCCGCCCGGCGTCGCGCTATCGGGCTCGATCGTGGAGGCCGTTGCCGCAGGGAAGCAAGGCGCCATCGCGCGGGTCACGAAGTCGGTGCGGCCCCTCCAGGTGCCACTGGCTGTCCGCTCGTCCGCGGTCGATGAGGACGGCGCCGCGGCCAGCTTCGCCGGCCAGCACGTCACGCTGCTCAACGTCCCGTCGGCAAGTGAGCTGCCCTCGGCGTTACGGGAAATCTGGTGGTCGGCTAACTCGGACTCCGCCATCACCTACCGCCAGCGCGTCGGCCTCTTCACCCGCCCGAGTGTCGCCGTCGTCGTCCAGACGCTGCTCGATCCGGATGTCGCCGGGGTGATGTTCACGGAGAATCCGATCACCGGGGCAGATGAGCTCGTCATCGAGGCCAGCTGGGGACTGGGCGAAGCCGTGGTCGCCGGCCTCGTCATCCCGGACCACTACCGAATTGACCGATCTGGCCGGGTACTCGAACGCAAGCCGGGACGCAAGATGCTCGCAATACGTACTGCTCCAGGTGGCGGGACGGTCGAGGAACAGCTTCCGACTGATTTGGTTGAGCGACTCTGCCTGGATGACCACCAGCTCGAGGAGCTGAGCCAGCTCGCATCGCGGTGCGAGCAGGTCTACGGTCGGGCGCGCGACATCGAATGGGCCTTCGCCGGGGGGCTGCTCTACCTGCTGCAATGCAGGGCCGTCACAACGGGACATTCACGGGACCACGAGCCCAAGGCCGGACTGAGAGCCGCCGGCCCCGTCGAGGTTCTTCAACGTGTACCGCTGTTCGCCGAGCTCGACCGGAAGGAAATCGAGCAGATCGCCCGCCTGTTCAAGGAACGCCGCTTCTCCGAAGGTGAGACTGTTGTCATGGAGGGCTCGGGCGGTGCGGCCTTCTTCCTGATCGACTCCGGGGAGGCTACGGTTTCGATCCGCGGCGTGCAGCGAGGAACTCTGCAGCAGGGCGATTACTTCGGCGAGATCGCGCTGATCGACGAGGGTCCGCGAGCGGCGACGATCACTGCATCGAGCGAGCTCGTCTGCTACGGGCTCACCTTCTGGGAGTTCCGCCCGCTCGTACAGGGGAACGGGGTCATTGGCTGGAAGTTGTTGCAATCCATGGCGAAGAAGTTACGCGAAGCCCAGGAACGATAGCCTCCTCCCAGCGCGCACGGCGAGTGGTGGAAGTTGTCCGAGGTCGCTTCGCCCTCGAGTTCGGTCCACAAGCCGCCGCCGTATGCCTCGGAATGATGCGACCAGACAACCCGCGCGGAATCAGTGATCGGGCGCACGCGGCGCCGTCGATCTGTACGCCTCGGGCCAGAGGAGAACTTGCATCCTCACTGACACGAATCAGATGATCTGTATTCCGGTGGGAGCTGGCAACCGGCGCTCGTAAGGCTCGGGTTGTGGTCGATCATCCGCGGTCATAGGGATCGATCGTGGAGGCTGGTGCTCGAACCGTCGCTTACGGCAATGACGGTGGAAGCCACCACTCCCGCTTCGCGAGGTACTTCTTCAGGCCCTTCAGCCCATAAAGATCCGCCACTCCTTCGTAGCGCATCCCGGCCTTCTCCATGACCCGCCAAGAGCCGATGTTCCCCGGGAGAGCGACTGCCATGATGCTGTCGAGGCCGATCGGTCCAAGACCGTGGGCGAGCACTGCGACTGCTGCCTCTGTTGCATATCCCTTGTTCCATGCGCGTCTCGCGAAGTGATACGCGAGGTCGATTTCTGATCCGGCGCTCTCGTCCATCGACTTGGCTGGCCGGATACCGCACTGGCCGATGAATGAACGAGACTCCTTGTCGTCGACTGCCCACATCGTGTAGCCGATCTCGCGCTGCATCGCCGCCGCGCCTCAATCACTTGCTTGAACTGCTCGATCGTCGGGGCCGGTCCTGATGGAAGGAACCGATAAAACTCCGGGTCGCTGACCATCGCGAGCCACGCATCGGCGTCTGCATCGCCGAGGGGGCGAATCACGAGGCGTGGCGTTTCGAGCAAAATGCTCACGATGGCGAGCGTAATCGACAGGCTGGGTCGCCAGTCCCTGCTCGTATGTCCGGCGGGAGGTCAAGGCCGTCCAGAAGGGGGTAGATATCGTCTTGTCGGCCCTCATGGGTAGCCACGGATGCCACGCGAAAAGGGACGTGCTCTTCAATGCACTCCGTGCGGCGCCCCGGTCCCGGTTGACGCCCGACTGCGATGGTCCTCCGCTGCCATGGGTCAACGGGCGTGTCCGCTCGCC
Source organism: Chitinophagales bacterium (assembly GCA_963770495.1). Classification (GTDB taxonomy): domain Bacteria; phylum Bacteroidota; class Bacteroidia; order Chitinophagales; family CAVYQA01; genus CAVYQA01. The sequence goes on along the minus strand of CAVYQA010000001.1, from coordinate 362,090 downwards.
GATCAGCCCACGGGACGATCGACCTACGGCAAATCCGGTAGTTGGCGGCGAACCGGGTTGGCACGCTGCGCCCGACCGGACGTGGTGACCACGACCATCTCGTCGAGGTCGTAGTCCGGGATCTGCGTATTGACCGACATAGCTCGACTTTTCTAACGTTCTACCTCGTTCGATCACCGTCATCTGATGAGAGGAGGCAGAGATGGCCGAGGTCGTGCTCTTCCACCACGTACAGGGACTCACCGAAGGGGTGAGCTCGTTTGCCGAAGAGCTGCGTGCCGGCGGGCACACCGTGCACACGCCGGACCTGTTCGACGGCGAGCGACCCGCGACCATCGACGATGGCGTCGCGCTCGTCCACAGCATCGGCGACGAGGTGCTCAGCGAGCGCGCCGACCGGGTCGTGGCCGACCTGCCTGCGGGCCTGGTGTATGCCGGCTTCTCGTTCGGTGCCGCCACGGCGCAGCGGTTCGCCCAGACCCGGCCCGGCGCGCGGGGCGCGCTGCTTTACGAGTCCTGCATGCCGATCACCGGGGAGTGGGCCTTCGGGCCGTGGCCCGACGGGGTTCCGGTACAGATCCACGGCATGGACAAAGACCCGTTCTTCGCGCTGGAGGGTGACATCGATGCCGCTCGGGAGCTAGTCGAGACGGTCGGGCCCGAGCTGGCCGAGCTGTTCGTCTACCCGGGCGACCGGCACCTGTTCACCGACAGCTCATTGCCGTCTTACGACGCGAAAGCAGCGGCGCTAGTACTGCAGCGCTCGCTGGAGCTCCTCGACCGGGTGGGCTGATGTGTCGCTCACGTCGGACGAGAGCGCGAGATGCTTATAAAGGTTAGCGCCAGGGGCAGCTCGGGTGCCTACCCGCGGACCGTACCGACGAGGGTGATTTGTGCTCTCTCTGGTTCGACATGAGGGCCAGGGAGACGAGCGGATAGTCGGCAGATAACGCCTGCTGCGGGAGCGCATCCTCAGGAACGTCGTTACGATCGTCCCCGCGGCGCCAGCCTCGGCGCGAGCTCCGGAGAAGAATTGTTCGGCGTCACGGTTTCTGAACAAGACTGATCCGGTGCCCTGTGCTCAGGATGCGCTAATCGGGTGGACCGTCCCGTTCCTCCACGGTCGGACGGCATAATCGCTATGCCGCCCCGAACTTATGGCGGGCCGCAGGATGCCAGCGCAATGCGTGACCTGTCCGCCTCGGGGGCCGGTGTTATGTCGTCGAGTCGCCGCCGCGATATTCCGCAGGGATCTGGCGCCTCGGGCGGGGAGCGCCCGTAGCCGTCCATCGGTCGCGATACTCCGACAGGGACAGGCGGCATAGATGTGCGCCGATCTGGCGGCCGTTGCCAACCGCTACCGGCTGGCCTCGTTCGGGCAACAAACTGAGAACGGTTGGGCTTATTCTGCCCGGAGTACCAGGGCCGTCGGTGTTCGAGCAGCCATGCGTCCCGGAACGGAAGCAACGATATTGGCGAGCACGAGCGCTCCAACGACGATGAGGATGACCGATAGGGTGGGAACACTCGGCGCAGGGACGACATTGATCTCATGGGCGAACAGATCCCACAAAACTCGTCCTATGACGATTCCAAACGGCACTCCAATCACCATACCGATGACGACTGCGACACTCGACTGCCAAGCGACAACGGCCGCCAACTGGCGTTGGGTAAAGCCGAGCGTCTTCAGGAGGGCAAGGTCACGACGACGACGGCGGACCGACGCAACAAGGGTGAGGCCGAGCGCGACCAAAGCACCTGTGGCCAATCCCAAGCCGAGGATGGCAGGGGTTGTCCCCATCGAGCGGTAATCGACGATCTGGGCTGGGCGCTGCACCGGTAGCACGAGGACCTCCCCGTCGGCCTGCATGCTCGAGGTGGCGGCGATCGCGTCGAGTGATCTCAGCGCCCTCGGCTCGCTCGCCCCGGGCCGAAGGCGCACGAAGATGGCGTTCGGGCCAGCGACAGCGCTGCCGTACACGTTCCTCGCCGAGGCGGGGATGAGCTTGTAGGACAACAGCGCCCCCGATCCCATGGTCGTATGCAAGCTGCCAGCCTGACCGACAGTCGGCAGGACGGCTGTCCCGACGATCCGAAGCTGCGTGGACGTCGCGGCCCCACCGCTCACGGTGACGGTCTCACCGATCCGCTTGTGGAGCTGGGCCAGAGTCGTCGCGCCGAGCACGACCTCATTTGCCGCGTCGAAGCCGTGCCCGGTGAGTATGGGCGGTGCCACCGAAGGGCCGGGGATCGTGCCGATCACCGGCTCGGTATGCCCGTCGAGACGTAGTTCGCTGAAGTAGGCCTCCGAAAATCCCTCGACGTAGGGATCGCGCTCAAGGAGCCGGCTAGCGGGGGCTGCGGGGAGGTCGCTCGTTCCGAGACCGACACTGACGAGCTCGTAGTTCCAGTTCCATCCATAGAGCGCCGGGTGCGAGACCAGCGTGTCGAGACTGGCTCCGAAGGTGACCGTGCCGATCAGCACGACGACCGCGAGAGCGGTGCCGAAAATGGCCGAACGCACCGGCGCCGCACCGGCGCCTTCTCCGGGTTCGAGCGCGAAGCCGATGCCGACTGCGGCGGGGGCAGGCAGCGCTGAGACCGATGGCAAAGCGACACCACGCCTGGACTGTCGCGCCACGCGGTGCGGCGCTCCCGCGATAGGCGAGTAGCGCCGACGCAGAGCTCAGTCCGAGGACCAGTACCAACACGCCGATGCCGAGCACCGTCCAGTCGAAATTGACGCCCAGGTAGGGGTAGACCGCGCGCACCGGTCCGAGCGGCGCAAGCGGCGACAGGGCCACCGCCACGGCCGCGGCGAGCACGGACCCGGCGATCACCGAGCAGAGCACGCCGATCAGGCCGTCGAGGACGGTCACAGTTGGACCAGCACCCAGGGCTTGCATGACGACGTGGTCAGAGTCGTCGGATCGAAGACGCCGTCCGATGATCTGTGCCGCAATCAGCAGGCTAGCCAGGGCTGCTATCGCGCCGAACACGCCGAGCGCGATCGATTCCGGCTTGATGGCCTGCTGGGCCTTGTTCTCGATCGTTGAGGTGATCTGAAAGAGGGGAGGGAGGCCCTTCGGCAGCACTCGCTCGATCTCTTGGATCACGACACTGACGTAGCGGCTGCCCTGGTCGAGCTGAAGGTAGGTGACCGTGTAGCCGCCGCAGCACCGTGCCACCCGCTGGGTCAGGGCCGGTGTGAAGAGGGCACGCAGTGCTTGGCTCGCGTCGACGTCGTCTTTTTCAACTGTGTCGTTGAACTTCACCACCCCTACGACGTGGAGCTCGAAGCGAAAGAGAGGCTTGACCTTCGGCGTGCCGTAACCAGGTGAGTACAGCTGCGCGTTGCTGTACACCCCGCCGGGAACCGAAATGCCTCCCGGAGGCAGCACGGTATGGCTGGCCAACTCCACGCTGAGTACCGCTTCGTCTGCCCGTCGGGGATCGGCCATCCGGCCTCGCACGAGGGTGACTCGGTCTTGACTGAAGTACTCCCCGAGGCTTCCGTAATACGAGGTCACGCCGAGGTTCACGGGGGCGCCGCTCTTCCCGAGGGCGGCAACGTTGATCCCCACCAAGCTCTCGGCGTGCTTCACATAGGGCAGGTGGGCGATCGTGCGGAGAAGACTCGGGTCATAGCCGGTATGGAGCCCCGCAGGTGGGTCGTAAATGGCGGTGACGACGTTCAGGTTGGACGGGTTGGTGCTGGCCAGATAGGTCGGAAACGACGACTGCGTACGGCGGGCGGCCGCGATGGAACCCATGGCGGGGCCTCCGACCAGTCCTATGAGCAGGACGATCGCGAGATAGCCGCCCCAGCGCCGGCCGAAGGTGACCCGGAATCGGTACCAGGGGACCCTCAGCGCAGTCCTGCTCATGGTCCGAACAACTCGTGGCTTGTCATTAGGTGGCCCTCCAGCGAGGCGCCATTTCATCCCTACTCCGGACAGTCTCGCTTGCGCATATTCGAGGGACCAGGGGGCCAACATCCGAGCCGATGTCGTGCCAGCACCACGTAGCTCTCTTGAGCCAATCGCGTCTACGTGCCCGAGCGACTCACGACGTTCGCCGACCGAACTAGGTTCCCGAAAGAGCGTCGTCTCTGCTCCCGGAAGCCCGTGGCCCAGTCGCCGGTTCCGCGCCATAACGTCCCGGTCTCAACCGACTTGTGCAGTCGAGCCCCGTGCCAGGAACGGCGATCGGCCGCACGCCGAGCTGATGTCATGCGTCTCCGGCTCGTTCTGCAAGGCCGACCCTCGAACATGCAGATCAATCGTTCGGGCTCTGTGGCGACCGCCCGCCTTTCCCCTTACAGAGAATGCGCCTGCGCGCAGCGAGTCAGACCGCAAGAACTCCAAGCGACGCCAGGAGTGCTTCGACGCGGAGTTTGATCTCGTCGCGGATCGGACGGACGGACTCGATGTCGCGCCCTGCAGGATCGGCAAGCTCCCAGTCTTCGTAGCGCTTGCCGGGATAGAGCGGGCACGCGTCCCCACATCCCATGGTGATCACAACATCGACCGCACGAACGACTTCGTCGGTCCAGGGCTTTGGAAACTCCGCTCGGATGTCGATCCCGACCTCGTCCATGGCCGCAATGACGGCGGCGTTGATCTCCGAGGCAGGCTCTGAGCCCCCTGAGTAGACGACAACACGATCGCCAGCGAGGCGCCGCATCCATCCGGCCGCCATCTGCGAACGGCCCGCGTTGTGAACGCAGAGGAAGAGGATGCCAGGAACCACAGACGGCAAGGACCCTTCCACCTTCGCTAGGGCCTGAAGCCGTTCGCGTGCGAACCGCTCGGTCAAAAGCGGGAGGAACGCAGTGGTCTTGGCTGTCGGCAGAAGTTGGTCCATCGAGTCGACGACAAACCGTTCGATGGTCTCAGGTCCGAACACGCCTGCGAACTTGGAGGCGAGCCTTCCCGAAACCTCGTGGACGAGGTGCTGCTGGTCGTAAGGAAGGTCGGTTAGCTGTCGAGTAGCCATTGTCCTTCTCCTTTTGTCTGCTGTGAGGTGAAGAGGTCATCGACAAGGTGCATTACGCAGCGTTCGATCCCGTCGCGGATGAGGCGCACGGCTTCAAGGTGCTCTCGGCGGCATGAGCACCTAGCTGCCGGTCGAGCTAGGTCGGACGCCCGAGTAGTGCCGTCGGGCCCACAACGACACGTACACCAAAGAGACGAGGACCGGAACTTCGATGAGAGGACCGACGACGCCAGCGAGAGCCTCGCCGCTCGTGACCCCGAACACGCCGATGGCGACCGCGATCGCCAGCTCGAAGTTGTTGCCCGCTGCTGTGAACGCCAAAGTGGCGGTCCGCTCGTAAGGGAGGCCGAGCGCCTTGCCGAGCGCGAAGGAGCCGAACCACATGATGGCGAAGTACCCGAGCAGCGGCAGGGCGATGCGGGCAACATCGGCGGGCCGCGAGGTGATGGTGTGGCCTTGGAGGGCGAAGAGGATGACGATGGTGTACAGCAGCCCGTAGAGGGCGAACGGGCCGAGACGGGGTAGCAGCTTGGTCTCATACCACTCCCGGCCCCGGGCTCGTTCGCCGAAGGTGCGGGTGAGGAACCCCGCCACGAGGGGAACGCCGAGGAAGATGGCGACCGTCTCGGCGATCCGGCCGACCGACAAGTGCAAGCCGACGGTGCTGAGACCGAGCCAGCCAGGCAGCACTTTGAGATAGAAGTATCCGAGGAGCGCGAAGGCGACCACCTGGAACAACGAGTTGAGGGCCACCAGCACGGCTGCGGCCTCCCGGTCGCCGCCCGACAGGTCGTTCCAGACGAGGACCATGGCGATGCAGCGGGCCAGGCCGACGATGATCAGCCCGGTCCGGTAGGTGGGCAGGTCGGGCAGCAACAGCCACGCCAGCGTGAACATGACAGCAGGGCCGACCACCCAGTTGAGCACCAGGGACGCGACCAGCATCCGCCGGTCCCGGGTGACAGAGCCGAGTTGGTCGTAGCGGACCTTCGCTAGCACCGGGTACATCATCACCAGCAGCCCGATGAAGATCGGCAGCGACGTGCCCGAGGTCACCTGGATGGCGTTGAGGTGCGTGTTCAGACTCGGGATGGCCCGACCAAGGCCGATGCCGGCACCCATTGCCAGGATGATCCACAGGGGCAGGAAGCGGTCGAGGAATGACAGCCGGGCGATGACCGGTGCCTCCGGGGACACGCTGGCCCCTGGACGTTCGGACACGACGTCGCTCACTGCTGATCCCCGCCAGATGCTGCGGTACGGTGTTGGCGAATCAGCAGCACGAGTCGGCTGCCGGTGGTGATGGCGCCTAGTTCCGGATGGGTGGCGCAACAAGCGGCTTCCCCGGGGCCGGCCGAGCGGAGCATCTCGCCGGACATCTCCGCATCGGCCAGGACGGTGTAGATCTCCCACGGCTCGCCGCCAGGTCCGTTCACCCACACCTTGTCCTGAACCGCGTAGCAGCAGGTGGTCTGCTCCTCTATAGCCGTCGCCAGGCCTTCACGGGCGAGACGATCCTGCGCGGTGGTCACCTCGTCGCTGCTTTCCACCTCGACTCCGAGGTGGTTTAGCGTCCCCGGGGTCTGGTTGGCGTCCTCGATGAGAACGAGCTTGAGCGGCGGCTCGGCGATGGCGAAATTGGCGTAGTCGGGGCGGCGTTTAGCTGGCTCGGTCCCGAACAGCTTGGAGTAGAACTCCACAGCCGTGTCAATGTCGGCGACGTTGAGGGCGAGCTGGACTCGGGACATGATCAACCTCCGCTTGCATTTGGATCCGTCGATGCGTTTATAATGGTCGATGCATCCACAGATGTCAATGGGAGAGGAAGGAGCATGGCCAAGCGAAGTGCTCTGATCGACACCGCAGTCGAGGCGTGCTGTCCGTCTGTCTTCGCGGCCCCACTCGACGACGCCAGCGCGCTCGAACTGGCGGCAGGCTTCGCCGCTCTGGCTGACCCCGCCCGACTCCGGGTCATCTCGATCCTCGCCGCCGCGGAAGGGGGCGAGGTCTGCGTGTGCGACCTCGTCGAACCACTCGGCAAGGCTCAGCCGACAGTGAGCCATCACCTGAAGGTGCTCGGCGATGCGGGCCTCGTCGTCGGCGACAGGCGGGGCAAGTGGGTCTGGTACTCCCTGGTGCGGGCTCGCCTTGCGGCCCTTCAATCGGCACTTCAGCTCTGACGAGATGACGAACGTGCCCATTCTTTTGGAGGTTGTGAAATGGTGAATGACGCCGATCTTCGCGAAGAAGTCCGGAGCCGGTATGCCGAAGCCGCGAGCACCGTGATCGCCGGAGCCGGCGCCGCCAATGACTGTTGTCATCCCGGCGAGACCTGCGCGGAAGTGGGCCACGCCACCGGACCCGAGTTCTACGGACAAACGGCTGAGGGCCTTCCCGAGGCCGCGGTGCTAGCGAGTCTCGGCTGCGGCAACCCAACGCTGTCGCAGACCTGCACCCTGGCGAGACTGTGCTCGACCTCGGCTCGGGGGGCGGCATCGACGTGCTGCTGTCGGCCAAGCGTGTCGGTCCGACCGGCAAGGTGTACGGGCTCGACATGACCGAGGAAATGCTCGCTCTCGCGATCAAGAATCGTGACGAAGCCGGAGCGAACAACGTGGAGTTCCTGAAGGGCTACATCGAGGACATCCCGCTTCCCGCGAACACTGTCGACGTCGTCATATCAAACTGCGTCGTCAACTTGTCGATGGACAAGACCCGGGTGTTCGCCGAGATGCACCGGGTGCTTCGTCCGGGTGGCCGCATCGGCATCAGTGACGTAGTCGCTGACAACGAGGTCACCCCGGCAGAGCGAGCCGAGCGTGGCAGCTACGTGGGCTGTGTTGCGGGCGCGCTGTCGTTCGAGGAGTACGAGGCAGGACTGCGGGCCGCCGGGTTCGACGACGTCAATCTCACCTCGACGGCCGAGTATCTGCCGGGAATCCACTCCGCGATCATCAAGGCGACGAAGCCAGCGACAGGCGGCGCTTAGTCTGTCTGGTCCCACCCCGTCGCCGTACCTCAGGTCCACGATGCCGTATCCCTGAGCCGGAATTGCTTGCAGCCCGTGATGATCCGGATCGGACGCAGGGTCAGATGCCCGGCGTTAGGCACATAGTTGACAGGGTTCTGGAGCGCGCCTAGTGACGTGTCAGCGTGATTATCTGAAGAATAGTTCGATATAGGGAATTTTCCCCTGCCGCGCCAAAGGTTCTGCCTGGTAGAACCTCTCGAGAAGGAGCTGGCATGGCACATTAGCGGACGACCGACCGTTGAGATCACCCTCACCGACGAGGAACGCCGAAGCCTCGAACGCTGGGCGCGGCGGCACTCCTCTGCGCAGTCTCTCGCCCTTAGGTGCCGCATCGTTCTTCGTTGCGCCGACGGGCGCACCGATCGCGAGGTTGGCAGGAGCGAGAGCTCGGCGTGCATCCCGTCACAGTCGGGAAGTGGCGGCACCGCTTTTCCGAGGAGCGTCTCGATGGACTCGTCGACGCACCTCGTCCCGGAGCGGTCCGCAGCATCGGCGACGACGTCGTCGAAGCGGTCGTCGTCGACACGCTCGAGTCCGCCCGGCCGACGCAACCCACTGGTCGACGAGGGGTCTCGCGAAAAAGCATGGAATCAGCCGCCAGACCGTGTCGGAGATCAGGCGGGCCTTCGGTCTCGACCCTGGCGCGAGGACGCCTTTAAGGTCTCCCCCGACCCCGAGCTCGTAGAAAAGATCCGCGACAATCATCAGGGCTCTACTTGAATCCCCCAGGTCGCCGCGGTCGTCTTCGCCGTCGACGAGAAGCCCCAGATCCAGGCCCTCAACCGGACCGCCCCGACATTCCCGATGTTGCCGGGAACCCGGCGCGCGCAACCCATGACTACGAGCGCAACGGCACCTGCGACCTGTTCGCCGCGTTGAACATCGCTTCGGGAAAGGTGATCACCGACATCAAGGCGACCCACACCTCGGCCGACTTCCTCTTCTTGGGAAAGATCGACGCGAGCGTGCCGAAGGACCTCGAGGTCGAGGTCGTGCTCGACAACCTGTCGACGCACAAGACCCCGAAGGATCCACCAGTGGCTGCTGCGTCACCCGGAGGTTCCACTTCCACTTCACCCCGACCTACGGTTCGTGGATGAACCTCGTGGAGCGTTGGTTTGCGGCGCTCACCACAAAGAAGCTGAAGCGCAGCGCGCACCGCAGCGTGAAGGCGCTCGCCGCAGATATCGAAGCTGGACGGCAACCTGGAACGAGGACCCCAAGCCATTCGTCTGGCACAAGAGCGCCGAGGAGATCCTCGAGCGACTTGCGGGCTACTGCTCCACGGTGACCGAAAACATCAGCGCTTCAAGCTGACACGTCACTAGTCCAACAGCCGCCAGTGGATAAGCACTTCGCGGGAGGGCGGTTGGCGTCGAGAACAGACAAGTCCGGAATCCGAGTTCTTCGGCTGCCGCGATGTTGGCGGCCCGGTCGTCGACGAACAAAGTGCGAGCCGGCTGCAGCCCGAAGCGTGACAACAGGCGCCGGAAGATCTCCGGGGAGGGCTTGGCAACTCCCTCCTGGCCCGAGATGACCCAGCCGTTGAACTCGGACATGAAGCCGTACCGTTCCCGTCTTGTCGCGAAGGCTTCGCGCTCCATGTTCGAGAGGGCATAGCAGGCGACGCCGCGCTCGGCGCAGCGCATGGAGGATCTCGACGGAGCCCAAGATGACGCCGCCGACCATCTCCTCGTTACGCGTGGCCCAGGCAGCGATCAGGCCCGCGTCCTGCGGATGGCTCCTCGCCAGTTCCTGACAAGACTCGGCGATACCGCGTCCGAGGTCCTGCTCGGCATGCCACGCCGGCGAGCACACCTCTTGGAGGAAGCGTTCACGCTCGGCCTCGTCGGGAATCAGCTTGCGGTAGAGGTAGCGCGGGTCCCAGTCGAGGAGCACCCCACCGATGTCGAACGCGACGGCCTCGACCTGCCGACGAGCCACTGGGACCCCAGGAGTGCGCACCGACTGAATCTAAGTGCTTGACCTGGGTCGCCAGGCCTCAGGCCGACGCCGGCGGCCTGGCGGGGTAGCGGCCTGGCGGGGTAGAGGAGGTAAACCGTTGCCGAATGATCCGGCGGCTATCTCTTCGGCGCGGGCAGGTGGCAACGAAGGCGACCTCAGAGGGGCGACTGCCAGTTCTCGAGCTTGGCGTTATCCGCTCCGCTCGCCGCTGTCCAGTGCAAACTACCTGGTGAAGGTCGCTATTCCGGGAGCATGACAGCGCCTATCAAGAAGAGGGACCGGAAACAGGGCGCTCACCCCGAGCGCGCGACGGCCCAGCAGAGCTCGAAGATCACCACGCCCACAATGCTCAAGGTGGCCACGATCACCATCGTGTCGGTGAGCACAAGAAGCACCGCGAGCATCAGCAAGCCCGCTCCCGCGCTTGCAAGCGATAAGACGTGCTTCATCTCGTGAACCACCGCCCGTTCTCGAAGTCTCTGTGCAGTGTCCTTGTGAGGATCTCGAGGCCGATGTCTCGTGTATCCGGCTGGCGAACCTGTTGCAAGCCCTGGGCGCACCCGCGTCCGGGGCGAGCCGGGGCACACAAAGCGGGTAAGGAGCCTCAGATCATGAGGCGACCCGCTGGCGGTTGCGACGGACCCAGCGGGAGTTCCTGGCCGCGGGCTAGGCCATCTGTCGTCGGCTTGTCCTGTGGGTGAGCGAGACGCTTTTGCCAGCACGGATCGCACACGTGTTTGCCGTCCCGCATCCGGGTCAGCTGTCTCTGGGCGCAGTCGGCGCACCGGCGCTCCAGGTAGACGGTCCGCTCCGCCGGCCACGGGCCACGGGCCGCCATCAGGTACCCCAGCCGCTGTTGAGCCCGCCCTGCTAGGTGCCATGTGTGGCCGTCGTCCCCCTCAGCGGGCGCCACGAGGTCCCAGGCCAGAAGGTCGCGCAGCAAGGCGTCGAAAGTCTCGATCGGGATTTCCTCTTTTCCCATCGTCTTCCTCTTCCCCCCCTTCCATGAGTCTCTTCAAAGTGTGCACCAGACGAGGCCGTTATCACGGTCGGGTCGGCATTGTCTTGGCGCTCCGCTGGCCGAGGAGAGGGCGTGGTGCGCGAGGGGGGAGCGGCCCTCGTAGCGGTGCCGCCGACGGTCTCTCGCCACGAACCGGCGGGGGCTCGGCGTTGGGCCGATACCCGGAGCGGAGAAGGCGTGAACTACCTGGCTGGACAAGGCGCGTGAAGGTGCGCGATGTGACGCGTGGAGCGGGCGACCGGGATCGAACCGGCATGACCAGCTTGGAAGGTCATGAGCGTACGACGGCGAACTACGTCGTACAGGAATGGCAGGTCACAGTGGGTGCATGGTCAGTGGCGAGCACGCACGAACGGCAGCGGCCGCGGGATATGCGTGGGATGAGATCGATCCGACGATGTGCCCCTAGCCCGCAGAGGAGAAAGTGGCGCGATGGAGAGAGGAGACCCATCGACCTACTCAACGGGCGACATCACGCTGCTGGATACGGACACGTTGCGAGCCAAATATCAATCTTGTACTCGGCGACTCGGCGGCGGATAGTTCAGCGTGGAGATGACTAAGTACACGGCGTTGACCGAACACCTAAACGGCCGCAGTGAGTTGTCTTTCACGATCAACGTCGCGGAATTTCGACAGAGTCGTGACGCTTCCCAGCGTCGGCGACGAAGCATCGTGCCTGGTGGGCAAATAGTCGGAACGCGGAGCGGCACGCAAGCGCGTGGCTCGACGCTGGGTTCAACGCCACGCCTGACTTTGTCACGGGTCGGGTCCACTTCGATAGGGGCGGCGACCAAGGCCGGGGCGTCGGTGGGTCGAAACAGCCGCGAGGGCTGTAGCGCGATCGACGACGCAATCCGACGGTCTCAGCCATCGCCGGGACCTAAACCCGCAGGCGAGCGTCCGGGGATGTCCGTCTAGGTTCGAGAAGGTCCTTGTTCAACCGGCATTTTTGAGCTCACATCCGTAGCCGTCCCCTATTCGGATCCGTCCGTGCATTTTGGTTAGCAATTGGTTAGCAAGGGTGGGTCCTGATCGCTGTTCTACTTTCGCCGGCTCCCGTCCTCGACGCCTGTGGACCGCCGCACTCACTGGAGCCCTTCCAGGGAGAGTCCGGCGAAGTCGCAGGACGGCATCCGGAGGCATGACCCACCGGACTCACGGTCTTCGCCGGGTGGCACCCCTTGTCTGGCGTTGCCCTCGTCCGCTCCACTAGGGCTTTGCAGACTCCGTTTGCTGGACCTTTGTGAACTACAGCGTACGTATTCGCCCTGCTAGAGCACGGTATGAACCTTGACGGCCGTGAGCGTCCGCGCGATCCGCGGCGATGAGCGCGATGTGCGAGGCCTTCGAAATCAGCGTCCACGTCGCTCAACGGTGACGACGGCGTCGCCGATCAACCTGTTGACGAACAACGACAGCGAGCTCACCGGCACACGCCTGCAGCGGCCGATGTTGACCGACTGGAGCTCACCACTGGCCATCAGCTCGTAGATGGTCGTTCGTCCGACCGACAGTCGGCGGGCGGCCTCTTCTGGCGTCACGAGCAGCTCGTCGCCGGTGATGAAGGGCTCGTTCATGAGGGCCTCCGCACGGACGGTCACAGTGCTGGCCCGTCAGCGGTCACCAGAAGGACTAAATCAGGGATCATCTCGACGGCCGCTGCGTCAGTCGCGAAGTACCTTCCCGCCGGGAGTCGGCTTGAAGAAGAGTCCCTGCGGGAGGGCGACGATTCGTGTGCGGCCCACGCGTGCGGAGCGCGCAGCCCGAGTCGAGGATGTGGATCGCCTGACGCCATCCCGCAGCTTCGCTCTGGCACACCCACTCGACGACGTCTCCCGTCTGGCCGTAGCCCACGCAGTGCCAGAGCCGTCGTCGGGATGCAGTTGCAAAGAGGGCGAGCGGTCGAACTGGTCGTGGGAGGCCAGCCGAGCCACGTCGTCAAGGCTGTGGTCGGCGCGGGCGGCCTCGATGGTGGCGAGGTGCCGGGTCGTTCGCGATGACAACGACGCCAGGTGATCGTCATGGCTGGAGCGGAACCGAATCATGGCGCGATGGTGCGCCGACCGACTCACAGCACTTCTCACGGCAACACTCACAGCAATGTTCACAGACGAGATCGCGGCACGCAGTGAAGGGCCTGCGCGCTCCGGCAACTCACAGCAACACTCACAGCAACACTCACAGACCCACCCATGAGAAGGGCCGGTGTCAAGAGGCTCCGCTCCTGGTAGCCGACTCGCGCCGTAGCGCAGACGGGGTCATGGTGGAGCGCCCGGAGCGCGCGAAGGCGCGAGGACGAACGACCTTGACGCCGGCGAGTACCGGCGCATGCTCCACATCGAGCGGAGTTGTCACTCGGAGTTGGTCTCGCAACCACCCATTCGGCCCCATCGGGGCGCACGACGTCGTATGCGGAAACCGGGCTGTCTCACTCAGGTCAACGGCCGTTTTTCAGGCTCATGGGTTTGTACGGACTCGCCCGGCGACCCGACCGAACTCACGATCAGGGTTGCCTGTTCGAGGGTCTTCAACACGTGGAAGACCTCGGTGAGGAGCTTTCGCGACATGCGCACGAGGGCGATGCCGCCGCCTCGGCGGCGCTTTGCGGCAAGGAAGTCCGCGTGGTAGGGCTCGGAGCGAACCGCGACCTGCACCGCCTCGCCCAAGACGTGGCGCACCGGTGACGGTCCGGCCTTTGTGATGTGGCCGTGGTGGATCGTGCGGTCGGAGTTGCGCATCGACGGAGTGAGCCCTGCCCAGGCGCACAGCTTGCGGGCCGTCGCGAACCGTGCGATGTCGCCGATCTCGGCGAGGAGCGTCATCGCCGTCAGAAGCCCAATGCCGGCGATAGCCATCAGGGCCTCGACACGCTCGTCCGGCTTGGCTTGGCGGCGGATCTCGGACTCGAGGAGTTTGATGCGCCCCTCGAGCACGGCGAGGAACTCCTCACAGTCCTCGACAACCCAGGCATGCATGAAGGAGAGCTCCAAAGTGTCCAGCCACTCGGCACCGGCCTTTGTCCAAAGGCCTCGAAGGTGCGGGGATCCCCTCATCGGCGAGCTGGGCCCGAATGCGGTTCTTGCCTGCGGTGCGCAGGCGGACGAGCCAGGCTCGTTCTCGAAGCAAAAGGCGCTGCTCGCGGACCTCAGCCGGAGCAAGCCAGGCCTCGGCGAGGTAGCCGGTGCGCAGCAGGATGGCGAGCGTCCGCGTGTTCGACCCGGTCGTACTTCAACTTGGCATCCGCGATTGCCCGACAGCCCGATGGATGCGCTAGGTGGGGTTCAAGGCCGAGCTCAGGAAGAAGGCCTGTCCTCAGTGTTCGTCGGGATGGACGTCCACCGCAACCGCACCCAGGTCTGCGTGATGGACAAGAAGGGAAACGAGGTCAGCAACCGAAACCTCGTGAACGAGAAGAAAGTGCTCGCTCGGGGAGCTCTCGAGACTTCGTAGGGGGACGCCGGTCGCCTTCGAGGCGGCCCATGGAACCGGGTGGATTGCCGGGCTACTCGACGAGCTAGCTCGTTGATCGCAAATCGTCCCGAGAGGACGTTGAGCAGGCCGCCAGGCCCAGCTCGTCAGGAGAGCATGACTCCTGTGAGCAGGGAAGGAGGCCCGCCCTCATAGCGTCAGATCACAGCCCTGTGCCGCCTCGGGAGACCGAGAGCGGCGCTCGTCTCGCCTTTTCGAGCAAGTGCGAGCGAACACCCGGCCATCGACCGGCTGGCGATCGAACGGCCGGCGGCGATCACAGTTTCGGCATCGGAAGCTCAGGCCGACGACCAACGTGCCACGGGTGCTCGTTACCCGAGCGCTGCACCCGCGCCGGCCACGGCTCGCCTAAGGGTGGTGATCGAAACGGCGCCTGTGGTCGTCGAGGTCGGTCGTGACGCCGGGTTTGGCGTCTTCGCGAACGCCACGGGCTGACCGCGCGCTCGAACCGCTGGAACGCCGGGACGCCGTCACGTCCGGTGGCGCTTCGGGACGCCGGCGGCGCATGAGCGCCTCGTAGAGCGCTCGTGTCTCGGGGTGCACAGATTCGAGCGGTTCGACGTCCTCCTCGAGAACGGCCGCAAGCCGTCCCATGGCCGATCGGATGCCGGCGGGGTTGCCGAGGGCGTCGGACGCGGCGGATGAGGAGGCGATAGAGCCGCTCGTCGTAGGGACTCGCGAGGATGCCCTGTTCCGCGGCGTGAGCGGCCAAGCTCGCGTCGCCGTCGAGCAGCGCTTGTTCTCCGATCGCCGACGCGAGGTCACAGACCTCCGCCTCCATCGTTGCAGCGAGGCCTTCGACCGTGCTCCACGGCCAATCGACGTCAGCAAAGGGCTTGCCCCTGACGAGCGACAGGGCAGTTACGCGCGTTTCGCGGTCGTCGCAGCATGCGAGCTCGCGAAAACGCGCCCAGTCACTTGTCACGAGCGGCGAGAGCCGGAGGTCGCCTGCGCGCGCGAGAGCGAATTGCCATCGGCGTCCTCACCGAGGGCACGTCGCGCGTCCCAGATGACGTTGTGTTGCGATCCTCCCGAAGCTCCCATCGGCCACAGCGCCGTCGCCACCTCATCGGTCGAGCCATGCCGGTCATGCAAGACGAGCCATGCGATGAGCTCGGTCGCCTTTGAACGTTGCGGCGCGGCGGCGATGCCACTGATCTCGAGCGGGCCGAGTACGCCAACTTCGACCGTCGGCAGAGGTGTCTCTTGGGCGCGAGGCGCGACCGACTCTCCCTCGAGCAGAACCGTCGTCGGGACCTCGACTTTTGGGACCTCGGCTGTAGATGGCGATTCCGTCGACGCCAACGTGTCGTAGGGCGGGGTGTCGGTGGAGATGTCGCCACGCCGTGCGGCGAGACCGAGCAGCGCCGCGATTCCAGCGAGGTGCGTTGTCGAGACCCGTTGCGCCTGGACCTGGCGACCAAGCGGCGGCACCTCAAGTTTCCCATCTGCTGTCGCGACCAGCCGCCAGGACGCTTCCTGCAGGGTGCCCGGAGCCACGATGGCGATGCCGACCTGCCTGGGATCGCCGATCTCGGCGGTGAGATTCGCTTGCTCCGCTGGTGAGATGGGGCGCGTAGAGATGAGGACCACGTGCGTCCGCGGCTCGGCCGCAACGAGGGACGGAGCCATCGTTCCGCCATCGATGTGCTCGGAGCGCACGGACTTGAGATGCGCACCCAGCAGGGGCAACACCTCGTCGATGGACGACGCCGTGGTGCACCGGCCGCGGCCGACCTGTTCGGTGCCGACACCGATGTCGATGAGCTCGAGCGTCTCGTTCCAGGGGGCGCTCGCCAGCTCAAGCGCAATGGAGGTCGCGAGCTCGGTCGCAACGACCGGATCACCGTCGAGCGCGAATTGGGCGCCCGGCATCGAGGTTGAGCAAGACGACACCCTCCTCGTCGGCTCCGATGGTCACGAGACAGGGCAGCGCCGCGAGCGCGTCTTTCGCATCCGCGAGCGCGATCCGAGTCGTCTCGTCGTCGCGCGCGAGAAGCCAGCGGTCAGGCGCGGCGTTCGTGAACGGCGCGGGCGCGGCGGCCTCCCCGTCGAGCATGAACTCAAGGGTCTCGGGTCGCAGAACCGCACCGAGGATCGCGGGCACCGGGCCCGTGTCGCGCAGGAGTCTGGTGAGCAGCCGAAGGGCGCGATCGACAAACCACGGCGCATCGGGGTCGCGGCTGGCGGCGAGCGCCTGTTCCACCTGTGCGAGGTCGCCGGTCGGGAGGGGATCCGCCGGCCGAAGCGGCGGTGGCGTTGCTGGACGCGCCGAAGGCGCACAAGCACGCCGAGCAAACCGGCCCCGAGCAGACCGAAGCCGATGGGCGCGATCGGTGCGCGCGCGGAGCTGTCGCGGTTTCGGCCGAACGTCCGGCATCCCCGGACCTTTCCGACTCAGACGTTCGCCCGGGAGCGGAACTGGACGGCGTCTCGTGGCGCGCCTCGGTCGAGGTCGTCGAGTGCGACGCCGGCGCACCGCCTGGGCCGACGCGTGTGCCCGAGCCAGCTCCGCCGGTGCCGTTCGCTCGTGTGGGCGAGGTGGTGCTCGTCGGCACGCTTGGGTGCCGGGCGGGTACCGAGGTGTCTCCGGCGCCGTGTCCGCCCGCAAGCCCGTGCCGCGGCGGGCGGCAGCACGAGTGTCCAACCGGGATAGATCCAGTGCGGGTCGGTGAGGGCGCGCCCGTCGGGCTGGGGTCGGCCCTCGTTGAGCTGGTAGATCTCCGACCAATCGCAACGGGTCGCCGAGCTGTCGCTCGGCGATGCCCCAGAGCGTGTCGCCGCGCTGGACGACGTAGGTGCGCGACGAGTTGGTGGAAGCTGTCGCGGTCGCCGGTGCGTGGCGAGGGTCTGTTGTGGCCGGTTTGGACGTGGCCGAGAGCGGCTGGGTGGCACCGGTGAGAACCAGCGTGGCGACTGGTTGGCGTCCACTTAACGTCGACAGGCCGCCGCCGAGCGATCCAAGTGCAGTCGCTTGGGTCGGGCGAGGTGCGAGGGAGAGGGCGGCGACGATGACAGCGGCGACGAGCCGGCCGGTGACCGGTTGGAAGATCCCGGCGAGCGGGAGCCGGGGGGCGTGGCGCCCGGCGAGGGCGGCGGGGACCTCAACGGCGATGGAGGCGACGAGCACGGCCCAGGTGACCCAGACGACGGCGGCGAGGGCGTCGATGAGGGCCTGGTCGGGGATGCCTCGCTGATCGAGGGCGTGGCCGAGCTGGGCCAGTGAAGGGACATGGTGCGGGAGGGGCCAACCGATGAAGTGCCAGAGTGCCCAGGGGATGCCGGCGGCGAGGCCGGCGAGGAGACCGAGAGCACCGAGGCCTTTGACGATGCGCCCGACACGGGTCATTACGGCCCTGCCGTTCTGTTCGGCGGTGGCCGTACCCGTCCCGGTGACAGTGAGGTGATCGATGCCGCCGATGCTCAGTATCTGCATGGGTTGGGTGATCGAGACGGTGACGGTGACCTGGTCGCCGTTCACGGTGACGGTGCCGCTGTGCCCGGCCGCGGCGAGGTAGTCCTCGGCGTCGGTGGTGGCTTGGGCGGGGTCGAGGGTGATCTGGCCGGTGGCCCGGTAGGTGGGGATGTCGATGGCCTGCGCGCCGGCCCGTGCGGCGGCTTGGGCCTCGTCGATGGCCTGAACCTTGGCGGCGAGCGTCAGTCCGCCGTCGAGGACGAGTCCGGCCATCGACAACAGCGCCAGGGTGAAGACGACGACGAAGGCGGTGACCATGCCTGTCCTCCTCGCCCGCCCGGGCACGCAGTCGCCGGAGGGTGGCAGTCATGTGGCGCTCCGGTAGGTGTCGACGACCTCGACGAAACGGCTCGAGATGGACTCCGAAGCCGGAAGGCGCAGCCCGGTGAGGTCGGAGAGGCTCGACGGTGCAGGTGACGGTGACGGCTACCGACTCCGCCGGGCTGGAACTGGGCGGTGTCGGTGCTGACGCTGAGCTGGGCGCAGGTGACGTTGTCGGATCCGAGCGCAGCGGTCGCGGTCTGGTGTGGCCATGGCGGTCGCGGTGGCGGGGTCGCGGGCGATGGACGCGGCCCGGGCGGCTTGGGCAGCGGCGCCGTCGACGTCGATGCGCGCCCCGGCCAGGCGTCCGAGGGCGACGACGAAGAGCAGGACAAGGATGAGGAGCGGGGTGAACAGCACCAGCTCGGCGGCGACGCTTCCGGTCTCGTCCCGCTTGCACACGGGCGGGGAAGTCATGGCGCCTGAGCCGGGTCGGCTGTAGTCCTCGGTCGGGCCGGACGCGACGGCCTTGACCGGCAGTGAGAACAGGCCGACGACGCTCTCGGCGTGGCCGGTGACTACGACGGTGGTGGTCGTGGCGGTGCGAGTGGCGGTGATGTCGGGACCGACGAGCACGCCGGTGCCGAGCTGGTCGAGGACGCTTTGGGCTTCGGCCTGGCCGGCGGCGGCGGTCTCGCCTTGGAGGCGGCCGACGGCGACGCCCTGTTGGGCGACGGCGTCGGCGACGTGCTCGGCGTGCTCCCAGAGGGCGAACTGGATCGACGCCCATGATCAAGAGCAACAGCAGCGGCGTGGCGAGCACCAGCTCGGCCGAGACCGAGCCGCGCTCGTCCCTCGAAGGGAGCGACACCGCCGAGCGCCGTCGCGGGCGCGCTGGCGTGCGTAGCCTCCGCAGCGCCATCGCGTCGGTCAGTTCCCGGTGTTGATGTTGTTGGCGGTGGTCAGACGACCTTGGCGACGATGATCCGCGACCGCGGCCGATGGCGAGTGCAACCAACAAGGCGGTGACGACGACCGTCTCGGTCGAGTAGCCGGCCTCGGGGTCGGCTCGGAGCACCTGCCATCGGGTGTGCAGGATTTGGAAGAGGTGGCGGAGGATGGTCAGTTCAGGGAACACGGCAGGTCGCCTTCTTTCGTGGTTCTTTCTTGATGGCTTTCAGAGCCCGGTGAGGACGTGTTCGACGGCCGGGAAGCCGATGAAGAACGAGGAACCCGGCGAACAGCAGGACGACGGGGAGGCTCATCCGCTCGGTGGCGGCCTGGTCGGCGGTCTCGGCCTCGGCCAGCTCGTGGGTGCGCAGCGAGGCGGCCTTGGCCGCGAGTGACGCCCGGACCTTGGCGCCTTCGGTGCCGGCCAGGGCGACCGACGCGGCCAGCTCGGACAGCTCGCCGATCCCGAGCTCTTGGCCGAGCCGTCCGAGGGCGGCCCACGGGGTCTGTCGGGCGAGGCGGGCGCTGGTCGAGCGCCCGGCGCAGGTAGGCGAACGCCCAGCCCGACGCCGACGCTGGCCGCGTCGGCGAGCGCGGTCTCGACCCCGCCGCCGCCGGCCAGAGCGACGACGACCAGGTCGAGGAACGAGCTGAGGGCGTGGCGGAAGTCCCGACGCCGGCGGTTGGCGTCGGCGCGGATGCCGAGGTCGGGCAGGACGAACCCGGCGACCATGAAGATGAGCGACGCCCACAGCGGGACGACGAGGGGAAGGTGGGCGCCGCCGAGGAGCAACAGAGCAGTGATGGCCGGCGCGAACAGCAGGCCGACGAGGGCCGAGGGTGACCTTCTCGGCCAGGTGGCGTTCGGGGCTGCGGCCGAGCACGGCGAGGTCGCGGCGCACCGTGGCGGGGAGCAGCCAGCCGGCACCGGCTCGGATGAGGGCGCGGGCCGCAGGTCGGCCGAGCCGGGCGGCGAACCCGCCGTCGGCCTCGGGGGTGAGGACCGGGGCGGCTCGGGCAGCCGGCGCAGCTGGGCCAGCGCCTGGGCGAGCGAGGGGCGGGGCGGGTACAGGCCGCGGATGATGAGCCACAGGCCGGCGCCGACCCCGGCGCCGCAGACGAGGGCGAGGATCACGACCGTGCCTCCGAGGTCCGTCGCGAGTCGTGATCGCGGAGCTTTGGTGAGGAACCGTTCGACGCTGGCCGGCCGGGTCATGCGGGACAGCCAGACGAACGCCGCCGCGAACAGCCGCCCACCAAGAGCGAGGACGAGCTGGCCGATGGCGGTGTCGTAGGGGGCGAGGTAGCCGCGGTTGAACACGGCCAGGCCGACGACGAGGCCGCCGGTGACGCCGACGATGACCTTGACCGAGGTGCGGGTCCGGGCCCGGCCGGCCTCGACCCGCAGGCGCATGGTGGCCTGGTCCCGGGCCGCGGCGGCCAGGGAGCCGAGCAGCTCGCCGAGGCGTTGGGCCTGGTGCTCGGCCGCCAGGACCAGGGCGGCGACGACCAGGTCGCAGGTCGGGTCGGCCACCTCGTCGGCGAAGGCCCGCAGGGCCGGGGCCAGTCGTTCGCCTTCGAGGCGGACGGCCAGGGTGGCGACCTCGGCCCGGATCGGCAACGGGGCGAGCGGGGCGGTGGCGACGATGGCCTGCTCCAGCCCGGCCGCGCCGGCCATGGTGTCGCGCAGCATCTCGGCCCACCCGGCGACCGCCTCGATGCGCCCCACCGCCGCCTGCGTGCCCTTGGCGCCGCCCAACAGCCCCGGTGCGCCCCAGCCGGCCAGGCCGGCCAACACGGCGCCCACCGGCCAACCGGTGGCCGCCCCGACCACGACCGCGGCGCCGACGGCCAGCCCGATGCGCAGGTTGGCCCGCTCGACCTGCGCGGCGCGCCGATGCGTCGGGTCGGGCGGGGCAGCTCGACGCCGCGCCAGCCGGCGATCACCAGCACGAGGCCGAGGCCGACCCCGGCCCCGCACAAGGCGGCCAGCGGCGCTCACTGTCTCCCACCAGCCCTGGGGCCGGTCCAGCAGGCCGGGGTCGAAGCCGACGGCGGCGAGCTGGTCGAGGGTGTCGTTGCGCAGCGGCGACTCCGGGCACGGCCCGGCCGTCGGGGCCGGGCCGGAAGATCTCGTTGGAGACCACCATCGGTCCCTCGGCGTCGACGACCTCGCGCACCGAGGACACGAAGCGGCGGTCGCCGTCCTGGGCGAGGTGGATGACGAAGTGGACGGCGTTGGCCACCAGCAGGTTGGTGGCCTCCAGCGGCAGGCGCTCGGGGGCCTGCACCGCGTAGGTGGCCAGCTTGGAGAACGCCCCCTGCGAGGACTGGAGGCGTGCAGGGTGGCCATCGACCCGTCGGTGCCCTGGCTCATGGCGTTCAGCAGGGCGAGGACCTCCTCGCCGCGGGCCTCGCCGACGATGACCCGGTCGGGGGACATGCGCAGCGCCCAGCGGACCAGCTCGGCCAGGCTGACCCCGCCCTCGCCCTCCAGGTTCGGCTCGCGGGCCTCGAGCGCGACGACGTCGGGGTGCAGCTCGGGGAAGCGGTCGAGGCCCAGCTCGAGGGAGTCCTCGATGGTGACCAGCCGCTCGGTGGGTGGGATGTCGGCGGCCACCGCCCGGAGCAGGGTGGTCTTGCCGGCCCCGGTGCCGCCGCAGATGATGCACGACTTCTTGGCCAGCATGGCGGCCCGCAAGAACTCGCGGAGCGCCGATGTCGAGCGTGCCCATCGTCGACCAGGTCGTCGGGGGTGATGCGCAGGTAGCGGTGGCGGCGGATCGACAGGCACGGCCGGGCCGCCACCGCCATCAGCGCGAACAGCCGCGAGCCGTCGGGCAGCTGCAGCGACAGGCGGGGCGAGCCGCGGTCGAAGCGGCGCTCGCCGATCCCGGTGCGGGCCGCCGCGGTGCGCAGCATCTCCTCCAGCTCGTCGTCCGAGGCGGCGATCGGCTCGACCTGCTCGCGCCGGCCGTCGGCGTAGCGGACCCACACCTGGTCGCAGCCGTTGGCGTTGATGTTCTCGATCTCGGGGTCGTCGAGGAGACGCTGGAGGCGGTTGAGGCGGAACAGGGCGTCGAAGATCGCCCGGGACAGCTCGTCCTCCTCGGGCGCCGACAGCACCGCGGCCGCGATTGCGCAACGCCTCGCTGGCCCGGCGCTCCAACGCCTCGGCGATCAACTGGCGACCGAGCGCCTGCTCGTCGGCCGCGGCCGAGTGGCGGCCGACCTGCGGTCGCTCAAGGTCGCGCTCGCGCTCCGAGAGCGCGGCGAGGACCTCGGTCCGCAGGTCGGTCACCAGCGAGGTGTCGGCGCTCACCGCGACACCTCCTCGGGCGCGCTGCCGTTCGTCGAGGCACGGCCGCCGCGCTCGGGCCGCCAGGCCCGCACACAGCCGCTGTCCGCAGGAGCCACCGGCGGTGGGCTCGGACGCCGCGGCCTGGCCTGCCGGAGTCCGTGCCGCCGGGTCGATGTCGGCCGAGGCGGTCGGCGAGCGACCGGGCCGCCCGGACCAGCGGCGCCAGGCGCAGCTCCCGGGCCGACGGCCGGCACCGACACGAGTGCCTGCGGCCGCGTCGGGATCCCACGGCAGCCGAGCCAGCACCTCGACGCCGAGCGCCTCGGCGATCTCGGTGTCGGGATAGGGGCCGTCACCGATCGTCACCAGCCCGAGCTTCCGCCTCGATGGGTGGGCTTCGAGCCAGGTCGCCAGAGCGTGCAGGTCGGCCAGGCGCGGTCGGACCGCCAGCACGCACCCGGTCGGCCCGCTCCCACGACGGCCGAGGCCGGTGAGCCGGGATCGAGCCGGCCGCAGTCAACCAGGACGTCGGCGTCGAGCTCACCGAGGCGGCCGCAGCAGCCGGTCGAGCATGCCCAGCGCGCTGCGGGCGTGCTCGGCGGAGGCCGGTCCGGCCAGCACCGCCGCCCCGCCCGGCAGCTGCTGGCAGTGCTGCCACACCAGGCTCGGGTCGCCACCCCGGCGCGCCGCGGCGGCCAGCGACACCAGGCTCGGCTCGGACGGCCACCCGCACGCAGCCGCCAGCGTGCCGCCCGCCGGGTCGAGCTCCGCCAGCAGCACCCGCCGCTCCGACGGCCAGGTGGCGGCCAGTGACAGGGCCAAGGTCGTCACCCCGCACGAGCGGACCGAGCCGAACGCCACACGCTCACCGCCATGTCAGCCGCCCGCCCCGACCTGGATCAGGCTGGCCTCGCCGGCCGCGGCCAGCGACGCCACCTCGTCGGCGTCGGACTTGGACGACTTGGAGGGAGAACACCGTCGGGCTGCCCGAATCAGCCGACGCCGGCTCGACCGCCAGCACGGTCGCCGCGACCGGGCTCCCGCTCGTGACGTCGCGCTGCGCACTGTCCGAGGCAGAGACGTGACCGGGACGACCTGCACCCGGTCCCCGGCGGCCAGGTCCGGCGGGAACGCGCCGGCCTTCAGGCCGACGGCCACGACGTCGGATCCCGAACCGACCGGGCGGTGCGAGCCGACCTCGGAGGTGGTGAGCAACGCCCCGGCCACCAGAGGGACCGCCACGCTGCGACCGAGCACGGTCGACTCCTCGCGTGACCGGGACGACCTGCAGTCCGCTTCCGGTCGAGACCTTCGCCGCGCCGTAGGTCGCCCGGCGTGAGGACCTGGCCGGCGGCGAGCGGCTGGGCGACGACGAGCACCTCCTCGCGGCTCCCCAGGTGCAGCGAGGCGTCGGCGAACGCCAGGGCACAGCCGAGCACCAACAGCACACCGACCACGACGAGCGGAGCTGGCGATGACGCCCGGCCCGCGGTGGCTCGCGCCGGGCGGGTCGGGCACCGTTCGGCGCCCGTTGGCCGTTGGTCCGGGTTCGCCGTAGCGGTCGTCGCCATCGCGCCTCGCCTTCCTCAGTCGCTCCCCCCGGCTCGGGGTGTTGATCGCCTGCGACTCGGTCACCGTCACCGGCACCTGGGCCGGCGGGCCGGCCTGGACGCCCGAGGTTCCCGCCGCCTGGCGCGCCGGCCGCGGTCCAGGTCACCGACCAGTACACGGTCGCCGTCACCGTGGTAGCTGCCCGGCCTCAGTCCAGGTGTAGGAGCAGTCCGTCGTGGCGTTCGGGTTGCACGGGTTGTACGGGGTGCCCGGGCCGTCGCAGGTGACCTCGTGCGCCGTCGCCCATGTCCCACACCACCTTGGACGGCGTCGCCGTCGCTGTCGTGGTGACGGTCCCGGCGGTCGCCGTTGCGGTGAGGGTCTGCCAGGCGCCCGGGTCGATCCACAGCCAGGTCGCCACCCCGACCAGCTGCGCGGCTCCAGTCGGTGGGGCCATCTCGATCGTCGGTGAGCCGAAGGCCAGCTGCTTGACGGCCTGCTCGGCCACCACCACGGGGTCGACCTGGACGGTCGCCGCGACCGGTTGGGCGTTGGTCACCCACACCGGCGGCATCGGATCGATGACTCCAGGGCCGGCGCAGATCGGGAACACCCACTGGCCGGGCTGTGGACCACCCACGCCGATCGATCGCCGTGGCCGACGGTCCGCCGTCGCTGTAGGTGCAGCCGTAGGGCTGGTTCGGGTTCGGCTTGCCCGGAGGCGGATCGACTGCTCGCCCTGTCGCCCACGACGAGCCCGCCGGAGGCGTCCACTGGGTCAGCCCGGCCTGCACGGTGAGCTGACCGCCCGACGCCTGCGCGTTCGCG
Organism: Chitinophagales bacterium; assembly: GCA_963770495.1. Taxonomy (GTDB): domain Bacteria; phylum Bacteroidota; class Bacteroidia; order Chitinophagales; family CAVYQA01; genus CAVYQA01. Next base: position 337,213 of record CAVYQA010000001.1, on the reverse strand, counting down.
TACGTGTTCTGGCCGTCGCCGTCGGCCGCCCACGCCTGGTCCGGTGCCGACCAACAACGAGCACACGAGACCGCAACGCCAGGGCGATCACGAGCCGGGTGCGCATGTTCCGTCCGTGACGTGTCTGCTTGGACACCTTCCACGTCGAGCCCGTCAGCACGAGCGTGGCCTGCACGCCGTCGTTCTCCGGCGGCGTGATCGGCGGCACCGGCTTGCCGGTGCTGGCGTAGACCAGTTCGGACGTGCTGTAGACGCAGTCGACGACCGTCGCCGTCCAACAAAAACGACAACAAAACGACAAGAACTGCTAAACGTAACTTGTTTACAAAGTCGTTGCAACTTATTGAAAAACAACAAACAAAAAATTTAGTTGTAAACAACATTAATAGTTCTTGTCGGTACCGTTTTGGTAATAGCAAATGAAAGCTCTGGAGTCCGTTGCTGACCAATGTTTCTACACGGGTGGGGCTGCTGTATTTCAGGCAAGGGGAATTTTGCAGGGGTTGGAAGTTGCTCCTGTTGATAGTCAATACCAGTTTTATTTTAACGATAGTATCCTGTGTGCGGTAGATTCTACAGAATCAATGCGCATGAAGGCAAAACCGTCGAATGTAGCACCTGTTGTTATTCCAAGCTTTGTAAATGCCTATCCTAACCCAGCCAAAGACCAGATCAATTTTGTATATCAATATACAGGTAATGATAATGCCACACTTGATGTATTTAATATACTTGGGGTAGAAGTGGGCGAGTACACTGTAACCGCTGCTGCACAACGATATACTTTGGGGTTAAGTGTAAATCGTCAGCATAAAGTGGACTAAATTTCTTCACTACTAAGCGAGTGTTTCCAATATTTAATAAATTTAAACATTATGGAAACAAGAAAAAGGCAAACCACAGAGAATTTCATCAAGGAGATTCGCAGAAAAACAAAACGAATGTTTACTTCGGAACAGAAAATCACTATCGTGATGGAAGCCTTACGTGCTGAAATTTCGGTAGCGGAGATTTGCCGAAAGTATTCTATCCATCAGAGTCAGTTTTACAAATGGAACAAAGAATTTATGGAGGCTGGTAAGAAGCGACTCGCTGGGGATACGACCAGAGACGCAACCAATGATGAAGTCAATAACCTTAGAAATGAGAATGCGAAGTTAAAGGAAATGGTGGCGGACCTTATGCTCCGATATGACATTGTAAAAAAAAGCTTGAATGGATTGGAGTAGATGCAAACAAGAAGTATATGAGACTTTCAGCATCTGAAAAATATGAAATCATTCAAATGGTGGATCAATCCGACATGGGAGTAAATAAAACACTGAAAGAAATCGGCGTGAATAAAAGCACATTTTTCAATTGGTATAAAGCTTATTGCGACAAGGGTATTGACGGTTTGAAGCCCCATCAAAGGGCTTCAAACCGTCAGCAATGGAGATCCACACCATATCTTAAAGAACCTGGTTGTGGAAGTTGCGTTGGATTACCCGCATCTTTCACCCAGAGAACTGGCTCACAGGATGACTGACGAACAACAGATATTCATATCAGAATCCAGCGTTTACAGGATATTAAAAGCCAAGGTTGATTACTTCACCGGCACATATTCTGCTTGCTGCCAGTAATGAATTTAAACACAAGACTTCATTCGTTCATGAAATGTGGCAACCGGACTTTACATACTTCCACATAATTGGCTGGGGGTGGTATCACCTGGTACTGTCCTGGATGATTATAGTCGTTTCATTGTTCACTGGAAACTATGCAAAGCAATGGAAACGGATGATGCAAAAAAAACCGTAGACAGAGCCGTTGTCAAAGCGAGATTGAAAACGAAAAAACGACCAAAATTGTTGTGCGATAATGGCTCTTGCTACATCTCCAAGGGGTTAAGGGAGGATTTGAAAACAGTGCATGATATTGATCGATATGGAGGGCAGTACTCCACAAACGCAGGGAAAGATAGAGCGATACCACAGGACAATGAAAAACGTTGTTAAATTGGACAACTATTATCTGGTGAGGAATTGGAAAGAGCCCTGAGATTTTTGTTCAAACCTATAACCATGAGCGATATTATGAATCCCGTGACAATTAACACCAGCGGATATTGATCATGGCCGTGTGGAACTCATTTTAATGCAAACAGAGCGAATCAAACAAAATTGTTTCAGCGAACGAAAAAATAATTAGAAAAATTTAAAGTGAAGAAGAATTCATTAAATCTGCAATCACTTACCCGGAAATACTCGTTAGTGTTTAGTTCAAACTAGTTTGACGACATACACCACTTAGGTAACGTTCTAACAACAATTAGCGATGCTCTTTCTACGGAAAAGTGGTATGAAAAGCCACGAATATTTGTGAAGGCATAAAAATGTAAAATAACCACACGTAAAATAATTTTTGCCGTGAGACAAAAATTGAGAACTTAAATTAAAGATTGATTTCTGAATTACTTAATTAAAACTAGTAATGGCTTTTTCAGAAGATGCATTTTTCACAACGATCTTTATGATTTTGTTCAAACCTGGTTTTTCGGGCTTGAAGCATAAGCTCTTTAAACCGGTTTTTATCCGGAATAGCTCCATACAATACTTCAAAAGGAGTATAGCCGTATAGTACAATAGGATAACGATGGTGGTTATAATCGGATAAGAAAAAGGTTAGTAATTCATAAAGTTCTTTTTCATTATGAATTACTTTATCTTTTAGATAACTGTGTTTGAAAATGTAGTTAGCACTTTCCGACATGCTATTGGAAGAAGGAATATCAAGTTTGGCGGTCAGTTTATCAGTGTCAGGCGCTTCCAAAGCATTTATCCATTCTGTAAGGCTTCCTTTGTTTTCCGGTCCGCCATCGCTAACTATGGTTATAGTTTCCTTGTGTGTGTTTAATTGATATTGCTCAAAAGTTTTTTCAAATATTGTTCTGATAAAGTTTGAATCGGCACTGCGCGAAATGGCAAAATTCAAAATTGCTTTAGAAAAATTATCCTTAATGAAAGCCACCTTAAAAATTCCTTCAAGAGAATTTATGTTAGTTACATCCACATGTAAATACTGAAAGGGTTTAATAGCTTTTAACGGATGATATGCTTTTGTACTTAATGTATTAAGCATCTTTCCCCGTAGCAGAAAAACATATTTATAGAAAGTACCCAGTGAACAAGCTAATTTGCCACTGTTAATTAATAAATAATAAATTGTAGAAAGTGGATGAGTTTTGTGTTCAGTTTTTTCTATCTCATTTTTTATAATAGCTGTTTCCTGCAACGACAATTGCTGCGAATGTGTTTTAAAACACAGGTTGAGCAGTGAAGCAGTACAATTAATCTTGTTTTTGTAGTGGTAGTACTTATGAGTAGTGAAATTGAAAATACGGCAGGCTATTTTTAAAGGCAGCGTTACAGCAATAGCGTCAATGGTCTTAATTACATGGTGCATGTTATTCTTTAACGTTCTTCTGAAATGAAGTGTTTCTTTGGTTAGCATATGAAAACAATTATATACACGGCAAAGAATCCGTTTAGCGGTGAATTGCTGTTTATATTCTAATGTTTTATTTGCCGGTATATTTTCAGTCATACAATCCCTAATCCACTCGTAGCCATATAACTGGTCTTGTTTGATTTTACTCCAATAAGCACGTGTGCTGGCAGGTATTTGATTAAGCATCTCATCGCTTAATGTGCCTTGCCAAAAACGGATAATTATAGTTGGGTGATAGCATCGCTTATACATGACATTATTTTAAGGCAATAAATCTAAATCTTGCCTTTTATTTGATAAGGATGAAAATTGATACCCTAATACAGAGGCACATGGATAAGAACCTGATAGTGCAGTTTTAAATAACGGCGCCGGTGTGATTGACCGAGTAATGCCGTTTTTAATTTTCAATATCAATTATTTCAATTCTCTCGTCAATCTTTGATGAATCAACAGAAAGACTTTCTAAATTAGAAGTATTAGTGGGGTCTTTTTTATAAATCTCAAAGTCTTTAATTTTAAAGAATACACCTGAGTTTTCATTTACTTTAGGTGTCCTCTGTCCAAATCCACTCATGAAGCCGGGTCTGACATAAATGATTTTTCCCTCGTACTTTAATCTCAACACCTGATTTCTCGGCAATCCTTGATATTGCTTCAAACTAATTTTGGTTGCCATGGTGAAATAATCAATTAGTTCTTTTCAATCTTTTTAATATAGCTTTTAAGGTGAGCTAATTGATTATTTATACTCTCAATGTTAAAATACTCAGGATTAAAGGACTTTCTATCGCCGATTAACTGTTCATACTCAAGATGCTTTTTATTGCCGCTCGCTTTGATTATTTGGTAATACCCAAGCACCCCTCCGCAGTTTTCAGGAGGAGCCGCCATTTTTCCTGCGCTACAAAGGGGATATTCACTATCGGGGTCAGTGTATAAAAACTTCTCAACTTTAATGGTATGCTCCCAGTTATCGCCAAAATCATATTCGTAAGTAAACTCATAGTCTCTTTCGGTTAGTATTTTGCCAAGAGTCATATCCTTAGCATCTATAACCTCTACATTATCAGGATCAGGAACCCCGATGAAATAGTCTTCCACCTTAAACTGAAAAAGATGACTGTTTTCCCAGCTAAAAGCAATTTGAAGAATGTTATGAAGTTCAAAAAAAGTGGAGGAAGACTTTACCAGCAACCTTCGCCATATAAGAGGTTTTATATCCTCAATGGTAACCTTAATCTGTATAATTGAATTCATGTTTTATACGAATAAATTAAGCACGATAAAAATACAAAAGTATTTTACACGTGACGCTACATTTTAGATTAACTTCAGTAAGAATGTTGAATTTATAAATTTTTATAAGTAATAGTTTTTTGATTTGACTTCAAATAAGTGCCAACTATAATTGGCAGTTAAACAGCATGTAAGATGATTTTGTATAAATCAGTTTTAGATAGACTCCCAAAATCGTCAAATTAATCGTTTTGGGTTGATTTTAAGAGATTTCTCCCTCGCGTTGATAAAATGTGCTGGAACGGGTAAATTTGAAGGTGGCAGTCGTTTTTTACTGATTTGATTTTTAAAAACTAAAAAACTATCTAAAGACAAGGTCATTTTTCATTAAAAATCCACCCACAATTTAATATATTCTAAAAATGAGAGACTTCCTGTCAGTTGACAGGAAGTTCGTTATATACTTATTTCAGAATAAAATAAAATATTTTTATTAGCTCAATCCAGAGAATTAAGCTACCACCATAAATCAATCGTATCTGGATTTTTAGTTTTAAACTCAGCTAATACTTTTTTAGCCTTTTCAGTTTCTGTGGAGGGAATAGATATAAAACCTTTCCACCCACCCATTTTTCCATCTTTCACAAAACGAAATCCATTTACCTTGGCATCTTTCAATATCTCTTTTACAAAATTTCTATAATAATGGTAAGATGTCTTGAAAAGATTAACCATTTTAGGACTTTCTATTACTTTTTGCTCTTTCTTCTTAACTAACTTAACCGCTTCAGTTGCGTTTGGTTTTTGTATGTCGGTGTTCTTAGACACCGCTACAATTTTTGTGTTTTTTTTTGACATAAAATTTTGTTTTTAAATGTTCATTGGCTAACCAAAGCAACATTATTGTATCCACCGCCTGTTTACTGAAAAATATTTTTTATTGCATCATTTAATAGGCAGGTTGGGTAAATCAGCTAAGTAATACTCTCCCAAATCGTCTGTTTTAACGATTTTGAGTTGATCTGGGACGCTTTCTCCCTCGGATTGATTAAATGTATTAGAAAGGGTAAAATTGAAGGGGGCAGTCATTTTTTAATAGGAGTGCGTCAAAAAAAGAAAGAACCAACTTCCTTCAACTGAAAGGAAGTTGGTTCTAAATTCTATTGTGAAATGAATTATTGAATTACAATCAGCTTATCAGTTTGTTGACCTGAATCAGTTTTGATAGTAATAAAATAGATTCCAGATAATGGTTGTGTAATTTCCTTGTTATTGATACCCTGATTTATTTCTATCATTTCGTTTGATATAACTCGCCCAACAATATCTGTAATAATTAATTCTACTTTTTCATTTTGTTGTGAGGTTAATTGTAAATTAAATTGACCTGATGAAGGGTTTGGGAAGATTTGCATTTTAAAATTATCATTTTTAAAATTAGAGATGCTGGTAGGGCTACCTGTTGATGTTAAATTATATAAACTATCAACATCACAGCTTGTAAGAGCCCTGTTATAAATTCTTATATCATCTAAATTTCCTTTAAACCATCTTGCTGTTGTATCTGTCACATTAAATTCTTTGCCGAAAAATAATGGTTGTGCGGATTGATAAAGACTGAATGAACCTAATACTGTATCACCCACTTCCACACCATTTTTATATAGTCTTATGGTGTCGTAATTATAAGTTATGGCAAGATGTGTCCATGTATTCAGGGGAAGTGAATCTTGAATGCCGTAAACGATATTTTGAACAGTATTGTTAAGTCCAAATGAATAAGTATGTAGGTAAGAAAAAAGATTATCTACCGAACGAAAAGCAAATCCACCTTCATCACCAGCAGATCTTGGCATACTAATCATAGTTCTTTGAGCATACTCTTTGTCGGTATTAAAACTATAATCGGGTATTTGCACCCAAGTTGAAATTGTATATGAATTGTCGTTTTCTAAATCAAGTGAGGTATTATTTGGAATTTGTATATAGTCACTAGTTCCGTTAAATGAATATGCCGAATTAGGATTGCCGAACCTATCAGTTGTTAAGATTGCACCATATACCGTTCCGTTATTCCCATTGCCACTACTATCATTAGCGTTTCCTGTAAAAGACCACAACCCAACTAATCCCGTCGTAATATCCACTGAGGAACTACTACAGTTGATACTTCCGCTGTTGCTTAAATGATATAAGCTATCGGCATCACAGCTTGTTAACACTCTATTGTAAATTCTTACATCACTAATTTTACCATTGGTAAACCAACCAGTGCCACCAGGGAACCACCTTCCAATATTTATGGCGCTTAATATCGGTCTGTTTAAGGTTGTATCATTTTGAGCTTGAAATACTCCATTAAAATATAAATTAGAAATATTAGTAGAATAGTCACAAGTGTATATCAAATTATACCACGTGCTGGTATCAGGTGTGATGGTATCAAAAATATCATTCCCATCCTGTCCATTTACGCCATTTCCTGCTACCAATTTTTGTAGAGTCTGGTCATATTGAAAACCATATAAATCACTATTAGTTGAATCATAAAAACACATCAGCCCAGCGTTTGTTGTTATTGAATTTAATTTACACCATATTGACATTGAAAGTCCACTGATTGTTGTAGTGTTTAATGGAGTAGCCATGTTGACATGAATATAATCTGATGAACCATTAAATAAATAAGCACTATTGGGATTGCCAAACCTATCACTTGTCAAAGTAGCTCCATGTACCGTTCCATTGTTTCCATTGCCGCTGTTATCATTAGCATTTCCTTTAAACGGATACCATGCAACTAATCCTGTTGTGATATCCACAGATGAATCACTACAGTTGATACTGCTGTTGTTAGAAAATTTAGTTATAAAAATTTTGTTGGTTGAAGCAGTTGACCTTTCACCTAATAAATAAAATATGTTTCCTGATGGGTTTATAACAATAGAATTTAAGGTTGTTGTATATCCCGGTATGGAAACTATAACAGAATCGAGTGGTGTACCCGCGCTACTATAAATTCTCAACATATCAGTTGAAACCTCATAAATATTTCCATTTATATCTGTACCTAATGAACGACCATTTGTTATAGTTTTTGACCATATAGTATTTCCATTGGTGTAATTAATATAGGATAAACTTTGTCCAATATTTGACATTACAATTACATTGCTATCTATATTTATTTTAATGTTACCAGTTTCCTCATCTCCATAAGTATTTGCGACATCCCATATTACAGCGCCATTTGCACCACTAAATTTTACTAATCTTTCGTCAGTAAAAGCGTTTGTATTAATCAGCATGTAAATATCTCCATTTTTGTCAATTGCAATTTTGTCAGCAAAACATTCAGGATAACTACTATAATTAACCTGCCATAATTGAGCGCCTGCCGAATTTACTTTCCTAATTACAACCTCATACCCGGATGGATCTGCTGAAGGCTGGTATTTACCTGTAAAAACAGTATTATTACTGTCATCAACTTCTAATAATCCGTCATATCCGTAATAATAATCATAATTAACGTTTATTATTGATGTCCATTGAAGGGTTCCAGAATTACTGTAACAATATAATGGATGGACAAAATTTTGAGAACTATTATAACTAACATTGGCTAGCATAACTCTCCCGCTATCGTCAAGTCTCATTTCATCTTCCTTGTCGGCTATGTAATTATGAATAATATTTGTAAATTGTATTACTCCAGTTGAATCATACTTTCTTAAAAAATTTGAACCACTGGAATTAGACCCATTAGTAGCAAAATTAAATGCTCCCAATCCAAAGAGATTATTGTTTTTATCATAAATAACTCCTACTCCACATTCTGGAGAAACATTAGTATAAATATCCTGAAAAGCGCTCGAACCATTAGAAGTATTTAATGCACTTGTAAAAATATCGCAGTCACTCATTCCTATACAAGCCACCTGATTACCTGAATAGCTAAGTGCCAATTTTGGCGTATAGGTATCATAATAATCCGTGCTGCACCCCCCTGAAATGGTCTGAGTTAAGTCTAAACCTGCAGATAATTGGTCAACATTGGAAGTTGATGAATCAAGAACAGTTAACCACTGCTTTGTAAATATTTCTTGTGCATTTGCCGTAAGTTGAATTAGCAATAAGCAGAATAAGTAAAATAGTTTTTTCATGGGTGATTGTTTTTTTGGTTTGAGTTTAACTTTACCATTAATCAATCAAAAACAAAAAAGGTAACCCAGTACAATCAATTTTTATTAGCTCGTCTCTGAATGGAAGGATATTTTTTTATTAAAACGAATAACAATATCCCCATTATTAGGATAATGCCCGTTATTGCAGTATAAGAGTAAGAAGATTTGATTATTAAATGAACTGGGTTAGTATTTCCTAATATATTTAGTCCTGCCCAGTAAATAGGATTTGCTTCATCACTCGTTTGGCATTGTTTAAGATATTTTTTCTTTGCATTATGTAAAGCAATCTGCTTGGGTTGACCATCTAATAGGTTTTCATAAAAACAGTTCGTAATAAATGCCGTTGATTTATCGTCAGCCTTAAATAGTGAATACAATACACTTTTTGCACCTGCATATATAAAAGCCCTCGCAAATGAATTAAGCCCCTCATTTATATCAGCCTCTCCGTATCCGCTCATACAAGAGGCGTATATAACTAAATCAGCATTAATTTTACTATTAATAATATCTCCTTCTGATAGATAGGTACACGATGAATCTGATATGTCTCTAAGATAAAATTTAAAGTCGTCAATGTTCTGCACGTCTGCTAAAGTATGACCTGTAAGATGAATGAGTTGTTTGTTTTTGAAGCTATTCAGAACGTTCTTTTTATTAAGATTAACGCCTGTTAAGAATTCGCCGTTTAATCTGTTGTGCCATAAGACAGTATATTTTCCCATGTTTGGCAACGTAATCAAATTTTTATTGAGATATTGGGGGTATACAAATACAGACTGATTGATTAATGGAGTAGTAGAGTTATACTTAGAGGTGAAAGAAAGATATATGAGATAGTGAAAATAATAATGGTTAAATAAATAATCCATTTTTAAGAAGTCGCTTTGAATTGTATCTCTTACCATCGCATCAAAACTCACAGTACTCAAATCGGCTGTTGGTACTAATGTTATATCACTAATTGTTTTAGGAAGAAAAGTCTCAATAGGTTTAAAAGCTAATAAATAAAGTCGGTAATAAGCAAATTTATAATCGCTCACTGTATGTTTTTTATCAGGAAGCACGTCTGTAAATAGTTTGTAATTTTCCATATCAGGAATAGAAAGCCGGAAAAATTGAAATTTACTCTGAGTTATAACAAACGCATATAATCCACAGGTGCCGGGTTGCCTTTGTTCTGAATATTCAACCACAGCACAACTATCACACAGTTTTGATTGTATTTCATTTACAATTTGCTTCCCATCAATAGGAGGTGTATTTGACTTATTGTATTTTAAGGACGTATCTTTTAATATAACTGTATTGTAATAATTCCAAATCTTGCCTTTTTCAGAGTATTCTAAAGCTTTGTAAGCCACATTTATGTCGCCAGTGTTACTATAAATTTCATAACATAAGGGCACTAATGCTTGATAGGGGGAAATATTATAAATATCACGAAAGGATTTTGAATTGCTGTGTATATCTTTTATAGCGAAATTATTAAATACTTTTTCGGCTTCTGTTGAATTTTCTAATTCCTGATAATCAATTTGCAATTTATTTTCAGGCGTACACATTTTGTCAAGTGTAAAATTATGCCAATTGCGTGTTTCTAAATAATTTACTGCAAAATCGGGATTATTATTATCTCGCTGGTCAATTTTATCCAATATCATTTCAGCTTCTTTGTAGAATTTATCAGAAACAGCATAATCGTGTGTGAAATAGTTTAATAATCCAAGTAAGTCTAAAAAATCTACTTGCTCACATAGATTATCAGGGTAGTATTTTTCAATTATTTTTAAACCGGAAATAAAAGCAATGTTACATCTTTGTAAATATGGAGAAGTTAGGTTTGAAGGATAATTTACTATTCTATCCATACAGGCATTTCCATAACTTCTATACAACATGGCACCCAAATAATCAGGAATAGGGTGTGTTTTACTATATAACATAAAAGCTGTATCAAAACTTAAAATGGCGTTTGAATGGGGTAAATTACGGGTATAAGCACCGATTGACTGGTAAATCAGGAAAGCATCAACTTTATCAGCTTCATTCTTTTTCTTTAAATAAATATGTCTGGCTAATTCCCCCCAGACTTTAGCCACATTCGGAATAATAAGGTAGTGATAATATCGGGCATAATTTGTAAAAACCATAGAATGATAAATAGTAGTATCGGGGTAGGATTTATTTAGATAATAAAGGGCAGAATCCGTATATTTTTTAAAATTTTCCATTAGCTCACATTGATAATAGCATTCCGCCTTTAGCATAAATAGCTTATAGATATTCAAGGTTAATGTGCTATTACTCCTTAATTTTCCAATTTCACTGTCACAGGTGGAGATTGCCTTTGTTATTTGTCCATTATAAATCAGAAAATCAATTCTTTTCTCGATAGAGGAGGGAGTGTAATTTAATATTTGTGAGCTGTAGGAATCGGAAAAATATAGCAACGCTACTGTAAAAATGATATAACGCCATTTCTTTTTTCTGAACGTTTTAAATATCATTTATTTAATTCAGGTTCTTGTTTAAGCTTCTTCAAGTTTTCAATAAAAGGATGTTGTTTGTTTTGATAAAGCACATTGATTAAAATTTTGGCTTTAGTAATCTTATTCTTATTTAATAATGCCAACACTTCATAATAGCCAGCCTTATCACTATAAATACTCTGTTTATCATTATAAACATCATCAAACTCTTTAATGGCATCTTTATTTATATTAAAATTACACAATCCTAAATAATATTCAATTGTATCATTCATCCGAATCCCTCTTAATACTTTTATAGCTTCATTATAGTTTTTATCCTGATAAAATTGCATGGCTTTATCCAACTGTATATTTGAATTAGCCGACATAAAAATGGGAAGCCCAGTATCTTGAACATAATATTTCTCAGCAAGCATCTTAGAACTACTTTTGTAAGAATAATTATACCAAATCATCCCGATAATTAAAGCTATTGAAGCAGCTATTGATAAAGGCTTTAACCATTGTTTAAAACTTATTCTATTATCTAATTCTTTATCGGCTTTTTTAAGTTCTTCTTTTAATTTTTTTTCTTCACTTAAGTTTTTTAATCCACTTCTTACTGTTAGATATAATTCAAACTCATTTTTTAACTCAATTGACGATTCAAGTCGTTTTTCAAATTCCAACTTAGCTTCATCGGAAAGTTTACCCTCGTAATAGGATTCAATTTCTTCTATATGTTTTAACAGTTCTTCCATTTTAAAAAGTAAACAGCATCATTTTATTCTTTATAAACTGAGATAATTTTTTGAAGCTTTCAAACTTCATTTTTTTTGCCACATTTTCATTTTTATAGCCTAATTCTTTAGCAATTTCTTTCATACTCTTATCTTCAAAATAATACATCTCAATAATTCTTCTTTCTTTTTCAGTGAGTTTATCTAAATGAACTCTCAGAATTTCCTTGACGTGGTCGTCTTTATCTTTTTTATTAGCCATATCTTCAAATGAGTTATACTCATTTATCAATTGACTTAAAGAAAGGTTAATACTGCGATTTGATTTTTTGATGAAATTGATGGCTTTAAACTTCGCTATTGCGAAAAGGTAAGTACGAGTATCACAAGTAAGTTCTGTAATTCTTTCCTCAATTATATTGTTATAAAAATCAATAATTGAATCCTGAAAAATATCTTTGGCGTCTTCGGATGATAATTTATAGCTATGATAGCTCCATTTTATAAAATCTTCCCTATATGCTTTGTAAATAGTTACAAGAGCTTTTGTATCTCCTTCTCTTATAGTGCTGAAATCTATGTACAAAATAGAATATATTATGGACGAAAGTAATAAAACTTTTGTCCACTTGATTGCTATTCTATAATTCTATAGGTGGTATTGTCAGAATTCTTTTCGATTTCACTTTTCAGATTCCTCAGGCTTTCTTTTTTCAATCGTTCACGAAGCCGTTCTTTATAATTATTTGTTATTTTTCCAGATAACGAAAAGACATTGAAGCTCGCTGCCCGAAAACAAGAGTATTCTTTAACGCCGTGTAGAACTATGTAATAATCTTTAAATGGCGATGTGTCCTTACATGGAGGCACAGAGGCAACGATTCCAGCATGCAGAATCGGTCCCTCTACGAACTCGACTATATCCCCTTTTTTGAATCTGTGGTCATAACTTTTCTTCGCACTATTTTCCTGTTCCCAGATATGTTCTCCAAAAAATTTTCCGTCCTTATCATAGAACCTTGTGCGCAAAAAATTCCAAAAGTAGTTCAGCGCTATCTCTTCAATTTCAAAAATCTTCCAGTTTTTATTTTCAAGAAAATTGTAGAGTGTTTTATCTTTGAGGCACAAAAAATGTTCGGCATATTTGAGATTTGTGAATATGCCAATCGTGCCACCGTGCAACTGCTGGGGATATTTTATCTCTTCTAATGAGTATTTTATTCTCACAAGAAATACTGTGTTATTGCTCAGGACTGAATTACTTTTCCATTCTGGTTTAGTCATTGGTGTTTTATTTAAGAATAATGGTTTTACTTTACATTCGCTCGGTGACTATCTTCAACATGCTTCTAATAATACCTTTCATTCCGTCCTCTTTTACCAGTATATAAAATGAACTGTCAGGTTTAATATATCTGTATTTCATCTTCTTACTAACATTGATACAGAACTTGTCGTACATCATTTTTCTCATGTCGGATTCATCCAGCTCAAAAAACATGAATGCCTGCGGTTGCACTTCTTTGATGAATTCCATCGCCGCCCCTTCTAACGTTGGTATGACGCTGAATGACTTCTTCGCATCACTGAGAGTATCATATTTTCCGTCGGAATGAAATTTGAATAGGAAATGCGTCTGTGTATCTGATTTGTTTTGAATGAATATCTCGTATTTTATCTCGTTAAGATTAAATATACCGTGCCATTCATTGATTTCTTTCGTCCACTTTATAGGGAGAGGAGAATTCAATCCATTTTGTTTTTTTAAATCTTTCATTTAGCTATTTTTACCCTGAGACCCAACACATTTCTGATACCTCAAAATCAATTGTCTTTTTAGAGTTTTAGGTATTATTGCTGACGGCTTAAATACTTGGAAAACTTGTACGTGTTCATGGTGGAATTTGCCACGTTCTTTAATTAACAACAAATACGAATCATCAGAACTATCAAAGGGGTGTATTTTATATTTTTTAATCGCCTTCTTGGATATATTCGAGACAGACTGTGTGTCAGGCGGCAGGGCAATCACCATCCCAATATTAAGCCTATTCCTATATATAAATTCAACGAAATCCCCAGTTTTGAACTTGCAATCATCATGATCCCTACCTTGAAAGTTTTTTTCATAATCAGATGGGTGTTCGCCGAAAAATATGCCAGCACTATCATAAATTCTAACGCTAATGTCCTTTAAGAAGTAATTTGCTCTGTATTTTTCTATCTCGTAAATCTTAAAGGGATAAACCTGGCGAAACCAATAAATATCTTTAGGCGGGGATGCAATGAAATGCTCTGCATTTTTCAGGTTAGTGAAATACCCCAAGGTTTCAGATTGAAGTGGTGCTGGGTACTTAATCTGTTCAGAATACGTGATTCTGAGTACGTAAATTGATTCATTTTTATGTTTACCTCTCATTTTATTACTGACTAAAATGCTAATGTGAGGAGTTAAATTTTAATTGCAGCATTTTATTTCAATATATAATACTGTGGCGAATAAATATTCAGATAAGCTTTTTTTAAATTATCATATATTTTAGTTTCTATTTTAGAATCTCATCTACCCTTTTATTTCTTGCCCATGCATGTAGTTTACGAGGCCAGTCATCATTATCATCGGTTATTTCTACGAGTAGTGTAAACATTTCAATTTCTTCAGTGTTCAGATTTGCTCGAACTTCTTCTTTTAATTTAGCCAGCTTAAGTTGATAGTCTTCATTATCTGTTGTTTTTTCATTCTCTATGATAATTCTCTCTAGTTTTTTACACAACCTACGTAATAGGTTTGTATAAGTGTAAATCGTCAGCATAAAGTGGACTAAATTTCTTCACTACTAAGCGAGTGTTTCCAATATTTAATAAATTTAAACATTATGGAAACAAGAAAAAGGCAAACCACAGAGAATTTCATCAAGGAGATTCGCAGAAAAACAAAACGAATGTTTACTTCGGAACAGAAAATCACTATCGTGATGGAAGCCTTACGTGCTGAAATTTCGGTAGCGGAGATTTGCCGAAAGTATTCTATCCATCAGAGTCAGTTTTACAAATGGAACAAAGAATTTATGGAGGCTGGTAAGAAGCGACTCGCTGGGGATACGACCAGAGACGCAACCAATGATGAAGTCAATAACCTTAGAAATGAGAATGCGAAGTTAAAGGAAATGGTGGCGGACCTTATGCTCCGATATGACATTGTAAAAAAAAGCTTGAATGGATTGGAGTAGATGCAAACAAGAAGTATATGAGACTTTCAGCATCTGAAAAATATGAAATCATTCAAATGGTGGATCAATCCGACATGGGAGTAAATAAAACACTGAAAGAAATCGGCGTGAATAAAAGCACATTTTTCAATTGGTATAAAGCTTATTGCGACAAGGGTATTGACGGTTTGAAGCCCCATCAAAGGGCTTCAAACCGTCAGCAATGGAATACCATACCACAATCTCAAAAGAACCTGGTTGTGGAAGTTGCGTTGGATTACCCGCATCTTTCACCCAGAGAACTGGCTCACAGGATGACTGACGAACAACAGATATTCATATCAGAATCCAGCGTTTACAGGATATTAAAAGCCAAGGGGTTGATTACTTCACCGGCACATATTCTGCTTGCTGCCAGTAATGAATTTAAACACAAGACTTCATTCGTTCATGAAATGTGGCAAACGGACTTTACATACTTCCACATAATTGGGTGGGGGTGGTATTACCTGAGTACTGTCCTGGATGATTATAGTCGTTTCATTGTTCACTGGGAACTATGCAAAGCAATGGAAGCTGATGATGTAAAAAGAACCGTAGACAGAGCCGTCGTCAAAGCGAGATTGAAAACGAAAAAACGACCAAAATTGTTGTGCGATAATGGCTCTTGCTACATCTCCAAGGGGTTAAAGGAGTATTTGCAAACAGTGCATGATATTGATCCGATACATGGAAGACCGTACCATCCACAAACGCAGGGGAAGATAGAGCGATACCACAGGACAATGAAAAACGTTGTTAAATTGGACAACTATTATTCTTGTGAGGAATTGGAAAGAGCCCTGGAGATTTTTGTTCAAACCTATAACCATGAGCAATATCATGAATCCCTTGACAATTTAACACCAGCGGATATTTATTATGGCCGTGGCGGACTGATTTTAATGCAAAGAGAGCGAATCAAACAAAATTGTTTCAGCGAACGAAAAAATAATTACGAAAAATTTAAAGTGAAGAAAAATTTAATTAAATTTGTAATCAATTAACCGGAAATACTCGTTAGTGTTTAGTTCAAATTAGTTTGACGACATACAACCAGCAGCAATTCCCGTTACTGTGTTATTTGCTGACGAATAAAGAAGCTGGTTAACAGTTGTTGTTGCCGGATAGGTAGCTGTGGTCCACACCGGAGTACCAGATGAATTAGTTAACATCTGTCCATTTACGCCGGCAGCAGTGATACCTACAGCACCCGTTCCGTTTCCATATACAATGCCATTAGATATTAAAGTTGTTGCGCCTGTTCCTCCATTTACAACCGGTAAAGTGCCGGTAACAGAATTTGAATTAATTAGAGATACGGCACCCCACGTGGGAACACCACTGGCATTAGTTGAAAGGATTTGTCCGCTAGTTCCAGCAGTAAGCCCGCTAACGGCATTAGCTGACGATGAATAAAGAAGCTGGTTAATGGTTGTTGTTGTAGGATAAGTAGTTGTTGTCCATACCGGAACTGCATTTGCTCCGTTAGATTGTAGTATCTGTCCGGTCGAGCCGGTATTTGCAGCACCGCCAAAGGCAAGAGCGCCTGTATTTAAAATTCTCATTTTCTCAGTAGCCAATCCGGTAGAACCAGTTAGTTTAGTAGCAAACTGAAGATCTGAGCCCCAATTTCCAGGATTAGTTCCACTTGGTGATATAGCTTGTATAAATGCAACGCCCTGATTTCCGCTTGTAGAGGTATTATTAGCTGTATTTACCCAGCTTATTACACCATCGCCATATCCACCGCAGCAAGCAGTGGTTAAATTTCTTGCTAATTCCAAAACTGAACCATTGGTGCCTAAAATACTTAAAGCTTGCTCAAAGGATCCCGATGCATTGTAGCCGGGAGTTGTTGTATTAATGCCGACATTGGTGCCGTTATCATAAATTAAACTATTGCCTAGTACAGAGCCACCGGTTGTCCATTTGGTTACATAATCAGTGGTACCAGTACCTGTAATGTTGCCGTTGCTTGGAGTTATCCATGTGGGAACACCGCTTGCATTAGTAGAAAGTACTTGCCCACTTGTACCCACAGCAAGCCCTATAATTATATTGGCAGAAGATGAAAAAAGAAGCTGGTTAATAGTTGTTGTTGCGGGATAGCTAGCCGTTGTCCAGACTGGTGTACCTGATGAATTTGTTAGTACCTGTCCATTTGTACCGGCAGCAGTAATACCCACAGTACTTGTTCCGTTGCCATATATTATGCCATTAGAAGTTAGAGTAGTTGCACCTGTGCCTCCATTTACTACCGGTAAAGTACCGGCAACAGAATTTGAATTATTTAATGAAACGGCACCCCATGTCGGTGCGCCCGCACCGTTTGAAGTATATACAAGATTATTACCTGCAGGTATCGGAACTAAACCAGGTGAAGTAGCGCTATTAGTTGCAATATCTATAGATACATTAGAGCCACCAACAACCTGGCTTGTTCCGTTGGTTACCGTAACACCCGTAGTTACGGTAACTATATTATGTGTAGTAAGCGCTGAATTAGCAGAACCCCATGTGGGTGCTCCTGCGCCTTGCGATACAAGAACCTCTCCTGATGTGCCCACCGCAGAAAAAGCAGAGCCGATACCGGTACCATAAAACACTCCGCCTGCAGTTCCATCCACAGGAGGTGATGCGACTGTAACGTGCCAGTTGGTACCATCACTTTGTACTGTAATTGTGCCACCGGAAAGGGCATAAGAGGTATAACTATTTGCATCTGAAATGATATTATCAGAGCCACTTGCATCTATGGTGATAATATTGCCACCTGCTGTGCCATTGTACACTATTGTATAAACACGAAGTGTAGCACTATTTGCCAAAGGCAATGTAATGTTATATGCCGTAGCCGGTGTAGCAAGCACTATGGCATAAGTAGCATCAAGTGTTGTAGTGCTATTAACTGTGGTTGTTGCCTCGCCAAACGAACCATTAACCTCAAATTTACTGAGCGGCTTAATGCTGCCTATACCAACATTTGCGGCTTTGAATATGTCCTGTGAATAAACAGTAAAAGCGATTACTGTGATTGATAAAGTAATTAAAATACGGGTATAATATTTCATATGTATTTATTGATTATTAATGCTAAAATTTTAAAATGTCTCCATATGCATCAACTCTAACTCACTTTAGAAAATAGATACTTTTACCACATCATTCTCATCTTGTATGATGAATAATATATTTTAAAGTTCTGAGTATAATCCGTTGAATTTGACAGACTGAATGATTCTTTATTATTTGCTACTTTAATATTGATACGAGGTCGGGTAATAGTTTTGTTTAATTTTGAAGATAAATTCGTCATTAACATAATTGCCAATAGCATGAATGGTAGTGCTATCTTAAGGTAAATATTGAATTTCATTCTCATAAGAAATGAGCTTTAATTTGATTTTATAAATTCCTAGAAATACTATCCCTTAAATAAGTTTAGAATACAAAGATAGCATGAATGAAGGTGTCAGTCAATTACATAAACATGTAGTATGAAAAAAGCAGCAAAAACTCTACCCAACGGAGCAAACCATTTTGTAATAAATATTTTTAAATACTCAATAAACGGTATATGGTTTTATACAAAAATCATCCAAGTCGGTGGAATCAATTTATATTATTGACTCGAATAAAAAGATTATATTATTTTTCAGGGTCGTATATTTGTTATTCCTCATCCACTGAAAAAAATTTGCCGGTTGAACCTGGTTTGGTTACATCTGTGGAATAAAATATTATTATGTTTATTTCTCAGAAGAATAAATTTTGTTTTTTAATTATTCCATCTGTCATTTGCCAGGTTTTTTTTTCACGTATTTGTTTTTCACAGAATCAGTTTAAAATAGATTCACTGCTCAATACGCTTAAAACCGCTAAAGAGGACACCAACAAAGCAAATGAGCTTCAATATCTGAGTCATACTTTGTCCCTGAGTGATCCGGATAATAGTTTAAGCTATGCACAGCAAGAACTCGCTCTTTCCCAAAAACTAAATTTTAAACAAGGTATTATTAATGCCTATCAAAGTATAGCTGGTTTTTATTTTGAAAAAGGCAATTTTACAAACGCTTTGAACTATTCAATTAAAGCCATTCCTTTTATTGAACAGACCAATAATAAGCTGGCTTTAGCTGAATCTTATAACCACTTATCCAGTATTGCTTTGGAACAGGGTAATTATTCCAGTTCAATGGATTACTCTAACAAAGCCTTGCAACTTGCAGATGAAATAAAAGATACTACTCTTATCACTAAAATAACAAATAATAGAGGCGTCATTTATATGTACATAGCCGATTATCCCACAGCGCTTAATTATTTTCTTGACGCAATAAAAATATGTCAGGCAAAAAAAAACAAGTTGTCTTTATCATTTAGTTATTACAACATAGGCTTAATTTATCAATCAGAACATAATAGTGACAAAGCCATTGATTACTACCAGGAATCCTATAAAACTGCCAAAGAAATAAATAACAGGATAATGATGGCTGATGGGCTGCGACAAATGGGTGAGATATTTCAGTATGAAAAAAAATGGGATAAAGCACTCGATTATTTACAACAATCAATAAGTATGAATCAGGAAATGAGCGATTCTGTAGGCATTTGTACTACAACACGCGAAATAGCCATGATATACAATGAACAAGGAAAATTCACAAAAGCGATTCAATCAGCTTCTATTGCCCTCCAGATTGCTGAAAAAATAGGAGTCAAACTCGAAATAAGCAATTCCTATGAATGCTTGGGAGAGTGTTATATGAAACATAAAGATTATGTTAAAGCTATCAATTATTTGCTAAAAGGATTAGATATTGCCAACGAAATCGGGCAAAAAACAAACCAGAGTTCCATCTGTGCAAATCTGGCAAAAAGTTATCAGTCAATAAATGACTTTAAATCTGCCTATAATTATGCTTCACAGAATATTTCATTAAATGATTCAATACTTACCGAGGAAACCGCGAAAAAAGCTGTTGAAATAGGTGCAGTATATACCTCTGAAAAAAAGGAAAAAGAAATTGCATTGCTCACCAAAGACAAAAAGATACAAGAACTGGAGATTAAAAAGCAGGCTTCGCTTAAATATTCGTTCATGGCTGGCTTAGTATTAGTGTGCATTTTGTTTTTTTTCATATATCGTAATTACAGAATTAGGCAAACGCTCAATGTACAGCAGCTTAGAAATAAAATCGCGCTTGACCTACACGATGAAGTTGGCTCTTCACTGAGCAGCATAAAAATTTTTAGTGAACTTGCTCGCAGTAATCCAAAAGAATTTACACCTACCCTCGATCGCATAATTGATTATTCACAGGAGACAATTGAATCAATTGCTGACATTGTATGGGCAATAAATCCTGACAATGATAGTTTTGAAAAGATCATCGTACGGATGCGTTCATTTGCACGTGAATTACTGGAAGCTAAGAATATTCGCTTTGAATTTAATATTAACAATTCTCTTGAAGAATTGAAATTATCCATGGATGAACGTAAAAATCTCTATCTAATTTTTAAGGAAGCCGTTAACAACATGATTAAGCACTCCGAAGCCAATCATGCAATATTTTCAATTTCAAATGCAAATAATGAGCTTAAAGTGTTAATAAGGGATAACGGAAAAGGATTTGATATTAACCAGCAAACTCAAGGCAATGGATTGAATAATATGAAAAAAAGAGCATTTGAAATTGGAGCAGACTATTTTATAGAATCAGGACAAGGGAAAGGAACTTCCATTCAACTTCTAATTAAAACTGCAACATGAAAATAAAAGTAATCATATTTGAAGATAACAATAAGCTTCGTAAGGTGCTTTCAGAGCTTGTAAATAGCTCTCCAAATTTCGAATGTGTTGGTGCATTTCCTGATTGTATTAATATTATAAAAAATACAGAGAAAACAGAACCCGATGTAGTGCTTATGGATATTGGAATGCCTTATATCAGTGGGATAGAAGCTGTAAAGATGTTAAAAGATAGATTTCCAGACATAAAAATTTTAATGCAAACCATTTTTGAGGATAATGAAAAAATATTTCAGTCAATTTATGCAGGCGCATCTGGATATATTTTAAAAAACACTTCTTCTGATCGCATTTTAGATTCAATTAACGAAGTGTATAACGGAGGAGCACCAATGAGCCCTTCTGTTGCAACCAGAGTTTTGAAAATGGTTCAACCACCCTCTACAGAAATAAAAAAAGCCACCTTCAATCTTACTGAACGTGAAAAGGAAGTTCTAACCTGCCTTGTAAACGGAATGAGTTATAAATTAATCGCGGATTATTGTCTCATTAGTATTGATACAGTAAGAAAACACATTTGTAGTATTTATGAAAAATTACATGTTCATTCTAAATCGCAAGCTGTAGCGAAAGCTATTAAGGGGAAAATTGTGTGATTTACGACTTGGTGCCTTAATGAATCTTTTCACTCTGATTAGTTATACATATTTCAACATCCACTTTTTATCGCTGACATTAATGAGGTACAAAAGGAAGGAAAAAACTCCTTCTTGCGGAATAAAAATGACAAAAGTATAAGTATAATACTCATGTAATCAGATAATATATTTATTTTCAAAGGCATCCAACTTCTATTTTTGTCAATAGTAGGAGTTGGGTGAGTAAAAACAAACGATATTATGAATTTGATTATAGAATTGTAAGTCAGTGAGAATAAAGTGTCCCATAAATGAAATTTAACACTATACATAAAGGAATACATTCACTTTAAACTCAATAATAAAAATGTGAGACTTCCTTTCAATTGAAAGGAAGTTGTGAGTACTTATATAGGCAAAACCATACATAGTCCTATTTTTACAACTCTTGATGATGATGATACGCCGATTTTCTGGCAAGTATTGCAGATGTGGGTGATTGGAAAAACCTAATGAGTCAGTGTTATTTACCCAAATTATTATTTTCCCATTGCAGGGGTTGAAGATTTTCCAAGCTGTCATCACCCCCAGCTGAAAATGGTCTGATATGATTTATTTCCCACCCGTATCTTGAATTCCTATCGCAATAATCATCCCGTTTCATGAAATAACTATATCTGTCCGAGCGCCAAATAGCAGGTGAATTACCCTCTATGACCTTACCTTTTTCCCAAACATGCTGAATAACATCTTCAGCAAAGGGAATTCCATTATTATCTCTGTTATTCAATTCCATATGTGGGCTTTGGGCTTAAATTATTATCATTTGTTTAGCCCAATAATGATACGTGCTATTGGGGAATATGATGGTATTCAAACTTCTAAATATAACTATCCCATTTCTGGAGATTCAACAGCTACAACTTTTACCTATAATAATCAATATGATGGATGGTTTTACGGAATGACCGTTCGTGCTGCAGGGTCAAAAAATGTTATATTAAAGAACCTGGAATTAGCTGGAAGAATTGGTGTGTATGTCGTCAAACTAATTTGAACTAAACACTAACGAGTATTTCCGGTTAATTGATTACAAATTTAATTAAATTTTTCTTCACTTTAAATTTTTCATAATTATTTTTTCGTTCGCTGAAACAATTTTGTTTGATTCGCTCTCTTTGCATTAAAATCAGTTCGCCACGGCCATAATAAATATCCGCTGGTGTTAAATTGTCAAGGGATTCATGATATCGCTCATGGTTATAGGTTTGAACAAAAATCTCCAGGGCTCTTTCCAATTCCTCACAAGAATAATAGTTGTCCAATTTAACAACGTTTTTCATTGTCCTGTGGTATCGCTCTATCTTCCCCTGCGTTTGTGGATGGTACGGCCTTCCATGTATCGGATCAATATCATGCACTGTTTGCAAATACTCCTTTAACCCCTTGGAGATGTAGCAAGAGCCATTATCGCACAACAATTTTGGTCGTTTTTTCGTTTTCAATCTCGCTTTGACAACGGCTCTGTCTACGGTTCTTTTTACATCATCAGCTTCCATTGCTTTGCATAGTTCCCAGTGAACAATGAAACGACTATAATCATCCAGGACAGTACTCAGGTAATACCACCCCCAGCCAATTATGTGGAAGTATGTAAAGTCCGTTTGCCACATTTCATGAACGAATGAAGTCTTGTGTTTAAATTCATTACTGGCAGCAAGCAGAATATGTGCCGGTGAAGTAATCAACCCCTTGGCTTTTAATATCCTGTAAACGCTGGATTCTGATATGAATATCTGTTGTTCGTCAGTCATCCTGTGAGCCAGTTCTCTGGGTGAAAGATGCGGGTAATCCAACGCAACTTCCACAACCAGGTTCTTTTGAGATTGTGGTATGGTATTCCATTGCTGACGGTTTGAAGCCCTTTGATGGGGCTTCAAACCGTCAATACCCTTGTCGCAATAAGCTTTATACCAATTGAAAAATGTGCTTTTATTCACGCCGATTTCTTTCAGTGTTTTATTTACTCCCATGTCGGATTGATCCACCATTTGAATGATTTCATATTTTTCAGATGCTGAAAGTCTCATATACTTCTTGTTTGCATCTACTCCAATCCATTCAAGCTTTTTTTTACAATGTCATATCGGAGCATAAGGTCCGCCACCATTTCCTTTAACTTCGCATTCTCATTTCTAAGGTTATTGACTTCATCATTGGTTGCGTCTCTGGTCGTATCCCCAGCGAGTCGCTTCTCACCAGCCTCCATAAATTCTTTGTTCCATTTGTAAAACTGACTCTGATGGATAGAATACTTTCGGCAAATCTCCGCTACCGAAATTTCAGCACGTAAGGCTTCCATCACGATAGTGATTTTCTGTTCCGAAGTAAACATTCGTTTTGTTTTTCTGCGAATCTCCTTGATGAAATTCTCTGTGGTTTGCCTTTTTCTTGTTTCCATAATGTTTAAATTTATTAAATATTGGAAACACTCGCTTAGTAGTGAAGAAATTTAGTCCACTTTATGCTGACGATTTACAAATAGCAATTTTTTCTATTGGTGCATTAGTTAACTTCATAAAAAAATCAACAGCATCTTCTCTGTCTTTGAGTCGTGTTGGAAATCTATCAGCAAATTCAGGTTTAAACCATTTATTGCCGGTAACTGTAAGATAAGTACATGGTGGGTGGGCAACCATTAAGTCCCAATGCTCACGATTTATCACATTAAAAACATCTTCTTTAAAGTGCCATTCAGGGTGTCCACCACTGCAATCCTGAATGTCACAACTAAATGCCTCATACCCTTTATTTCTATAGGCAATACAAACTGTTTGGCTCTCCTCACAAGCCACCAATACTTTTAATTCATTATTCATATATATTATTTTAATAATATATATGATGGGGTGAGGAAAAGTTTTAAAACAATTTCCTAACTGATTGATTAACAGTTAATATAAATTTTTAATATGTATGGGCATAAAAAATCCCCCTGCCTTCAAGGCAGGGGAATTTTTTTTAGAAGCACATCTATTAAATCAAAAAAAAGGTCACCGCACAACCAGCAACCCTTCCTTGTATGATAACATCCTTATTAATTAGCGAAGAAATCATCCTCGGCAATAGTTGTTGTTTTCTCTTCAACAAAATCCGAAGCTGTTGGATTATTTGTCTTATTAGTTAAAATATTACGTATTTCTTGTATCTTATTCAATTGGTCAGCGTCTAACTTTTTTGGTTCAAATTCCCCCAGATCATGTTCACGGCTTAAAAGAAATTCCTTTACAATAGGACGTGCCTTTTCATCTATTTCTCCATCATTATTCAAAGGAACTGTTTTGAATGAATTGTCTTTAAATATTTGTATTGGAGATGATTGTGGTTTGAATGCCGATGATTTATAATCCGGATATTTTTTTTCAATACCCGTTTGTTTTACCAACAAAACAAAATCTTTACCATTCGTTAAACTGAAAATATTACATTTAACCCCAGTTACATCTCCATTCTTCTCAGCTGCTATTTTATCCTTTATTGTTTTTCCATATTGCAAAATCATGATCTTACCAACTAATTCAGGGCAATTCTCATCTTCTAAAATGAGAACGTAAGAATAATATTTTAAAAAATATTGAATTTTCTTGGAATTCTCCCATAATATCGCATTACTTGATTTTTTCATTTCCCAATATAAGTTAGCCAAGGTATCCAGCTCTTTCTCTTTAAAATTAGCAGGGGAATCATAATATCCTTTTAAAGAGGGATAATCTGGTAAATCTATGTAATGTGTAATCTTTTCAATTGCTGACTGGCCAACGGTTCCATCTTTTTTAAAATTGGGGAGGAACCTGATAAGGGATCGATAACCCTTCTTTTTGTCCACCTTCTTTAAATCGATTTTGTACAAGCCTTTACTTCCTTGTTTTTTGCCGTTGAGGAAATTTAATTTCCCATCAAGACCATTGAATAATTCATTGTTTTCCATAATTATTTTATTTTTTTAGTTAAATTAATATGAGTGTTATAGTGTATGATTTTAAAAAGTTGTGTTTATTAAATAAATATATTTATAATATGACAATGCGGTTACAATCCTATCGAAATTTTCAAAATTTCGATGCTTTGCCATGAAAAATGAATACTTATATATACGTTTTGATAAAATGGGAGAAAATAATCTCAATATATAAGCAAACTATTTAATCGAAAATTATATAATATGAGTATGACGACAGAAGTAACGCAAGATTGGACTAAAGTAGACTGGAGAATTTGGAACTTTCTAACAGAAAGGCAACAGATAACTTCATTACAAGATAAGCATGGATACGTAACCACTCCGTCCTCTCTATTAAAACGAGTAGGTAATGGCAGTTATAAACCATCCATTGCTAAATTAAAAGAGTTAGGAATAATTGACACCTATAGAACAGATACCTGTACAGTCAGGGATAGCTATTCTGATTGGAAACACGTTTCAATTAAATATAGAACTAAAGATTTAGATGTGAAGATGCCTTTCTCTGATAGAATCAAAAGAAGAAAAGACCAGGCTTGGTGGAGAAAAACCGTCAATATGCTAAAATATATGGGAGTGCCGACTGAACAAATTAGAATATTCAGAGATAAATTTGCCAATCGTGTATATCATAATGTTACTCAGTGCTATAAATTTATATTAGAAGATTTTATCGATGAGCTGTGTCAAATAGATATGAAGTGCTGCCAACCCACACTTCTATATTATTTATTAAAAGAAAAAGGAATAATAGACGAACATTATAATGAAATATTTGAGGAAGGAAAGGATTTTTATAATGTATTGATGAATAAATTTAAACTAGAATCCAGGGAAGAAGCTAAAAAGTTATTTATGAACTGGGCATTTGGGGGGCCACATTTTAAACATTCTGAAGAAATAACAACCTATTTTAGAAGGGTAAATGACTTCATGAAATGTATTAAAAAAGATGGATTAAATAATTTTGCCCGCCTTTTGACCTCTAAAGAAGTGAAACTGTTTATAAGAGGTATTTTAAGCAATATACCATTGACCCATTGTTTAACGATTCACGATTCAATTATTATCCATAGAAAGGAAAAGGATATTGCTTTAAAATGGTTAAGAGACCATTATCCGGGATTTCAATTCGTCTTGAAATAAATTTCTGGCATTATTAAATACATTTTTATTTTTCTTTCCCTGTGGGAAAGAAAAATCTCTGCGCAGGAACAGTAAATTAACTAGTTTTTTTAATTGTTTATTTAAATATAGACCTTTAAAGTTTAATAAAGGAACGGTTGAAGGAAGGAAAAGGAGATAGTAATCATAGATAACTTATGTAGTCCATTAGTAATATGACATAAACTCCTTAAATGGTCAGTTTCACACGCATTAATTATATATTTAATTATTGTTATTAAGTGGAAATACTACCATGTTATCTTTCTTAATTGTTTCGCAATTTCTTCTGTTGATGGAAGTAAAGTTAAATTCAACTCAATTTTAAGATTAAAAAATTTTGTTCCTTGCAACGGATATTTTGTTGTTTTACGAAAATCTGTTTCATAAAATTTTTCTACACAAAAGAAATTGTGACCTGTCGCGATATTCCAATTATTATTTTCTGCTGCTGCTGCAATTACATCAATAATGTTTTTCTCTTCTTCGGCTGTTACAGGATTTGTTGAGTTTTTGATTTGAAGCTTACCATTTGGTAAAAGATCAGCTTCAATAATATTTGAAAGTTTGCCAATACCTCTTACACTTTTGTTGCTATAAGTACCGATGTAAGAATGGCCAGAATAACCATCTTCAACTTTATCATAATAAAGATTGTACTTAAAATTTTCCTCAAGTGTCCAGCCGCAAGTCACCACTCTCATTCTATATTCATCGTCGGTAATAAGTCCATCATTGATGCAATAATCTTCATAATCATCGATGATGGGAATTAGATCATAGTCGTAATCTTCCAAAGTATTGCGAAACTTATCTACTATTGTCTGAAAAGTTGTCGGAATGTATCTAATGCTAAACATTATTACCCATATTAAATTTTTGAATTTCAGTTTCAATCTGAGTGCGAAGGGAAACACTAGGTAATTTAGGACTTAATGAAAGGAGTACTTTATTTTCCTCTTTACCAAAGCTGTTTAAGTGACCAGTTAGCTGCTGAACTGAAAATTGTTGATGAAGTTTTGTTTCTACAACAACTTTAAAACTTATCTGACTAATACTGCCATCAGGGATTGAGCCCTTACCTCGTTCCTGCTGATTAAATAGAATTCCCGCTTCCAGGTCAGTATCATCAAGAAGATCGTTTAAGAAACCTTTAAAGTGATTTGGCGAATGTTGGTACATCCTAGAGAGTAAAAGTAAAGCGTTGTTTGTTGCAACATTTTCTGCTTGAGAATATCGCTGGAAATAGTGTATCGAACTCATTGTTGTTTCTATTTAACTATAGGCATTATATTGATTTTAACATGATTAATTAAAATAATTGATACCATTTTCAACTTTTACACACAATATTATTATGTAAATAATTTATAGACAAAAATAAATATTTAAAATTGACTTCAATGAGAATAATGATCATTTCACAATTCATTTTCTCCTGCCTTAAAGTATATACATCTTCCAAAATATATTCCGCCAAATGAATTTATTGCCTTTAATTAGCCATAAATAAGATGATTTAATCATGTTCTCTAAAGAAAAAATAGAAAATACTTGTAAAGAGCTTCAAATTAGAAATTATACAATAAATAATGACGGTTCTTTAAATGTAAGAGGTAATGTTAATTTAACCAGACGAAGACTAAAAAGTTTACCCTTAAAATTTAAACAGGTTGCTGGATATTTTCAAATTAATCGGAATCGATTAACTTCATTGAAAGGCTGTCCAGAAGTAGTAGGCGGAATTTTTGATTGTTCCGATAATAGATTAAAAACATTAAAATATTGCCCCAAGGCAAGTAGTGGTTTTGATTGTTCAGGCAATGAACTAATTTCTTTAAAGTGGTGTCCAAAAATAATCAAAGAGAATTTTAATTGTTCAGATAATGATTTACCAAACCTGGTCGGTAGCCCAGAAAAGGTCAGTGGAGACTTCAATTGCGAGCACAATTTTTTAGAGACCCTTAAGGGCGGTCCTTTTATAGTTACTGGTAATTATTCGTGTGTAGAAAATAATATTAATGATGTGGCAGGATTTCCTATTTATTTTAACGACACTTCGTGTGTAAATTTTTACTCAACTCCTGTATGCGAAATTTTGGAATTAGTTGATAGGAAAAACCAACCGAAGTTCATTAAATTCTTAAATGAATATGATGTCATTCGGGAGGGTTGTAAAATAGTTGAAATGAGGCTGGAAGAAGCCTATTGGTTTGCTATGAAAGAGGAATTACCTATGAAAAAAAGAAAATTTGAAAATTACAAACTGATCTGAAAAATTTAAAGGTATGGCTTTTAATAAACTGCAATTAGAATGTCGCCTCGTCCAGGTAGAAAACAGTAAAAGGATAGTAAAAGTGTTTGAAAACACTTTCAGGTACGCCGTTATTAATGTCGGTATTGAAATCAAGGAAGCTTATTGGACTGGCGATAAAATAACTGTTTTTCTTACTGATGGAAAGGTTCGGAGGTATACGAGTCTGAGTGTTTGGGAAAATTTGAGGAACTAATCAAAAAAGTTGAAAAGGGAATTTTTTAAAAATTATCAATTAATATAAAAAACTAAAATATGGCTGAAACTAGCATCAATTGCCCTCACTGCGGCAAAGAAATCAATGTGAATGAAATCCTTTACCATAAATTGGAAGAAGAAATTAAGCACAACTATGAACTCAAAGAGCAAGAGTTTGAAGCTAAATTCAAAGAGAGTATAGAAAAATCAATCCGAGAAAAGGTATTGAATGAAAATGCTGAACAGTTAAATACCTTGGAGAAAGAATTAAATGAAAAATCTCAACAACTCATTGATCTCAATAAAACAAAAGCCGAAAACGAACGGTTAAAGCGTGAAAAGAATGAGTTGCGGGAACAAATTACGTTTGAAAAGGAGAAAGAATTCAACGCAATGCTACTCGATGAGAAACAAAAAATAAAAAGCCAGTCTGATGACGAAAATTCATTTAAAATAAAGGAGCTTGAAAAGAAGTTGACCGACCAGAGCCAATTGATTGATGAGATGAAACGAAAAGCTGAACAAGGTTCTGTTCAATTACAGGGTGAAGTTCAAGAACTAGCAATTGAAGACATTTTAAGAGCCAGCTTCCCTTTTGACTTAATAGAAGAAGTAAGTAAAGGTGTGAGAGGAGCTGATGTGGTTCATACGGTACGAAACCTTATTGGTACAGAATGTGGCAAAATCTTGTATGAAAGTAAGAGAACGAAATCTTTTAGTAATGACTGGATTTCCAAATTAAAATCTGATGCTAGCTTGGTTAAGGCAGATATTCTTGTTATCGTTTCAGAAGCCTTACCAAATGAGTCTAAAATATCTCTTATAGATGGAGTATGGGTGTGTTCCTTTACCGATTTAAAAGGATTGGTCATTGTGCTTCGTGAAAGCCTGGTAAAAATCAATGAAGCTAATTCTTTCCAAGTCAATAAGGGTGAAAAAATGCAAATGCTCTACGATTATCTAACCAGCAATGAGTTTAAATTGCAGGTCAGTGCCATCGTTGATGGTTTTTCTGATTTACAGGAAAATTATCTCCGGGAGAGAAGAGCCATGGAAAGAATTTGGAAGGAAAGAGAAAAACAGCTTGAAAAAGTTTTACTGAATACAAATCACTTCATCGGTGCTATTAAAGGTATTGCCGGTAATTCTATGAATGGTTTGAAAGAAATATCATCCGGACATGAATTGTTGGAGTTACCGCCATCTGAAAATTAATTTGAATTATTTTAGGCGCTCAGTAATTCTCCAACCTCAAAACAGTACCAATCTCTTGTGTATTCAAATTAATAGATTTCAGTAATAAAACGAGTGCCATTTAAGAAAGGCGGCAAGTTCTGAAATCATTCCTCATATTAGCCCCAGCCAATAGTTTGATCGTATACTGAAACATGCGCATTTGGAGAATTGAAAAGGTTACCTATTAGGCTACCCCAAATTTTATAAGGATGTAAATATTTAATAATCAATGATTTATATGATAAGGTTCAACACCCTGCAGCTCCACTAATTTAAAATCAAATTTTATCAAATCCTCTTAAAATCAATGTTTTAAGAGGATTTTTTATTTTTGGGATATCAAAAAAGAGCCTGTTTTCCTATATAAAAAGATACCTATTAGGTTACCCATTCTGTAATTTCTAAATGGGTAACCTAATAGGTATCCGAAATTTGTTAAAACCATTGTCTGTATTGAGTTTGTGTGGAAAAATATTTACTAATTATTTCTAATAATTTGTTTATATTTACATAAATTTATCATGAAAAGTTACCCATATTAAACAAATTTAATTATGAGTAAAAATCACACCCTTGGGCTACTATATTTTATCAGAAAAGATAAGATCACTAAAAATGGAGAAATTCCGATTTACCTTCGTATTACTGTTGATGGACATAAGTCTAAAATATCGACAAACAGGACAATATCTCCTGAAAGATGAAACGAAATGGCCCAATTTCAGGGCAGCCTACACTCTTCTTCTAATACTTGTTTATTAACCAGTGATAATAATCCAAACATACCTGAATAAATATTTCTGCCGGTATATTTGGTTTTAGATGAGGGTGAGTTTGGAAATTGTAGTTGTGAATGAATAAAATCAAAAGATAGGTCTTTACCCTTTTTAATAGTTTCGTTTATATAACTTTTAATCCTATAGGAATAAAATTCCTTTTGCATTACCCTATTTCCCACGTTTTATCGCCCGATAATATTTTATTTAATACCATTCTCCCTTTTTTTGCATTAATCTCTTTTATTTGGTTTGCCATTTCTTCTTCATACACAGGGCGCTCATCTGCATATATTACACCGAACGGGCGCGGAAAATGTACCCCGTTAAATGACGTATCAAAAAAGCTGGCAAGTATATGTGCTTTGGTTTTATCTTTCTCGTCGTGAATCCATAAATCATTTATGGAAATATTATTTTCTTTTATGTTTACGATTTTTGGTATTAAGCCATCCAGTAGTATTCCTTTTTCATCGTTAAGCCCAAAAATTAAAGGTTTGCCGTGTTCAAGAAATATAGCTGCATCTTTCTTTGTTTCTTTATCTGAAAAAGCAAAAAATGTCTCATCATTAAATACGGGACAGTTTTGATATACTTCCACAAACGATGTTCCTTTAAATGCGTGTGCTCTTTTTAATACGGCTTGCATATGCTTAGGGTCGCGGTCAAGCGTACGCGAAACGAATGATGCTTTTGCTCCTAAGGCCAATTCCGATGGATTAAATGGTTCTTCAATAGAGCCGTAAGGAGTGGTTTTTGTTACTTTTCCTTTTTCCGATGTTGGGGAATATTGTCCTTTGGTTAAGCTGTAAATCTGGTTGTTGAATACTAAATAATTCAGGTCAAAATTTTTCCGCATGGCGTGTATAAAATGATTGCCCCCGATTGACTGGGCATCACCATCGCCAGAAATCACCCACACACTTAAATCAGGGTTAGCAGCCTTTACTCCAGAAGCAATAGCCGCTGCACGTCCGTGAATACTATGAATACCATAGGTATCCATATAATAGGTAAAGCGGGAGGAGCAACCTATTCCGGAAATAAATACAAATTTTTCTTTTGGAATCCCCAAATCGGGAAAAACGGTTTGAACTTGTTTTAATATGGAATAATCTCCACACCCGGGGCACCATTTTACATCCTGGTTTGATGAAAAATCTTTTGTACTTAATTTATAATTCTGGTCTAAAGTGGTCATATCCATCTTTTATTATTTTAACAATTCAACAATGCTTGCTTTTAATTCTGCAATGGTAAAAGGCAATCCCTGCACTTTAGATAAGCCCAAAGCAGGAACCAGATATTTTGCCCTTATCAATTGCAGCAATTGTCCGCTGTTCATCTCAGGAATTAAAATTTTATCATAGCCGTGTAACAACTCTCCTAAATTTTTAGGAAAAGGATTTATATAATGTAAATGAACATGAGCTACATCGTAACCTTCGTTAATAGCTTCCCGAACCGCTGTTTTAATTGCTCCATACGTTGAACCCCATCCCAACACAAGAAGTTTTGCGTTTTCTTTTCCGCTATCGGGTTTGGAAAGAGGTATATAATCGGCAATTTTTTCAATTTTAGCTGCTCTCAACTGAACCATCTTCTCATGATTCAACGGGTCGTATGAAACATTACCTGTTTCATTTTGTTTTTCTAAGCCGCCAATCCGGTGTTCTAATCCTTTTGTTCCGGGCTTGATCCAGGGACGCACTAATTTTTCATTTCGTTTATAGGGCAACACAACATCATCATCGCCATTAGGTTTGTCCATGAACGTTACATTAATAGCTTTTAATTGATCTTCAGAGGGGAAACGCCAGGGTTCAGAGCCATTAGCTATATAACCATCCGATAATAGAATAACGGGTGTCATATGTTCAACGGCAATCCTGCAAGCCTCATAAACTATGTTAAAACAATCGGATGGTGATGCCGCCGCTATCACAGGAATAGGCGCTTCGCCATGTCTTCCATGTAATGCCATCAGCAAATCTGCCTGTTCTGTTTTTGTCGGAAGTCCGGTTGAAGGACCACCGCGCTGAACATTAACAACTACCAACGGAATTTCGAGCATAGTTGCCAATCCAAGGGCTTCTGTTTTTAACGACATGCCCGGACCGGAAGTAGTGGTAACAGCCAAACATCCTGTATATGACGCTCCGATGGCAGAACAAACTCCGGCAATTTCATCTTCTGCCTGGAATGTTTTTACTCCGTTTGCTTTGTATTTTGATAACTCCTGTAAAATATCGGTTGCTGGTGTTATAGGGTAGGAGCCTATAAACAAAGGTAATCCCGATTTTTCTGCCGCTGCAATTAACCCGATTGCAGTAGCATTATTTCCTGTAATATTTCTGTATTTGCCCTTTGGCAGGTTGGCTGCACTAACTTTAAAGCGTGTATTAAAAATTTCGGTATTCTCGGCATAATCCCATCCTGCCAATAATGTTTTTATGTTGGCTTCGGCAATTTCAGGTTTTTTAGCAAATTTCTCCCCGATAAATTTTATCGTAGTATCCATTGCTTTGTCAAACATCCAAAATAGTAATCCGAGAACAAACATGTTTTTAGAACGCTCTATTTCTTTCATTCCCAGCCCTGTACCCGACAATGCATCTTTTGTATGTTTTGTAATATCTACTTTATGTACAATATAATTATCAAGAGAGTTGTCTTCTAAAGGATTTACATCAGCAGGATATTGCGCTAAACCAAGGTTTTTCTTATCGAACCCAGCCAAATTGGATATAATAATGCCGCCCTTTTTAAGTCGCGGTAAATCAACTTTTAATGCAGCGGCGTTCATGGCTACCAATACATCATACTTATCACCCGGGGTAAAAATTTCTTTGCTTCCAAAATTTACCTGGAAACCCGAAACCCCTGCTATTGTGCCGATTGGAGCCCTGATTTCCGAAGGGTAATCAGGAAAAGTACTTAAATCATTTCCCAGGAAGGCGCTGGTATCCGTAAATTGCATTCCGGTTAATTGCATTCCATCGCCGGAATCGCCGGAAAAACGTATGACAACACTTTCTGCTTCTTTAGTGATGGTGGAATTAGCTACTTTTCTTTTTTCAATTATTTCCATTGAATAGTTAATTATTTTCAAGCGTGTAATGTATTTTTCTTTTCTAATAATTCATCTTTTGACTCTACTTTAGCAGGGTCTAACACACAACAATCTACAGGGCAAACTGATGCACATTGTGGTTCATCATGAAAGCCTGTACACTCCGTACACTTGTCCGGTACTATATAGAAGTAATCATCAGAAATTGCAGGGTAAGCGTTATCTGCACTATGGGTAACACCGGTTTTTAAGGTAAAATTTCCTTTTAAAGTTGTTCTATCAGAAAATCTCCATTCTTCACCACTTCCATAAATCGCGCCATTCGGACATTCGGGTTCGCAGTTTGCACAATTAATACACTCATCCGTTATTTTTATAACCATAATTTTATATTCGGATATCGTTCCCAAAATTAGGGTTTAATTGAAAATAAATTCTATGACAGAAGTCATGGATTGACTATGACATCAGTCATAAATTAACTATCTTGTGGCAAATATTTTTGCTAAAAAAATAAATCTATTTATAATGGGTGCGTCCGCATTAATACTTTTACTTATTTGCGGTATAGCATTTGCGGGCGGCGGAATTCTGCTTTCAAAAGCCGTAGCAAAAACCTCACATAATGCACAAAAAGGACTTCCTTACGAATGTGGTATTCCTACAGTTGGTACAACATGGATCCAGTTCAGGGTTGGTTATTATTTGTTTGCTCTCATATTTTTAGTGTTTGATGTGGAATTGGTTTTTATGTATCCCTGGGCTATTGTGGTGAAAGAAGTAGGGGTGATTGCATTGGTTGAAATCGTGATATTTATGTTTATTCTTTTTATGGGATTTTTATATGCCTGGAGGAAGGGGGCATTAAAATGGATATAAAAAATGAAACATCGGCTAAACTAACCTTCCCCGCTCAACTTCATGAAACGCCCGATGGTAGTTTTTTAGTTACAAAACTGGATGAGGTTGTAGATTGGGCTCGTTCTAATTCGTTATGGCCGTTGATTTTCGGTACCAGTTGTTGTGCTATTGAAATGATGTCGGCTGCAGATGCAAAATACGATTGGTCGCGTTTTGGTTTTGAAGTGGCACGCGCCTCTCCTCGACAGGCAGATTTAATTATTGTATCGGGAACAATTGTAATGAAAATGGCCCCGGTTCTGAAACGCCTCTACGACCAAATGCCGGATCCTAAATATGTGATAGCAATGGGAGCTTGTACCATATCGGGCGGCCCATTTTTTTATAATACCTATTCTGTAGTAAAAGGTGTTGACAATATAATACCGGTTGATGTATACGTTCCCGGCTGTCCACCCCGCCCCGAAGCCTTGTTACATGGGATGATTACTTTGCAGGAAAAAATAAAACACGAGGGATATTTCAGAAAAGATAAAGAACAGAAGTAATGACAAACGAAGAATTAAAACATAGCATTACTGAAATATTACCTACAGCTACCTATGATGAAAGCGGTGAATTTCTGAATGTTTTTATTGATTCTGGTGAACTGCTCCCGTTAATGAAAATATTACACTCAAAAAAAGAATTTGATTTCGATTATCTTTTTTGTTTAACCTGTGTCGATTGGAAAGACCATTTGATGATGGTGTATTTTCTATTGTCAAAAACACACAATCATAGTATTGTTATAAAAGCAAAAATTTCGGATGTAATTAATCCGCAAATTGAATCGGTTAACAGCATTTGGAAAACAGCCGAATTGAATGAAGATGAAGTATATGATTTATTCGGAGTAAAATTTTTAAATCATCCCAACTTGCGCAGATTACTTTTAGAGGATGATTGGGTTGGTTACCCGCTAAGAAAAAATTATGTGGACGAGAATATGATAGAACTTTAATGTTGTTAGGAGAAGACTATATTACCGAAGAAGGCGAGTTTGTTATAAACATGGGTCCCCAGCACCCCGCTACACATGGTGTTTTACATTTGAAGATTTGGCTTGACGGTGAAACGATAAAAAAAATTGAACCTCATTTGGGTTACATCCACAGGTCAATTGAAAAAATGTGTGAGCATCTTACCTACAGGCAATACATCTATTCGACCAGTCGTATGGATTATTTATCAGCTCATATAAATAATCAGGCTTGCGCTTTAGCTGTTGAAAAAGGACTTAAAATAGAACCTACCCCAAGAGCAAAAGCAATTCGTGTTATTATGGGAGAATTAACCCGGCTTGCCTCACATCAATTATGGTGGGCATCAATTGGGCTTGATTTGGGAGCCGTAACCCCGTTCTTTTATGCTTTTCGCGAACGTGAGGCAATAAATGATGTTATAGAAGAAACCTGCGGCGCCAGGCTTACTCAAAACTACATGGTTCCCGGAGGGGTAATGCAGGATCTTCATCCGAATTTTCAAAAAAGAGTTAAAGAGGTTTTAAAACAAATAAAAGACAAAGCAAAAGAATACGATGAACTGCTTACCGGCAATGTAATTTTTCAACAACGGTTAAAAGGAGTAGGGTATCTTTCAAAGGAAGATGCGGTTAGTTTCGGTTGTACCGGTCCTGTAGCAAGAGCATCAGGGGTTAGTTGCGATATTCGGAAATATTTCCCCTATGATGGCTATGAACATCTGAAATTTGATGAAGCGCTTGATACAGGGTGCGATTGTTGGGCAAGATATTTAGTTCGGTTGGAAGAAATGAGACAATCGGTTTCAATTATAGAGCAATTAATTGATAATATTCCCGAAGGTGATTTCCAGACTAAAACAAAAAATGTAATTAAGCTGCCCAAAGGCGAATTTTATCAGCGTGTTGAAACAGCCAGGGGCGAGTTAGGGGTATATTTAGTAAGTGATGGCGCTGCTACACCTTACCGTTGCAAATTCCGTTCACCAGGATTTTCCAACCTGGCAGCAATTCCTCACATGGCTAAAGGGGGCAAAATAGGAGATTTGGTGGCAATTATGGCTACCGTAGATTTAGTAATTCCTGAT
Organism: Chitinophagales bacterium; assembly: GCA_963770495.1. Classification (GTDB taxonomy): domain Bacteria; phylum Bacteroidota; class Bacteroidia; order Chitinophagales; family CAVYQA01; genus CAVYQA01. The sequence goes on along the minus strand of CAVYQA010000001.1, from coordinate 299,679 downwards.
ATTGACAGATAAATAAAATTTAAATTGAACATCCTTCTTATATCATATAGTTTTTCATCACTTGCAACACAATTGCATAATTATTTGAAAAGTATTATTTCAAGTGATATCGGTTTATTGATAGCCGAAATGGTAATTATAGGTGTTTGTTTACTTGCGTTTCTTGTAATCCTGTGTTTCTTCCTTGGTTATATGGAACGTAAAGTAGCCGCCTTTATGGAAATTCGTTTAGGTCCGAACAGAGTTGGTCCGAAAGGCAGTCTGCAAATTGTTGCAGATACGGTAAAATTATTATTCAAAGAAGGCTTAACCCCCTCAGGCTCGGATAAATTTCTGTTTAATCTTGCTCCCTTCATAGTTGTAATTACATCAATGTTAGCGGTTGCTCCCATAGCTTTTGCCAGGAATTTTCAAATTTGGAATATCAGTATCGGGGTATTGTATGTTTCATCCATTTCATCAATGGCTGTAATCGGAATTTTAATGGCAGGATGGTCAAGCGATAATAAATATTCTTTAATCGGAGCTATGCGCAGCGGAGCGCAAATTGTAAGTTATGAGTTGTCAATCGGTTTATCATTGATTTCAATTGTAATTCTGGCAGGTAGTTTAAACTTATCGGAAATTGTAGAAAGCCAGGCAAACGGATGGTGGATTTTTAAAGGGCATATTCCTGTTATCATTTCATTCGTGATTTTTCTTATTGCCTCAACTGCCGAAATTAACCGTGCCCCATTTGATTTAACCGAAGCCGAACAGGAATTAACCGGCGGTTTTCATACCGAATATGCAGGAATGAAGTTCGCCATGTTTCTATTATCAGAATATATCAACTTATTTATAGTTTCCGCAATAGCAGCGACACTTTTCCTGGGCGGATGGATGCCATTTCATATCGGGAATTTACATTCATTCAATCACATTATGGATTATATTCCATCTTTTATCTGGTTCTTCGGGAAAACATTTTTTATCATTTTTATAATTATGCAGTTTCGCTGGACTTTTCCACGTTTAAGAATTGATCAACTTTTAAATTTGGAATGGAAGTATCTATTACCCATAAGTATGGTAAATATTTTATTAATAACTGCAATGGCAATATTCGGGTGGCATTTTTAGAAATTTAAAAAATAAGAAGTTAAACAGATGTTTTTAAAAGACTATTTCGTAACAATATATAAATCAGTAAAATCACTCCTTACAGGAATGAGGCTGACGGGGTATTATTTTACACATCTTAAAGAAATTGTAACCGAAGAATATCCCGACAACCGCCCCACATTAAAAATGGCTGATCGTTTTCGCGGAGAAGTTATAATGCCTCATAATGAAAACAATGAACATAGATGTACAGGTTGCCAGGCTTGTGAGCTTGCCTGTCCGAATGGCACTATAAAAATTATTACTAAACAGGAAATACAACCGGATGGCAAAAAGAAAAAACGAATTGATGAATTCATATATCATTTAGATATGTGTACCATGTGTAATTTATGTATTATTGCCTGTCCTTCCGATGCAATTATTATGAGCCAGAAATTCGAACACAGCGTTTATGATAAATCGCAATTGAAGAAGATATTAAATAAACCTGGTTCAAAACTGATGGAGGGGGTTGAAGATTGAACGCATCAGTAATCATATTCTATATTATAGCAGCTCTTATATTGGGCGGCGGCTTATTGGCTGTAACATCACGCAAGATTTTCAGGGCAGCCGTTTTCCTGTTGTTTTCACTGATAGGAATTGCAGGGTTATATTTTTATCTGAATTACGAATTTCTGGCTGCTGTGCAGATTACAGTCTATGTCGGGGGGATTGTGGTTTTAATAATTTTCTCTATTTTTTTAACGGCAGAATCCGGAAGCGATATGAAAAAGCCCGCACTCGTCAGGGTTTTGCTTTCATTTCTGGCAACGATTATTGCCTGTGCACTGACTTTATGGATAATAAAAGGACAACAATTTCAATCAAATTTAAAAGTGGCAGTTGAGCCCAGTGTCAGGAATGTCGGACGACAAATGTTAAGCACAACAGAACATGGCTATATTTTACCTTTTGAAGTAGTGAGTATGTTATTGCTGGCTGCTATGATAGGATGTATTGTAATTGCGATTAAACCGAAAACATGAATGACATAGGATTAACACCAATTTTAGTTGTAAGTACTTCGTTGTTTTTTATCGGTGTATATGGTTTTCTTACCCGCCGGAATATGATTACCATGTTAATGGCAATTGAATTAATACTAAACAGTGTTACAATAAATTTTGTAGCCTTTAATAAATATTTATATGCCGATAAATTAGACGGTGCATTTTTTACGGTATTTATCATCGCTATTGCGGCGGCTGAAGCCGCAGTGGCAATAGCGATAATAATTACTCTATATAGAAATTATAAATCCATTGATGTTAACGATGCCGATTCAATGAAATATTAAACATGATTAATTCTACCTACATAGCGCTTGTTCCAATTATTCCAATCCTTAGCTTTTTGCTTATTGCATTAATCGGACGCACATATTTTCCAAAGTATTGCGGAATAATAGGAACACTTTCTCTATTAATATCATTTATTTTATCCGTTACTGTTGCTTACCAATATTTTTTTGAAGTAGGAAAAGTTGACGGGGTGTACCAGCAAATTGTCGCCTTAAAATATATGTGGTTGCAATTTACTCCTTCTATTTCCATTGATATGGGTTTACTACTCGACCCCATTTCAGTTATGATGATTGTAATCGTCACTTTCATTTCATTAATGGTGCATATCTACAGTTTGGGCTATATGAAAGGCGACACTAACATTACTACCTATTATTCCTTTCTTTCCCTGTTTGCCTTTTCAATGTTAGGTTTGGTTTTATCTGTTAATATTTTCCAAATATATATTTTCTGGGAACTGGTAGGAGTGTCCTCCTTCTTACTCATCGGATTTTATTATGATAAACCATCTGCTGTAGCCGCAGCAAAAAAAGCATTTATTGTTACCCGTTTTGCCGATTTAGGTTTTTTGATTGGAATACTCACACTGTCTTATTATACCAAAACATTAGATTTTCAAACATTAATACAAAGAGCGATCGATCCTCATTTCGTGAGTGGTTTAGCCACTACTTTCATGGGATTATCGGTATTAACATGGGGATTAATACTAGTGTTTATGGGAGGCGCGGGAAAATCGGCAATGTTTCCGTTTCATATTTGGTTACCCGATGCCATGGAAGGTCCTACACCGGTTTCAGCATTAATACATGCTGCAACAATGGTAGTTGCCGGAGTTTATTTAGTGGCACGATTGTTCCCCGTTTTTTCTCTGTCTTGTCCTGAAGCATTAAGTGTAGTTGCATATGTAGGTATTTTTTCATCTCTGTTTGCAGCAATTATTGCGTGTACTCAAACAGACATCAAACGTGTGCTGGCATATTCCACTATTTCGCAAATAGGGTTTATGATGTTTGCGCTTGGTGTTTCGGGTTATGGGGGCGAAAATGGATTGGGATTTATGGCATCTATGTTCCATTTGTTTACCCATTCCATTTTTAAAGCCTTATTATTTCTTTGTGCGGGTGCAATAATTCATTATGTACATAGCAATGAAATGAAAGACATGGGTGGGTTACGAAAAGTTATGCCCATTACTCATATCACCTTTTTATTGGCTTGCCTTGCAATTTCCGGTATTCCCCCGTTCGCAGGGTATTTCAGCAAAGAAGAAATTTTGATGGCAGCCTGGAATTCAAATAAATTTATTTTTTATGTTGCCGTTATAACTGCAGCGCTAACGGCATTTTATATTTTCCGGTTGTATTTTAATATTTTTTGGAATAAAGAATTTAAATCAGAACACAATCATAACGTAAAAGAAAACGAAATACATACCCATAGCGAAGCGCCGGCTACCATGCTTTTACCGCTTATAATCTTGGGAATTTTATCTGTTGTTGCAGGATTTGTTCCATTTGGAAAATTGGTTACTTCCGACGGAAAAGAATTAACTACTCAGTTTAATCTTAGTTTTTCCATTGCACCTGTTTTATTTGCTATTGTGGGAATTATTATAGCAATGATTTTTTATCAAAAAGAAAATAATATGCCCCAAAAGTTGGCGAATGGCTTAAATGGCTTTTATAAGGCGGCATATAAAAAATTCTATATTGATGAAATTTACCTGTTTATCACTAAAAAGATAATTTTTAATTGTATTGCTAAACCGGCAGCATGGTTCGATAAAAATATTGTTGATGGAACAATGAATGGCATAGCAGGTTTTACTTCGGATTTATCTGATTTAATAAAAGGATTACAATCGGGGCAATTACAGGATTATGCAATTTACTTTTTTACAGGTGTAATTGGATTTGTGATTGTGATGATTTATTTATGGACTTAAAAAAATTAGCGCCATGATATCAAATGAAATTAAAAGTTCACTAAAAAAGGCAATCTCGGAATTGAATATAGCCGAAGATGAACTTAGCCGGTCTAAAGAAGACGTGGTAACGTTATCCGTTTGTTTAACTGCCCGTCATTCCATGAATGATTTGATGCGTGTTCTTCTATTAAATAACTCTATTAATCCTGATGAAGGAGAAAGTTTGCGCGATTTATTGAATCAATGTATGGCAGTAAACAAACAATTCAATTCAATTAATATAGGCAATACATTTTGTAATGAACTGACACCTCACGAATGTGAGGATAAATATTGCCTATCAAATCAAAATGTTAACGATTGTGTTTCGACTGCAAAGCAAATAAAAACACTTGTACTGAATACTCTGCAATTAACCGAAAGCGAATTAGATTAATTACTGATGACAAATTTAACTTTATTAATAGTTGTACCCTTACTTACTGCATTAGCTGTATTACTTTGTCGTAATGACAAACAAGTCCGCTGGACCGCTTTTCTTGGTTCACTAATACAACTTTGCCTTGCATCTGCGCTTCTGTTTTCGTATATAACGGAAAGAGCATTAGGAAATAGTTCACAAATGCTTTTTGAAACGAGATATATATGGTATAAGGCGCTCAATATTGAATATTATGTTGGTGTTGATGGAATTTCCGTCGCAATGATTATGCTTACGGCAATTGTTATAACTACTGGAATTTTAATCTCTTGGAAAATAAACACGCTCACAAAAGAATTCTTCTTTCTACTGTTATTATTGAGTGTTGGTGCTTATGGGTTCTTTTTATCACTTGATTTATTCACCCTGTTTTTCTTTTTAGAAATAGCAGTTATTCCAAAATATTTATTAATAGCGATTTGGGGTAGTGGCAAGAAAGAATACAGTGCGATGAAACTCGCCTTAATGTTAATGGCTGGCTCCGCCTTAGTATTGATAGGAATATTAATAACTTATTTCAATACTGATATTGGTAATGGCGTTCATACATTCGATATCTTAAAAATAGCTCAGCAGCATATTCCATTTGAAGTACAGAGATTTGTTTTCCCTTTACTTTTTGTCGGCTTTGGGGTTTTCACAGCACTGTTTCCTTTCCATACCTGGGTTCCCGACGGACACTCATCGGCGCCAACTGCGGCCTCAATGTTTCTTGCCGGAATTTCAATGAAATTGGGTGGTTATGGCTGTATACGTGTTGCTACTTATTTAATGCCCGAGGCTGCACAACAATATTCCTCCATCATTGTAGTACTTGCAACCATAGCAATTATTTACGGGGCATTTGTAACACTTATGCAAAAAGATTTGAAATACATTAATGCTTATTCTTCAGTTAGTCATTGCGGTTTTATTTTGCTGGGAATAGGGATGCTTACTAAAATAGCAATAATAGGAGCTGTTATGCAAATGGTATCTCATGGGCTAATGACGGCTCTTTTCTTTGCCGCTATCGGTATGATTTACGAACGAACACATACCCGCCAGGTAGGACAATTAGGCGGTCTATTAAAAATAATCCCGTTTGTTGGAGTGGTTTATGTAATTGCCGGATTGTGTTCACTCGGTCTGCCGGGATTCAGCGGGTTTGTTGCTGAAATGACTGTATTCGTGGGCTCATGGCAACGTCCTGAAACACTTAACCGCATAGCGACAATATTAGCCTGTGCCTCAATTGTGGTTACCTCTGTATATATTTTACGTGCTGCCGGAAAAGCAGTAATGGGGCCGATTACAAATGAAAATTATTTACATATTCAGGATGCAACATGGAGCGAAAAAGTGGCATCGGTAATTTTAATAATTGCCATACTTTCAATTGGCATCGCCCCATTTTGGTTTCCCCATTTAATTAATGCTGATACACAAATAATAATGGAAAACTTAAGCAGAGGTATAACCGGCAAATAAAATATGACTACAGATTTTTTTATAGTGATGAAAAGTGAATTGAGTTTGTTGTTCATCATATTTTTATTGCTTCTCATTAAGGTTTGGGGCGGTATTAACAACAATTCAACATTACTTCATTTAACAAACATTCTATTATTGGTAAATTTTTTATTCGGATTTTTCTTTAACACCCATGGAGAATTATTTAACAGGATGTTTTATACAAACGATGCCATCGCCTTAGAGAAAAATATTCTCAATTTCGGAACATTAATAATCTCTTTACAATCATTCGATTGGTTAAAAACACACAAACATTTATTGGAATTTTATGTTTTACTATTAATCATAGTACTTGGATTGTTTTACATGATATCGAGCGGAAATTTTTTAATGTTTTTTCTTGGATTGGAACTTGCATCAATACCACTTGCTGCATTGGTTAATTTTGATTTAGAAAAAAGAAGGTCCTCCGAGGCAGCGGTGAAGCTTATTTTATTGTCTGCGTTTGCTTCAGGCGTATTGTTATTTGGAATATCAATGTTATACGGCACTACAGGAACTATCTCATTCACCGAACTCCCTAAATTAATTACCGGAGAACCGCTTCAAATATTAGCGCTTATTTTTGTTTTTTCGGGTTTTGCATTTAAGCTTTCTGCCGTCCCGTTTCATTATTGGACGGCAGATGTGTACGAAGGTGCACCAGTTTCTGTTACATCTTTTTTATCCGTAATCTCAAAAGCTGCAATTGTTTTTGTTTTTATATCTGTATTGGCGCCATTATTTATAAATATTCAAAATGTCTGGTACATTAGTTTGCTTTTAACAATTGTGTTTACCATTTCAATAGGAAATCTTTTTGCATTACGCCAAAATAATATCAAGCGATTCCTCGCATTTTCAACAATTACACAAGTAGGTTATATTCTTCTGGGAGTGTCAGCGGGTAATGAAATGGGAATAACATCAGCCATCTATTTTTTAATCGTTTATATTTTTTCTAATCTCGGCGCATTCGGTGTAGTTGCATTGGTATCATCACAAACAGGCAGAGAAAATATTGACGATTACAAGGGTTTTTACAAAACAAATCCTGTTTTAGGTTGGGTTCTTGCTCTTTCATTATTTTCTTTGGCAGGAATTCCCCCAACAGCCGGTTTCTTTGGAAAAATGTTTTTGGTAACTGCCGGCGCAAGTAGCGGAAATTATGTTTTAGTGGGGTTTGCGGTTTTAAACATGGTAATTTCACTCTATTATTATTTAAGAATTGTTAAAACAATTTTTGTTGATGAAAATGATAACCCAATACTCAAACTTAATGGCAGCTTTTCAGTAAAATTGGGTTTACTGCTTTGTTTTATTGGAATTATTATAACAGGGTTTGCAAGCGGTCTTTATCAATACATCAGTAACGCATTTAATTTTTAAATAGAAATGGCTTTAAATCAGAACCATACTTTTGAAGACTTAGGTGAAATAAAATGCTCAATAGTTGAAAAGAACTGTACTGCAGAACGTGCTGAGTTCTTAAAAAAACTGTTGGAGCATAATAAATTTACTGTAGTGGTTGTAAAAAGTCCCCCGCCTAAAGTTGTCGCTAAACCTCCGGTGGCTGGTACTGAAGTACCTGTTGAAACAACACCTCAGCTACCTGAAACATTTACGGTAGGAGTAACCGATTTAAGTTTCAATACCATAAATGCTATCTATAATCGCGAACTGAGAACAACCGATGGCAAAGTTGTAACACCCAACTATTGGAAACAAGTGGATCCAATTTCCAAAGAAGATTCATGGTATTGGAAAAAATAATTTGTTTCTATAATGCTTTCATAGTTTGCAAACGCTCCCAATGGCTGGTTATCCCTTTTTCTTCTCTTAAAAGTAAATCGGCAGCGTGTTCAGGATTTTGACGGGCAAGCGCACTGAAACGGGTCTCATTGTATAAAAAATCTTTCAAAGGCAAGGAAGGTTCTTTGCTGTCAAGTGAGAAGCGCTCTCCTTTATTTTTTGAAGGATTGTAGCGGAATAAGGGCCAATACCCCGATTTAACCGCGTTCTCCTGGTGTTTGGCGCCAAAACACATATCATATCCATGCGCAATACAATGACTGTAAGCTATAACAATGGAAGTTCCCGGAAATGCTTCCGCCTCCTGTATAGTTTTAACGGCATGGGCATCATTTGCTCCCATTGCTATTTGTGCCACATAAACCGAACCATAGGTTATTGCCTGTAGTGCTAAGTCTTTCTTTGGATTTTCCTTTCCGTTTACCGAAAATTTTGCGCTTGCCCCAAGTGGTGTAGACTTTGATTTTTGCCCACCTGTATTAGAATATACTTCTGTATCGAGCACAATAATATTCACATCTTCCCCTGTAGAAAGCACATGATCTAACCCTCCGAAACCAATATCGTAAGCCCAGCCATCGCCACCAATAATCCAATGCGATTTTTTTACCAAATGGTCTGCAATACTGGTTAATTGTTTCATTTCAAAACTGTTCATTGATGCAATACGGCTGCGGAGTTCCTTAATGTTTTCGCGTTGTTTGCGAATTCCTGCTTCCGAGTTTTGGTCGCTGTTTAACAGTTCATTTACTAAACTTTCACCAATAAATTCTTTATTCTTTTCTAAAATCGTTCTTGCTATTTCTGTTTTTTTATCATATGCCATCTTTATTCCAAGCCCGAATTCGGCATTATCTTCAAACAATGAATTCGCCCAGGCCGGTCCGTCACCTTCTTTGTTGGTAGTCCATGGTGTGGTTGGTAAGTTACCGCCATAAATAGATGAGCAGCCTGTTGCGTTTGCAATCACCATCCTATCGCCATAGAGTTGGGATAATAATTTCAGATACGGAGTTTCACCACATCCCGAACAGGCGCCCGAAAATTCAAATAAGGGTTGTAATAATTGCGTTCCTTTCACGGTATTTTTATTCACGCGCGAACGGTCAATCTCAGGAATAGACAAAAAGAAGTTCCAGTTTTTTATTTCAGTTGGTTTCAACGGCAGTTGCTCCTGCATATTTATTGCTTTGTGCTTTGCATCGGTTTTGCTTATTATTGGGCAATATTCAACACATAAATTACAACCTGTACAATCTTCTACTGAAACTTGTAAGGTGTATACTTCTTTTTCTTTATCGAATTCTTTTCCAATTGGAGCTATATATTTAAAACTATCAGGGGCATTGGTCAGTTGGTCTTTGCTATACACTTTGCAACGAATAGCAGCGTGAGGGCAGATTAAAAAACATTTACCGCATTGTGAACATAATTCGGCGTCCCATACCGGAACGTTATCGGCAATATTTCTTTTTTCCCATTGTGATGTTCCGGAAGGGTAGGTGCCATCCGTAGGGAAAGCGCTTACAGGTAATTCGTCTCCTTCAAAAGAAAGTATTTTTCCCAATACATTTTGTACAAAAACCGGCGCATTATCCGAAACGGATTTTTCTGTTTCAACGGTTCCGGTTTTATATTTTGAATAATCAATCTGCTGAAGATTTTCTAAAGTTTTATCAACGGCTTCATAATTCTTAAGAATTACTTTTTCACCTTTTGCCGCGTATGTTTTTTTAATAGCGTCTTTAATTTTTTGTATCGCTTCCTCTTTTGTAAGTATCCCGGCAATAGCAAAAAAGCAGGTTTGTAAAATAGTATTAATGCGCGAGCCCATTCCTGTTTCACGGGCTACCTTTGAGGCGTTTATAACATAAAATTTTATTTCTTTTTCAATAATTTGTTCCTGGATATGTTCCGGAATTTTATTCCATATCTCTTCGGTAGAGTAGGGGGTATTTAATAAAAATGTTGCGCCTTTCTCCGCGTCCTTTAAAATATCATATTTATTAATATAGTTAAAATGATGACACGCTATAAAATTTGCAGAGTTGATTAAATAGGTTGATTGTATCGGTTTTTTACCGAATCGCAAATGCGATACGGTTAGCGAGCCTGATTTTTTAGAGTCATACACAAAATAGCCTTGTACATAATTATCGGTTGTTTCACCTATAATTTTAATAGAATTTTTGTTTGCGCTTACTGTTCCGTCAGCGCCTAAGCCATAAAATAAACCGCGGAATAAATGCTGGTTTTCCAAAGAGAATGATTTGTCATACTCCAGGCTTGTATGAGTAACATCATCATCAATTCCAATTGTAAAATGTTTTTTCGACTGTTTGTTTTTCATCTCCTCAAAAATAGATTTCACCATTGCAGGTGTAAATTCTTTTGAGGCGAGTCCATAGCGTCCTGCAATTACCTTTGGCAGTTCACCCTGCCATTCTTCAGCAATCATATTTACAACATCCATGTATAGCGGGTCGCCAATAGCGCCCGGTTCTTTACAACGGTCGAGTACGCAAATATTTTTTACCGAGACTGGAATGCTTTTTACAAACTCTTTTGCATCTGTAGGGCGGAATAACCTGATATAAAGATATCCAACGGTTTCTCCCTGTTCATTTAAATAATTAACGGTTTCACTTACAGCTCCTGCCCCTGAACCCATTATAACTATTATCCTGTCGGGGTTTGGATGACCGTAGTATTCATATGATTTATAATTCCTGCCTGTTAACTCACCGAATTTTTTCATTAGTTCTGAAACAATACCCGGAGCATTTGAATAATATTGATTAGCAGCTTCCCTGCCCTGAAAAAATACATCCGGATTCTGGGCTGTTCCCCTGATGGATGGATTTTCGGGCGACATTGACCGTTTTCTAAATGCCAGGATGTCGTTTTCATCAATCATTTTTAAAATAACCTCATCGGGTATAACTTCCGCTTTTGTTAATTCGTGAGACGTTCTGAACCCATCAAATACATTTAGAAATGGTATCTGCGATTTTAAAGTTGAAGCTTGCGCAATTAACGCCATGTCCATTGCTTCCTGTGAATTGCGCCCGAATAACATTGCCCAACCTGTTTGGCGAACAGACATCACATCAGAATGGTCGCCAAAAATAGAAAGAGCGTGTGTAGCAAGAGTACGTGCAGCAATATGAAAAACAGTAGGAGTTAACTCCCCTGCTATTTTGTACATATTCGGAATCATGAGTAAGAGTCCTTGCGAACAGGTAAACGTAGAGGCTAATGTTCCGGCTTGCAAGGCTCCATGTATGGCGCCCGCCGCACCCCCCTCGCTTTGCATTTCCATAACCCTTGGAACTTCACCGAATATGTTTTTAATTTTGGCTGCCGACCATTCATCACAAAATTCACCCATGGCGGAAGATGGAGTAATGGGATAAATTGCGCAAACCTCACTTGTTTTATAAGCAATATAAGCAGCAGCTTCATTCCCATCCATTATTTTTATTTTACTCTCCATAACGTTTTTTAGGTCAGGATATCAACAACATACTTGGCGGGTTAAAACCATTGATTTCATTTTTTTGACAATACAAAATTCAATATTTGAGGAGTATTAATCTATGATTTTTGTCATAAAAAATGTCTTTTCTCATGATTTTTCGCATACAATTGGTTTTGTGAAAATTTTTTTAGGATGAAACTAATTATAGTTAAGGTTACTTATGAGGAAAAAGAATCCGAAGGCAACCATCTCCGGGTAAAGAAGGTATTTCCGCCATATGGAAAATTTAAGATCGGCTTATCAGGGCTAATTAGCTACGGCTTCATTAAGCGCGTATTGATAATTTATTGAATCCAGTTCTTCCCCCGCTAAGTAAAGGGCTTTTACAAATTGATTTCTCCATGTCTCAGATATACCGGGCAACCTGCGATAATACGCTATTCCATCCATAAGGTTTTGATAAAATGAAGCATAATGTTTTTTCTTTTTAGAAAATTGTTCAGTATTAAAATCATTTTCCAATTGTTCTTTCAGGAAATCAATATATAAATGCAGTTCCTTAATAAACAAGTTAGGACGGTTGGCGTGGGCAAGAATATTTTTTCTTCCGTAAATATGATCGGTCATGGTTTGCAGTGAAACTACATTTGAAAAATTGGCAATATTGGGTCCAGGGCAAATGGTTACCGCATTCAGTTTCTTAATGAAAGTCTGTGAATAAGTAATTGCAGCCGCATTGCTCAACCCCACACATAAACATTCTTTGTCCTCTACCTCACCCAGTTGTCTTTTATATTCTGGTTCGGGCAGATTAAGCGATTGCAATTGGGCAATTTTTAATTTTTGATACTTGTATGACGCTGTACAAATAGGCTCTTTTGTAAACTCTGTATTAAAAGCCAAAAGTTTTTCGGTACAGGGGCTACCCGGCCTGCCATTGCAAATACGCGATGTTTTTTCATTATCAGCGCTGGTTTTTTTCAAATACCAGAACCGGATGCCTAACGGAGAATTGCGGCTGAGCACAACATCTTTTTCTTTTGCAGCAGATAATAACTTCAGTGTGGGTTCATCAACCGTGGTGGCTTCGGGCACGAGCAAAAACGGTGTTCCCCAGCCCGTACTTTCTATATTGTAATGTTGGCGCAAAAAATCATCTTCTTCATGAGTGCCGATGCCTCCCTGTGCAGAAAATACGATTTTGGGAGTAGTAGTAAGTTTTCTGTTGGATTTTTTTTCCTGGGCGGCATTATAAATTTCAAAAAGCGTGTCAATAAGCACCTGTTTATTTAATTTGAATTCTTCGAGTATGGGACCCAGCAAATAACCCTCTGATGCAAAAGCATGACCGCCACAATTCAAGCCCGATTCAATCCTGAACTCACTTACCCAAATACCTTTTTTGGCTAAATATTTTCCCTGGATCAATGCAGAGCGGTAATCACTAACCTTTAGAATTACTTTTTTTGTAAATTCTCCGTTTTCATTTATATCAAACTCTCTGCAATTTTCAAGGTAGTTATACACCCTCGGATTCATACCGGCAGAAAAAATAACTGAAGAATTCTCAAGGTTACTTTTTGCAAATCCTCTTAATGCGGTTACTGCATCGGAGCCGTCTTTTAGCAATTCACCCTGTTTATTATAATTATCCCGGTCAACTTTAGTCATGATGTTCACATCAATATTACCGGGTTTTATTTGTGTGCGTAAATAAGTTTCTAATTTTTCCTTTTCGGGTTGATTCGTTGCCTTCATCATTTGCCTGTACATGTGTTTTAATACACTATCCTCAGGCAGCATCTCAAAATATTTCACTATTTCAGAGCCTGCTTCAAAAGCGGCATTCCTGAGTTTTTCAACCTTTGCCTGGACAATGGTATTTACCAGGTTCAGGTAATCGCTGATTCTTTTTGCACGGTAATCTTCCTCATGAACTGTGATAGGCTGATACTCACGTTTTATAGTAGGGTAATAATGTTTTCTCATCATTTCTATTAACCGGTCCTCGACAATTGAAATAACGGATGATATGCCAAACGGGGCGACTTTAATCGGGGTATCAATTGTATAGGCTAATCCCATTACCGGGATATGAAATTTATGGTATTTAGAACAAAGCATTACTTTTTTTAGTAAAGATACGGATAATTAAGGACATTTTTGCCTTTAATTATTGCTAAGTTACCAACCACAGATAAACGCAAAAAAGCGGGTGAACAAATTATACGACTTTAATAATTTTTGCAGGGCAGGCAAGAGCCAATTCTCTTGATTTTGGTTCCATGAAGTGGGGGAGGATTAACATGGCAATATCTTTTTTTATTGTTGCATTCAGCAGCATGGCTTTTCCGTCTCTCTTACTCATTCGCCAATTTTCGGGTTGCATTTCATAACAAATGCCGCAGCCGATACATTTGTTTCTATAGAGTATAATTTTAGGCATCGGCTGATTCAATTATTTTATACAACTTTTCTTTTGCGGTAATATTTTTTGAAAAGGGAAAAGTAATTCTGTCGCCTTTAATTGCCGTTGTATTCTGTAACCCGTTTACCGTTAGTGTTTCCATTTTTTCTTTTACCAGTCCGAAGGCGGGACTGGTAATCATTAAGGTGTCGCCGGTTTTAATAGTTCCTGATTCAATAATAAATTCACCCACTTTTATTTTCGGATAATATTTGGTGCCTTTACCGATATAGATTTTCTTTTCGGTAGCTGCTGAACCCGGGTTCGGAGTCCACTCACCCAGCTTACGTCCTAAATAATAACCTTCCCAGAAACCACGGTTGTAAACTTTTGCCAGTTCCTGTTTCCATTTCTCAATATTATCGGTTGTGTAGTTTCCTTCTTCTATTGACTGCAACGCTTCGCGGTAACATTTGGTAACGGTGAAGACATATTCGGGACCTTTGGTTCTTCCTTCAATTTTCAAAACATCCACGCCGCTGTTTATTATCTGGTCGAGTATATCAATCGTACACAAATCTTTTGGCGACATAATATATTCGTTGTCAATCAACAGTTCTTCATTGGTTTCCGTATCGATTACTTTATAAGGGCGGCGGCAGTTTTGCACACAGGCGCCACGGTTGGCAGAAGCATTTTGCGAGTGAAGGCTTAAATAACATTTACCTGAAACCGCCATGCACAACGCGCCATGAACAAACACTTCAATTTGCATCAGCTTACCGGAAATTCCTTTTATCTTTTTCCGCCTGATTTCTGTAGTTATTTGCTCCACTTGTTTCAGGGTAAGTTCTCTTGCCAGAACAATGACATCGGAGAAACGGGAGAAAAATTTCACCGCTTCAATATTACTTACATTGGCTTGTGTGGAAATGTGAACGGGGATATTAAACCGGTTACAGTATTCAATTACAGAAAAATCTGAGGCGATTACGGCATCAACGCCTTCGGATTTTACTTTTTTTAAAATGGTGCGCAGAAGCTGCATATCATGGTCATACATTACCGTGTTGAGTGTGATATATGATTTAATGCCGTTGGTTTTGCAGATTGCAACAATATCTTTTATATCATTTACGGAGAAAGAATTAACAGATTTTGCCCGCATATTAAGCTGCTCCACCCCAAAATAAACGGCATTGGCACCCCCATATATGGCAGCCCACAGGCTCTCAAATGAACCGGCGGGAGATAATAGTTCAATTTCTTTTTTTCTCATTCCAGGGATAGCTTATTAAAATTAACTTATAGCAAAAACAATTGGCAAAGATACGAATTAAGGGTAAATTTGTCCGTAATTATTTTTCATTTGTAATCAAAAACTATTCTCTAAGAGAATGCTTCGACTCACAAAAATATTTCATTTTGAAACCGCTCATGCTCTTGACGGCTACAAAGGTAAATGCCGCAATATTCACGGGCATTCTTATGAGTTACACGTAACCATTATTTTGGCTACTGACGATGATAATTATATTGCTCCACCAGGCTTTTTAATGGATTTTAAGGAATTGAAACAACTGGTGAACCAGGCAGTGGTTGAAAAACTTGACCATAATATAGTTTTATCCAATTCTTATATAGCTAAAAATCCGGCTGTAGGTTCCCTGGAAAACCTTGTAGTTTTAGATGCAGAGCCTTCAGCCGAAAACCTGTTACTCTATTCAAAAGATGCTATCAGTAAATTATTGCCGGCAAATGTTAAATTGTATTCCTTAAAATTATATGAAACAAAAGATTCTTATGCGGAATGGGTAGCCGCTGCTGACTAATGTGGATGCCGGATTTATAAGTTACATTACATAGATAAATTTATTATTTAGCTTTTTTAAAATAACAAAATGTTTTCAAAGGCAACCGAGTATGCCCTGAGGGCTACCATATATATTGCGCAAAAGGGCAGTAAAGAAAAAAAACTTGGTATTGCCGAGATCGCTAAAGCTATTGATTCACCCAAATCATTTACCGCAAAAATCCTGCAATCGCTCACGAGGAACAATAAAATTGTGAGGTCTGCACCGGGACCTAACGGAGGTTTTTATATTACCGCATCATGCAGAAATTTACCTGTGCGTTTCGTTCTTGAGGCAGTTGGCGAGGAAGGCATTTTAACTAAGTGTGTTTTAGGATTAAGAGAATGTTCGGAAAAAAAGCCATGCCCCATGCACAATGATTACAAAGCCATTAAGTTTCAATTGATACGGCTTTTCGAAACCAAAACCATTCAAAACCTGGTAGAAGAAATAGACAAAGGGAATTTATTTATTAATAATACGAAAACAGGAAAACCCTTGTCGTCTTTTAAATAAATAGCATTGATAATAGATACTATATATATTTTTATTGTAATGGTTCTATGGAAAGAAGCGGCTCATTACTAATCATTCTTTCCCAATTAGCATAAAGTTCATTTCTATGTAATGAAGCCCACTCCACTATTAATCCAAGTACACGTGAAGGGACAGAGCCTTCAATAATAGCTAAATCAGAAATGGAGATTTGTGCCGAAAATTCTCCATAAATGGCATGAAAATGAGGTGGGTTATGATCATCATAATACATAGTAATGATGATACCGAAAAATCTACTTAGCTGCGGCATGTGAGGTTGATTGCTTCCATTCTTCAAAAGTTTTACCTTTAAGTTTAAGATAAAGCGCATCCGGGCTTAACTCTAATTCACTATTCCATGCAATAGCCGATGTTTCTTTGTCTATATAAGGGTGCAGAAATAAATCCCCTTTCTCCCATTGGGTGAAAATACCTTTATGCGCCAGGTGCGACAAATCTATTGTACCAGCAGTGCCATCATTAAAACTTAACCAGAGTAAATACTTAGATTCTGCTTTTATTTCTATTGGTTTTGCAATCATTGATTTTAGCTTCTTGCTCCCAAAATTACAAAAAATATGGGTATTAAAAAATATGTTAAAGAGATAAAGAGCAAAATACCTATTGCATTCATTTAAAACCTTGTCAACTTTTAAATTTATAGTATTGATAATGGGTACTATATATAGTAAAAAATATTCCATGAAAAATGAAAGTAAACCAAACCCAAACCAAAAACAAAATGAAAGTACGCTACCAAATATTAGTAAACTTTGCGTTTTTCTTAGCTGCGGTGGAAGGGCGGGATGTTTTTTATTTCTTTGATAACCGCAAAGTCCCTAAAAAGAAGACTTTGCCTTTAGACTTGCATCTTGAATACGGTACTGATTATCAGTATTTCCTCCCTTAAAAATACTATAATTATTATATACAATGTATCTTTTTATTTCATAAGTTTGCTTGCCTAATCTCTATAAAAACAAATGTTCATGCTAACTTTTTGATTATCGGCTAACTATTAATTAACTTGTCGATACGAACTACAGGCAACAAAAAATAAATTATGGAATATACAGCATCAAGATTATCTGAGGGTAATAAATTATTCCCGGCAAAAATTACGATAACAGAAAACGGTGTTACCCTTAAAATACCCGGATTTTTGAGTGGTTCAGAGCAATCTATACCTTTTGATACCATTTCTTCTGTTGATATTGAAACTCCTTTTATTGGATTTTCCACCATTAAAATTTATTCTACAGGATGGGATGACATAATTGCAAGCGGATTTACCAAAGCTGAAGTAAAAGAAATGAAGAATGCAATCCTTAACGGACAAAAAGCTACAAAAGATCCATTCAAAGATCTACAGGATAAAATGAAAGAAAATGCAGCTTTGTTTGGAGATGACGATGATGATGATGACGAAAAAGTCTCAACTAGTAAAGGAATAAAATGGGCGGAAGAACTACGAGGAATGAAAGAATTACTTGAAGATGATGTGATTTCATCTGATGATTTTGAGGAGCAAAAATTAAAATTAATGGGCAGCGTTAACTTGGATGGTGATTTAAAATTAACAGATGCTTTGAGAGAATTAAAAAGCTTGCAAGAAGATGAAATAATATCAAACGGAGAATTTCAAATATTAAAACAAAATTTAATGAATAAACCCTGAAAACTATGAATAAAGATTTAGAAAATTTAATAGATCTTGCGCTTGTAGACGGTCAATTAACTGAAAAAAAAAGGGAAGTTCTTTATAAAAAAGCAAAAGAACTTAATGTTGACCAGGATGAGTTTGAACTGGTGCTTGAGGGTAAATTACAATTGGTAAAAAAAGCGCTACATCAAACAGAATCTGGGCAGCCAATACAACAAACACAACAATCTAATAAAGAGGGCTCATTAAAAAAATGTCCTTCATGTGGAGCACCAGCCCAAGCGTTCGCTACCAGATGCCCAGACTGTGGTTATGAGTTCAGAAATATTCAAGCTACAAGTTCTGTACAAAAATTATTTGAAATGCTGAATGAACTTGAAACTACAAGAAAAGGGAATAGTCCTTCGATGTTAGGTGGGATGGGAAAGATATTTGGTGAAGCATTAGGTATGAAAGATAAAATTGAATCTCAAAAGGAAGAGCTTATTTCAAATTTTCCGGTTCCTAATACAAAAGAAGATATTCTTGAATTTTTGACTCTTGCCTTGCCAAAGGCAAAAAAAGCGGGATTGTTTGAGATATGGGGGGGCACCGAAAGAAAAGCTCATAATCATTTGGCGGGCATTTGGGAAAGAAAGTGTCAGCAAATTATAATGAAAGCTCGTTTTGCTATGAAAGAAGATAAAAAAACTCTTGAGGAAATTGAATATCTTGGTAAAAAATTCGGAATAAAATAGAAATGAAAAAATCAATTGATATTAAAGTATTACAAACCAAAATATAAAAAATGTCACTATTTGGAAATAAAAATGAAGGTGGGTTAATGGACGTAATCCGCTGTGACGAACAAGAATACCTTGTTTGGAAATGGCGACCCAAAGGCGCAACCCTTAATAATAGTAAAAAAGAAAACTCAATTAGATGGGGCAGTAGTTTACGTGTAAAGGAGGGAGAGGTTGCAGTATTCGTTTACAAGCAAAAGGATGGCACACTGATGGACTTTATAAAAGGTCCAACAGACGAAACAATAAAAACCTCCAATTTCCCGATTTTAACAAACATTGTAGGCTCAATGTGGGGCGGAAGTTCTCCTTTTCAGGCTGAAATTTATTTCATCAACCTATCTGGAAATATGCAGATAAAATTTGGTATTCCTTACTTCGATGTTTTTGATCCCCGTTTTTTAGATTTTTTAGTGCCAACAACTGCAAGAGGTTCAATTACTTTCAATATTACAAATTATGAAGCATTTGTAAAACTTCATAGGATGATAAATTTTGAAATAGAAGATTTCACAAATCAAATAAAAGATGCTGTTACAAAATATGTGAAAGGTACTATTACTAATATCCCTTCGGAAAAAGGTATACCTGTTTTACAACTTGAAAGAAAAATTTTAGAAATCAATGATTTAATCCACCCAAGAATAAAAGATGCTTTGGAAAATGATTTTGGAGTAAATTTAAAACGTTTCGACCTTGCAACAATTGAATTTGATAAAGAAAGCGAAAACTATCTCGAACTGAGAAGAGTTACTGCAAATCTTCAAACAACTAAATTGGAGGTAGAGCTTGATATTCCGTTAAAAGATAAAGTAATGCAAGTTGAAGGGAAAAATATGAATGTTTACCAATTAGATAAACAAACTGAGGTACTAAAAACAGCTGCTGAAAATATAGGCAATATGAGTACTCAAAACCTTGGCGGTGGCGCAAGTATAAATCCTGCAGGCATGATGGTGGGAATGGGAATTGGTGGAGCTATGGGTGGTCAAATGGCAGGCATGATGGGTAATTTGAATCAACAAGCACCTCCGCCGCCTCCAACAATACAATATTTAATTGCGCTTAATGGACAGCAATCAGGACCATTCACACCGCAACAACTCCAGCAACTTGCAATTAACGGAGAATTCACTAAGTCTCATCATGTTTGGAAACAAGGTATGGCGGCATGGGAATTGGCAGAAAAAAATCCTGAACTCTCTCCATTATTTATAGCTGTTACACCACCACCTCCTGCACCATAATTTACTTTTTAACATGAAATTTAAACTTATTCCAACATTTATTGCCATTGGGATTAGCGGATTAATTACCTATGGTTTTTATGGTTTTCTTAAAAGTGAAAATAAAGTATTTCAGTCTATAGCGTGTTTTATTTTTATTTCATTAACACTAATTCCGGCAATTGGTGTTAATTTCACGTTACCAAGAACTACCACTTTAATTAAGTCAGTATCTGGTATTTTCTTTGTTATAGCATTAGTGAGTAATATCATTTTTTCATTATTATACTTTTCAATTCCGCTTTACGTAACTATTAACGGTATTTTGATTCTTCTATATTTGTTGATAGTTTATTCCATTCAACGCGCAAAACAATAAAATAATCACACTAATCACCCACTATTAAGCAAAATGTACTTAGAGAATCATTACTGATACTATAAAAAATACAATTATGAAAAACAATAAATATAAGATTAACAAAAAGTATTTAAATAATCCACATAATATTGAAAGAAGGCTTAATAATAATAGTGAATGTCCTTTAAGATTTCAGCCGCAATTGAAAGATGTTTTAGAATATATTTATTTAGCTTCCTCCAATAATTGTAGTAAAAGTAAATTAAGAAAAGTAGAGAGGTATCTTGATATTGAAGAAATTTATTTAAGTAATTGGCTAACAAATAAAACTAACGATACCAAAGGTAAGGTAGCATTCGGTCCAAATGCAATAATTGAAGCAAAAGAGGCATTGTATAAATGCAGGGAATGCTCACAAAATGATGTTAGGACTTTAGAAATAGACCATGTAGATGGAGATAGAAGCAACAAAGCCCGTGGTAATTTCAAATGTTTATGTGGTAGTTGTCATAATATAAAAACACGAACTGATGGTTTAAATAAAAGGGTAAATAAAATGTCAAATCCATCTAAAAAAGAGATAAAAATGAAAATGTTCTCTAAATAAAGACAATCTTTAATAACTCAAAATCACAATTCAGCCAATTTTCTTGTCAACTCTTGTCACCACAAATACTTACATATCAATAAATTACAACAAAAAGACCCCACCTCAGCTGAAGTTACACTTGAGCCGTTTATTGTGGTGAATATTCATTCATAATTCAATAAAAATCACATTAATCCTATAAATCACGCAAATCACAGTTCAGACAATCATCAAAACTTCCTGTCCCAACTTTTCACACACATTTACTTAGCGGTTAATTTTGTCTTGGTGAAATATTAAAATTTCATCATTAGAAAGACTCCTATGCAATCGGAGCCGGTAAGTAAAGTTCTTTGAAATATTGGTTTAGGTAAGAAAAAAAATTAATGCTGACAAGAAACGCTTTACAGCAAAACTTGACGCACCCCCTCAAAACCATTGATAATGAACAATCTAAAAATAAAAAGACAAGTTTTGTCTCGTCAAGAAATTCGGGAGAATGCTCACCTTAATTATTTTCAAAGGAGTTCGCACGGATTGGCTTCCGGTACAAAAAAGCGCCATATAAACTACAAAAGTCTTAAAGACTTTTGTAGTCTGAAAAATTATCCCAATAACTTTTCAAAACTTCTTTGTATAAAAACAGCAATCATTTCCCTGCGATACGGGCGTGAATAGTAATCGTTATCTACCACGCGGGATTTTTTAAGTATGTACTTTATTATTTCATCTTTTTCTTCTACGGATTTCCGTTCTAATACAATGGGTTTAGGGTCAACACCACCAACAGCTACTTTCACACGGCCGGTCTCATCCACTGAAACGGCTGTAGTAAGAGAAGTGAAATCGGCGCTTTCGCGTGGGCGTAGTTTATGAAAAACGCATTTATAAATTTTATCCAGTGGGAGAACAATGGAAAGAATAATTGCCGTGCTATTTAGGTTGTGAGGCTCCAAGCCATCACCCGTATATATATCTTCGAGTTTAAAAGTTTGTTTGCTTCCTTTATCCGCCACATTAATACAGGCATCATAAGAAACGAGGACAGGAGCGGTGTCGGAAACAAATTTTGAGAAACAAGCTTTTGTTCCCCCTGTGGCAATACAAATTTCGCCATCGCACTTCAGGCAATAACCAACGGCTTGCCGCCACCACTCGCTTTGATTAAAAAAAATGCAACGGTTTTCACATAATATATTTCCACCGATGGTGGCGGTTTTACGAAGCATGGGTGTGGCAACCGAATGGGCGGCTTCAATAAGAGCAGGAAAGTGTTTAGTAATAACTTCATGCTTACTCAAATCATCAAGAGTAACCAGCGAACCGATATGCAGATTATTTCCGACACGCCTTACCTGTTTTAATTCTTCAATGCCTGTGATGTCTACCAGGCAACTCATCGTATCATTTCCCTGGAAACGGTTAACAATTACATCAGTGCCACCGGCGAGATAACGGAAATCATCAGTATGTTTTACAGCCACAGCGATTGCCTCCTCAACAGAATTTACTTTATGATATTGTTGATTGTTATTCATGTTATACGGGTATTCCTTTCTCTGTTTGTTTATTCTTTTTCAACTCTTTTAAAATATCTTCCGGCATAATGGGCAGCCTTGTGATGCGAACACCAACGGCATCATAAATAGCATTGGTTATCGCGGGAATTACGGGATGAAGCGCACCCTCGCCGCATTCTTTAGCGCCAAAAGGTCCCTCCGGGTCATTCGTCTCAATAATATTGGTTATGATATTGGGCGTATCGAGCGAAGTCGGAATTTTATAATCGAGGAAATTATTATTTACAATAAGACCATTGTAATATTTCATTTGCTCCGTCATGGCTTGCCCGATGCCCATGTGCCATGAACCCTCCAATTGCCCCTCGACTGCAAGCGGGTTAATGGCTCTACCGCAATCGTGAGCGCCCCACACTTTAAGAATTTTTACCTGCCCGGTAACGGTATCCACTTTTACTTCGGCAACACATGCACCAAAACTATAAGACGGACTTAAGCCGGCACCGGAGCCTTTAAAATCGCCCCCCAGCTTAGGTGAAATATATTTTCCGCTTACACTTACCGCACCCCGATGGGCAGTAAGTATGTCAATTGCATCAAGCCAGCTTATATCTACCTTTTTATCGTTGCTGAAAATCCGCTCCTCAATCATATTCAAATCCTCTACTGCCACTTCTTTTATTTTTGCAACCGAATCGAGAATTTCCTTGCGCAATTTTTCGGCGGCATCTTTTGCGGCATTTCCCGCCATGAACGTAACGCGGCTGGAATAACTTCCTAAATCAACAGGAGTGAGGAGCGTATCAGCGGCGAGCACAAAAATTTTCTCCATTGAAATGTTCAATACTTCGGCAACAATCATGGCAAGCATGGTATCGCTGCCCTGACCAATATCGCTTGCGCCGCTTGTTACCAGCACACGCCCGTCAAAATCTACTTTTAGATGAACGACAGATTGAGGCAGTTCATTCCATATAATAGGAAGCGCACTGCCACTGATAAAAAATCCGCAGGCTACACCCAATCCGTGCCCGAACTCTAATTTGCCATGCCGTTGTTTCCATGAGCTTTGTTCCGCCACTTTCTGAATAGATTCCCTGCTGCCGTTGGAGGTAATTCTATAATGACCAACTGTAAGGGTATGAGGCGTGAGAAAATTTTTCATACGCAATTCAACAGGGTCCATGTTCAGCTTATGCGAAATATCATCAATCAAACTTTCTGTCGCAAACCGTGAGTTCACCGCGCCATGACCGCGCATAGCGCCGCATTGGGGCTTATTTGTGTAAACACGAAATGTTCTAAACCCGAAATTATCGAGCTTATAAGGCGCCTGTAACAATACGCCGTTATAATAGGAGGTAACCACGCCGAAACTTCCGTAAGCGCCTCCATCTATTGCAATGTCGGCATCGAGCGCTTTAAATAGTCCATCCTTATTCACTCCTAACTGCAACGTCATTTTGGAAGGATGACGACCATGATTACTGATAAATACTTCCTCGCGCGAAAGACGAACTTTAACCGGTCGCCCTGTTTTGCGGGAAAGATGCGCTACTATCATTTCATGGGGAAACGGGTCACTTTTTCCGCCAAAACCTCCGCCCACATAAGGTTTGATAACCCGAACACGGCTCAGCGGAATTTCCATCACTTTTGCAAGAGCGCGATGCAAGTAGTGGGGGACCTGTGTTGCGCTAATTACCGTCAGCCCGTTTTCATCCCAATAAGCAGTGGCGGCATGGGGTTCGGTGAAAGCATGGTTTACTCCCTCAAAATCAAAAGTCATTTTTGAAACCACATCCGATTCATTTAGTGCCTGCTGCTGATCGCCAAAACGCAATTCGGCTTTTTTATGAATGTTGTTATTGAATTTGCCGTAAGAATGAATTTTTTCATTTTCGCCAATATCATTCAATGATTCATCTATACTGAGAAATTCCTTGATGGGTTGATATTTTACTTCGATAAGTTTAAGCGCTTCCTTTGCAATCTCCTCACTGTCGGCGGCAACAGCGGCAACCACTTCACCAATGTAACGGGTTTTCTCAATAGCCATTGCCGTTTCATCACTTGAGATGGGAAGAACGCCGAATTTCACCGGTAATTCTTTTCCGGTTGCAATTGCCCGAACACCCTGTAATTGTTCCGCCTTGCTTGTATCAATGCTTACAATTTTGGCATGAGGATAAATGCTGCGCAGAAATTTACAATGCAAAGCATTTTTTATTCTAATATCATCGGCATAGTCAGCTACGCCCGATGCTTTTTTCTTTGCTTCGATGTATGGCCTTCCAATTCCTACAGTGTTAAACTTATTATTTGAGATTTTAGGTTTATGATTTCCATGCTTTGAATGCCTGGTTTCATCAGCATACTCTGCAACGGCTTCAATTATTTTTTTATACCCGGTGCAGCGGCATACATTTCCCGACAAGGCATCTTTTATCTGCTCAATAGAGGGGTTCGGATTCTTTGTAACAAAATCAAGCGCTGTCATTACCATACCCGGAGTGCAAAACCCGCATTGAATTGCTCCTTTCTCAACAAATTTTTCCTGCAGGCGATGCAAAGCGGCATCAGTAGAAATTCCTTCAATGGTTGTGATAGTTGCTCCATCAAAACGCATTGCAGGTGTAATACAACTAAGCACCGGTTCATTATTAACCAATACGGTACAGGCACCACAGCTTCCCTGGTCGCAGCCGATTTTTGTTCCCGTCAAACCTATTTTTTCGCGAATGACATGAGAAAGTGTTTCGTGTGATTCAACAACCACATCGTATTGCTTACCATTAACTGTATAATGTGCAAGTTTTTTACTCATTATTAATTCTCATTTTTCAAAAACTTAAACAAAATTCGCCCCGACACTTTTACCTCCATCAACATAAATAA
Source organism: Chitinophagales bacterium (assembly GCA_963770495.1). GTDB lineage: Bacteria > Bacteroidota > Bacteroidia > Chitinophagales > CAVYQA01 > CAVYQA01. The sequence continues at coordinate 274,192 of CAVYQA010000001.1, read as the reverse complement.
CCTGACCGCTAATAAAATTTGTTTTATCATTTGCCAGGAAGGAAACAGCCCTCGCCACATCTTCCGGTTTGCCTATTGTTTTTGTAGGCTGCGCTTCAATTAATTTCTGCAAAACATCTTTCTCTAATTTTTGAGTAAGCGGTGTGTCAATCAACCCGGGTGCAATGGCATTTACCTGTACGTTATACTTTCCAAGTTCTAATGCTAATACCCTTGTAAGAGCCACCACACCGGCTTTCGATGCGGAATAATTAGATTGACCTGGGTTGCCTAACCAGGCGCGGGATGCAATATTAATGATGCGCCCAAAATTTTGTTCCTTCATTATTCGTGCTGCCTCACGACACATTAGCCAGGTTCCGCGAAGATTGACAGAAATAACTTCATCAAATTCTTTGGAACTCATTTTCCAAATCATTTTATCACGAATGATTCCTGCGTTATTAACCAACACCTCAATTTTTTCAGATAGTTTTTTTACCTGCTCAAAAAATTGCAACACGTCATTCTCATCGGCAATATTGCAGGGAATAAAACAACTGCAATCATTACCCAATTCTTTTTCCAGGTCTTTCCCTCCTGCATTATCCATATCAGCAATCACAACAAAAAAGCCGTCGGCTTTCAGTTGCAAGGCAATGGCTTTGCCAATACCTTTAGCTGCACCCGTTACTATCGAAAGAGGCTTTTTCATATTCAGTGATTTTATATCCTGTTGTAATTTCTTTACCGTTTGCCACAGCTATAACTTTTGCGATGATGCCTAATGCAATTTCCGCCGGACTGTTTTGTCCGATGTCGAATCCCATAGGCATATCTACCTTATCCAATTGTTCTTCAGAACAAATATTTTGTTGTAAAAATCTTTTTCTTGTAACCAATACTTTGCGCTTGCTTCCAATCATGCCGAGGTAAGCATTAGGCTTGTTGATACAGTAAGCGAGAATCTCGCGGTCGTATTCGTGCAGGTGTGTACAGATGACAATAAACGTGTCGGTATCAAATGTGAGAAGAGGAAATGCTTCACGGTGATTAATCAGTTTTTTCTCTGTCGAAGAAAAATTAATCTTATCCATCAATTCAGGGCGCTCATCAATAACCACAGTTTTAAAATCGAGGTTTTGCGCGAAGGAAGCAACGTTGTAACCGATATGACCTGTTCCGAAAATTAAAAGTTGTTTAGTACGTTTCATGGGTTCAATAAATATTTGCATGGTGCCTCCGCAGCACATTTGACTATCCAGCAAATTATATTTTTTCAGTTCAACTTCTCCCATCTGTATCCTAAGCATGGCGTCTTCGATTACTAATTTCTCAATACTTCCGCCACCGATTGTGCCAAAAGATTTTCCATTTTCCCATACAATCATTGCTGCGCCCGCCTTTAACGGAGTGGAGCCACCGGTAGCCACCACCGTGCATTTTGCGATGCTTTCCCTGGTTTCGAGAGCCTCGTTTAATTTTTTAATTAGGGGCAGCATGACTGAAATATTTTAAATAATCATCCTTTGTATTTATGTTGGCAAGAATGTTGGGATTACGTACACATAGTTCTGCAGAAGGAAATTTGTCAAGTAACTCACGAAGATTTCCGTCAGAGGATTTCATCTTACGTATACAATTCAGAATTTTAGCCGACAACAAAACAGGATGCCCCTTTTCTCCGTTATAAACAGGAACGACATAATTACAGTCATCTGTTTTTGTTATCATTTGCCTCAATAATTCAGCAGTGGTAAATGGGTTATCTATATTCTGAATAAAAGCCAAATGTGATTTTTTAACTGCATTAACCGCAAGTTCTATACTTGAGAATCTGCCTTTTTCAGGGTGAGGATTAATCAGAGCCGTTATTTTTAATTCCGGCGGCAGAGTTTGAATTTGATTCTCCAAGCTCATTTCCAAAGAGGCATTAATAACAATTATTATATCTTTTATCCCGGTTTCAGAATATTCAAACAGTAATTTTTGAAGAAAGGAATTATTTTTATCGAAATGCAGGAGTGCTTTCGGCGTTCCAAAGCGTTCGGATTTTCCTGCCGAGAGAATGATAGCGGAAAATTTTCTAATGTCATATTTAGTTTCTTCTTTCATCATTTACCTGCATAGTCTACTTTTTTACCAATTGACGTTAAACCGAGTAAAGCATCAGAAGTTGAAAATATTTCCATCAGGTGGTCGAGTTCCGATTTGCAACCCTTGGCTTCATCAATTAATTTGTCGGCAAGTTTTATAGCCATAGGAGCTTTATAGGAAATAGTCTTTGCAATTTTTTCTGCATCCTCTTTTGGAATGATATTTTTAGAGAAATCCCCGGCTAAAATTTCTGCCAATGAATTTTCCTCAAAAAATTCTTTAATGAGAAACCATTTTTGATTCAGCGCTTTTTCGGGAATAAAAGGCAGGTGTTTATCTCCGGAAAGTATTTCAAAGGCTTCTTCCGGAGAAATTACCTTATCCACTAACCCAATTTCTTCGGCTTCCATTGCTGAAAGCATCTTACCTGTATGGATGAGGTATTTACTTAATCCCCTGCCAATTCTTATTGCACTGCGTTGTGTTCCTCCAAGCCCGGGATAAATGCCGATGCCTGTTTCAGGAAAAGCAAACTGAGCTTTAGGCAATGCAAGAATTATGTCGGCACACAAGGCGAGCTCTAATCCGCCGCCAAGCGTAAGACCATTGACAAGAGCTACAATTTTTTTTTGCGAATTATCAATGCGGTTAAAAATTGATTGACCAAATTCGGTGAATGTTTCAATGTCGCTGATTTTATTTGATTTCATCTTCTTCACAAAAAATTTTATATCAGCGCCTGCAACAAATGCCTTACCTGAGCCGGTGATAAAAATTGTTTTAACACTTGGGTTTTTTTCAGCTTCAGTGAATTTTTCATTAAGCTCCCAGACGGTCTTTTCACTTAAAGCATTCATGTTTTCCGGCTGGTCCATAATGATGGCAGCTATATCATTTTTCTTTTCTATGCGCACTGATTCCATGTTCCAGAATTGGTCTCCTATGGATTCAGGACACTTCATTTTATAAGGGTCAGCTACACTGTTTACGAGGCGTTTTACTTCAACACTACCCAACGACTTCATCAACTCCACGGGTCCTTTCTTCCAACGCAATCCAATTCTTGCTCCGCGATTCAAATGCGTGGCTGAACAAACATTTTCGTCAAAAATCTGGGAACATATAAAAAATACAATACCAAGCATTCTGTCGCCAATAATTTTTTCTTTTTGAGCATCTACACTTTCAATTCCTTCAGTTTTGATTTCCCATAACTTACCCGATTCTGCCTGAATTTTTAATGTTGGAGATACTTCATAAAATTTTCCAAAAACTTCCAAAGTCTTTTCTGAGTGATAAGCAACCGGAACACCCGTTGCGTTCATTAATGCAAAGGGTCCCATGCCGATACCAAATGTTTTCATGCACACCAAATCAATTTCTTCCTTAGTTGCCACCTTCTCCTCAAACAGCCGCACGGATTCATTAAGCCAGGGAACAAAGAAGCGATTCACGGCGAAGCCATAAGAATCTTTACAGGTTATAGCATCTTTTCCGGCAAGGGTGCAAAATCTTTTTACCGCTTCAAAAGTATCATCGGAAGTTTTTTCTCCCTTTATAATTTCCACCAGCCGGTTTTTAGCGGCGTGATAAAAGAAATGCAGCCCGATAAATCGTTCGGGGTGCGAGATAGCTTTTGCCAATTCTGTTACAGAAAATGAAGATGTATTAGTTGCCACAATACAATCCTTATGGATTATACCACTTAGTTTTTTGAATAAATCTGTTTTTGCATTGAAGTTCTCGAAGATGGCTTCAACTACTAAATCACATTCTTTGATGTCGGTAAGGCGGTCAGTTCCCCTGAGATTTGAGAGGTGATTAGCCACTTGTTCTTTTGTAAATACCTTCCGTTGGATTCCTTCTTCAAGAGTGGTTCTGATGTTGGTCAATCCTTTCTCTACAAAGTTCATCTCCCTGTCGGCTAAAATTACTTTGAATCCTTCCTGGGCAAATTTCTGCGCCAAGGCAGCCCCCATGGTTCCGGCGCCAATTACTCCAATTGTTTTAAAATTTTTCATTGTTAACGTATTTAATTGTTATGCCACACCGGGTTTCTTTTTTCGAGGAAGGCGTTTATTCCTTCGTTTGCATCGTGTGTTTCCATAAGTTGATTTATATACATGGTTTCAAGCTCAGGCAGAAAATTGGTAAGCACATGATTTAGTTTTCTCCTAACTGCCCTGACGGCATATTTCAAAGAGGAGGCGCTTTTTGGCAAAATATATTTTTCAATCCATTGGTTCACTCCTTCGGTTAGAGAAGTTTTATCTTCATACACCCCATTTACCAGCCCGATAGAATGTGCTTCCTCTGCAGAAATAATTTTTCCTGTAATAAGTATTTCTTCAGCACGGGCAAGCCCTATTTTCTCAGGAAGAATAACAGATGCAGGAGGAGGGAAGACGCCGAGATTAATTTCAGGCTGCCCGAGTTTTGCACTTTTGTCGGCGAAAATAAAATTACACATCAGGGCTAACTCAAGACCGCCGCCAAGACATTGTCCTGATACTTTTGCCAGGGTTGGAATAGACAGGTCTTTCAAACTATAAAACAAGCGATGAAACCCTTTGAGCATATTTGACGCAGATTCTTTCCTGTGTTCTTCTACGCTGGCGCCAAATGAAAAATGTTTTCCCGCCCCTTCAAATACAATAATTTTAAGTTCTTTTTTATCTTTCATTAAATTGAAAATAGCCTGTAAATCACCCATCATTACATGGTCGAGCACATTTCCTTTACCATCATCGAGCATTATATGTGCTACGGCATTATCGTATAAATAATCAACTTTAATCTTCTCCATTGCTTATGAATTAACTGTTTGATACTGGGGAGAAATAGCTCTGTGAAGTTCATCATTCCAGTCATGTCCTTCGGCGAGTAATTGTCTCAACTTAATAAAATCAACCTCACGATTTTCTTTTGGCCCTTCATTGAAAGCGCAAAATCCCGCTTTTGCTTCCGTCATCATATTCAGCGCAAGCCATTCACGGCTGCCTTCTTTATTTTTATCCCAATGTTCTAATTTGAATTTGCGAACCTCACTGATGGTTTTATTCATACAATTAGGAAACGTATGGAGTATTTTGGCGATAAGCTTATTTACAGAAGCATCTAACATGCTAAGATCCGTTACCGCAGAAGCTATAATTTCTTTTGCCTTTTTCAATTCTTCGCCGGTCTTTTGAGTGCCAAAAACAAAACGACCGTATTCATCCACAATTTTATCAGTAACGACTAATGGATTAGCAATAAATTTTCCGTTCACTTTAAGAACGGGAGTGAGGTCGGTAATCAACCCGAAATAATATGCCTGGTGAGCCGTCCACGGCTCGCAAAGGGTTAACGACATCATTGCACGTTCAATTCCTACGTACAGAGGAAGAAAATCTGTGGCTCCGCCAATGGGGGCGCTGCCGTGCTTTGGTCCCGCTTGCCCGAAGCGCGCCATATCGCTTGCAATACTAAAATCACAAGCCATTCCAATTTCCTGTCCTCCGCCTACACGCATTCCATTCACCCGGCAAATAACAGGCTTCTCGCATTTGAGAATAGCGCTCACCATATCATTGAACAAGCGCATATACTGTGAATATTCCTGCGGATTGCCTGAATAATATTCGGCGTATTCTTTTGTATTTCCACCGGTACAAAAAGCTTTATCGCCCACAGCAGTGAACACAACGGCAACCACATCCCTGTCATTAGATGCTTCGCCAAATGCAAGAATTATTTCTTTCACCGCCGCCGTGGTGTACGAATTATATTGAGTGGGATTATTAAGAATTATCCATGCGTTATACAACCCGGGAACAAGTTTTCCATCGCGGTCGATACACGGCTTTTTTTCAAAGATTATTTCTTTAAAAGTTTTCTCAACGAGGTTGTGATTTTTTAATTTTTCCATAGTATATTTTAATTAAAGTCAGGTACTAAAATTGAGCGTTTTGTATATTTATGTTCGAGTGTATTACGAAACACTTCATTGATTTTTGACATGGGAAATGTTTGGATAAACTGGTCAATCTTCAGTTTATTTTCAGCTATCAATGCCACAACTTCAGGATACAATTCAGGCCTGCAACCCCATGTGCCGATGAGTTTGGCATCGAATGCCATAAGGTTGCTCAGCCGCACTTCAACTTTTTGCATTGTAAATCCGACAATGGAAAGGGTAGAAGCGAAGGTGAGTAAGTTGAAGGCTAAATCCTGCCCGTCTTTTGTGCCTGAGATTTCGAAAATCTTCCATCCGAATTTTGGCGCTTTCAATTCTTTGGCAATCTCTTTTACTTTTTCTTTCACCGCTTTTGAATCCATCCCGGTTGTGTTCAGGGTGGCATCAATTCCATTTTGCTTTGCAATGGCAAGCTTTTCATCACTGATATCAAGCGCTAATACTTTTGCTCCGAATATTTTGGCAATCTGCGCGCCATATATACCTACACCACCAACGCCAATTACAATTGCCAAATCACCGGATTCCAATTCCGATTTCTTCACTACCTGGTAGGGAGTGGAAATGGCATCGGCAATTACCGCTAAATTTTCCAATGGATATTTTTGTAAAACACTATCCGGAACGGGGCATAAAAATTTTGAAGGAACTTTAATGTGCGAGGCAAAACCACCGTTGAAATCATTTCCAGGCATTATTTGATTCCTGCAAATGTTGCTTCTGCCTTTTTTACATAACTCACATTCGCCGCAAGGCAAAACTGCCGGAACAATTACCTTTTTTCCAATCCACTCTTTGGGACCATCAACAACGACGCCGCTAATTTCATGACCAAGCGTAAGCGGCAAAGCATGTTTTGTTTGAACGCCGTAATGCCAGAAGCTAATATCGGTATGGCATACGCCGCAACCGGCAACCTTAACTAATGCTTCTCCCTGATTTAATTCAGGCAGCGATTGGTCACTTAACTGAAACTCTTTATCAGTTTCTGTCATTTGCCATTGATATAGAATATTATTGCTCATTCTTACAGATTTATGTTTTCAAATAAAATGGCTGTTCCCTGTCCGCCGCCGATGCAGGCGGTAGCAATTCCGTACTTCACTTTCCTTACATTCATTTCTCTTATCAATGTCAGGGATAACCTTAACCCGGTTGCTGCAAGAGGATGACCAATGGCAATGGCACCGCCATTCACATTTAATTTAGCGCGGTCAATGCCGAGTTCAATTTCGCAACCGATAACCTGGGCGGAGAATGCTTCATTGATTTCAAATAAGCCGATGTCATCAATTTTTAATCCTGTTATTTCAAGAAGCAGGCGAATTGCAGGAACAGGAGCCAGCCCCATAATCTTCGGGTCAATGCCGCAGCTTGCCGAGCCGATTACTTTTGCAATTGGTTTTAATCCTTTTGCCTGAACATTATTTTTACTTGCTACTACAGCAGCCGCAGAACCGTCTACAATACCGCTGCAATTGCCGGCTGTGAGAACTCCTACCTCGGAAAAAACGGTGGGAAGTTTAGCAAGAGATTCCAAAGAAGTTTCACGCAGGTGCTCGTCCGTTACAAAATCTTTTACTCCATTTGGCAGTCGAACCTTTCTTGACTTCAATCCTTCAGCTTCAAACACCGTAGAATTGACGGGAGTAATTTCACTTTTTAAAACATTATTTTTCCGCGCATCCATTGCACGCTGAAAAGAGATAAAGGCAAACTCATCGCATTGCTGCCGTGTGAGGTTATGTTTTTTTGCTACGTTTTCAGCAGTATAGCCCATCGGGTAGCCGGCAGCGGTATCATCAAGCGCTTCCCATAACATATCTTTAAATACAGGTCTTCCTAACGGGTAACCCATGCGGTTACCAAAACTAACCGTGGGCGCAAGAGACATATTTTCTGTTCCGCAGCATAAAACTGTTCCGGCTTTTCCGAGAGTAATTTGTTCTGATGCGGTAATAATTGTTTCAAATCCGGAGGCGCAAATCCTCTGTACCATCAGTGAAGGAACCGCCATTGGCAACCCGGCAAAAAGCGCAATATGCCGCGGGAGAAAATAAGCATCGCCGGATGCCTGCCCGATATTTGCAACAATTGCCTGGTCAATTTCTTTTGCACTGACACCGCTTTTCTCCATGGCGGCGCGGCTTGCAATTATTCCCAAATCGGTGGGAGAAACCTGCGCCAGTGTGCCGCAATATTTTCCAAACGGCGTACGCACCCCGTTTACCAAATAAATATCATCGAAGGTGATTGCAATTCCTTTTTCAATAGAATGAACTGATTTCATGTAGTAATTTAAGATTTAGGATTTAAGATTTGAGATTTATTTATAACTTCTCCCTGATTGGGTATGATAACAGAATTTTTCAGATAATCTTGTTTTGCGCACAAAGCCGCTCCGAATGAAACGATATATTGCGGCTGCTCCACCGTATTGATTTCTTTATTGAATTTTTCACTGAAAATCTTTTTCAGGTAAGGATGATGTTCAATTACACCGCCTATCATAAAAGTGGGGATACCCGGAGACAATCTTAATTTAGCCACTTTATTGGCAATAGAAATATATATTCCTCTTGCCACATCCTGCCTTGACATCCCGTCAAAAATCCAATTCATTATTTCGGTTTTGGCGAAGACCGTGCAGAAACTGTTTAATTCTTTATTATAATCCGATTGAGCGGCAAGGTTGCTCATATCCTCAATATTTATGCCTGCCCGTTCGGAAATTTCGGTAAGGAATGCGCCGGTACCCGCGGCACATTTATCATTCATATAAAAATTGGCGACATTATTCGCTGAATTACAATGAATTATTTTAATGTCTTCGCCCCCGATATCAATGATGTTCTTTTCTCCACCGATATATTCGGATACACCGATAGCGCCGCAATTTATTTCGGTTTTTACAATATCGCTGTCCGTAAAATGTTTTCTGCCATAACCCGTAGCGCAACTGTAATTAATTTTGAAAGAAGATTGGATAGCCTGAAGAACGTCCTTCACACCATTCCGGTCTTTGCTCATAGTTTGCAGCACATACCTGAAAACAGGTTTGCCTTCTTCATTAATGACTGTAAATTTTGTGAATGCGGAGCCCAAATCAATTCCGAGGAAACAATTAATGTCCTTATAATAAAGAGGTGAACCGTTTTTTATTAACCCTTTCAGAAGGATTTTTTTATTCATTTCACCGGCAACCCCGGGCACTCTTGCCAGGATATTTTTATTCGTCATGGCTTTCACCATATTGGCAAAAGCGAGATTTAAAGAAGTTTTTACGTAATGCTTTTTACCGTATTCTACAATCTTTCCGTTGAGATAATCAATTTCGGTAGGACGGTTGTTGATGAGGTCAACGGCAAGAGACGGGAAATGGTCTCCTCCCTTTTTAAGATATTGCATACATTTTCTCAGGAAATCATCGGGGAATTTGATTCTTTCCTTTTCAGCAACCTCAATGCCTTCATTAATCATCTGTTCAACCAACTCCACTGTATCGGCATCATTCATAGCTTCTGCCATCGTAAGTCTTCCTACACCGCATAAGGCGCTTAGCGATGCATTCAGTATGGTTTTTTCCCAAATTCGTTTTACAATTTCAAATGCATCTACCTTTTCGGTTGTCAGATTGACGCTGTTTAATATTTGAGCAAATCGTTCAGCATCATTAGTCCTATTGTCATCAATGGATGCAATATAATTTGGGGGAGTGAAAAATGTTACCCTTACGGTATTTGGAGAACGCATATTACCGGCATAATTGATAACCATGCGAAGAGTTTTTGATTCTCCGAAAGCGGATGATAATAATTCTTCCACATCAATGCCGTTTTGAGCGGCAATTACAGTAAGTTTTTCCGTGATAAGAGGTTCCGCTTCTTTAACCGCGCTAAGAGTATGATACGATTTTAATGAAAATATAAGATAATCCAAATCAAGAGGGTGCATATCCGTAATTGTATTGTACACCATGTCGAACCGCTCGGTTGTTTTATAAACACCTTCGAGTACAATACCTTCTTCCCTTATTTTTTTTAGTTTAAACTCATCCTTATCGCATAAGGCAACCAGGCAGCCTGCTTCCTGAAGTTTTACCGCAAGAATCATCCCTACAGGACCTAAGCCGACAACACCTACTTTTATATTTTTAAAATCACTCATTTGTAATTGTTTAATTTAATAACATAAACCTCTTCATTAGAAGAAATATTTTCCGCATACATTTTCTTCAACTTGTCTATTATTTGCCGGTTATCGCCTTTAATTTGATCGCTTAAATCAACATTAACTATTGCAGCACATTTTAACTGATGGGAGCTATCGGCAGTTTTTAACCCGTTATTTACGGTAGCCAGGCAACCATTAAGGCATTTGCCAAGCTCAGCAATAGTCCTCGGATAAAAGCATCCTTCGGGAGGAGATTCGGCATATTCAGGACTACTCAATAATTTTTTATCGGGAAAAATTAAAGCGTAAGGCTGGTCTTCGCCTTCACCGGTTACAACAACATATTTGACGTAATGACAAACATCGGTAATTTGCTTTTCCAAATCCACAGGATTAACTGTTTCTCCGTTGGAAAGCTTAAACACTCTTACATTTTCAGAAACATTTGTATTCATGATTATAGTAATTTAGGATTTAAGATTTAGGATTTAGGATTTGGTGTTGTTTATTAAAATTCATAAAAAGTTATATTTTCATAAGCCGATTTAAGAATTATTAAATGAGATTTACAATGACTTTTACAAATCATATTTCTTAAATCATATTTCTTAAATGCTTTCATCTTTTATCAGGCTAATACTTTAGAACTTTCAATTTGCTCAATAAAAGTTTCAATCTTTGTTGTGCTTTGCCCTTCCGAATAAAACCTCAAATCACATAAATCACCCTCAATTACCAGGCAGGGAATTCCGGTTGATTCTGTAATCCGTTGAGGCATGCCGAAACGGTTGTTTGAATTATTGGCACAGGTCTTTGCATCGTGGAAGATAATGCCGTCAACGCGGAAGTCATTTACCAGTTCAATCAGTTTGGCTTGTTTGGCTTTCTCACTTCTGTTGATGAAAATTTCACTGTAAGCCTGAGCCGAAGATTCAAAAGGATTTTTCTCATCAAAGGCATCAAATACCCAACTATTGCAGTAGGTAGAAACCACAACAGCCGCCTTGTTTTGAATAAATAATTCTGACAAGGGTCTTAGTTTTCCCCAGATGGGCATTCCATCCCAGTATAAACGGCAGTTCTCCTTTTCCATGAAACCAATGCCGTTTTTCACATTAGCTTCCAATTCAGCCAACAGGGTTTTGTAATAATCTTTTGCAATTTGGGTGCCTCTTAAAACTACAATTGGTCCCATGTGTATAGTTGCATCAAAAAAACTTATAGGTGATGGTGATGTTCTTGCCGTCCATAACACTTGCTTCCATAGGTCTGTAGCTTCCTTGCTCAGCCGCAGGGTTTCTCTGAATTTATCAATGTCAAATTTATTTCCGCTTGCACGTTCACATGCCGGTATCATGTTTTTAAATTGCGTAGCGACATCCTGAATGGCTTCCGGGGTTATTTCATCAAGATGACGCGGTGGATGAATACCCACCACAGGACAGTTTAATTCTTTTCCGAACCACGTAAACCAATCCTGTACTTCCCTGCATTGATTAGTGCTGTAAACAATCAGGTCGGGTTTAGGAGGACCGCTAAGCCCATAATGGTCTGTAAGAGGAGTTTGCTTTTTTAAATACGAACCTATATCAGCAGTTAAATAAGAGCAAATATCATCTGCATATCCAAGTTTTATAGACTCGGGTATAAAATCACCCGCAGTGCGCGAGGTTCCCAATAACGCACCATGATTTTCCGGGAAATGAACTTCAAATCCGAAAGAACGCAATAGTTCAGCAGGACCTACGCTGGTACACCATGCCATTTTACGGGAGGTATCTTTCATTCCCATGAAGTAATTTCCCATTACATCCTTTAATACTTTAGTTGATTGTATTTTATACATACTGTATATTTTTGGTCAGTTTTTCAAATCATATTTTAATTCTTGCATCTACCACAAACACATTTGTGTTGAAAGCCATGATGGGGTTTAAATCCATTTCCTGGATTTGCGGGAAGTCCTCAACCAGTTGCGACAGCCGTTGGATAATTTCAATAACTTTTTCTTTATCAATTCCTTTTTCTCCTCTCACACCATCCAACAGTTTCGCCATTTTAATGGATGAAAGCATTTCCCTGCTTCAACTTTAGTGACAGGTGATATTTTAAAGTCAACGTCCTTTAATACTTCTACATAAATTCCTCCAATGCCAAACATGATGATATGACCCAGGCCTTTCTTAGTGCTTACACCTGCAATTAATTCCTTTCCGCCGGGGAGAAATTTCTGAGCGAAATATTTCAAATCTTTTACATCAATTTTACTTTTCATATTTTCCACAGCAGTGCGGACTTCCTCTTCATTTTTAAGATTGACAGCCACGCCGCCCAAATCGCTTTTATGAACTACTGATTCGGCATCGGCTTTTACCACCACCGGGAACCCGATAGACTTGGCAGCCTTTACAGCTTCGACAACATTATTTGCAATGTGCCAATCAGCGACGGGGATTCCGTAAAGAGAAAGAAGATCATATACTTCTGCCGATGAAAGAAATTCCCTGTTGTTTTTCTTTGCATTATCCAACAGTGTTTTTGCCTTTGTCTTATTCACATCTGCAAAAACTTTTGCTTCACCGATATTTCTCGTCTGTAATTCGTGATACTTATATAATGCGCCTAAAGCTTTTGCGGCGGTGGTAGGGAAAGCATAACAGGGAACTCCGCCATCTTTGAGGATTTTAGCTGTAGCCCGGTATCGTTCCATGCTCATGTTCGTCATGAAGTTGCAAACGATGGGCTTGCGTTTCATTTTACTTACTTCTACAATCTGTCGCGCCACTTCGTCGGTATCGGTAAACGGGGCGGTTACAAAGTTGACATATATTGAATCAATATGTTCCTCATCCATCAGCACGTCCAATGCGCCCCTGAAATGCTTGCCGCCGCCGGTAGCCACCACATCAACCGGATTTCCAAGGCTTGCTTCGGGTAACTGGGTCTCTTTCAGTTTAGCTATTGCTTTTTCAGAAAGCGACGGAATTATTAAGCCTTCGCTTACCAGTTCATCAGTAGCTATAACGGCGGGACCACCGGTATTTGTAATAATTCCCACTCTGTTTCCTTTGGGAATGGGTTGTGTGGCAAATGCCATGGATGCCTGGCACATTTCCTCTTCATTATGAAAAGCAAGTATTCCTGTTTTTTCAAAAATCAGTTCCGTTGAAATATCCACCCCTGCAAGAGAGCCTGTGTGTGATGCAGCAGCCTTAGCGCCTGCTTCCGTGCGTCCTGCTTTCATGGCAAGTATGGGCTTTTTCTTCGCAACTATTTTCGCCACATCCATAAATGCCTTAGGGTTAGAGAACCCTTCGGTATATAAAATTATTGCCTTTGTCCCTTCGTCTTCGCCGTAGTAGCTGATGACTTCGGGAATGGAAACATCGCAGGCATTACCATTGGAGGCATACATGCGCATCCCGATTCCTAAATCAAAGATACTTTGCATAATCACGGCGCCTACGCCGCCGCTTAATGCAGCAATAGAAATTGAGCCAGGTTCAGGAAACGTAAATGTAAAGTCGCAGTATGCCTTAAAAGCAGGGTCTGTGTTAATTATCCCCTGGCAATTTGAACCAAAAATTCTGATTCCGTACTTTTTTGCATTGGCAAGAAACGCCTGCTGAAGAGCCATTCCTTCGTCTCCCATTTCGCTGAATCCTGCAGAATTGATGATAACGGATTTTATTCCGCATTTACCGCAATCTTCAATAATTTGCGGAACAAACTTGCCCGGGATAATCACATGAGCAAGGTCAATTTCACCTTCAACATCAAAGATAGACGGGTATGCTTTTAAACCCCTGATAGTGCTTTCTTTCGGGTTAATAGGATAAATTTTCCCAGTGTAACCGTAATGAAGAAGGTTTTTAATGATTACGTTACCTATTGAAAGCTCTTTTACGGAAGCGCCGATAATGGCAATCGCTTTCGGTTTAAAAAGTGAATCAAGCACGTGAGTTTTTTCCTCAATTTCTTTTTCTAATACTGATTCCATTTTATTTTCAAAATTTTAATTATCAAATCATAACATCATCAACTTAAACCGCTACGGCTTGTTTTTCTTTTAGTTTAAGATGACGATACCCTCCCCACAATGCAGCGCCAATAGCACCTGCATATCCTGCATCGGGATGAGTTTTTATTTCAAATTTTTTACCTGTTTCATTTAGTTGTTCTTCAATTGCCTGCAACATTCCTTTATTCAACGCCATTCCGCCCGTAAGCACGATAGGAGATTCTGCTCTAAGCGAACTCAATAGTTTGATGATACGGTTAGCTATGGAAAGATGAATACCTTTAATAATGTTAGGAGTGGTAATTCCGCGCGACACCATATTAATGACATCCGTTTCAGCCAACACGGCGCAAATACCGGAGGATATTTCGGGCTTATCAGCCTTCAAAGAAACATCGCCCACTTCTTCAATTGACAAGCCAAGATAACGGGAAATATTTTCTACAAACTGCCCGGTTCCTGACGCGCACTGTCCTGTCATTTTATAATCCTGTACGCGGGCATCGGGTGAAATTTTTACCGCCCGAACATAAAGGGCGCCCATATCGACAACTGTTTTTGCATCAGGGAAAAAGAAATTAGCGCCTTTTGCATGGGTGGTCATCCCGTAAAAATGCCCGCGCTTGCGCTTTACAAGATCACCCTCACCGGTGGATGCCAGGTAAGCAATGTCTTCATACTTGAGATTATTGTTCTGAAGCAATCGCTGTAATGCCTCGTCAGCCACCTGTGAGGGATTGCGCTTACGTATTTTTTCTGTTTGTTTTTCAATTACTTTTGGCGTTTCGGAATAATCGACCAGCACCAACTTTATAAAATTGCTGCCCACATCAATTCCAATTGTATATACAGGTGATTCCATCTTTAATTTTTTATGATTTATTAATTTGCCACTTCTTTTATTTTTTTTGTAGACGGTAAATCCACATTCAAATTTCTCCTTGCAAACATGGCTCCTCCAAGGGCGCCCATGAAAATTGAATCGGAATGAATGTTGATTTTTATATTATCGCCATAATTTTCTCTCACTAACTGGGCAAGGTATTTTATAACGGCAGGATTTCTTGCCACACCTCCCGTGAATGTAAATTCATTAAATACACCACCCGAGCGTGCAATTAACGACATAGCCCGCATGAGAATAGCTTTGTGTAATCCGCCTAAAATGTCTTCACGCTTTTCGCCAAGATTGGTAAGCTCGCGTAATTCGGCGCCCGCAAATACGGTACAGGTAGAACAAATATTTACTTCTTTCTCAGCCTTCATTGCAAGAGGCCCGAGTTCATTTAATGAAATACTTAATTCATCAGCTATATATCCGAGGTATCTTCCGCAACCCGCAGCACACCTATCGTTCATTTGAAAACTGGTAACGAGCCCGTATTTATCAACCTGTATGGCTTTAGTATCCTGCCCGCCAATATCAAGTACAGTGCGTGTTTCAGGAAAAATGGCATGAGCGCCAAAGGCATGGCATAAAATTTCGGAACGGATACAATCCTCCGGAAAAGGAAGCAAAGCGCGTCCATATCCCGTTCCCGTCATGTTGCTGATATTAAATTCAAGTTCTGCAATTTCATCAATATGCTGGCGAAGCGTATCGGAAACATGATTGAAGTTTCCTTTAAGCAAATTCATTTCAGCATCAAAGTCTACACTTCCATCGTCAGATACTGAATCGGGGAGATTGTTATATTTTACTTTGAGTTCATCCATTGCTTTATGAACTAGTTCTTTAAAATCGAATTGGATGCGTTCATTTTCGGCAGGACTAATACTTTTATCCCAAACCGTCATAAGAGTTTCAAAAAGAGATATATCCAGTTTATTTACTTCTTCATTATATTTTTCGGAAACGATATCACGGAAAAATTGATTTTTTGCCCCAAGATTATTGTATAAGTAATCGTGTTTAATTACAGGCTTAAATGATTTGCGGATCTTTCTTAAATGTTCGAGCATTTCTTCCCGTTTTTTTTCGTCGGTGAAAACAGTTTTGCATGTTTTCAATAATTCTTCACCGAGTTTATCGAGGCGGACTTTGAACTGCTCATATTGGAAAACACTTTCCAGGTCGTTGATATATTTCCTGTATTCGGGCATTACCTTTATTTCCTCATCAAGCTTTTTCTTTAGAATAGAAAAACGGGCATTGTAAATTGCTTCATCCCTTGCCACATCAGCAGCAACGGAATAATTAGCGCGTGTATTGGTTATGCCACGCCCTATTATCTCATCATCCTCATTAATGATAACGGCTTTTGAGGTAGTGGAACCAAGATCAACTCCGAGAAAATATTTGCTCATTTTTAAAATGCTTTACTGTTATATAATTTTTTCAATAGATGATTAAACTATTTCTGCTTCCTGTTTTATAATAATTTTACGTTGCGCCAGCATCTGGAAATACGATTCGAGACGGTTTTTAATATTTGCATAAGAGAAATAGCGCGGGTCAACCAAATCGCTTTCGATAAACCCAACCGGAACCTGTGTGCGTTGTTCAATCTCGCGCATAATCATTAACTGCCCTGCGGAGAAAGAATTACAACTCTTGATAGAGTTAATAAGAAAACCATCAGCTTTATACTCTTTCACATAATCAGCCAGCAGATTCACTCGCTGCGGGAGATTCATATTGGTATAACAACCCATGCAATATCTCGACAAACTTTCGAGAGGCGCTTTGGGGTCATGGCGGAAACCGAGGTCGTACACCCCCCCGACTTTTGTGTAGGAGGATGCAACAATAACGGCACCCATGTCATAAAATATTTTCCAGAATTCCCTGAAGTTGGTCCAATTCGGAGGACCTTCAACTACCAGCCGGAATTTTTCTTCTTTCAATTCGCCTTCGGGAGTAATAGGACCTAAGCCGAGTTTAACCCTTTCTTGTACTTCATTATTAAGTTCAGTGTAATAATCCACCGCATCCTGTGTGCCTCTGAATGCCGTGAAAATAGGACCTATATAATACACGCCGGCAAAATAAGCATCAATAGGAGAGGGTACGTTTTTAGCGCTTTCAAGAACTTTCACCAGTAAATCTTCCGCCTTTGCGGAATTCTCCATCATTTTAGATAAACGTTGTTCATCAAACTTCTTACCCGAAACCTTTTCCATTTTAGGAATCACCTCTTCTTTCAATTGCTTTACCATGTAATCAAGCTGATCCTGAGTAATTTTACCATCTTCCTGGTAAGGGGTATGTAACATTGCAACAGGCACACCGGGATAAAGGCGTTCAAGATTTTCAAACCATTTCATAAAGGTGAAACAGCCGGTGTAACTCAGTAAAAGCAAATCAGGATTAGGCAGTTTCTCTCCCGTAGGACCAATGTTGCCATTGAGCATCATTCCAATATCGCACTTTACATACGTGCAGACATCTTCGCTGAACCCTATTTTTTCCGCTTCGCGGATGTAAGCAGCCGAATTTTTCCTCATGCCCGATTGCAGGGCATTTATTTCGGGATAAACAGGAAGCATGTCAAAAGAGAGAATCAGCTCGGTGAGATTACCCGGAACAAAAGTGTATACCACTTTCTTTCCGCTTTCTTTGGCTGTACTCAGTTCTTTAAAAAGGTTGGCAAGCATGTCTTTTTGAATGACCATGCTTTTTTCCTTAATTACTTCTTTTGTTTCATTGCTCATTTTATAGTTTTTTATGCCCAGAGTTTAATAGAGTCGGAAAAAGTTCCTGCTTGTTCTTTTATCACTTTAAATTGACCGGTGTTTTCATGGTATTGAAAATTAATATATGGTACTGACGCCCTGTCGCATTCTTTTTGCATTTCAGGGCGGTCGAGTAAAGCGGGGTCGCAGAAACTTGCTGCGCTGAAAATTACACCGTCAGCCATTCTTTTCTTCACTAACTCAACCAAACGTTTTCCTTTCGGATTACCCACATCATAAACAGCCGATGAGAAGGTACTTTGCGTAAGAAAAGCATCTACCAAAGCGCCAAGCGGGTCACCGGTTGAGGCATCCACGTCGCCCACAATCCATCTTGAGCCCAAATTAAAATCATCATCAACTATGTAACACCCTGCCATCTCGATGGATTTGATTAAACCGAGAGGGGGCTGTTCGCAGAATGAACCGCTTATTACTACCCTGATGTTATCCATCGGTTCACCTCTTTCATTTGCAATTATTTCAAGTACATCTTCGAGTATTTTATTGTGTTCTTCAACAGGAATTACCAAGCCTGCACGGATGATACTATAAGTTTCCACAGCCGACAATCTCCATGGAAATTCCTGCCGGATACTGTAAATTTCTTCTATAAGCTCCCTGTTCCTGTTATATAAACTAATGGAATGATTCAGATTTTCAGGAGTTAACATGACACCATTGACCTTAAGAGCATCGGTAATAATTTTATGTAATTCCTGCCGGTAAAACACTCCCCCGATATTCAGGTCAAAGTTTTGAGGGTAATCGAAGTAACGTTGAAATTTTCCTTTACCTGCAAGCTTAAACATACCGCTAAGGTTACGAACACAATCGCAGATGGCAGGGAAAATAAAACCATCGAAATTTTCTAAACTGTTGTCGAGAGCCATTTCTATTATACCCCTGGGCAGATGGCAGATGTAGGATTGGTAGTAAGCATCACCTTTTATAATTTGTTTATGGTCACCGGCGCCCATAACGCCCACTGCTAATCCGTTTACCGCATGAACAATTTCCCTAGGGAAATAAATAGGAAGAAAGGCAACCAGTGTGCGGTTCTTTCCGCCGGCTTTCCATTCCTTTGCCCTAGTGAATTGCAGGTCAAAAGCCAAATCGTTGCAGTCTTTAATTATTTCAGTTAGCTGCCTCATTGATGTTGAATTTGAAGTTCGTTATAAAATTTTCCAATTTTTCTTTTTGCGGTACGCCTAATTCTCTGTCTTTATCAATGCAGTCGAAGTAAAGTTTATCCATTTCCTTTTCATCCAGCATGGATTCTGCCATTGGAAACAATTCGTCGTTTTCAGCGGCAATGTGATTCTGAAGGTCACTTATGTATGTCATAAGCTTTTTTTGTGCTGAAGGGTATTCCTTATGGGAGATATCAGTTCTGATTTTTCCCAACAGCTCACGAAAATGTTCATGATGTTCGGTTAATTCGCTTATTATTGCAGTTACGGCCGGCTGCCCTGTTTCCTGGAGCGCAGGGAATAGAACAGTCTCTTCTTTGATATGATGATAGTGGTCGGCATATAGCACAAAAAAATCAAGCAATTCTCTCACATTTTTTTCATACTCATTTGCATTTATTTCCCATGATTTATCAAGTGAGGAAGCAATTTGCGCTCCTTCAAGAATAATGGCGTGTTCCCGGTACATTAACTCAGCTAGTTTTGAAATCATATTACCTTAGTAAAATTAAATTTTGCTAACGATTGTTCGTTTGGTGAGACAAAGGTATTCGCCCTATTGGAGAAAAAAAATGATTTTTATCATGTTTTTGACCTTTTAACTACCTATTTCAATCTTCTCCATATTTTAATGGGTTGGGGTAGGCTCGCAGGAATAAAATTATATTAATTTGTGCTATCGGCAAGCTCATGATAGAATCATATTCAGCTACAATGCATTAGATTAATAAAGTCTGATGAAGGTTTAGGAAATGGTATAACTAAAAAACCATTTTTTGTATTAAGAATGAGCAATTTCCCTCACCACAACCAGCGGTTGTAAAATAATTGTCGATTTAACGGAATTACTTATTAGACAAGCTGCTTCAGATTTTTGCAAAATCCGTTCAGTTTTTTCCCTGTCATTCTCATTATATATACCAACTATCGGAATTAATATCACTTCTGTTACCTGGTATTTGTCCTTTATCATTTTTAGTTTCCCTCTGGATTTACATTTGAATTGCGAAAATTCCAACTTTGATTTTTCTGCAATGGCTAAAAAGGTTGTCATCAGGCAACTACTTATGGCGGCGATGAACAAATGTTCGGGCGACCAGATACGGGGGACGCCTTTTGAAAATTGAGGCGGTGTGGCTACCTCTATTTCAGTATTCAGGTCAGATGAAGTTAAAGTACCTCTTCTATCACTACTCCAATACAAGTCTACATCATAAAAATGTTCGTCGCTCATAAAAAATACTAATTAATTTTTTAGGGTGGTGCGCAGGTAATTAACTCATAAATTATCCTCCTCAGTGTATTTTTCAGTTATAAAAAACTTTTTTCACTGATTCTGCTACAACATCCTTTAGTTAATAAAATATAAAGATTAGGCAATCCCTTATTTAAAAAAATGATTATTGTCATATTCAATTATGATTGGTATCATAATGAACATTTACGTTGGGGTATTATTTGTTTTTTATCAAATCGCCTTAAAAGTGTGTAAACCCGTTGTCGGGTTAATCAGACAAAATTGAGTATATGGCCTGAAAACTTTTATTTGCAACATTCTTTCTTCCTGAATAAGGAAAGAGTGAATTTCAAAACCTTTTTTACTATGGTGAGCGTTTTTTTCATTTTGCAATTACTATCATTAATATAGCCATAACAACCATTAATAAATCTTCAACAATCGTAACTGTACTCATGGGTAAATTAAATACCGTACCGAGACAGGCGCACTGAATTTTCTTTTTACCGGCAACAGCCTGTATCACACCTATACTGCTGAATCCCATCACTGCAATCGTTGCTATGCTGGTTGCAAATAAATTAAATCTTGTGAGGTAGGCGATGCCAAGCGCTAACTCAATAAAAGGATAGATATAACCGTAAGCCATCACTTGTTTAGCAAGCAAATCATAAGAAGAATAACTTTCGGCAAAATCTTTTAAATTCAACAACTTGAAAAATGAGAACACTATAAAAAATTCCGCCATGAAATTAATCATGAATTGCAACCAATTAAATCCTGTTTGCTGGTTAGCTGTAATTATGGCAGCTCCTGTAATGAATGCAGAAATTAACAGCAAGGGTTTATAGGTAATAAGCCATGATTTACTTTCCTTCTGTGTTGCCGGCATCATGTCTTGATGCGAATTTTTTTCTGCTATACTATAATGTCCTGCTTTGCTTAAAGCATTCTGTAAGGCATTAATTGAAATATGTTGTTGCATGGAAATAGTAGCATCGCCCGAAAGTGAAACATCTGCCGAAAGCACGTCCGGAATTTTCAGCAATTCGTTTTTCACTTTCGCAACACAGTTATTGCATGTCATTCCGCTTATTTGATAGCTATGAGTCATTCAGATTTTATTCAATTGATAATTCAGTATTGACAACATAGACTGTTCAAAAATGTTCAAATTGAAAATATAAATACAGGTATTTACAAAATTACTGGTTACTTTTAACATAGTAAATCCAGCAGAAAGGAATAACAATATGACTATGTATTCAATAAATAATATTTTAATACATATTAAAACATACTTGTATAAATACGGGCTCAAGGAATTTATCTGGCTAATATTGTTTTTTTTTATTTTACTTCCAACTTCGCTGGTATGGTCAGTCCAACCCGGCTCCGAAGGTTCATGGCATATAGGTCTAAATCTAGCTTTACAGAAAAAGCTGTCCTTTGGCAAAGATTATATTTTTGCTTATGGCCCTTTGGGGTTTTTATGCACTAAACTCACTATTGTTGTCAGCAAATGGGTGATTTTAATTTTTGAATTAACTACAATAGGGTGTAGTCTCTATATAATAAGATATTTTTTTAAGCAGTCAAAATATCATATAATCTGTTATATTCTTATTATACCATTATTATTACTTTTCAAGTTATCCCAATATTTTTCCGGCACTGATCCTCTCATGGACCTGATTGTTCCGATTTTTCTTTTTTTTCTTTTTTATTTTTTAAACTGGCAGAATGTTTTTGCAATCGTGTTAGCCGCAATAGTATCGGTGTTTGAATTTTACTTCAAAATAAATTATGGAATTGTACTTATTATAATATTTTATGCAGCCCTATTAATTGCATTATATAAGAAAATTGTAACTACTACTCAGGTAGTCATTTTATCATTGGCTCATATTAGCATAATATTTTTGCTGGCTTACATTTTTCATGTAGCATTAATTCCATATATCATTTCCGGCTTACATTTAATAAATTCTTATAACGATGCCTTTTCTATTGTCATTAGCATATATGATTTTCGATTTATCATGGCGGTTCTGATAATAATATTGTATGGCATTGGATTCGCCATTTCATATAAATATTATCTTACCAATAGCATAGCATTGTTTTGTTACCTGTTCGGTGTAATTTATTTATACCTCTTATTTAAAAATGGTTTTGTGCGGGCAGATGATCATATTTATACTTATTTTAGAGATTGTACATTCATTTTTGGTTTAATTTGGGTTTTTGAAAAAGAATCCATAAAAAAAATATGGGCGGTTCTTACGTGCCTCGTTTTGGTATTATATTTTATATTTTATGTGCGGGCTGGTCAAAATGTAATCAGTACGCGGGTACAGGACTACATAAACTTTGATTATTTTAAAGATATTTACAACGATGTGTCTTATAAAAATAAATTATCTGATGATTGCTCACATTGTAGAAAAATACCTCAACAGTATCTTTATAAAATTGGTCATAGCACTGTAGATATTATCCCTTCAGCAATATCCGAAATATATTACAATAATTTAAATTATGATCCCAGGCCTGTGGGTGGTGCCTATGATGAATACCTGGATCAGAAAAACTATGAAAAATATACATCTCCAACTGCGCCTGGGTATATTATATTTTCATTTGGATCTATAGATAACCGCTATCCTTTCTGGGACGAATCTATAACTAAACAGGCAATGCTTTCTAATTATAAGCTGGATGATGTTGATAGCTTTTATATTCTTCTGAAGAAAAGGGAACGTCCGTTGAAAATAAATTTTATAAATGAGAAGAGAATAAAGCTTGAGCTTGGAAAAGAATATAAAATTGACAGCACTTCTAACCTGCTGTACCTTTATGCGGATGTGAAATATAACTTGTTGGGAAAAATAAAAAGATTCCTTTTTCAGCCGCCGCCACTTTATGTAATACTTACCTATAACGATGGGACATCTGTTTCATACCAGGCAATTTTGCCTATTATAAAAACCGGGGTTCTTTTAAATCAAAAAATAGAAACCATAGGTGATGCTGCCAGGTTTTTTGATAAGCCGGGATTTAATACAGGCAAAATTATACGTTTCCGGTTTGAAGCAAAATATGGATTTAATCCTGAGATTGAAGCATTGATAAAAGAAGCAAAAATTGAGCAATAGCGATAGGCAATGCTCCCAGCAAATCAAAAATAACTCATTCTCATTTACTTAATATCACCTTACCCACCTCCATATTTTTTTCCGATTTCAGGTAAACAAAATATATGCCTTGTGGTTGTGAGCTTAAATCAATGGATGTCTGTGAGCTATTTAAAAGAGATTGATAAACTTCCTCTCCCATTATATTATAAACTTCAAGTGCAGAGTTAGTTTCATTCCCATTGACTTGAATTGTGAATTCACCTGATGTAGGATTGGGATATATTGATAGTTGATTATTATTTATTGATAATTGATTAATTCCCGTTATTTGTGTTATCTTCATGGTATCTGAATTTGTGCTGCAACCGTTAGCTTCATTATTTACAACCACCCAATAGTAGCCTAATGAGGTAATTATAAGGTGTTGGCTGGTATCCCCAACAAGCAAAGTATCGTTGCGGTACCATTGATTGTCGGTTATAGAACTTGAAATAAGTGTGTCTCCGTGTTGATAAAATGATGGTTTGCCCGGAGAAGGCAGTATAGATACCGTATCGGTAACCGTTGCCGAACAACCCAGTGTGTCCGTTCCGGTTACAGTATATCCTGTTTTTAGCGTTGGATTTGCTGTCACCGTGTCTCCGGTTGTGGCGCTCAAGTCCGTTGATGGCGACCATATATACGTGCTGCCGCCCGACGCGATGAGAACGGTATTTCCTCCCGGACAATAAAAAGCAGGGTTGGGATTGACAGTAATTGTTGGATTAGGATTGACCGTAACAATTACGGTTGTTGTTGCCGCACAGTCTGTTCCGCTTGAGCCGTTAACAGTGTAAGTTGTGGTTACGGTTGGTGAAGCAATTACCGAATCTCCTGTTGTTGCACTCAGTCCTGTTGCCGGCGTCCATGTATAGGTGAGTCCGCCCGATGCAGTTAAAGTAGCGCTATCGTTTACACAATATGAGGAGGGCAATGCCGAGGCAGTTATAATTGGATTTATTCCTACGGTTACTGTTACCGTTGCGGTATTTACACAGCCACTATCATCTGTGCCGGATACCGTATAGGTTGTTGTTGCAGTCACTGTGGTAACTACCGAATTGCCGGTTGTAGCGCTCAGGTCGGTTGAGGGTGACCATGTATAGGTTGCACCGCCCGATACGGTAAGAGTGGAACTTAATCCCGGGCAATACGAATAAGGACTTGCGTAAGTAGTAATGGTTGGTAATGGATTAACGGTTACCGTTACGGTTTTTGTTGCCGAACAGCCATAGGAATTTGTTCCCGTCACGGTATAGGTTGTTGTAATTGTTGGATTAGCAGTTACTGATGAGCCGGATGTTGCGCTTAACGCTGCTGATGGCGTCCATGTATAGTTGTCGCCGCCTGATGCGGTAAGAGTTGAACTTCCACCCGGACAATATGCAGCAGGGTTTGGCGAAGCAGTAATTATCGGGTTTGGATTAACAGTTACTATTACGGTATTTGTTGCCGAACAGCCAAAGGTATTCGTTCCGGTTACGGTGTAAGTTGTCGTCACGGTCGGATTGGCGGTAACGGTTGAGCCTGTTGTTGCGCTCAGGCTTGTTGCCGGCGACCAGGTATACGTGCTGCCGCCTGACGCGGTAAGAGTAGAACTTTCTCCCAAACAATAAGAAGCGGGATTTGGTGAAGCAGTAATCGTTGGAGTTGGATTAACTGTTACCGTTACGGTATTTGAAGTTGAACAGCCGTTGGAATTGGTTCCTGTTACGGTATAAGTTGTAGTTGCTGACGGATTAGCAATAACAACTGCCCCTGTCGTTGCGCTCAGGTTGGCAAATGGCGACCAGGTATACGAAACACCACCGGAAGCAGTGAGAGTGGAATTTCCGCCAGGGCAATATGCCGCCGGATTTGGTGTGGCAGTAATTACCGGTAGTGGATTAACCGTTACGATTACAGTGTTGGTTGCTGAACAATCATAGCTATTTGTTCCGGTTACTGTATAAGTTGTCGTTACCGTCGGGTTGGCGGTAACCGTTGCACCCGTTGTTGCACTTAAAGCAGTTGCCGGCGACCATGTATAGGTGTTACCGCCTGATGCAGTTAGAGTAGAACTTTCGCCCGAACAATATGAAGCCGGATCGGGAGAAGCGGTAATCGTTGGAGTTGGATTGACGGATACCGTTACCGTATTCGTCCCGGAGCAGCCACCTGCAACCGTTCCGGTTATGGTGTAGGTAGTCGTTACTGTAGGGTCGGCGGTAACGGTGGCACCCACTGTTGAACTAAGTCCTGCAGACGGCGACCAGGTATACGCTGCTGCGCCGCCGGCAGTGAGTTTTGTACTTCCTCCGTAACAAATAGGTGATGGAGTAGTTATCGTGACAAAGGGCGGAGGAGTTACCGTAACGGTTACAGTTTTTGTGGAAGTTTGAACACCCGTTGTGCCGGTTACCGTGTAGGTAGTAGTTACAGTTGGGCTTGCGATTACGCTGTCTCCTGTTGTGGTGTTTAATCCTGTTGCAGGTATCCAGGTGTAGGTTGTTGCGCCGGTTGCTTTAAGTGTAACATTACTTCCCTTGCAGATCGTAGATGTCACCGGTGTTACAAATATAGTTACAGAATCAACCTCTAATAGGTCGCCATAAGGATATGAGCCATCTGAAGGCGCACCACTAAAATCATGTATATCTGTTTCTATGCCTGTTAAAATATCATAACTGAACATTATCCCCTCACTGTAATAACCGCCTTCATAAGTCATTCCGTAAAGTAATGTATCCGATGATTGCATAAGTGAGCCATTAGGAAAAATCCCGTCATAGCCGGCGCCGAAATCATGTATATCCGTTTCAATGCCTGTTGAAATGTTATAACTTATAATTGCGCCGAAACCATAAAGTCCGCCATTGCCGGTCATTCCATAAAGCAAACCATTGTTCGCCAGCAGAAGTGAACCCCATGGGGTCTGTCCGTCAGATACATCTGTAAAATTATATACTACATTTTCTATACCTGTATAGATATTAAAATTGAAAATTACGCCGGGCTGGTCAGGACCGGTCATTCCATAAAGCAAACTATCGCCAACCTGTATAAGGGAACCGGAAGGATAATCCCCATCTCCACTGCTTCCAAAATCATATACATCGGTTTCTACTCCGGTTAGAATATTATAACAGAAAATTGTGCCAACATTGTAAGTGCCCCCCTCGACGGTCATGCCATAAAGTAAGCTATCGTTAACCTGTAAAGGTTTACCCGGTGGGTCCTATTCCGTCCGTGCCAATACCGAAGCTATATACAAGAGATTCCTTATCTGTTGCAATATCGTAGCTAATAATTGCACCCTCAGCGTGAGTACCACCCCCGGCAAAACCATAAAGCAATCCATTAGTTGCCTGGATGAATGAGCCTGATGGCCTGGTACCATCATTGCCATGGGTAAAATTATGTACATTGGTTTCAATACCCGTAGCAACATTATAACTTAAAATTATGCCGTCATCAGGCTGTCCCCCTGCACTGGTCATTCCCCAAAGGACAGGCGTTTGTGCTTGGCATATTGTGGTTGTTATTATAAAAAGTATAATAAGGGGGAGTGAATGCTTTTTCATAGAGTTAATTTTTAAAAAACTATTATAAAAGTAAACATTTTTTTTGATTTATTTACAGAAACCTTCCAACCTTTTAACCTTTCAAAACTTCTTGTCCCAACTTTTCTCACCGCGTTAATTCAACCCGTAATTTTGTATTATTAAATTATAAAATGCTTTTATTTAACTTAATAAAAATAATATTCTTGCTCTGGGTAATCAGGCATATTATTAAATGGGTGAGGTATCATATACATCATCGCAATAAAAAAACAAGAGTTTTTCACGGCAATTGCAGAATGCCTTTTGACGTAGAGTTTGCACTTATGTATGGTATAAATGCACTAACAAAAACCCGTTTTAAAGGTAAAGATTTATCCTATCGTAAAAGTTTAGTACAATGGTGGCTGGTGATTAATTCCAATTATCCCGATGATAGTAAAGTAAATAGCCCTCCGCGCAATCATATTAACTCAACCCTGGTTAATGGAAACCGGAAACAGTTTCCTCAACTAAAAACAAGAAACAATAATTCTTCACAGAATGTTATTCCCCTCCTTCTTTCAAGGAGGGGGCAAAGCTATGCGGGAAGCTGGGGTGGTTTCTGTACTCTTAATAAAACTTGTGACATAAACACTAAAATTATCAGCTTCAACAATTTAAAAATTCCCCAAAACACAATCCCATTCCCCAAACAAATTTTTGCATGCACAGCGTAAATTTTTACGATTTGATTTCACTTTTATTTCCTTTCCTTTTCATTTTTTCTTCCATCATCAAATCATCAAATTCTAAAATTCTAAAATTTTTTCCATTTTCAAATTCTAAAACTTGTCCGACCACCGGCGGATTCTCAAATTACCTTGTCAAGCCAGCCATTTCAACTAATTGAATATCAGTAAGTTAAAACTTGTCAAACCTTCGCTCTGTGTCAGGTACCCTTACCTCTCACCACTTTTTCAAATTCAGCATTTTTTCTTTAAAATTTTCAAATTGGGACATTGAAGGGTAATTTTGTCCCCATAAAAACTAATTTTAAAATTATGCCTATAGCGTTAATAACGGGAGCCACATCAGGATTTGGAAAAGCCATTGCCCAAACTCTTGCAAAAAATAATTACGATTGCATTATAACCGGCAGACGAAAGGAACGGTTAGATGAGTTGGAAAAAGAATTGAAAAAAGGAGGAAGAAAAATTCTTTCTCTGAATTTCGACGTGCGCAACCGCAAAGCAACTAATGACGCCATTGAATCTTTACCTGCTGAATGGAAAAATATTGATGTGCTGGTAAATAATGCCGGGCTGGCAAGCGGTTTATCGCTTTTGCAGGAAGGTGACCCGGAGGATTGGGATAAAATGATTGACACCAATGTAAAAGGCTTGCTTAATGTTTCAAGGGCAGTATTGCCGCTAATGGTAAAACGAAATACCGGCTATGTGTTCAATATCGGCTCTGTAGCAGGAAAATATGTTTATGAGATGGGAAATATTTACTGCTCCACTAAATTTGCCGTTGATGCCATAAGCCAGGCAATGCGAATTGATTTACTGAAAAACAATATCAGGGTAACACAAATTTTACCCGGACTGGCTGAAACGGAATTTTCATTGGTTCGTTTTAAAGGAGACATAGCGCGCGCCAATCAAACCTACCAGGGCATTAAAGCCCTTGAAGCTAATGACATTGCAGAGTTGGTGCGTTATTGTTTGAGTTTACCTGCCCATGTTTGCATTAACGAACTTGTTGTTACACCCACAGCACAGGCAAACCCGTTTTATTTAAACAAACAAGCATGAATGTGTCACCCGATGAGCTTAAGCTTTTAGCCAAAACATTTTTTGGCTTAGAGGATGTACTGGAAAATGAACTTGCAAAACTGGGAGCTCGTGATGTTGTAAAGCACAATCGTGCCGTAAGTTTTACCGGCGATATCGGGTTCATTTACAAATGTAACCTTAACCTACGCACCGCTTTGCGCATATTGGTTACCATTGCTGAATTTGAAGTGCGGGATGAACAAAATCTTTACAATGAAATAAAAAAAATTGACTGGGAGCAATATATGGGCGTGGATGATACGCTGGCTATAGATTGTGTGTTGAACACGCGCCTGTTCACCCATTCGCAGTATATTTCACAAAAAACAAAAGATGCTATTGCTGATCAATTTCGCGAAAAGTATAATAAACGACCAAGTGTCAACCTTGATAATCCAACATTAAGGTTGAATATTCATATCTATGATAATAAATGTAGTTTAGCAATTGACAGTTCAGGCGAGAGTTTGCATAAGCGCGGCTATCGCGAAAAAACCAACCTCGCTCCTATCAACGAAGCGTTAGCAGCCGGATTGGTATTGTTAAGCGGTTGGGATAAACGCAGCAATTTTATTGACCCTATGTGTGGTTCGGGAACTTTGTTGATTGAAGCGGCTTTAGTAGCTGCCAATATTCCTCCCGGTTATTATAAACAGGATTTTGGTTTTATGCATTGGCGGCGATTTTTAGCATTTGATGAAAAACTTTGGAAAATTATTTACGATTCAGCAATTAGCCGCATACTTACTGATACTCCTAAATTATATGGTGGAGAGTTGTCGCATAACGTAGCCCGTATAGCAAAAGAAAATGTGAAGCTTGCCCGTGTGGAAGATATGGTTAATATTCGTGAATGTGATATAAAAGATTTTGAAGCGCCAGAAGGCAGAGGTGTGGTTATTGTTAATCCTCCGTATGGCGAACGAATGCATAAAGACAATATTGATGAACTCTACAAAAGCATTGGTGATACGTTTAAGAAACGTTTTACAGGCTACGACTGCTGGATAATTAGTTCAAATAAAGATGCATTAAAAAATGTTGGGTTGCGCCCATCGCGTAAAATTCCAATTTACAACGGGCAGTTAGAGTGCCGTTTTATGAAATATGAAATGTATAGCGGAACAAAAAAAGTGGAGAGAGTTTCTTAGTTGGTGTATTTACTTGTCCATACTTCGCCTGGTGTAATAACACAGACTAAAAATAAGCCCATCATATTTTCATGGGCAAGCAGTATTTTTTCATTGGGAAAAAGAGTGGTCATTTCAATACATCTGCCCGTTAAATCAAATAACTGAATTGGTAACGATTGCTGTGTTTGTGATTTAAGATAGGCGAAGCCATCTTCATAATAAATATAACAATGTGCATTTTGCTGCTGTAGGTTTTCTATACCGGTTGATGAACATCCGGTTTCATTGTTATATAAATAAGTTGTGAGTTTTGAACTGTTAGAAAGACCATAGTTTGTATTGTTAACAATGTCATTTCCATAAGCCGATAAATCATTATAGAGTCCGTTATTGGAAAGTTGCCGTTGTGGGCACACATCATTATCCCAGCTCCATGCCAACCACCCGATGTTCAATTGATGACATATATTTAGCAAGGCCGTATAATTAAGCTCCCATTGACACGCAACAGTATCATCCTGGTAATTAGCTATTTCGCCAAGTACAAGAGGATAGCCTGCACTTTTAGCATTCTTCAATAAATTTAATATAGTAAGTGAATCGTTATTAGCATAAACATACCAATAGGCATGGGCGCTGAACAAAACATTATGTAACGGGTCGTTACTTATAATAGTTGAGGCAACAGAATCAAAAATAGTTATGTTGGTACCACAATCAGGTGCATCTATCATAATCGGTACAGAAATATTGGCACTGCGTAAAAGCTGAACTATTGAATCATATGTATTTTTATAGGTCTGTAAAGCTGCAGTTGGATTACTATCCCAACTTACATAACCGGCTTCATTGGCAATGTTTATAATCAGGCTGCTTTGGTTGGCAGAAATTATTTGTGTTACCTGCGGCGATGTATACCATTGTGCAAGGGTGAGTAAGGCATTATAATCGTCACTGCAAGTTAAATCCTGTAAATCAAGAACGGGGATCATTTTGTTTTGAATACAACGATGAATGGCTGTATCAAGTAATTCATACGTATAATATGGCGCAGAAGAGTTAGCATACCATACGAGACGCACAACATTGGCGCCTGTTTGGGATATCTCGTTAAGGTAGAGTTGTGTGCTATCGTTCCCCCAATTACATGGGGCGTAATCAATACCGTGTAATGTAATTGTATCGCCGCAAACACCAATTAAATTACCACCTTTAGTATATATTGTTTTAGAAGTTTGCGCAACACTGTAATTAGTAAAAGAAATTATTGATATGACTATTATAAAATATCTAAACCGGTAAAGATGATTTTGCATTTGATATACTAAAATAAGTTGCAATAAATATAGGTAAATATATATGATGGTTTATCCTGAAAATTACATACAATTATTTTGAAAAGAACTCTTAGAAATCTTTAGCTTTATACTATAAATTAAAAACGTGGAATTCGGACATATAGATGATATTAAAAGCGTTGATTTTAGCTTAACTGCCGATTCGCCTTTTACAGAAAAACTTTTCAAAGAAATAAAAACCAAGAAAGCTATAATTCCAAAAGTATATGTGGGTTGTGCAAAATGGGGGCGTCCTGACTGGATAGGCAAAATTTATCCTAAAGGGACTAAAGCCAAAGACTTTCTAAAAAATTATGTACAGCATTATAATTGTATAGAGCTAAATGCTTTGTTTTATGGACTTCAACCCGATTCTGTAATTCAGAATTGGGCATCATTTGCAGGTAAGGATTTTAAATTCTGCCCAAAATTCACACAACAAATATCCCACTTCAAACAATTGAAAAATGCGGAAAGAGAAACAGATTTATTTTTGCAAGGCGTGAAAGCATTCGATTCTAAACTAGGGCATTCCTTTTTGCAGTTGTCAGAGAATTTTTCTCCATCAAGAAGAGAAACGCTAATAGCCTATTTAAAACACCTGCCTCGCGATTTTAAATTTTGCCTGGAAGTAAGACATAAAGACTGGTTTAGCTCAAATGGGTTAGATAATGAACTATGCGAGGTTCTATATGAGCTAAACATAGGCACTGTAATTACCGATACCGCAGGTAGAAGAGATTGTGTGCATCAAACTCTTACAAATCAAGTAGCATTTATCCGATTTGTAGCCAATAACCAGCACCCTACTGATTTTTCGCGTATTGATGACTGGGCAAAGAAGATTAAAGAATGGATGAACAAAGGAATTACAACAATATATTTTTTTATTCATAGCCATGAAGAAATTAATTCGCCCGAATTATCACTTTATGCAGTGAAAAAAATAAATGAAGTGTGTAAACTAAAACTTAACGAACCCAAATTGTTAAATGATAATGAAAAATTATTTTAATAAAGTATTAAAAACATCTTTCCCATTTACAAGGTTATGTTGCTCATAACAAACCACCTATTTTGGTAAAGAATTTACTATCTACTAAAGAGAATTTTTCATAGATTTGTTACTCTCGTTTCTTAATCCGTAGAATACTAAACATTATGAAAAAAATTATACTTTTTCTGCAATTTGTTATTGCTTCATTTATCTGTCATGCACAAACTCCGAACTGGCTTTGGGCAGAGTCAAATTCTGCCGGTACCTGCTGGACTGATACAAAAGGATTATGGGTAGGGCATTCCGGCAACGTATATGTTGGTGGTAGACATGAGGGAACTCTGACTATAAATGGAGCATCGCGAACTTCTCCATCAGGTACTGAAGTTTTCTCTGCTAAAATGGATAGCTCAGGAGTTTTTTCATGGATAGCCGGACATCCTTATTCAGGCGGTAATGATTATGATTATGGTTTTGGCGCCGACAAACATGAAAATACTTATGTTACGGGTGATATACAGGGCTCAAATGGTCTTTTTGTAGATAAATATAATAGTGCAGGTAGTAAAATATGGAGTTTTGACCCTCCTGCACTTGCAAGTGGTATAAGCGGTTATGGCAATATTGGCGTTGATAATTCAGGAAATGTTTACGCAACCGGTAGCTACCAGGGTTCACAGAACTTTGGACCCAATACTTTAAATGCTGTTGGCAGTAATGATATTTTTTTGGTAAAACTCGACAGCAATGGAAATTGTAAATGGGCTGTTAGCGCCGGGGCAAGTGGTCAAATAGATGGAGGCAGAGGAGTAGTAATCGATCCGTCCGGTGGCGTTTATGTTTGTGGCTCTTATAACGGAACTACAGCATTTAATGGAACTACCGGAAGCCCGATAACACTTCCTACCGTTAGCAGCGATGGCTTTTTTATTGCAAAATATGATACTGCCGGCAATCCGGTGTGGGTGCAAACGGCAAGCAACGCAGGATTTCAAAACGCAGGATATTATTTTTGGACCTATTTTGCAATTACTGTAGATTCTTGTTCAAATGTATATGTAACCGGGCATTTTTTGAATACAGCTCAATTTGGAACTACTTCATTAAACAGTAATGGCGCATTTGATATTTTTGTTGCTAAGTGTAATTCTAATGGAACCTGGGAATGGGCAAAAAGCGCCGGGGGAACCGGTAATGATGAAGCCTGGGGAATTATATTGGATAAGCACAGCGACGTTTATGTTTCAGGATACTTTACTACTAGCGCAACATTTGATAACCAAACTATAACCAGTCCGGCTGCAAACGCAGCATTCGTTGCTAAATATGCTAACAGTAACGGGGCTTTACAATGGGTTCAGGCTCCAAGTGGCGGAGCTACCACATATGCCGTAGGTTTAGCTATTGACCCGCAAGGTTATTGTTATATTACAGGCTCTATAGGAAGTACATCAACTGCAACTTTTGGACCAAGCACTATTAACGGACTTATCAGTTGTGCTGTCTTTTTTGCAAAGCTTGATACTGTTGCCCCAAGAACAATTACCCCTATTGTAAGCGCCAATTATTGCCCGGGCGAAACAGTTACTCTTCCTTATACTATTAATGGCACTTTCAATTCAGGCAATACATTTACTGCACAACTTTCAAACAGTTCAGGCAGTTTTATATCATCAACATTTTTAGGTGATACTTTATCTGATGATAGCGGAACAATTATTATTACTATTCCTGACACAGTTACCCCCGGCTCAAATTATTTAATTCGTGTTGTATCTGACAGTCCCTCCACTAGCAGTTGGGCTAATGGCTGCGGAGCATATTATGTAAACAATGTTTATATAAATGATTTTTATGTTACTATTGGTAATACTTTAGCTGTAGCTGTATCTCCCACTGATTCCACTATTTGTTCAGGTGGCTCAATTATATTAGGTGCTTATGGAGGTACAGGTTTAACCTATAAATGGACTAATAAAGGAGATACTACTGCATTATCTGATTCTGAAACACTTACTGTAAATCCCATTGACACCACCACTTATTATGTAACTGTTAGCAATGGCACCTGCAGTGGTACGGATTCAATTGTAATTAATGTTTCTCCCTCTCCACCATTGATTATTAAACCTATAGATACTGTATTTTGCAGTGGACAAAGCGCCACTCTTTTTGTTGCAGATGGCGGAAACAATTTCATTTGGAACCCCGGAACGGGAATAATTGATTCATCTATAAGTGGTGATAGTGTGCTTGTTAACCCGACTCTCACCACTACCTTCACTGTTACTGGTACAAGTTCCGGTGGTTGTGCTTCTTCGGGAATAGATGTGGTAACAGTAATCCCTTCTCCTAATAAACCAAGCTTTACACTGGATGGAGACACGCTTATTTCAAGTTCTAAGTATGACAATCAATGGTATCGTAACGATTCGTTACTTGTAAATGATACCAGTCAGGATCTTATAATTTCAGACTTGGGTGAGTACCTGGTAAATGTAACTAACGAAGCAAATGGTTGCAGCACCTCGTCAGATTCGATGGAAGTAGATTCAATAGCCGGAATCAATCAATTATCAGAAATCAGAAATCAATTATCAATATATCCCAACCCATTTAGCAACGAGATATTTATAAAAATAAATTCATCGGTTGAAAATTTGAATGATTGGAATCTGCAAGTTAAAGACGTCCTAGGGCGAACGGTATATAGCAAACAGTCATTAAATTATATTAATGATATTGACTTATCGTATTTGTCAAGCGGAGTGTATTTCATAACGGTGATAAATAATACAGGCAGGGCAGTATACCCTGTAGTTAGACAGAATTGATTTAAACTATTTCATCAAATTATGATTAATTAATTTAGTTAAACCCGTAAAATATTCTATGAAAAAAAATTTGCTTTTTTTACAATTTGTTATTGCTTCTTTAATCTGCCAAGCTCAAGCACCTAATTGGCTATGGGCTGTTGGAGCAACGGGAAGTTCGTGTTATGAAACAGGATTCGGAATAGGAGCCGGACCTTCGGGAAATATTTATTTTTCGGGACGATTCCCCGGGACAATAACTTTAGGTGGAAAAACGACTGCTGCCGGAAGCGATGAGGACTTTTCAGGTAAAATGGATAGTGCTGGGTCGGTTAGGTGGCTTAATTCGCACTCGCAATATGGGGGTTTTGATTATAATTATGCTTTTGCTATTGATGATTCTGAGAATAATTATACTGCCGGAATAATAAATAGTGGTGGAAGCGGAAGCTTTGTTGATAAGTATGATAGTGCAGGGAATCTTATCTGGTATAAAACCAATCCTGGTGGTGCCGCTTATGGAGTAGGATCTGATAATAAAGGAAATACTTATGAAAGCGGCTACTTTGATGGCTCGATAACTTTTGGTCCTACAACATTGACTTCAAAAGGCGATGATGATATATTTTTAGTAAAATATAACGGTTCAGGAAATGTAGTGTGGGCGGTAAGTGCGGGTGGAACCGGAAAAGACGAAGCAAGAGGAGTCGTAGCAGACAAATCAGGCAATGTTTACATTTGCGGTGGCTATAGTGGCACTGCCACATTCGGCTCAATTACCCCACCGGCTCAGTCTGGCACCTATACAAATTTTTTCATCGCCAAATATGATTCCTCAGGAAATGCTCAATGGGTAGCCCCTGCTACCAATTCTGAATTTGTTAATGGTGCATTTTATTGGAATTGGAATGGACTTGCTATTGATTCCTGTGCTAATTTATATGTAACTGGTCATTATATGGGAACAGCACAATTTGGAAGCTTACCATCAATAACCAGTGTTGGTTCAGGAGATATTTTTGTTGCTAAATGCTTAGCCGATGGACAATGGGAGTGGGTACAGAGTGCAGGTGGACCAAGCGATGATGAGGGACTTAGTATAGCATTGGATAAACACAGTGATGTTTATGTAACCGGTTATTTTGAAGGTACTGCCCAGTTTGGAAGCATATCATTAACAACTTTAGCAAATAATGCAACATTTGTTGCTAAATATGCAAACAGTAACGGAGATTTGCTGTGGGCGCAAAGTCCTATAGGTTCCGGAAACTCCGATGCACAGGGAATAACTGTAGATAATCAAGGATATGTTTACATTATAGGAAATGTTAGTTCCCCCGGTGAAACATTTGGATCAAGTACAGTTACCGATAATACCGGCTGTGGAAGCATTTTTATTGCTAAATTGGATACTGTTCCTCACAGAACAATTACCCCTTTTGTAAATGCCAATTATTGCCCAGGTGAAACTGTGATTCTTCCATATACAATTACAGGTACATTTAACAATGGCAACACGTTTACTGCGCAACTGTCAAACATTTCAGGCAGTTTTGTATCATCAACATTTTTAGGTGATACTTTATCTAATGACAGCGGAGCAATTATTATTACTATTCCAGATACCGTTTCTCCCGGCTCAAATTATTTGATTCGCGTGGTATCTGATAGCCCTTCCACCAGCAGTTGGGCTAATGGCTGTGGCACTTATTTTGTGAACAATGTTTATGTAAATAATTTTTATGTTACCATAGGCAATACTTTAGCTGTATCCGTATATCCTACTGATTCTTCTATTTGTTCGGGGGGCTCAATTTTACTAGGCGCCTATGGTGGTAATGGCTTAACCTATAAATGGACTAATAATGGAGATACTACTGTATTATCCAGTGCTGATACTATTATAGTAAATCCAACAGATACTACAACTTACTATGTGACTGTCAGCAATGGCACCTGTAGTGGCAAAGATTCAATTATAATTAATGTTACTCCTTCACCACCATTAACCATTGAACCTGTAGATACTGCATTTTGCAGCGGACAAAGCGCCACTCTATTCGTTAATGGCGGTGGAATAGGCTTTATCTGGAGTCCCACGGCGGGATTAAGTGACTCAACTGCAAGCGGTGATAGTGTACTTGCCAGCCCTACAATAACAACTACATATATGGTGACGGGTACAAGTTTCGGTGGTTGTGCATCATCAGGTACAGATATTGTAACCGTAATACCTTCTCCTAACACACCAACATTTACGCAAGACGGAGACACTCTTATCTCAAGTTCTAAGTATGACAACCAATGGTATCGTAACGATTCATTACTTGTAAATGATACCAGTCAGCATCTTATAATTACCATATTGGGCGAGTACCTGGTAAACGTAACTAACGAGGCAAATGGTTGCAGCACATCGTCAGATTCGATGAAGGTAGATTCAATAACAGGCATACATCTATTATCAGCAATCAGCAATCAATTATTAATATATCCCAATCCATTTAACAATGACATATTCATAAAAATAAATTCATCAGCAGAAAATGTGAACGACTGGAACCTGCGGATAACAGATGTTCTCGGGCGAACAATATATGGTGAGCAATCATTAAATTATAGCAATGATATTGATTTGTCTAATCTTGCAAATGGTGTATATTTTATAACGGTGATAAACAAAACAGGCAGGGCAGTATTTCCAATGGTAAAACAGAATTGAGTTAATATATTTCAATTTTATATATAGTTAAAAACCCGTTTAACAATGAAAAAAATTATACTTCTTTTCTTACAATTAGCATTGCCTTGCGCAATTTGCCATGCACAAACACCTAATTGGCTGTGGGCAGTGGGGGCTAGCGGTGGTGCCTGTTGGGAACAAGGATTTGGCATCTCTTCAAATCCTTCCGGAAAGGTATACATGGATGCCAGAACTAATGGTACCGTAACTTTGGGAGGGCAGACAGAGAGCAGCGGAGAAGGAGATCTTTCGGGTGAAATGGATAGCGCCGGTCATTTTATTTGGCTGAAATTTCATACTTATGGCACTTTTGATTACACTTATGCTTTTGCATCGGATAAAGAAGATAACTGTTATACCGGTGGTATAATAAACAGCGGCGGAAGTGGTGCTTATTTTGATAAATATGATAGTGCAGGAAACCAGGTATGGTCATTCACTTATCCTTATGGCCCGTCACCATATGGGTTGGCAACAGATAATGCAGAAAATGTTTATATGACCGGAGGTTATTCAGGTACAATGAATTTTGGAACTACTTCTATTACCACTATTGGCGCATATGATGTATTTCTTGCTAAATATGATAGTAATGGCACTTGTAAATGGGCTGTAACCGCCGGTGGAAGTGGACAAAATGCAGGAGGGAGGGGTGTTGCGGTGGACAAGGCGGGCAATGTTTATATCTGTGGCTCTTATCAGCAAGGTGGATCAATCACATTTGGGTCAATTACGACTCCTTTGGCTACTTCAGTTTACCCGAGTTTTTTTATTGCCAAGTACGACTCTTCAGGTAACTTTCAATGGGTATCCACTGCAACAAATGCAGGTTATGGTACATCTTACCAGTTTTGGAATTATAATGGAATTGCAGTTGACACATGTGGCAATGTTTATGTTACTGGGCATTTTATAGATACCGCAAAATTTGGTAATTTGCCGGCAGTAGTAAGCGCCGGCGCGGAAGACATTTTCGTAGCAAAATGCCTTACGAATGGACAATGGGAATGGGTGCAATCCGGCGGTGGTTCAGGCTCAGATGAAGGTGAAGGAGTTACAATAGATAAGCATAGTGATGTTTATATAACAGGTTATTTCCAAAACACTGCACAATTCGGCAATCAATCGGTCACCTGTAATACTGCAGTCACAGGAGGTAGTTATATGTTTGTAGCAAAATATGCCAATAGTAACGGCGATTTGCTATGGGTTCAGGCACCAAGTGGAACAGCGAGTTCTGGCGGTCAGAATCTAAGCGTCGACAAATATGGGTATGTTTATGTAATTGGAACAGTTGGTGGTAACTATGATCCATCAAAGACCAATATATTTGGGCAAAGTTCTATTAATGATCCGGCAGGATGCGGAAGTATCGTTATTGCTAAATTAGATACCATTCCACCAAGAACAATTACACCTTTTGTTAGCAAAAGTTATTGCCCCGGTGAAACTGTACCTCTTCCTTATATTATTACCGGAACATTCGATTCCGGCAATACTTTTACCGCGCAGCTTTCTGATTCAACGGGTAGTTTTGCTAATGCCCAAAATATTGGAGACATTACATCAACAACCGATAGCAGCATTAATATTACTATTCCAATTGGTACAACTCCCGGTACATATCTTATTCGTGTAGTATCTGATAGCCCCTCCACCAGTAGCTGGGCTAATGGTTGCGGCGCTTATTTTGTAAATAATGTTTATGTAAATGATTTTTATGTTACTATTGGTAATAGTTTAAGTATATCAGTTCTGCAATCTGCCGATACTGTTTGCTCCGGTCACTCTGTTCTGTTAACTACTGTTGGTGATACAAGTTTAAAGTATAAATGGACTAGTAACTGGGATACCACTGCCTTTGCTATTACCGATACGGTAACTGTAAATCCTACAGCTACTACCACTTATTATGTCACCGTTGGCAATGGTTTCTGTAACGGTAAAGATTCAATTATTGTTACAACTAATTCGGCACCGGCTTTGAATATTCTACCTCTTGATACCGGGTTTTGTAGTGGGCAAAGTGCAACACTTTATGTAAGCGGCGGTGGAATAGGCTTTATCTGGAGTCCCACGGCGGGATTAAGTGACTCAACTGCAAGCGGTGATAGTGTACTTGCCAGCCCTACAATGACAACTACCTATACAGTGACGGGTACAAGTTCCGGTGGTTGCGCCTCAACAGGTGAGGATATCGTAACCGTAATACCTTCTCCTAATAAACCATCGTTTACACAAGATGGAGATACTCTTATTTCAAGTTCTAAATATGACAATCAATGGTATCGGAATGATTCGTTACTTGTAAATGATACCAGCCAGCATCTCATAATTACCATATTGGGCGAGTACCTGGTAAACGTAACTAACGAAGCCAATGGTTGCAGCACATCATCAGATTCGATGAAGGTGGATTCAATAACAGGAATAAATCAACTATCAGCAATCAGTAACCAAATATCAATTTATCCCAACCCATTTAGCAACGACATATTTATAAAAATAAATTCATCAGCTGAAAATGTGCAGGACTGGAACCTGCAGGTGTCGGACGTTTTAGGGCGCATTGTATATAACCTGCAGTCATTAAATTACAGTAATGATATTGATTTGTCTAATCTTGCAAATGGTGTATATTTTATAACGGTGATAAACAAAACAGGCAGGGCAGTTATCCCAATTGTAAAACAGAATTGAGTTAAAATAAAAGGTTTTATCTACGAAAATTAAGAGATATTTAATATTTAAATTGTTTTTTAATAAATTCTTTGAAAAATATTTTATTACCTATTCTTGGGCTGATGGTTGTTTTCACCTCATTATGCCATGCTCAAAATTTCACTTTGTGGGGCATGGCAAACTACGACGGAACAAGGGGCTATGGTGATATTTTTAACATTACTCCCACAGGAATTGAAACCGATGTACACAATTTTGGCAATGGCACAGATGGACAGTACCCGTGGGGCTCGCTCATAAGGGCCAGCAACGGTTTGATTTATGGAATGACCGGAAACGGTGGAGCTGATAATCTGGGTATAATTTTCAGCTATAATATTTCTACAAATAATTATACTGACATACATGATTTTGGTTCAGTAACTAACGATGGTTTATTTCCTTTGGGGTCACTTATCCAAGCCAGCGATGGTAAACTTTATGGAATGACACAAAGCGGTGGCGCCAATGATGGCGGTATGATTTTCAGTTACAATATTTCTACAGGCACTTATAGCGACATATATGATTTTAGCATTGATAACAATCCTCAGGGTTCACTTATCCAGGCAAGTAACAACTTGCTTTACGGCATGACTCAATTTGGCGGTGCCGATACGGCTGGCATAATTTTCAGTTACAATATTTCTACCGGCACTTTCACTGATCTATATGATTTTAAAGGAGACAC
Organism: Chitinophagales bacterium; assembly: GCA_963770495.1. Classification (GTDB taxonomy): domain Bacteria; phylum Bacteroidota; class Bacteroidia; order Chitinophagales; family CAVYQA01; genus CAVYQA01. The sequence continues at coordinate 232,883 of CAVYQA010000001.1, read as the reverse complement.
TACTGACGGGCGATACCCTTTACTTGGCTCATTTCTGCCGGTAAATGATAGTTTGCTGTTTGGAATGACCTCTGAAGGCGGGGCTAATTATGGACCCCACACACATTCAGGCGTTATTTTTTGTTACAATATTTTAACGGGTAAAGAAGCAGTTTTACACGGTTTTGGTATTGGCGCTGACGGCAGCTACCCTGAAGGAAGTCTTATACAGGCAAATAATAATTTGCTTTATGGAATGACCAGCTATGGTGGCGCTAATACCTATTATGGTATGATTTTCAGCTATGATATCTCAACGGGTAGTTATGCCGATGTACATGACTTTGGCGATGGTACAGACGGACAAGATCCCTTTGGCGCCCTTTTTCAGGCGAAAAACGGTTTGTTGTACGGAATGACCCGCGAGGGTGGCGCAAATAGCTACGGCGAAATTTTTACTTATACTATTTCTTCAGGTAATTATAACGACATACATGATTTTACAGGTAATGATGGAGCTTATACATATGGCAGTCTTATTGAGGTCGACCCGGTATATGTAACCCCATTGAAGGCGACAATATGTGCGGGAGACAGTATTGCGCTTATGGCTAATGGTGCAACAACTTATACATGGAGCCCATCTATAGCATTAAGCGCTACAGCGGGAGGCAGCGTAATTGCAAGCCCAACAGTAACAACTACCTACACCGTAATTGGCACAAAAGGTGTTAATAGCGATACTTTAAGTGTGACCATTACGGTTACGAATGTTATAATAAATGTAAATACACCGTTGCCGGTTTGCAGCGGTGAAAGTGCCACATTAATCGCAAATGGCGCTGCAACTTATACATGGGTACCTTCAACAGGGCTAAATGCTACAACTGGAAGTATGGTAATTGCCACTCCAACCGTTACAACTGTTTATTCAGTAACCGGAATAAATTCCAGTGGTTGCACGACTACAGAAACAGATACCGTTAAAGTTGGTCCTACCCCACCCTTTACTATCTTACCTTTAGATACTACATTATGTAATGGACAAAAAACAACGCTTTATGTACGCGATACCGGCACTGGATTTATATGGAGTCCTGCGTTTGGATTAGATGCTACAGCTGGCGATAGCGTGGTTGCCAGCCCCACTACAACAACTACCTATACAATCTCGGGTATTGATTCGGTGGGTTGCGCTTCTACAGGCGCTGATGTAGTAACTATAATTCCGTCTCCTAACAAACCAATATTTAGTCAAAACGGGAATGTGCTTACATCAAGCTCTGAATATGACAATCAGTGGTATCGCAATGATACGTTGCTTGTAGGCGATACCAGTCAAAACTTGATAATTACTATAGGGGGTGAATATCGTGTAACAGTAACTAATGAAGCAAATGGTTGTAGCACCTCATCTGACTCAATGAATATAAAAACAACAGGAATAAATCAATTATCAGCAATAAGTAGTCAATTATCAGTTTATCCCAATCCGTTTAGCAGTGATCTATTTATCAAGATAAATTCACGGGCTGGAGATATAAATGACTGGAGTTTGCAGGTTACAGATGTGTTGGGACAAACAGTTTATAGTAAACAAGTATTGAATTACGATAATGATATTAATTTATCAAATCTGCCCGGCGGCATGTATTTTATTACAGTTGTAAACAAAACAAACAGGGAAGTTTTCTCTGGAATAAAACTCAATTAAGAATGTATAATTTGCCCGATTTTATATGCCGTTTCTATTTAGTAAACTTAGATAACATTTTTAAAAAAATCTCTCTTTTTATATATCGTTTAATTAATTTTTATTTTGTATCTTTATAGGCTGTTCTAGATAATAATCTTTATTTTAAACCCGTAAAAAAACATGCGATGAAAAAACTATTACTTCTACTATTACCTTTTTTTATTTACTCAGGAATTTGTAATGCACAAGCACCTAACTGGATTTGGGGTGAGGCAGGTTCATTATCTAGTCAAAGTTTTGGATATTGCTCCGGTCTAGCATTTGGTCCGTTGGATACTATCTATATTGCCGGCAGAACCGGCTCTTCACTTACGTTAGGAGGACTAACACTTAATGTGGGCGGCACCTTTCCCTACATTGGAAAACTTGATACCAATTTTTTGGCTGCCCCCAATACAAATGGTATATGGCTAGCAGCCGGACTTGGTACAGGGTTTGATTATGGTTATGATATATGCTCTGACAATCTAGGTTATCTTTACAATACCGGCGATGAGAACAGCGGCAGTTCAGCCTATGTAGTAAAATTTAGTCATGGAGGTGCACCAATTCATGTTAGCAATACCGGGGTGAATAACGGACAGGGATATGGTGTGGTAGCGGATAATTTAGGCGATATTTATGTAACAGGTAACTACAGTGGATCAGGTGTGCAATTTGGTACTAATCCAACATTGCCTTATGCAGGGGGCTCTTGGGCTGGTTTTCTTACAAAATACGATAGTACCCTTAATCCTATTTGGTCAACTTATTTCTCAGCAGCAAATGATTATGTCACCGGGAAAGGCGTGGCAACAGACCTTCAGGGTAATATATATGTAGTTGGCAGCTATACAGGCCCATGTACGTTTTATTCTGCTTATGGTAATCCAACTACTGTTACAGCAACTAATTACACTACTTCAGGAGCCGATGGAAATTTATTTGTTGTTAAATATGATTCAGCAGGTGTCGTGCAATGGGTTGTAACGGCAGCAAATGCAGGTCTGTACAATAATGATTGGGGAGGCCGCAATAGAATTGTTGTTGATTCATGCGGTAATCTTTATGTTGGAGGTATTTTTGACGGCCCATCGCAATTCGGAACTTTACCCGCCATAAACACCAACGGCGGTGACGATATGTTTCTGGCGAAATATAATACCAGGAGCATGGCGTGGGAATGGGTGCAAACAGGTGGTGGAACAGGCGCCGATGGAGTTAATCAGATAGCATTAGATAAGACCAGCAATGTTTATGTTGTTGGCTATATGGGGGTTCCTGCAACATTTAATGATACAACTTTATCTTCAGGCAATTTCTTCCTGGCTAAATATTCAAACAGCAATGGCGATTTGGATTGGATACAGTCGGCTAACATCCAGGGACAAAGTGCCACTATGGATGGAGTTGCTATAGATGGACAAAATTATTGTTATGTTGTAGGGACATATAGCGGTGGCAGTTCAACACTTGGTAATTTTGCTCTACCAAATGTCAATGGTGGCTCGGTTTTCATCGCTAAAATGGATACAGTACCACCAAGAGAAATTGTACCTATCGTAGATTCAATTTATTGTACAGGAACAGGATTTATTATATTTAATACTATCGGAACTTTTAACAGTGGTAATGTTTTTACAGCACAGCTTTCTGATTCATCAGGTAGTTTTGCCACTTATCAAAATATAGGGTATGATACCTCAACAACAGGTGGCACAATTAATATTACTATACCGCCCGGCACACCGGCAGGAACAACTTATTTAATTCGTGTTGTATCATCTAATCCCCCCACCAGTAGTTACGTAAACGGTTGTGGCTCGTACTATTCTCAGGGTGTTTATCTTGATGATTATTTTATTACAATAGGTAATGGCAGTATAATAACTCCGGTAATAACCCCCAGCGATACTTCAATTTGCCCGGGAACATCTTTAACCCTTACTGCTTCAGGTGGTGTATCTTATACATGGAGTAATGGCGATACTGGAAGTGTTATCACTGTGAACCCTGTAACCGATACTATACTTACTCTAATTGCTACCGGTGGCTGCGCACCTACCAGCGCCAGCGACACAATAAATATTAACCAGGTACCCCCGTTAGTTATTAACCCTCAAAACCCAGCTTCAATATGCCCAGGGCAAAGTATTTCACTTATTGCACCCGCTTCAGGTTCAAATTATAACTGGAGTCCTTCAAGCGGACTAAATGCAACAACAGGCAACAGTGTATCAGCTAACCCTACTGTTACAACTACTTATACTGTAACGGGTAATGATTCCCTTGGTTGTTCAGTAACCGATACAGGCATAGTGGTAACTGTACAATCTGCACTACCCTTAAATGTTTTACCACAGGACACCGCATTCTGTAGCGGACAAAGTGCAACACTTTATGTAAGCGGAGGCGGAACAGGTTTTATATGGAGCCCCGTGGGCTCATTAACTGACTCTTCCAAATCAGGAGATAGTGTTGTTGCCAGCCCAATAACTACAACTACTTACTCAGTGACGGGTATTGATTCATCCGGTTGTGCAGCATTTGGCTCCACTATGGTAACGGTAATACCTTCTCCCGGCACGCCCACTTTTACACAGAATGGCGATACTCTTATTTCAAGCTCTGTACACGATAATCAATGGTATCGTAATGATTCGTTGCTTGTAAATGACACCAGCCAAGACCTGATAATTACTATTACAGGCGAATACTTTGTAAGTGTAACTAACGAGGCTAATGGTTGCAGCACAGAGTCAGATTCGATGTTGACAGCCGGAATAGCGCAGGTGGCCGGCATCAGTAATCAATTATCTATATTTCCCAATCCATTTAACAGTAACATTTTTATACAGATAAGTTCATCGGCAACAGATATAAAAGACTGGACGATGCAGGTTACAGATGTGCTGGGACGAACGGTATATAGCCAGCAAACATTAAATTATAGCAATGAAATTAACTTATCCAATCTATCCACCGGAATGTATTTTATAACCGTGATAAGTAAAACGGCAAGAGCAGTTTTCCCCGTTGTAAGACAGAACTAAGAAAATATAACTTCATTTATTTACATCCCGTCGCCTAATAACGAAGGGATGTTTTTTTAATAAATTTATGTTAGTAGCACATCCTCAGATAATGTCATCATGCCCTTTTTCTTTAGCGCCTTTCATAATCTTATCAATTTGCCCGTGAAACATCGGAGGGATCTTTTCTTTTACATAGTCTACAATAGTTTCTATAGTAGCTTTAGCCTGCTCAGGCGTAATACCGGTTTTTTCCGTAATTTTTTTTACCAGTTCTTCCATAAAAGATTTTTAGAAATTAATCTCTAAAGATAAAAATAAATTCTTCTATCCTTAATTCGTACTCAGTTTCAAGCCGTCTTCTTCATTTGCACACTTAAATCGAGGTCTACTACGTCAGATGCTACTAAAGTACCCGCATCGGTAACACCATTCCATTTCAACCCAAATTCTTTACGATTAATACGCCCCTTTATTTCAAAACCTGCTTTGGTATTTTTTTGAGAATCCAGCATCTGACCATTATAGGTTACATCCAGAACAATTGACTTCGTAACATCACGAATGGTAATATCCCCTGCAAGTTTATAGCTATGATCATTTATCTTCTTTACATCAGTACTTACAAAACGCAGGTACGGGAATTTATCAGAATTAAAAAAATCATCGCCTTTTAGATTTCCATCGCGCATATCATTGCCTGTAGTTACACTATTTGTTTCGGCCTCAAAGGTAATACGGGCATCACTAAAATCGTCCTTGCTATTTTCCATGCTTCCGTGAAATGATTTGAACCTTCCACTAATTGTACTAATTAATAAATGCCGTACTTTAAATCCAATTTCAGAGTGTACGGGATCAATTGTCCATTGCGACTTATTCATTTGTTCCTTGTTTTGTGTATTAACAAATATTTTGTGAAAATTGTTACACAATTACCAAGTAATAAAAACTGCATCAACAAATAATATGGATGGAATTTCTTTTGTTATGCTATTAGTGTACTACGGTAAACTTTTCTATTTGTTCACTTGTACCATTCAGTAATCGTATGTAATAGATCCCTGTTATCCATTTGCTCACATCGAGGCGAATACATGTACTATGTGTTTCGGGCGATTCATATATTTTTTGCCCGATCAGGTCGTAAATATCAATTTGGGTGTTTGAACTTAAAGCCCGGGTTAAAACTATATTGACATACTGATACGCCGGGTTAGGAAACAGGTTCATTAATGGCTGTTCCATTATATAGGAGATACCTGAACCCGTATCTGTATATAAAGTGGTATCTTTTGCATCAAACAAAGTAAAAGTGGTAGAAGCCGTATCACCAACCCAATCTGCAACGGGCATTGAAGTCATTGGATTAAAATCACAATGAGGATTTGCATACCCCAAATTAAATCGAGTGTCAGCATAAATGACTTTATAAGGAACATAATCACCGGTGTCCTTATTGATTCCTATAGAATCATAGTTAAGTTCATAATAGTTCAACATGTCATTAGCTGTGTCTCCTGCTGCAAAAACAAAACTTTCATTTGCCGGGTTAAATACTCCATTGGCTGTGGTGGACACTCCATTATTATTATAAGCACTTAATATATGATTTTTATGCCACCTCTTATAGCTTGGCGTATCTTTTGTGAGCGTCATTGTAGTTATGGCACGTATACCTGAATTTGTATTGTCACTTAAGCCTTCATTAATATTAAATAAAATCATTGCAGATAAATCAAGTGAATCATTTTCAAAAAAACTGCTATTTTCTACAATTACATCAGGATGGCTGATATTTGTAGCCCAATCTATATCAACGGAATCTATATAAGCCGGTCCTACAACACCTGAGAGGTCTTCCTGTTCCCACAAGTAAAAAATATCCTGGTTATTATCACTTGAACTTTTAGCGTAATTATATTCTCCGGCAAGAAAAAAAATACCCGAATCTTTAACCGGTGAATACCCGTAAGCCAAAGATAACCTGTGGAAATAATTAATTGATGTATCGACATTACTATGTTTCCATGTACTACCCGAATCATTAGATATGAATAATAACACCGAATCACTTGTAACCCCATTAAGACTAATTGCAACAGCCATTGAATATGGATTTGCAGCAAAACCGGGATTTTTATAATCAGTAGCAATTGCAACATTAGCACATGTTACTCCACTTAGCGGACCCCATCCAAGTTTATGAATAGGATTTCCGGTAGCTCCATTATAAGCATCCACGCTCATTGAATTGGATTGGAAAATAGTGGACACCCAAAGCTGGATAGTTGCATCAGTGCTACCGGTAACCTCTAAATCCCAATCAGATAATAATAAATTATTGTCAACAATTTTTATCCATGTGTTGCCGCCGTCTTCAGATCGGAATATTCTGTAATCTTTATTAGAATTAGATACAAATCCAGCAAATATCCATCCGTTTTGCGCTACACGAATTCTTGGAAGTGACTGGGTGGATATACTGGTATCAATAATAATAGCACCACCCCCCGCAGAAACCTGTGCTTGTAAGGTTGTAATTGAAAACGAAGTAATGAGTATTGCTATACGTATAAATAAGTAGCGATTTCTCACACGATTTATTTTAAACAAAGGTATCTAAAAAGTATTGCTAAAAGCGATACAAAATAACAAAACGATAAAATTGTGGGGAAATTTTGTTAAGAAATAAACGTTACTCATTTCTTAATTAATGTGCTATGACCCCACAGCTGTTATTTTTAACACATAATTATGGTTCCACAAAATCAAGATCATGGTTATATGTTTCTTTAATAAAGAAGGAAGCGACAAGTGCAATAACCATTGTAGTAAAGCCAAGAATAAGTGCGCTTTCCATTAGATGGGTTTGTCTTGGTTTTGACATTAATACAAACACCGTAGTTAAGATTGGAACAGAACCTCGCACAAAATTAGGCACTGTTGTAGTAACCGTTGCGCGAATATTAGTGCCGAATTGTTCCACCGCTGTTGTAATAAATACTGCCCAATAGCCATTGGCAATACCAAAGAAAAACACAAACCAATAAAACCCGGATGAGGTTACACCTTTCATTAAAGACAAGACAGCCATAAATACCATAAGTGATATAATGAAAATATAAAGCGACTTTTTACGGCTTTTAAGCCATTGGCTGATATAACCACTGAGAAATGCACCAATGCTGGCGCCGGCATAATGATACATAATAGAACTTCCGTTGTCGACATTTCCTATAACACCTAACACTTTTGAAAAATCAGTTGAATTAAAAATAATAATGCCAATTACAAACCATATTGGCAGCCCGATCAATATACAACGTATGTACCGTACAAACTTTTTACGGTCGGTAAACAAACTAAAAAAATCTCCATGTGGTATTTTCTGTCCTCGCACCTGTTTAAAAAGACCCGATTCGTAAACGCTCAATCGCAATATAAGTAAAACCAAGCCCAATGCGCCTCCCACGAAATAAGCTGTCTGCCACGACGTGAGTTTTGCTACTATTGAGCTTACAACAGCGCCTGATATTCCCATTGACGCAACAATGGTAGTGCCATAACCCCGCTTTTCTTTTGCCAATGTTTCAGATACCAACGTAATTCCGGCGCCTAACTCTCCGGACAAGCCAAGCCCGGCTAAAAAACGGCAAGCCGAATACTGATCAAGTGTGTGCACAAAGCCATTGGCAATATTAGCAATGGAATACAAAAAAATAGAACCGAATAAAACACTAAGGCGTCCTTTTTTATCCCCGAGAATTCCCCAAAAGATACCTCCTATCAGCATTCCTGTCATCTGCCAGTTCAAAAGCCAGAATCCTCTGTCAAGAATATTCTCCGGTCGAACACCAATAGCAGTTAGCGACGTAGTTTTTACTATACCGAACAATAGTAAATCATAAATATCAACAAAGTAGCCAAGTGCAGCTACTATTACTGTAATGTTAAATATATTTTTACTAAGCGTATCCTGGTGCCTCATATAAATTCTTCACGCAAAATAAAGCTATTATTGTAATTTACTGCCATCAGCGAATAAAACCATTTCAGGTTCGTAGTTGATATTAAGCTTAGTAAGAGAAGTTGTCCTGATTTTTGCGTCTTCTTTTGCCGTTTTATCATAATCCCAATAGCGTGTTATTTTTATGGTTTGACCGGGTTTTACATTGGTATCGTCATACTTTAAATTATAGTTTTTTAAATGATCTCCAAAAAGATTATCTACCACAAAACGTCCTTTAACTCCTATGATAACCCGGTCGGATTTATTTGTAATAGAAATACCAAAACGGGTATAATTATGAATGCCAATTCTATTGAATCCTTTATCATATATGGTCATAGTTATTGAATTGTTGAGTCGGGCAATTCGATCTTTCTCTTCCTGCTGTGTTGTTGATTGAGCATTATTTGCATTAGATGTAACTGTATCTTTATTTAAAGTTTGATTATTGTTGTCACGATTTAAAGTGTTATTGTTGCAAGCAATAATGATAGACAAACAAAGAAGAATAAATAATTTTCTCATGGGTTAATAAATTTCAAGTGTGAAAAATAGCAATAAGAAATAATGTTGCAGAATAAATCTTATAATTAAAAATTGAATTTTAAAAAAATTAGTCATAACAGAGTTTTTTTCATACACATACGCCGAATTGTATTATTAATCGTTAATTGACAATATTTTGTTTTGAAATGGTATATTTTTGTAGAGAAATTTTTGTCATAAAATGAATAGTTGTTTACGTATATTTATTATTGTTTCCATTGGGATACTATTCTATTACCCTGCCCGTGCCCAAAATGCAGTTGTTTGGTATGAAAATTTCAGCGAGCAGCCCTGTGATTCACTATGCACCGTTAATGGCTATAATGGAAATGGCGGACAATGGAAAGATAGCCTTTTAGGTACACAGGGAAATTACCCTAACGAATGGTATGTAAGCTGCGCAGAAAATGGTAATGCTGTGGGAAGCTGCGGCAGCGGCTGTGCTGGCAGAAACACACTTCATGTAGGAAATATTGCAGGTTCACCGGATGCTTCAAAAATTTGCCCTACCGGAGACTGCGGTGCAATATATGACCCTGGTCAAGGGGTAGGTCATCCTTCTACTCAAACCAGGAAAAGAGCCTTAAGCCCTGTTATAAATTGTACCGATTTTAAAACAATGACATTGAGTTTTAATTATATGACAAATGGCAATGGCGGATTAGATAAATTCGAACTTTATTGGTTTGATGGCACTACATGGGATTCAATTGCTCCTGCAAAAACTTCTACCAACTCCTGCCCTGCTCCTCATTACGGTGCATGGACAAAATTCACTACTCTGCTACCTGCAACTTTAGACCAAAATCCTGATGTAAAATTTGGTTTTCAATGGCAAAATAATAGTAATGGGTCAGGCAGTGATCCGTCAGTAGCAATAGACAGTATTGAACTTACAGGCACTTTTTTACTACCACCAATTGCAGGTTTTACTCCAAGTCAAAATAATTTTTGTGAGAATACCTGTATAAATTTTACTGACACCAGTACAAACTTTCCCACAAGCTGGTCGTGGAATTTCGGCGGCGGCGCTACACCAAATACATCTACATTAGAAAACCCTTCAAATATTTGTTTTAATACACCGGGGAGTTACCCTGTTGTACTAACAGCCACAAATGCCAATGGCAGCAGCAATGACACTGTTAACATAGTTGTAGTTCCTTGTACTATGCCTAAAGCAAGTTTTTCAATTGAACCACAACCAATTTGTTATGGCGATTGTATTGCTGTTACAAATAACTCTCAGGATGCCACGTCCTATAACTGGAACTTCGGAGGGGCAGCTACTCCTAATACATCAACTACAGAAAATCCAACTGTTTGTTTTAATACAAACGGCAACTTCCACATTTTGTTAACTGCATCAAATAGTAATGGCTCAGATACAGCAGGATTAACAGTAACTGTTAATGAATGTCTTTCACCGGCATTTACAGTAGATAATACTATAAGTTGTACAAATGATTGTATCTCATTTACCGATGAATCAACAGGGAATCCTACATCGTGGAAGTGGAGTTTCCCCGGCGCTACACCTGCAACTTCTACTCAACAAAATCCGTCAACAGTATGTTATGCAACTCCCGGTGTTTATGATATTAAACTAACTGTTGGTAACGGAGGTGGTAGTGATTCACTTACAAAAACAGGGTACATAACTATTCTGCAAAGCCCGATTGGTACAATAAATAAAGATACTTCTATAAGATTAGGAGGCAGTGCACAATTATCTGCCTCAGGCGGGAGTTCTTACCAATGGACACCCCCTACAGGATTAAGCGATTCTACTGATACCATTCCAAATCCTGTAGCAACGCCTTCCATTACTACAACTTACACCGTTACAATTACAGGAGTCAATGGTTGTACCACACAAGAGCAGGTTGTAATAACCGTTATTCAACCCCAATTAGTATTTGTGCCAAATACATTTACACCAAATGGGGATGGAGTTAATGATATTTTTAAAGTTTATACAGCCGAGCCCATTGCATCGGGCGATTTAAGAATTTTTGACCGATGGGGAGAATTGCTATATGAAACCACAGACCTTACACAAGGATGGGATGGTACTTATAAAGGAAAACCGATGAGTATGGGTGTGTTTGTTTATTGGTATCATTTGGTATTGGAAGATGGAAAAAATCTCACAGGTAAGGGTGATGTTACTTTGTTACGTTAATCAATTTTCACTCACCTTTATGTCGTCCTGCACGATAAATGCATTGGGAAATACATCATTAATTTTATTCAGAAATTGTATGGCTTCTATGCGTGTTTCAAAATCTCCGACACGCAATTTAAAATAAGGCTGCTGGTAAATTATATATGTTTTTACATCAGGATATTGATTTGAAAATATCACCTTGGAATCTAAAACAGTTTTCCTGACTGTACTTGCAATTATCTGCACACGATAGCCTTGGACGGCACGATTGAGCTCATTGTATACTCTATAATTACTAAGCAAAGGAGTAATCATGCTTTGCTGATATACAGTTATTGACCCCTTAGGCAGAGTATCCCACGTCTGGCAAAATGCAGAATAACTTACTATAAAAAATGCTAAAAGAAAAAAAAGATTTTTCATTCTTCAATTACTTGCAAACTACGCGAGCATCCCAGACGGTCGGCGCCGGCTTCTATCAGCTCCTCTGCAAAAATGCGGTTACGAATACCGCCGGCAGCTTTAATTTTTATTTTTTTAGGAAGAATACTTCTAATCAGTTTGACCGCTTCTACTGTTGCTCCTGCCGATGAATAACCAGTGGAAGTTTTTACAAAATCTACGCCCGCTTCTTTTGCAATCTCACAAGCTTTTTGAATATCGGGTTCCGATAAAATTCCGGATTCGATAATAAGTTTAATTTTCTTATTCAATAACTGGCAAAATGTAGTTACGCTCTCCACATCATTTTTCACATACTGGAAATTCCTGTCTCCAAAAGCTGCTCTATTCATCACCATATCAATTTCATCGGCGCCATCGTCAATAGCGCGTTTAGCCTCTTCAACTTTTGCCGACGTAACATTATAGCCAAATGGAAAGCCAACTACGGTAATCACCTTTTGCTTTGTATTATCGAAAAATTTTTTTGCATGGCTTACAAAAATCGGTGGTATGCAAACACCAAAGAATCCATGTTCTAAAGCCTCTTCACAAACGCGCCACACATCTTTCGATGTGGTTTCCGGCTCCAGTAAAGTATGTTCAATCTTAGATGCAATCCCCACTGCCATTTCTGCTACTTCCATTTTTTCGAAAAAGTCGTTTCTCACCTAACAATCTTTTCAGCAAGGTAAAGAAAAAACTTACCCAAATGCAAGTAAGAATCACAAATGTGGAAAAATATTCTTAAACCCCTACAGCAACCTTTGGAGAAGCTTTAAGAATCTCCATGCTGGCATGGGCAGCGAACTTCTCGAAGTTTTTTGTAAACTGTTTTGCCAGTTCATTAGCCTTGTCATCGTAGGCACTTTTATCAGTCCATGAGTTACGGGAATTAAGTATAATGGTGGGCACGTTATTACATGTAACAGGCGATTCAAGTCCAAAAACCGGATGTGTTTCAAATTTTACATTATCAAGTGTTCCATTCAATGCAGCAGTAATCATAGCACGGGTGTAGGACAATTTTATACGTGAGCCAACACCGTAAGGACCGCCATTCCAACCCGTATTTACAAGCCATACTTTAACATCATGAGTTTTCATTCGTGCACCGAGCATTTCTGCATACTTTGTTGAATGCAGAGGTAAAAATGGTGCACCAAAACAGGACGAAAAAGTTAACTTAGGTTCAGTGACGCCTGTCTCAGTACCTGCAACTTTTGCGGTGTAGCCACTTAAAAAATAATACATAGCCTGACCCGGTGTAAGTCGTGAAATCGGAGGCAGCACACCGAAAGCATCACAGGCGAGAAAGAAAATATTTTTAGGTATTCCGCCAACAGAAGGGAATACAGCATTGCTAATATGATTAAGCGGATAAGAAACACGCGTGTTTTCAGTAACGGATATATCGCTGTAGTTTACAGTGCGTGTCCCGGGTAAAAACGTGTGTTTTCAAGAATAGCGCCAAACCTTATGGCACCAAAAATTTCCGGTTCTTTTTCTTCCGTAAGATCAATGCATTTTGCATAGCAACCTCCCTCAAAATTAAATACACCATAATCGCTCCACCCATGCTCGTCATCGCCTATAAGTTTTCTGTCAGGGTCAGCAGATAAGGTGGTTTTCCCCGTTCCGGATAAGCCAAAGAAAACTGCTGTGTCGCCTTCAGTTCCAATATTGGCTGAACAATGCATTGGGAACACATTACGGTCAACGGGTAATATAAAATTCAATACAGTAAAAATGCCTTTTTTAATCTCGCCGGTGTAGGCTGAGCCACCTATGATGATCATCTTTTTAGTAAAATTCAAAACAGCAAAATTATGCTGACGGGTGCCATCTGTTTTAGGATTGGCGTGAAATGAAGGGGCATGTATGATAGTCCATTCAGGTTTATACAACTTAAGTTCTTCTTTGGAAGGAGCTAAAAACATATTACCGGCAAACATGGCAGCCCAGGGTAGTTCGGTTATAAGGCGTATATTAAGTTTATAGGTCGGGTCGGCACAAGCAGAGGCATCTTTAACGTAAACTTCCTTTTCTTCTAAATACGCTTTCAGCTTTTCTTCCAAAGCATTAAACTTAGCGCTATCAAAGGGTTGATTATTAGAATCTGACCAATTAACAGTATTTGCAGTAATGCTGTCTTTTACTATAAATTTATCTTTCGGAGAACGACCGGTAAATTCGCCGGTGTCTATTGCAATAGCGCCTTTGTCGCTTAACACGCCAAGGCTATTTTTAATGGTAATTTCAGCAAGTTCTGTCTGGGATAAATTCCAGTGTACTTTTGTGTGGTTCTTAAAGCCGATAGAAGATAAATCAGCCGTAGGATTCTTAATCCCGGTTTCAGCCATAGAGTGAGTTTTGGTTAAAGTGGGACTGCAAAGATACGCCATAAACGGCGAAATTCACCCAATCGCAAAAAAGTTACACTATTGAATAACAATTAATTATAAAATGTTTGCTTAAAAGTAACCCAAAAAGCCTTATAAGGCTAAAGATTTGGAATATTAATTTATCAGTATATCAATAAGATGTAAGTAAAAAACAATTATTTTGCACGGCATATTTTTAATTTATGAGGTTCATCCTTAGAATTCTTGTTAATACTGTTGCCATTATAATTACGGCATACCTACTTGGAATACATATAAACGGGAGCTTAACAGCCTTATTGGTAGCTATAGTGTTAGCACTGCTAAATACATTTTTAAAACCGCTGCTTATTCTTTTGACCTTACCCATAACTATTTTTACTTTAGGCATTTTTCTTCTTGTAATAAATGCTGTTATAATCTTATTGGCATCTCATTTTGTAACAGGATTTGAGGTGGGCGGATTTTGGCGGGCATTGTTATTCAGCATTGTGCTTTCTATTGTTAACTCCATATTGGAACGCATAGAGCGTTATTTTAAAGTGAGAGACCAGGAGAATCAATAACAATCGCATTCAGAATCGTGGTCAAGGTCAATGCAGGTAACTACTTTCACCTCATCGGTGCATTTGGCGAAGACTATTCTTAAGCGTTGCCCTTCATCGGTTCGGGATTCGATGGCATAGGTTGGGCAAGGCTGGTCATTAGGGTTTGATTTTAGCCCATTCACTGCTCCACGGTGTAACACCTCGCGTATTTCATGCTCTGTTATGTGGCGGCAATCCATCCGGCATTTGGCGTGTTTGGTATAATACAGTTGGGCGTCTGGCGCAATAACCTTTTGGGAAACCTGCTGGGTGCAGGATAGCCATAAACCAAAAGCCAATAGAACAATCAGGAGCCGTTTCACTATTTAAAGATACTTAAAACCCGGTTAAACCTTGTCGACTTTTGAATTTATACTATTGATAATAAATGTGATATATATTTATTAAACCAAAACAAAATCGAAAGTAAAATGAAAGCATAAATAAACCACTCATTTTATGCTATGATTTCAGCAATATATTTTTACCGCAAAGAGCGCAAAGTGTTCGCAAAGTACGCAAAGAAGTTTTTCGCGTGCTTTGCGTGTTTTTCTTAGCGCCCTTTGCGGTTTATTATCTTTTTATTTTACCAGCACAATTTTCCCTACCAGCTCCTCCCCGCTTTGCAAATCCAATCTATAAAAATACATTGCCGGTGGCAGGTTGCGCATATCGTAGTTATTGGGGTAGTTGGAGGTTTTATATAGTGTTCTGCCTAACTCATCATAAATGGTGGCGCTATTGCTGCCTTTTGGCAGGTTTATAATTTGCCACTGAGTTTGACTGCTATTGCCATAAATAAGGGTTGGGATAATTAAGGAAGATATGGTTACTAGTGGTATAGTTGCAGGACATTTTGTTGTATCTACTGTAACTGAAATGGTAACACTATCTTGTATATTACAACCACTGGCTGTGTTTAATTTTACAGTAAATGGTCCTGCTGAGTCATACTGATGCGTAAAAGTAAACTGGGTACTATCTAATAATGTATCTGTACCATCTCCAAAACTAATTTTAAAATAATCATATGCTCTTGCTGTATTTATTTTAAACGAATCTACTTCATTACATGAAATACTATATGATAAATTTATATTGCTTGAATCAGCAAAATAATATAATCCATCTATGTTATTTGAAAAATTCGCATTATATGCATTAACTTGAGAATATGGAATAGGTATTTTATTAAGTACAAACTGACAGGCTACACCTGCTAAATTGGGATTTTCGATAACAGTAAGGCTGTCTATGTATATCCTATCAATATAAATTTTTTGATCAGGACCCAATTGAATGCCTTCAAAATATCTATCATAATTTACAGTTCCCAATAGTACACGTGATGCCTTGATGGTATTAGTATCGTTGCTTGAAAGATCATATTGATAAATTTTTGAGTAAATATTACTGGTATAGCCTCCAATATATAACTTTGAATTATCGGGTGAGAATGATGCCCCCAAGCATCATCATCCACAATATCTAGCGGTAAAAAAGTTATTAAATTTAACTCACCTGAAGTTTTATTAAAATTATATAAGCCAATTGTATATGGTTCACCCTCAAAAACAGCGACAATATTTTCACCATTGGGGGAGCTTTTTAAATTACCTGATCTTTGATAGGTATTCGTTATAACTACACCCGATTGAGAAAGAACAGGTGTAATATCTATCCCGTTAGAATCTAACCTGAAAGACATAAAATAATTAGTGGTAGGGTTAAGAGCAATCACCCAAAAGAAATTCCCATCAGAGTTATACACTGCATTCAGTTTTTCTGTTGTTGAATCGAGAAATATATTTTTAACGGTAACATCGCCTAAATTACTGTCCTTACTCATGTCAACTATACTGTATTCCAATGCACCTGGTGGGTCACCAAGACGGTCAGTAGTAAAAATATAATAAATACTATCAGAACCAGGTTGAGGTACAATTAAAGCTGTCTGTGTACTTTCCTGATCTCCTGCAAGATTATTTCCATTGGGCATTCGTTGCAAATTAGTATTCAATACCTCTATACCATTTGTAAAAAATAATATTTGACCTGTACTCTTATTGCAAATAGTTGCACAACCATTCATAGTGCCTACGTTCACATTATTATTAACCCAAGAAAAAGAATCACAAAAATCAATAGTATAGCCTTGCTGCACCCAATGTATATACTCGTTTTGGGCAAAGCAAATATTATAGCACAATAAGAAGAATATGAAGATACCTTTTTTCATAAAAGAACGAGCTGCTAATGCAGCCCTTTAAAGTTACGTTATTTTTTTTCATCAATTACGACAGCTAAAGAACTTTAAATCATTTATATTTGATAGCTAAACATTTTTAAAAAAATATGCCACAGACGGTTAACAAAACCATACATCTCAACAACGGCAAAGCTATGCCTGTTGTGGGTTTGGGTCTTTGGCGCGCGGCTGATACAGAGCGGGATGTTTTATGGGCTCTTGAAGCGGGCTACCGCCTTATTGACACTGCCTCCATATATGGAAACGAAACGGAAACAGGAAACGCCATAAGAAACAGCGGCATGGCGCGCAGCGAACTATTTGTTACCACAAAGGTGTGGAATGATGAGCAGGGCTATAAACAAACACTAGCTGCCATAAACAATTCATTAGCGCGTTTGAAACTGGATTATGTTGATTTATATTTAGTGCACTGGCCCGCGCCGCAAAAAAGCAAAAGAGAGGAAACGTGGAAAGCGATGGGCGACATTTACAAATCGGGCAAAGCAAAATCCATCGGCGTTTCCAATTATACCATTGAGCTTTTAGAGGAGATGAAACAGTATGCTAAAATTCCCCCGGCAGTTAATCAAATAGAATTCCATCCGTTCTGGTTCAGAAAAGAATTGATGGATTATTGTCATAAAAATAATATTGCCGTAGAAGATTACTGCCCGCTCTCCCGTGGAAAAAAACTACAAAACGCACAAATAACCATGCTTGCTAAAAAATACGGCAAAACCAATGCTCAAATTGTGCTGCGGTGGGCATTGCAACATGGCAACATTGTTATTCCGAAGTCGTCGCATAAAGAGCGCATAGAGGAAAATATTGATGTATTTGATTTTGAGATACGCCCGCAGGATATGATTATTCTTGACGCCCTTAATGAAAATTACACTATCGTATTTTCTTAATACTCTGAGACATACCTGCTCTCCCTGCCCGTCTAAACACAAGCCGGGCTGCTGTTATTATATCATGTCACATTTATAGGGGTTATGTTATAATGAGTTATGCATCTATATGCCATTTTTGTCTCTAAAATAAGCTACATGGAATTCAGAGATACATCATCAAACAGCATGAAAAAAATAGGAATGTTTTTCTTCATTTTGCTTTTAACCCTCGGCATATTATTTATGGCTTTCGGGACATTTGCTCAAAACACACTTTACGTAGGTCCTTACCTTGGAATAGGAAACCAGCAAAGCTATAATTCTAATTTTTATAACGACCCTTCTGTTAAGGTGACTAATATTCCCGGCGTATCTTTTGGCGCTACCCTGCAGGATTCGTTGATCAGCAACGTTTATGTCGGGTTCGGATTGGGATATTCTTCATTTAGTACGGAAGCACAGTATACCGATAAAACCAGTGAGGATGGAATATTGACAGGCAATTACTATAACTGCTATGGTTATATTAATGCCCCGCTTTCGATAACTTATAAATCTAAAACAACAAGTACGAACACATTTGGTTTTTTTGGAGAATTTGAATTGATCCCGTCATATAATACCAATGCCACTCAGAAAGAAACCCCCGGCGGCTCGGCATTAACTCTTGATACTACAACTTCGTCTCTTGTAAACATCAAAAACCAGACACATACATTTAATCTTATGATGGGCATTTCAGGCGGGCTGCTCATCGGGATGAATAATATGATGCTGATGATTGGACCTTATTATACTACAAGCCTTTCAGATATTAATAAATTTTCGGCTCCTTATTATACTACGGTTTCGGGCAAAACAGAAGAATCATATACACCTACTTTAATGCAGTCCATCGGCGCCAGCATTACCGTTGCAATCAAAATAAATACCCGAACAGCAAAACTCGCCGCAGTGTCAAGCACTAACGGAACAAAATAACAGTGTAATTAAAATACACTTTTTAACATCCGTTTTTCTATTCCTTAATCGGTGAAATTCGGATGTTTTTCTATTTATTAACTACTCCCATATAATTTATTCCTGCATCTGAACACTTACCGTGTAAAGGGTGTGAAATATTTTTTAACATGAAATAGAAAAGTCGTTTATCTTTGGTAAAAGAAGAGGAGAATTTCAACATGAAAAAAAGTACCTCTGCTATTACTATTCTTATATTCCTGCTTATAATTATAAGCCGCTCCGCATGGTCGCAAACGACATTACGGGTGGGAGCTGGTTATATGTTCTCATTAGACGGCGGAGAGTTAAGCCCTTATTTGAACAGCATGACTTATAATCCCTCCATAACACCTGAGGTTCACGGGTCGTGGGGCAAGGGAGGCGCGTTTGGAGCAGCGGTGGATCACAAATTTAATACTTACTTTGACCTGGAACTTGGTGCAAGATATCGTTATGGGTCATCAATTAACTATAATGATACCATTGGCGCCTTAACTAATGTTTCAAATGACCATCTTCGCATGTTTGTGTTTTCACTAGGCGCTGTTTATGACTTTAACTACAGTACTACATTTGTGCCTTATATAGGAACCGGTGTGAATATAGGGGTTGATGACGAAATTATTAATGTAGAAACCAGCAGTGATATTTATGGCAATACAACGATATTTAATTCAAGCCTTACCTGTGCTCCGACTTTTGGCGGTTATTTTGAATTTGGTGCAAAATATAATTTAAGTTCAAGCTTCTCGTTCTTCTTCGAACTTCGTTTTGATTTTTTATCCCTAACCCCACAAAAATTATATGTTAATACGGTAACTCAAAATGGCACCGATATAACATATACATTATTGCCTTTTCAACAGGAAACAAATTATGTAAAAAGCATTTCAACTGATATTTTTTCCCAATTACAGCCCGTAGAAGAAATAGCGCAATCTATACCGGCATCATCGTGGGGATTTAATGCAGGCGTTGCATTTAAATTCGGTTCAGGCACTTCATCAAAAAAATAATCACTGTTCTGACAGTCTTGTCATAAAATGATATGTTATTATCTGCTCACAACTATTTTCTTAGTTGTAATTTCGTTAATTGAAGATACTATTATAAAATACATACCCGATGACAGGCAAGTTATATCAAGAATTTGTTTCTGTAATCCCATGTTGAAAGTTTTTTCCAGTACTGTTTGCCCCAATACATTTATGATTTCTATTTTATTTATTGCCCGGTTAGTAATAATTGATACCTGATTAGAGGCTGGATTAGGAAATATTGATACCTGATAATTACTACCAGCCAATTGTTTAATGCCCGAAATAGCTGTTACTTCAATAAGAGAGCCGAAAGGAGTTGCTCCTGTAGAATCATTAAAATCATGTAAATCATTGCAGGTATTACTGTCCAAATCAAAACTAAAAACATTTCCAAAGTCATATCCACCCTGCGAAGTCATACCGTAAAGCTTATTGTTACCGGCTAGTAACAGGTTTCCGTAGGGCAGTGCGCCATTTGTGCCATTAAAATCATATAAATCCGTAACGCTATCATTGTATATATTAAAACTGAATATATTACCGTCAGTATCAGCACCACCGCCAAATGTCATTCCATAAAGCATACTATCACCTATCTGTATGAAACTGCCATAAGGACTGGCAGAGGGCTCATAGGCAAAATCATATTCATCTTTATATATTCCGCTATCAGGATCGAAACTAAATATTGTACCGCTTCGTTCTGTTAAGGGGGATGTAAAATGGCACATCCCATATAATTTTCCGTTAGTAGCTTGCAGTAGACTTCCATAAGGATTTGCCCCTATTGTGTCATTAAAATTGTATAAATCGGTGTACTCATTATTAGCCGGATCAAAACTAAATATGACACCGAAACCTTGAGAGTTATTACCTCCTTTATAAGTCATTCCATACAATTTATTGTTGTTTGCCAGGATAAGATTTCCAAAATAAGGTTCTATACCACCGGTTAAATCAAAATCGTGAAGGTCAGTATAAGCGCTATCCATTGGATTAAAACTAAATATAACACCTTCTGTATGCTTGCCACCGGAATAGGTCATTCCATAAAGAATACCATTGTATTCTACCAGGCTTCCCAATGGTTCAGCGCCATTAAAATTTTCAAAATGAAATAATTTTGTGAATTTATTAGTTAAAGGGTCAATACTAAATATAACTCCGGCATTACGGCCGGAATCACCGCCGTAAGGGGACATTCCATACAACTTACCATCAGTGGCTAATAGAAGATTTCCGGTAGGAGATTCTCCGTCAATGCTATCAAATGTATGCACCGTATCGAAACCTGTTCCATCCTCATTGATTTTAAAAATTATGCCTTTCCCAATCGAGTCCTTATTTGAGTTTCCGCCATAGCTATTACCGTAGCTTCCGCCATTGCAGGTCATTCCCCAAAGCTGGGGTGTTTGCGCTTTTACAATGTGTAGTGAAAACAATAATAAAAACACATAAAAAATTACTGAATATCTGTTCATGATATTAATTCGCGACTAATAAATTTAAGACTATTCTTTGTTAAAGAGAAATATTTATCTGCACAGTATGGAGCATAAAACAAAAAAGCCCCCCGATAAATCGGAGAGCCCATTTGCGCAAAACAACTATCTTAAATATTATTTACCGGCGTAAGCAGTAGTTATACTAAAGTAATCGGCTGCATTATTCTCATTCATCGGCATTAAATTATCGGGAGTATCGATCATTTTCTTGACACTAAAATACTTTGAGGGAATAAATGCATATTTTACTCTATTATAACGCTGGAAAGCTATAGAGTGAATCAGAATGTTCATTGAAGACTTATTAGCTTTTACTGCCTTCACAATAGCGGTTTGTTTTCCCTTTTGTGGAGTACCTGTTTTCTGGGAAGCCTGCTGTGCGTTAGCTGTTCCGAAAGCGAAGACGGCAGCTAAAATAATGAGTGTAAAAATCTGTTTCATAATTCTGTAGTTTGTGACGAGGTTTTTGTATTGCTAAGTTGCGATAAATTTAAGCCCGTAACAAGTCTAAAACCCCAAAAATGTTACTTAGGGTAACATTTTCATATTTTATCTTTTTGCTTAGTTACACATAAATATTGCTCATTGCTGAAAACCCAAGTCAGCAAAGGGGTGGAATCATTTGGGTTGTATCATACCTTGGGTTACATAGGAGCCATTGTAGCAGGCACACAATTGAAACATGTTTTTAGCGGGGGCGCCACAGATGCCAACTTTCATAAATTAGCAACAGATTCTTTTATTAGCTGTGGAATTATTTTGGTATTAATGCCTCCGATAATACGGGAGCATTATTTGAAAAATAATTTAGAAGGAAAACAAAAAGCTTAACCGGTATACTTTAGGGCGCAGTTCTCTTAAAAATTATAGGTATTTCAATTGTTGAATCAACAGGCTTACCATTGGAAAGCTTGGCCGGAACCCAGGCGGTCATCATTTTAATAGCTTTATATGCTTCATTATCGAAATCTTTTGAAGCTACATCACCTTCCCTTCTAAGAATCATTGGATTAACAATGTTTCCATCGACATCAACGGTAGCTTGTACATAGAGGGTGCCTCCTTTTGAGCTACTGTGCCCGTGGGGGAAAGAAACTACCCTATCTTCAAATGCTAATAACCCCCCTTCCGCCGGGAAATATGCTTTAGTATCAAGATATGGGTAACGATTGCTTTGCATTGGAAAACTAAAAGTTTGAACAAAATCCGATGCTGCGGGTTGGTCACCATTTTTACCCGGTCTCCATTTAGTCATCATTGAAAAAATTGCCTTTATATTTTTTTCAACAGAATCTATCGGCACTTTATCAGCGTTATTATTCAGATTATGATTAATGTTAGTTACATGTGCTTTACCGTTAACGTCAATAGTGTAAGCAATTGTTAAATATCCTTTAAAATCCGGATTATATTTAAAATGATTGCCGATGAATTTGTACATAGAATCTCTTCCTCCCCCATAATAAGCAAGGTGAAAGTTTTTAGAGGTCATTATACTATCTTTTAAATGGTTCCTTTTATTTACTGTCTGAACACTATCGTAAACAGACTTATTGGAAACAATTGATTTTAATGGTTTTATATCTGAATTATCCATGTTATTTTCAAAGGACGGACTTTCAATCATAATATCAAAACCTTGTGATTTAGTAGCATAACAGCTAATTACAACGGTTTTTATTGCTCCATTGTCTATTTCCACCGAATAATAATCAGCCGGTGCATTAGCCGATTCTGCGTTCATAAAAGTCTCTACCTCAACACCATTACTTTTAGTGCGTTCAATAGGACCATCTATTTCAAATGAAATTGTACCAGTTTGAGTAGTATAAAAATCAAAATAATGATCTGAAAAACAAACAGATACGGGATCATCTATTTGCTGTGTCTGATCACCGGTTAAACGAGTATAATGGTTAGAAACCATGCACTTTTGGGCAAATAAAAGGCTGGGAAACAATGAGATAAGTAATAATATGCTTTTTTTCATAGATATAATGTCATTTTCTACAAATACAACCTATGCATGATACGCTGAAAGGGTCAATTTTGTTTCGTGATTACTAAATTAGTTTAATTTTTTATTGTATTAAGATATATTGAACATTAAATATCCTAATTTTGAATATCTTTGGTTTAATAAATTCTAACCTGCATATTTTGAGAAATTCATAATCAAAATTGAGAGATTTAAATTAACATTTGCATTTGCTAAAATAATAGATAGTATATATGGGAGTAAAGAAAATTGCAAAACAAAAGAAGAAAATTATATCCGCAAAATCAGTTGTAGCTCCAAAAAACGATTTGGAATTAAATGTTAATGGGCAAAAGCTAAAAATTACACATCTAAATAAGATTTTTTGGCCAAAAGAAAAAATTACAAAGGGTGCTTTAATTGATTATTACAAATCGGTTGCAAAACTGATACTCCCCTACCTGAAAGACCGCCCACAAAACCTGCACCGTTTTCCTAACGGAATAGAAGAACAGGAGTTCTACCAAAAAGACATTGACAAAAGTGATATTCCATCATGGATGCAAACTGAGGAAATATATTCTGAATCAAACGATAAATATATTAACTACCTGCTATGCCAGGATGAAGCAACCTTGATTTATATGGTAAATATGGGGTGTATTGAAATAAATCCATGGAGCTCGCGTAAACAACAACTTAATAATCCAGACTGGGTAGTAATTGATTTAGACCCCGGTGAAAACACATTCAAGCAAGTTGTTAAAGTTGCATTAGCAATTCGAAAAGTGTTTACTGAAATAGATGTTGATTGTTATTGCAAAACTTCCGGTGCAACCGGACTTCATATTTTTGCACCGTTAAATGCCGAATATCATTACGATGAGGTAAGAGGGTTTGCTGAATTAATTGCTACCCTCGTTAATCACCGTCTACCTGATTTAACAAGTGTTGAAAGAAATCCTGCAAAGCGCAAATCAAAAATATATCTTGATTTTTTACAAAACGGGCGTGGGCAAACTTTAGCTGCTCCCTATTGTGTAAGACCAAGACCCAAAGCCACCGTTTCAACCCCATTGAAATGGCGCGAGGTGAATGCTGACCTCAACCCAAACGACTTTACAATATTTAATATTTTAAAACGTGCATCAAAGCTGGGTGATTTGTGGAAACCTGTTTTGGAGAAAGGATTCAACATGAAAAAAGCGCTTAATAATTTGTTGCAATTAAAATAATATTATTATATGGATATTGAAGAAAGAAAAAGGTATACCCCTCTTAATAAAATTACCAAAAAGACCATTATTCATACTCTTTGGATTGGAAGTACTCTTTTTTTTCTATTGATTTTTCTTGTTGCCCACTTTTTTTTGAAGGATGAAAACCTTCGTATTTTCGGTTCACTTGCTTATAAAGAAATTTTACAAAAGATAGTATTGGGGGGAGTTTTTACCTGTATCATCCTAATATTCATGAAATGGGCTGAACGATTAATAGTGAAAGAATCTAAAACGCCGGCTACCAGTTATAATTTGATACGTTTATTGCAGCTAGTTAGCATTCTGCTAATTGCAATGGTTATCCTTTCCATTCTGTTTGTTAATTGGTATGCTGCAGCAGTTTCGTTCGGTGTTATTTCTCTCATTCTTAGTTTCTCTCTGCAAGCCCCTCTTACCTCAATTATTGCATGGATATATATATTAGTACGCTCATCCTACCGTGTTGGCGATAGAATTAAAATCGGTGCATTAAAGGGAGATGTTGTAGAAATTAATTACATGGATACCACTCTTTGGGAATTGGGCGGTGATTACCTTACTAATGATATTCCCAGTGGTAAATTGATTCGTTTTCCAAATTCGTTTGTGTTGCAATACGCCGTTTTTAATTATTCATGGGAAAAGTTTCCATATATATGGAATGAGGTTTCCGTTTTTGTTTCCTATACTACTGATCTTGAATATGTGGAAAAAGTTATGAAAGAAATAACCATACGGGAATTAGGTACCCAACTAATTGAAAGCATTAAGAATTTTAAAGAGATTGTAAAATATACAAGCGTTGATGAAGCTGATATTAATGAATACCCTTTTGTATCATTCAATATTACAGGTGATACATGGATACAGGCGATTGTAACCTATGCGGTAGAACCTAAAAAAACCGTTGAGGTGCGCAGCCGCCTGATAAAAAAAATAATGGGTGAGCTGCAAAAAGTACAGACATCCTCAAAATAAGGTTTTTATAATTTTCGCTATCTATTTAATAACTTTAGTATTGCTGTGAAACGGGCTGTTTGTGGTTAATAATTCTTTTTCTGTGTTTAACACCCCAGTCGCGCAGTGAGTCAATTACGCTTTGCAGCGATTTACCGTAAGGTGTTAACGCATATTCGACGGTAACCGGTGAGGTATCATATACCGTTCGGGTTACCAATTCATTCATTTCCAACTCCTTTAATTCTTTCGATAACATTCTTGCGGTAATGCCATCAATTTCTCTTTGCATCTCTTTAAACCGTTTTTTTTCGAATGTCAATGCAATGATAATTGGTATTTTCCATTTGCCGTTCAGTATATCCAGTGCATCGCGCACAGGTAAAAGATGCTTTGTGCATTCGGTTTTTGATTTTAGTTCCATATATTTTTTATTGGTTGGTATACAAAAGTATATCGGTATACTTTTAGTAACTGGTTACTAAAGTATAGCAAATATACGTAACTTTGCGTTGTCAAACAAATAAATTTTATAACAATAAAAAATAAATTATGGAAACAATAACAAAAACAGGAACCGATGTTTTACCATCATCTGATGTGCAGACCTGGTCGTTAGACAAAGCACATGCTAAATTGGGATTTAATATAATCCACTTATTAGTATCTGAAATACACGGCTCTTTTAAAACCTTTGATGCCACTATAACTTCTAATGGAGAGGGGTTTGAAAATGCCTCTATTGAATTAAGCGCCGATGTTGACAGTATTAATACGGATAACACCGACAGGGATAATCATTTAAGAACTGCCGACTTCTTTGATTCAAAAAATTTCCCTGCATTAACCTTTAAAAGCACCTCAATAAAGAGGGTAAGCGATAATAAATACCTTTTAACAGGTGAATTGACTTTTCTTGGTGTAACAAAAACTGTTGAGTTAGACCTTACAGCGGTGGTGGCAACACATCCTTTTAACCAAAAGACAATAGCAGGTTTTAAAGGAACTGGCTCTATAAAACGTTCTGATTTTGGATTAGCCCCTTCAACTCCTAATATTGTTTTAGGCGATAAGGTGGAGATAGTAGCCAATGCTGAGTTTATTAAAAACTGAACTAAAGAACTTCATTCTATAATAGCCCTCCATAGAAATAGGGGGCTATTTTTTTATGTTCCACGTGGAACACTATTTCTTAATAGTCCTAAATGTTTCACGTGAAACATCATAAATTATATGCTTTTTGATTGTTAAAATTGCCTAATTTTGCCCTCAATTCAGAGTGAAATAATGCTTAAAGATTACGATATAATAGTGGTGGGTGCCGGTCATGCCGGTTGTGAGGCAGCTGCGGCAGCAGCTAATCTTGGCTCTAAAGTGCTTTTGGTTACAATGAATATGCAAACCATAGCTCAAATGAGTTGCAACCCAGCAATGGGAGGTATAGCTAAGGGGCAAATAGTAAGGGAAATTGATGCTTTGGGCGGCTATTCCGGTATTGTAAGCGACAAAAGTACCATTCAATTCAGAATGCTTAATCGTTCTAAAGGTCCTGCCATGTGGAGTCCACGATCACAGAATGACAGGATGCAGTTTGCCCAGGAATGGAGATATATGCTTGAAAAAACGCCAAACGTTGATTTCTGGCAGGATATGGTAGTAGGTCTACTAGTGAAAGATAACAGAGTTTATGGGGTAAAAACCTCTATGGGGCTTGAAATAAAGTCCAAAGCAGTAGTTTTAACAAACGGCACTTTCCTTAATGGAGTTATACATATAGGAGAGAAGCAATTTGGAGGCGGCAGAACAGCAGAACGAGCAGCAATTGGTATAACAGAACAACTTGTACAACTTGGTTTTGAGAGTGGAAGAATGAAAACAGGCACCCCTCCAAGGGTTGATGGAAGGAGCCTGGATTATTCAAAAATGGAGGTACAGAAGGGGGATGAGAACCCTTCAAAATTTTCATTTACAAATACCTCTCCGGTAAAAGAACAACGGTGTTGCTGGATAACTTATACCAATAAAGAAGTACATGATATACTAAAGACAGGGTTCGAGGAATCCCCTATGTTCACAGGGAGGATAAAAGGTATAGGTCCCAGATATTGCCCGTCTATAGAAGATAAGGTTAATCGTTTTGCAGATAAAGAACGTCACCAGATATTTGTTGAGCCAGAGGGGTGGAATACCATAGAAATATATGTTAATGGGTTCTCTACATCCCTATCTGACCATGTTCAATATAAAGCATTGAAAGCAATGGCTGGATTTGAAAATGTAAAGATGTTTAGACCAGGTTATGCTATTGAATATGATTATTTTCCTCCTCAGCAATTAATGTTAACCCTTGAAACACAATTAGTTGCAAATTTATATCATGCCGGGCAAATAAATGGTACAACAGGCTATGAAGAAGCTGGTTGTCAGGGGCTTATAGCTGGAATTAATGCACATTTAAAAATAAATGAAAGGGGGCCTCTCATCCTTACTCGTTCAGATGCTTATATTGGGGTATTAATTGATGACCTTATTAATAAAGGTACGGATGAACCTTATAGAATGTTTACCTCACGCGCAGAATATCGGATTTTGCTAAGACAGGATAATGCAGATATAAGGTTAACTCCTATTGCTTACAAATTGGGATTAGCTAGTGAAGAAAGAATGAACAGGGTGAACGAAAAATTACAATCCATTGAAAAAATTATGGATTATTTTAAAGCAAATTCAATTGAACCGGAAGAAATTAACGCTTATCTTGGAGGTAGTGATTCATCGCTAATAATACAAAAAACAAGACTATCTAATCTAATAATGCGCCCAAATATTGATTTACCCGGTCTTTCTAAGCATAATAACACTATAAATAACTTCCTTTCTTTATTTGATGATGAAACAACAGAGGAAGCCGAAATATTGATGAAATATGAAGGGTATATTCAAAGAGAGCATGAGCAGGTAATTAAAATGCAGCGATTGGAAGAGGTACCTATATCAGAAAATTTTGATTTCAATAAGTTATTATCGTTGTCATCAGAAGCACGTCAAAAATTATCGCGCATTCGCCCCCGCACTATCGGGCAGGCATCCCGTATTTCAGGTGTTTCACCATCAGATGTATCTGTATTAATGGTTTATATGGGCAGATAAAATTCTAAACCTCCTCTAAAAGCTCAAGAACACTTTGGGGCGATTCCAGGTATATCATCTCATTATTATCATCGTAGGCAATAAGTTCTGCATAACGCCCAAGATTAATAAGGTTATCTACTTGTTCAGCAGCTTCCTTTTCAGGAAATTCCAATTCAAGAGCAGAAATAATAACATCTTTCTTAAGACGTTTTCGTTCGGATTTATTGAGCTGTTGAAGCATCCATTTAAATGTTGGCAATTCTCGAATAATTGATGCAAAAATTTCCTTGCGTTTTTGCATATCAGATTCAGCAAATTCCCTTCCGGCTTGAGTTAATGTAATCTCCCCTTGATCAACTGTGGCAAAACCCAAAAGTTCTGTAAACTCAGTAAGATTAATGATTTGTTCGGAATCAACTCCCAACTCTTCTTCCAACTTATAGAGTTCGTACGTTGGAGCTTCTGTACTAACAAGATGTTCAAGAAAAGTGGAGAGAGTATTTATCCTTATGTTTGGCAATAGCCGCGTACCACCACCTTGTCCCGGCGCTGCTCCTGCTTCAATGTAGCGTGGACGGGTTTTACCGGCAAGTGTTTCATAAATTTCATCCATATAGCGCTTAAATACGGGTGAATCATACTCGCGTGGATGCTTCATGTCAATCTTTATTTCTTTTACTATCCTACCCGGATCCTTTTCCATTAAAAATATGCGGTCGGCAAGTGTTACAGCCTCTTCAATATTATGAGTAACCAATAAAATGGCTTTACATGGTATTTTCCCTTCTATCCATAACTCAAGCAAATCACCCCGAAGGGATTCAGCGCTTAATACATCCAGTGCTGAAAAAGGCTCATCAAGGCATAATAGTTCAGGATCAACAGCCATGGCACGGGCAAAGCCAACTTTTTGCCTCATACCCCCTGAAAGCTCACGCGGATAGGCATTTTCAAAGCCATCAAGCCCGACACGGTCAAGTAAATCGAGCGCTTTAGTAGTGCGCATTTTTTTAGGAAAAGATTTTGCTTCAAGGGCTACCTCTACATTATCTAATACTGTTAGCCATGGAAATAATGCAAAGGATTGAAAGACTATAGTAGCATTTTCATTTACCCCAACCAATTCTTTGCCTTTATAAATTACTTTCCCAAATGTAGCTTGTTGTAACCCTGTAATAATACGAAGCAAGGTACTTTTACCGCAACCTGAAGGTCCAAGCAATGCCACAAAATCTCCCTCTTTTATGCTAAAATTAATATGTTTAAGAGCTGTAAACCTATGTTTACGTGTAATGTACATCTGGGAGATGTCTGTCAGTTCAAGAAGAGTTTTATCATTTGCCATAAGTAATAATTTATGTATTTAGTCCATTCTAAATTTATCTTTTGCAACATTATACAAACGCCTCCATAGTAGTCGGTTTATTAAAGTTACAATTACTACCATTGTTAAGGTCGAAGCCAAAAGCATCACAAAATTATCATTAGCCAAAGATTGCGCAATAAGCGAACCCAACCCTGTAGTAAAATGATTAGTATTACCATAGCTAACATATTCTGCAATAACGGTGGCATTCCAAGCGCCCCCTGATGCTGTGATAGTGCCGGTAATTAGAAATGGAAACAATGCAGGGAGAATTAAGTTTTTCCAATAGCTCCATTTTTTTAATTGCATTAAACTGGCCGTATACCTTAAATCCTGGGGTATGGTATTCACCCCTGCTATAATATTAAAGAGCAAATACCACTGAGACCCAAGCATCATTAGAATAATTGCAGCAATATTCAATCCAAACGGAAGTTTTATTAAAAATAAAATAAGTATAGGAAATAACGCCGTTGCCGGTATAGATGCTGTTATCTGAAGCAATGGCTGCATAACAGTTGCCAGGCGCTGGTTGCTGCCGATAGCAACTCCAACAGGTATAGTCCATAGCAGAGATAATATTAATGCAATATACACTCTTAACAATGAAAACAGGGCGCTTTTTGAGATAAGCCACCAATCTGCCCATGACAAATGGAAAAGATACAGTAAGGTTGAATGTAAACCATAAATAAGCAATAATCCAAGAATACCAACAGCTATATATATTTTTGCATGTGAGGACTTCTTTTCCCTGGTTTCCTCAGGACGGAATGGAAAAATGCGAACAAACCGTTCATCAAATTTTTCTATAACTGGAAAGAAGAATTTTTTGTTGAACCGGTCAATAAGGTTTGATTCTCTTAATACCCGATAGAGCCATGAGTTGGCCGCTGTTTCAGGTCCACTAACCGTTTGAAGATTAAATTTCTTTCCCCAAGTAAGGAAGGGCCGCCAGATAAATTGGTCTAATAAGATTATTATAAAAATTAAGGTTAAAATTCCGGCAAGTAATGCATGGAGATTATTAGTGTAAGCAGCTTCCTGTAAATACGACCCCAAGCCGATAAGTTGAAACTGTTTTTTCCCCACGGTAAATATTTCAGCAGCCATAAGAAAGAACCACCCACCTGCCCAACTCATTATACTGTTCCAGATAAGTGATACAAATCCAAAGGGCAGTTCAAGCTTTTTAAACTTCATCCATGGACTTAAATGGAAAACTCTGGAAACTTCATTCAATTCGCCGGGAATAGTGGTTAACGATTGATACCACGAAAAAGTGAGATTCCAAACCTGTGAAGTGAAAATAAGTACAATTGTTGCTATTTCAGCCGCCACACTTTGAGGCAATATTACTGCTAAACTAAGTATTACAACAGGAAGATATGAGAGTATCGGTATACTTTGAAGTACATCAATGATTGGCAAAAGAATTTTTTCAGCTGTTTTATTCCGAGCTGCTGCATACCCATAAATAAGTGAAAATAAAATAGATAGAAAATAGGCAAACGCCATACGCAACAGTGAGCGTCCTGCGTAATAAGGAATATACTTAATATCAAGTGAAATGGCTTCTTTTGAGATTGTTTTGGGGGAAAGGTATGACAGCTTCACACCAACAAACAGTGCAACGATGATAATAAGCAGAACAATAATATCTGCCCACCTGAAATATTTTAGTTCCCATGGCTTTTTCACGCCGCAAAGCTATACCTATATGTGATAAATTGAAATAGGCGCTATTAAGAAAATATTAAGTACCATTGCTATTTCCATTAAAGTATTTTTGTACCATGAAATATTTTATCACAGTTATTATTATAAGTACGTTTTTTTTCGGCTGTGGAAATCAATTATCCGTTAACGGCAATTGGAAAAACGGCAATAGGGAATTGCAACTTACACCGGATAATAATTTTATTTTGTCCGATAGCGGTTCTGCAAAGTTTAGCGGCATTTATACTATTGTCTTTGATAAAATGCAATTCATCAATAGCGGTAACAACCTGGTTAAGCAATGTATGAAACCGGGGCGCTATTCATTTACGCTCTTAAATGATACGCTACAATTAATAATGCAAGATGATCCCTGCACTGAACGAAAGCTTATGTTGAATGGGACTTATTGGAATAGAAAACAGTGAAACTAAAATCACTATTTCTGTAAACATCAGGCAGTACCTAATTTTTTGAGATATCTCAAATGAGATATAAAAGCTTTGAAAAAAGATGGATATTCATTGTAGGTAAGGTTAAATTCCTTACAGGTTTCTTTTACTAAAGGGCGTATTTTAGAGTAATACACATGGCTCACCTTGGGGAACAAATGATGCTCAACCTGGAAGTTTAAACCTCCCACCAACCATGATACTAATTTGTTTTTAGTGGCAAAATCTGCTGTGGTCTTTACCTGGTGCACTGCCCACTCCTGCTCTATCTTGTTAGAAGAGGGGTTTGGCTTCGGAAAGTCGGCTATCTCTACTGCATGAGCCATTTGAAAAACAAGGCTAATAACAAATCCGCAAACAACTGCAGCAATGGAATACCCGATTATAGTTTTTATTATACCAACCATAAATATCGGCAAAGCGATGTAGGTAAACACATAAAATAGCTTGGATATCCAGAATATGATATGTTCTTTTACCTCAAATTTATTCTGTGCGGCTCCGGGAGCCATTCTGTGTGAAAAATATTGTGTGAAATCCTGAAACAATACCCATTGTGCGTATGCTAATCCATAAAAAACTACCCAATACAAGTATTGATACCTGTGATACCAGTAACGTGGCTGGTTTTCATCCATACGCATGAATGGCTTTAGGTTTATGTCATGATCTTCGCCATCTATATTAGTATAGGTATGGTGGCTTATATTATGCTTCAGTTTCCAGATGTAAATATTACCTCCCATTGCATTTAGAGAATAAGATGACAAAATGTTTAACCACTTGCGCTTTGACAGGCTTTGATGCCCCGCCTCATGCATAATATTAAAACCGATAAGGGCTAAATTAAATCCAAGTAAAACACACAAAAGAATAGCTACCCAAACATTAGGATTAAAAAACACCAAAATTACATAAAGGGCTGCTAAAGAGCCAATTAAAAAAACATTTTTAAAGAAAAGTGGTGTATTACCAACAGGGGTTACTTGTTGGCTTTCAAAGTAAGTGTCAACTTTTGCTTTTAGTGCAGTGGAAAAAGGATTAGGTTTATTATTAAAACTTATCTTAGACATTGTATTAGAATTGGAAGCGTTTGAATTATTCATATTCTTTAATGCTATGGGGGTTATTTCGTTCATATTACTACTGCAAACTAACACAAGTTAGGCATATTTTAATTAGCATTCTGTTTCATCTGTTTGCCATTGAACCTGAAACTTAACATTAACATAACGCAATATGGAAAAATAAATATATACTTACCCTTGACATCACCTAATTCGATGAGTATATTTGCCAAACGAAAAGAAAAGCTATATTCTTGCGTTTCTCTTTTTATTGCAAACTAATTTAAAAATTAATTTGAGCTATGAAAGAGTTTGAATCATTAACCTCATCATCCTTCAACTCCATCGGAGATATTAATGAACGTGCTGATGTTCTCTGGGAATTAGGTTCGCTTGTTGACAGACGAACCGTAAGCAATAAGTACAACGTAAAAGTTTATGCCTTATTAGATTTTTTTGTGGAAGTGTGGGTTAATGTAAAAAAATTAGAAATAGAAAGAATATTTGCCCTTGAAAATGAAAAAGATTGGGAAGGGTATTTAAGAAGTGTACGAATAGCAGATTATTTTTAGTTATACAAACAATTGTTTTTTCAATATACCGTTCATGGAAGTATTTTATAATCAAGCCCTGAATATCAGAAATGAATTTACATTCTTAATTGGCGAACCCATTACTATGAATAATGAAAAATTCATTGTTAAAGACATTACAATTGTTCCGTCTGATGCCAAAAAACAAGCTGAATTTTTTAAAGATCATAATATTTTACCTTTCCTAGCTGAAAAATGCGACATGGCAGTAATTTTAGGCAATGAACATTACAAAAACCACTTACCTTATTTAACTCTGGAAAGTTTACTTAAAATCCTTAAAATTGATTTTAATCTTAAAGATCATCTGCACGCCGGGTATTCGGTTCTATAGATGCCCATATAATATGTATATTGATTTAAATTAAATTATACACTTTTATGTTATAATTTGAAAATATAATAATGAAACTAAGCAGTACTTTGCTTTTTTTGCCGTTAATTATAGCAATTAGTCTTTCTTCAAATGACTCAGCCAGTTGGGTTTTGAGAAAAAACGAAAATGGAATTGCGGTATACACAAGATATGCTACCGGTTCGAGCATTAAAGAGATTTGGGTAATTGATACCGTTAAATCATCCCTGTCGGGTGTTGTTGCCTTGTTACTTGATACCAAAAATTATCCGGCATGGGTATATCGGTGCCGTGAATGCAAAACTTTGAAATTAATTAATGACTGGGAGCAATATGATTATGAATTAACCGATGTGCTATGGCCATTTGATGATCGTGATGTAATAACAGATACAAAAATCAGCCAGGACTCATTTACAAAAACAGTTACTATTAATAGTATTGGGGCGCCCGACTACATGCCCGATGTGGACGGAACAGTGCGCATAAGACAATTTCACTCCGTTTATAAACTTTCTAAATTAGAAAGTGGTAAAATAAAAGTTGATTATACACTTTATGGCAATCCGGGTGGACATATTCCAGCGTGGCTTATAAATGCGAGTATTGTAATCGGTCCGTACAACTCTACACTTGAAATGAATAAACGGCTGCCCCAATATCAATCAGCTTCCTGCTCATTTATTAAAGAATAAGCCGTTATTTACCGGAAAAAAAATCAAAAACATTATAACGATATTTGGATATCAGAGTCAATAATAGGTAGCTGCGTATATAAATGAAAAGTAAAAAAATAATTAAACGCACATTTTGGATAGTAGTTTCAATCCTTTTTATCGCTATGAATTTTATCACTTATTTTCAGGCATATAAGTTTACTCACTTTGTTAACAATAATATACCAATAAACAAACATTCAAAACAACCCTCAGCAGGCGATAAAATAAAGATGTTGTTTTTTGGTATTGATAATCCAAGACCTGTAGACGATAGCTTGCCAAAGCAAAAGTTTGAAACCTTAAAGCTTAAAAGCAATAAAATAATAGAATGCTGGAGCATTAAAACTGATAGCGCCGTTAAAGGCACGGTAATTATTTTTCACGGATATGTAGATAATAAATCTATGATGCTCGACCGGTCGGACGAATTGTTAAAACTCGGATACAACACTTTTCTTGTTGACTTTATGGGATCCGGCGGCTCCGAAGGCAATCAGACCACAATTGGCTATAAAGAAGCTGAAGAAGTTAAAACCTGTTTCGACTACGTGACAAAAGGGGGGAATAAAAATATTTATTTGTATGGATGCTCTATGGGGGCGGCAGCAATATTAAAAGCTATTAATGATTATCATATTACCCCAACTGCCATTATGCTTGAATGTCCATATGGCTCATTATACCAGGCAACCTGCAACAGGTTTAAATTAATGGGCGTTCCGTCTTTTCCGTTGGCAGGGCTTCTTGTATTCTGGGGTGGGGTGGAAAATGGGTTCTGGGCTTTCTCTCTTAAACCTACAGAATATGCAAAATCAGTAACGTGCCCCACACTTTTACTTTATGGCCAGAAAGACATGAAAGTAACCCGTAAGGAAATAGATGATATCTATTCTAATCTTAATGGTTGGAAACAACTTAAAACATATCCTCTTTCCGGCCACGAAGATTACATCCTAAAATATAAACAAAAGTGGCTGGATGATGTAACCTCATTTTTTAGACAGGCCCCCTCTCATACTACCTACACAACAAAACACACCGGAATGCCTAAACCCGATAGTAGCTCTTCCGAAGATACCGATGCGGCTGAAGTTTTACCACAATTATTACACCATTAAAATTTACCAGTAACAACAGGCGTATAATTTTTAAGGTGTCAGCTTACTGCTGACTTTATTGAAATCAACAAATTTATAAACCAGCCCTAATCTTAACCCCACAGTGGCATTATTGGTTGTGCTTCTGTTGGTTGCATAAACACGTTCGCCTGTTGTTGAAATTCCTCCCGTACCATTTGGTGGATAAAATTCAAAATTCTTATCTTCAGCATCTGTTAAACCATAGTCAAAGTTCACCTGGGCAGTTAGTACAAAATTAGAAGTCAGGTTATATCCCGCGCCTAAATTTAAAACGGCATCAACACCTGAGGATTCATAAAGTTGTTTTGTCGTAAAATTATATATCATAGGTTTGAGGGATGTATAATTAACCGTCTTTCCATTTAAAGATTGGGATGCCGTTAATAAAATATTAAATTCAGGACCTGCATTCATATAAAAAAAGAAGGATTTCTCTGAGTTTGAAGTCAATTTAAATAACACCGGTATTTTAAGATAGGTAAGAGAAACTTTTTCAGTGAAGTTGGTATCAGGAAAACCACCAATTGAAGGGTTATAAGAATCTCTAAGTTGAAAGGCGACTATAGAAGCATAAGATGCAGTATCAGCGCCGTTAATTCTATAATCATACAAATTGCCCTTATACTCTTGCCCCTGAATTGAATAAATTACATTCAGTTCCACCCCAATATGTTTATTAAAATTATACGACCCAGTTAAGCCTCCGGCATAACCAAATGTGGTGGCATAATTTAAATCATTGCCGGCGGCAAAATCATTTGTATTTAAAAGGGTGGTATACTGGGGCATCAGTATAATACCGCCTTCAACGTAAGATTTTGATTGCGATTGTGCTTTTGCGAAATACGAATAAGCAAATAAGACTAATAAAAGAATTATCGTTTTTTTCATAGTGCAAGCCTGAAAACTTTAGCTGTATTTGAATGGCATACCCATGCTACGCCACCCTTAGCATAGAACTATTTTTATTTACTGCTTCCGAATTTGTAAGCCAGTCCTATTCTTAATCCCACAGTGGCGTTGTTGTTAGAACTTCTGTTTGAAGTATATGCATGTACTTCTTCTGTTGTAGGTGTACTGGAAAAAGCTGGAGTATATATTGATATTGGAAATTCAAAACTCTTATCTTCTGCATCAGTCAAACCATAATCAAAATTAATTTGGGCTGTCAGCACCAAATTAGAAGATAAATTAAATCCTGTACCTAAATTTAAAACTACATCAACACCTGATGATTCAAATAGCTGTTTTGTAGAAAAACTAAAAGCTGAGAGAGGGTTTGTGGAGGTATAAGTAACCGTGTTTCCGTTCAATGATTCTGATGCAGAGAGCAAAATGTTAAATTGGGGACCTACATTCATATAGAAAAATGTCGTTTTCTCGGTATTTGAAGTCAGTTTGAATAAAACAGGTATTTTAAAATAAGTAAGGGAAATCTGTGCATTATAGGGATTAACAGAAGCAGCAGTTGGAGAAATACCGGCCAATTGTGCTT
This sequence comes from Chitinophagales bacterium, assembly GCA_963770495.1. GTDB lineage: Bacteria > Bacteroidota > Bacteroidia > Chitinophagales > CAVYQA01 > CAVYQA01. The sequence goes on along the minus strand of CAVYQA010000001.1, from coordinate 195,072 downwards.
GAAAAGAAACAAGATTGGCATATGAAGCGGTATCGGCTTTTGGTTTATAATCACTTAGATTCCCTGTATACTTTTCACCCTGGCTTGAAAAAATTAAGTTAAGCTCAATACCAACGTGATTATTGAAGTTGTAAGCTCCAGATAAACCTCCTGCAAAACCAAATGTAGTAGAGTAGTTCAAATCGTTGCCTGCGGCAAAGTCATTTGTATTTAGGAGCGCAGTATATTGAGGCATTACTATAATACCGCCTTCAACAGAGGATTGCGCCTTTGCGAAATACGAAAAAGTGCTTAAGATTAATAAAAGAATTGTAGTTTTTTTCATGGTACAAATTTTTTTGAGAGTGCAAGGTTAAAAATTTTTACCCATATTTCAATGTGATGCTGCCTTTCTTTTTTGTAAGTAATCTTTAATATTCAATGAAATGCTTAATAACAAACTAGAAAAAAATACAATGGCTGTAACAACATCTATTAAATGTGGCGAAACGTTTATTCCGGTTAATTTAAGCACAAGAAATTGAATATAAGAATTTGTAGTATCATGATAGCCCAAACGTTGTCTCACCCTCCAGTGCCAGTCTGTACAAACGCAATAGCCCCACCCACACCATATACCCAATCCAAACCATGAAATTGCTGTAAGCGTTAGCGTAAGAAGATTCCATTTCCTGATTTTTTTAATAGCCCAGCCAAATGTGTTAAAAAGGATGAGCAGGGTATGAAACCCAAAGAAAAAATAGTTGAGAAATTTGTAATAGAGCATATTGCAAGTTAGCAGCAATAATATTAAATATGAAGAGGTAAAATATGAATCATTAAACTCTTCATAAAAAAGGTAAAAGACGATTATCTTTGTACTCCGGAATTGTAATTAATAACCCGGCCCGTTCTTCTAACGGTTAGGAAGCCAGATTCTCATTCTGGAAATAGGGGTTCGATTCCCCTACGGGCTACATAATATAATTATAAATCATTGATATTTAAATAAATTGCTTTTATATTTATTACGGACAGTTTCTGTTGTTTTTTGGGGGACTCTTTAGTTTGGTTGTGATATAAAAAAATTATTCAGTGATTTTTATTCAACAAGAATAGTAATGATGAATTCACACTGTTTTAAAAAAGCAACATATCAACACAGATGCGTTGTTTTTTTCCAATTGAATAATTTAGTACCGAAGGCTTTGGGAAACAAATATATAGCAAACCGCAAACAATCGGAGACCGTATTCGAAATAAAAGGCTTGAATGTAGACTCTTCCAAAAGATGTAGCACACATTATCGGGATGATTGATGATTGCATCACTAATTGGGAGAAAAATAGAGCAAAACCTCTGGTTAAATACATGTCCGCTATTTTAGCATTTCTATTCAAAAAACCGAAAGAAATCTTATTTTAATCGGCGAACATACTACCTATTCAAACTAAATTAGAGTTCGGATAATTAACTGAGATATTAGAAACAATTAAAACTAGTTTAATGTTGGTTGCCCGAACCATTAGATTGATAACAGCCCATATCTTTACCCGGAGGAGTTACTGCAGGCATTAATTTTGGGTTAGTTATATCATTAATGACTGGGTTAATAATATTTTGAAAAGAGTTAAAGCTTGTAAAACCAATGCCGATTGCAGGAGAACCGGCTTGAAGGTGAAAGTCATAATTTTTGCCAGTTGCCGCTACTCCTGTTTCTATTGAGCTAATGGCCGATAAGTTGCCACCATTTAAATTAGGTTCAGGCAGAGGGAAGTTTACAAACATTGGGTTGTTTGCTCCTGCCAATGAAGGATCGTTATAAGCAAGATCATCACCGCTATATGTTGTATTTGAAGGTTCATAAAAACCGGCAGGCAGGTTCAATTGAGCTGCTGAAGGTACTACGTAAGCATTGGGCTTTGTCCATGTTCCGGCTATAATTGGAAAGAATTGGTTCACTTCTTCTACTGAATCAGCATATATATAGTTGTATCCAATAATGGTATTAGTTGTATCGGGAGCGGGAATTTGATTTTGTCCATCGCCTACACGAATACCATTACGACAATTTACTATCAGGTTATTATAACACAAACCTCTTCCACCTTGTTCGTAGTCAATATCAGAACCACGGCTTGCATAAGACGCCTGACGGTATCCGCAATCAACATAAGTGTTATTATACATGTTAACATTGCACTGCACAAAATTACCCGAACCTTTATCTGAGCATTTAGTTGAGTTAGTTGCATTGCCTATGCACAGGTTATAGCACATATCTCCCTGGGCGCCATGTTTTGCATTGAGTCCGTCACCACCTAAATATCCCATTTTTTCAAGGGTATTCCTTGCTATATAAAAGCGTCCGTCTGTTATACGCACTGCGTCATCAACGCCTCCATATATCCAACTATCTGTAATGATTAAATCTCCATTTGGATTCTGGAATAATATATCAAATGAAGTAGTACCCTGACTTCCGCCAACGAAAGGTTCTGTTTTTGCAAAAGCAGCGCCGGTAAATTCAACATGGGTCCATTGAAGATCTAAAAGCTTGCATGATGTATCACAGTTAATCCCTGTCCACCAGCCATTACCATTATTATAAGCAGGATCGGTATTAATATTGTTATTAATTTGGTCAACCGGTGTAACGCCGCATGATGTAAAATAATTAGGAGCGCTCTGTGTTCCAAGTGAAATAAGAACGCCTTTTACAATAATGGTTACTCCGTTTCCAACGCACACTTTTACACCCGACTGCAGAAGTACGGTATCGCCTGCATTAACCGTAAAGTCCCCGGCAAGTGTATAAGTATTTCCACTGGTCATGGTTCCTTTATAAGAACCCGCCTGTAAGGTGCCAGGGGTTATAGCCTGACCTATCTGGTAGGGAGGTTGTGAAACTGTCGTGTTTTCTTTAGTGGTTTTTTTACAGGATGGCAGAACGGCAACAATTAATACCGCCGCCGCAAGAATTATAAGGTTTCTTTTCATTTTTATAGGTGGTTTTATTTGGTTTAAAGATTCGCACAAATCTCCATTCTTCAAGTCAAGACAATGTTTACCTAATATTAATTAATTATTAAGTTTTAAAGAATGTGTGTATTACACATTTTAAATATGTAAAAAATAAATATTTTGCTTTTTGATTGCTCTCATAAAAGAGGATCAAAGAATTTTTTCGATAGTGAATTTAGCTCTTTCCGATGTCGCTTTATCAGGTGTGGGCTCGAGATAATGTTCTTTATCTACATCATGCCCCATGCTTGTAATATCAACTTTTGAATAAACATGTACGATAGTAAAACCATAATAAGAGGGCTGCCAAGCCTTGACCATAGGCGCGCCGGCATTGCCGCAAATTATTTCCCATGTTTTGTTAATGTGCGGACGAACAGTATCCCAAAGATGAACATGAGAGCTGAAATAGATGTCACATTTATATTTTTCAATAGCAGCCCACATACTGTCACGATCGGATTTTCGTTCATCCAACCCTGCTTCACCTTTATAAATAGAACTGAAGGGGGGCTTGTGCCCAAAAATAAAAATATGACGTGTATCATTTTCACGCGCTTCTGCTAAATCTTTCTTCAGCCAATGCCAGGCAACACAGCTTTCCCTGCCAACGGCATCGGTACTAAGAATCACAAAATGATCCCCGCCAAAATCATATGAATAAGACAACCTGCTTTGGTCAGTTATAAGACTGTCTGTTCCCGGTATAAGTCCCGTAATATGAGGTCCGTTATCGCCGTGAATATATTCCTTCATCTCTCGTACAAACACTCTTTCATTTACTGCGGAAGGAATTTTTTTACCCTCTATTTTATCAACAATTTCACGGTTGCCTGGTATTGCAACAAGTTCTACTCCACTGGATGCTAAAGGCGAGCTATTATATACTTTTATCCATTCTCTTAATTCATGAGCGTACTTTACAGTATCATTACCGGTATATCCCATCACCAAATCCCCATCAATAAACAAGTACTTAGGTAGGGGGTTCAGTTGGGCAATTTCAGAAAGAATGCGTTTGAAATGATATAGGTTTATTGTGCTTGGGTCTCCCACAGTATCACTTGGAGCTACTCTGTCATCGCCCATAACCACAAAGGTATAATCAACCTTTTGCCCATAACTTGTGTATTGGGCTAAAACAAACAGGAAAAAACAAGCGCAAAAGATTAAAAACGATTTCATAATAGATTTCAGTAAATTAAAATTTTTCAAAACTATGCATCTTGTATTACTAAAATGTTATGCAGGCTTTAAGTTGTCTTTAAGGAGTGTTAGATGTGGAATAGATTAATATTAAAATAATCATACTTTTAGATATTAACTAAAAAGGACTTGACTGACACTTTGCTCTAATTTTTATCATTAATTTTATATTAATAAATTATTAACAACTGATTTGAATAAAATTTGCTGATTAAGTTTGCAATCCTGAAAAATTCAATTAACACAATCAAAAACAAATTCAATGAAGCAAAAATATTTGCAAATCATAACATGCGTGTCCTTTTTATTTATATTTAAAGTAATAACAGCCGCGGCCCAGGTAGATACATTAAGAGTGATGGTATATAACACTCTTGATTATGGAAGTAATTGCCAGGGCACGGACTCTTTTTTACATGCCCAATTAAAAAATACAATAGGGTTTGCAAACCCTGATTTGATTGGGTTTGTAAAAATGCAATCCATCCAGTTAACAGATACTGACCATAGTGGCATATCAGTATTTGGTTTCCCCGATTCTATAATTAAATATGCTCTCGATCCTAATTTTCCGGGAAGATTTAATTATTGTACTTTAACCAATTTTTCAGGTAGTAATAGTATGGATGTTTTATTTTATAACCAAAACAAATTGGGATTTGTATCAGTTAAAACATTAACTTCAATGTATTTCGCGGAAGATTTTGACCTATATAAATTATATTATAAAGACCCTTACCTGGGCACTACCCACGACAGCACGTTTCTTTACGTAGTTTTAAATCACACTGAATCGGGTAGTGCCTCCCCTCCGCGCGATAGTCAGGACACAGTAGTTATAAATGCTTTAAAAAATACATTCTATCATCTTCCTAATCTTATTAGTATGGGAGATTTTAACACCAGGTCGAGTGGTGAACCGGGATATTTGTTATATACAGCTACCACCGATACCAGTTTTATTTTTTATGACCCGCCATTTAACCCTGATCACAAACTAAACTATCCCATCGACTGGGATCAAAACCCGACAGATTGCCCCTCATACCTAAATACATCTACACGTTCATCGGCTACCTATCCAAATAGTTGCGGCGTAGGTGGCGGGGCTAAAGACTGGTATCAGCATATTTTTCTGTCGGGATGGATAACCGATAATTTTGATTATGTAAAATACATTCCCGATTCTTACACCACTATTGGCAATGACGGCAAACGTATTGGTCTTTCAGTGAACGACAGTACTACACAAGTAAAAAATACTTCAGCCCCTTCTGATGTAATAAACTCTATTTTCGAGTTTTCTGATAAATATCCTGTAATGCTTAAGTTAGGAATTACTAATGACAGTTTAGGAAACGGACCTGCTAATCCTGTTATTGCTTCGATAAACATCATAAAATCAGAAGAAAAAGAAATGATGACAGTAAATAACCCTGTTCAAAAGGATGTTGTTATCCATTTTTCAGATGCAAGCCTTGGAGAAAAATGTGTTATGAATTGTTTTGATATTTACGGCAGGAATCTCTTTTCAGAAGAATTCGATGTTTCCTCGACAAGCATGAATATCCCAATAAACCTTATCCCGGGTATATATATCCTCCGACTGCAAACAGAACATTCGATAAATGTATTCCACATTGTGGTCCCCTGATTTTATATTATTAACACGAATAAAGAGCAGTATTAACAGATGTTTCTATTATTAAAACTTATATCGTATTCCCAATATGTAGTTTTGCCCGTAAGTTTCTTTTTCCACTATAATGCTGGTTAAATAGCCATCATTGGTATCCTGCTCAGGGAGGTATTCGGATGAGCCAGGGAGGTTGTCATATTTACCCGGCGGAAACATACGTATAATAAGTGGTGTATTAAGTATGTTATTCGCTTTTCCATAAATACTTAAGTGATATTTCTTACTGAGGGTTTTCTCAAAAGAAAAGTCTAACCTTGCCATAGGCATTTGCCATAGTTCAAGTCCATAATAAAGTGAAACATCAGATATGGATTTACCTGTGTAAACCACTGAAACCTGTGCTTCAAGCCCTATTTTTGGCGCCTTATAGATCAATGAAAGGTTTGCGAGGTTATCAACTTGCCCTTGCAATGGTCTTGTTTCCATAGTATCCGTGTATTTTGGCTGGCTGTTGCCAACACTGTTGCCATATTTTAATTCAGGAACGGTAATGCTTGAGTGTGTATAGGTATAGTTAGCTGAGGTTCCAAAATTTTTGAAGTATTTAGTTATAACAAATTCAAATCCATAATTAATAGCAGGATTAGTAAGGGAATCGCCACCCACATTTATTGGTTGTACCTGGGTAGCAGTAGGTCCAGATCCCCTCTCAACAGCAAGTTCAATAGGATCGTATATCTGCTTGTAAAATACGCCCGCCAATATTTGTTCTGAAGGCTTAGGAAAATACTCCCATCGCAAGTCATAATTGTTAGCCGTTGTATGAACTAAATAAGGATTGCCCACTTCGGTATAATAATCTCCTGAGAATTGATAAGGTACTATCTCAAAAAAGCTGGGACGAGAAATAGATGCAAAATAACTTGCTCTGAGAGCCATTTTGCTGCTAATAATATATTTTATTTCTCCGCTTGGCAGATAGTCTGTATATTGCTTTGTACCATCTTTACCTACCAAAACAGCCGGTTCGTCTGTTTGATAAGCCTGTGCGGTGTTTTCTACCCTCAGCCCGCCCAATAATTGTATTTTCCGGGTTAACATTAGCTTTGCCATTCCATAGTAAGCTGTAATATCTTCCTGTACATTGTAGTTGTTACTACTCTGGGGGGTGCCTCCTGGATCTATGAAAGCGTAATAGTTAGGATTGTCGAGAATAGCGCTTATATTGGTAAAAGGCAACTGGGTAGGGGTAGCATTGAAATCATATTCATTGTAGGAAGCATCTCTTGTTTTATCTCTGTTCATTGCTCCCGCTTTAAATTCGATTTTATGCCCAAAAATTTTGGGGGTATAGGTAAGATTGATATATCCGGCGATGTCTTCATCACTATTATTCATCCAAACTTCTGAAAGGGATGAAAAGAGAGCAGATGCGTTGCCCACTATACCGGTAAGTGTCAGGTCATCCCAATCAGGTGTGTTTGCCCATGCACGCGAATAGGCTGCAGTCCAGTCAAGTGATAAGTTACGAGCAAGGGTGTCTACACCATTTAATGTTGTATTGAAAATATGTTCAAAAGTAATAAGTGAACGAAAATGCGGGTCAAGCTCACTTCCGGGGATTATATCTACTGTGTCTTCATCAGAACGCGCTTCTACCTGTGTCATTTCTGCATAAAGGGCATAAAAGTTTATCGTATTTTTTTTGTTCAATTCATAATCAAGTTTAACATGTGCAGCGCTCCTGGTTTGTTGTATGGCATCATTCCTGCTTTGCACGTAATCCCATTCAGGGTAATTAAAGGTAGGTCCCGGAAGCGGCTGGGCTTGCGGTTTTATAAATAAACCTTTAGTATCGCTATATACATTTTGATAGCTTGCTGATGCCAAAAAACCTAACTTTCCACCAAGAAACCTATCACCAACTGTAAAGCCTGAAAGAAAATCCGGTGCAATATTAACATTGTTAAATGTTAAATTTGCTGTAGGAAAATCGGTGACTTTTGCCTCATAATTCAGTCCGTTTATTTCGTTTGGGGAATTCGGATTTATCACACCGGTATTAAATTGGGTGTACCCTTTGTTAAATAAGTTCTGGTCATAGCCTGTAGACGCGGTGGCTGTTAAGGAAAACTGATCGGGTGCGTCTCTCAACACTAGGTTCATGGCTCCTCCAATAGCATCGCCCTCCATATCAGGAGTCAGTGTTTTAATAACTTCCAAACGTTCAACCATTTCCGCAGGGAAAATATCCATAGGTACATACCTATTCTTGTAATCTGGACTCGGTATTTTCACCCCATCTATAGTGGTATAATTATACCGTTTATCCATTCCCCTGATAGTAGCGTATTTGCCGCCGCCTGTTACTGACTTTTCAGCTACTACTCCTGAAACTCTTTGCAATACATCACCTATGGTTATATCCGGCAGTAATTGTATCGTTTTCGACGAGACTACATTCAATTCGTTGTCAGAATTTTTTTCCTCGCTTCTTGCATAATTATCTGAACCTTTTTCATAATTGCCCTGAACTACCACTTGTCCAAGATTAATTAACTGTGCATCCATTAAAAAATCCTGGACTACAGTTTGGTTTGCATCTGTTATAACTACTGATTCTTCAAGCGTTACATACCCGATAAACTTGGAAACAAAAGTATAAGTGCCCGGCGCAAGATTTTTAATGGAATATGAGCCATCGAACCCAACTACTGCATTCTGCTGATTATTTGTCTTATTATATACGACTGCGCCCAATAAAGATTCTTTAGTTTTCGAATCAAATACGTGCCCTTTAATAATTGCTGCCTCTCCTTTCAAGCCAAAAAGCGCAAATAATACGGCACACAATAGTAATCGAATTTGTAATTTTCTATCTGTCATACATAATCATTGGTTAAAAATGAGGCAAGATTACATGTATAGTTTTACCTTAGCATTAATTATACGTTAATTAATTATTACGTCTCTGGTCAAAATAAACTGAAACTTCTATTAAGAAGATTAAGAAATGCTAATAACATTTTTTAGAGAAAAAAATGGAACAACCATCAATAATCTTCCGGCTGATTATTTTGCAAATTCTGTTCTTTCTGCTGTTTACTATTATCCACTCTTCCGAAATTGTAGGTAAGGTTAAGTGAAAGAAATCGTGTTAAACGTTTCCTATAAAAATCCTGAACGAAATTATTGCCGGTAAAAATGAGAGAGTAATGTTGTGTATTGAATACATCATTTAATGCAAGGACAGCAATTAGTTTCTTACTTATAATATCCTTTTTTATCCCGATACTCAAGGAACCTGAAGCATTCATGTGACCAAAAACTGTGTTTTGCGGTGATAAATACTGGCCCTGTACCTGACCACTAAAACCTTTCATAAATAGCACATTCAAAATAAGTTTTGCATATATAATAAAATCGTTGGTCACGATGCCTGAGTTAAGATTATTACCATTTAATTGATTACCATAAGCATTTGCGCTTGCTGTTACATCAAGCCAGTTGGTAAACGTGTTTTTAATAAGCGCCTCTAAACCGTAATTATAGCTTTGATTAAGGTTTATGTAAGTGAGAGTGCCTATACCAAGTGAATCCACGGTCTTGTACCGTTGTATGGTGTTGTTAGTTTGACTGTAATATAAAGACAACGATAATAATCCTTTGGAAATATAATGCAGCACAGTAAATTCTATTTCATTTTGAAATTCGGGTTGTAGATAGGGATTGCCTTCACGTATGTTTTGCGGATCAGTGTAATCCGGAATAGGGTCAAGACTACGATCATCGGGCCGGTTTATACGGCGCGAATAACTTAATTGAAATTCTGTAGTTTTTGTAATGGTCTTACTAAAAAAAATGTCGGGGAATAAATCGGTGTAGTCTTGAATATAATTTTTATTAATAGTTAGTTGGTCAAAAGTTAAATAAGTATTCTCCGCACGCAAACCCACTTTTATATTTATAGAATGGAAAGAAGTAGTATAATCAGCGTAGGTAGCAGACACCTGTTCATTATAATTGAAATAATCGCTTAGTTGCGGCAGAAGATAAAATGAATTAGTTACTGTATTTAACTGTTCGGCATAGTATTGGTGGTTAATGGTCTGGTCATCCCATTTTAACCCCGCTTCAAGTTTATTATTTTTGGTAACAGGCAACACATAATCAGCTTGCAGTGTCCACTCTTTTTTTACTTCTGGCGAATGATTAACCTGCACAGAAGGTGTGTCATTAGCAGGTGTTAGGTTTGGTGTAAGAGTAAGATCGGTAAAAGTATTGATATCGCCGGTGCTGTTCATTGTTGAATATTGGCCATAGGCAGTCAACTCTTCGCCCGGTTTTAAAAAAGTCTTTTTATAAGAAAGAATATTATCCCAGCCATCTCTGTTATTGGGATTGCCAAGATTGCGCAATAAACCGCCGGTGGCGTCATCAGAGCTGTTATAAAAATCAGTTTCAATTATTTGCTTTTCGGTCTGTAAAAAATAATTGTACGAAGCATAATAGCTTATTGTATTCAGAGGGTTAATATCAAAATCAAAACCCGTACTTGCCACCTGTGTTCTGTTAATTTGCTGCTGCGAACTATTCTCCTTAAGATAAGAAACGGAGTCAGCATAATAATTGGTTTGAAAAATATTGCCAAATCCCGGCCTGTTATTATAAACGAAATCATAACTGCAGTAAAGATTGAATTTAGTTGCACGGTAATTGAGATTAAGTCCTGTACTATATCTTGGGCTCGTGCTTGCGCCGGTCGTTACACTTCCGCTAAGACCATTGAGCTCACTTTTTTTAGTAACAATATTTATAATACCGGCTGTGCCCGTGGCATCATATTTAGCTGATGGATTAGTTATAACTTCAATTTTATCAATGGCATTAGCCGGAATACTTTGAAGCGCTGTTGACGGATCGGTGCCTAAAAGTGAACTGGGTTTGCCGTCAATTAATATAGTTACATTATCACTGCCTCTCAAATTCACATTATCCTGCACGTCAACACTAACTGACGGCACATTCTGCAACACATCTATGGCTGAACCTCCCTGGGTGGTAACATCGCTGCCAACATTATATACTTTTTTATCTACACCAAAAGTATAGGGGTCTTTAATGCCTGTTACTGTTACTTCTTTTAGTGATTTATCATTAGTTTTTAAGCGTACTTTAAATGACAGTTGAGGTTGAGAAGGAGTCAATTCAATTAGGGGCGACTTATAATCGTTATACCCTATAAATCCTGCTTTAATAATATAGCTACCCGGCCTAAGATTATCTATTTTAAAGTAACCATTATGAGCAGTAATGGTGCCATTAATAACAGTCAAGTCTTTTGTTTTTAGCAGCGAAATGGTAACATATTCCATGGGCTGCCCTGTTGCAGAATCCATAACAATGCCACTAATACTGTAGCCTGAAGGGGATGATGAGAGATTATCCGGGCTAATTTGAGCTTTTACAAGTGTTCCTATCAGCAAAAAACCAGCGATGAGTAAAGTTCTCATTAAAGCATTGAAGATGTAAAATGAGCTGAATAAAAATGACAATGTTACGATACAAAGTAACAGCTTTAAAATACATGTGATTAAGAGGTAAATAAAATTAATAATATAATAATATAGGCAAATTTAAGAATACCCGCAACAATTATTCGATTAATGATATCCTCTATGCGATAATCCCTATATTACTTCCCGATTTCCAATATTTCAAAGGTGCCTGCAATGATTTTAGGCTTTGGATGTGGGTGTTCCGAATCTGCGGTAGGAGTTTCCCCAAAATCAGCAACCGGTAAAAACAAACAATGTGTTTGTTCATCTAATGTTGAAGTTTTTGCTCCTTTCTTTGTCGGCACATTTGCAACCACGTAAAATGAGTTGGGGTTATCTTCGTGTATCACTGTAAGTGTACCCTCTCCATTTGAACTGAAAGCATCACCTGTCCCCGGATCAAAATCTGTTCCATCGCAACCTTCTCCAATGGGTAGCTGGGTTATAACATTTCCATTTGCGCCATTCATTATAATCATCAATTTATTATCACAACCAATAAATAACCATTTATGCTCACGGTCAATGGCTAAGCCACTTGGTGATTCCCCCTTACCAATTTCCCAATGGTCTATAATTTTAAGTGTATTTGCATCAATATGCACGATCTCATTTTTATCTTCAATATTTATATAAATATTCCCTGCATTATCCGAAACGGGAGTTTCCGGTTTACCGCCCAAAGGAATTGAATCCACCACTTTATCATTTGACGGGTCAATAACAGTCGTTTCTTTTCCTTTGCCATCGCAAACAAATATCTTTTTTGAATATGAATCATATATAATTGCATCAGGTCCCGTTCCGGTTTTCACCTGTTCAATTACCTTATTTGTTTTAAGATCAAAAACGGTGACTGTATTTATTTTGCCGTTACTTGTAAAACCTTTTCCAAACGGTGTTGCAAAAGCGATACCATGCACTCCCGTGGTATTTGGAATGATGCCGACAGAATCGCCGGTATTTTCGTCAATTACATTTACCTGAGTGCTATGTGATACATAAATTCTTTTCAGATCGTGATTTACTGAAATATAATCCCAGACTGCCTTCACCTCCTATGTGAAAGGTGTGAATTATGTGATACCCGGTTTCACCTTGGGCATAAGATTTTTGAATATAGGATATAAATACCATCACGCTAATCATTAAAATATATTTGTTTTTCATAGTTGAAACATTAATATCCTATTAAAATTAATATTTAGCAAAAGTAGATAATATGGCACTTAATCGTGGTGTTAATTATGTACTTTCAATAAGGTAATAATTAATTAATATATTATTAATACTAGGATAATACAGTATTAAAAACCCATCGTTTACGGACTGAAAATTAGGTGTGTAGCACAATACAATGAATAAAAACACAAAAGAGTGCATATATTTTCAAGGGTCACTTCTTAACCCTCTATCCTCGGTTTTTCACTCACTGAACGTGCATTTTATGTGATTTTTACGTTTCTCTGTATTTTCAAAAAATTAAAAAAATGGTAAAACTCAATACTCACAAACATTTTTGTTCAATATTTCTAAAATTTGAAATGTAGGTATGGCGTCCGGAGAGGATAATGAACTCTTTTTGAGAATTAGATTAATCGCGATATATTCTGCCTGATTCTTTTTGTTACCACTTACTTTAACCTCACGACTCAGAATGAATTTTCCTTACAAATCCAATCGGCGTAAAAATGTAGTTTTGATAATAAGTAACTTATTATTTTTGACGGACGTCATTAATTACTCAATAATTGTTTTGGCTAAAAGAAATAAAAATAAGGAATCACAAATTACTAAGCCGGTTAAGCACTTTGTAAATACAACACATAATACAACGTTAACATGGATTAGCGTTGCAGCAATTGCACTTATTACTTATGTTGTATTCTCGCCGTCTTTAGACAGTGGATTTACCAATTGGGATGATGAAGTATATGTTCTAAATAACCACCTGGTGGTGAATAATTCAATACCACTGGGAAAAATAGCTGAAACGCCTGTGGCGGGTAATTATCATCCCCTAACTATATTATCACTTGCCTTAAATTACCATGATGGTAAACTCAACCCATCAGGATATCATCTTGAAAATGTGATTTTGCATGTGTTTAACACCATTTTGGTATTCTTTTTCATTTTTTTACTGACACGCCGTAATTTGCTGATGGCGACAATTGTGTCGCTATTCTTTGGTATTCATCCCATGCATGTAGAATCGGTGACATGGGTAAGTGAGCGTAAGGATGTGTTGTATGTGTTTTTTTTCCTGGCGGGGCTTATTACCTATCTGCGTTATAGGGACACCCAAAAAATTGTCTGGTATATTTTTACGTTTTTTCTCTTTGTATTTTCCTGTTTATCGAAGGGAATGGCAGTGGTGTTCCCTGTTGTTCTTTTACTTATTGATTATTTAAGGGGTGTAAAGTGGGAGAGAAGATTGTTAATTGAAAAAATACCGTTTTTTATTCTTTCTATTCTATCGGGCATTATAGCGTTTAAAGTGCAAAAAACCGCTGTTATCACCCTGAAAACCATCACTTTTTTTCAGCGTCTGTTATTTGCTTCTTATGGCGCTGTAATGTATATAGTAAAACTTTTTATTCCGTTTAAAATGTCGGCATTTTATCCTTATCCTACTGAAAATAGTAATATCATTGTTCACATGGTCTTCTATCTCTCGCCTTTTATACTGCTTGGAATAGCCGGTACACTGATTTACTTCTTCCGGAAAAAAGAAAAAGAGATGGTATTTGGTCTGCTTTTTTATTTTGCTACTGTAGTACTGGTATTACAATTTATTTCTGTCGGGTTTGCAATTATGGCTGACAGATATAGTTATCTATCCTACATCGGGCTACTTTTTGTTGTGGCGTATATAACTGATAAAGCATGGAAAAACAAGAGAAGCATATTGGCTTTAATGAAATATCCGCTTATTATATTTTTATTTATCGGTGTTGTTATATTCAGTTACCGAACTTATTTGCGCACACAGGTATGGAAAAACAGTGAAACATTATGGACAGATGCGATTAATAACTATCCCGATTTTTCCATACCGTATTATATGAGGGGATTGGTTTATGATGATGAGGCTAAAAAAGATTTAGCATTAGCCGATTATACCAAGGCTGCCGAGCTTGATTCCGACTTAGAAGATGCGTATACTAACAGGGGGGTGCTCTACATGAATAGCGGTGCAATTGATTTGGCGTTGGCAGATTTTAATAAAGTTTTGCGATTGAATCCCGCTAAGAGAGACGCTTATTATAACCTGGGATTAATTTATGCTAACTCCGGCAGGGCAGATTTAGCTATACCCGATTTTACTAAAACAATTGTACTTGATTCCACTTATGCAGATGCCTATAATAATCGCGGGTTGCTTTATTTGAATAGCGGTAAAATAAATTTATCAATAGCCGATTTTAATAAAGCTATTGCACTGGGTCCTGATTCTGCATTCTATTATTATAATCGCGGGCTTTATTATAATGCGACCAATCAATATGAAAAAGCGGCAGATGATTTTACCGCAGGAATCCGTTTAAACCCTCAAAATGCCGACATATACTATAATATGAGAGGGGTAGCCAATATTGGTCTTCAAAATTATGATGCGGCGATTGCCGATTTCTCAAAAGCCATTGCGTTGAATCCTGCGTCTGCGGGGTACTGGCTCAACCGTGCATTTGCTGAAACCAAAATAGGGCAGAGTGACAATGCAAAAGCTGATGAGTTAAAGGGACAACAATTGCAAGGAAAATAGTTTTAACCAACGATTATTATTTTTACCGAACAACGGCAATCTATTTTGGCTACTAAAAGTAAAGAAATAAAAAAAAAGGAATCCGGGAAAGGGGCACAACAACACGCTGATAGCCTGTGTTTGTGCCGCTGCAATTGCTGTTATTACTTATTTTGTATTCACGCTTTCATTAGATAATGGATTCACGAATTGGGATGATAATACTTATGTAACGGAGAACCCGTTGGTGGCGAATAATTCAATTCCTCTCATGAAAATATTTAAAACTCCGGTTTCAGCCAATTATAATCCCGTTACTATGCTAACGTTTGCCCTGAATTACCAAAATGGTAAATTAGACCCCTACGGCTATCATCTTGAAAATGTGATTTTTCATTTACTTGATACCATTTTGGTATTCTTATTCATTTTTTTGTTACCCCGCCGCAATTTGCTAATGGCAAGTATTGTAGCTTTGTTCTTTGGTATTCATCCTATGCATGTTGAATCGGTGTCTTGGATTAGTGAGCGCAAAGATGTGTTGTATGTGTTCTTTTTCCTCGCGGGTCTTATCACTTATCTGCGTTATAGTGAAACGAGAAAAATTATTTGGTATTTGTTTACGTTTTTATTTTTTTTACTTTCCTGTTTATCGAAGGGAATGGCAGTAGTATTTCCTGTTATTCTTTTGCTGATAGATTATTTAAGAGATGTAAAATGGAAAAGAAGCTTGTTAATTGAAAAAATTCCATTTTTTCTTTTGTCGCTTGTATTTGGAATTATAGCAATTAAAATACAACAATCTGCCCAGGCTATTATTGCTGCAAAAGTTCTCACAATTTTTCAGCGATTGATGTTTGCTTCATATGGCGCTGTAATGTATATCGTAAAACTTTTTGTGCCATATAAATTGTCGGCATTATATCCTTATCCCGATATTTCGCCCGATAGCAGCCTTCCGTTGATATTTTATCTCTCGCCTTTTATCCTCTTTATAATAATAGGTGCGCTGATTTATTTTTTCCGGAAAAAAAAGAAAGAAATTGTATTCGGACTGCTTTTTTATTTTGTATCCGTTGCGTTGGTTTTGCAATTTATTTCTACCGGTAGCGCAGTTATAGCCGACCGGTATAGTTATCTTTCCTACATCGGGTTATTGTTTGCTGTTGCGTATATAATTAATAAGTCATGGCAAAGTAAGAGTGGTATATGGCGCTCATTAAAATATCCGTTGGTCATAATTGCAATTATCGGCGCAGTTACATTGGGTTACCGGGCATATTCGCGCACTCAGGTATGGAAAAACAGCGAAACGTTGTGGACAGATGTGGTTGCTAAGTATCCTGGCGCATATACAGCTTATTATAACCGTGCTATCTATTACTCGGATAATCACAATGAAGAAAATGCCATTTCAGATTTTACTAAAGCCATTGCAATTGATTCCACCAACGCAACTGTATTCAGTAATCGTGGATTACTTTATTTGCATTGTGGAAAAGATGATTCAGCTATTACAGATTTTACTAAAGCGATTGAACTTGCCCCTGCTACCGCAGATATTTACAGCGATCGCGGATTACTTTATTTAAATAAGGGTGAAACTAATCTTGCAATGACGGATTTTGCAAAAGCCATTGCACTTGACTCTACCGATGCAAATGCTTTTAGTAACCGGGGATTACTTTATTTGAGACAAGGTAAAAATGATTCAGCAATTGCTGATTATAATAAAGCTATTTCTCTTAACCCTAATTCTGCGTTCTTCTATTATAATCGTGGGCTTTGTTATAATGCGCTTAATCAATATGAAAAAGCATTGGATGATTTTACCAGTGGAATTCAATTACATCCTCAAAGCGTTGAATCATTTTATAATATGAGAGGGTTATGTAATGTCAGCTTTCAAAAATATAATGAAGCGATTTCAGATTTTTCGAAAGCAATTGAGGTAAATCCGTCGGTTGCAGATTTTTGGCTTAACCGTTCAATAGCCGAAAACAAAATAGGAGAGAGCGAATCGTCAAAAGCCGATGCTTTAAAGGCACAGCAATTGCAGGGGAATAGACTCCGGAATTAAAATCAGTTTTAATAATAAGTAATTATTATTTTTTCATGACTAAAATCATTTAAGCATCAAAAATAATTAAAGTGGTTTTAATGAGGCGAAATTTTCTGAGTGATGCCATAAAAAACAGTAGTTATTACCTATTTATTTAAGACTTAGATAATATGTACATAACATCCCGGTAACACTGCAAACATACTTTTACCCGAATTAAAAACTAATACACTTTATATGAAAACCAAAATTTACAAAAACACTTCAATTTTAGTTACGGCATTTTGTTTGCTGTTGCTTTTATGCTCGCAACAAAGCCAGGCACAGAAAGTTATTTATGATCAAACATTTAACGCTGCATATCCTAACTGGCCGTCAGGATGGTCTTCCTCGTCCCCTAATGGTTGGGTAATGGACACCAATTCTACTAATCAATCGTATGTATGGAATTCCTCGTCAATGAGTGGGTATTCTTGGGCCAGTGGTGGGGCTATGGTTGAAATTTCTCCTCCTGTAGATGGTGATACTGCTACTTATACGTTAACTTCCACGGGTATATCAACCATAGGATTCACAAATATTACTGCAACATTTGGAGCTCGCATAACCAAACATTTTCAAGATTCGGGCAGTGTTATAAAATATTTTGAATGGACAAATTATAGCGGAGGCGCATGGAATGCCATATGGACTAATATTCCTTTTATACAGAATGATAGTAATAGTAATTGGTATGTAATTAATGATTCTATGCTTATGGCATTACCAGCTGGCGCCGCAGGTCAGGATAGTATCAGATTTCGCTGGGTCACATATATTGCTCCTACACCCAGTGGCACTTACCGTTTTGATGACTTTATAGTAGCAGGCGATTCGGTAGCTACAGGTATAAAAACATTAAATGTATCTTCACTGTTAAGCTTGTTTCCAAATCCGGCTTCCAATTTTGTAGAGATAAATAATCCTGCAGGAAAAGATTATGCCGTTCGTTTAACCGATGTTACCGGAAAAACTCTGAAAACAGCTTATATCTCAAATACCGAAAACAGGATTAATGTATCTGATATTGCCCCCGGCTTTTATATGGCGCAATTAATCAGTTCAGATAATGATGTCGAGCAACAGGTTATAAAATTGGTCATCATCCGTTAAAATTTTAATAAGTTTTACCGGTTGTGAGCCGGCTGGCGGAAGAAGCAATCCTTTATGTGTTTTGGGTTGCTTCTTTTCTGCCCTAGCGGGTTTTTACTAATATTGTAAGCAGATTACCACCGTTACATGAAACACATTACCCCATTACTTATTTTAATTTTCAGTTTTATTATTATTCACGCACAAACGGCGGACACCTTAAAAATAATGATGTATAACGTGAATAATTACGGTTATAACGCCGGCTCAGATTGTCCGACACAAAATCCGGGAATAAAAAGTAATTACTTGCACACCATATTAAAATATGCTCATCCCGATATAATGGGGTTGGTGAAAATGGAGGCTTCGGATAGTACGTTTTACACGGATAGTATATTCAGCTATGTTCTCGATTCTGTTTGCAATAAATGTTACAGGCATTCAGCTTTCACCAATAAATCCGGTTATAAGAAGGCAAATATGCTTTATTATAATTCAAACAAAGTCGGGCTTATAAGTACAACTACCATTTATTACGGCGACCCGAATATCAGTGATATTAATCTTTATAAATTATATTATAGGAGCGCTGCACTTGCCACAACACATGATACTATTTTTCTGAATATAATATTGGTGCACGACAAATCCGGCAAAAAAAATACACAGGAAAGAGCTACAGAAATTGGCGGCGCTATGAGCTGGCTTGATAAACAGGTGAGTGCGCCCGGTAATTATATTTTCATGGGCGATTTTAACGTGCAAACTGCTTTGGAGGAATGTTATACTGACATGATTAAGCCGGCAAATACTAATGTAAAATTTTATGATCCGGTTAATGCACAAGGGGACTGGTCAGCAAACCCGGCAGATTTTGCAAACTATATAACACAAAGCACACGCACTCTTGATCCGGGAGATTGTTCAGCCATAGGTGGATTAATACATCGCTACGACCAAATTCTTTGCACAAAGCCATTGATTGACGGGACGGATAATTTAAAATATGTGAGCGGCTCATATAAAGTAATCGGGCAGGATGGTAAACATGTAAGTGGAGCAATTATTAATATGCCGGTTAATACAGCCGCTCCACCGAATGTGATAACTGCATTATATAATATGAGCGAACATCTGCCTGTGGTTCTTAAGTTAGTAATATTAAAAAAATAGTAATCACCTGTATATGAAATGCTTTAAGTCATTATTTATATCAGTTTTCAGCGTCATTACTATACATGCACAAACGACTTTGGATACATTAAGTATAATGGCATATAATGTAAATAATTATGGCGATTATGATGCCGGGAATTGTCCTACACAAACTCCCCTTATAAAAAACCCTTATTTACGTACTGTATTGAAGTATACCAATCCTGATATAGTAGGGTTAGTAAAAATGGAAGCTGGTACCGAGAACTTTTATACAGATACTTTACCTACGGATATTCTTGATTCGGTTTGTAATAAATGTTACGGATACGGAGCATACACAGATGAGTCGGGCTATTATAAAGAAAATATGCTTTATTATAATACCAACAAGTTGGGTATAATCAGCACAACTACTATCTATTCGGGAGACCCAAAATAAGTGATATAGATCTTTATAAATTATACTATAAAAGCTCTACGCTGGGAACTACGCATGATACAATATTTATAAATATTGTTTTGGTTCATAATCAATCCGGCTCAAAGGATTCATCGGAAAGAGCTGAAGATATTGGTGGTGCAATGAGCTGGCTCGATAGCCATGTTACCCAAGCGGGTAATTATATTTTCATGGGCGATTTTAATGTGCAGGGATATACTGAGCAGAGTTACCAGGATATGTTAAATCCATCAAACAATGATGTCAAATTTTATGACCCGGCTAACCGATTAGGTAGCTGGAGTAAATATCCATCATCTTTTGCAGATTATCTTACTCAAAGCACCCGTGTTATTGACCCCGGCGATTGCGGAGCCACGGGAGGAATGAACAACCGTTATGACCAGATACTTTGTACTGACCCGATACTTACGGGAACTGATTCAGTGAATTATGTTGATGGGTCGTATACTGTAATCGGGCAGGATGGAAAACATGTAAATAAAGCCGTTAATGGCACTCCCGCTAACACCTCTGTTCCTGCTGATGTTTTAACGGCGCTATATCAAATGAGTGAGCATCTTCCTGTAATGCTTAAGCTGGCAATAGGCAATATCACATCTACATGTATAAAAAATATTGTTAACCGGCAGAATTTTACTGTGGGTTATAATTCTATCGTATCGGATAATCTGGTTACAACAGCGGTTGGAGTTTTTGTTATACCACAGTCAACGGGTACTCTTTCTATTTATAATCTGCAAGGCAAACTTGTTTCATCAATGCCATTTGATTTTATGCAATCAAATAAATTTTCCTTATCCTATCTTTCCCAGGGGATATATATATTTTCGATTACACAAAATTATTGTCCATTATTCAATGGTAAGTTCATTAAGCTGTGATTTAACATTTGCTTATAACGATAAATTCACTTTCCATGTAAAATGAGGCATCGCTGATGTTATACTTTCTGCTGATGTCAGATACTTTCACCCCTGCTTCCTGCTTTTTGAGGATAGCGATGATCTGTGTTTCGGTAAATCTTGTTTTTTTCAATCGCCTCGCAACGCGAAAAGCGTTGCTGCTATATTTACAGCATCCTATGCATTAAACTCGGGAAGCCAACCTAACTACCTTGATTTATTCTCAGGCGATAACCAGGGATTAACAGGGGATTCAATCAATCAAACCCAGCTTACAACCTGCAATCTTGGTGCTTCTTTAATAGTAGATTCTTTAAGTTTTATCGAATATTAGGAAAGTATGCCTTCTGTTGGATATTTAGGTGTTTCCTATGGATTGCACGTTAGCATAACCCCACGTCTAACTGGCAAAACTCAGTCGGCAATTCTCTGCCAGCGAGTTCTAACATACCATATACTTTATTCCCAACAAATCTTGATTCATTGCCAACAGTTTCAATTGTGATGCCAAACGAAGATGATAATATGCATAGCATGTCAATATCCGATGGCGATACATGGTTTAAAAATAATCTTAATAGTTACATCACATGGGCAAAATCACACAATAGCTTATTTATATTAACCTTTGATGAAGATGATGGCAACCATAATGAACATATTCCGACTCTTTTTGTAGGTCAAATGGTTAAAGGGGGTTCTTATTCGGGTAAAATCACTCATTATAATGTGCTCCGCAGAATTGAAGAAATATACGGTTTGACGAACTGTGCTAACAGTGCTTCAAATACATCGATTACTAATGTTTGGAGAAATAATTCCACAGACATTAATCAATTAGCAATTTACCCTAACCCCACATCCAGTCAATTCACAATAAAATCAACAGGTAGCCAGAGTGGGTACACAATGGAAGTATTTAATGTTACAGGAGAGGACGTATATCAGTCAGTTCTGAGTACTTCACAGAACACTATAGACCTTAGTTCACGACCAGAGGGAATGTATTTCGTGTATTTGAAATCGGAAAGACGTGTAGCGGTAGGGAAGGTTCTGATAACTAAATGAGTACGTTATTTTTGCTCAAATCTGTATGTAACTAAAAATAAATGCCCGAAAGCTAAGGCAATCAGGCATTTGCAAAGACATGGTGTATCCTTAAAGGTCGACTTATCGAACTTTTGGCTGATTTTAAACTGGTTAGAAATTTGCAAAGCTTAGAAAGATAATAGTGGTATTAATATATTCTAAAAAATAGACTATTCTGGGAATAGAGGGTTCAATTCCCCTGCGGGTTACTAAAAACATCTTAATATTGCAAAAACTTAATTTTTGCAGTATTATATAAGGAATTGTATAAGCAAATCCCAATAACCTCAAAATACTTATAGTCCCGAATCAGGGCTTTCCTCCAAATCATCATGGCGGTCGCCTCCAATGCTGTAATTATTATTTTCTTCGTCTTCATCACCTAAGATTTCATTGGCATCATCCAATTCCGCTCCGGGTATATCAAGGTCGTCGCCCGCCATGTCAACAGGCCAAACTCTGTTTTTTAATACCGCATCGTCTCCCAAATCAGGGTTCAATTCATCAGAGCCAAGCAGGTCTTGATCTTCATTAGTTAGCTTGCTTGAACTTCGTGTTTTTTTATTCTTCACTTCTGATAAAAAAGGCTTCTCGTCCAAGTCCTCTGATAACCTTTTAACTTTTTTGGTTGGAATTAACATATCCTCTTTCAAAGTCACCTTTTTCGCTTTGTTGGCGGGATTCATAATATCCTCCTTTGACGAGTAATGCGGATACCCCGGTAAACTTTTCTTGCTTTTAACTTTTACTTTAGATACCTTTTTAGCAACTTTCTTGGCTGCCGGCTTGCTTTTAAGTTTCTTTTTAGCTTGTACCGGTGCACTCTTTTTCTTTTTTTGCGCTTTAGCCTTTACGGGCTTTTTAGCAACTTTCTTTTTGGCAACTTTCTTGGCTGCCGGTTTGCTTTTAAGTTTCTTTTTAGCTGAAACCGTTTTTTTAGTTTTCTTTTTTTTCATACTATCGTTTTTTGGAATATCTAAAGTACAAAGTTTTTTTTATCGTTTCCTATTATTTTTAATCTTATTTTTTCTTAGCACGGAACACCCTATACCAACTATCCTGCCATAGTATCCTTACACGCTTAACCCGCCGCCAATATACCAAGCGGCATTATCTTTTTTTTACAAGTAAATAATTCTAAATTTATACTTTATTATCAACTACTTATGAAAAAAATTACAACTATATATTATCTCTTTTTTCTGCTGACTGTGCAATCAGCAGATGCTCAAATACCTGTGTTATATGGAATGACCTCGGAAGGAGGGAAGTATGGCAATGGAACAATAATAAAAATAAATGGCAACGGTGCCAATTTTGATACGGTATATTCTTTCCCATTAAATAAACGTTCAGGCTATAATCCCACAGGTAGTCTCTTGAAAGATACCAATGATTTACTGTATGGAATGACACAATACGGAGGGTCTACGGATTTCGGGGTTATTTTTAGTTTTGATCCTACTACTAATATCTACATTGACTTGCACAACTTTAATGATACCGATGGCGCATATCCCCGCGGTAATTTGATAGAGGCATCTGATGGCAAATTTTACGGAGTGACGTTTGCGGGAGGTTTGCCTAACTTTAATTTCGGAGTTATTTTTAGCTTTGATCCCAAGACCGATACATTTAAAAACCTGCATACATTTATTAGCCCCGATGGCGTAACTGATACTAATGGCATAAACCCGGCTGGCAGCCTCCTGCAGGATGGCAATAATTTGTACGGGATAACTTCCGGAGGTGGTGATCATACTTATGGTGTCATATTTAGCTATAACATATCAAGCGGCACCTTTTCAAAATTACATGACTTTAATTTGTCTCAAGGTTCAATTTCATTCGGAAGCCTTGTAAAAGCGAATAATAACAACCTTTATGGAATGACCTCATCCGGGGGCAAAAATTCAGATGGCGTAATTTTCAGCTTTAACATCTCTAATAATAGCTACAGCGATGTACACGATTTTGCCGGCTCAGGAAATGGCAACGCACCACAAGGCAGTTTAATTAATGCAACTGATGATAATTTATATGGAATGACTGAAATGGGAGACAATAACACAGGTATTAATGGTATACTATTTAGTTTCAATCCGACCGGCAATTCATTTAATCCCTTATACGAATTTAGCGGTATTACAGGAAGTTCACCACAAGGCAGTCTTGTTCAGGGCTCTGATGGCAATCTATATGGAATGACATTGACCGGAGGAGACAGCTCCTACGGAAATATATTCAGATTTGATCTAACCAATAATTCGTTTAAAAATCTAGTCAGTTTTAATAATACTCTTGGCGCTGTGCCTTATGGTGACCTAATACAAGTAGGAACTGATACGGGTTCAGGAATTAATCAACTATCGGTAATCAATAATCAACTATCAGTCTATCCAAATCCGAGTATCGGAGCAATAAACATTTCTTCATCAAAAAATATTGACAATTTATTGGTAACAAATCTGCTTGGTCAGGTAATTTACATCACACAACCAAAACAAACGCATTTCGACTTCGACATAACTGAATCCGGTATGTATTTTATAACTATCACTTCTGATAATCAGGTTGAGACAAGAAAAATTGTAGTGAGTAGATAGAAATTATACATCATTTTATAACGTCCCTTTCGCTTCAATAAACTTTGTTATAGTCTTTATTTAACACTAAAAAGTCTTCAGTACTTTTGTATTTTCCCAGCATGTCTGAAACCAAAAACAATACTATTCTGAGTAATTTAAGTGTGACTGATTTATCTTCAGAAGCCAAGGGGGTTGCCCGCTTCGAATCTAAAGTAATATTTATTCAAGGTGCTGTGCCCGGTGATGTTGTTACCGCTCTCATCACTAAAAATAAAAGGGATTTTGCCGAAGCGCGTGTTATTGATATTATCTCACCTTCACCGGACAGGGTTGAACCTTTTTGCGAACATTTTGGCGTTTGTGGCGGCTGCAAATTGCAGCACTTTAATTATGCTGCACAGCTTCGTTATAAGCAACATAAAATTGAAGAAACGTTTAGACGAATTGGCGGCATAACACCCAAGGAAATTATTCCTATTCTAGGCTGTGCGGTAAATAAATTTTACCGTAACCGTCTTGATTTTTCTTTTTCTAACCAGGCATGGGTTGATGATGAAACATGGAGAAACTCTTCCGAAATGTTGTCATTACCTGCTCTTGGATTTCATTTGCCAAAGCTATTTCACAAAATTCTTGATATAAAAAACTGTTATTTGCAGCCGGGACCGTCAAATACAATACGGCTTGCAATAAAGAAATTTGCAGTAGAGAATAGCTTTTCGTTTTTTGACCCTATAAAACAAACTGGTTTGTTAAGGGGGCTTACCATTCGCAATACGTTGAAAGGCGAAGTGATGGTAACCGTTATTTTTCTTGAAAATGATAAAGAAAAAATTCTGGCTCTTATGAATTTTCTACAACAAAATTTTACGCAAATAGCTTCACTTAATTATGTCATAAATCCTAAAAGAAATGATACTATTTATGATCTTGACGTAATTAATTTTTCAGGCGCCGATGCTATTTATGAAGAATTGGATGGGCTTCAATTCAAAATCAGCCCAAAATCGTTTTTCCAGACCAATTCATCTCAGGCAATAAATCTTTACCGCATTACTATTGATTTTGCCGGCTTGAAAAAAGACGAAGTGGTATACGATCTATATACCGGCACCGGCAGCATTGCACTGTTTGCAGCAAAACAGTGTAAAACCGTTTATGGGGTTGAACAAACCGCCGATGCAATTGACGATGCGCAAATAAATGCCGCAATAAATAACACTTCAAATGCATTTTTTTTCACGGGCGATACTAATATAATACTCGATGAATCATTTATAGCAAGATCAGGTAAACCTAATGTTATAATCACTGACCCGCCGCGCACCGGAATGCATAAAGATGTGGTAGAAAAAATCTTATCGCTTGACCCTGATAGAATTGTTTACGTTAGCTGTAACCCCGCAACACAGGCGCGTGATATTCAAATATTGTCTGTAAGCTATTCTTTAGAGAAAATTCAGCCTGTAGACATGTTTCCGCATACACAGCATGTGGAAAATGTTGCCCTGCTTGCAAGGAATAGCTAATTAATCAGTTTAAACCCGGTATAAGAATGCAGCACCTGCGGAAGTTTTATTCCTTCAGGTGTTTGGTTATTTTCAAGCAAAGCCGCAACTATCCTTGGTAAGGCAAGGGCGCTGCCGTTTAAAGTATGAGTTAATTGTGTTTTACCTGCTTTATCTTTAAACCTTAGTTTCATCCGGTTCGATTGGAAGGTTTCAAAGTTGCTTACCGAACTCACCTCAAGCCATTTTTGCTGCGCTGCTGAAAATACTTCAAAATCGTAGGTTAATGCCGATGCAAAACTCATATCACCACCACACAGTTTTATTATTCGATATCCTAATTCCAGTTCTTTCAATAGTCCTTCTACATGAGACACCATTTTTTCAAGTGTTTCATAAGAACGGTCAGGGATGTTCTATCTGAACAATTTCAACTTTATCAAATTGATGTAACCTGTTAAGACCGCGCACATCTTTTCCATAAGACCCCGCTTCACGGCGGAAACAGGCTGAATAGGCTGTCATTTTTATGGGCAATTCTTCTTCTTTCACAATAACATCACGATAAATATTTGTTACAGGAACCTCAGAGGTTGGTATCATATAATAACCGTCAAGGGGCATAAAATACATCTGACCTTCTTTATCGGGCAATTGACCCGTACCATAGCCTGTATCTGCATTAACCATTAAAGGTGGTTGAATTTCAAGATACCCGGCAGTTGTAGAGCGGTCAAGAAAAAACGATATAAGCGCACGTTGTAGTTTTGCCCCTTTTCCTTTATATACGGGGAATCCTGAACCGGTAATTTTATTTCCTAATTCGAAATCAACAATATCATATTTCGATGCCAAATCCCAATGCGGGCTTGATTCCTTTGGCAATGAAGGCGTTTGTCCCCCGCTTCTGACCGTCACATTATCTTCCGGTGTTTTACCAGGGGGCACGCTTGCATTAGGTAAATTAGGGATTCGCACCAGCAACTCTTGTATTTCTTTTTCTATTTTATCTAATTTTTCATCTAACTGCTTCGATTCAGTCTTAAACTGCTGTGTTTTTTGTTTCAATGCCTCTGCTTCATCTTTCTTGCCTTGCCCAAACAAAACCCCGATTTCCTTAGAGATGCTATTTACCCGTGCAAGGTTTTGGTCAAGCTGGGTTTTAGTGGCTTTACGGTCATCATCAAGTAATAGAATCTGGTCAACCAGTTCTTTCCCATCAAAATTTTTTATGGCAAGACGCTTGATGGTTTCATCTTTGTGGTTTCTTAATGTGGTTAGTTGAAGCATGGCAGTTTTTTGCAAATATAACAATATGAAGAAAAATTTTTTTTAACCCAATTAAGTATTATCTTTGTTTTATAGTTCTGCATTGATTCTTCTCAGAATTCTTTTTTCTTTTTATAAAACCTCAATTTTTATACATTTTTCCATTTAATGGCGAATAAAATATAAATGTATTAATACTTTCGGCTATATTTAACCATGGCTAACTAAACTTTCATATAAAAATAAACTACCTAAAAATTAAACCATCTAATTAATGTACGACATTCTCCAGCTAAATGAAATGCTCGTTCCAGAGCTAAAGGACGTTGCCGAAAAACTCCGCGTTCCCGGCTACGAAAAACTCGACAAACAGGAACTGATCTACAAAATTCTTGACCAGCAAGCTATTCGCGGCGATGGTAAGGCAGCCACATCTTTATCTTCTTCTTCAGAAGATGCGAGACCTAAGGGAGTAAAGAGAAGACGCATTACGCCTGAAAAGCACGATAGTGGTTCGGGGGCATCTGTACCACCTATAGAAATACCAGCAGAGAAAACCCCTGTGCCTGCTGAAACCGATTCTAATGTTTCTGAGGCGGTAGTAGAAAAACAGGAGGTAAATGTAAATGTTGCCGAACCAACCACCGTTCAGCAGCCTGCTGTTCCTTTCAGAAGAAATCCGAATTTCAATATTGAGGTGGACGGTGTTGTTAATGGCGACGGGGTATTAGAAATTATGCAAGACGGATATGGCTTTTTGCGTTCATCCGATTATAATTATCTCAGTTCTCCTGACGATGTTTATGTTTCTCCATCCCAAATAAAATTATTTGGTATAAAAACCGGCGACTCAGTAGTAGGCGCCATTCGCCCGCCAAAAGAAGGTGAAAAGTATTTTGCTTTATTACGAGTTGAAACAATAAATGGCAAGGCGCCTTCTGAAGTACGCGACCGAGTTCCCTTCGATTATCTTACCCCGCTTTTTCCAAATGAAAAATTAAATCTTTGCACCGAGCCAGATAATTATTCTACGCGTATTATGGACCTTTTTACTCCCATTGGAAAAGGGCAACGCGGACTTATTGTAGCACAACCCAAAACAGGCAAAACCAATCTTCTGAAGGAAGTAGCTAATGCCATAGCAAAAAATCATCCAGAGGTTTACCTGATTGTTTTACTGGTGGATGAGCGACCTGAAGAAGTAACAGATATGGAGCGTAGTGTGCGTGCCGAAGTAATAGCCTCCACCTTTGATGAGCCGGCAGAAAAGCATGTTAAAGTTGCCAATATAGCACTTGAAAAATCTAAACGCATGGTGGAATGTGGTCATGATGTTGTAATACTTCTCGACTCCATAACTCGCCTGGCACGTGCTCATAACACTGTTTCACCAGCATCCGGTAAGGTATTATCAGGTGGTGTTGAAGCAAATGCACTTCATAAGCCAAAACAATTTTTTGGTGCTGCGCGCAATATTGAAAATGGCGGTTCTTTAACCATTCTTGCAACTGCATTAATTGATACAGGTTCAAAAATGGATGAAGTTATATTTGAAGAGTTTAAAGGTACGGGCAATATGGAATTACAACTCGACCGCAAGCTTGCCAACAAGCGTATTTTCCCTGCCATGGATGTTACCGCCTCCAGCACTCGCCGTGAAGATTTGTTACTTGATAAACAAACTCTTCAGCGGATGTGGATCATGCGCAATCAGCTTTCTGATATGACAGAAGAGGAAGCCATGAACTTTTTGCTCTCCCAAATGAAGGGTACTAAATCTAATGAAGAGTTTCTTATTTCAATGAATGCTTAATTTCTTTTATACTGAAAATATTTGAGCTATTTTTGCAGCCCCAATAACTAAAAAACTATGAAACGTACTTTTCAACCTTCTGTAAAGAAAAGAAAAAACAAGCACGGTTTCCGTGAGCGTATGAAAACCAAGGATGGACGTGAAGTGATAAACCGCCGCCGCAAACGTGGCAGAAAAAAACTTTCTGTTTCTGACGAAAAGAGCCTTAAATAGTAGCACTCCGGGCAATCCTAAGCCTTCATCCTCTAAAGTTTCAGACGGACCCCGTTTTACCTTTAAGAAAGCCGAGCGATTATCAGGAAAGAAAATTATTGATGAGCTTTTTTCTGAAGGAAAATCATTTACCGTATTTCCAATACGGGTTTTTTATATGGAAAAAGAGTTTCAATACAAGTATCCGGCTAAAGTATTGATTGGCGCAGCGCGTTCCCATTTACCTAAAGCCATTGACAGAAACAAGACGAAGCGATTAATCCGTGAAGCTTTCAGGCGGAACAAAAACATTCTTTATTCTGTTGTACCAAAAGAAAAAAATAAAATGCTGATTCTTGGTTTTATTTATCAAAGTGATAAAATTGTTCCTTACGACCAGGTAGAAACTAAAATAATTGTAACTTTAAGGCGTTTAGTAACGTTATATGATAGCAGGTAATCGCGTTGTGGGTACTTTTTTTGTATTCATGGTAAAAGTTTATCAAAAAATAATCTCACCCCATCTTATGCCCGCTTGCCGCTACACACCCACGTGTTCAGAATATAGCATCGAAGCTATAAAAAAATACGGGGGTTTTAAAGGTGGTTGGATGGCAATAAAAAGAATTTTGTCTTGTCATCCGTGGGGTGGCCATGGTCATGATCCTGTGCCTTGAAAAAAATATAAAATAGTTATTATAATATATGATTAAAAGATTCAGAAAGCCGCTTCTTATTGCTGTAGTTGCAATAGCCGCTATAATTCCTCTCGCATTTGTTGGAACGGATTACTTCGAGGTGTCAAAAAACCTTGATATTTTCTCTTCTTTATATAAAGAGGTTAATACCTATTACGTGGATAATGTTGACCCCGGAAAATTAATGCGCACCGGTATCAATGCCATGCTCGAATCTCTTGATCCTTATACCGATTTCTATTCAGGATCCGACATTGAAAGCTTTAAGTTTCTAACTACGGGCAGATATGGTGGTATTGGTGCAATGATTCGTAAAAAAGGCGATTACACTGTTATTGCCGAGCCCTACGAAAATTCTCCTGCCTTTAAAGCCGGGCTTCAGGCTGGTGATATTATTCTTGAAGTAGATGGGCAATCCACCAAAGGCAAATCAACCGACGATGTGAGCAAGATTCTGAAAGGTGCTCCAAACACGACCTTAAAAATATTGATTCAAAAGTCTGATAATACTCAGGAGACTAAAACACTGACCCGAGAAGAAATACAGATCAGTAGCGTGCCATATTCCGGCATGGTAAATGACAGTATTGGTTACATTCGTCTTACTCAATTCACTGACCATTGCGGTGCCGATGTGGCATCAGCTCTTACCGATTTAGAGAAAAAGCGCAAATTGCGTGGAATTATATTCGACTTACGCGGCAACGGGGGGGGGCTTCTTAACGAAGCGGTTAACGTGGCTAATGTTTTTGTAAATAAAGACCAGCTTATTGTAAGTACAAAAGGAAAGGTAAAGGATTGGGATAATAACTATGTAGCTTTAAATGATCCGATAGATACTAAAGTCCCCCTTGTCGTTCTCACTAATTCCGGTTCAGCATCTGCTTCTGAAATAGTTTCGGGATGTATGCAGGATTTGGATCGTGGTGTAATTATTGGTCAGCGCACTTTTGGCAAAGGTTTGGTTCAGTCAACACGCCCCTTAAGCTATGGTACAGAGCTTAAAGTAACTACTGCTCACTATTTTACTCCCAGCGGACGCTGTATACAGGCACTTGATTATGCCCATAGAAACCCTGATGGCTCTGTTGGAAAAATTCCTGATTCGCTGAAAACTGCTTTTAAAACCAAAAATGGCAGAACTGTTTACGATGGTGGTGGCATTGACCCGGATATTAAAACTCCCGTAAGACAGCTTTCTGATATTGCGTACGCATTGAATTATACCAAGGAGTTAATTTTTGATTATGCTACTCAATACCGAATGAAACATCCGACGATTGCCGATGCAAAGGATTTTAAATTAACGGACGCAGACTATGATGATTTCTTAAGTTTCTTAAAAGGCAAAGATTATAGTTATACCACTGAAACGGAAACCGAACTTGATAGCCTGAGAGCGGTTGCCAGCAAAGAGAAATATTTTGATGATGTAAAAAATGATTTTAATGATATTGAGGATAAGTTACAGCATGATAAGGACCAGGATTTAGTGAAAAATAAAGAAGAGATTTGTGAATTGATTGAGGAGGAAGTAGTCAGCCGCTATTATTACCAGAGCGGAGAAATAGAAAATGAACTGCAACATGACCCCAATATTGCCAAGGCAATAAGCATTTTAGATGACCGGCAAAAATATTCCCAAATATTGAGTGGATCAAAAAATTAAAAAAGAAAAACCTTTTTTATCGGGGGGTTTTTCTTTTTACCCACTTTGTTATAACTGATTTATTAAAATTTTTCCTTGGCTTTAATTCTTAACATAGATACATCATCATACAACTGTTCGATAGCCTTAGGTGACGAGGATAAAATTATCGCTTATAGAGTAGCTAACTACCACAATCATACACAGGTATTGTTGCCTGCTTTAAGTAAGTTACTTAATGAATCAGGTTATACAGTAAAAGACTTGTCTGCAATTGCTGTCAATATCGGTCCTGGCTCCTACACAGGATTGCGCGTAGGGCTTGCAACCGCCAAGGGGATTTGTTATTCATCTGGACTGCCTTTAATTCCCATAAATGGGCTATCTGCTCTGGCTTATGAATCCATTAAACAAAATAAATACAGAATTGGCGCTTATGTTGTTGTTCATAATAACTATCGTGGTGGATGGTATTATGCCGTTTATGATGAATCATTAAATCATCTTCTCCCAATGGATAGCACCAATAAGATTGAGACCGTTTTTCCACAAATTCGCAAATCCCCAATTTTCAGATGTGATACTATGTTTAACGACAGAAATAACACACCAAATGAAAAAAATATTATTTATTTACCCGCTATATCACCAAGTGCTCTTCATTTATCCCCCATTGCGCTATCTATTTTATACACCGGAACCAAATATGATATATCATCCGCTCAACCATTTTATCCCAACAGCTTATTTTCATCCCAATAGAATTAAAAATATATTCTATATGATTTTACATTAAAAACATATTAAAAAATACTATTTGGCATAGTTGTTGATTAATATTTTTACATATTCATTTTTTAAATTTTAAACCCCATTTTATGTCTAAAACATCAATGTCCGAATCCGTTTTATTGTCTAAGAACGGATCTTCAAAAGGTCAAATCAAAATCGAGCTCGGACAGCTAAAGAAAGCTGCTCATGTTATCCGCTCCGTTAATCACAAACTTCGTCAAAACATTATTCGCTTACTGGAAGAGCATAAACGAATGACCGTTACTGACATTTATGTAAAATTACGTCTTGAGCAGTCTGTAGCTTCTCAGCACCTTGCTATTTTAAGACGTTCGGGTGTCGTTAAAACGGATAGAGACGGGAAGTTCATTTATTATTCACTAAATAAAGATCGTATAGCTGAAGTAGCTGGTCTTGTAGATGAATTGGCTAAATAGGCTTCAATAACATCTTTTTAGGGAAAAACTCTGCTTTCGGGCAGAGTTTTTTTTATAAAAAAACTATAAATATTAAATAAATTTTTGTTCCTTTGTTATCAACAAAATATATATTTGTATTCCATTATGACTGACAGGCAAATAAACAATACTCAATTAAGGCTTGTAGCTGGCCAAATAAAAGCTTTGGCACACCCCCTGCGATTATCTATTTTATTATTTATTGATAAAAATAAAACCGTAAATGTTAATAGAATATATAACACGTTGAAATTGGAGCAATCTATAACATCACAACATCTCAAGATACTACGTACTGCCGGCTTGGTTTCTTCCCACCGTGAGGGAAAACTTATATTTTACTCAGTAAACTACCCTAAAGTAAAACGAATTGTTGATATAGTCAACGATTTTGTAAATCGTTGACTATTTAAGTATACAATTGGGGTAATACCTTGTTCTCTTAATTAATAATCCAATATTCAATAGATAGGTTGATATAATCAACTATATAAAATATTGGGGTAACTTTTTAGTAATCCGTTTATTATGAAGTTACCTTATAATCCCATTGAAATTAAACACAATTAGTCATGGTGGATATGGTCAACTGTTTTGTATTTTAGTGCCTATTTAAATATACGATAATTATTAAATGCTTATTATATCAATTATGGATTTGTAATTGTTGATATCGGCAACTATTTATTTTAATTGTAACAAATTAATAATCTGTTTGTTCTAAAGGTTTCACAACCAAAACATATATACTTAAACAAAGGATAATTTGTTGATATTGTCAACTATTTTAAAAATAAGTGGCTATTTAACTGTACGATTCTTTTATATTTATTTTTCTCTCTTTTAGATTTGCTTATGATTTCATAAATAATGATATTGGTTTTATTTTAGGATATTAATATATGTTGTTTTTTAAATGATAAATCTAACCTTTTATATTTTAGTGAGTAATGAACAAGACTTAATTTATTTATTTAAAAACAAGTTATCATCAAAACATATTAGCTGTGTGCATTAGTTAATAATTCTATTAAATAAACCTTGCTTTTGTAGTTATTCTTATTTAATAACATTTAATTAACATAATTTACACATTCATTTAATCTGATAATCAGCCGTGTTTTTACTTTTACACAACCTGTTAAGAAGGCAGAGTAGGGAAAAATTTTTAGTGTTAATTAAAAATTCTGGTGTAAAACATGTTTATTAATCACGATATTTTCTATAATATATCCACGTCTATTAACAACACTAATTATTTTTATATTTTTGAAAAACTTACCAAGAAGATGTAAACAAAAAAACGGCACTTGTTAGTATTTGTTTTAACAAATGTTAAGAATCCCCTTTTCTTGCTTTTTTATAATAATTCATTTCAGTTACATAATTGTAAACCGATTCCGGTAAAAGGTACCGTACTGATTTTTTTTCACGGATGCATTGCCGTATAAACGATGCAGAAATATTTAAAAGAGGCACATCAAATATTTTTACCTTCTTATTTTCAAATACCGGGTTAGCATTTAATCGCCTGTAAACATAAATCTGGTAATTAGACAAAAGTATCTCGTAATTTTTCCACTTATGTAAAGAAACCAGGTTATCGCTACCCATTAGTAACACAAACTCGTGTTGGGGATGCTTTTCTTTCAAGTATATAAGCGTGTCAATGGTATAAGATGGCTGGGGCAATTTAAATTCTATGTTGCTTGTACGAAAGCGGGTATCATACTCAATAGCAAGATTAACAAGATGAAGCCGGTCATATTGATTAAGCAACTCGCTTTTGTCCTTTAACGGGTTATGTGGTGATATAACAAACCATATTTTATCCAAATCAGTAAACTCGGCGAAATAATTGGCAATAATCAAATGTCCGACATGTATGGGATTAAACGTGCCGAAAAATAAACCAACCTTCATTTAAATGGGTTTAAATTTTTCAAAAAGCTGCTTACAATCATAACAATAATGAGTGCTGCGGCATAAGGTGCTGCCAAATACTGAATTGAGTGTTGTATTAGTACTGCCACAGTAAGGGCAAGCCGCCTCTTCAACCTGATCGCCGGTGGCTTCAAAAGTAACCGGTTGCGGACGTGAGATACCGAATTTTTCAAGTGCTTGTTTCCCCTTTTCGGTAACAAAATTACTTGACCACTTTTTATCATTCTCAACAATAACGGTTACATGACCAATATTCAGTGATTCAATTTTAGTTTGTATTGCGTTTTTAATTATTGCAATGGCAGGACAGGCTGAATACGTTGGAATCATTTTAATAGTTATCTCATTAATATCATTAATAGTCACGTCGGTTATCATTCCCAAATCAATAACCGATAACACTGGAATTTCCGGATCCTTCACTTTTTCAAGTGCTTTTAGAATTTGGTTTCTTGTTGTAATATGCCGTTCTTCATCAATCATAATTACCAAGCTGCAGATTCATCCGAACGAACTACTTCAGTCATTTCATCCAATAACGGATTCAAATATTCTGTATGATAACCTTTGCGCCCACCATAATGTTCGTTCGGGTTTTTAACATCAGGTATTTTTAATCCGGCTTTATTAATAATAGGAGTGATTTTTTCAAGCCATCCTGCCTGTAATTCCTTTTCACCCATAAAAACCTTTTCAGTAATCAGTTGGTTTTCAAAATCACACGGCTCAAATATTCCCAATGCATAAGGAAATGCATAATTAAGCGCCGATTGCATTCTGCCATGGCTCTCTTCATTGGCATTTCCAAGCCGGTTTATCCAACTATCGGCATGAAAAATATGGTATTTAATTTCACCGTGAATCTTCTTCGCAAATTTAGCCAGCGGTTCAAAAGATGAACTTTCTAGCAATTCATACCTTAGCTTTTCAGCATGGTCGAACAAAAAATGACGAATCACGCTAAAATCATATTCACCAATAGGCAATTCTACTAAATGACAGCATTTAAAATCTGTTTCTTTTCTATGGAAAGCAAACGTATCCGGCTCACTTTCGCTAAATTCATCGTGTAGAATAGAATATAGCCCCAGGGCATGTCCAATTTTATCCTGTGCCATTGAAGAAAAGGAAATATCTTCTTCTAAAATAGGTCCCAGTCCCGTCCACTCTGAATTGCGATGGCCGATTATTAAATCATCGTCAGCCATTTTAGTTAAAAGTTCTTTAATGTGCTTCATAATATAATATCAGGTTCGGGTTTTGGTTGCTTTTTTAAATGCATTTATTTTATCACGCACTTTATAACCGGCGGCTTCGCGGTAAATTTTATCGGGCGTTGTTTCAAACATATCTTCATCATCATACCCCAATGAAAAAACATTTGATGATTTTACTACCCAGATACTGGCGCATTTAAGCCTCCTTCCATATTGCTCTTTTGCAAACACCAGCGCAAGCTGTTCATCCGGCGCATGTACTATTCCAACATGTACATGCTGCTCACCTCTTTTCTTTTGGTGAAACACCTCCCATGTTTGCCAATTTTCATCATCGGCAACGCTTTGAACCTGCTGATTATTTTGCAAATCCAAACGGTTAACTCTCGGGTCTAATGATTTTTCCATACTTTTATTTATGCAAAAGGCACAATTGTTTTTTCGGTTTTGCGCATCAGTGCCTGTCTTACCCAGCGACCATGCTTTTCTGCCCAGGCTCGCACCTCCATACGTTCTTTATTACAAGGTCCGTCGCCATTAATTACTTTAAAAAATAAATTCCAATCCGGCTCAGTATATTCCCATTTGCCTGTGGTTTCGTTTTTCTTCAAATTAGGATCGGGTAATGTCATACCAAGCTCCCAAATTTTGGGGACATAAGAATCAAGAAATTGCTGGCGCATGTCATCGTTGCTTGCTAATTTAACTTTCCATCGCATCAACTTTTCGGTGTGAACAGATACTTTATCGGGAGGACCGAAAAAATGCATTATTGGCGGCCACCAGCGATTAAGTGCATCCTGTAACATGGCTTTTTGTTTTGGAGTGCCGGTAGCTAAATCAATGAAGGCATCGTGCCCCTGTTTAAGGTGGAACGATTCTTCGTAACAAATCCGCTCTAAAGCGCGGCAGTAAGGACCATAAGACCCCTTAGAGTTTATCACCTGGTTAACAATAGCTGCGGCATCAATTAAGAAACCGATCACGGTAACATCAGCCCAGGTTTTTGCAGGATAATTAAACACATTGCTGTATTTCGATTTTCCACTAAGCATATCATTTATCATGGCTTCACGCGATTTGCCTAGCGTTTCTGCGGCAGCGTATAAAAGCTGCCCGTGCCCCACTTCATCCTGCACTTTTGCAATTAAGGCAAGCTTGCGCTTAAAGTTTGGCGCGCGTGTTATCCATGTGCCTTCAGGCAATGCGCCCATTATTTCAGAGTGAGCATGTTGTTCAATCATTCGTATCAGTTGGCGCCGGTAGTCGGCAGGCATCCAATCCTGTGGTTCAATTTTGTCGCCACGGTCAATTTTGGCTTCAAATGCAGCTAATTTAACAGGATCGTCAACAGTTTTTGTTGTTGTTTCCTCCTTGCCGGGGTCTATGAAAAATCCTCCTCCGTACATAGTTGTTTATTTAAAAGTTAAGTTATTTTTTAAGTCCATACAAAATGATAGAGCACAAATCATTGGCTAAATCAGTTGCGTTTAATTTTTTTTGGGGGTTATACCAGTCATACGTCCAGCTCATTGCCGAAAAAATGGTAAGCACTATAAACCTGGCATCTCCTTTTTTGAAAACCCCTGAATCTATACCTTCATTAATAATATGATGGAAAAAGTTTTGATATTGACGGCGCATCTGGCGGAAATCGGTGAGAAACGGTTCGCTCAAATGGCGCCAGTCGTGAAAAAATACGGCTGCCGCATTACGGTTTTCGGCAATTACTTCAAGATGTTTTTTAATGGCTGCGTGAAGCTTATTTTCCGGTGACAGGTTTGACGTCTCAATCTCCTCCATACCCTCAAAAAACTCATGCGCCATTTTAAAACAGATGTGTTGAAGTATTTCTTCTTTGGATTTTATATGACTATAAAGACTTGCCGCTTCAATACCCACGCCTTCGGCAAGGTCGCGCATGGAAGTAGCGGCATACCCGTTCTGGCGGAACAGGTTCTGGGCGGTTTCGTGAATACGGTCTTTGCGGTTTTTCATAACAAAACTAACAATCGTTAGCAAATGTACAATTAGATAACAGGATTTCCAAATTTTAAGTTCTAAAAAACCAAACCAAAACGCCGCCGTTTTTTCTTGTCATTCTTGTCAAGAATGAAAAATAGGAATTGATTATTAGTTGATTATATATTATAATTTTACAAACGATTAAGAATGAGCTTCTTATATTTGCGCATGCTGCAATTTAAATGATTAATTTATTGTATTACAAGATATTATAGTAAACTAAAGAGATTTTGACAGGAAGAATTTTGAAGATTGCTGATTTATTTACCTGCCAAAGGTATATTTTTTACAACTTTAATTATTGGATTGGAAGTGACAAAAATCATTGTTCGTTATGAGGAATATCATGTACCTTTAATAGTAGTAAATATAATTTTATAACGTAATTTGAAATATGTTAACGGAGTAAGATTAACCTTTTAAATATGAAAACAGAAAAGTTAAAAACCGATATTAATGAGTTATTAACTTCAGCCGGAATCCATATTAATGGAAATGCTCCATGGGATATAAAAGTTTATAACGATAAGTTCTACTCCAGGGTACTGGTTGATGGCTCATTAGGCGCAGGGGACGCTTATGTTGAAAAATGGTGGGACTGTTTGCAACTCGATGAGTTTTTTTACCGTGTTTTTAATGCAAATATTGAAGACAAGATTAAAGTAAACCGGAGAATACTCACTGACATTCTACTCACTAAAATTTTTAACCGGCAAACACCCAGGCTTTCTTTCCATAACGGGCAGAAACATTACGATATCGGCAATGATGTTTTCATGCACATGCTTGATAAGCGAATGACTTACACCTGCGGCTATTGGAAAGATAGCGCCACTTTAGATGAAGCGCAGGAGAAAAAATTAGACCTTACCTGCAGGAAATTAAACCTGCAACCGGGTATGCATGTTCTTGACATCGGCTGCGGGTGGGGCAGCTTCGCAAAATTTGCCGCAGATAATTATTCCGTGAAAGTAACAGGTATTACTATTTCGGCAGAGCAAGTTGAGCTGGGAAGAAAATTATGCGCGGATTTGCCGGTGGAAATAAAACTAATGGATTACCGTGAACTAAATGAAAACTATGATTGTATTGTTTCGTTAGGCATGTTCGAGCATGTGGGGTACAAGAACTATCGCAGGTATATGCAAATCGTAAACCGGTGCCTTAAAGATGACGGGTTGTTTTTGCTGCACACCATAGGCAGCAATGTTTCGGGCACGTCCACTGAGCCATGGCTTGATAAATACATCTTCCCGGGCTCGATGCTGCCGTCAATAAAACAAATAGGGCAGGCAATTGAAGGGCTTTTTGTTATGGAGGACTGGCAAAATTTTGGAGCTGATTATGACAAAACACTTGTAGCATGGCATAATAATTTTGTGAGCAATTGGAATGCACTTAAAGATAAGTACGATGAAAAGTTTTTCCGCATGTGGAAATATTACCTGCTGATGTGCGCGGGCTCATTTCGGTCAAGAAAGAATCAGTTATGGCAAATCGTACTTTCCAAAAAAGGCATTCCGGGCGTGTATAATTCTATAAGATAAGTATCAAAAAATAATGCTTTCTATGATAAAACCTCAATTTCCCTACTCATTATAACTTTCCAAAATAAACCCGTATATTTGCAGTGGAAATAATATGGAGGGGGCAATAGTCCCCTTCTTTTTTGGAGGTATATGGAGAGCGCAAAACAAACAATAGCATTTATTCTTGAGCCTTATTTAGAGGGCACGGATAAATTCCTGGTGGATATAAAGATATTGCCGGGCAACGTCGTGCAGGTGTTTTTAGACAGCGATACCAGAATTACTATAGATGATTGCGCGGAGATAAGCCGCTTTTTGGGCGACAGGCTGGATGAAGAAAATGTTTTTCCGGGGCGTTATACCCTTGAAGTATCTTCGGCAGGAATGGATGAGCCGCTAAAAAAAATGCGTCAATACCGCAAAAACATTGGGCGCCAGGTAGATGTGTTGTTATTAAATGGAATCAGAAAGCAGGGAGTTTTGTTATATGCCGATGATGAAAAGATTCAGATTGAAGAGGTAAAAAGGGAGAAACATAAAACCGAAACCATACAACACGATATTTCTTTTATTGAGATAAAAAACACCAAAATTTTATATAAAATATAAACTATAAATTATGAATAGTGCAGAATTAGTACAGTCGTTTTCCGAATTCAAGGATTTTAAAAATATTGACAGACCTACGATGATGAAGGTTCTTGAAGATGTTTTTAGAACGCTGCTTCGTAAAAAATACGGCACCGACGAAAATTTTGACGTAATTGTTAACGACCAGAAGGGTGACCTTGAAATATGGCGCCGCCGTACTATTGTTGAAGACGGGCAGGTGGTTGACCCCAATGCCGAAATTGCTTACTCTGATGCTATTAAGATTGAACCCGATTTCCAGGTGGGTGAGGAGGCTATTGAAGAGGTTACTATTGAATCATTCGGCAGGCGCGGAATTTTAGCCGCTAAGCAAACGTTAGTATCCCGTATATCGGAATTGGAGAAAAACGAGCTATTTAAAAAATATAACGACAGAATCGGCGATATTATAACAGGCGAAGTTTATCAAACCTGGAAAAAAGAAACTTTGCTGCTTGATGATGAAGGCAATGAGTTGATTTTACCTAAATCGGAACAAATTCCTTCCGATTTCTTTAAAAAAGGAGATAATATAAGAGCCATATTAAAGAGCGTGGACATGAAAAACGGCTCGCCGGTAGTAATTTTATCGCGCACCGATAATTCGTTCTTAGCCAAATTGTTAGAAAATGAAGTGCCCGAAATTTTTGATGGGTTGATTACCATTAAAAAAATTGTCCGCGAACCGGGAGAAAGAGCAAAAGTGGCTGTTGAATCTTATGACGACCGTATTGACCCGGTGGGCGCTTGTGTGGGAATGAAAGGCTCGCGTATTCATGGCATAGTTCGTGAGCTGAGAAATGAGAACATTGATATTATAAATTATACTACAAATCTCAGCTTGCTGATTACCCGTTCGCTTACACCGGCAAAAATTTCATCTATGGAGATTGATGAAAAAGGTAAAAAAGTTGCCGTGTATTTAAAACCCGACCAGGTGTCGCTTGCAATTGGCAAGGGTGGATTAAATATTAAATTAGCCAGCCGCTTAACCGGTTATAAGATTGATGTATTCAGAGATACCGATGAGGAAGAATATGATATTGACCTGGATGAATTTTCCGATGAAATTGAAGGCTGGATAATTGATGAGTTGAAAGCCATTGGTTGCGATACCGCAAAAAGCGTTTTACAACTTAGTGCGGATGAACTGGTTAGACGCACCGATTTGGAAGAAGAAACGGTTAAAGAAATTATTCGGATATTAAAGTCTGAAATTGACAAAGGAGCATAATTAATTTGAAAATTGAACAATTTGAAAATTTGAGAATGCCCGATGGCAGAAAAATTTTAATTAAAAAATAAAAGTGAAAAGAAGACTTCGGTTTAACCGGAATCAGTAAAAATAAAGAATGGCAGAGGCAGTAAAATCATTACGTATAGCGGCTGTGGCGAAAGAGTTGAATGTGGGCATTTCGCACTTGGTTGACCATTTAAACGAGAAAGGGTTTGATGTGGAGAATAAACCTACCACCAAACTCACCGAAGAAATGTACCAGGTGCTAATTAAGCATTTTCAGCAGGATCTTTTGGATAAACAAAGGGCGGATAAGGTGCATCTTGGCGTAAAAACAGCGGAAGAGCCCGAGGTTAAGCAAACGCCGATTGAAATAAGGAAAAAAGACGAAACACCGAAGGAGCTTTTAATTAAAAATATAGGAAAAACACCGGAGAAAGCTACTACAGCTAAAGAAACAGCGATTGAAGAAAAACCCGAAGAAGAAATTACAAGAGTAAAAGTAGAAAAGATAGAGGGACCAAAAGTAGTTGGAAAAGTTAACCTGGAAGAAATAAAAACTGATAAAAAGACAGGCAAGAAGAAAGCTACTAAGAAGAAAAAGGGAGAAGAGGAGCCGGCTAAAGAAACAACAATAACTGAAGAAAAAACGGCAGAGGCTTCTGCCGCCACTGAAGAAATTGCCGTAGAAAAAGGCAAGCCGAAGGAAACACCTCCCGGAGAAACACCTTCACCGGATATTAAAACAGAATACGGAAAGTTAAGCGGACCAAAAGTGGTTGGCTCAATTGACTTGAGTTCTATAAAAAGTAAAGGTCCCGACTATTCAGATATAATAAAATCGGCTGAGCAGGAAAATCGTAAACGTAAACGCATAGTTCGTCCTGAGCGTATCCAGATTGAAGATATTGAACGTGCCGATAAATTAAAAAAGCCGCCGTTTAAGGGACCGGAGAGAAAAAAGAAAGGCGGCAAACGGCATGAAGAAAAAAATGTAGCTCCCGAGGTTTCTGAAAAGGAGATACAGGAAAAAATTAAGGAAACGATGGCGCGGTTAAGCCCTTCGGCAAAAGGGAAGAGTGCTAAATCGAAATACCGCCGGTTAAAGCGCGAGGGCGCTGCGGAAGCTGCAGAAGGGGAAGTTGATGATTCAAAAATCATACAGGTTACCGAATTTATTTCAGTGGCTGAATTAGCCAGTTTGCTTGAAGCGCCGGTTACTGACGTGATAAAAAAATGTCTTGATCTTGGCGTAATGGTTTCAATTAACCAACGACTGGATGCGGAAATAATTGAGTTGGTGGCAAGTGAATTTGGCTACCAGGTAGAGTTTATAAGTGTGGAAGAACAGGCAGAGATGGAAGATGAAGAGGAAGAAGATACGCCCGAAATGCTTAAACCACGCGCGCCCATTGTTACCATTATGGGACACGTTGACCATGGTAAAACCTCCTTGCTTGATTATATCCGCGAAGCTAATGTGGTTGCCGGTGAAGTGGGAGGTATTACACAACATATCGGCGCTTACGAGGTTACTGTAAAGGGGAATAAGAAGATTACATTTTTGGATACACCTGGTCATGAAGCATTTACAGCTATGCGTGCGCGAGGCGCCAAAATAACAGATATTGCAGTAATTGTAATTGCAGCGGATGATGCTGTAATGCCTCAAACCCGCGAGGCGATAAGCCATGCACAGGCAGCAAACGTGCCCATGATTTTTGCCATAAATAAGATTGATAAACCGGGAGCAAATTCACAAAAGATAAAAGAGCAGTTGGCTAATATGAACCTTTTGGTTGAGGATTGGGGTGGTAAATTCCAGTCGCAGGAAATATCTGCTAAAACAGGTTTGAATGTCGATTTATTGTTGGAAAAAATATTGCTGGAAGCGGAAATTCTTGAACTGAAAGCAAATCCTGATAAACCGGCAACTGGTAATGTTATTGAAGCAGCATTAGATAAGGGACGCGGCTATGTAGCAACGCTTCTTGTGCAGCAAGGCACCTTAAAATTAGGCGATTTAATAGTTGCCGGAAGCAATTTCGGAAGGGTGAAAGCTA
Organism: Chitinophagales bacterium; assembly: GCA_963770495.1. Classification (GTDB taxonomy): domain Bacteria; phylum Bacteroidota; class Bacteroidia; order Chitinophagales; family CAVYQA01; genus CAVYQA01. The sequence continues at coordinate 151,499 of CAVYQA010000001.1, read as the reverse complement.
TGTTTGATGAACGTGGTAAGAGATTGACAGAAGCAGGTCCGTCAATGCCGGCATTGATATTGGGGATGGATGGTGCGCCACAGGCAGGTGAAAAATTTAAGGTATTTGAATCAGAGCAGGAGGCGAAGGAACTGGCTAATAAGCGTCAGCAAATTATTCGCGAGCAGGGCATTCGTACTAAAAAACATATCACGCTTGATGAAATCGGGCGCCGGTTGGCTCTAGGAAATTTCAAAGAGCTTAATGTTATTATAAAGGGAGATTTTGATGGTTCTGTTGAAGCACTTACCGATTCACTGCTTAAATTATCTACACCTGAGATACAAGTCAGTATTGTTCACCGTGGCGTTGGTCAAATTACCGAATCTGATGTATTACTGGCGTCTGCGTCCGATGCCATCATAATTGGTTTTAATGTGCGCCCATCAACCAGTGCAAGAAAGTTGGCTGAGAAAGAAAATATTGAAATTCGTCTCTACTCTATAATATACAATGCTATTGAAGAACTCAAATCTGCGATGGAAGGTATGCTGGAGCCGAAGGTGGAAGAAAAGATTGTTGGAAATATTGAAGTACGCGAAGTATTTAAGGTGACAAAGGTTGGCACCGTTGCCGGCTGCTATGTTACAGAAGGTAAGGTAACCCGCCAAACAAAGGTTCGTCTTATCCGCGATGGAATTGTAATTTACTCCGGCGAAATGGCATCACTCAAACGCTTTAAAGATGATGTGAAAGAAGTATCATCAGGCATGGAATGCGGCATTGCCATTAAAAATTTCAATGACATTAAAGTGGGTGATGTGATAGAGGGGTATGAAGAAACGGAAGTAAAACGCACGCTGTAATTTCAGTAAGCAGTCAATGTATTACGACCATCACCATCTGAATACAAAAGGGGGTGATTTACTTTGCGCAAAATTATTTGAAACCGATGTTGGGTAGATAAAGATTAGAGATTTTCATGACAATTATTAATACAAATTGTTGATATTCAAATATTTAATATAAATTTATTAATAAAATAAAAAATTCATTTCTGTCAAGAATGTCTAGAAAAAGCAAATCATATAGAAACTTTTAAATTTTGAGCTTTAACTGTCAACTTATTCATAAAACTTGTTGATAAATTTCTATCTTTGCACTCCCTTTTAAAGCCCTATGGAGTCGCTAGTACGCATATTTTCAGGAACTAATTCGCAATATCTTGCCAAAGAGATTGCCCAATGCTATGGCACACCCCTTGGGAAAATGGAATTGCAAAAATTCAGCGATGGCGAATTTCAGCCTGTGTTTTTAGAATCTATCAGGGGTGATTTTGTTTTTCTTGTTCAATCCACCAACAGCCCGACCGATAATTTGGTTGAGTTGCTGCTTATGATCGATGCTGCCCGCCGCGCTTCCGCCGATTATATAACGGCAGTCATTCCCTACTTTGGCTTTGCACGGCAGGACAGAAAAGATAAGCCTCGTGTAGCCATTGCCTCAAAACTTATAGCCAACCTGCTTACTGCTTCGGGTACTAACCGCATAATGACCATGGATTTACATGCCCCGCAAATACAGGGCTTTTTCGATATTCCGGTGGATCATTTGGAAAGCAACACTATTTTTTATCCTTATATAGAGAGTTTGAATTTACCCGACCTCACATTTGCTTCGCCTGATGTGGGCAGCACCAATCGTGCGCGCATGTACGCCCAGCATTTTAACCGCGAGATGGTTATTTGCGACAAGCATCGCAAACGCGCCAACGAAATAGCATCAATGACAGTGATAGGCGATGTGAAAGGCAGGGATGTTGTGTTGGTAGATGATATTATTGATACCGCCAGCACCTTATGCAATGCTGCAAAACTGTTGATTGAAAAAGGCGCTAAGACCGTTAGAGCAGTTTGCACACACCCTGTGCTTTCGGGCAAGGCGTATGATAATATTAATAACTCGTTATTATCGGAATTAGTAGTGTGCAATACAATTCCTTTGAAACAGGAATCATCAAAAATAAAAGTATTGTCTGTGGCAGATTTGTTTGCCACGGCAATACGAAATATGAAAGAGCATAAATCCATCAGTTCATTATTTGTAAAATAAAAATCTGTTTATATGAAATCGTTGACCATTGAAGCGAAAGTGCGCGAAAACAAAGGCAGTAAATATGCCGCAGAATTGCGTAGAAACGGCGAAATACCTTGTGTGCTGTATGGCGGCAGTGAAACTATTCACTTTTCCGCTCCTAAAAAATCATTCAAGGCGCTTGTATATACACCTGAATTTCACACCGTGGAACTGGATCTTGGTGGTAAAAAAATAACCGCTGTTGTTAAAGACTTGCAATTTGATGCTATAACCGATGCCGTTCAGCATATTGATTTCCTGGAATTAACTCCGGGCAAAAAAGTTATACTTGATATACCTGTGAAATTGACAGGCAACCCGGTGGGCATAAAAGAAGGCGGTAAACTGATGCTGAAATCAAGAAAATTAACCGTAAGCATTTTGCCTGAACATTTGGTAGAGCATATTGAACTGGAATGTTCTGATATGGAATTAGGAGATATTACCCGTGTTAAAGACCTTAAGCTTGATAATATTGAAATTTTGACCGCTCCGCATATTCCGGTCGCCGCTGTGCTCATCCCTCGCCTGATGAAGGAAGAAGTTGTTGCTGCACCTGTTGCTGCTGTTACCCCAGAAGCCGGTGCTGCTGCACCTGCTGCCGGCGCTACTCCGGGTGCCCCCGGTGCTCCTCCTGCTCCAGGCGCTGCACCTGTTACTCCCGGTGCTGCACCTGCTGCTGCCGCTGAACCTGCTAAGGCTGCTGAAAAAGGTCAGAAAAAAGGAAAATAAGCACAGACAGTGAAATTCCTGATTGCAGGATTAGGTAACCCCGGTGACGAATATCGTCACACAAGGCACAATGTAGGATTTGAAATTGCTGATGCACTGGCTAAGGAAGCCGGTGCATCTTTTTTTCCCATCGCCTTGCTGATGTGTGCGAGTACAAATACAGAAGCAAATTGGTTACCATCATTAAGCCGACAACATTTATGAACCTAAGCGGAAAAGCGGTGAGATACTGGCTGAACAAAAAAGATATTTCAATCTCACAATTGCTGGTTGTGTTGGATGATAAAAATATTGATTTCGGAAAAATACGTATCCGTTCTCAAGGCAGTGATGGTGGGCATAATGGGCTAAAAGACATACAGGCGCAATTGCTAACTACCGAGTATCCTCGATTGCGGTTTGGTATCGGAAACAATTATCAAAAAGGAAAACAAGTAGATTATGTGCTGGGTAAATGGACTGCTGAAGAAGAAAAACAACTCCCGGAAAAAATAAAATTTGCTGTTGAGGCAATCACAAGCTTTATGTCTAAAGGGCTTGAGCGCACTATGACTATTTATAATAAATAACTACCCGTTTTGGTTTCACGTTTCCAGATGGTTCACTAAACAATTAACATTTATATGCACAGTTAATTGATAAGTGATTACTGATAAGTGATTATTGATAACTTTGCAGCAATATTCATAAACTTTAGAGCATGAAAAACACACTATACCTCGCAGGAATTGCATTGTTACTAGAGTTAACAGCCTGTGTGCCTGCAAAACTATTTCAGGATACAAAGGCACGGATGGACCGTTTAAAACAGGATAGTATTGCCTGTGCTAATCAATCGGCTACGGTTATGGCACAGATCACGGCATTAAATAAATCTATCTCCACTATGAAGGATCAAATCAGAGATTTGGAGGCGGATACGGCTCAAAGTGGTATAGAATACCGGAAAATGCTGGCTTCCAATACAACACTGAACGGGCTTTACGAGGATGTGATAAAACAAAACAAGGACTTGCTTACTACTTCTACTAATCAAACCAATGAACTCAATCAAAAGTTAGAGAAGGAAAAACAGGATTTGGATGCAGAGCAGGCACAGCTGTCGCAATTAGAAATATCGCTTAATGCAAAACAGAAAAATATTGATTCACTTTCAGCAGCGGTAGCGCAACGCGAGCAAAAGGAACATGAGTTGCAAAAGATGCTGACAGAAAAGGATTCGACTATGAATGCACTCAAGAAGAATATTACAGATGCGCTCACTGATTTTTCAGCCAGCGATTTAACAGTTTATAATAAAGACGGAAATATTTATGTATCGTTGTCCGATCAATTATTATTTAAATCAGGAAGCACAACAGTTGACCCTAAAGGTCAAAAAGCTATTAAACAACTTGCCGCAGTGCTGGCTAAAAATCCTGATATAGATGTGATGATACAAGGCAATACGGACAATGTGCCGTTAAACGGAAGCGGGGAGATGAAAGATAATTGGGACCTGAGTGTGCTACGTGCAACATCGGTTATCAGAATTTTAACTGCCGATGGCAATGTTGATGAGAAACGTATTACTGCTTCCGGTCGTAGTGAATATTATCCTGTCGCAGATAACGGAACACCTGAAGGTAGAAAGCAAAACCGTCGTACCGATATTATTCTTACACCCAAGTATGATAAAATTATGAAAGCGTTGGGCGGCAATTAACCTGTTCGAAAACATCTCTTCAAATTAATGAAGAGATAAACCAAGATGGCACTTTTCAATCCGAATAATTTATTCAGTTTTTTCAAGCGCAAAAAAGGCGCTAAAGCTGAAATGTCGTTTTGGGAACACATTGAAGATTTACGCGGGCATATTTTTCGTTCTGTAGTTGCCATATTTGCCGCAGGAGTGGTGTTTTTCGCCAACAAAAAATTCCTTTTTGATAATATTATTTTTGCACCTAAAAAGCCCGGGTTCATAACGTACAAGGCTCTGTGCTGGTTAGGCAGCCGCATTCATGTTTATAGCATTTGCCGTACCAATTTTGATTATTCCATCACCAACATGGATTTGGCTGCTCAGTTTATGACACATATTAAAACGTCGTTCATTGTCGGGCTAATTGCTGTTTTCCCCTATGTGTTATATGAGCTATGGACATTCGTTAAACCCGCCCTGTATAACAATGAATTAAAAAGCCTTAAGGGAATTGTGGTGTGGGCTGCTGTATTATTTTACATTGGTGTAATCTTCGGCTATTTTGTGTTAATGCCCATGTCGGTAAACTATCTGGGCACTTATCACGTTAGTGAGGATGTAAAAAACACTATAAATCTTAGTTCTTATATTAATATAGTCACCGGGCTTGTTCTAATGACAGGCTTGGTATTTGAATTTCCGATGATTGTGTTTTTTGTGGCTAAGCTGGGGTTGATCGGTGATAAATCTATGAGGCAGTACAGAAGATATGCCATTGTAGGTGTGTTAGTAGTTGCCATGCTGATTACACCGTCACCCGATGTTTTTTCGCAGATTCTTGTCGCCGTTCCGCTATATGTTCTATATGAAATAAGCATTTTGGTGGCAAGGCGTGTAGTAAAACAGCGCGAGAAAAAAGAACGCGAATTATATGGAAAGTAAACGCGCATTTTTTCTGATTATTTATTGTTATTTTTAAATACAAATTTACATCGATGAATAAAAAACTCCGTTTAGGCATTGGCTGCGACCATGCCGGTTTTGCTTATAAAGAAGAGTTGGTGAAACTACTTCGAAGCGAAGGTTATGGGGTTACTGATTTTGGTACTCACTCTGAGCAATCAGTTGACTATCCTGATTACGTTCACCCGCTGTGCGATGCTATTGAATCGGGTAAAGATGATTTAGGTATTCTACTGTGCGGCAGCGCGAACGGTGTAGCAATAACTGCAAATAAGCATCAGCATATTCGTGCAGCAATATGCTGGGAAAATGATTTAGCAAGTTTAGCCCGCAAGCATAATAATGCTAATGTTATTTGTCTACCTGCCCGCTTTGTTGCTTTGGAGTTAGCAAAAGAAATGGTAACTACTTTTCTAACCACAGATTTTGAAGGTGGAAGACATGCCAACAGGATAAATAAAATACCCGTACACACTGATAGCCCGGTTAAGTAATATTAAAATCAGGGCAACCACCCGATTCCCAAACTGCAATTATTGAGTTGGTGAGTTGAAACATACTATTCCAAAAAGGCATTTTCGGTTCAGTTCCATTTTCATTAAAACTTATTTCTAATTCTTTTAGAAAATTTCGATAGTTCTTTTCTAACAGATGCTGCTCCTTACCGGGAACGTAATTATGACTCAAGGAATGAACCGGGGGTAATTTTTTATAGTGATGGTGGAGAATTCGGAATTTTTGATAGTGACTTAAATTTCCCTTAAACCAGCCCGGGTCAAATTCTTTGCCTTCTTCAAGTTCGGGCGGGCGGAAAGCGGCAGGAACAGTTTTTGAATCGGCGCCCTCGCCCTGTTCAATAATTGCCTCAATTGCTATTGCAGCAGTTTCGGGAGAATTAACAATCTGGCTGAATCCGTGATGTCGCCCGTTTGAATTTTGGTATTCTCTAAAAGAAGCTTTTTGTTTGGTATTATTTTCTTCACATACATAACAATTTTTCCATAAATGAGCGATACCAATTCGAAGCGCTTCGTAAAGCTCACCTATAGAATCATACGGTCGTTTATCATCCCAAATTATTTCCTTTTTAGGTTCGGGTAACTCTATAGCACAAAAAAGTTTAAGTGAATTTTCATTTAAAGGACCCGGCTGAATTTCATAATTTAAAATCTCATCAGGCAGGTTTTTAGGGTGAATAAAAGGAATGCCTTTCTGTTCATTATAGTGTGGAGGATTAAAACAAGGCGAATAACCTAGTGCATTACAAAGGTTGCACACAATTTCAAGGTGAAGCATTTCCTGTATTACAACCGATTCAATTAATAATGCAGCGGGAGGGTAGTTTTTTTTATCGCAATTTTTTAAGCCCTTAATGGAGTAGAGTGAAGTGAGGTAGAGTGGTATAGTCCAAAACTCCAAATCAATTGCTTGTTGCAAATGATGGTATAGGTCGCCCTTTGTCCAGTGAGCCGGATTTTTCATTTATTAAAAGCCAATTAGATACTTTCAAAAATATGAAATTTATTTTTAATGAGGCAAACTCTTTAGGGTTTCATCCAACCAGTTATAAAACTCATGTTGCCACACCAACCCATCCTGAGGCGTTAAAACCCAATGCCCTGCATCATTAACATACAGCAATTTGCTTTTTATACCTTTTAGTTGCGCTGCCTGGAATGCCTCTAAACCCTGTTCCACAGGCACACGAAAATCCTGTTCGCCTTGTATGATAAGGATAGGCGTGTTCCATTTGTCAATAAAATTTTTGGGATTGAATTTCTGGTAATCAACAGGCGGATTTGTTACCCAAAAGGGACCACCAAGTTCCCAATTAGGGAACCACATTTCTTCTGTTGTTAAATACATGCTTTCCAAATCAAATACACCATCATGGGAAATGAATGTTTTAAACCGCCCGTTGCTGATACCTTCAAGAAAATAAATAGAATACCCGCCAAAACTTGCACCTACTGCTCCTCTGCGATTAACATCTACAAATGGCAATTTGGAAATCGAATCAATGGCTGACAGGTAATCTCTCATACATTGACCGCCCCAATCGCGGCTTATCTCTTCATTCCACGCAGTGCCAAAGCCCTGCATACCACGACGGCAGGGCGCAACTATAACATAGCCGTTAGCCGCCATTAACTGAAAATTCCATCTGAATGAGTAGAACTGGGATACAGGAGATTGTGGACCACCCTGGCAATAAAGAAGTGTGGGGTATTTTTTTGAGGCGTCAAAATCAGGAGGATAAATTACCCATACCAATTCTTTTTTTCCATCAGTAGTTTTTACCCATCGTTTTTCAATATTACCCACGTGAATGTTATCATAGGCTTTTTTATTAGTGAATGTAAGCTGCGTAAAAGCGCCGTTAGTCAAATCAACGCTAAATATTTCTGCAGCATGATTCATATCAGTACGAGTAACAATCATAGTTTTGCCTGATTGACCAAGCATTGCTGTAACATCGTGATCACCAGTAGTTATTTGACTGAAATTTTTTGATGTTACCGCAGATAAATCATTTGGCAAGCTTATTTCAAATAACTCATCTGGTCCGAAATAACATTCCAAAAAATATAATTTAGAATCATCTTTGCTCCAGCGTAATTCTGTTGCCGATTCATCCCAGTCTTTTGTAAAATCATATTTCTTTTTCATTGTAAAATCATAAACCATTATCCGGTTTTTATCCGCCTCATAACCATCACGCGCCATGCTAAGCCATGCAATTTTACTTCCGTCATGAGAGAAAACAGGGTAAGTATCATAACCCGGATTATCTTGTGTAAAATCAGTTGTTGTGCCGCTTGCTATGTCATAAAAATAAAGGTCGGTATTGGTGCTGACGGCATAATCTTTTCCGACTTTCTTTTTTGTAACATAAACAATTGTTTTGCTGTCGGGGCTCCAAACCACATCTTCAGCGCCTCCTTCAGGTTGCTGCGGGCAATAATATTTCTCGCCTTTCATAATATCTTTTGCCTTTGCCATATCAATTTTTCCCTCCCTGTAAGGTGCATAAAACACATGGCTATAGGTGCCATCCTCCCAGCTATCCCAATGGCGATACATCAAATCATTAATAATGCGTATCCGGGATTTTGGTAAATTGGGATATAAATCATCCTTCATTGTATCCAGTTTAACATTTTTTGTAAAGAGGACATACCTGCCATCAGGTGAATATTTTACATTATCAATGCCATCTGTGTCCTTGGTAGTTTGAACAACATTGCTGCCATCTGAATTGGCTTCATACCAATTACCTTTGTATACATAACCCATTTCACCAAATGGCGAAAACTCTACATTGTTTTCTGTTCCAATGGTTGTAGTTAACTGTTTGGGCTCTCCGCCTGCAACGGGCACACTGTAAAGATTACTTTCACCCTTATTGGCTTGCACATCGTAATATTTAATGCTATAAATAACCAATTTGCCATCTGGAGTAACTGTTTCACCACTTACCCTGCCTAACTGCCATAGTAATTCGGGTGTCATATAGTTTTGTGCGAACAGAGTAAGTGAACAAATGTCTAATAATAAAAGAACAGATATCTTTTTCATTATGATTTTTTTGGGAGTGCTAATCTACGGAAAAGTTGATAGTAAGAATGCTTAGTGTTTGTTATATACATTTCTCGCCCTGTTTGTCATAAATTTATATTCACTTATTAGTAATTTTGATTTTTGACAAACAAGGAACTATACCGCTCAATTTGCTCAAAGCAAAACAATTTGCCGCTCGTTCCTACAGGATTGGTGGCTGGACATTGCCTGTAAAAAATGGGACGTGACCATAGTTAAAGACGGCGACCGTGTTGCAGGAGTGTGGCCCTACTCGATTGAACAAAAGGTGGGCGTGTCGTTATTGCGAACGCCGGTTCTTACCCCTTATTTGGGCCCGCATGTTTTTTATCCGGCTAACCTTAAGCAAAGTAAGTATGATAGCTATGAACATGAAATACTTTCTGCACTTTTCGACCAAATGCCACAAATAAAAGTTTGGTTCATAGCCATTCAACCAGAATTGAAACAAGTTGGATTATTTAAACAAAAGGGCTTTGATACGCAGGTGCGGCAAACATTTATTATTAACCTGCTAAATGATGAGGAAACGCTTTTTTCAAAATTACATGAAGAATCGAGACGCAACGTGCGCAAATCGGAAGAGGATATAGTAATTACGAACGAGCCCGAATTATTATCACAACTCTTCAATTTTCAAAAAGCAACATTAGATAAAAAGAACGTGCAGGTTAATTTTTCTTTACAATATTTGGAAAGGCTGTTCAATGCCTGTAAAGAAAAGGGGCAAGCTGCTCTATGGGTGGCTAAAAAAGATGGAATTATACAAGCCATTATCTGGAATTTGTGGGATGAACAACGTGCCTATTACCTTATGGGTGCAAAAAATCCTGAAATACGTGATAACCGGGCTATGACTGCCCTGATATGGCACTCTATAAAACATTGCAAGGCGATTGGTAAAAAAACATTTGACTTTGAAGGCAGTATGGATGCCGGCGTGGAGCGTTTTTTCAGATGTTTTGGAGGCAAGCGAGAGATTTACCTGGTGCTGAAAAAGAATAAATCTCTTATATGGCGCTCTGTTCAAATGGTGAAGGGAAAGTAATTAAAGCGGTGACCAATAATTTAATTTCAAAAAAGCAGTTTGCAGAACTTACTTTTCTAATTTTGTATAAAATTAAATCTATATGACTGAAGATATAGAAGTTTTACGCTATCCTATCGGTAAATTTAAAGCGCCTGACGAATACTCGTCTGAGCTTGTTCGTCAAAACATTCGCACAATTTCAGAACTGCCAAAAAAATTAATTGGGGAGGTGGGCAGGTTAAAAGAAGACCAGCTTGAAACGCCATATCGCCCCGGTGGATGGACTGTGCTTCAGACAGTTCATCATATTTTTGACAGTCATGTAAATAGCTACTGCCGATTTAAATTGGCTCTTACCGAAGATAATCCTACTATTAAGCCATACAAAGAAGCTCTTTGGGCTGAGTTAGCAGATAGCAAAAATGCGCCGGTGGAATGGTCGTTGCAGTTGATTGACTTATTGCATAAACGCTGGGTAGTTCTTTTGCAATCTATGACCGATGCTGAATGGCAAAAAACATTTAATCACCCTGAAATGGGTAAAGATATTCCGCTTTATCGCCTTGTGGCATTGTATGACTGGCATTCAAGACATCATTTAGCGCATATAGTGAATTTGAAAGAGAGGATGGGGTGGTGAGTATTAAGAGCCACCTCCGAGAATCGAACTCGGGACCTACTGATTACGAATCAGTCGCTCTGGCCATCTGAGCTAAGGTGGCAATGATGAGTCGGGGTGAGTGGATTCGAACCACCGGCCTTGGCGCCTAAGCGCCACGCGCTAACCCGTTAATATCAAAGTCTTACAAAAAACGTTTTATGCCTCTTTTTTTAATTTTAAATTCTAATTTCAAAGCTTCCGATCTATTATTAACTTCTATAGTTTTAATCATTTCCCAAGGGACACCATGTTTTGTTGAGCGATTGTACCCTCTATTATGATAGTTAAATCGCGCTGCTATATTCTCAGTACTCCCAACATAATACTTGGAAGTTAAATCGCTAAATAATATATAGACAAAATATGGCTTCTTAACCATAATTGTCGGGGTGAGTGGATTCGAACCACCGGCCTCCACGTCCCGAACGTGGCGCGCTAACCGGGCTGCGCTACACCCCGAATTCATACTTTCTTTTTTAATCTAAAATTGAAAGCAGGGCAAAAATAAGAAGCATTTAACAAAACACTGTCATTTAAAGCCACAGATTTAACTTATTTTTGTAGCGGATACCTTAAATGTCTTCAGAATGAAGAAAACTATCTCCACTAATGAAGAAGATAAAGAACTGATTCCTGATTCTCTTAGTGAGAATACAGTACTAAAAAATCCTTTGGAACAGTTCAAAATATGGTTTGAAGACGCGGCGAATAAAGGATTGGAGGAATATAATGCGATGACACTTTCGACAGCAAACAAAAAGGGCCGCCCTTCTGCCCGAATTGTTTTGCTGAAAGCCGTTGAGGAAAACGAATTTGTTTTTTATACTAATTATAATAGCCGTAAAGGAAGGAACCTTGAAGATAATCCTTATGCAGCATTGGTTTTTTTCTGGCAGCCTCTTCACCGGCAAATTCGTATTGAGGGAAAAGTGAAAAAAATCTCTTCATCACGCTCTGACAGGTATTTTCATTCGCGCAACCGCGGAAGTCAACTCGGCGCCGTTCTATCACCACAAAGCGAAGTTATTGAAAGCAGGGATTTCCTGGACCAGCAACTGGCACGATTGAATGATGAATTTTCAGATGCAATTATCCCTCGTCCCAAGCATTGGGGCGGCTATGCGTTAAAACCAACCCTTATAGAATTCTGGCAGGGAAGGCCTAACCGTCTGCACGACCGCATTGTTTACCGCTATGGAGGAAAAGACTGGAAAATTGAGCGACTGGCCCCCTGATAGTTATTCGGCTTTCTTCTTTCTTGGCTTTTTTGCCGGCGCTTTTTCAACCACTTCTTCAACTACAGGCTTTGCCTGAACAGCAACTGCAGAAGCCTTTTTTATCTTGTGACGGCGGGAGTTTCCGAAACTACCTTTAAACCGTTTACCTTTTTTACTGCGTTTATCCCCGCGTCCCATATATGTATAATTAAATTAATGCTTAAATAAATTATTATTTTTTATATTTTATGAAAGATATACAAAAAAAGCAAGATCGCCAAGACCTTGCTTTTTAGGATAATCCTAAAAAAGGACTATTTAACTTTGTGAGCAAACTCCTTGCCTGCTCTGAATTTCACGACCTTCTTGGCGGGAATGTTGATAGGTTTGCCTGTTTGCGGGTTTCTTCCTTTACGTGCAGAACGCTTGGCTACAGAAAAAGTACCGAAACCAACCAGGGTTAACTTATCACCTTTTTTAAGAGCGGTCACAGTGTTTCGAATCACCGATTCCAGAGCTGCGCCAGCCTGAGCCTTGGTGACCTTGGCATCAGATGCGATCTTGGCGATTAATTGTCCTTTGTTCATATGGTTTTGTTTTTTGGTAAAAAAAATTGTAATAACACGACAAAAATATAGTGTTTCCGCTATTTTCCAAACATTAGTGTAAAATATTTTTGTGCGATAATGCAACCACTACAAATAAAAAGCCACAAATTTTTTAAAATGACAGATTAATTAAAATAATTGTTGTTGTTGCGAATACCTGCGCCTGAAAAGACTCAAGTCATATTCAGGAAATGTTTTATTTATAAAATGTTTTCTCACGGCTAACTTAAACATCTGGTTTATTATATCGGCTATGTTGCCTTCGCCGCGTGTTCGCGTTCCCCACCTGCTATCATTTAATTTTCCGCCATGACATGATTCAATAAGATGTAAAACACGTTCTGCACGGTCAGGAAAAATTTTATGAATCCAGTCCTTAAAGATTGAGCCAACTGCACCGTTTAACCGTACAATGGTATAACCCGCACCCAGCGCGCCATGCTGGGCTGCCGCTTCAATAAGGTTTGGAATTTCATGATCATTTAATCCCGGAATGATGGGCGCTGTCATAACACCCATTGGCACACCAACTGAAGTAAGTGTTTCAATTACTTTTAAGCGCTGTTCTGCAGTTACGGTACGCGGTTCCATTACCCGCCGTAAATCAGGATTAAGTGAAGTGATGCTTACAAAAACTTTTATAAGCCGAAGTTTTGCCATTTCCTGTAAAATATCTTTATCGCGAAGAATAAGAGCATTTTTAGTTATCATTCCTATGGGATGACGATACTTCAAAGCAATTTCCAGCAACTGCCTTGTAATGCGAAATTTTCTTTCCGCCGGCTGGTAGCAATCGGTATTTCCTGAAATGCTAATCGGGTGAGGTTCCCATTTTTTGCTTTCAAATAATTTTTTCAGCAATTCGGGCGCATTCTTTTTAACGATAATTTTCCGCTCAAAATCAAGACCGGCGCTAAAACCCCAGTATTCATGGGCATTACGGGCATAACAATAAATGCAGCCATGCTCACAGCCCTGGTAGGGATTTAATGAATACATCATTCCCAAATCGGGGCTGGTAACTTCATTTACTATTTTTTTAGGGAAATCTTCAAGATATTGGGTGTTAACATCAGATGTTATTTCTTCATCAATCCCCTCTATATGTTCAATCACTCGCTCACCTTTCAGAAATTTATTTTTCGGATTGAACTGCGAACCACGCCCTTTTAAATAATTGTCTTCCATTATTACTTCTTTGGTGGTGTATGTAAATATTCTTCTGATTTTCCTCTTGGAATAGAAAGCGTTTTCCAGTTTGAGCCCGCTAAATGCTTTGAGAGATAAACTATTTGCCCGGTGTGATGAGAGTAATGCATTAATTGGCGGCTAACTGCATTTAATACGGTGTGGGGTTCATTACGTATAGTTATACTGCGGCTTAAATCTTCTTCTTTAAGATTTAGAACCACATCGAGGCAAACCTTCCATCCTTCTTCCCAAATTTGTAATAGATGTTCCTTGCTTTTTATATCATCAATAAATTCATTGTCGCGATGACGGTTGAGTTTCTCACCATCGCTGGTAAAGAAATCAGTCCAGCGCGAGAGCATATTACCACTAATGTGTTTTACTATTATAGCAATGCTGTTCGATTCAGGGTCGGGCTGGTAGTGTATTTGTTCATCTGTAAGTTGCGCAATGGCTTTTTCGGCGGATAGCTTTATATCGCGGAAACCTTTAGCTGCGGTTGAGAGATAATCTGATGCAATAGTCATATATAATGTTCGTTTTAGTTGTTAAGTAAATTAACAGGGATGAATATTGGAATTTACACTATTTTTAAGAAATTATTCAAATATTTTTTGGCAATGAGAAAATGCCTTTTTTTATTAATAGCTGCAACACTGCTGTCAGCGTGCCATCGTAAGACGTGTCCTGCCTTTATGAATGGTAAGGTTACCAGTACCGAGGGCAGCAAAGATAAACCACGCAGACTGTTTCCTAAAGATATGCCACAGTATTAAGAATGATTTATGAAATACGGCTCCACATTTTTTTACCTTCTTTCTGCCGGGTTAAAAAGTTTTTTAACGATTGATTAATTGGCTTTTCTAAAAACGGGTCGTCTTTAAGCAATTGTTCAGCTTCATTTCGCGCAGCTTCAAGAATACGATAATCTTTGGCAAGATCTGCAATCATAAAATTGAGAATGCCGCTTTGCTGGGTGCCCTGTAAATCGCCGGGTCCGCGCAACTGTAAATCTTTTTCGGCAATTATAAAACCATCGTTGGTTTTTACCATAGTATTCATACGCTCTCGTGCATCAGAGGTCAATTTATTTCCTGTCATTAAAATACAATATGATTTTTCAGCACCGCGCCCGACACGCCCGCGCAACTGATGTAACTGCGACAAGCCAAAACGCTCTGCACTTTCAATTACCATCACCGATGCATTAGGTACATCAACGCCCACTTCAATTACAGTAGTTGCTACCAAAATATTTGTTTCACCTTTTATGAGCCAGCTCATTTCTGTTGCTTTCGCCTCGGCTGTCATTCGCCCGTGCATTACACCAACTTTATATTTTGGCAATGGAAATTCGCGACTGATACTTTCATAGCCATCCATCAAATCTTTATAGTCCAGTTTTTCAGACTCTTCAATTAAGGGATAAACGATATATATTTGCCTTCCAAGAGCAATTTGTTCTTTTATAAAACCAAATACTGCTAAACGGCTTGAATCAAAGCGATGAATAGTTTGCACCGGTTTTCTGCCGGGAGGTAATTCATCAATTACAGATACATCAAGTTCACCGTACAACGTCATTGCAAGCGTTCTCGGAATTGGGGTTGCCGTCATTACAAGAACATGTGGATTCTGCTCGTTTTTTGTCCAGAGTTTTGCGCGTTGTTCCACTCCAAAACGATGCTGTTCATCAATAATAACCAAGCCAAGTTGCTGAAATTTTACGGCATCTTCAATTAAAGCATGTGTGCCGATTAGTATTTTTGTCTCTCCGTTTTCAAGATTATTCAGAGTATCTTTTCTTTCACTTCCTTTTACTGATGAGGTGAGCAAACCTATCTTTAAGTTCATTTTACCAACTAACCGGCTGATATTTTGAAAATGTTGCTGTGCAAGAATTTCAGTAGGCGCCATTAGACAGGCTTGGAAATTATTGTCCAGCGCCATCAACATGCACATTAGGGCTACTATAGTTTTACCACTGCCTACATCTCCTTGCAATAGCCTGTTCATTTGCTTACCTGATAAAAGGTCGGAGCGGATTTCTTTTAACACTCGTTTTTGGGCATTCGTCAATTGAAAAGGCAATGCTTCTTTATAAAATGAATTGAAATAATAGCCCAAATGCTGAAACACAAACCCTTTATAATTCACTTTTCTGAATTGCTTCATCTGCAAAAGAGAAAGTTGTAATAGAAAGAGTTCTTCAAATTTCAATCGCTTTCTTGCTTCTGCAAGTTGCTGCTCTGTTTCGGGAAAATGGATAGTTCTATAAGCTTCAAAAGGAGATACTAACCGGTATTTTGCAATAAGATTAGTCGGTAATAGTTCAGGTAAATCGCTTTTAACAAGCCCGGTTTCTAATACGCGCATTAATTTTAAGATGCCTTTTGAATCAAGGCTTTTTCGCTTCAGGTTTTCAGTGGAAGAATATACGGGCTGCAAAACTCCGGCAGATAGACTTTCTGTTTCTGCTTCAGCAGTTTCAATGTCGGGATGTGCAAGTGAAAAATGGTTTTTATACAAATTAGGCTTACCAAAAACCAAATACTCAACATTCTCTTTTAGAATTTTTTCCACCCAGGGGATACTTTTGAACCATACTAGTTCTATTTTGCCGCTCTTGTCACTTAACCACACTGTAAGGCGCTTCTGGCGGGCATTTCCGACTACTTTTATATTATGTAACCTGCCTTTAAGTTGAATGTATTGTGTATCATCATTTATATCTTTTATAGTGTAAATTTTTGTACGGTCTATATATCGGAAAGGGAGATGATGTAGCAAATCATTAAATGTGAAAATCTGTAATTCCTTTTTTAGCGTATCACCACGTTGCGGTCCAACACCTTTAAGGTATTCAATAGGTGAATTCAGGTAATAGCTTTGAGTGATTCTCATTTGGCTGATGCATTCACCGGCATTTTATTATTATTCCACTGAAATGTATTGAAAAGATGAATCATATCCGCTTTCACAAATGCTATAACCGGTTTCAAAGAATCGGCATTAGGAACAGAATTGAAATACAAAGCCCCCCGTATAAAATTTTTTGTGCTGTCAGTTAAAAAAAACTGCACAGAGGATGCGGCATTGCCGCCTACTTCATAAAAAATTCCTCTCACGTTATGGGAATTACTGATGGGTGTTTCATCTATATAATCGGCTTTTATGGTGTGTTTAAACGTAAGTTCATGGGAGTCATTTATCAGCTTTTCAAGTGTATTCTTTTTATTGATCACCTTATAGCTTAAATAAATGGTTCCATTTAAACCAGCGAAATTAATATTGAGCCAGCAGGGGTTTTCCGGTTTAGTATCGAAAAATTTTTCATCCCGGGTAATGTTAGCATAAACCGGATATTCAAACGTAAACGGGCAACTATCGCAGGTGTATTCTTTATAGGCTTTTGCAGGAAAAGTGATACGGTAATATCCTTTGGGTTTGGGTGTGTAATTGCTTTGACAGCATAAAAAAAAGACAGAAGCAATCCATACAAAAGATAAATGAAATAGAAATCTTCTTTCGTTACTTCGTGGCTTCTGCATGTTGCGCTTCTTTATTTTCCTTTGGCAAAATAATAATTTTCACTTTACTGATACGATGTGAATCAATTCCTGTGGCAATTAAACGGAAATTTTTATAAATCACTTCCTCATTTATTGCAGGAATTTTTGCACTTAGCTCCAATAACAAACCGGCTACAGAATCAGATTCCCCTTTCACTTCATCAAAAGTATCTGTTGGAAGGTGTAAAATTTTGTAAGCATCAGTGAGGGGCATTTTGCCGTCAAATTCAAATGTAGTATCATTTAATTTCTTATAGGCGGCGTCAATTTTCTCATCAAATTCATCACTAATATCACCCACAATTTCTTCTACAATATCTTCAAGGGTTATCAATCCACTCGTGCCGCCATATTCGTCCACCACAACAGCCATATGTGTCATACGTGCCTGGAAATCGCGTAACAAGTCGTCAATTTTACGTGTTTCGGGTACAAAAAAAGGTTTGTGTAATAACGATTTCCATTTGAAAAATTTATCGTAATTAAGAAAGGGAATTAATTCCTTAGTATATAAAAAGCCAACAACATGATCGAAATCTTCTTTAATTACAGGGAAACGCGAATACCCTGCGTCTTTAACAAATTTCAAAACTTCCTCAAAGTTCATGTCTTCATTAAGAGCAACAATATCGAGGCGCTGACGCATGATTTGTTTAACGGCAATATTGCCAAATTTCACAACGCCTTTAAGCAAACTAATTTCCTGCTTTGAAGATTGTTTGTTGTCCGTAGTAATTTCAATGGCATAATCAATATCTTCAGTGGTGAGTTTGGTATTGGGTACAATACGCTGGTCAAAAAAATTAGTAGAAACAACCATGGAATGACTCAAAGGGTAAATGAGGCGTCCAAGAATATTTATCGGTTGAGCAAGTAACAATGCCATTTTAATATTATTGCTTGCAGCGTAGATTTTTGGCATCACTTCTCCAAAAATCACTAAGATAAAAGTAATTATAACAGTATTTAGCCAAAATATAAGTACACGATGAATCTTAAGGACGTTATGGCTCAAAGCCGCATTATCTATACCAAGTATATTCGTATTTTCAAATAACGATTTGAGTAATAATGAGGATAGAATGATGATTAATATATTGATTAGGTTGTTAGCAACAAGAATAGTTGCCAGCAGGTGCCGGGGATGATCAATGAGTTTGCTGACTAGTTTATGTGAACGAGTTGACACGCTTTTTATCTTTTCCATCTCTTTTGGAGATAATGAAAAAAAAGCCACTTCAGCCCCTGACGTCATTGCCGAACCGGTAAGCAGAATTAAAATGATAATAAGTGAAAACATCAATAAGTTAAAATAAAAAGCAACGGCATCTAAATAATATCAGCCTGCCGTTGCTTATAAACTTTATTATGCCCTAAAAAGGCAGGTCATCAGCCGGTTGGTCATCGGTTACATTAGTCGCAGGAGCAGTACTGTTTTCGCGATCAGGTGAATCCGACCTTTTGTCAAGAATTATAAAATTTTCACCAACAATTTCAGTGGCATACTTAGTGTTACCATCCTTATCCTGCCAACTACGGTTGCGCAGGCGGCCTTCAACATATACATGACTGCCTTTATGTAAATATTTTTCACTGATTTCAGCCAATTGGTTCCAAAAAACCAAACTGTGCCAATCTGTTTCATCCTTTAAGGTGCCATCCTTGTCTTTATAACTACGATTGGTAGCCAACCTGACTTTGGATACAATTAAACCTTTATCAAGATGTTTTACTTCCGGTTCAGCCCCTAAGTAGCCGATTAGGATAACTTTGTTTACACTTTTCATAACAAAAAAATTAATGGGTTAATAAATTTTCAATAGTTAAAATTACTAATAGTTTTTAAATAATCCAGAATTATTTTAGGAAAAGCGTGCCGGCTGATTTTATTTTTATAGGTAAGATGAAAACCATATTTGCTATCCAAAGGCTTGTTTATTAATAATATAGTATAAAACCGGGCGATAATGGTTTGATGAGATAGTTGTTGGGTAAAATCACCTGATTTATTTTTTATTACGGGATATAGCCCCTTAAACCAGGTTTTCCATTCTTTGGCGCTACGGATTAGGTTTTTTCTTGAGAGTGTGGTGTTTTCGATAACCGGAAAGTCATAGAGATTTTTCCAGATATCATTTTCCGTTCTGTGACGTAAGTATAATTGGTTGTTGTATTTTATAACCAAGTAATTGAAATAGCGGGTTTTCTTAGTAAGCCGTTTAAGTTTTACGGGAAATAACGCAATAATTTTTTTTGCTTTTGCCACACATTTTTTTGCAAAGGGGCAAGAATTGCATAATGGCTTTTTTGGCATACATACAGTTGCCCCAAAATCCATAATAGCCTGGTTATAATCAGCAGGATATTTTTTATCAATAAGCCGGTTGGCAAGTTGAGTAAAGTATTTTTTCCCATCTATAGTGTCAATGGGTTTTTTAATTCCGAATATACGCGCAAGTGTACGGAATACATTACCATCTACTACAGCATGGGGCTGATCAAATGCAAAAGAAGCAATGGCGGCAGCCGTATAGGTGCCTACGCCCTTTAATTTTAGCAATTCATTATAGGTGTTTGGGAAACAACCATCATTTTCATAAGCAATATATTTGGCTGTGTGATGAAGGTGACGGGCGCGCGAATAATAGCCAAGCCCTTCCCATAATTTCATTATTTCGTCCAAATCAGCATCAGCAAGATGTTTAACCGTTGGGTATTTAGCAGAGATTTTTTTATAATAAGGCAGCCCTTGGGCAATTTGAGTTTGTTGTAAAATTATTTCTGAAAGCCATGTGAGATAGGGATTTTTACTGCTTTTCCACGGAAGTGACCGTTTATTATTTTTGTGCCATTGTAACAAAATTGACGGGAATTCGTTGTAAATTTCTCTCTGCATTTAGGAAAAATAGCATTTTGATTTTAATCTTTGAAAAAAAACTGCGACCTTTGCCAAAGTTTAAGTTTGAAATTTTGTTTTATTGTTTAAACCCCTAATTAAATAAAAAGTATAAGTATGAGAAAATCGGATTTGATTAACAGGATTGCAGAGAAAACAGGCATTCCTAAAGTGGATGTACTAGTTACGCTTGAATCATTCTTTCGTGAAGTGAAGGAATCATTAAAGGACGGTGAAAACATCTATGTTCGTGGATTTGGCAGCTTTATCGTAAAAAGGCGCGCTCAAAAAATTGGGCGTAATATCAAAAAGAATGAAGCCATATTAATTCCTGAACATTATATCCCATCTTTTAAACCTGCAAAAACCTTTGTAGAAAAGGTGAAGAAATCCAGGCTGGTTAAAAAACCCTGATTTATTATTAATATACCTCACCGGTGAATAAACTGAGATGGATATTAATAATTTGTGGGGTATTTGTAGTGGCCGGATTATATGTGTTCGGCCGCGTTAAATCCTATCCTTCAGCAGTTCCAATGCCAATGGGTGCAATGACGGGTGGTCATGTTGCACCAGTTTCATCTGTGGATTTTAATGCCGTGCTTACAATTGCACGAAACGATTTGCCGGAATCAAAACAAGATTCATTAAAGTTGCTTGATAACCAACTAAAGGAATCATACAATAATGAGAGTGTTCTTCATGCCCTGGTAAAATTCTGGAGCGGAAATAATGAGCCTGCAGTAGCAGGTAAATACCTTATGAATATCGCAGGTAATACCGGCTCTGCAAAAGACTGGTCAAATGCCGGAGATGTGTTTAATATTACCTTTCAGCAAACTAATGACACAATTATTCGCATCTTTGCTGTGAAACAGGCAATTGAATGTTATAAAAATGCCATAGCTAAAGATTCTTCAAATTTGAATAATCAGGTTAAATTAGCGCAATGTTATGTGGATGGCAACGGCGATGTTATGAATGGGGTGTTGCTTTTAAAGGGGTTGGAAAAGAAGGAGCCGGATAATGTGGAGGTGAATTTGCTTCTTGGACGGCTGGATATAGAGAGTGGGCAGCTTGATAAAGCGGTTCCGCGATTGGAAAAATTAGTTAAAAATAACCCGTCTGAATCAGAAGCATATTTTTACCTGGGCATGGCATATAAAGCATCAGGCAAAACGGAGAAAGCTATTCAGACATTTGAAAAGTGCAGGAAGATGATTACCAACCCGGAGGGACAAAAACAAATTGATAATATTATTCAACAACTAAAAAATTCTTAATCATTATGCCAAGCGGTAAAAAAAGAAAACGTCACAAAATTGCTACTCACAAGCGAAAAAAGCGCCTCAGAAAGAACCGTCATAAGAAGAAGTCAAGATAAATTGGGTTAACAAACCCGTAACTTCGGATTGACGAACAGCATATCGTAGTTTTCTCTTGGGATATACCTAAGCCTTTAAGAACTCCTGTACTTTGCGTTAATTCAAATCATTTTATTTTTGTGAACAGGGAATTATATGTAAATCAAACCCAAAAAGGCGTTGAAATTGCCTTATTGGAAGATAAGCGGCTGGTGGAAATACACCAGGATGCCAGTGAGAAATCATTTGCCATAGGTGATGTGATTCTTGCACGTACAATTAAAACTTTACCCGGTCTTAATGCCGCTTTTGTTGATGTTGGCTATGCAAAGAATGGTTTTTTGCATTATACAGACCTTGGACCCGATTTTAAAAATTTTCAAAGGCTTACACGATTAGCTATAGATGGACAATTGGGCAATGACCTTTCCGGTTTTAAGTATGAACCTGTTATTAATAAATATGGCAAGATAAACAGCGTAGTTGACAAACGCCACCCGATATTGGTGCAAATACTTAAAGAACCAATTTCATCTAAAGGACACCGGCGTAACTTGTGAAATTGCAATTCCGGGGCGTTATCTTGTTCTTATGCCTTTGCTTAATTCGGTAAGTGTATCAAAAAAAATCACATCCATTGAAGAGAGAAAAAGGCTTCAACGACTTATTGAAAGCATTAAGCCCAGAAATTTTGGCTGTATCATCCGCACGGTTGCTGAGGGAAAACCGGTGGCTGAACTGCACGAAGATTTAAAACATTTAGAAAATAAATGGGCAGAGATAGTTAAGAACCTTCATAATGCCAAGCCTCCTGTTAAACTTTTAAATGAAGTAAACAAGACTACAGGCATGTTGCGCGATTTTTTAAATGCATCATTCAACAAAATCGTAGTTAACGAGAAAGATATTTATAATGATATAAAAACATATATCGCACGCGTTGCCCCTGACAAGGAAGATATTGTTAAGTTGTATAATGGTAAAATGTCATTGTTTGATGAATTTGACATTACAAAGCAAATCAAATCGGCATTCGGGAAATCAGTAAAACTTGATAATGGCTCTGAACTGGTTATTGAACATACAGAAGCGCTACACGTAATTGATGTTAACTCAGGACATGCCATAACTACGACCGGCGACCAGGAGGCAAATGCGTTGAGGGTGAACCTTGATGCCTGCGCTGAAATAGCGCGCCAATTGCGTTTGCGTGATCTTGGTGGCATAATAATTATTGATTTTATTGACATCAGAAAACCCGAATATAAACGTCAGGTATTTCAGAAGATGAGTGAATTGATGCGCTCAGACCGTGCTAAGCATACTCTTTTGCCATTAAGCAAATTTAATGTGATGCAAATTACGCGGCAGCGTATGAAGCCGCAGATAACTATTGAAACCGCCGAAGTATGCCCCGCTTGTGACGGAACGGGCAAGATAGGCCCATCACTGTTGCTTACAGATAAAATTGAAAGCGGGTTGAAGCTGATAGCGGCACATAAGAAATTCAAGTCGGTTACGATATATACCCATCCATATATTGAAGCGTTCCTGAAAAGGAATATTTTTTCACAGCGCTGGAAATGGCAAAGGAAATATAGTGTGAAGCTTCATGTTTATTCGGATGATTCTTTTTATCTAACTGAATTTCATTTCTATGATAAGGATGGCAATGAAATAGGTTTAGCGACAAATGGTGCAGCCCCAAAGGAAGTGCAAGCTGCCGAACAATTATCCTAAATATTTACCTACGATAGGCAACCGCCTACCCATGCCAAATGCTTTTGGAGAAATGCGAAGAATTGGTGGAGTTTGATTGCGCTTATACTCGTTAGTATTTACTAATTTAATTGTTTTATCCACCAGTGCTTTATCGAAACCCATTTGTACTAATTCTTTTGGTCCCTGTCTTTTTTCAATGTACTGGAATAAAATTTCATCGAGCGCAGCATACTCCGGCAGTGAGTCAGTGTCTTTTTGGTTAGGGCGCAGCTCTGCTGATGGTGCTTTTGTGATTATATTTTCGGGGATAATCATTTTATTACGATTAATATAATTTGCCAAGCCATACACGTGTGTTTTGTAAACATCTCCAAGAACAGATAAACCGCCACTCATATCGCCGTAAAGTGTGCCATATCCAACAGCTAATTCACTTTTGTTTGATGTATTAAGCAGGATGTAATTAAATTTATTTGCCATTGCCATCAACAGTATTGCCCTGATACGAGCCTGTATATTTTCTTCTGTTACATCAAACTTTGTGCCGGCAAAAAGAGGTGAAGTTGTTTTATTTACAGAATCGAAAATAGATTCAATAGGAATAGTATTATATTTTATATTTAAATTTTTAGCCAGTTCTTCTGCATCAATTATTGAGTATTCAGAGGAAAAAATTGATGGCATAAGCAAAGTATGAACATTATCATTGCCAAGCGCCTCAACAGCCAATGCGCACACCACTGCAGAGTCTATGCCTCCCGAAAGTCCGAGAATACACTTTTTTAAATTTGATTTTTGAAAATAATCTTTGATGCCAAGCACAAGAGCATTGTGAATAAGCGTGACTTTATCTTTAGGCTGCTCCTTGTGCTGCGAAGGGTTTTTCTTGAGGTCATCTAAATTGAAATAACCTATTTCTTCTTTGAAATAACTCATTTCATGAAACACATTGCCGTTGGCATTAATTACTAATGAGCCGCCATCGAAAATAATATCAGTTTGAGCGCCGATGGAATTACAATAAAAAATGGGAACCTTGCTCACCGCGGAAGCATCTTTTAATACTGAAATTCTTTCCTGCGCGTGGTTATAATCAAATGGGGAAGCTGAAATATTAATGATAAACTCCGGACTTAGAGGCATTAGGTTGTCAAGTGGAGAAGATACATAAAGATGCTCATAGCCTGTGTTCCAAAGGTCTTCGCAAATGGTGATGGCAAATTTCTTCCCATTATATGAAATAATATTGAATTCAGTATTCGCTTCAAAGTAGCGCACTTCATCAAAAATATCGTAAGTAGGCAAAAGTGTTTTGTGCACTACTTGTTGTATCTTTTTATCATAAAGAAAAAAAGCGGAGTTGTACAAAGCCTTGCCTTTAGGATTAGGATTGTATGATGGCGCTCCAACTATTACGGCAATTCCATTTGCAAGTGCAGCTACTTTTTCAACCGATTCTTCACAGCGGGTAATAAAATCTTTAAATTCTAAAAAGTCCCTTGGCGGGTAGCCGCAAATACCTAATTCAGAAAATACGACAATATCGGCGCCGTTGCGTTTTGCTTCGGCAATAGCAGTGCTTATTTTTTCAAAATTGCCTTCAAAATTGCCGATGTGATAATTCTGCTGGGCGAGCGCTATTTTCATGCAATAAAAAAGCGGCAATGGTTGATTGCCGCTGCAAAGTTACCCTATTTGAACGAATTAAAAGAAGACACCAAGATTAAGGCTTATGTGATTGATTGCCGCATTTGCAGGTTTGCCGGTAAAATTGGTAAAATTATTTACATAACTTAATCCACCCATTAAGTTGGTATGACCTGAAATATTATACTCTACACCCAAACCTATTAACAATCCGATATTAAAGAGATTTATATTGTCGGATAATTTAGCATCAGATAAATTTTGACTGCTGACAGGGCTGGTGAAATCCGCTTTTGTGCCAATATCAGCGCTAAGCATGGCTCCAAACTGACCAAAGTAGCTTAAATAGCCAATCTGGTCTGTTTTTAATTTAAAATCAACGGGTATTTCCACTTCCTGAAGTTTATAATCAACTTTTGTGCCCTTAGCAAATGTGTCAGTTTGAGGTGATATCTTAAATATAGTTGAATCTTCATAAGTAATCTCTGCACCTTCATTGATAAAGGTTAAACCTATATTCAGTGCATAATTTTTTGAAAAATAAAAATCACCCATAATACCACCGCCATAGCCAAATTTTACTCCTGATGACATTATAGTATTATCTTTTGCATTACCCCATGAAAGAAGAGGTTCTATTTGCAAGCCAAGACGGAAACCCTGCCAGGTGGGCGCTGGTGGCGGCGGCGGAGGTGGTGTATTTACTACAATCGTTGTGGGCGGTGGTGGAGGTGGAGGTGTAGTGGACCCCGGAGTAGTTTGTGACATAGCCGTGCCGGTAATGCACAAAAGAAAGATGATTATTTTCAGTTTCTTCATATAAAGATTAAGTTTGCCCGACAAAATAATAGTATATAAAATGATTTACAAACATTTAGTACAAATTCATATTAACAAATTATTGGTTATTCTTATCCTCTTTCTACTTATAGGGGGATGTACATGTAATAGAAACTACGTTGATGTTTCCGGAATTAAAGTTAACCTGAAAGTGCAGCGGCTTGACCAGGACCTGTTTCAGTTTAATTCACAAAATTTTAACAGCCAACTGTCTTTTGTAGAAAATAAATACGGTGATTTCTTTCCGTTTTATTGCGGCAGAGAGGTGTTGTTGCTGGGTTACCCGGATACATTAGAGCGGTTTAAAGATTCATTGTTGTCGTTTATTAATTACAAGTATACCAGAGAATCATACGATACGGTTCAAAAAAAATTCGGCGATTTCTCCAAACAAAAGACCGATATTGAAACTGCATTTAAATATATGAAGTATTATTTTCCACTGGCGAAAATACCCACTACCCTCATCACCTATATAAGCGGATTCAGTGTAGTTGGATTTACTTATGGCGACAGCGTGGTAGCTCTTGGGCTTGATATGTACCTTGGCAACAAATTTGCATTGTACCAGGGAGTACAGGATTTGCCTGAATACATTATCCGCAAACTAAGACCGGAATATATTACTCCCAATGCCGTTCATGTAACATTGACAGGCATATTTGGCTTTCAAACCGATGGTAAAAAATTAATTGATAATATGATTTATTATGGTAAAATTTTATATGTTATGAATAAGCTTTTGCCCAATGTGCCCGACACCATAATAAGCGGTTACACGCAACGCCAACTCAACTGGTGTAAATACAATGAAGGCGAAGTGTGGAAGTTTTTTATAGGTAATAATCTTTTGTTTGATGCCAATGAACAGGATTATTTTAATTATGTATCTGATGGACCCACAACAAACGGTATGGCGCCCGATGCACCGGGAAATATCGGAAGCTGGGTGGGGTGGCAAATCGTGCAAAAATATATGGAGCGTTTTCCAAATACTACCTTGCCGCAGTTGATGGCTAATACCAATTCACAACAGATTTTAGACGATTCACATTATAAACCCTGAACAATTATCAGTTATCAATTAAATAAACTTACTTCACCTAACTGGTGACTCACCCGCTAACTCTCAATGCCACGCGCCCCTCTCTTTTAAGAGAGGGGCGCAGAGCCGCGAGTCAAGCGTGTGAGTCACCGCTATCGCTATAAAATACTTTTTATACATTTTTAACAAAATCACTTTTCTTTGCGATTGAAAAATATACCACCACTGCATCAGTGAATACCAGCCAGCCCACTGCCTGGTGAAGCACTCCAAGCGTTACAGGTATTTTTGTTGATGTATAAAGAAGGGTTAGCACACCAAGTGTTAGTTGCAATAAAATAGCCACAGGTAAAAAATTGATTGCTGTTTGCAACATAACTGAATTACTTTTTCTATACCTGAAAAAGAAATAAATAACAAGAATACAAATGAGATAGGCAAGTGTTCGGTGTATTAATTGTATGGTTCCGGCGTCTTGCGTGAGATTGGTAAGAAATGATTGATTGCTATTGTAAGTATTGGGTAACCATAAACCATTAAATAATGGCCACGTGGGATAAGCCATTGCCGCATGGGTACCCGCCATTAACCCTCCAAAGCCAATTTGCAGTGTAACAAGAATTATAAGTAGTGAAGAAATTTTTTTTGCTTTTGCATTTTCGCTGTCAGTGTTTTCAGGTACAATATATAATAAAGCTATCCAGAGCAAATAGCCATAAAGCAACAGAGCCAGTAATAAATGTGCGGTGAGGTCAATGGGTTGTACCCAGGGCAAATCAATCAAACCACTTTCCACCATTAGCCAGCCCATTAGACCCTGCAATGCTCCTAATACAAAAAGAATGAGCAGGTTTTTAATTAAGTGCCATTTTAATTTCTTTCTTATCAGGAAATAAAGAAACCCAACAATAAATACAACACTCATTAACCGTGCCCACAGGCGGTGCACATACTCCCAAAAGAAAATGAATTTGAACCTGTCGAGAGTCATTGACATGTTGATTTCTTTGTATTGGGGTGTTAGTTTGTATTGGTCAAATTGGGCTTGCCATTGCTGCTGATTCAGCGGTGGCAAAGTGCCGGGCACCACATCCCAATGCGTGATAGAAAGCCCCGAGCCGGTGAGCCGCGTAATGCCTCCCAGCAAAACCTGGAAGTAAATCATTACTACACCTATCATAAGCCAAATACCAATCTGGCGGCGGTTTTTTTTATCCATGAATTATAATTGTTGCGAAATTAGATAATAAGTAATAAGTCAAAATTAAAAAGTCAAAAATTTTGTGCCTCTGTTTAATATCTTTTTCCAAAGTGCTGTATTTTACCATGTAACTTATAAACCTGTTCTGGTTTTGGAGGGGGAAACCGTTTTTTGAAGGTGTGAAATTTGAAAATGGTGTTAATCATACTGTTGGCAGCTCTTAGCCGCGAGGGTGGGCATTCTTCGCCCTGCAGGTGCGCCACTATGGTACTTATGGAAACATCAAACAGGTCGTCTATCATATCGTCTTTTTCCTTCTGCGTATATTTTTCCGAACGCTCCCGCACCGCTTGTCTTGAATATTTTATGTCATATTTCTTTTCAATGGCTTTTGCGGTTAGCGCGCATAACCCGAAATTCTCCTTGTAAATTTCATCGAATTCTTCATCGGTTAATTTGTAATTCTGTTTTTCTTCCATAAAATAGTTTAATTGGTTAAAAATTATGGAACAAAATTAGAGAGTGCGGTAAGGCGATGTGGAAAGTTGGGACAAGAAGTATTTGCCACGTCGCGATGCTCCGCTGCGCTCGCGGAATGACGGGGCGTGGGTTGGGGATACTCATCCCCGCCAAAGCGGACGGAAAATAGACCCTTCCACGCATTCGTCATCGCCTTTAGACCTGCATTTTGTTTTTACCAATCCATTACACGTTATATTAATTTTTCTTTTGCTACTTTTCTTTTGTGGAAAAACAGATAGACTTGTGAATAATACCTCAACAGCAGCAGTGAACTTTCGTCATGACAAAGCTCAAGGATTAATCCTCGATTCAGACTGCTGCCTTGGTTTTTAAGATGCTTCAAATAGAAATTTAAGGCACAAGGCCTATAGCAAGGTTTTGAAGAAGACTTAAAAACGAGGTATCAATATTTAGTAACCAAAAATAAAACTTAAGGCTATGGAATTCAAATTTTTTATTGGAGTAGATGTCTCCAAACGTTGGATGTGGCATTAATAGATGCCCGGCAACGTGAGCAAATCAACCATGTTCAAATCGGTAATGATGAGAAAAGTATTAGCCGGTTAGTACAACAGTTTGAAAATGCAAATGGACTTGATTTAAAACAAACGCTATTCTGCATGGAACACACGGGCTTGTATAACTGCCCTCTATTGGGTTCCTAACTACACACCGTTGAATGTTTGGGTAGAAAACTCCATAGAGATAAACAGCATGGGACTGCAACGTGGCAAAATGACGGGTAGATGCTAAACGTATTGCAAAATATGCTTTCAAAAACACAGAAAACTGCGACTATGGCAACCTTCTCGCCGGTTTGCGATAGACGCTAAGACATTCTTATGCCCTTAGGGTCCGGTTACTAGTGGAAACTAGAAGCGGCTGCCTGTACCTGTTGAAGAGTTCAAAGAATATGGCAATACCGCCATGACCAAGTTGCTGGAAAAAGCAATGGCTAAATCAGTCAACGCTATTGATAGCGACTTCGAAAGGTTAGAGAAGCAGATCAAACAAATCATTGATCAGGATGAGGACTTAAAACGGCTTTACGCCTTAATTACTTCTGTGGTGGGGGTTGGCTTTGTAACAGCCATAAACCTGATTATCTATACTAACGAGTTTAAATTATTCTCCAGCGTTCGCAAATTAGCTTGTTATTGTGGTGTAGCTCCGTTTGAACATCGTTCTGGCAAATCAGTTAAAGGACGAACACGGGTATCGCATTTTGCTAATAAAAAACTGAAAACTAATTTGCACATGGGAGCATTGAGCAGCGTAAAACTGGATGGTGAACTGCGAAAATATTATGAACGTAAAGTAGCTGAAGGTAAAAATAAAATGAGTGTACTTAATGCTATAAGAAATAAACTCTTGGCAAGAGTATTTGCTGTAGTTAAACGAGGAATACCCTATGAGAAAAATTATTCAATGAACAATTTGGTTTTATCGTCGAGGAGGAACGACGAAGCCATCTCATGATTGTTCAATCTGATAATGAGAAAACCTTGTCGAGATTGAAAAGTATCGTGTTTATTATAAGATAGTTATATATTGTTAATTAACTTATTTGTTGCAGCATGCGTGAAATTGTCTGAACCACTGATTAAGTGATTGTGCTGATTATTTTATGAAGAGTGAATTAATCTTTTTCTATAACAGATACGTCATCAATTAAGTAATAAGGAAAATGTTGACGTACTTTAAATGTGGAATTCTTATACTTATCCAGCATCATCGGATTAACTTTCAATAAATTCTTTTTTACACATGACGAAAAACTTTTAGACAAAATCTCGCCTGTGGAATCTATTTGCCTATTTTTCTTCCACTCTTGTACTATTTGGGGGTTGTCATCCCAAAACATGCCTATGGTTATATATTGTTCACCCCCATTGGCTGTATAATCTCCCTTAATCTGCACCCACGTTGTATCCGTAATAAAATTGCCGGCCGGATTTGCGATTTGTGCTTTATAATTTTGATCAAGGCTGTTTATATAATTTCCAACCGGATAAAAAGAAGGTTTAAATTCTTTTTGCTTTGATAAAAAAGCACCTATGTTATAAGTAGAATAATCACTAAACTGGTAAGCAAACCTTACCCAGAAACTCACTTCATAGGTGTGTCCTTTTTTAAGGGTTTCGGTTAATTTGCTCTGTATGTGTTCCATATAAGCATTTTCTACACTAATTAATATAATGCCTATATATCCATCTCCACTGTGTGCTGTGTAACAACCAACAGGAGAGCATGGTGTTCTAAATTCAGGCTTATAATTGTCTTTATAAAAGCAATCTGGAGTGCCCCAATCAGGGGTGTACCATCCGACACATTGTAGACTGCTATCAGTTGGTGATTCAGTACTTTTTTTAGTTGGAAAACCACTAACAAGATAATGAAATTGG
The DNA here is from genome assembly GCA_963770495.1 of Chitinophagales bacterium. Lineage (GTDB taxonomy): Bacteria > Bacteroidota > Bacteroidia > Chitinophagales > CAVYQA01 > CAVYQA01. Next base: position 120,487 of record CAVYQA010000001.1, on the reverse strand, counting down.
TGTCTCTCAAAATCTCTATTGTAAACAAGATTTTTTTGAGCAATTACGTCTAATGAAGTTATAGTTAGGGATAAAAAAATAAAGAATAGTTTAGGTTTCATATCATTGAGAGATAAATAAGATAAGAAAGGTTGGGATAGAAAATTTTTAGATGTGTTTTATTTCAAAAGAAATTAATCATTACCCAAGTATGTTGTAGCTTTGTAGTGAAATACATAGCTAATGACTCCTGTTAAAAACATGGAATTATTGAAGGAAAAGAAACCGGACTTTAAAAAGCTGCGTAACGATTTTCCTATTCTAAGCCGCACAGTAAACGGCAAGCCATTGGTGTATTTTGATAATGCCGCCACCACGCAAAAGCCAAAGCAGGTGTTGGATGCCATACAACGCTACTATACGCAATACAACAGCAATGTTCACAGGGGAGTGCACACGTTGAGCCAGGAAGCTACCACAGCGCAAGAAGAATCGCGTGAAAAGGTGAAGCGGTTTATTAATGCCAAATCGGCTAATGAAATAATTTTCACACGCGGCACAACGGAATCTATAAATCTTGTGGCGTCGTCATTGCGTCAATTTTATTTTAAGCCGAGCGATGAAATTATTATTTCTGCCATGGAGCATCACTCCAACATAGTGCCGTGGCAAATGGCTTGTGAGCAAACGGGCGCTAAATTGAGAGTGATTCCTATTAATGACGCGGGCGAAATTTTGTTTGATGAATTTGAAAAACTGCTGAATGAAAAAACAAAGCTGGTGGCTGTAGTGCATGTGTCAAATTCATTGGGAACAGTGAATCCTGTAAAGAAAATAATTGAAAAAGCCCATGCGCGAAAGATACCGGTGTTGCTGGATGGTGCGCAAGCCATACAACACATGCAGGTGGATGTGCAGCAACTGGATTGCGATTTCTATTGTTTCAGCGGGCATAAAATGTATGGACCAACGGGCATTGGCATATTATACGGCAAAGAAAAATGGCTGGAACAAATGCCTCCGTACCAGGGCGGCGGCGAGATGATAAAGCATGTTACGTTTGCCAAAACCACTTATAACGATTTGCCTTTTAAATTTGAAGCAGGCACGCCGCATATTGAGGGCGCAATAGTTTTAGGAACTGCCATAGATTATATAAACAGTATTGGGATTGATGCTATTGTGCAACATGAGCATGAGTTATTGAAGTATGCCACGGAGCAGCTTTCTGCAATAGATAAAATAAAATTTATAGGCACGGCAAAAGAAAAAGCATCGGTGCTGTCGTTTTTAATTGAGGGTGTGCATCCTTATGATACCGGTGTGATTTTAGATAAGCTGGGCATAGCCGTTCGAACCGGGCATCATTGTACCGAGCCGCTAATGGACAGATTTAAAATTCCGGGCACGGTTCGCGCATCGCTGGTGTTTTATAATACGAAAGAGGAAGTTGATGTGCTGGTAAGCGGTGTGAAGAAAGCGCAGCAAATGCTTGCCTGATACAAAGTAGCCACCCCGGCTGTCCTTATTGCTCAGCCCCCTCCTTGAAAAAAGGAGGGGAATAAAAAAATATTTTATGACCATACAAGAAAAAGAAAACGATATTGTTGAGCAGTTCGGCATGTATGACGACTGGATGGGAAAGTATGAGCATTTGATTGAACTGGGAAAATCGTTGCCGTTGATTGATGCTAAATACAAAACAGACGACTATTTGGTTAGAGGCTGCCAGTCGCAGGTGTGGTTAAATGCCGAATTGAAAGATGGCAAGGTTATTTTTAAAGCCGATAGTGATGCTATTATTACAAAGGGGCTTGTCGCTTTGCTGATAGGAGTGTTGAATAATGAAACGCCTGATGCTATAATTGATTCTAGGCTCGATTTTATTGATACGATAGGATTAAAAGAGCACCTGTCATCCACTCGCTCTAACGGGTTGGTTTCCATGATAAAACTGATGAAAACCTATGCCTTAGGGTTTAAGGTTAAGAAGTGAGGTATACTATCCCATAATTCATTATTAATAACTTTCCAGCGCTCTAACCCTTCACCTTTAAACCACTCTAATTGAGTATCTTTGCGTCCTGATGAAAAATATCCGCAACTTTTGTATAATTGCTCACATTGACCACGGAAAAAGCACCCTTGCCGACCGTTTGCTTGAGGTAACTCATACTATTACTGAGAGACAAATGCAGGACCAGGTGCTTGATGACATGGATTTAGAACGCGAGAAGGGTATTACTATAAAAAGTCACGCCATACAAATGAATTATATTTCCAATAACAAGGAGAAATATGTTCTGAATCTTATTGATACACCCGGACACGTTGATTTTTCATACGAGGTGTCACGCGCTATTGCATCGTGCGAAGGGGCTTTGTTGCTGGTAGATGCCTCACAGGGCATCCAGGCGCAAACCATATCAAATCTTTATTTAGCGATGGATAGTGACCTTGAGATTATTCCCATAATAAATAAGATTGATATGGAAGGGGCGATGATTGAGGAAACCCGCGACCAGATAGTTGAGCTTACCGGCTGTAAACCTGAAGATATTATTTTAGCCAGCGGCAGAACGGGACAGGGTGTTGACCTTATTCTGGATGCCATTATCCAGCGTGTTCCGCAGCCTAAGGGTGACCCAAACGCACCGTTGCAAGCTCTTATTTTTGATTCGGTTTTTAATACGTTTAGGGGAATTATTGCTTATTACAGAATATTTAACGGTGAAATAAAAAAGGGAGATGTAGTAAAATTTTTCAATACAGGACAGGAATATGTTGCGGAAGAAGTAGGAATTTTATTACTTGAGAGATCGCCAAGGGATGTGGTGAAAACAGGTGATGTGGGCTATGTTATAACAGGCATAAAAGATGCCCATGAAATTAAAGTAGGCGACACAATAACACTGGCAGCACGCCCGCCAAAAGAAGCCATACAAGGATTTGAGGAAGTGAAACCGATGGTGTTTGCAGGTATTTATCCTGTGGATACGGATGATTTTGAAGATTTGCGAGAGTCGTTAGATAAGTTGAGACTTAATGATGCTTCAATTGTTTTTGAACCTGAATCGTCGGCGGCTCTGGGATTTGGATTTCGCTGCGGCTTTTTGGGCATGCTGCATTTGGAGATAATCCAGGAGCGGTTAGAGCGCGAGTTTGATATGACGGTGATTACCACAGTGCCTAACGTGTCATATATAGCTTACACTACGAAAGGAGAGAAATTGATAGTTAATAATCCGAGTGAGTTACCTGACCCGAGTTTTCTGGGCGGGTAGAAGAACCCTATATAAGGGCGCAGGTTATTACGAAGCCTGAATATTTGGGGGCTATAATACAACTGTGTTTGAATAAAAGAGGCATATTAAAAAACCAGCTTTATTTAACACAAACGCGCATAGAATTGACATTTGAAATGCCGCTGGCGGAAATTGTATTTGATTTTTATGACAGGCTTAAATCTATTTCACGCGGTTATGCTTCGTTCGATTACCACCCGCTTGATTACCGCGAATCGGATTTGGTTAAACTGGATATAAAACTCAACGGAGAGAATGTGGATGCGTTGTCGTCGCTGGTACACCGCGGTAAGGCAATGGAACTGGGAAGGAAAATGTGCGAGAAGCTGAAAGAATTGTTGCCACGCCAGCAATTTGTAATAGCTATTCAGGCAGCTATTGGCGCAAAAATTATTGCCCGTGAAACACTGAGCGCTTTACGTAAAGATGTTATAGCTAAATGCTATGGCGGTGATATTACCCGTAAAAGAAAATTATTGGAAAAGCAGAAGAAGGGTAAAAAGCGTATGCGCCAGATAGGCAATGTGGAAGTGCCGCAACAGGCGTTTTTGGCGGTATTAAAGTTGGATGACTAAATAAGTTAAAAGTCAAAGCTCAAAAGTCAAAAGTTTTCAAATCTATAATGCACTTACTAGACGGGAAAAAAACTTCGGAAGATATTCATAAGGAACTTGCGGATAATGTGGCGAAACTGAAAAAGGAGGGAAAGAAAATTCCACATCTTGCAGCAGTGCTGGTTGGAAATAATGTCGCCAGTGAATCTTATGTAAGTAACAAAATAAAAGCGTGTAAGAAAATAGGTTTTGAATCATCTCTTTACCGGCTTGAAGATTCTATTTCGGAAAAGCAATTACTTGACGTAATTAATTCGCTTAATACAAACGATGATATAGACGGGATATTGGTTCAACTGCCATTGCCTAAGCAAATTTCAGGAGAAAAAATTATCAGCAGCATTAATATAAAAAAAGATGTGGATGGATTTCATCCCGAAAATTTTGGCAGAATGGCAAAAGGATTGCCAAGCTTTATTCCGGCTACGCCTTATGGCATTTCACTTTTGTTAGAACGCTATAACATTCAAACCGAAGGCAAGCATTGTGTTGTTATCGGCAGAAGCCAGATAGTAGGATTGCCAATGGCGTTATTGATGAGTAGAAATGCTTATCCCGGAAATTCGACGGTAACTATTTGTCACAGTAAAACAAAAAATCTGAAGGAAATAACATTACAAGCGGATATTTTAATTGCGGCAATTGGCAGAACAGAATTTGTTACCGTAGACATGGTTAAAGAAGGCGCAGTTGTTGTTGATGTTGGAATAAACCGCGTGGAGGATAAATCAAAAGAAAAAGGATACCGGCTTGCGGGCGACGTGAATTTTAACGGGGTATCGCCAAAATGCAGTTTCATTACCCCTGTGCCCGGCGGCGTGGGACCCATGACCATTGCAGGTTTGCTGATGAACACTTACAAATCGGCAACTAATAATCCGTTTAATTAGTTTACACGGCAATGAAAGCCAAATCTTTATTTAATCGGTCTTTGCCTGTTATGGAGCATTTTTATACCATACAAGGAGAGGGATTTCACCAGGGCAAAGCCGCTTATTTCATCCGTCTTGGCGGCTGCGATGTGGGCTGTGTATGGTGTGATGTTAAAGAATCGTGGGATGTTTCGAAGCACCCTCTAATAAATATAAAAAAATTAGCAGATGAAGTTTCAAAATCTCCGGGAGAAATTTGCGTAATCACCGGCGGCGAACCGCTGATGCATGATTTAACAGAGCTGACCCGCACGCTTCATGACATAAATAAAAAAGTGCATATTGAAACATCGGGGGCATATCCTCTATCCGGGAAAATAGACTGGATAACGCTTTCGCCCAAAAAATTTAAAGCACCGTTGCCTGAAATTATTCCTTTTGCACATGAATTGAAAGTGGTGATTTATAACAAAGCCGATTTTAAATGGGCAGAAGATTATGCAGTCAAAGTTTCAAAAATGTGCAAATTATTTTTACAACCGGAATGGTGTAAACGGGAGACAATGATGCCGCTGATTACAGATTATATACTTAAAAACCCAAAATGGGAAGTATCGCTGCAAATACACAAGTATATGCAATTGCCTTAATTATTATTTTGAAAAATATTTTATACATTGTTATCGTTTAATATAAATTATTATTGATGCGGATTATTGTTTTTTTATTTTTAGTTCTTTTCTGTGCCTCATCTGCGTTTTCGCAAAACTATGTAACGGATAAAACAGCATCAAAAAAAGCACTTGAGGCATTCAGCGAATTTGCGCAAGCAAGAGACCGGGGCGATACTGCCACAGCACGGCAAGCATTATTGAAGGCTATAAGTATTGAACCTCATTTTATTGACGCCTATTATCGCCTTGGAGAGTTGGATAATATAGAAGGAAATTTCGATAGAAGCATAGCTGAATTATCACATGTACTTGAAATGAGTGACAGCTATAACTCAAAAACCTATTATTTGTATGGAATGGATTGTTGGCAGCTAAACCGGTATGATTCCGCCACACAGGCATTTAAAAAATATTTAACATTTAAAGAGCCTTCCCATTCCTTAAGAGTGTTGGCGCAACAATGTTTGCAAAATACACAGTTTGCGGAGGTAGCAATTAAAAATCCTGTTCCTTTTGATCCGATTAATCTTGGCGACAGTATTAATAGCAACAATAATCCGAACTATATGGAATATTTACCTACGCTAACCGTAGACGGGAAAACGCTGGTATTTACACGCCGCTATAGAGGTCACGAGGATTTTTATATGAGTAAAAAGGTGAATGGGGTATGGAGAAAGGCAACTCCCATTGACGCTTTAAATACAGAAAATAACCAGGGCGCTGAAAGTATTTCTGCCGATGGCAACTATTTTTTTTTTACAGGGTGCGACAGACCTGTCGGCTATGGCGATTGTGATATTTATTACAGTTATAAACAGAATGACGGCACATGGAGCAAACCGCAAAATATCGGTGAACCGATAAACACACCGTCATGGGAATCGCAGCCCAGCATTTCACCCGATGGCAAAGACCTGTACTTTGCAAGCACCCGTAAAGGCGGAAAAGGCAACAGTGATATTTGGGTGAGCCACCTTAATAATAATCAATGGGGCGATCCTGTTGATCTTGACAGCAATATTAATACACCATTTGATGAAGTGTCTCCATTTATTGCTCCCGATAATCAAACTCTTTATTTTTCATCTAACGGACATCCCGGTATGGGTGGACAGGATATTTTCTTTTCCAAAAAAGATACTGCAGGACATTGGGGCAAGCCGGTAAACCTTGGTTATCCTATTAATACAAAAGCGAATGATGCTGATCTTATTGTGGATAGCAAAGGCGACCTGGCGTATTTTGCTTCCAATCGCGATGATAAGTACGGTAATATTCATTTATATTCTTTCAAATTGTATCCTGCAGCGCGCCCCACGCCGGTAACTTATGTGAAAGGATTAGTGTATGATGCCAGAAACCAAAACAGTCTTATTGCTAATTTGCAGCTTATTGATTTGAGCACCGGAAAAGTAATAATGAATGTAAGCTCTGATCCTATGGATGGCTCTTATCTTATGTGTATTCCAACGGGTAGAGATTATGCAATGGATGCCACTGCAGCCGGGTATTTATTCTTCTCTGAAAATTTCTCACTTAAAAATGATACTGATGTTGACCATCCTTATGAACTTAATGTGCCGCTTAAGCATATTGATGTAGGTTCCACTATGGTATTAAAAAATATTTTTTTTGAAACCAATAAATATAATTTAAAACCCGAATCGCACACGGAATTGGATAAGCTGATTGACCTGATGAGAAATAATCCAAGTATAAAAATTGAAATAAGCGGGCATACCGATACACAGGGCACACCACAATATAATCAAACACTTTCAGAAGAACGTGCTAAAGCAGTAAATGACTATCTTGTTCAAAACGGTATTGACCAGGTGCGATTAACTTACAAGGGTTATGGAGAGACAAAACCTATTACTACGAATGATACTGAAGAAGGCCGGGCGCAAAACCGCAGAACGGAAATTACAATTATTGCTACTTAGGAACGATGATTTTACCCATAAAAGTTAAACCTAACAGCCGCATAAATAAATTATTACGAGGTGTAAACGGAGTACTCACTATAAAAATAAATGCACCGGCTCATGAAGGGAAAGCCAATGAAGCTGTGATTAAATTTTTAGCAGAAACATTTCACATTCCAAAATCACAAATCACTATAGTTTCAGGATTTACAAATCCGAATAAGCGGGTAAGTATTCCTGATGAATATGCGAATAGAATAATGTCCGTTAAACTTTAACTATACCAATCCCTGTGCAAGCATGGCATCAGCTACTTTCACAAAGCCGCCGATGTTAGCGCCTTTAACGTAATTCACAAATTCGCCATCGCTGCCGTATTTCACGCAGGTTTGATGGATGCCTTTCATAATATCATAAAGTTTCTTGTCCACCACATCGCGCGTCCACGATAGGCGTTGTGAGTTCTGGCTCATCTCTAAACCTGATACGGCCACGCCACCGGCATTGGAGGCTTTACCCGGAGCATATAGAATTCCTTTTTTCAAAAACCAGGTTACAGCTTCTAATGTCGAGGGCATGTTTGCACCTTCTGCCACTGCAATACAACCGTTATGTGTCAGTTTTTTTGCGTCATCGCCGGTCAGTTCGTTTTGTGTGGCGCAAGGTAATGCCGCATCGCATTTTACATTCCACGGCTTTTTACGCGCTACATATTCACAGCCATATTTGTCTGCATATTCTTTAATGCGTCCGCGCCTTTCATTTTTCAATTCCATTAAAAAGTTTAATTTTTCTTTGTCAACACCTTTAGCATCGTAAATGTAGCCATCAGAATCAGACATGGTAACTACCTTGCCTCCTAACTGTATCACTTTTTCTGCGGCATATTGCGCCACATTTCCTGAGCCGCTTATTACAACTGTTTTACCTTTCAGATTTTGCTTACGGGTAGCTAACATTTCCTGCAAAAAATACACACAACCATAACCGGTGGCTTCGGGACGGATTAGACTTCCTCCAAAATCAACTGACTTGCCGGTGAGCACGCCGGTAAATTTATTACGCAAGCGTTTGTATTGCCCATATAAATAACCCACTTCTCTTCCGCCTACGCCAATATCGCCTGCCGGCACATCTGTGTCTGCGCCGATATGACGAAACAGTTCAGTCATAAAACTCTGGCAGAAACGCATTACTTCATTATCCGATTTGCCTTTCGGGTCAAAATCGCTGCCGCCTTTTCCGCCACCCATTGGCAAGCCTGTTAACGAGTTTTTAAATACCTGTTCGAATGCTAAAAATTTAAGAATGCCCAAGTACACTGTAGGGTGAAACCGCAAGCCGCCTTTGTATGGACCGATGGCATTATTCATTTGAATGCGAAATCCGCGGTTAATCTGGTATTCTCCTTTGTCGTCTATCCATGCAACGCGAAACATAATTACCCTGTCGGGCTCCGCTATGCGTTCTAAAATTTTGGCGCGTTTGTACTTGGGATTCTGTTCAATAAATGGCATCAGTGATTCGGCTACTTCATATACCGCCTGATGAAATTCACTTTCATACGGGTTTTTCTTTTTAATAAGCTTCATAAATTCATCAAGAATAGCTACAGTTTTTTTGTCGGGCATAAAAATTAATTTTATTTATAGGGTGAGGAAAATCAGAAACAGCAACTGATGAACACATAGAAATTGAGTTCATATATATGACTAAGGAATTTAAATTGGACTGCAAGGTAGCCATTTTTAATAAGAAAGAAAAAGCAAGCCAGGTAAATGATGCAAAATTATTGCTGTTAGGGAGATAATAAATATTTAGTGATTATTGATAATAGAGAGTAACTCTTCAACCAACTTTCTGTCGTTGCTCAAGCGCGGCACTTTATGCTGCCCTCCTAATTTGCCTTTTGATTTAAGCCAGGAGTGAAATGTGCCGCCGGGTGCAACATCAATAATAAGATTTTGCAAGGCAATATCTTTTTGGCGCTTGGCATCATAATCGGAATTAACGGCGCGGAGCTGGTTGTCCAGTATTTGGGCAAAGGCATTAATATCGGGCGGCGTTTTTTCAAATTCAATTATCCATTCATGCCCACCCTTGCCGCCGAATGAAAAATATACGGGAGCAACAGTATAATCGCGCACTTCAGCGCCTGTGAGCCGGCTTGCGGCAGCAATAGCTCTATCGGAATTATCTACTATCACTTCTTCGCCAAAAGCATTTATGAAATGCTTTATACGCCCTGATATCTGAATTATATGAGGCTTGATTGACGTAAATCTTATAGTATCACCAATCACATATCGCCACAAGCCATTGTTGGCGCTTATGACCAACGCATAGTTAGTATCCGTATCCACTTCATCAATCAAAACGGTTTGCGGCTGCTCATTAAAAATTTCAGTTGAGGGGATAAATTCATAAAAGATGCCGTTGTTGGTGTGCAGCAACATATCCTCATCGGCGTTGTTCATTTGAAAAGCAAAAAAACCTTCGGAGGCATTATACACTTCGTAAAACCGCATTTTATCAGATTTTATCACTTTATGGAATTGCTCGCGATAAGGCGTGAAACTTACACCGCCATGAATGTACAATTCCAGGTCGGGCCATATTTCGGACAGATTATTTTTTCCGCTTAATTCAAAAAGCCGCTTGATAAGAACCAAGGTCCATGTGGGAACGCCGCTGATGTTGGTTACATTTTCATGCAAGGTTGCCTGCGCCATGGCTTCAATCTTTTTCTCCCAATCGTCCATTAGCGCAATGGATAAATCGGGAGTGCGAAAAAGCTGTCCGAAGAAAGACATATTCTGCATAAGCACAGCAGAGAGATCGCCATAATACGATTGAGAATTCAACTGGTTAATTTGGTGTGAGCCGCCGACGATTAACCCTTTTCCATCGAATATTTTTGAATTTTCATTATGCTCACAATACAAAGCCAGCATATCCGTAGTGCCTTTATAATGGCAATCTTCTATCGCTTGTTCGGTAACGGGTATGAATTTGCTTTTATCGCTTGTAGTGCCTGATGATTTGGCGAACCATTTTACGGGTGAGTTCCACAGCAGGTTTTGCTCGCCACGCATAATGCGTTCTATGTAAGGTTTTAGCGATTCATAATCCTGCAGCGGCACACGCCGGCGGTAGTCATCTATGGTTTTTATTGAGCTATATTCAAATCGTTTTCCCCATTCAGTTTCCTTTCCGTTTTCTATTAAATAGGAGAAAACTCTCTCCTGGCAATTTGCAGGATGTTCCATAAAATCGAGTATTTGCGATGAACGCTGCCGCAAAAACCAACTTAATATTGAGCCGACAAGAAACATATGCTATCCATTTTCACAGGCAAGATAAATATAATGTGCCGATTTTGGAATTGAGATGCGCGATATGAGACACGAGACGCTAAAGTCCCCTTTAGAGGATTTAGAGGTATCTATGGCGCTAAGGGTTTGCCGATTAACACAAAGTTTTGACCCAAATATACTTTACGCACCTGCTCATCATTAGCAAGTTCTTCTGAAGTGCCTGATTTGAGTATCTTTCCTTCAAAAAGTAAGTAAGCCCTGTCGGTAATAGATAATGTTTCCTGCACATTATGGTCTGTAATAAGGATACCGATATTTTTAAGTTTCAGGTTTGAAACAATAAGCTGGATATCTTCAACTGCAATGGGGTCAATGCCGGCGAAAGGTTCGTCCAGTAAAATAAATTTTGGGTTGGTGGCAAGGGTACGTGCAATTTCAGTGCGGCGGCGCTCACCACCCGATAAAGAGTTGCCCATGTTTTTACGAACGTGTTGCAAGCCGAATTCAGAGAGTAATGACTCCAGTTTTTCTTTTTTGTTCTGTTTTTGAAAGTTTTGTCATTTCCAACACGGCGGCAATATTATCTTCAACACTTAACCTGCGAAACACGCTGGGTTCCTGCGGAAGATAACCAATCCCATACTGTGCGCGTTTATACATAGGTTGTTTGGTAAGTTCTTCTTGATCTAAAAATATCTTTCCATCATCGGCTTTTATTAAACCCACTATCATATAAAACGTAGTAGTTTTGCCGGCGCCGTTAGGTCCAAGCAAGCCAACAATCTCGCCCTGGTTCACTTCAAGGTTCACCTGGTCTACCACCCTTCGGCGGCGATAAGTTTTTTGAAGATGTTCTGCTCTTAGCTTCATCGTATGCAAAGAAAAGTAACTAACGTGATACCTTAATATCTTTTACGTTCATTTCAATTGAAATATTGCCATTCCATTCATTTTCTTCAAGGGTATAGCAAATATCTATGGTACCGGGAGTGGTCACCTGTTGGTAGCTTTCAGCCTTGCCGAATGCAATTCCTCTCAACTGACGCGAGCCGTTTTTCGATACCATTACTTTAAGGTGTTCTTTTAATACACGCGTGGCGCCGGTATCTTTTAGCCCTTTGGTAATAAAAACCGGTTTCATATTGCCGGGTCCAAACGGGGCAAATTGTTTTATGATACCGAATAATTTTGATGTGATGTCTTCAGGTTCAAGTTCGGCATCAATTTCTATTTCAGGGACAAGAAGACGCAGGTCGAGGGTTTCATCTACTACCTTTTCAAAACGGAGAGTAAATTCCGCCATATTTTCTTTTTTCATGGAAAGCCCTGCGGCAAACATGTGCCCGCCGAATTGATCGAGCAGATCGCTGCATTGATTAATAGCTTTGTATAAATCAAACCCCGGTATGGAGCGCGCCGAGCCGACTGCCATTCCATTCGATTCGGTAAATATGATAGTGGGGCGATAATATTTTTCTATCAACCGGGATGCTACAATGCCTATAACACCTTTGTTCCAGTGGGGTTGAAATAAAATGGTATATTTTTTATTCCTGTATTCATCAGAATCTAACATTTGAAGAGCCTCTTCAGTAATGGCAAAATCAAATTCACGCCGCTGCTGGTTTTTTTTGTTAAGAATTTCAGCCCTGTCGTTGGCATGTTCCACTGTTTCGGAAATGAGCAGCTTTACAGCGTGTCGGGCATCGTCAATGCGACCGGCGGCATTAATGCGCGGACCTAATACAAATACAATATCAGAAATGGTGAGGTCGCGCTTCATAGTTGATGCCTCTATTAATGCCTTCAATCCCTTGCGGGGATTGCGGTTGAGCGTTTGTAAGCCATAATAAGCCAGTACCCTGTTTTCTCCCATAATGGGAACAATATCGGAGGCAATACTTACGGCAACAAGGTCGAGATAAGCATTTAACTCTTCTTCGGGTAAATTATTCTTTCGTGAAAATGCCTGCAGCAATTTAAAGCCAATACCGCAACCGCTTAATTCTTTGAAGGGATACTCGCAATCAACACGCTTGGGATCAAGCACCGCAGCAGCAACAGGAATTTCTTTTGGCGGCAAATGATGGTCGCAGATTATAAAATCAATGCCAAGCGATGTGGCGTAATCTATTTTTTCTTTTGACTTAATGCCGCAATCCAAAGCGATAATTAACGTTATTCCGTTTTCTTTGGCATAGTCAACACCCTGAATACTTACGCCATAGCCCTCTTTATAACGGTCGGGGATGTAATAGTCTATTTCGTAATAATTTTTTTTGAAGAATGAGAATACCAGCGCTACCGATGTAGTTCCATCCACATCATAATCACCGTAGATAAGAATTTTTTCTTTATCCTGCATAGCGCGTTCAATACGTGCTATGGCTTTATCCATATCCTTCATTAAAAAAGGGTCGTGCAATTGTGTTAATGCGGGACGGAAAAAGGATTTGGATTCATCATAGGTAGTAACTCCGCGCTGCACCAATAACCGGGCAATAACAGGGTGGACATTTAACTGCTGTTGCAGACGCTGCGCTACTTCTTTATCAAATGATTTAAATACCCAGCGTTTTTCCATTAATAACTTCTTCGATAATTGTAAATATACTTAATCTTCTCTTAACTTTCCGTCAAATACAGTAACTGCTTATCTCACAAAGAGTTTATGATTGATTTTTTGGAAATGCATTCCAACCCTGTGCAAGCAATTCATATTCATTATTGCTGCGGGTAACCAATTTTGTACCTTGTTCCTTTTCTGTGATGTGTCCTATCAATGTAATGTCAGGATTATTTTTAATTTTTTCATAATCCTTCTGAGCAATGGTGAATAATAATTCATAATCCTCTCCTCCGTTTAAAGCTGCTGTGGTGGGGTCAATATTCATTTTAATAGCCAAAGAGCGGGTTTCTTCCGCAACAGGAATTTTGTCTTCATAAAGACGGCAACCCACACCTGATTGATTGCATATATGCAAAATTTCAGATGACAATCCATCTGAAATATCAATCATTGAAGTTGGAACTATTTGCAGTTTGTCTAATAGCTCCACAATATCTTTCCGGGCATCAGGCATCAATTGCCTGCCTACGATATAAGCCTGTTGTTCAAGATCGGGCTGCACTTCAGGGTGTTCCAAAAATATTTTTTTCTCGCGTTCTAACAATTGCAAGCCCATGTAAGCGCCACCCAGATCGCCGCTTACGCAGATCAAATCATTCTTTTTTGCCCCGCTACGATAGGTGATCTTTAACTTTTCTACTTCGCCAATAGCAGTTACACTAATTATAAATCCGCTGAGTGAAGTATTGGTATCGCCGCCAACAAGGTCAACGCCGTATTTTTCACAAGCATGATAAACACCTTCATAAAATTCCGAGATAGCTTCGACGGAAAAACGGTTGCTTAAAGCAATTGAAACGGTTATCTGGCGTGGTGTGGCATTCATGGCATATATGTCCGACAGGTTTACCACCACTGCTTTATATCCCAAATGTTTCAGCGGCACATACATTAAGTCGAAATGGACGCCTTCGAGCAGCATGTCGGTAGTAACTATGGTGCATTTGGCAATGTAACGCAATACGGCGGCATCATCGCCCACACCTTTTATGGAGGAATCGTTTTTTAATTTAAAATTTTTGGTGAGGTGTTCAATCAGCTTAAATTCGCCCATCTCGCTAATCTCGGTGCGGGTTTCTTCGCTCATAGCGCAAAGTTAACAGTTATCAGTGAACAGTAGTTAATGGGGTACGGGATTTGAGACTCGGGACATGAGACAGGTTGTCTATGTCCGAACCCTTTGCATTTTTATTTTCCATAAAGGAATGAGCGATAGCAAAGCAATTAATATTCCTATATAAATATAACTGCTTTGGCTTAGATGCTCTAATGCATAGCCATTAACAGCAAACCCAATTATGGCAGAAGCCCATATAACTGAGGTAGCAAGGGCTTGCGCCCGTGGAAGGGATTTATGGTCGTACCAGGTAAATAAAATACTCATAATTGGTATGGTGATAATATAAGCAACCACACTTACGCAGGTGAAACCAAATACATCGGCGGCATAAGAGCCAACAAGAAATAAAGATGCATAAGCCATAAGTCCGCAGAAAAAAGTTATGTATAATAATGAGCGAGCATTTTTATAGTTGCTTAGCCGTCCCCACCATAATGCAATTGGCAACGCCAATGAAGTGCCGATAGCCATTAGAACAGAAATATCCCTGATGTTCCATCCTTGTTTTTTAAGCATTACCCCGATACTGAATTTAAAACCAAATGCCAGCAGGTTAATGAGCAATAGTGCTAAAAGCAATAGCCACAAATTGCTGTCGATTTTAAATTGTACTTTTTCTTTTTGCGGCAGATAATCGGGCTGGCGCATAGGCAGAAAAAATAACATGCAGAGAATTAAAATAACTGCAAATAGTGAAAATGCATGTAAATCGCCTAAAGCATTGATAATTGGACCCACAGTGAGCCCACCAACCACGGTAGCTAATAAGCTGCTTGTAGCCAGTGAACTAAAATTTTTACTGACTGAATTAGATGTGGAATAATAACCCATCATAATGCCATTTGAACAAATATGAATCCCTAAAAAAAATGATAACAGGCAGCCACACACTTCAAATTGCCACAAATGCCCTGAAATTCCATAACCACTTAATGAAAAGGCGACACAAAGCAGCGTAACAATTAGCATGGCTTTGGGCTTGATATAATGCGGTACTATTTGTCCTGCCAGGTAAGTACCGGTGAAAAGACATGCGTAAGAAAGAGAAAGAAAAATGCCCACATCGCTATTGCTGGGGTTAAACCTTGACATGATAAAAGGATACAATGGAATAAATGCCTGTATAAATGTTCTTAGCACCATATTAGTAATGCTTAGAGCAAAAGTTGGATATTTAGTATTGACCGGCATTTTGCCTTAAATATATGAAAGTAGTATTGGCAGGTGGAATAATCAATTACGTATACACAGGTAATTTATATTTTACCTTACTTTACGGCTATTGTATTAAAAGATGATAAAAGTATTTTATACCTTTTGTTTAATAATGATTTTTACTTTTTCAGCCCATGCCACCTTAGTAAGTGGCATTGTGAGTGATGAAAAGAATGCTCCATTGCCTTTTGCCAATGTGTATGTGAAAAATACCACCAATGGCACTAATGCGAATAGCGAAGGTAAATATACATTGGACCTGACACCCGGTAATTATGATTTGGTGTTTCAATACCTGGGATATGTTAAACAGGTAAAAAATGTAACTGTCGGCAATACCCCGGTTATTCTTGATGTGCAATTGCAACCTGAAAATATTAATTTGAAAAGCGTGGTTATAAACGCAAATGCTAAAGACCCCGCTTATGCTATTATCCGACATGCGCAAAAGAAACGAAAATATTATTTAGACCAGGTAAATGGCTATTCATGTGATGTATATATAAAAAATGTGCAGCACCTCGATTCTTTTCCTAAATATTTTATGGGATTTAAGGTTACACCGGATAAGGAAGATTCATCCTTATTTGGCATAATTTACCTGTCGGAAAGTGAGTCGCAATATAATTTTGAGAAGCCGAATAATTTCAGGGAAATTATGTATAGCTCTAAGGTGAGCGGAAATAATAAAGCATTCAGTTGGAACGTGGCAAGCGCCTTTCAGTTTAATTTTTATGATAACCTGCTAACGGTAGAAGGATTGAGTAACAGGGGATTTGTGTCGCCTATTTCAGAATCTGCCATGTTGTATTATGATTATAAATTACTAGGAACATTTTTGGACGGCAATTTGGTGATAAATAAAATACAGGTAATTCCCAAGCGGCAATATGACCCTGTTTTTAGCGGAATCATATACATTATTGATGGCAGCTGGTGTATATACAGCACGGATTTAGTGCTGACTAAAGATGCGAATATTGATTTTATAGACACCCTGAAAATAAAGCAAACATTTGTGCCGGTTAATGATTCGGTTTGGATGCCTATTTCTCAAACTTTTCTTTTTCAGTTCGCCGTGTTGGGAATAAAAGGGAATGGCTCTTATCTCGGCATTTTTAAAAACTATAAGATTAACCCGGTTTTCCCTGAGCATTTTTTTAATAATGCCGAGCTGAAGGTTGAAGATGGTGCCAATAAAAAAGATTCGTCTTACTGGAGCCAGGCTCGCCCATTGCCCCTTGCAAAAGAAGAGAGGAAAGATTATGTGAAAAAAGACAGCATAGAGCGTATTCATGATTCGCCGGCATATAAAGATTCGATGGATAGACTGACAAATAAGTTCAGGTTTTCTGACCTTGAGTTTGGTTATACTCATTACAACAGTATTAACCAGTCCAGCATTAATTTTTCATCTCCCTTATATAACGCTAATTTTAATACGGTGGAAGGTTTGGATATTGAAGAGAAAGTTAGTTTTCATAAGGCATTTGGCGACAGCGAATCATATTCCATAAACGGAGCAGTGAGATATGGATTTTCAGATGAATTGTGGAGCGCTAAAATTGACGGCAATTGGTCTACCAACCCTATGCAGCTGGCAACGTGGAGTGCGGGCGGCGGACGATTTGTGCAACAGGTGAATGACCAAAATCCCGAAATTGAATTAGTGAACACAGCATATTCCCTATTCGATAGAGAAAATTATATGAAGATATATGACAACTCATACGTTTATATTGAGCATGAAAGAGAAGTAATAAACGGGTTGGGTATAGATGCCAACTTGAGTTACAGCGACCGCGAGTCGCTGTTCAATACCACCGGTTACAACTGGACTACAGCATCTGCCCCTGAATACACACCCAACACGCCGCAATATTTAAACGGCTATGCAGATATTACACACAATACGGCATTGACGCTGAAACTTACAGCCACCATTCATTTTAAACAGAAGTATGTTTTGCTGCCGCATAAAAAATTAATCGTAGCATCAAAGTATCCGGTTCTTACTATCAGTTATAATGAAGGTATACCTGTTTTTGGTGCAAATGCAAATTACACCTTGCTGGAAGCAGGCTTAAAAGGCGATTTTAAATTAGGATTACTGGGAACCTCGGAATTCAGCATAAAGGGGGGTGATTTTTTGACCCAACAAAACCTGTCGTTTATTGATTACGCGCATTTTTTAGGCAACCAAACTTATGTTGCCACCAATTATTTGGAAGGATTTCAGTTATTGCCTTACTATCAATACAGCACGTCTCAACAGTTTTTAGAGGCGCATTATGAACATCATTTTCACGGGTTTATTACCAATAAAATCCCCTTATTGCGAAAATTGAAGTTGCAGGAGGTGGCTGGAATACATTTGCTGGAAACACCGGATATACGCTATGGAGAACTATCTATAGGTATAGAGCATATTTTAAAATTATTCCGCATTGACTGGGTCAATTCCTATAGCAATACCATGCATTTAAAATCAGGATTTGTAATAGGATTATCGGGACTGTTCGGGAGTGTAAGTGTACAATAAAATACTCTAAAACCTTTATTTTACCTTCACATAATAATAGCTGTCGTAGCCGTATGTTGCAGGGGTGGTGCCGTAACCTGATTCATCGCCATAAATTAAAGTATCGGTGTTTAATTTCAGGATAACCTGGTTGGTGACAATGGGTGTTATACTTAAAATTTTTTGCCCGTTAGATTCTGTTACCTCCTCGCCGAATTTTGAGGAGTCACTGTTGAATGTATATTTTCCTTTTGCGGTAATACCATATTGAGTGGTCTGGTAAGTGCCGTTGGTGAAGAATTGTAAGTCTATGGCGCCGTTTTTTGCCGGTGATTTGGGTTTTTTTTCTTTGTCTGCTTTATAGGCGAATTGTTTCCATTCATGGCAAAAGAGAGAGCGCTTGCTTTGCTGTGTGGGGGCAATAAGAAAAAAAGAAATGATGATGATAAGCAGGGTTTTCATTGAGTTTAAAGGTTAAAGGTTAATAGTTAAAAGTTAATGGTAGCGCCACTTTACTACCAACTTATTATTATTTATTGATAATTGAAATCGAATTTTAAGGCGGAATCTACATTTTTTAAGTTAATTATCACAAAGACAACGATATAAAAATGGGAATGTCATAATTTTGTAAAAAAATTAGAATACTTTGAAAATCAACCTGTATTTTTGCAGCCATATTCGAAAAAAATCAGGCTGATGACCAATTTCTCCGATCCCTTGCCGTGGCGCAAGTGTCTTTCTTATAAAAACTATATATTCGGTTTATCATTTGTATTAACAGTCTTTTTCGTTCAGAACTCATTTGCCGCCAGGTCTGTAAAGCCCAAAGCTGCCGTTGCATCACCTGCGGCTTCAGCTAATGCACCGGTTGCTGCTTCAACTGCTGCGGGCGATCCTGTTGAAGGCGAAAAGTTATTTAAGGCAAATTGTACCTCCTGTCACAAGATTGACGGAATACTTGTAGGTCCTGCCTTGCGCGATGTTACCAAAAAAGAAAGCAGTGAATGGTTGCACAAATGGATAAAGAATAACGATGCTCTGCGCGGCAGTGGGGATAAGGATGCTATGGCTATTTATAATCAATTCCATCAAACTGCCATGACGCAGTTTACGAGCTTTAGCGACCAGGACATTACTAATATACTTGCTTATATATCGCAAGAAAGCGCAAAACCTCTCCCAGGCGCCGGAAGTCCTTCAGGTCAGCCTGGCGGTGTAACAAGCACCGACCCTTATGTATCTATTCTGTTATGGATAATAGTTATCATACTTGGCGTAGCTGCTTTAATCTTAAACAGGAACATTAATGCGTTGGGGAAATTGGTTCGTGAAAAAACGGGCGAACCTATTGTTGAGCGTATTCCTATTTATAAGAATAAAAAATTTATTACGCTTGTAAGTATATTAGTAGTAATATTTATCGGGTATACCTCTGTTGATAATGCAGTAAGAGCGGGACATGAACAAGGCTATCAACCCGATCAGCCGATAAAATTTCCTCATTCGGTTCATGCCGGAATAAACGGCATAAATTGTTTGTATTGTCATGCCGGTGCTGAAAAAGGCAGAACGGCGATGATACCCTCGCCAAATATTTGTATGAATTGCCATAAAGCAATTCAGTCGGGAACCAATACAGGTACAACAGAAATAGCAAAAATATATTATGCTGTAGGCTGGGATCCGAACAAGATGCAATATACGGGGGAAACACATCCTATTCACTGGGTTAAGATTCATAATCTTCCCGCTCACGTTTATTTTAATCATTCACAGCATGTGATTGTTGGCAAACTCGCCTGCCAAACCTGTCACGGGCAAATACAGGACATGGACCAGGTGTATCAGTATGCAACTCTATCAATGGGATGGTGCGTTAACTGCCACCGGACAACGCCGGTTCAGTTCACTACAAATAAATATTATACCAGCATGTTTCCAAAGTTAGATGAAGAATTAAAGAGCGGCAAAATAAAACAGGTAACTGTTGCAGATTTGGGAGGCACAGAATGCCAAAGATGTCATTATTAATAAATAGTATCAATCTGAAATAAATAACAGATGGGACAAAAAAATTATTGGAAAGGATTAGAAGAGCTTAAACAAGAGCCTGTGTTCGTAGAAGCGAGTTCGAAAGAATTTCGCGAAGAACTTCCGCTGGAAGAAATATTTGGCAGCGATGCTATTATGGCTTCATCAACAAAACGCAGAGATTTTCTTAAACTTATGGGATTCAGCATTTCGGCGGCTGCACTGGCTGCAAGCTGTAAAATTCCGGTAAGACAGGTTATTCCTTATGTATTTAAACCGGAAGAAGTTTATCCCGGTGTGGCTAATTATTATGCGTCTTCATTTATTGACGGCAGCGATTATTGCAGCATTCTTGTAAAAACACGCGAAGGTCGCCCCATTAAGATTGAGGGCAATAATTTATCATCGGTAACGCAGGGTGTTACCAATGCACGGTCGCAGGCTTTTATTTTGTCATTATACGATAAAACACGCTTGCAACATCCCACAGTAAATGCAGAAAAAACAGATTGGGATGTTGTTGACGGAGAAATAAAAAAACAATTGGAGGCTATTAAATCGAATGGCGGCAACATTCGCATTTTATCATCTACTATATTAAGCCCTTCAACAAAGCAGGTTATTGCTGACTTTGCGGATTATTATCCCAACACAAAGCATATAGTATATGAGCCAATATCATCATCGGCAATATTATTGGCTAATGAGCAATCATTTGGAAGAAGAGTTATACCGGGTTACCGTTTTGATAATGCAAAATTGATTGTGACTTTCGGTGCCGATTTCTTAGGTACATGGATATCTCCAACAGAATATATTAAACAATACACAAAAAACAGGAAACTTGACCCAAACAATCCTAAGATGAATAAGCTGGTTTGCTTTGAGTCAAGAGTATCTTTAACAGGCAGCAATGCCGATTTGAGAGTGCCTATAAAACCTAGCGAGAAGGGTGCTGCTATTTTGAGTTTATATAATAAGATAGCTGCTAAGGCAGGGGGGGCAACTATTTCAGGTGTTCCATCGACATCGGTTGATGATAAGATAAGCGGCGTAGCAGATGAGCTTATTGCAGCAAAGGGACAGGCATTGGTAGTTAGCGGTTCAAATGATGTAAATGAACAGATCGTAATCAATGCCATTAATGATTTGCTTGGCAGCTATGGCAATACAATTGACCTTGACAATTATTCCAATGTAAAACAGGGAGTTGACAGTGAAGTGATGGAGTTGATTGATGAGATGAGTAATAAGAAAGTTGATGCTTTAATAGTTTATAACACCAACCCTGCTTATGCATCAGGTTTTGCAAAACAATTTGCCGATGCGGTAAAAAATGTTGGGCTTACAATTTCATTGAATGACAGGTTAGATGAAACGGCATCATTATTAAAATATGGTTGCCCCGATAATCATAATTTGGAATCATGGAACGATGCAGAGCCAAAGAAAGGCAAGTATAGTTTATGTCAGCCAACAATAACCCCTCTCTTTAACACGAGACAAGCTCAAAATAGTTTGCTAAAGTGGAGTGATAATACAGAGGATTTTTACACCTATATTCAGAAATACTGGGAGAAAAATATTTATCCTTCGGCAAAAGACAGTGGCACATTCCAATCGTTCTGGGATATTTCATTAAAGAATGGCGTTTATGAAATGCCTTCGATAGAAGCGAGTAAAACAGTATTTAAAGGTGATTTGGATTCTGCATCTTCTAACATTCTTAAAAATAAACCTTCAGGCGGGATGGAAGTTGTGCTTTACGAAAAAGTGGGAGTTGGCAATGGCAAATATGCTGATAACCCATGGTTGCAGGAAATGCCGGACCCTGTTACTAAAATATGCTGGGATAATTATGTAACGGTATCGTATAAATGGGCTAAGAAATTTTTTGAGGATAACAGTTTAGCGTTGAATTTAAGTTACGACGATAAGAATACTAAAGACGATTTGGATTTTAACACGGTTCATTTAGTGAACGTAATTATCGGCGATTTTTCTGTTGAATTACCTTTGGTTGTGCAGCCCGGTCAGTTAGATGGCACGGCAAGTATTGCCCTTGGTTATGGTAGAACAAAAGGAGGGAGAGCAAGTAATGGAGTAGGTAAAAACGTGTACCCGTTGGTTTCTTACAATGGCGAAACATTTTCATACATACTATCTAATGCTACAATAAAGCCCACAGGAAAAACGTATCAGATTGCACTCACACAATCGCATAATACGCTTGAAGGGCGCCCGATAATAAGAGAATATAGCTCGCTTTCAGAATATAAATCGAAACATGCGGAGGACGGCGAAAAATACAGGGAGGATTATAAAGAAATAATAAAATCAACCATCTATAAAAAATACGAATACCAGGGAATTAAGTGGGGCATGTCCATTGATCTTAATTCATGTATTGGTTGCGGAACGTGTATTGTGGCGTGTAATGCAGAGAACAATGTGCCAATGGTTGGACAACGTGAAGTTTTCCGCGCACATGAAATGCACTGGATGCGTATTGACCGCTACTATTCAGGCGATATTGAAAATCCTGAAGTTACTTTCCAACCGATGCTTTGTCAGCATTGCGAAAATGCACCTTGTGAAAACGTTTGTCCTGTGTCGGCAACCAACCATAGTTCCGAAGGGCTTAACCAGATGATATATAACCGTTGTGTTGGCACAAAATATTGTTTGAACAACTGCCCTTATAAAGTACGTCGCTTTAACTGGTTTGACTGGACAATGGCTGATACAGCCCCATGGAATGCTTTAGAAGTTAAGGATGAGGTGAGCATGACAGACGATCTTACGCGCATGGTTCTTAATCCCGATGTTACTGTGCGGTCAAGAGGTGTGATGGAAAAGTGCAGTTTCTGCGTACAGCGTTTGCAG
Organism: Chitinophagales bacterium; assembly: GCA_963770495.1. Lineage (GTDB taxonomy): Bacteria > Bacteroidota > Bacteroidia > Chitinophagales > CAVYQA01 > CAVYQA01. The sequence goes on along the minus strand of CAVYQA010000001.1, from coordinate 97,390 downwards.
GAGGCAAAATTGAATGCAAAGAAAGAAAACCGCCCGTTGCAGGATAGAGATGCAAAAACAGCCTGCCAAACCTCGTGCCCGGCAGAAGCAATTAAATTTGGAAATATTTTGGATGAGAATGCCGCAATGACTAAAGAGCGCACTGATGACAGAACATTTTATGTGCTGGATGATTTGCACACGCTGCCATCTATCGGTTATTTATCAAAAGTTAGAAATACTGAAACATTAAGCTAATTAAAATATAACTATCTAATTATGGCTACTGTTGGAGAATCAAGTATAAGGCCGGCTCTTATAAAAGGTGAGAAGACTTATCATGATATCACCGAAGATATTTGTCGCCCGGTTGAGCAAAAACCTAATCGCATGTGGATTGGCGCCATTACGTTTACAAGTCTGATTGCTTTATGGGGTGTAATCATGCTTGGCTGGACTATATTTAAAGGAATTGGCGTGTGGGGTTTGAATAAAACAGTAGGATGGGGATGGGATATTACCAACTTTGTCTGGTGGATAGGTATCGGTCATGCCGGAACTCTTATATCTGCCATTCTTTTATTATTCCGACAGAAATGGAGAACCGGTGTGAACCGCTCAGCAGAGGCTATGACTATTTTTGCCGTTATCTGCGCAGCTATATTCCCGTTATTTCACATGGGGCGGGTGTGGGATGCTTTCTTTGTATTTCCTTATCCTAATACACGCGGTGCGGTTTGGCCCAATTTTGATTCGGCATTGTTGTGGGACGTATTCGCTATCAGCACGTATTTTAGCGTGTCATTGCTTTTTTGGTATTCAGGACTTATACCTGATATTGCAACCATTCGTGACAGGGCAAAAAATAAGGTAGCTAAATGGGCATATGGATTTATGAGTTTTGGATGGACAGGCTCGGTCAAACACTGGCAGAGATTTGAAACTCTTGCCTTGGTGTTAGCAGGATTATCTACACCACTTGTACTTTCAGTGCACACCATAGTAAGCTTCGACTTTGCTACTTCGGTTATTCCCGGATGGCACACTACTATTTTTCCGCCTTACTTTGTTGCGGGCGCTATCTTTTCGGGCTTTGCGATGGTGTTAACCTTATTAGTAATCACCCGAAAAGTATTCAAGCTGGAAGAATATATTACCGTTGATCACATTGAATCTATGAATAAAATCATAACCTTAACCGGTTCAATAGTTGGTTGCGCATATCTTACCGAGTTATTTATGTCATGGTATTCAGGAAATATTTATGAGCAATATGCTTTTCAGAACAGGGCGTTGGGTCCTTATTTCTGGGCGTATTGGTCTATGATGACCTGTAATGTAATTTCTCCGCAATTATTCTGGATACGTAAGCTGCGGCGCAATGTGTGGTTCACGTTCTTCATGTCAATAGTAATTAATTGTGGAATGTGGTTCGAGCGTTTTGTAATTATTGTTACCTCTTTGCACAGGGATTTTCTGCCATCAGCTTGGACATATTATTCACCAACATACGTTGAAATAAGTATTTTTTTAGGAACTCTTGGAATATTCCTTACACTGTTCCTGCTTTTTGCCAAGGCGCTGCCTGTTGTAGCTATTCACGAAGTAAAACACATATTGAAAATTTCAGGAGAATCGTACAAAAAGAAGAGAGCGCAGGAAGAGCTCGCGCATAATTTGGAACAGGGTGGAATTCCATCAGTATCTTTACCAACAACCCCATTTAAGCCATGAACCAAAAATATTTATTAGGAGTATTTGATGACGACCAGGTGCTGGTGCATGCTATAGAAAAAATACGCGCTAAAGGCATAAAGATTCACGATGTATTTACACCATTTGCTGTGCATGGTATAGATGAAGCACTGGACATGCCCCCGACAAGACTTGATACGGCAGGATTTTTTTACGGGTTGTTTGGCACTTGTTGCGCGTTTTTTGGTATTACCTGGGTATTTGTATGGAGTTGGCCTTTGAATTTTGATGGTAAGCCCCACTTCGCCTTACCTGCGTGGATACCTATTATATTTGAATTTACCGTGTTAAATGCCGCCTTCGGAATGTTTTTTACGTGGATGTATCGCTGTAATATTTTTCCCGGAAAATTCCCAAAAATATTAGACCCGCGTCTTACTGACGACAGGTTTGGCATTACTTTTAAGATTTCGGATGAAACACAACCGACAGATATTGAGAGCTGGAAGTCTATATTAAAAGAAACAGGCGCAGTAGAAATTAAAGAAGCTGAAGATTAATTGAACACGATTTAACTTATATTTTTATAAAATGAGAAAGAATACCGTAATCAGTTTAGTTGCACTGGCAGTGTTGGTGTTTGCATTCTCGTCCTGTTTTTTTGATAAGAAAAAGCCGGGTTGGGAATATATGCCGGATATGGTACATCCTCAATCCGCCCAGCCCTACGATGTAAACCTTAATTTTCCCGATAGTTCAGAATCAAGACCCCCTGTTGCAGGCACTATTCCAAGAGGTGTTTACATGCCGTTTCATTATCCTAATACTCCTGAAGGGTATAATGCAGCAGGCAAAGAAGTTAAATGCCCCATTGAGGCAACACCTGAAAATTTATTGGAAGGACAGAGGCTGTTTAATATTTATTGCGCTATTTGTCACGGAGAAGACGGAAATGCGGACGGTACTATTGTGAAGAATGGAAAATTTCCGCCGCCGCCATCCTATTTTTCTAATACGCTGCTGGCATTACCTATCGGCAAAATGTTTTTCACTGTTCATTATGGAAAAAATATGATGGGCTCTTATGCTTCACAATTAAACCAAGAGCAAATATGGAAAGTGTTGAGTTATGTAAAATCAATGCAAAAAGCATATGTGAGCAAAACGGGAGGTTCATTGCCTGATTCAATAAAAGTAAAATTTAAATCGCTATAAATTAATTGTCAGATCAACTGTAAAATAATATGAACGAACAGTATTCATTTCCGGCTAAGTTAAAAAATCTGAGTTTTACGCTGATGGCAATTGGCATATTGGCAATCATAACCGGATTTATAGTATACCACGACCACCCTGAGAGAGTGTGGGCTAATCTTTTAATAAGCAGTACGTTTTTTCTCGGCTTGGCTATTGGTGCAGGTTTTTTTCTTGCATCACATTATGTGGCTTATGGCGGCTGGCAGGTGGTATTAAAAAGAGTGCCTGAAGCAATTACGAGGCTTGTACCGTACTTCGGTTTAATTTTATTAGCGGTTATAATTATCGGCGGACCTTATATCTATGAATACAGGAACGCAACTATTGCAGAAAACGATACTATTATATTGGGGAAAATGTCATATCTCAATCTTCCCTTTATGATAATCCGGTTTGTTTTTTTCGTAGGTAGCCTGGCTTTTCTTTGTTACAAGATGAGAACTACTTCGGTATTAGAAGACAGTGCGCCAATAGGTGATTTAACCTATTATAGAAAAAACCTTACCTATGGTTCTATCTATATTGTAGTTTTTGCAGTTTATATTCTTGTTTCGGCATGGGATTGGCTGATGTCAATTGATGTGCATTGGTTTAGTACTATGGACGGGTGGTATGTATTTGGCAGCTTTTGGGTGTCTGCCGCCGCTGCCATAACATTAGTTGTTATTTACCTTAAAAGTAAAGGTTATTTGCAGGTCGTTAATGCCAATCACATTCATAATTTAGGGCTAATCATGTTTGCATTCAGTATTTTCTGGACGTATTTGGTATTTGATCAGTACATGCTTCAATGGTATGCTAATATACCGGAAGAAACAGTCTATTACCAGTTCAGGTTAGAGCACTACCGATGGTTGTTTTACGCTATCTTTGTAATTAATTTTTTTACGCCTTTCCTTGTTTTGATGAAAAGAGATTCGAAAAGAAAAAACAAGATTATGGTGTTTGCAGCCTGTGCCATATTAATCGGTCATTTTATTGATTACTTTCTTATGGTATTTCCGGGAGTAGTAAAAGCAAACTGGCATTTCGGGCTCCTTGAATTACTTGTGCCGTGTTTTTTTATCGGACTATATATTTTTGTAACAATGAACGGATTAACTAAAGCATCATTGGTGCCTAAGAATGATCCACTACTTAAAGAAAGCTTACAACATCATATCTAAAACTAATAATTGTTATGTCAGCAACATTGGTAACTGTAGCGATTGCACTTATTTTTATCGTTATTTTTCAATTGGCTAAAATCAGCGAATACACGTCTATTTTGAAGGGGAAAGAAGATGTGGATGAAGAAAATAACCGTTATGCCTCATGGATGTTCTTCGCGTTCTTAATTGTTGGATTAGTACTTCTCGCATGGTCATTATACAAGTTTGTTCCAATGTTGTTACCGGTTTCCGCTTCTGTTCATGGCAAGTGGATAGACAGCATGTTCAATGTTACTTTGTTTTTCACCGGAATTGTGTTTGTGGCTTGCCAGATAGCTTTGTTTTATTTTGCCTGGAGATATTCGCACCGCAAAGACAGGAAGGCGCTTTACTATCCTGAAAATAACAAACTGGAAATGTGGTGGACTGTTATTCCTGCTATTGTTATGGCAGGTTTAGTGATTATTGGTGTTTATCGCTGGTTCGAAATTATGGGACCTGCTCCAACCACCGCGCAGGTGATTGAAATAACGGGAAAACAATTTAACTGGATACTGCGCTACCCAGGTGCTGACGGGAAATTGGGCGCTCATGATTTTAGATTGATTGATGATGAGAATCCCGTTGGGATTGATTTTACAGACCAAAATAGCAAGGATGATATTATGCCGCTTGACATGCACCTCCTGGTGAACAAACCCGTTATGCTAAAAATACAATCGCGCGATGTGATTCATGATGTAGGGTTACCACAGTTCAGGATTCATATGGATGCCGTTCCGGGTATTCCGACAACATTCTGGTTTACGCCTGATATTACCACTGACGAAATGAAGCATATAACAGGGAATAGCAACTTTCAGTATGAATTGGTTTGCGACCAGCTTTGTGGCAAAGGACATTTTACTATGAAATTGAATGTTTTTGTGGATTCGCCTGATGAATATGCCAAGTGGCTTGATTCTCAAAAATCATATTATGACTCAAATATAAAAGGAACACCGGAAGAGAAGACGGCGATAGATGCGGCAAATAAATTACATAACCAGGAGGCAGAGCAAAAGAAATCGGCAGAAGAGAAGAAAGAAATTTAATTTTTAGTTTTTTAAAATAACTTACTAATGGATAACCCAGCAATGCAACACACGCAACCCGGCTCACAACCGGCAACTGCGCACGAGGAGCATGACGGCCACAACGGGCATAATGGACATAACGGGCACGAGCATCACCATCATCAGCCGTTCATCACTAAATACATATTCAGCCAGGACCATAAAACTATTGCCAAGCAATTTCTTGTAACCGGAATGATATGGGCAATTATTGGCGGAATGTTTTCGGTTTTATTCCGTTTACAGCTTGGCTATCCCGATAAATCGTTTCCGTTTCTTACCGATATTTTAGGAAAATGGGCGCCAGATGGACACATTAGCCCCGATTTTTATTACATGCTTGTTACCATGCACGGTACTATCCTCGTGTTCTTCGTGCTAACAGCAGGCTTAAGCGGCACATTCAGTAATTTTCTCATTCCGTTGCAGGTAGGCGCGCGCGATATGGCTTCACCGTTTTTAAATATGCTGTCATATTGGTTTTTCTTTATGGCAAGTATTGTAATGGCTACTTCATTTTTCATTTCAACCGGTGCCGCTTCGGGAGGCTGGACAGTATACCCGCCATTGAGCGCTTTGCATGATGCTTCATTGGGCTCGGAAAGAGGGATGGATTTTTGGCTGATTGCTATGGCTTTGTTTATATTTTCTGCACTGCTCGGTGGATTGAATTATATTACCACGGTTCTGAACATGAGAACGCAGGGCATGTCCATGGCTAAATTGCCTTTAACCATTTGGGCATTTCTTCTGACAGCGATACTCGGTTTATTATCATTCCCTGTTTTATTGGGTGCAGCTATTCTTCTTCTCTTTGATAGAAACCTTGGCACAAGTTTTTATTTGAATGATATTTATATCAACGGACAGCATTTACCAAATGTGGGAGGTAGCCCGATTTTATTCCAGCATTTATTCTGGTTTCTCGGGCATCCTGAGGTCTATATTGTGATATTGCCTGCTATGGGCATTGCTTCCGAAGTGCTTGCTACCAATTCACGTAAACCTATTTTTGGTTATAAAGCCATGATTCTTTCCATGCTCGCTATTGCATTGTTATCATTTTTAGTGTGGGCACACCATATGTTTGTTACAGGCATGAATCCTTTTGTCGGCTCTGTTTTCGTTTTGATGACATTGCTTATCGCCGTTCCATCCGCTATAAAAGTATTTAATTGGATAACAACTATCTGGAGGGGTAATTTGCGTTTTACGCCTGCTATGATGTTTGCCATCGGTTTTGTTTCAATGTTTATTTCAGGCGGACTGACCGGAATTTTCCTTGGCAACTCTGCTTTAGATATAGAATTGCACGACACGATGTTTGTTGTGGCACATTTCCATATCGTAATGGGTGTGGCGGCTTTCATGGGTATGTTTGCCGGTGTCTATCATTGGTTTCCGAAAATGTTCGGGCGATATTTAAATAATACTATCGGCTATATTCATTTTTGGATAACATTTATAGGCGCTTATTTAATATTCTGGCCAATGCACTATGAGGGTTTGGCGGGTTTGCCAAGAAGGTATTATTCGTATAGCGGTACGATAAGTTTTAGCCAATTTGGGGGCTTAAATGAATTTATAAGTACAATAGCTATGGTTGTATTTGCTGCGCAAATACTTTTCGTAATTAACTTTTTCTACAGTATTTGGAAGGGCAGAAAAGTAAGAGAACAAAACCCATGGCAATCGAATACCCTTGAGTGGACGGCACCAATTCGCCCCGGTCACGGCAACTGGCCCGGCGAAATACCTGAAGTACACAGGTGGCCTTATGATTATGGAAAAGACGGACGCGATTTTATTCCACAAACAGAACCAATTCACGAAGGGGAAACACCTCATCACGGTTGATAGCAGAATAAGCATATGTTGACAGAAGGAACAGAAGAAAGAGAAGCAATTTACACGGGCATAGGTCAGAAGGTGAAAGATTATATCCTCCTGACCAAGTTACGCCTTTCCTTATTGGTTATATTTTCATCCGCCATTGGATACCTGATGGTTCCCCATGTTGGAATAGATTGGATAAAAATTTGCTGGTTATTGCTTGGTGGCTTGCTTACAACATCGGGCTCTAATGCTCTTAACCAGGTATCTGAAAAGGATTATGATAAATTAATGACACGCACGGCGAACAGACCTTTGCCAACCGGTAGAATGAGTGTTACCGAAGCGTTGCTTGCAGCAGGAATTTGTGGTGTTGGCGGCATTTTAATTCTGTGGTATAATTTTAATGTAATGGCTGCATTGCTTAGCGCTGTTGCATTATTGTCGTATGCCTTTATTTACACACCGCTTAAAAGAATTTCGCCTATTGCAGTTTTTGTAGGTGCAATTCCCGGAGCATTACCGCCTTTAATCGGCTGGGTAGCAGCAACAGGCAGCATTAGTAATGAGGCTTTAATTTTATTTGCCATTCAGTTTTTGTGGCAATTTCCTCACTTTTGGGCTATTGCCTGGGTATGTTATGACGATTATATAAAAGCCGGATTCAAGCTTTTGCCTTCTAAAGAAGGGCGCAATAAATTCAGTGCGTTGCAAAATATCGTTTATATTCTTGTATTAATTCCGGTTAGTATTATCCCGATGAGTTTGCACATGACGAGCTGGGTTTCTACAGGCATTGTTCTGTTCGCCGGAGTTTTATTTTTAATACCGGCAATAAAATTATATCGTGAATGCACCATGAAAGCGGCGCGACAACTGATGTTTATGTCGTTTTTTTATTTACCTATTGTTCAATTGGCGCTTTTAATAAAATAAAATTATGAACACAGTAGTAACTCAAGTAGCAAATAAAATGAATATAACAGTGACACACGTAGCAAATAATAAACCGTTTCCAAAAGAAAAAATACTATTGGGAATAGCAATAGCTGCTATGATAATGCTTTTTGCGGGATTAACCAGCGCTTATATTATTCATGCTCAGGGAGGACATTGGCAATATTTTAAATTGCCGTCTATCTTTTGGCTAAATACGGGTGTTATTCTGACCAGCAGTTTTACATTGCAGTGGGCATTGGTATCGTATAAAAAATTTAAGTATAACGCTTATCGCATTGCCATTTCCGTTACAACTATTTTAGGGGTGGCATTTATCATAGGGCAATATTTGGGCTGGAGGCAATTAACCCATATGGGCATTTACCTTGATGGTAATGTAAGCGGTTCATTTGTATATGTTATATCAGGCACACATGCCGTGCACGTGCTTGGAGGGGTTATTGCGTTGCTGGTGGCAACGATTTTGGCATTTGTTAAGCCGTTCAATCCCAATAAGCTGTTGAGAGTGGAATTGGTTTCGATATACTGGCATTTTGTGGATGTATTGTGGTTGTATTTATTTATCTTTTTTCAAATTAAATTTTAAAATAAATCAGTATGGCAGAAGCATTGTTGCAGAGTCCTAAACGCTCGTTATGGAATGGCGGTGAATCGCCGTTCAAAGTGAGTTGGGGAAAACTGATGATGTGGTATTTTTTAGTGGGCGACTCATTTTCATTCGCTACATTTTTGTTAACGTATGGAACGCTTAGGTTCAGCTTTACTGAGTGGCCTACGCCGAGTCAAGTGTTCGATAAAATTCCATTTATTCACGGCTCTTTCCCGTTGGTATATGTAAGTTTTATGACGTTCGACCTTATTATGAGCAGCGTAACTATGGTGCTTGCAGTACATGCCGGCTCTCACAAAGACCGCAAAGGGGTAATGAAATGGCTTTTCCTGACTATTATCGGCGGATTGATTTTTCTTGGCTCACAGGCATGGGAATGGACAAACCTTATTGTTCACGAAGGCATGACCATGTCGCATAATCCATTCAGTAACCAGCCGGCATTCGGGCAATTGTTTTTTACAATTACCGGTTTCCATGGTTTCCATGTGTTCACCGGTGTTATAATTAATATTACGGCGCTCATCCTTGTTTCAAGAGGATATTTCGATAGAAAAGGCAATTATGAATTTATTGAAAAGATAGGGTTATACTGGCACTTTGTAGATTTGGTTTGGGTGTTTGTGTTTTTAGCATTTTATCTTGTTTAACAGTTTTAAATAAATCAGAAGGAAATATATGAGTACTGAAAATTCACATGTCCATGATTTTAATATGGTGAAAGCCATTTGGCGTACGTTTTGGATACTTCTTGCTATTACCGTTATCGAAGTGGTATTTGCAGTTTATTGGCCCAGGGATACCCCGATGAAACTGTGGGCAGTAAGAGTTTTCTTTATTTTAATGAGCCTTGCAAAAGCGTATTTTATTGTATCTATTTTTATGCACATGAAATTTGAATTAAAACACCTGGCGCTTACGGTATTGATACCATTTTGCTTTATCATATATGCCATTATAATGTTGTTGTGGGAAGGTAGTTCATGGCTGGATATGCGCATAGCAGGGCATTGAGAACTTTTTTAAAGTAATACAGTTATGAAAGCGCCCGCCCGAACGTGCCGATCGGTACGGGCGGGGGATAATTTCTCGCTTTCATTTTTTATAAAAAAATTAATTGTGGCAAAACGAATTATTGCTATAAGTCTTATCGTTTTAGTTCCGGTGGGATTTTACTATTATTTCTTCGGGTTTGGAGGAAAGGGCGAAAAAGCGGCGCCAAAAGAATTGCCAAAATTATGGAAGTTACCCTATTACAGCTTTATAAATCAAAACGGGGAAACAGTTACAAGCGATGATCTTAAGGGATACATGTATGTGGCTGATTTTTTCTTCACCAGTTGCCCCGGACCTTGCCCCACATTAAGTAAGGATTTTGAAAAAATTCAGCAAGCATTTCATGACAAACTTGAATTAAAACTGGTATCATTTACCGTTGACCCCATGCACGATTCCGTTCCGGTGTTAAAGAGATATTCTATAAAATATCACGCCGACCCTCAACGCTGGTATTTTTTAACCGGCAACCGCGACAGCATTTACAAACTGGGCGAGAGCGGATTTAAACTCCCTATTGTGCAGGATAATAACGGGCAGGAACAATTTAACCACTCCGAAAAACTGGTGCTTGTGGATGGTAATGGGTTTGTAAGAAAATGGTATGACGGCACCAATCCTGCCGATGTGGATTCACTGATTAATGATATTGCATTACTTAGTATTGAAAAAAATAAATGAAAGAAAAAACATATAACGTTCCCATTACAATTGTATCAATAGCAATTCCCCTCGTGGTTTTTTTTCTGATATTCCTGAAACCATCAAAGCTTAATCTCGGTATAGATTTACGTTTGCTGCCTGCATTTTATGCCTCATTAAATTTTACTACGGCTATTCTTCTTTGCACCGGCTATTACTGTATCCGCACCGGACGCCGGACGATACATAAATATTGTATGATAACCGCCTTTGTGTTGTCGTGCATTTTTTTAATCTCTTATGTTGTTTATCACCTGTTCAGTCCGCCTACACATTACGGGGGAGAGGGTATCATTAAATACATTTATTTTTTTATCCTCATTACGCATATCTCTCTCTCAGCTATTATTGTTCCGCTTGTGTTATTTACAATGACACGCGCTTTACAGGAGCGTTTTGATAAGCATAAGCGTATTGCCCGCTGGACATTCCCGATATGGCTGTATGTGGCTGTAACAGGAGTTATTGTTTACATGATGCTATCTCCTTATTATACGGTTTGAAAGTCATATATTTGCAAAGCAATTTTTCTTTTATGAAAAAAGTAGTTTTTATTTCTTTTCTTATTATTAATCTTCTGGTTATTACTCCCAAGTTATCGAACGCCCAATGTGCTTTATGCCAGCGCAGTGCTGAAACGTCTTTACAGCAAGGTAATAACACGGCGAGAGGGTTAAATGCAGGTATTCTTTATATTATGATGGTGCCATACGCTCTTATAAGTGTTATTGGATATTGGTGGTATAAGAATTACCGTAAAAGCCAGAATGCGGAATAATCAAACTACAAAAGTCTTTAAGACTTTTGTAGTTTAGGCTCAGAAATTAGTACAGATGCCGAATAACCGTGTTTATGTTTTTCTAAAAATTTTTAATGAAAGCGTGATGCTTGCTTTGCAGGAATTGCGTGTGAACCGTGTGCGTGCCATATTGAGTGTGCTGGGCATTTCAATAGGAATTTTTTGTGTAATAGCGATTTTTGCTGCAATGGATTCTCTGCAAAATAATATAGAAAGCAGTATAAAGAAATTGGGCGAGAACGTGCTTTACATCGAGCGGTGGCCATGGACTTTTAATTCGGATTACCCCTGGTGGAAATATATCAACCGCCCTATACCGAAATATACAGAGATGCAGGCTATCCAGCAAAAAGCCAATGGTGTTGATGCTGTTGCAATAGCTGTTTATTTATCTGATAAAACAATTAAGTATAAATCTTATTCGGCAGAGAATGTGCAGGTAGCGGGTGTTTCGGCTGATTATGATAAAGTGCAGGATATGGAATTTGGTGAGGGGCGGTATTTTACTCCCGATGAATCATTAAGCGGACAAAACGAAATTATATTGGGTGCAACGGTAGCTGAAACTCTGTTTCCGGGGGGTACAATAGACCCCATTGGACTGCAGGTAGAATTCCAGGGACAGCGACTTACTGTGGTAGGTGTATTTAAAAAGCAGGGTGAAAGTATTATAAATAATAGCTTGGATATGCAGGTAATGGTGCCATTTAACTTCATAAAAAAGATAATTGCTATGAACGGGGAAAATGGAGTAGAGCCGGTAATATTGGTAAAAGCTGCGCCGGGCATGCCTCTGGATGAATTGAAAGCCGAACTTACAGGTATTATGCGTTCAATACATTCTGAAACACCATCGCAGGATGATGATTTTGCCATTAATAAGATAAGCATGATTACAAGTATTTTCACCAGCATATTTGGTATTGTTGATTGGGCAGGTTTGATTATTGGAGGATTTGCAATTCTTGTTGGCGGCTTTGGTATAGCTAATATTATGTTTGTGTCTGTAAAAGAACGTACTAATATTATAGGAATAAAAAAAGCTATAGGCGCTAAAAGCTATTTTATTCTTTTGGAATTTTTAATTGAGGCAGTTATACTTTGCATTATCGGGGGATTGATAGGGTTGTTATTGGTTTACATTTTTACGGTTATCGCTTCACATGCCTTCAAATTTCAATTTGTGCTCAGCGGCGTCAATATCACAGAAGCAATAGTTACTTCAGCATTAATAGGCATTATTGCCGGTTTCTGGCCTGCATTTTCTGCCGCGCGTCTTGATCCTGTTGTTGCCATCCGCTCAAAATAAGAGTGGATTTTGCAGGTGAAATTTTTATTTATCCACAAGTAACCGAAAAAATAGTTTTCGGATTATCTTTGTTGCCCTTCAAAAAATTCTTATATTTATTTCATGGCAGAGACGACAGAAAAAACGAATAAGCCTGATACAACAGGAAAACGTAAACGTCCCGGTCAGGCTGAACTTTCTGATTTTGTATTTGGCAAGGTGCCGCCACAAGCATTAGACCTTGAAGAAGCGGTTCTTGGTGCAGTGATGCTTGAGCAGGGTGCTGCAGCAAAAGTTATTGATATTATTTCCGCTGAAAGTTTTTATGCTGATGCCCATCAGCGCATCTTCCAGGCAGTAATGCGTTTGTTTGGCTCCGCAAGACCAATCGATATTTTAACTGTTACGGAAGAATTACGCAAAAGCAGTGAACTTGATTTGGTGGGAGGTCCCTATTATATTGCTCAACTCACTAATCGTGTGGCTTCATCAGCTAATATTGAGTATCATGCCACTATTATTGCACAAAAATTTATTCAGCGCGAACTTATTCGCACCTCATCTATTATTATTCGCGATGCCTATGAGGAAACTACTGATGTGCTTGAATTGCTAGACCGTTCGGAAAAAGAATTGTTCAGCATCACTCAAAAAAACCTGAGAAAAGATTTTGCCCCGCTCCCTACTCTCATTTCGAGGACGATGAAAGAAATGCAGGATGTGAAGCTGCACAAAAATGAATTGACAGGCATTCCTTCCGGCTTTATAGAACTTGACCGCATTACAACCGGGTGGCAGAAATCCGATCTTATTATAATTGCGGCGCGCCCCGGTATGGGTAAAACGGCGTTCGTATTATCATTAGCTCGTAATGCCGCTTTAATTAATGAATCTGCCGTTGCAGTATTTTCTCTTGAAATGTCAGCACAACAATTAGCTACCCGTCTTATTTCGGCTGAAGCGGAAATCCCCTCAGAAAAACTTCGCCGTCCCGGCACCATGGCGCAACATGAGTGGCAACAACTCTATGCAAAAGTTGTTCCGCTTGATAATGCCAAAATTTTTATTGACGATACACCGGCTATTAATATTTTCGACTTGCGTTCCAAGTGCCGCAGAATGAAAATACAATATGATATTCAGCTAATCATTATTGATTATTTGCAATTAATGAGCGGCACCGGCGACAACAGGCAAGGCAATCGTGAACAGGAAATAAGTAACATTTCGCGCTCGCTAAAAAGCATTGCCAAAGAATTGGATGTGCCTGTAATTACCTTATCACAATTAAGCCGTGCAGTTGAAACACGCGGTGGTACGAAGAAGCCACAGCTTTCAGACTTGCGCGAATCGGGTGCCATTGAGCAGGACGCCGATATGGTGCTTTTTATTTACCGTCCGGAATATTATGGACTTACTGAAGATAGCGAAGGTAATTCCATACCCGGGCTTGCGGAAATTATTATTGCCAAGCATAGAAACGGACAACCGGCTCAGTGCCCGTGCGTTTCATTGACCGTTATGCTAAATTCGTTGATATTAATTCGACAGATATTACCTCGCTAATACCCATGTCATCTGCAAAGGAGCCTTCAAATGAGGAGGGCAATATTATTATTCGCCGCTCGAAAATGAATGACCTCCCCGACGACGATTCAACAACGCCATTTTAAGATTGCCTCACCCCCATCCCCTCTCAAAAAAAATGGAGAGGGGCGATTGCTATGAGTATATTTAAAAGCGTAAATGCAATCTAACTAAATGCCCTTCTACTTTTAGGAGGAGGGTTAGGGATGAGGCAAGCCTATTTAGGTGCTTTCAGGTAAAGAAAAAGAGCAAGAACACTAAAAATAATATTTGGTATCCACACACCAAGAGCAGCGGGCAGGTCTGCATTGGTAGAGAAAGTTTTAGAAAACTGCAGGAATAAAATGTATGCAAAACTTATTAAAATACCCAAACCGAGATAAAGCCCTGTTCCTCCGCGCATTTTACGCGAACTCATGGCAACTGCAATAATGGTAAGCACTATAATGGCAAAAGGAAATGAAGTGCGCTGGTATTTTTCTACTTCGTAAAAGGCTACATTACTGGCGCCGCGGCTTTTTTGCAGGGCTATATAATCATTTAATTCGCGGGCATTCAATGTTGCCATATCACGGGTATCGTTTTTAAAATCTTTCGGTCTGAAATTAAGATACATCAGTGTATCACGCCCGCTCCAAAGTGATTCATGCATACTGTCATTTCGACGTATAATATAATTCGAAATGTTCCATGCTTTTTTTTGATAATTCCATTTTGCCTGTTCAGCGCGAAGTTTGTAAATCAACTGCCCCTTGTTATTAAATTGGTCAATAGCAAATTTACGTCCCAGGCTATCGGAGTAATCGAAATTTATAAGGTAAACAAATAAATTTTTACCCATTTGTAAATGAAAATTAGAAGTGCCACTTGGGCGGTCATTTACATAGGTATTCTCAAATTTCAGGCGTGTTTTATTAGCATCGGGTATTAACCAGTTGTTGGCATAAAGGTCAAGTAAAGCGATAACTATAGCACAAAACAGATAGGGGCGCAAAAGGCGGTTAAAGGTTACTCCCGAATTAAGTATGGCAATTATTTCAGAAGCGGAAGCCAGTCGTGATGTGAAGAAAATTACGGCAATGAAAAGAAAAAGCGGCGTAAACAATGCAGCGAAGTAGGGAATAAAATTGATATAATAATCAAATATAATAGTGTGTAACGGGACTTTGTTGTCAATAAAATTATCCAGCTTTTCGGCAACATCAAACACAATGACAATTACCATAAATAAGGCAAGCGTAAAAAAAAACGCGCCAAAAAATTTGCGGATAATGTAGATGTCAAGTTTCTTAAACAAGGCTGTTTTTTATTTTATAATTATAGGCGTTGCATTAATTGCTTAGCCATCCTGGTTTTCCAGGTACTAAAGGTATTGTTCACTATGTGTTTACGCGATTCACTCATCAGCCAGGCATAAAGACGCAGGTTATGTAAACTTGCCAGTTGCGATCCCACCATTTCATGCGATTGAATAAGATGACGAAGATACGCCTTTGAATATTGTGTATTCATCGGTAAATCAGTGCCCTCTTCAATTGGAGAAAAATCGCTCTCCCATTTTTTATTTTTTATATTAATAATGCCGTTTTGGGTGAATATCCAGCCATTTCTGCCATTGCGGGTAGGTATTACACAATCAAACATGTCAATCCCTAAAGCAATGCTTTCAAGCAGGTTTGCCGGCGTTCCAACACCCATAAGGTAGCGGGGCTTATCTTCAGGCAAAATTGCCGTCACAAGTTCTGTCATCTCATACATCTCGTTTGCAGGCTCTCCGACAGATAACCCTCCTATGGCATTGCCATCGCATTGGTGTTCTGCAATGAATTCTGCCGATATCTTTCTAAGGTCTTTATGTGTGCTGCCCTGCACTATGGGAAATACAAATTGTTTATGCCCATAAACCGGCTCTGTTTCATCAAAACGTTTGCAGGAACGATTCAGCCACCGGTGCGTCAGTTCCATTGATTTTTTTGCCGTTTTATGGTCGCAAGGATAAGGCGGACATTCATCCAGCACCATCATAATGTCGGCGCCAAGCAGCCTTTGAATATCTATGGCATATTCAGGAGTGATTAAATGCCTGCTGCCGTCAATATGCGATTGAAAGGTTACACCTTCATCGCGCACTTTTCTTTTTTCTGCCAATGAAAATATCTGGTAGCCGCCGCTGTCGGTAAGCATGGGTTTGTGCCATGAAATAAACTTATGTAAACCGCCTGCTGCTTGGATAATATCCGTGCCGGGTCGTAAATAAAGGTGATAGGTATTTCCCAGTATGATTTGAGCCCTCACTTGTTCTTCCAAATAGGTTTGGTCAACAGCTTTAATGGCACCGGTTGTAGCTACCGGCATGAAAATGGGGGTTTCAATAGTTCCATGATCGGTTTTTATACTACCTGCCCGTGCGCGACTGTGTTGGTCTTTGTTCAAAATAGTAAACTGCATGTTGAGAACTTCTAAGCCGTAAGCGGCTCTTAAAAATTAATTTTACACAAATATAAATATAACCTATTGCCTCTTGGAAATACTTTTACTTATATGTGCGGCAGCATTGACGGTGCAAATGATATATTTTCTTTTCTTCTTCAGCAGGATCTCATTTTACAGGACTATGACTATGACTGAAAAACAGGAAGGTGTTTCCGTGATTATTTGTGCGAAGAATGAGTCGGCTCAATTAAAAAAAAACCTTCCGCTAATTCTTGAGCAGGATTATTCTGAGTTTGAAGTAATTGTGGTAAATGATTGTTCGGAAGATGATTCAGCAGATTATTTATATGCGATGGCTGTCCAATATTCTAAACTGCAAATACGCGATATTAAGCAAGGCTCTAAGCTAATTCAAGGAAAAAAATACCCGCTTACTCTGGGAATAAAGGCAGCATCATACGATAAGGTCTTACTTACGGATGCCGATTGCTCCCCGGTTAGTAATCAATGGATACACTCAATGATGGGCACATATACTAATGATAAAGAAATAGTTTTAGGATATGCACCCTACGAAAAGAAAGAGGGATTTCTGAACAAATGCATCCGCTTTGATACTTTTTATTCTGCCTTACAATATCTTTCATTTGCAAAATCGGGATTGCCCTATATGGGTGTAGGCAGAAATTTATCTTACGTGAAGAAATTATTTTTTGCTAATAATGTTTTTGTTAAAAGACCTGAGTTATTTAGCGGGGATGATGATTTATTTGTGAATGCCGTAGCGCAGGGAAGCAATACAACGGTTCAATTAGCGAAAGAAAGTTTTATGATATCTGAACCAAAAACTACATGGGAAGGTTGGGCACATCAAAAGTATCGTCATTTGAGTACTGCGCGCTATTATCGCTCTATTCATAAATTTTTATTAGCACTGTTGCCAACCGTGCATGTAGCATTTTACGCCTTTCTTATATTAACCATTTTATATAGCCCATTTTGGCAATATGCA
The DNA here is from genome assembly GCA_963770495.1 of Chitinophagales bacterium. Lineage (GTDB taxonomy): Bacteria > Bacteroidota > Bacteroidia > Chitinophagales > CAVYQA01 > CAVYQA01. The sequence continues at coordinate 79,913 of CAVYQA010000001.1, read as the reverse complement.
CTAATTTTATTATGCGGGCGTTGGATTATTGAAGGACTTATTTTTTATCCGGCGATGAAACGCCTTAATGAAAAAGATATTTTTTTACTGTTTCCGCTATTTGATCTATTACTTTGCGTATATTACATAAGATTTATTTCACCCGCGCTGGTTACTAAAACCCCCAAATGGAAGTAAACTCAAAACTATCTCCGAGAGCTAAGGAAGATTACCGTTTAGTGGTGGAAGCCAGGGAACATGGAAGCCAGCATGCTTTTGCACAGACTGCTGGAGCGTTACAGGTCGTCTGTGTATTATACCATCATAAAAATTGTAAATAACCCTGATGATGCAGAGGACATGACCATTGAGGCATTCGGCAAAGCCTTTCATAACATCAATAAATATACATCGGATTATGCGTTCAGCACATGGCTGTTTAAAATAGCCGTTAATAATGCCATTGACTTTATGAGGAAAAAGCGCATTATGACGCACTCGCTTAACCAGGATACGGATGATTCGGAATCGGTATATAAAACATTGGATTTAAAAGCGCCTACTCTCGATCCCGAAGAAAAATTTATTCATGACCAGCGCGCGTTGATATTGCAGGAAATAGTGGAAAAATTACACCCGCGCTATAAACAGCTTATCCGTTTGCGTTTTTTTGATGAGTTGTCGTATGAAGAAATAGCAGAAAAATTACGCCTGCCTATCGGTACGGTTAAAAACCAGCTTTTTCGTGCCAAAGATTTGTTATATACCATGCTCAAAGAAAAAAGCGAAACCTATTGACGCTTTCGCCTATGCGCTATGAACATCTTGCAATTCTCTTAAAATATTTTCCGCAGCTCACTCCACATCAATGCGAACAATGCGACCAACTTAATGCACTTTATCATAACTGGAATGAAAAGATTAATGTCATTTCACGGAAAGATATTGATAATTTATATGTTCACCATATACTCCATTCTTTAAGTGTTGCAAAATTCATTCAATTTAAGAATGGTACTAAAGTGCTTGATGCCGGCACAGGTGGCGGATTTCCAGGCATACCGCTTGCTATTTTTTTTCCTGGAACAAGCTTTTTTCTGGCAGATTCTATTGCGAAAAAAATAAAAGTAGTTAAAGAAATTGCCGGCGAAATAAAGTTACAAAACGTTATTGCACAGCGGGTTCGTGTTGAAGAGATGAAACAAAAATTTGATTTTGTGGTTAGCCGCGCCATTGCGGATTTTTCTCAAATCTATAAATGGACGCAGCACTTAATTTTACCCCAATCTTTTAATGAAAAACCAAATGGCTGGCTGCTGTTAAAGGGAGGCGCTTTTGAACATGAAATGAAAAACCATTATTATGAAAAAATACTTCTTAATAATTACTTTGAGGAGGATTTTTTTAATAACAAATTCCTTATCTATTTGCCGCTAAAAAAACCATAAGTTTTGCCTTGCTTACTTAAAATGGCATTATCAATTATGTCGTATTTTTGTATTGAATTTTATTTTCTGTGATTTACAAATTTATTTTCTATAGTTTTATTTTTCTTGCCTTTGGTTTCACTGCATATGCTCAGGTAGGAGGCGTGGCGAAATATTGTGATGTGCATATTGATTCAGTATACCTTGGTTCAGTGTCTATTGATTCGCTTATCCAAACAGCTATGGTTGATAGTTCAACAGTACAAGCTGTTGTAAATGCTATTAATGCAAGCAAAAATGCTATAGATACAGCTGTTGGGTGTGGCATAGATAGTTATGATTATTTGAATTCGATTGATTTTACAAAACCCAGCCAGATACAGGTTTTTCATGATTGGTTTTTTAATCAGGCTGTTAAGTTTGATTCACTTAATACAGATTGCCCTACCGGTGCCGGGCGTTATAGCGCAGCTATCGCATTAGGGGGCTATTATGCGCGGCTTGCAGGTGACACAGATAGCCTTAGGTTGGATTTACTGAACACACCGGGGCAAAATTTTTTACAAACACAATACGATTCAACTCATGTCGCCCCACCTTTAAGTTTTGCTCCCGGGGTTTATGGCTACTTAAATATGCCCACCACTAATGACTGCCATATCACCATTAGCGGAGGCAATGATATAACTAACCATATAACACCTACTCCTAACTGGGCTATCTACAACTATGGAGCGTATGCGGGCGATAGTTTTTACGTCAGCGATTATAATGATAGCGCCAGATGGTTTTGGGGTGGATTGTCATACGACCAGGCATGGATTACAGATATGATGATACAGGCGGCAACACAACAGACCAATCCTGCGTATAAAACAATGTACACCAATTCTGCAATAGAATCGGCAGAATGGACTATGCGGGAACCACCGGAAGTTTTAAGTGAGCCAACTGCAAATTGCATCTGGGTATTAGCTGATATGTATGATTGGACGGGCAACATAGCCTATTATAACAATATGGTGGATAAACTTAATAGAGGTGTGTTACCAAGTGTGTTAACTGATTTTATTAAACCGGGCTATGTAGATGGCATGAATAATAAGCCTTTTGATTCTTTAACCCTTTTAGCTCAGCACCCGGGGAGAATTTGGGACCCGGAGATGCAGTGCCTTGGAACACAGCGCTTTGTGCCAATAGCGTGGTAGAAGCCTATGTTGCCTGCCGCGACCGTGGTGAAGATTCTGAGGCTCAAGCGCTTAAACCTTATTTAAATGATATGATGGATAACATTTGCTGGCAGATAAATACTTACGGACCAATTGCATTGAGTGCAAATTATCGTGATATTGATTATACAGTTATTAACGCAATTTGGAAAATTGAAGATTATGAAAAAGAACACCACCCTAACTGGGATTCAACTGCATGGGCTATGTATAATGGAGGACTTGCAAAATATTTTGGGCTGCCTACAGTTGATATAGCCTTATATTTATTAGTTATTGATAGCGTGCCCTATCAGCCATTGGCAACGGGAATCGTATCGCCCCTCTTAGGCAATATCATACAGGCTGAAGTTTATCCCAATCCTTCTGACGGCAATTCAACTCTTAAGTTCTTTGTTACTACACCTGGTAATGTATCAATAAAAATTACAGATATTACAGGCAGGATAGTTGATAATGTTACAAAAGAAGAATTTAATACGGATCTACACACTGTTAATTTAAGCAACAGCAACCTTGCAAATGGAATGTATTTTATATGGCTTCAGGGTGAGAGCCAGAATAAGGTAATAAAATGGGTTAAAGAGTAGCGATTTTTGGGTAATTTTTACCCTTTTTCAACTCTGAAATACTTTCTCGTCACAAAAACCCGGTAAGTGTAACCCCTCGGGGGCGTCAAGGGTTCTATTTTTGGGGCATATAAAAATAGAAAGTATGCTCCCGAAACTCTACAACGCTAAATCCGCCTGCTGCTACTTAACCATCCTTTTCTTTTGCTTCACTTCGGTTTTACATGCTCAAACAGCCGACGAATTATACGCTATGGGCAAGACAAGTGCAAGCCAGGGAAATTTTTCTGCAGCCTTAAAAAACTTTAATGAAGCCATTTGTTTAAAGCCGGACTTTGACCAGGCTTATTTCAAACGCGCCAGCATCTATTACAACACCGGAAGTTATAAGATGGCTATTGAAGATTTTACAAAATACATTGAACTTAACCCCAATGATGAAAAGGGATATTATAACAGGTTTTTGACTTACAAAGCGGTTGGCGATAAGAAAAATGAGTTGAGCGACATAAACAGGGTTATTGAATTGGACTCTAAATTCTCCGGCGCATATTTTAAGCGTGGAATACTGTATGGAGATATGAGTAAGTTTGATTTAGCCGTTCAGGATTTTAGCACCGTAATTACTCTTAATGGAAGCGAAGTATATAAAGCCTATTTCAACCGTGGCTTTGCCTATGAGCAATTAGGCAAGAAACAGGAGGCTCTTAACGACTACACTAAAGCTATTGCATTGAAGCCCGATTATGAAGAGGCGTTTGTGAATAGGGGCTCGGTATATGCAGACTTAGGCAAGAATGACCTGGCTTTGCAGGATTTCACCACTGCCATACAGCTGCAACCTAATGATGGCGATGCTTATGCCGACAGGGGTGATGTTTATAATAACATGAAGAAACACGATGAAGCTTGTGCTGATTGGAAAACAGCAGTTACCTATGGCAATCAAACTGCGCTCGATTATTATACAAAATATTGTAAAAAATAGGTTTTTTTGGTTTCAGTAAGCGTTCTCTTGTCACTAGCTACGGCGGTGGCAAGGGAACACTTACCTTCTTTAACAAAAAAATTCTTTAACCATATTCTAAAAAATTAAACCAAAAGTAAACGCTTAGAGTACACTGCTTAAGTAACGCGAAAAATATTAAACTTTTGGTTTCAGTAAGCGTTCTCTTGTCACTAGCTACGGCGGTGGCAAGGGAACGTTTTCATTTTAGAAAGTCCCACCATTCTTGAGCAAGGCGGTTATATCAAAGAACAATATTTAGAAAAACCCGCAATTAAACCGAAAGACAACTTCCTGTCAAATTCAATAGTTAGTTTATTAGTAACCAGTAAATTGTTAAATTCTGACAGGAACTTTTTTACGTGGTTTTTAAAAAAATGGTTTCTTTTTTGTTTCGTTTTTATTACCCCTAAATCCCCTGAAGGGGACTCCTGCTACCATAGTTATTAATTTCTCATTCTTCTATTATACAAGTAATCTTCAAATTATTACTAAGCGAGCGTCCTTCCCGCTTTAGGGGAAGGATTGAGGAAGGGGTGACAAATCATTTCAAAGAACTAGTTCTCTTTGCAAAATTATATACTTTTATAGGTGGTTGAGAAAAGTTGGGACAAGAAGTTTTAAGACTCGGCTGCGGCGAATTATATTAAACGGCATCAATAATGCGTATAAATCTTTTTTTAAAAAGTTCACTTTTATTAAGTATCCTTTATATTTTTATTGGCTGTCGCCCTCATAAAATACCAAGTGAAGTTCATAATGAAAAAATTGATACTCTTCAAACTATAATTACAGATAGTTTAAAAGGTAGTTTTTTTGGGCTTAAGCCACCAGTCTACATAAAAAAAGATACCCTTCATGTCAATTTATTTTCAACAGATACAATACTACATAATGAAAGGCTAATGTTAATGTATCAATATTTAGGATATTGTATAGAAAATAGACTAGATAGTTGTCGGTTTGTCAAATTTAAAATACATACTCTAAAATACAGTAATGAATATACCGGAGGCATTTACGGAATCGCTCTGATTAATTTTAATTCGGAAGTTTTTAAAAACAAGAATAATACGTTTATAAAATTCGCTCATTATATTATGGATAGTTTATCAGGAGATGATATAATGACTATGGATGTAGATCTTGAAGGGCTATATAAATTTTAAAAAGATACAATATATAATACAACATTTATAAGAGCGGTTTATGACTTTGGTTTATATTGTGATGGTGATTCTTCAAAGAGAATTTCTTATATGACTTTGAAATCATTAAGAAGGTTCTACTATTTTCCAGGTTCAAATTTTACACCAAAATATTGTAATCATTTTTTAGATTACTATGAGAAGCTTAGGCAACGTTGAGAACATGAAGAACAAGCTAGGAAAAGTATAAATACTCCTGTCGCCTCCGTGTCTCCGTTTTTGCGCTGCATTGAGCGAAAGCCGGGACACGGGGGTTTGTTGGCACAGCGCAATACCTTATAGTTGTTTTAACTCGCAAAATAAAAAAATCAACTAATTTCGAGCTTAGTAGATATATTCTACCGTGTCCCTGCAAACCCGCAAAGCTGTGCAAGAGGAGACACGGCAGCGACGGAATTAGTGTACTCAAAATTAACTGATGAAGTAATAGGATATTTAAAGTTGGGACAGAAAGTTTTAAGTCACCGTGTCCCGCAATTGCTAAAAGCTGCGCAAGGGAGACAGGCAGGAGCAGAAAAACAAGGTATCGCATTTTGCGATACCTTCACGGTAACACGTGTGAGGTTACCATGGCGGAAAATGAATACGATTCTTTAAGGAGCCAAATTGGCTCCTTAAAGAGAATTGATGTTCCAAAATGGAATATCAAGTTGGAAGAAAATAGAAAGGACTTAGCGTTTTCCCACCAGAACACCTGCCACGGTGGAAATGTTTTAGGCAATCCCCACATTATTGTGGTCCGTAATGAGTATTACCCCAAATTATTTTATAATTGTAGGTTATCTCGTATGTTGCAATTTTATTTGGCGCGTTTAATCGATCAGGACCGAATTTTACAATAAGAGTTATATTCTTTAAATTCCAATTCCAAAGCGTATCCTCTCCTTTAAAAATTTTAATTCCAACTATGTAGGGATACACAGGGTCATTTTGGTCAACACTATAAATATATTTAGATGTGTCTGATGTGTCTGGAATACCATATTTGTTAGCAACATACTTGAATCCCCTACAATCATGCTCAATATTTTCTAAATCAGGAAAATCCAACAAAATTAAATTTTTAATCTCATCTGCTTTACCGTTTTTTAATAATTGGGCGATCTCGTAACTTGTCTTAATTCTTTCTTCCTTCGGGGATTTGGAAGAGGAACAGGTATTGAATTTTGTCAAGATTAAAACTAAAAGCACATTTATTGATAATAATTTCATAGTTATAATAATTTAAACCCGCAAAGTAATATAAAACAGACTTTTGACTTTCTTAAGCCACTTTCAGGTGAGCAAGCTTAGACTTGCTTATGGTTTCCTGCGCATAACTGAGCGTTACGGTGTATTCTTTAATATGCTTCTGGTGTGGCAGGTTGAACATGGAGTCCGTCATAATGGCTTCGCAGATGGAACGCAATCCGAGGGCGCCTAATTTATATTCCATAGCTTTTTCTACTATAAAATCAAATACACCATCTTCAAACTTTAAAACAATATCCTCCATCTCGAACAGTTTTTTATACTGTTTCACCAGTGCGTTTTTTGGTTGTGTTAAGATAAGTTTTAGGGCATCTTTATCCAGGGTATCCAGATAAGTTACAACAGGTAAGCGTCCTACCAGTTCAGGAATCAGCCCGAAGGCTTTAATATCCTGCGAGGTAACATACCTAACGAGATTATTTTTATCAATCACGTCCCTCTTACCGGAGTTATAGCCGATAACTTGAGTTTGTGTTCTGTGGGCAATCACTTTATCCAATCCTTCAAACGCTCCGCCACAGATGAACAAAATATTTTGGGTATTTATTGAAATAAGTTTTTGTTCAGGATGTTTTCTACCGCCTTGTGGTGGAACAAGCACATCTGAGCCTTCCAATAATTTTAATAAGCCTTGTTGAACACCTTCTCCCGATACATCACGAGTGATAGAAGGGTTATCATTTTTACGGGCTATTTTATCTATCTCATCAATATATACAATGCCTTTTTCGGCTGCTTTAACATCATAGTCGCACGATTGTAAAAGTCGGCTTAAAATGCTTTCCACATCTTCTCCAACATAACCTGCTTCTGTAAATACCGTGGCATCAACAATGGTGAAAGGCACATTTAAAAACCGTGCAATGGTTCTTGCCAAAAGAGTTTTACCTGTACCTGTCTCACCCACCATAATAATATTCGCCTTTTCAATCTCCACATCCGATTGAACAGTATTATTAATGCGCTTGTAATGATTATAAACAGCAACGGATAAAACTTTTTTCGCCTCATCCTGCCCAATCACATATTGGTCGAGATAATCCTTTATCTCAAAAGGTTTTTTAAACACCAAGTGAACCTGCTGGCTGCGCTTGTTTTTTTGCTGAAATTCTTTTTCAATTATCTGCTGCGCCTGTGCCACGCATGAATCGCAGATATGCGCATTGTTACCGGCAATGAGCATCAGGGTTTCGTCTTTTTCCCTGCCGCAAAAACTGCATTTAGGTTCTGTTTTCTTCATTTAGCGTTATTCTCCCGGTCGTTTATTTTTTATTAAAACTTCATCAATCATACCATATTCTTTTGCCTCGTCAGCCATCATCCAATAATCGCGATCGCCGTCTTTCTCCACCTTTTTAAATTGTTGACTGGTATGGGTGGCAATAATATCGTACAATTCTTTTTTCAACTTGGCTATTTCCCGCGCCGTAATTTCAATATCGCTGGCTTGACCTTGTGCGCCGCCTGATGGCTGGTGAATCATCACGCGTGAATGTTTAAGCCCTGTGCGCTTACCCTTGGCGCCGGCGCAAAGCAATACTGCCGCCATTGAAGCAGCCATGCCTGTGCAAATAGTGCTTACATCGGGCAAAATAAACTGCATGGTATCGTAAATGCCTAAACCTGAATACACAACGCCGCCGGGGCTATTGATATAGATTTGAATATCGCGTTTTTGGTCGGTTGATTCAAGAAATAACAACTGCGCCTGTATCACATTAGCCACATAATCATCAATAGGGTCACCAAGGAAAATAATGCGGTCCATCATAAGGCGTGAAAACACGTCCATTGTTGCCACATTCATGGGGCGCTCCTCAATAATATAGGGTGTAAGACCTTGAATATTATTTGACATGTATTTTTCAAGGTGCATACCCATCATGCCTCGGTGCTTGGTGGCGTATTGATAAAACTCGTTTTTCATAGATTAAAATTACAAAATTTTTCTTAAAGTTAGTGATGATAAAATTCTTCCAATGAAACCGCTTTGGGTTGTATGGTAACAGACGATTTTAACAATGTAAATATTTTATCGTTCAATAATCGCATTTGATACTGGTGTTTATTATCATCCTTATTCAGCACCATTTCAGCCAGTTGGTTTAAAGAGTCATCGGGTATATTGGCATCTTCCTGGTTTTTAAAATAATGCTTTTTCAAGGTATCTTTTACAAAAGCTTTTACTTCATCATCGGTTATTTTAATATCGTTTTCTTTGGCAAGCTTATCGGCAATAATATCCCATTTTAAATTAGTGATGAACTGGGCAAAGTTTTTCAAAGGATCTTCAGTATTTTCTTCGGTTCTGTAGCGGTAGGTAAGCCACTTTTTAAGAAAATCCTCAGGTACGGTAAAATCGTTTTGTTCTATGATTTTATTGCGCAATTCCCGTCTTAATTTATCTTCAGAAAGCTGAGTAAATTCCAATTCAAGGTCGCTTTTAATCCTGTTCCTGAATTCTTCAGCCGAATGAACAACATTAGGACCAAAAATAACATCAAATAAATTTTGGTCTAATTCAGCCGTATCTATCTTATTTATCTCGAGAACAGTCATTCTGAAATTATTCCCCATGTGTTCGGCAGCATGGTGGTCAACCCTGAGTATGCTGTGTGTAATAAGTTCTTCATCGTTGTCAAAGGTTTTTCTTATATCAAAATCCAAATGGTCGTCTTTCTTAAGTTTCAAAACCTGTTCCGTAACCCTATCATCTTTAAATGCCTTTATACCTATAGACGATTCGCTGTGAATTCCGTTGGGTGTTAAAGCGCCTTTTTCATCCAACTCATCAAATGAAACACGCAGATAATCGTCGTTAGTTATAATATCAGGATGAGAGAGTTTGCCGTGCTTTAATTGCAGCGCCTCAACCTCTTCATTAAGCACTTTATCATCAATAATGGCAGTTTTCTGTTCAAATATATCGTCTTTTGACAGTGGTTTTACGGTTACAAGCGGTACAATACCTATCTCAAACTTAAACTCATAATCGGACGGGTTATTAATATCAGGGTGAACATGGGTATCTTCCGATGGCAGTGGCTGTCCGAAAATATCAAGGGCATTATCCTTTAAAAAGGTAGTTATAGACTTATCCACCACCTTATTCAGCTCATCAATAAGCAGCTCTTGCCCGTGCATTTTTTTAATAATGCCTGCCGGTACGTGCCCCTTGCGGAAGCCGTTTACGGCAACTTTTTTAGTCAGGTCTTTAATATTCTTTTCTATTTCTTCCTGGTAATCAGAGGGTGAAATTTTCAGGGTGATTTTGTCGTGTAATGGCGACAGGGTTTCTCTTGTAATATCCATAAGTTTACGTTATAACAACAATTTCTATTTTTTGTGCGGCAAAGGTAATACTATAAGTTAAAAGTAATAAGTCATAAGTAGGTGTGAGTTTTAAAAACGACAAGAATCGGGCGCGCTCCTGACTTATTTTTTTAGTTTGTTCATTATCAACAGCTTTAGTTGGGTGCGTCAGGAGCAGAATGGTAGAGGTTCTTGTCATTTTGTTGTCGTTTTTGTTGTCGGTAATCCTAAATCGCATATAGGGCTTTTGGTTTTTAAAGGTCATCATAAACTGGAAAGAGTAAACTGTTTCTTTTAGACAAAATTATTTTATGATTTGATGCGATGAGAGAAGTTGGGACAAGAAGTTTATAATGAACAATTAACAACTAAATTTGTAATATTTATTTATAGAATGAAAAACAAACAGGAAAAAGAATTTAAGACAGTTGAATTCCAAAGAAAAAGACGGAAGGAATTAAGTGATTTATATAATTCCAATCCTAAAGAATTTTGGAAACAATTGGAGACAGTGAGAAAAAAATACCGTTCAAAATTTAAAATAAAAGCGAAGCGCACTGATTAAGTATAATTTACTTGCGGTGTTTTAATCTGTAAAACGGAAAGTAATTGTAACAAAATAATTGTAATTATGAATGAAAATAAATTAAATATCATCCGTAAGCACCTTGACTTTAGATATGACAGAGTAAAGCAGATAATTGCTGAATTAATAAATGAACCATCAAAAAACTTATACAAAAACTTATACAAAGCAATTTCATATTTTATATTCTATATAACTTCTGTTGAGGAAACTAGATTAATATTCCAAGAAATGCTTGACTATAAAAATAAAGTTATTGAAAATAGCAGTGATTATAAAAACATTCAAAAAGATTCTTTTTCCTCTATAAAAACATTAATTAAGTTCTTTTTAGAAAACTTAGAATTTGGCACAGTTGATAAAAAATATAATCAATCTAAATGGATAAATTTTTTACCTTCAAAAAAACGATTACCTCCTTTTTTAACACTCAAGGATGTACTGGATAATTGGGATAAAAGCTTATCAGAAGAGATCTTGGACTTAGAAACAATTACGGAGTTCAACGGACTTGTTCTAGGAATTCTAGATAAAGATGAAACGTTAGTAGCAAAGATTCCACAAGCAGAATTTAATTCTCTAAACGTTTTACGTGAAAAGTTTCAATATCATCAAGGTTACTTAGCTGAATTCAATGGTGCAGCATCTGCTCCTTTTATATCGGTAATATATGCCGCATATTATCCCATTATTGTAAATGAAGATATGCAAAGTCGAATAGTGAGATCGCAACTTCTTGATGGAGTAAGTATTGCCCCTCCTCAAACTATATTTGAACACTGCGAAAATATTTACACTTATATAAATTATAACCTTGATATTGGTATTTCAAAAAATTTGCTGGTTAATAGGTTTTGTTCTTATATCGAACTTTACTCAAAACAAATATTCACCCAACCTGAACTCTTAAATGAGGATCGTTTTCAGGAAGAGTTTGCCAGGTTTCTTTTTCTTAGTGGCCACTTTCCTATTCGTGAAGCTATGCTAGGTACTGGTCGATTAGATATTTTATCCGTTAGTACATTGGATGCTATACTTTATGAATTGAAACAGATTGGCTTTGGAAGCGAAACAAATAGAAATGATGCAAAGGACAAGTTATATTCAGCGAAAGTTCAAATTGAGAATTACAAGAGAAAACTTGCTACATTTCCAAATCTTTCTAAAGATGTATATATTTTAATCTTTTCTTCTTTCCCAATTACATTTAAAAATAACATTACTACAATAACAAAGGATGGTATCAATTTTCATTTTTCAAAAGTTATTGTTCTTACCTCCCCAGTAACTCAAAATTTGGAAGAGGAAGAAATTAACACTGAAGAATTGTTTTGATTTATAGGGGAATTTGTGCTCTGCAGTGCGAGATTTAATTACCCAACAAGGGTTTTTATTAATGAAAAAAATCCATTGCCAGCTCACACAATAACACACTCAAACCCCAACCAAAGTGCGGATAGAGGGACTCGAACCCCCACGCCTTACGGCATCAGGTCCTAAGCCTGACGCGGCTACCAATTACGCCATATCCGCTGACAAATTTCCACAACCCTTATTGAAAAAGAAGCGCAAAGATACCGTATTTTATATGATTATATGAGGGGAATTTATTTTGCAACGCTTTGTTTCTTAATTTTGTTATTCAGAATACTAATTGTCTAATACCTTTATGCAAAGCGCAGAAATATCAACGCCCGAACTGGAACGTAAAGAGATTCTTAAGCAATACCGGAATCTACTGAAATCGTTGCGCCAGCAAATGAACAAACAAGATAAGCGCATGATTCGTGTGGCATTTGAAAAGGCTTTGGAGGCGCATAAAGAAACCCGTCGTAAGTCGGGCGAGCCGTATATTCTGCATCCTTTAGCAGTAGCTCAAATAGTAGCCAGCGAGATTGGTCTCGGTCCTTTGGCTGTTGAATGCGCCTTATTGCACGATGTGGTGGAGGATACTGAAACCACTCTTGAAGATATTGAAAGAGACTTTGGTAAAAAAGCTGCCGAAATAATTGACGGGCTCACAAAAATTGACGTGGTTTTTGATGTAAAGGGCTATTTACAGGCAGAAAACATAAGAAAAATACTGCTCACCCTTGCCAAAGACGTTCGTGTAATCTTAATAAAAATAGCCGACCGCCTGCATAATATGCGCACACTCGATGCTATGTCGCGCAATAAGCAATTAAAAATTGCAAGTGAAACACAATATCTCTACGTACCATTGGCTCATCGGTTAGGCTTATATGCCATTAAATTAGAGCTGGAAGACCTTGTAATGAAATATAATGAGCCGCGTATTTACCAGGAATTAATGGATAAGCTTGCCGAATCAAAACGTGAGCGTAACAGGTATATTAATGAGTTTATTAAGCCGTTGCAGGAAGAATTGCAACATCGTAAAATAAAAGCCAATATTTTCGGCAGGCCAAAATCCATTCATTCTATATGGCGTAAAATGAAGGAAAAAGATATTCCGTTTGAAGAAGTGTATGATAAGTTTGCTGTTAGAATAATTGTGGATGCGCCGGAAGAGCTTGAAAAAGCGGAGTGCTGGCGCGTGTATTCTATGATCACAGACAGCTATCGCCCTAACCCCGACCGGTTGCGCGATTGGATTTCAACTCCCAAGTCAAATGGTTATGAGGCATTGCACACTACGGTAATGGGTCCAAAAGGCAAATGGGTGGAGGTGCAGGTGCGTTCGAAACGTATGGATGAGATTGCTGAAAAAGGATTTGCCGCTCACTATAAATATAAAGAGAACGAGATCACTGACAGCACGCTTGATGAATGGATACGAAAGATTCGCGAGTTGCTTGAAAATCCCGATACTAATACGCTTGATTTTATTGATGACTTTAAACTAAATCTTTTTTCTGATGAAATTTACGTGTTCACGCCCAACGGCGATTTAAAGATTCTTCCCTCACGGGCAACGGTATTGGATTTCGCTTATGAAATTCACTCGGATATAGGCAATCATTGCATTGGCGGAAAATTAAATCACAAAATTGTGCCGCTTAGTCATGTATTGAGCAATGGCGACCAGGTTGAAATTCTTACCTCGAAACGGCAACACCCCAGTGAAGACTGGCTGGGCTTTGTGGTTACAGCTAAAGCCAAATCCAAAGTAAAAGAGGTTATTAAAACAGAGCGTAAGCAAATCATTGACCAGGGAAAACAATTATTTGACAAGGAATGGGAATTGCATAAAGACCACCGCACAACGCCGTTATTTAATAAAATTCTTGAACACTATAATATAGCCAGCATTAATGATTTGTATTACAATATTGGGGTGAACGAAATTAAAGCGGAGGAAGCGGTTAAAATTGCCAATCATAAAGAGGTAAAGAAAAAACCGGTTGATAATATGGACAGCTCCCAGATGGAACAGGCAATTAAATTGCGGTTAATGCAGAATGCCAACATTATGGTTTTCGGGGAAGAATCGGACCAGATAGATTATAACCTTGCCGAGTGTTGCAAGCCGATTCCCGGCGACGAGGTTTTCGGATACATTAATAAGAATAATGAAATTGAAGTTCATCGCTCTAATTGTCCTAAAGCCATAAATGCTATTTCTAAATTCGGTTATAAGATTGTAAAAACGAAATGGACAAAACAGCACCAGATTGCTTTTTTAACAGGGCTTAAAATTACAGGATTGGATGATGTGGGTGTTATGTTTAAGATTACGAATGTTATTTCGGGAGAATTAAAGTTAAACATGCAATCTATTACCATTGACACTAAAGACGGTGTTTTTGAAGGCATTATTAAAGTGTTTGTGAATGATACATCACACCTGAATAACCTTATGGCAAAACTGCGTTCGCTGGATGGTATTCTTTCCGTAACCCGTCTTGAAGAACAAACCGAGCAAATAATAAACGGATAGTATGGCTGAAACGAAAAATAGCTTTGAGCCGGTAAAGAAAATTTTTTCTGAGCATCTTGAAGAGCATGGTTACAGGAAAACACCGAGCGGTTTGCCGTGCTGGAAGAGATTTATTCACGTAATGACCATTTTGATGCCGAGGCATTATATCTTGCCATTAAAAAGCGCCTCCCAATCAGCAGGGCAACGGTATATAATACGCTTGAGTTGTTGGTGACCTGCAATTTGGTAAAGAAACACCAGTTTGGCAATAACCTTGCCCAATACGAAAAATCGTATGGCTATCGTCAGCACGACCATCTTATTTGCACCGAATGTAAGAAAGTGATTGAGTTTTGCGACCCGCGTATCCAGCAGATAAATAATATGATTGGCGAATTAATGCATTTCACCGTTACCGGTCATTCTCTTATGATTTTCGGTAAATGTAAGGAGTGTAGTGAAAAGGCAACGAAATCATAATTAATTCAAAACGCCACAGTTATCTTAATTTTATTACATTCGCACCCTGTTTTTTAATAATTAAATAATGAGTGCTTAATTTGTGATGTATGGCAGTAGATGTAATATTAGGATTGCAGTGGGGTGATGAAGGCAAAGGTAAAATTGTAGATGCTTTTGCGAACAGTTACGATGTAGTTGCACGTTTTCAGGGCGGTCCTAATGCAGGGCATACCCTTTGGATAGACGGCAAAAAATTTGTGCTTAACACTATTCCATCGGGCGTGTTTCATGACCGTCCTGTAAATCTTATAGGAAATGGTGTTGTAATTGACCCCGTTACATTTCAAAAAGAATCGGATAACCTTCAGCGTTTAGGATGTGATTTAAAGAAAAAATTATTTATTGCACGTAAAGCTCATCTTATTATACCCACTCACAGAATTTTGGATGCCGCTTCGGAAAAAACCAAAGGCGAATCAAAAATAGGCAGCACGCTTAAGGGCATTGGTCCATGTTATATGGATAAAACAGGACGTAATGGTTTGCGCGTGGGAGATATTACCTCAACTGATTTTAAAGCGAAGTATACTGCTTTAAAAGAAAAACATTTTAATCTTTTAAAGCTTTATGATTTCGATTTTGATGTAGTACAATATGAAAAAGAATTTTTTGAAGGAATTGAATGGCTCAGGCAATATCAGGCTGTAGATGGTGATTATTTCCTGTATGAAAAATTACAGAAGGACAAAGATATTTTAGCCGAAGGCGCTCAGGGCTCTATGCTTGACCTGGATTTTGGAACCTATCCTTTTGTTACTTCATCAAATACCATTACTGCGGGCGCTTGTGTAGGATTGGGATTGTCTCCTAAATATATAAGAGAAGTGATTGGTATTACTAAAGCCTATTGCACAAGAGTTGGAAGCGGACCATTTCCAACTGAACTATTGGGAGGCGAGGGCGATAAATTACGCAAAGCAGGAAACGAGTTCGGCGCAGTAACGGGCAGACCGCGCCGTTGCGGATGGCTTGACATACCGGCGCTTAATTACACTATAATGCTTAACGGAGTAACAAAACTTGTCATTACAAAAGCCGATGTGCTTTGTGATTTCAAAGAATTTAAAGTAGCTACTTATTATAACTATGATGGCAAGCAACACGAACAGGTCCCGTTTGATTTAACAACAACTGAAGTAAAAGCAGTATATGAAACAATTCCATGCTGGCAGGGTATTGATAAAAACATAAAGGATGGAAAAACATTGCCTGAAAAATTAAAGTCGTATGTTAAATTTTTGCAAACAAAATTGGGTGTGCCCGTATCACATGTTTCAGTGGGTCCGGACAGGGAGCAATTAATTGCAATAAATAGATAACTTTGACCAAAAATTTTTTCTAAGTTTTTTTTGTTTTGTAAAAAAAAGTTTCAACCTTTGAAATCCCAAATTGAGCAATCAAATAAAAGCATGTCATGAAAGCCCGTAGCAGTAAAAAAGTACCATCAAAAAAAACGGCTCATAAAGCAAAACCTGTTAAGGCGGTAAAAAGTAAAGCAACAGGCAAAAAGTTAGATGGTAAAGCATCTAAAAAGAAAGGGAAGGATGGAGATGAATTTGAAGAATTTGAAGAAGTGGAAGGAGAAATAGATTTTCCCATTGAAGAACGCTTCGAGGATGATTACGAGGGATTCGAAGAAGATGATGATTTTTAAAAATTCTTTTCAGTTTAACCACTCATTAGTTGCTTAATTCAGTTTATACATTTTTCCGGGAAGGGAGCGCACCACACTTTTAAGTTCTAATTCAAGCAATGCTGATGCCAGCACACTGGCGCTCATTCGTGATTGCAACGTCAGTTCATCAATAGGCAATTGGTGTGTTGCTTGCAGCAAATCCACAATTGTTTTTTCATTGTCAGAAAGGTCAACAAATAATTTTTTTTGAGCAGCAGGCGTTTTCTCTATATCAATCCATCCCATATTTAAAGCAAGTTCATCAGCCGATTCCAATAACATCGCTTTATTGGTTTTAATAAGAAAATTGCAACCCCGCGATTTTTCATTTGTTATATCCCCCGGCAAAGCGAAAATATCTTTATTATAAGAATAACCGATTTCTGCTGTTATCATTGACCCCCCTTTAGCGGCAGTTTCTACAATCACCACGGCATCTGCAAGCCCTGCAATAATGCGGTTTCGCATAGGAAAATTTTCGCGGTCGGCTTTGGTAGCAGTGATGTATTCTGTAAGTATACCGCCGTTCTTTATCATTTGTGCCGCTGTATTTCTGTGCTGCCCCGGGTAAATATCATCCAGCCCGTGAGCCACGACTCCAACAGTGCACATTTCATTTTTAACTGCCGTGCGGTGCGCACAAATATCAATCCCAAACGCCAACCCGCTTAAAATAGTTACGTTGTATTTTTTAAGATCTTCAACTAATTTTTCGCAAAATGATTTTCCGTAATCAGTCGCTGAACGTGTTCCCACAATAGCTACATGGCGCTCAGCATTTAGATTAGCATTGCCTTTAAAATAAAGAAGTACCGGGGCATCAGTGCTGTTTTTCAGCCGCCATGGATAATTGTCATCAAGATAAAAAAGTGTTGTTATTTTATTTTTAATAATAAAATCAAGCTCTTTCTCTGCGCGTTTAAAATTTCTGAATTGCAGAATCTCATCAGCGGTTTTTTCACCGATACCGGGCACTCTTATTAATTGTTGTTTTTTAGATGAGAAAATTTTTTCAACGCCTCCTCTGTAACTCACTAAATTCCTGGCGAGCACAGGTCCTATATTCGGGATAAGTGTAAGAGCAATTTTATATAAAAGGTCGGTTTCTGCTACAGGCATACTTTTTCTTTATATTCGCAAAGTTAAATATCAGCGTAAAATTGTTATATGAGAAAGAATTTCTGCTTTTTTTTATGGTTTTCTTTATTTTTTCTATTGAAAAATAGTCCTTTTTCAGAGGCACAGAGTATAAGTCATTATGATCCACTGCATCCGCCAAACAAATTCAGAAGCAAAGAAAACCCCTATTATTGGAAAAACCGCCCGCCCTATCCCGGCTACTGGCAGCAGGATATTTATTATAATATGAAAGCTACTTTAAATGACAGGACAGATATTTTAACCGGAGAAGAAACACTTACTTACTGGAATAACTCTCCTGATACACTACCGTATGTTTATTTTCATATTTATCAAAATGCTTTTATAAAAGGCTCTCATCTTGGAAATCTCGACACAAATAATAATGTAAATCCTGTTTACGGGCATTATGAAAAAATCGGACTGGGAGAAAAAGTTGACCTTATTGAAGTTGGAGGACAACAATTAAAAACTGAATTGGATAACACCGTAATGCGGGCATATCTGCCCAAACCTTTATTGCCGGGCGATTCAGTAACCTTCCACATTAAATGGCACACATTTTTTGATAAAGGAAGCGACAGGCGAAGAATGAAAATCATTTATAGTTACGGGTTTAAACAATACGATGGCGCACAATGGTACCCCCGTATTTCAGTCTACGATCGCCGTAAAGGATGGGATGTTGACCAGCATTTGAACCGCGAATTTTACGGCGATTTTGGAGCTTTTGACGTTCAACTTACTTTGCCCGCAAATTATATTGTAGAGGCAACTGGTTATTTACAAAACAGGAATGAAGTAATGCCCGATTCACTGCGCCGCACACTGGATATTTATAATTTTCTTCGCAAACCCTTGAACTCACCACCATCAGTAATTATTCCTTACGATTCTACAAAAACCAAAACATGGATATATCATGCCGAGAATGTGCATGATATTGTGTGGACTGCCGACCCTACCTATCGCGTAGGCGAAACATCAGTAAATGGTGTTGATGTGATTGCTATGGTGCAGGAGCCACATGCCTCACGATGGTGGAATGCTGCCAGCTACACCGCTGCCGCAATGAAGATTTATATGCACGATTTTGGACCCTATGCATGGAACAAAATTGTAGTGTGTGATGCGCAGGATGGCATGGAATACCCGATGGTCACACTTGACGGCGGGCTTGACCCCGATTACCGTAGTACCTTAGTCCATGAAGTGGGGCACATGTGGTTTTTCGGTCAGGTGGGTAATAATGAAACCTATAGAGCCGCACTGGATGAGGGTTTCACGCAATTTCTTACTGCGTGGTCGTTGGAGAAAATTGACGGCAAAACAATATTTCGCTACCCGTACATCAATAAATATTATAATCATTTTAAAAAGCCTGTTCCAATGCGTTTTTCGACGGATTACTATGGTTACTTGCGCGATGCTATGCAAGGAAAGGATGAACCTCTCAACCAGCACAGCGATGCATTTAACGGGGCTCTTGGGCATGGCGGTGGTTACAGCATGGTGTATTTTAAAATGGCTACCATGTTTTATAACTTGCAATACACATTAGGTGATTCGCTTTTCCAGGGTGCTATGAAACATTATTTCTATCAATGGCGCTTTTGTCATCCTTACTTTGAAGACGTCCGCAATTCTTTTTCCGAATTCACTCACACCGACCTCGATTGGTTTTTTGATGAATGGCTCGAAACCACCAAAACCATTGATTATGATGTAAAGCGTGTAAAAAAGTTAGATAATAAAGATAATTATATGATAGAATTTAAGCGTTACGGGCGTTCGGATATGCCTATCGATTTTACAGTTATCGCTAAAGATGGCAAGCGGTATAATTATTATGTGCCTAATACCTGGTTTAAGAAAAAAACAACAGCCGATACGTTACCAAAATGGTACGGATGGGATAAATTGCACCCAACTTATAAAGCGTATGTAACTATTCCCAGCGGGATAAAGAATGTTATTATTGACACTTCGGGGCGGTTGGCGGATATTAATCGTTTGAATAATTATGAAAAAACGCCCGTTAATGTTTCATTTGATTCGCAAATTGGCAATTATCCCGATTGGGATGCCTATGACTTGCGCTGGCGCCCCGATGTGTGGTATAACAACGTAGATGCCTTGAAAATAGGACTTCATCTTGACGGAGATTATATGAATTACCGCCGTATCTTCAGTTTAACAGCGTGGTTAAATACAGGAATTTTTTTTACCGATAAATCAGAATTAGGATTAGCACCGGGTAATCATGAATGGGCATCAGGTATTTTTTCTTATCAAACACCTTTTAAAACCTTTATTAAAAACACTGACTGGACATTAAATGCAAGTTATGTTGACGGGTTAATTACGGCAAAAACAGGAATTAATATTGCAGCAAATGACTACAATAAATTGTCGTTAAATTATCAAACGCTATATCGTCCCTATTCTTACGACCTTGATTATTTACCTGATGAAGCATGGTGGAATTATGGCAAATTCAATACCTCCATGAATCTTGATTATA
Organism: Chitinophagales bacterium; assembly: GCA_963770495.1. Classification (GTDB taxonomy): domain Bacteria; phylum Bacteroidota; class Bacteroidia; order Chitinophagales; family CAVYQA01; genus CAVYQA01. Next base: position 59,602 of record CAVYQA010000001.1, on the reverse strand, counting down.
CACACACCTACAGGTATTTTAAAGGCAACGGCACCATTAATTTTGAGTTGCGTTCATCGGGTATATTGAGTGATTATAGTTATGCTTATGCGCGTTTTAGCGTAGTGAACAAAAACAAGCTTGGGAAATTTGATATTAACACGCGCACGTTCCTGCAATATGGCACCGGCAGCAATTGGGCGCCCGAATCAGAATTATATCTTGGTGGCGCTAATCCTGAAGAACTGATGAGCGATAAATATACACGAGCCGTTGGACATCCGCCGTTTTCTATCACCGGTCCTGCATTTTATAACAATTTCCAGGAAGGAGGAGGATTAGATGTGCGCAGCGCCGGCATGAATGTAGCCGGTTCAAGCGGGATTTGTGAAAATATTGAATTGGAGTTTGACCGCTTGATAAAATTTACCCCGCACATTACACGCAACTGGCTGAAATTGGATACTTATATTTTTGCCGATGGCGCTACAATAAGCGGCGCAAACATGGGAGATGATTTAAATTTTCCTGCGTTTTATGCAGATGCCGGACCAGGTGTAGCATTTACCATAAAACATTTTTGGGTGTTGGAAAAAGTGAAGCCGCTTACTGTGCGTCTGGATTTCCCGTTATTGACGTATAAGACAAATACAGATTTGATGGATATGGCTAAATTCAGATGGGTGATTGGTATTAATAGAGCATTTTAGCTATTGCTAACAATTTGTTCAAGCAGTTTCTCGCAGCAGCGGAATAAGATATCGTATGTTTTTACAAAGCCGTCCATGCCTCCGTAATAAGGGTCGGGTATTACAGATGATTTTACCATCGGGTCGAAGGTGCGCATCATTATTAGTTTGCTTGTTGCGCGCGGTGTTTTTGCGTAAAGATTTTTAATATAATCCTGAACCACCTCGTCCATTATAAGCACGTAGTCGAAGTTTTTTAAATCATCCATTGTTATCTTTCGCGCCGTGTGGTCAAGAACAATTTCATGCCATGCTAATATATTCTGCGCGCGTTCATCAATTGGTTTTCCAACCTGGTAATTTTCTATACCGCACGAATCGCATGAAATTTTTTCAGTGAGATTATTTTCCGTTATTAATTTCTGAAAAATCCCCTGGGCTATCGGCGAGCGGCAAATATTCCCCAAACATGCAAAAAGTATCTTTACCATAATTTAAAAAGCGATGCAAAAGTAGCTATTAAGAGTGATTTTTTCTCTCTGCTTATAAATGCGTAAATTTGCACTTTGTTAATCCCTCTTATAAGAAAAGCCGGCATATGATTTTTATTCGTGACCTATCCGTCCAGTTTGGCGGAATGGATTTGTTTTCTGATATCACTTTTATGATACAGGATAACGATCGTATCGGGCTTACCGGCAAGAACGGCGCCGGGAAATCCACGCTTATGAAAATCATTGCGGGTCAGCACCAGCCGGATGCCGGTGAGGTGCAGATACCCGTTGATTATACGATTGGCTATTTGCCCCAGGAATTGAATACTGAAAATACGAATACCGTTTTTGATGAGACAAAAAAGGCTTTCGGCCACATACTTGACCTTGATAAACGCCTCCATGAGGTTATGACTCTGGTCTCCAATGCCACTGACCACGCTTCGAAAGAATATCATGCGCTGTTGGATGAATTGCACGATTTATCGCACCGTCACTCGATTTTGGGTGCTGATAAAATGGAGAGCGAGATTGAGAAAGTGTTGATAGGGCTTGGTTTTGAGCGGAAAGATTTTAACCGCAAAACAGATCAATTCAGCGGCGGCTGGCGAATGCGTATTGAATTGGCGAAAATATTATTGAAAAGACCTAATTTAATTCTTTTGGATGAGTCTACCAATCACCTCGATATTGAAAGTATTCAATGGCTGGAAAATTTTCTTAAGCAATATGATGGCGCAATTATGCTGGTATCGCACGACCGCGCTTTTTTGGATAACGTTACCAATCGCACTATAGAAATAGTTAAAGGTAAAATTTACGATTACAAGGCGCCATATTCAAAATATTTGGAATTACGAGAAGAGCGAAATGAGATTTTATTAGCCTCGCAAAAAAATCAGCAAAAAGAAATTGAGCATACTAAGGAATTGATTGAAAAATTCCGCTACAAAGCCAGTAAAGCCAAGTTCGCACAATCGTTGATAAAACAATTAGACCGCACCGAGCTTATTGAATTGGATGATGACGATAACTCCGCTATTCATTTCCGTTTTCCTCCTGTGCCGCGTTCAGGCGTTATTGTTATTCAAGCCGAACAGGTATCGAAAAGCTATGGAAACAAAAAGATATTCAGTGATATTTCGTTCCAGGTAGAGCGCGGCGAACGCATCGCCTTTGTGGGCAGAAATGGCGAAGGTAAGACCACGCTCACGAAAATGCTGGTTGGCGAAGAACCGTATGAGGGCAAAATAAAAATCGGGCACAATGTGGCTATTGGCTATTATGCTCAGCACCAGGCGGAAAAATTAGACGGCGAATCCACAGTGTTCGATGTCATAGATAAAGCAGCCACCGGCGATATGCGCAGCAAGGTTCGTAACCTGCTGGGTTCATTTCTGTTCAGGGGCGATGATATATATAAAAAGGTGAAAGTATTATCGGGCGGCGAAAAATCACGATTGGCTCTGGCTCATCTTCTTCTAGAGCCTACCAACCTGCTTATTCTTGATGAGCCAACAAATCACCTCGATATGCGTTCGAAAGATATTCTTAAAGAAGCATTGATGGGTTATGAAGGCACGCTTATAGTGGTGTCTCACGACAGGGACTTTTTGCAGGGATTAACCAATAAGGTGTATGAGTTCCGGCGGGCATATTAAAGAATATATTGGTGATGTGTATGAATTTTTGCGCAAACGTGATATTACCACCTTGAGTGAATTGGAGCGAAAAGCCACTCAAAATAAGGGCGACAATAAAAAACCCGTAAGCGATTACGAAGAAAAGAAACGCCGCGAAAAGGAATTAAAACAAATTACAAACAAGGTATCTAAAGCAGAAAAGAATATAGCAGATATGGAAACGGCTCTTGTGTTACTCGAGCGCCGCCTTGCCGACCCGCAGCAAATAACTGACTATGCCTCACTTGCTACCCAGTATGAAGATTTAAAGAAAAAATTGGATATAGAAATGAGCAACTGGACTGTCTTGGTTGAGGAGAAGGCAAAGCTTAGTTGATCAATCTCTGTGGTTTTGTAGTAAATTGTATTTTAAGAATTAGTTATGATTGATTTAAGAGATTCAAATGCATCTTCCTCACCTTCCTCACTACTCACCACTTCATCAGCCTGCAAATAAAATAATTCCCGCATTCGCAGCATATCTGAAATATGTTCTCTAAAATTTTCTGCCGGAATTGGTTTAAAAAGCGGGCGCTCATCTTTGATAAGTGATAGTCGTTTATATAAAATCCTTTCATCAGCTTTTAAATAAATTACTTTACCATTTAGTTTCATCCAGCCTAAATTATCGTTAAAACAAGGTGCGCCGCCACCTGTGGCAATTATCCTGTTTTCTGAAAAAGGCAGATGTTTAAGATAAAAAGTTTCACAGTTGCGGAAATAGAGTTCTCCTTTCTCTTCAAAAATTGCGGGAATAGATTTTTTTTCGCGCTGTTCAATAAGGGCATCCAAATCAACAAAATCATAACCCAATGACTCAGCCACTCGCTGCCCTAAGGTGGTTTTGCCACTGCCGCTGAACCCTATGAGATACCAGTTCATAAATTTTCAGTTATCAGGATTTAGATGATAATGAAATCCGTTTATCCAGAACGCCGTATAAAATATCGGTCAGAATATTTATGAGTATAAATATAGTTGCTGTAAACAAAACTGCACCCATTACCGCAGGGAAATCGTTTTTTTCAAGAGCATCCACGGTTAATTTACCGATGCCGTTCCACCCCATAATAGATTCCACAAAAAACGAACCTGCCAATAATTCTGCCAGCCACCCTGAAATAGTTGTCACCACAGGGTTAAGGGCATTTCGTAAGCCGTGTTTCATAACCACGTTAAACCGGCTTAACCCTTTTGCAGTGGCGGTGCGCATATAATCCTGCGATAGCACATCCAGCATACTATTCCGTGTAAGCTGCGCAATAATAGCAATCGGGCGTATGCCCAGTGTTAAGGCGGGAATGATAAGGTTGGACAACATTAAAACAGGCTGTCCCGTAAAATTATTTATGGCGTATAAGCTGCCTGTTAAATGCAAGCCAGTGTATTTGCCCAATACAAATGCAAATAACCACTGAAAAATTATCGCCACAAAAAATGAAGGCGCTGAAATTCCCAGTACAGTTGTTACCAAAACGGTTCTGTCTATCCACGTGCCCTTAAACACAGCAATAAGTATCCCCAGCAAAACCCCGACAACAGCCGCTAAAATTAATGCGGTTAGGGCAAGCACGGCGGTATTGGGCAATGCCTTCATTAATAAATCAACCACACTTCTTCTGTTCTGGTAAGAGGTGCGCAGGTAAGGAGTTTTAAGCACTAAGTTTACTTTTGGGGAGAAAGGAATGAGAGTAACAAAATGATATTTTGCCCTCGCCTGCTTATCATCAGAGTTAAATGATAGAGGGGAAACATCATTCAAATACAACAATAATTGCTGGTATTTAGGTTTATCCAATCCCAAATCTTTCCTAACTGCATTAAGGCTCTCAACATCGGACCGCTGACCCATAGTAAGTTGTGCCGAATCGCCGGGGAGTGCCTGGAAAAGAAGAAATACAAGAATAACTACACCCAATAACACCAATACGCCTGAAACGATTTTTTTCGTTACGTAGCGAAGCATAAAACTATTTTATGGAATATTGTTTGGCAACATCATCCCACGTGGGAATATCATGGTAATGCCACTTTCCCAATACTGCTCCCGCTTTAATAAGCATCAATCCCGGGTTTGAGCGTATCATGGTTCTCAGCACCGTATTATCTGCGCGATAAAAAGGAAAAGCCGCATTAAAGTTATGGCGAAAAGGCTCATAGTCGTCATAATCAGATGAGGTCACCCCTATTACACTAATATGATGCATATCACATGCTCTCACTAATTCGTCAATTTTTGTAAAGGCATTTTTATTGGTTGAATTAATATCAGGCATTATTACCCAAAATGTAAAATCGGGAAGAGTAAGCAGGCTGTCCGTCACATCCCTGTTATTCGCATCATAAACAAATAGGTCGGTTATTTTCGGCTCATCGCCCTGTTGCACTAACACGCTTTTTGTATCAACGTATTGCCAGTTAAGAGTATCTTTCCAGGGATAATCAGCCTCAGTGAAATTTTTAACCTCACCGGTTTTCTTATTCTTGTAAATAAATTTTGTTTCATAAATGGCTTGTTTTCCATTCAAAGGTGGCTTGCGCAACAGTTCAATATTATTCCCGATTTTGTAAGGTCGAAAATCCCAAACCGGCAAATGAGCATAACAGTAATACGTGAAGCTAAAAATAGCAATAATACCAAAAGTTAACAGCGCATTACGCAACGTATTGGAAAAGAGAGGTCGTATTTTGTCTCTTAAAAAGAAAATAACTAAAACTAAAATTGTAAGAACCACATCTTTTGAAAACGATTGCCAGTCTGTCATTTTTATGGCATCGCCGAAGCAGCCGCACTCTTTTGGCGAGCCGGTTATTGCTGCAAAACCCGTAAGCCACGTAAAAAAAAGCATCAACAATAAAAGCAGCCATGAGGTGAGCTTCATGCGAAATCCCAGCAACAGCGCCACGCCTAAACTTATTTCCAATGTGCACATGAACATGGCAAGCGGCAGTGAAACTGATGATAAAAATTGTGTGTGAAATACATCCCAATATTCATCCAGCTTATAAGCAAAGCCAATCGGGTCGTCGGCTTTTACAAGCCCCGAGAAGATAAATAAAACACCAACAAAAAAACGACAAATATTAGCGATTAGCTTCATGCAATTCAGAAATTTTTATTAAAGCGAAAATAGCGTAATTGATAATGTCATGAACGTTAGATTCTATTCCTTCAGAAATTATGGTTTGCCCCTCATTGTCTTCAATCTGCCTGATGCGTTTTACTTTTGTAAGAATAAGATCGGTAAATGAGCTTATTCGCATTTCGCGCCATGCCTCGCCATAATCGTGGTTTTTATTCAACATCACATTACGTACTTCAACTGCTTTTTTATCAAAAAGTTCTTCCGCCCCTTCTTTAGATAATTCTTCGGGTGCATCCGCATCAAGCGATAATTGGATTAAAGTGATTATACCATAATTTACAATGCCCATAAATTCATTTTCAATACTATCAGCCACTTTTTGAATACCTTTCCGGTCAATAGTGCGAATGCGCTGGGCTTTAATAAATACCTGGTCGGTGAGCGAAACAGGACGTAATATTCGCCACGAGCTGCCGTAGTCTTTTATTTTCTTAAGATAAATATCTTTACACTGCGCAATAATGCTGTTGTATTGCCCGATGGTTTCGCTCAAGGATAAACTGGTTTAAAAATGATGGTTAAAAATACGGTTTTTTCAGTGAAAACAACTCTTAACTGCGGCGGGCAGTTGCTCGATTTGTCCACACCGCAAATCATGGGCGTGTTAAATGTCACCCCTGATTCATTTTATGACGGCGGTAAATATGCTGATGAAAAATCGCTGCTTGCACAAACAGAAAAAATGATTTCAGAAGGCGCTGCAATTATTGATGTGGGTGGCATGTCAACCCGCCCTAAAGCCGAGATGATTTCTGAAGAAGAGGAAATAAAAAGAGCTATACCGGTTATTGAAAACATAAAGAAACATTTTCCTTCCGCAATTATTTCTATTGACACCTTTCGCTCTCCTGTGGCAAAAGTTGCCGTTGATGCGGGAGCCACAATTATAAACGATGTTTCAGGAGGTAATTTGGATAAAAAAATGTTTGAAACTGTAGCAAAACTCCGCCTGCCTTATATTCTGATGCACATGCAGGGTACGCCTGAAACCATGCAGGTTAACCCCGTTTATAAAAATGTGACTCTTGACATAATTGATTTTTTTAAACAAAAAATTATTCAATTAGAATCACTCGGAGTTACTGATATAATAATTGACCTCGGATTTGGTTTTGGTAAAACACCTGAACATAATTTTCAGCTATTAAAATCGCTGGGCGACTTCCGTCTGCTTGATAAACCAATACTGGCGGGGCTTTCACGTAAAACAGGCATGATTAAATTGGCTGTGGGCATTAAACCCGCCTATGCGCTTAATGCTACCACGGTGTTAAATACAATAGCTCTGCTGAATGGCGCTTCTATTCTTCGTGTACACGATGTAAAAGAAGCAGTGGAGGCAGTTAAGCTCGTTAATTTTTATTCTGCTGTCAGCTTGGAACCTTAGCGGTATCGGGTTGATTAGCTCCTTTTATAATATCTTCGGGTGATTTACCCAGGTTTTTCAGTGATGATTTTACGGAATTAGCCAGCTTATGATTTGGATATTTTTGTAGAAATAACTCATATCTCGTTTTTGCTTTTGCTAAGTCATATTCATTGTTTTCAAATATAAAGCCGTTAAGAAATAAGCCGTAAGGCGCTGCTTTGCTATCGGGATAATTAGTTACAAGTTTATCAAGCAGTTTGGTTGCTTCCGAATAATCCCTTTGCATTTGAAGCAGACTGGGCAGTTCGATACATAAATTCAGGTGATAGGGTGTCGTTCGGAAATTTATTCACATAAGCTAACATTAATGAATCCGCCTTGTTTGCAGCCATATTATCCAGTTTTCCCGCATCCATACTTTTAGTTACTTTTTTCAAATTGGTTTTAATAGCGGTTTTCATGTCGTCTTTGTGATCAGTACAGGCAATAATTAAAACCATAAAAATTGCCGTTAGAATAAGTGTTGGTTTTAGTTTCATGGGCGCAAAATTAATCGGTTATTTAGATTTAAGAAGAATAAAATTATGGCCCTAAGCGTTAAGGTTTATCTATTTTAGTATTAACTTTCTTTAACTACCTAAAACATTTACCTATGAAGTCTTTAACATTATTCAAACCCATGGGTTGGGTTTATCGTCCCGTATCAATAGTAGGATGGCTTATTACCATACTTTTTGCTGCCGCTTTTGTGCATGATTTTCTTTTTATTAACTCGCGGAGTCATTCTGTAAGCGATTTATATTATGATTTTGTGCCTTATGGGCTTTTTTACCTGGTGGTTTTGAATTGGATAGCCTCCAAAACATCAGCCTCAAAGTAAAATTTAAGGATAATACTACGTTCAATTTTCATAAATTTGCACTCCCTATTAAGCCCGGATGGTGAAACTGGTAGACACACCACTTTGAGGGGGTGGCGCCGAAAGGTGTGCGAGTTCGAATCTCGCTTCGGGCACAAAATGGATGCGGTTTGAAATGTCATGCCGCATTTTTATTTAAAAGGATTATTCCCAGATAGGATCTTTCTTTCTCAGCACGAATTTTTTCAAATTCATCCAAAAGGCAAGGATGAGATAAATGATAATGGGAGATGGAATAGAGATAAAGGTAAAATATATGAAAAACAGCCTGATATAGGATGCAGGAATGCCCATCCATTTTCCGAGATTGGAGCATACGCCGAATATCATTGTTTCTACAGAATATTTCAAACGATTCATACCGCAAAATTATCCTAAATATCAAATAGTACAAAATATATTTTAATCTTTCTGGCGCAGCAGCTTATGCCCTATGGCACAGTGCAAACAGCGTTTATGGCTGCAAAAATTATTTTTAAGCTCTATCAGCGCCTGACTTTCTGCTGCGGAATGCGTCTTAATACCAACCCCTTCCCATTCGGTTATGATGCGGTTGCTTTCCGGCTTCACATTTGCCAGCAGCTTCAGCGATTTCTCGGTAATGTAATCATCATCCCGTTGCTTGCCATAATAAAATATAAACGGAGCAACGGTGTTAATTATTACGAGGTCAATAAAACTTTCTCCGGCTGATTTGCCTTTGTTTTTTGATTTTTTACCGAAAACGTAATGCTCTTCCCAATAAGCCGAAGGCGAGCAGTCAAACAGTTTATAAAGCTCTTTTTTATTTTTTACCTCTAATATTTTTGAAAACAAGTGAGAGGATTGATGCACCAATTGTGCAAATTGCGCGAGTCGTATGGTAGGGAAATTTGCAGGGCGTAATCGCAAAAATTTCCATAAATGTTTTTCAAGCGGTTGCAGCTTGTATTTCTTTTGCAGAAATGAAAATTCTTTTTTCAGAGATAAAAAATATACATCATCGTAATTATCCTGCAATAAACCCGCTGTGCCGAACAGCAATGCCTCAACCTGTAACAAATTATTTTTATGCTTTGCCAACACTTTTAAAGGAAGTGATTTGGCAAGCAGCTCAAATGGTTCCGAATTTATTTTTGCTCCGAAATTTTTTGCAAGTGCATGGTAAAAGGTTTCTTCCCAATTATTATGATTCAGTAAAAGTCCTTGCCTGATTAGATTTGTTTTGTGCTCAAGGCGTTCAGCCAATATGCGGTCTAACCAGTTATCAATAACGAATTTGTCCACTGAAGTTATCTGTGAGGCGCACGGAATTCCTGATGCGGTTTGCATAAGTGCTCTATATTTAGTGAACTGGTGTTTATCAATATAATTCTTCAGCTCAAGACAGGAATGTGTATTCGTTGTATTTTTTACATCATCATTGTAAACAACGTGCAGAATAATATTCTCATAATTTTTATCTCCGTCATGCAAATGATGTTTCCAGTCCGATGCATTGACGTGAATTTCTACATTACCCACCCACAGGGTATTGCCTATTTTCACTTTTGCCATTGAGAAATCCGGTCCGGCATCGGTATTGCGCTGCCCGCTGTGAATAATAGAAACAGGTTCGCCCGCAGTAGTTGACAGGTTGCGGGTGTTGAACTGTTTATATTGCCAGATATAATAAAGAAATTGTTCGTCCACAGCACAATTATTTTTAACTTTATAGAATTAAAAATACAAATCATGATTAAATTCAACACGATTTATTTTATGATGGCGTATTTAGTGTTTTTTGCCACCGTAGCAAATGCTCAGAAACCCTCTGTTATCAAGTCTGATTCAGTCTATAAATTTGTGGATGTAAACCCGGCTTTTCCCGGTGGGCAGGATTCTCTTGTTGCATTTATTTCACGAAATATTAAATATCCTGAAAAAGCCCGTAAAGACAGTACCGTAGGACAGGTAATCGTTCAGTTTGTAGTGGATGAGAAAGGAAATGTTATTGATCCTAAGATTTTAAAATCATTATCGCCCGAATGCGATGCGGAAGTAATAAGGGTATTATTGAAAATGCCTTCATGGCATCCCGGTAAAATAAAGGGTAAAAAAGTGAAATCGCTTTTTACGCTGCCGGTTAGATTCAGCCTGGGGTAACTTATTTAGTTAGCACTTTAAAGGCGTGCGGCGACCAGTCATTACGCAGTATACCGGGTATGCACCAAAGCTGGCAAAGCGGCTCTAAAGCTCTTGATGCCTCAATTTTTCCGCAGTCATAGGGTTCCCAGCCGAATTCAACAAGAATATCGCTCACTACTTTTCTTGCTTCACCGTCATTGCCGCAGAAAAACATTGTGGGAGTGCCGTCTTTAAAAGAGGGCTTGTACATTAATACATTGCCGATGCTGTTAAATGCTTTTACAACAAATGCATCGGGAATGGCTTTTTGAATTTGTTCGCCTAAAGAATCATTGGTGCCTGTGGTATAAATAAGCACACCATTAACCGGAGGAAAATCGGCAATCGGATTAGTGGTATCAATTACAACTTTTCCCGAAAAATTTTTTAAGCCCGACAAATTTATTGCTTCAAATGTGCCGGTGCCCTTCGTGCAAAGCACAAGAATATCGCCGTAAGCAGCGGCTTGCTCAAAGCTGCCCAGTGAGGCATTGTCGCCATTTTCATTTTTCCAGTCGACAAGTTCTTTTTTATCAATGTTTCGGCTGCCGATTTTTACGGAGTATTCTGATTTAATAAAGGCTGTTCCCAACGAGCGTCCTACAGCGCCCGAACCGATGATACCTACTTTTTTTGCTGACATAGTTGTTTTTTTGGTTATTAATAAGATGAATGGTAAAGATAAAAAAAGTACAACAGGTTAATCACTTATCAGGTTCAATTTGTTGTTAGATTTTTCTTAGAAAACACAAAAAGGTCAGATTTTTTAACCGTAAAAGCAATTCTGGCAAGGTTTTTTCATTCAATTGTTGTAAAAACCGTTTGGAAATTAATTTCGTAAATAGATATGTGTTTTTTATGTTATGGATAAGTGAAATTTGTGATAATTGTGTGTTGTAGTATAGGCTGTAAACTTATATGGTGTTATTTTTGTTCTCAGTATTGTAGACATTAATGGGGCATTGAATAGAATGGAACAAACTGAAAATGGCGCTGTTAAATTATCTATCCCCCGATAGAGACAAGAACTTCGAAACCCCGTAAGGATAAGGAAGTAAAAGTTATTTAACAGGTTGCCATTAATTAATCCCTACCTCCGTTGAGGCAGGGATTTTTTTCCCCCAAATTTTCCTTAAGAAGCAGTGAATGGGTTTACATGACTTTAGACCTCCTGAAGCTTTTCAACATTAATAAGTTATTAAAAATATAGTTTTAAGCGGTTATCAATGCTTAAAATAACTTCTTAATATAAGTGGCACACGTTTTGCCTAATCTCACCTAATACATTTAAAACAGTAATAAAGCGTCAGCGGAAGACAATGCTATTTTCTATAAGAACGGCGACAACACAATTCGGAAATATCAATTTTAGGGGTTATTGATGTTTTGAATTAGTCTCCTTCGAAAAATGTAATCATGCAAGTGGTTGCATTTTTTATTGGTATTTATGTATTACTCCGTATATTGAATATATGATTAAAATCATGTTTTATATTGACGAAAATCATTTGATAGACTGTGCGCCTGCCTTTACTTTGCAATTGTAAATACTCATAATAAAAATGGTATGGCTACAAATTCAGTCATATAGATATCAAGACTTTGAAACCCCGTAAGGATAAGGAAGTAAAAGTTCTTCAATACCAAAACCATTTTTTAAACCTGCCCGACGGAGCAGGTTTTTTTTATGCCTTATTGTTAAGGCTACATGTTACGGCGGTACTGTCCTCCCACATCAAACAACGCTTCAGTAATCTGCCCAAGCGAGCAGTATTTAGTAGCTTCTATTAAGGAGTCGAAAATGTTTTTGTTATGGATGGCAGCCTGTTGTAAATCGTGCAATAAATGTTTTTGCTTTTCGGCGTTTCGTTTGTGTAAAGCTTTAACCGTTGCTATTTGCAGTTTTTTTTCTTCATCGGTTGAGCGTATGACTTCTCTCGGCACAATGGTAGGCGAGCCCTTAGAACTTAAAAATGTATTTACACCGATGATTGGATATTCACCTGTATGCTTTAACGTTTCGTAATACAAACTCTCTTCCTGTATTTGTGAGCGCTGGTACATGGTTTCCATGGCTCCCAATACACCGCCGCGTTCTGTAATACGATCGAATTCAGCAAGTACAGTTTCTTCAACAAGGTCAGTTAATTCTTCAATAATAAATGAGCCCTGCAACGGGTTTTCATTTTTTGCCAATCCCAATTCGCGATTAATAATAAGTTGTATAGCCATTGCACGGCGAACGCTTTCTTCAGTGGGTGTGGTAATTGCTTCATCATAAGCGTTGGTGTGAAGCGAATTGCAATTATCATAAATAGCATACAACGCTTGCAGCGTAGTACGTATATCGTTAAAATCAATTTCCTGCGCATGTAGCGACCTGCCGCTGGTTTGTATATGATACTTCAGCATTTGCGAACGTTCATCAGCCCCATATTTATATTTCATAGCTTTTGCCCATATCCGGCGCGCCACTCTGCCAATAACCGCATATTCAGGGTCTATGCCATTTGAGAAAAAGAACGAAAGGTTCGGCGAAAACTTATTGATGTCCATTCCTCGTGACAGGTAATATTCAACATAAGTAAACCCGTTCGATAGCGTAAATGCCACTGCGTAATAGGATTAGCTCCCGCTTCCGCAATATGATAACCGGAAATAGATACGCTGTAAAAGTTCCGTACTTTATGATTGATGAAATATTCCTCCACATCACCCATTAGTTTAAGGGCAAACTCTGTACTGAAAATGCACGTATTCTGCGCCTGGTCTTCTTTAAGAATATCCGCTTGCACCGTGCCGCGCACACTGTTAAGCGTATCAGCTTTGATTTTATCATAAACGTCGCTATCCAAAACCCGGTCGCCGGTTAAGCCAAGCAACATCAATCCCAATCCGTCATTTCCCTCGGGCAACTCACCGTGATATTTTGGCTGTGTGGTTCCTTTATCTTTAAATATCTTTTCAATCTTCTTTTTCACTTCCGCTTCCAATCCATTCTTCTTAATATGTAATTCGCATTGTTGGTCAATAGCGGCATTCATAAAAAACCCTAACAGCATCGGCGCAGGACCATTAATCGTCATACTCACAGATGTAGCAGGGTCGCACAAATTAAAACCGCTGTATAATTTTTTCGCATCATCCAGACAACAAATAGAAACCCCTGCATTACCAATCTTCCCGTAAATATCCGGTCTCAAATCCGGGTCTCGTCCATATAACGTGACCGAATCAAATGCAGTACTCAACCTCTTGGCTGGCAATCCCAGCGACACATAATGAAAGCGTTTATTGGTGCGCTCCGGCTCCGCCCTCGCCGGCAAACATACGGGTGGGATCTTCACCCTGGCGCTTAAACGGAAACACGCCAGCCGTAAACGGAAACTCACCGGGGAAATTTTCTTCCAGCACCCATTTCAATATATCGCCCCATGCTTCAAAACGCGGCACAGCCACTTTCGGCACCTGCAAATGCGACAGCGATTCCGAATGTGTTTTCACCTTTACCTCTTTACCACGCACTTTATAAATGTAGTAATCATCTTTATATTGCTGTGTTATTTTCTCCCACTCGTCAAGTGTTTTTTTATTCTCGCCCGTTAGTTTTGTTTCTAATTCAGCATAAAGCCCATTCAGTTTTTTTATAAGTCGGTCTTTATCATCTAAATCGCTTTGCTCCAAAACCTCGATTGATTTTTTTAACCCGAACATTTTTTGCGCAATAGCTGCTTGTTCATTTGCCTGTTTATCATACGTGCGAATGGTGTCGGCAATTTCACTTAAGTAGCGGATACGTTGTGGCGGGATGATATAAATCTTTTCCGACATCTCCTCGGCATGATGAAAGTGAGATTTAAAATCAATACCCGTCTTTTCTCCAACTTTTTTTATCATCGCACTATACAGTGTATTAGTGCCCGGGTCATTAAACTGCGAGGCAATGGTACCATACACTGGCATCGTTTCATCTTTTGCATCAAACAGCTTGTGATTACGCTTGTATTGCTTGCGCACATCGCGTAAGGCATCCAATGCGCCCCGCTTGTCGAATTTATTAAGAGCAATGATGTCGGCAAAATCCAGCATATCAATTTTCTCTAATTGCGATGCCGCGCCGTAATCCGGTGTCATCACATATAAACTGGTGTCGCAAAAATCAGTTATCTCCGTATCGCTTTGCCCTATGCCCGATGTTTCAAGAATAATAAAATCAAAACTTGCCGCCTTCACTATCTCAATCGCTTCCTGCACATATTTGCTCAACGCCAGGTTCGCCTGCCGTGTAGCCAGCGAGCGCATATACACCCTATCATTATTAATAGAGTTCATACGAATGCGGTCGCCAAGCAGCGCCCCGCCCGTTTTGCGTTTGCTGGGGTCGACAGAAATAATGGCAACCGTCTTCGTTTTAAAATCAATTAAAAACCGCCTCACCAGTTCATCCACCAATGATGATTTTCCTGCGCCGCCCGTGCCCGTTATTCCCAGCACCGGAATTTTAGTGTGCTTTTCCGCCAGCGTGGTTATCCGCTTATCGTATTGTTTAAATTCATCGGGATTATTTTCCGCGCAGCTTATCATTTTTGCAATGGCGGGATAATCTTTCAACTCCACCTTCTTCAACTCACCATTCAAATGTATGCCCGTTGGAAAATCACTTTGCTTCAGCAGATCGTTTATCATGCCCTGCAAACCCATTGTGCGCCCGTCATCGGGAGTGTATATGCGCGCTATGCCATACTTTTCCAACTCCTCAATTTCTGCGGGCAGTATAACGCCGCCGCCGCCGCCAAAAATTTTTATGTGCCCGCAGCCCTTCTCTTTCAGAAGGTCGTACATGTATTTAAAGTATTCCATGTGCCCGCCCTGGTAGCTGGTCATGGCAATGGCCTGCACATCTTCCTGTATGGCGCAGTTCACCACCTCCTGCGCGCTGCGGTCGTGCCCCAGGTGAATCACCTCCGCGCCGCTTGCCTGTATAATACGCCGCATAATATTTATGGCAGCATCATGCCCGTCAAAAAGCGAAGCCGCCGTAACAATGCGCACATTATTTTTAGGATGGTATATTTCCGCACGGTTCATAGGGTAAAGTTACGGAAAATCTGCCTCACCCCCAACTACAGAACGAAAAGCAAACCAAAGGTGGTTGTATATTAGCAAAACGACAACAATCCTCAAAGTTCCTGACAATCGTATATTTAGTTGTTTGATTTTCAAATTTTTGCACTGGGTATGTCAGGAAATTTTTAGTAGCGATTGTTGTCATTTTCTTGTCGTTTTGTTGTCAGTTGGGGAAAACGAAAAAAAAATACCAATACCTTTAACTAACCAGACTTTCAAAGAACAATCACTGCAAAATTAGATATAGATGAAATCCGGTATAAAAGTTGGGACAGGAAGTTTTGAAAACATTGTCTGAACTGTGATTGGTGTGATTAAATTGATTTTTTTAATTGGTGAATGGATATTCACAACAATAAACGACATAGGCACAGCCTACGCCGAGTAGAGTTAACATTTCTGTCATGAAAAGGGGATGAATAAAGACATAAATACCAAAAATGGTTTTTTATCAGTAAATATGGCAGAAAATTGGCCGTGGCACAGGAAATGCTCTTCATACTGTTCACCATAAAATTAAATATATGAAAGAAGGTTACAATTTAGTCGTCACTTATAACGGACAAAATACAGATGCATACCTATGGGCAGATTCAACTGACGAGAGAGCCATGGGCACTGAAATTACTTGGTATCTAACCATTAACCAGGTTCCTGACGATAATATTTTAGAATTTAGTGAATATCCTGACGGAGGCTTTACTGAAATTAAGAGAGACCCAAACTTGGCCACTCCCTTAAATGACATCACTGCACCTATTGTGGCTGATAAAAATGCCTAATTATAAATAACACATTATTAGTCTGTTCTAATATTATCTGCTATACAAACCACCACATATGCCATTAGTTCTTCAAATAGTATTGCCAGGTATTTTTACATTAATTGCTGCATTAATAGTGGGTCAATATGCCATTATCCAGATTAGAAATAACAATATTACAAATGCACGAATTAAATGGCTAGAAAACCTAAAAAACTTTATATCTCAATTTGCAGCATGTAGTAGTGATTTAATTCTTTCTGTTCAAATTTCACATTACAAAGCTGCATATGAAAATCAGGAAAAAAATATCTCCGATTTAAATTGGGAGCATGAAAAAAGAGTGATTAATTTAATCACCTCTCTTTATACTAATTTACATCTTATTATACTTAATCTTAATCCTAAGGAAGACTCGCATATTAAACTTAAAGATAAATTAAATGCACATTACAAACTCCTCACTGATTTTATTAAAACTTATGGCAATTTAACTAATGACAAAGGTGAAAAAATTAGTGAAATGGAATATATAAATAAAGTTGACGAGAAAATTCTGGAAATTATTCTATTAAGTAGATATATAATGAAAATAGAATGGGAAAAGGTTAAGAGAAGTGAATCTGATTTTAATGATTATATAAATTTTGGTAAGGGGAAAGAATTTATGGAAGATCTTAAAAAGATGTGATTTAAGCCGTGGTCGGTGTTAACACAAGCAATAAGCCTAGCCCACCAACCACAGCAGCAAAATACCAACAAAGGCGCAACTTTCAATTTGGTTTCTTTTTACTTTCATTTTTCAGAGAATATTTTTTAATATTTATACCATCAATTATCAATAGTATAAATTGAAAAGTTGACAAGGTTTTCAAGCAGGTAAACCACCCCAGCTACCCACATAGCTCAGCCCCTCGTTACTCACTTTTAAATTATTTTTAAAGGAGTTCGTGAATCCGCGAAAAGCGGATTGAAAAAAGGAGGGGAATAAAAAAGTGCTACAAGCATACTTACTTGATTACAATTATTTTTTTTGTGTTGGTTATTGTACCGCTTTTTAGGGTAATAAAGTACATACCGGCATTATCTAATTGCAAAATAGCGCTTATAGCGTTTGGTTTTGCTTCATAAACCAACTGCCCTATTATATCGGTAACTTTTATTTCATCAATATTTTCTGAACAGGTTACATTAATAATACCAGTTACCCGGGTTGGGGTAAATGTTCACCTGCTCTTTATTGGTCGTAACCTGTTTAATCCCGCTGGCAGAACATAAAGTAATTATTGTTCCTGCTCTCTGAAATAATGGAGTAAATGTTGTGGTACCCGGTCCTGTCATTACCTGTGTGGCGGCATTACTTGAAACAAAAGGAGCTACACTTTCTACCACCCCCGGAGATGCCGTTTCATTACAAGGTGTATTTCCACTTGTATCGGTTTTAATAAAGTAGATGTGTTCGGCATCATTGCCAAAGCTCTCTGTCCAGCCCCCGGTTACATAGCCGCCATCATTGGCTATATCTAAAAGCCAGCCGTTGTCAGTGTTGGCACCTCCATATGTTCTTGCCCATTGCATAACTCCTAAAGAGTCTGTTTTAATAAGAACAACCTTGTTGCCGTTTGTTCCGTAATTACCTGTTCCGGCTACTATATAACCTCCATCTGCAGTTTGTTTTACGGCATGACCAAAACAACCTGAAAAATACTTTGACCATTTCATATTACCCGAAGCATCAATTTTCATTAAAAAAATACCGCTGTCACTCTGCGTAATTTGAGTGGTAGCCGCACCTGCTACTATATAGCCACCATCGGTTGTTGGTTGCAGGCAATGCCCAAAAGCGGTTTGATTGCCGCTTGCCGTGCCATAAGCTTTAGACCACTGCAAATTGCCGTTTGAATCTGTTTTTACCAGGTAAATGTTGTTATTGGTATCTACCACACCCAGCCCAAAATAATCTGTTTCACCTGCTGCCAAATATCCGCCATCAGTGGTTTGCAGTATGTGGTAAAACCATTCATTACCCGGGCTGCCATAAGTTCTTGACCATAAAGTATCTCCGTTCGCATCAATTTTAGTTAAGCACCCGTCCAGTCCACCGGCGCCAATGCCGCTTACCACTCCGCCAAAAATAAAATTTCCATCGCTGCATTGTATCACCGGGTAAGGGTCTTCATTACCGGTGCTGCATGTTTTTGACCATAACACGTTTCCGTTTGAATCTAACCTGGTTATTTCTCCACCTTCAGAAGTAGCAGCGCCACATTGAATCATACCACCTGCTGTAATATACCCTCCATCGCTTGTTTGATATAGATCATTTATATATTGTTGAGGATTATATTGGCCACTTCCATTTCTACACGTATCCCCGTAAATGCTTGTCCATAACGTATCTCCATTAACATCCGTTTTTATTAGATAGGACCTGCGGACACCGGTAGGATAATTTTCAGTCATCCCACCCAAAATATATCCGCCATCAGATGTTTTGTGCATATCATAGGCATAATCTTGTTTTATGCCTGAACCTCCATATACTTTTTGGAAGGTAGTGGTCTGACCAATAGCATTTAAGCAATGTGCAATTGCTAAAAGAGATAGTAATTTTTTCATGACTTTTTTAGTGGGTTCACTGCATTAAGAGTGCATTCATGAAATAATAATATGCAATTTTATGCATTCTGATTTGTAATAATATCAACAAATTATTATTATTGTTGATAAGCTGTTTGGAATAAGAGGGGGAATTAATTTATAATCAATATAGAGAAATTTAAAGTTGACAAGGTTTGTCAAGGTTAAACGGTAGAGAAAAACATAAAAGCAAACAACAACTTTTACATCTTTGGGCGCGTAATAGTTTTACCGGCTATAAACTGTTTCCACGGTTTCCAGTAATGCTCGTTCCATCCTTTATTAAGACTTTCAGCGTGTGCATCGGGCACATTAGCGTGAATAGCAGTCAGAACCACATCCTTGCCTTTTTTCACAAGGTTAATAATGAAGGTGGAATCCGCATCCAATTTATCCCATGCGCTGGTTCTCCATGCCTGTACAATTAGCTTATCTTTTTCCAGGTGATGAGTTATGCCGGAAATGTATCCGCCGTATACAGAAAACGCGCCTTTCGCTTTAGCGGAAATTTTAGCCGGCAAACCTGATATCATTGCATGTTTTTTAGCATCCATATACAGGTTGTAAAGGACTTTAGGTGTTGTGTTTTTAAACACCACCTTATGAACAAATGTTTTTGCCATAGGATTAGTTTTTGTGGATTTCAAATTTACACAATTTATTATAGGTAGCATTATGCTACTGTTAATTTTAGTTGCTGCTACTACTATTCATGATTTTCATCCGAACCGTACGCCCTCTCTATTTCTATAGAGAGGGATGGGGTGAGTCAAAACTTTCTGTCCCAACTTTTCTCACTGCATTTAGTATTGCAATAATTTTGCAGTCAATAGATAATTGTTCTTTGAAAAAGTGAAGGACACTGTATTGAATTTTTTTTCTTAACGTCTCCGTGCCTTAGCGGTTATTTTTTTTACCGCGAAGACGCCAAGTCGCTAAGTTGTTTACAACATCTTCATAATATATTGATTAACAATAAACAAAATATTTTTTTGTAAACAAGTTTAAATTTATTAGCTAAGTATTTGTGATAGTAAGAAAGTTCTTATGAAAAATAAGCACGAGACTACACAGTCAACTTTTAACTTTTGAGTTTTAACTTTTGACTTGTACTCTTATTTTGCGCCGTGGTAAAGCTGCGCCCACACACCATCGTATGTGCGCTCCAAAGGTTTTGGGTTTTTCAAATCGCCCCAAAGCCCCAGGTTGGCTTGCTTAATGTATAGGTTGCGGTCAACCCTGTCGTAGTTTTTATGAGCTGTGATAGCCCAGCAGGTAGAGCCGCCGTGAGCGCCAATATCAACGCTCCAGCGCAAAAACAACTGCCACAGGCGGAACCATTTTTGCCCGTATTTGCTGAGTATATATTCTTCATTGCTCATCCAGTTATAATACCAGCGATGAATAGTGTGCGAATAGTGAATGCCAATATTTTCAACATGACCTACTTCAAAATTAGCGTCCTGCAAGGCTTCGGTAAGAAATGCCAAAGGCGTGGAGGCATCGGCGCCGCTGAAGATATATTCATTCATGAACAACCCCCAGATAAGGTCTTGCCAGTGCTCACCCTTCTTAAGGAGCCCCGGGTTGGCGCGCAGCCCAGCTTGCTGCAGGTAGAACTTGCCGTCATCCTCAAGCATATTATATATCATCTTAATAAAGCCTTTGAATTTGCGCAAGCCCACGTGTTCAGCCATTTCAAGACAAGAGATTGTATTCCACTTCTGCCCCTTAGGAATATCGCGGTAATCTACTCGAAGAATACGCGCTTTATCGCTAACCCCATGGTCTTTTATCTGCTTCATTCCCCAGTCATATCCTTCCTGTGCAATGGTAACACCTGTGGCATCAGCGCCAAAATACTTGGCAGCATAGGTAACCAATGTTCCCCATCCGCAACCAATGTCAAGGTGCTTGTCGCCGGGCTGAATCATCAGTTTAGTACACACCGATTGCATCTTTCTGTCCTGCGCTTTTTCCAGGGTTTCATTTGCTGTATCCATCCAATAGCCGCTGGTATAAACCATGCGCGGACCAAGAAAAGAGGCGAAGAAATCGTTGCCGCGGTCGTAATGCTCACGAACA
Source organism: Chitinophagales bacterium (assembly GCA_963770495.1). GTDB lineage: Bacteria > Bacteroidota > Bacteroidia > Chitinophagales > CAVYQA01 > CAVYQA01. Next base: position 38,563 of record CAVYQA010000001.1, on the reverse strand, counting down.
ATGCGCTCATCCTGCTTTTTAGAATGGATAACTACTTCAGGTATAAAACGGGTGAAAAAGAATTTGAAGTGATGGGGTGTGAGTGAAAAATCGAAATAACCCTCACGCAGTTTAATAAACTCTTCAAAATCGCCTTTTATATCAATATCGCCGTTAATGTAATCTTCAATAAGATGTCCGAAAGAAGGTTTGGCACCTGTTTTATAACGTGAACGGGTGGTGTTGGTTTTGGGAACAATGAAATCCAATGCAGATGCACTCATGTTGGTGTAGTTATTTTAGAGCCGCAAAAGTATGGAAATAAACAGGAATACAAAACATAAATAAAAGAAAGTGGTGAGGGACGGAATTGAACCGCCGACGCAAGGATTTTCAGTCCTTCGCTCTACCGACTGAGCTACCCCACCAGCTTTTAAGGACTGCAAAAGTAAAGCAATCACCCAATAAATCAAATAGTAATTTAATTGTTGGTGTTTGAAGAATATAGCAGATGATTCTTACATGAGTTTAGATACAAAAAGGGCTCCAATATGTTGAAGCCCTTTTGCTGCATAAAACTAAAAATTCTTAAATTAAAACAAGCTACGAAACCAAATTTTAACGTAAGAACAATATCTCTCTGTATTTTGGCAATGGCCATAATGCATCATCTATTACTATTTCAAGTTTATCGGCGTGATAACGGATTTCATCAAAATAAGGCTTAACGTTATCACAATAATCAACAGCACGGCTACGCATGTTTTCAATTTCATTAGCTTTTTTGCGCGCTTCAGTCATCTCCTCTGACTTGGTTATGATAATAGAAATATGGTCTGAAATCTCTGCTGCAAGTTTCTTTTGTGCCTCCTGTGTTTTGCCTTTCAATCCTGCATCTTCAAGCCCTTTTATATTGGTGAGTAATTCATTCTGGTACCTGATGGCAGCGGGTATTATTTGACTTAAAGCCATTTCACTAATTATGCGCGACTCGATTTGCAATTTCTTCACATAGTTCTCAAGCAATATTTCATGGCGGGCATGAATTTCTAATTTAGTGTAAACACCATTTTCGGTAAAGATTTTTTCCCCGTTTTTAGAGATAAAAGCATCTAAAGCCGGTGGGGTGGTTTTAATATTGTTTAGTCCCCGCTTCTTGGCTTCTTTAGTCCATTCTTCGCTGTAGTTATTGCCTTCAAATAAAATTTTCTTGGATGCAGTAATATAGTGTTTAAGAGTATGAAGAATTGCATTGTCGCGGTCTTCGCCGCCTTTAATGAGCCCGTCAACTTCGGTTTTAAACTCTTTTAATTGCTGAGCCACAATCGTATTAAGAACAATCATGGCGGAGGCGCAATTGGCTGAAGAGCCAACAGCCCTTATTTCAAATTTATTTCCTGTGAAAGCAAATGGCGAGGTGCGGTTACGGTCGGTATTATCGAGCAATAAATCCGGAATTTTATTATGTAAATCGAGTTTAAGAGTTTGTTGTTCTTCTTCCGTAAGTTCTACACCCTTCTTTACACGCGTTTCAATTTCATTAAGAACTTCCGTTAAATAGGAACCGATAAATACGGAGATGATAGCCGGTGGCGCTTCATTTGCCCCTAAACGGTGATCATTGCTGGCTGTTGCAATGGCAGCACGGAGAAGGTCGGCATTATCATTTACTGCTTTAATGGTGTTGATGAAGAAAGCTAAGAACTGAAGATTGGTGCGTGGGGTGCGACCGGGTGATAAAAGATTTTTCCCCGTATCAGTACCCATACTCCAGTTACAATGTTTGCCTGAGCCATTTATACCTGCAAATGGTTTTTCGTGCAACAGCACACGTAGTTTATGACGGCGGGCAATCCTGTCCATCAAATCCATCAAAAGCTGGTTGTGGTCAACGGCAAGATTTACTTCTTCAAAATGAGGCGCACATTCAAACTGGCTGGGGGCTACTTCATTATGCCTTGTTTTTAAAGGGATTCCGAGTTTGTAGGCTTCATTCTCAAAATCAACTATGAAAGTGTAAATGCGCTCAGGTATTGTACCGAAATAGTGATCTTCAAGCTGTTGACCTTTTGCAGGAGAATGTCCGAATAATGTTCTTCCCGATAAAATTAGGTCGGGGCGAAGATTAAATAAGGATTCATCCACCACAAAATATTCCTGTTCCCAACCGAGCGTGGGGGTGACCTTATTTACATTTTTATCAAAATAATGGCAAACTTCTATTGCCGCCGTTTCAATAGCATGTAATGATTTAATAAGCGGCGCTTTATAATCCAGCGCTTCACCATTGTAAGAAACAAATATGGTAGGAATACAAAGCGTTTTACCTGCATCCGATTCCATTATAAAGGCAGGGGAGGAGGGGTCCCATGCTGTATAACCTCTCGCTTCAAACGTGGTACGTAATCCGCCGCTCGGAAAACTAGAAGCATCCGGCTCCTGCTGAACAAGTGCATCGCCTTCAAATGCCTCTATGCCTTTTCCTGTGCCTGTCGACTTCAGGAAAGAATCATGCTTTTCTGCGGTAGCGCCGGTAAGCGGTTGAAACCAATGCGTATAATGTGTAACTCCTTTTTCCATCGCCCACGCTTTCATAGATGATGCAACCTGGTCGGCAATGGCGCGGTCTATCTTAGTGCCGCTGTTAATAGCCCCCTGCACACTTTCATAAGCATCTTTTGAAAGATACTTGCGCATGGTTTCTTCGGTAAAAACATTGCTGCCGAAAAATTCGGATATTTTTTCTGCGGGAGGATGAACAGCTATTTTACCGATATCTTGTATTTTTAAAAGGGATTGAAAACGAATGGAGGTCATCAGAAATATTTTCGGCAAAAATAATGTGTTAAGATAAAATTGAATCCCAAAAAACCACTTTTTTTTCAACAAAAAGCCATTATTTATGCACATTTATGCATAAAAATTTGTTTATAATACTAGTAATAGCTAAAAAACCGACATTTAGCAAAATATTTTTCAAATATATTTTTTTATAAAATGGGGTAATTTAGCCTTGATTTTTGCCAATTTCTCTTCATTTATAAGCAAAAGCAGAGCCAAAAGGGAAAATAAAATACCAATAGCCCGGTATCGTGCAAGAGCGCCTATATTAGTAACGGTTATACCAATCAGCACAAATTGGGTAAAGCAAAAAAACAGGTGAAATAAAAAGAGATTGGTATTTACCCGTTTAAAAGAAAAAAGAAACAGGGTACACATAATTGCAAAAACAATAAATATATTTTCGATAGCCATGGGATACTGAATGGCGCTGGTTAATTCAAAAATAGTAGGGCGAAAAAGGCAATGATTTAGTGCATAAGGGATACTGGAAAGTAAACTAATATAATTATGCTGCAGGCGCGGCACTTGCAAATTAGCATTTGAAAAGTTAAGGTCAATAAAATCGTTTTGCTTAAAAATAAGGTAACCTAAAAAGTCGTAATGCTGTTTAAGCTGTTTAAAATAAAAGAAGTTTTTTATGTTAAAGATTACAAGGAAGAATATAGTATGTACAGATAACCACTTAATAAGTTTATATTTTGGAAACCATGTGCATAGAGCATAACTACCCAGGCAAGGCACAATAAATAAGAACAAAAAATCGCGGGCAAGAAACAGAAAGAATGCTCCCAATACGGCATAAAGCAGGTATTTTAATTGCCACTTATTCTGTAATAGATTGTCAGTTCCGTAAAGCAACAAACCGATAGCAGTAAGCGCAAAACCGTCTTTGTGTAATCCTGAACACCAGAATAAAATAGAGGGCAGGAAAAAGATTAATCCTCTTAAAAGCACTTCCTTGCCTTTTAGGTATGCAAGAAAAAAACGATATAAGAAAATTAGCCCCCAAACGTTAATAAACTCGTAAATAATTACATGCACATTATAAATACCCCGTGATAGTGGTAATACAAGTATGTTATATCGAATCATTAAATAGGTGCTGGAATCAGTTGGAAAGGCAGGATCTTCAATATATTTTTGTATATATGCCGGGGCGTGATGTACAGGACCAAACACTAAATGAATGAAATCCCATGGGTTTTTATGCAGAACATAGTATAATGATTCGCTTAATTTTAAATAATAGTAGGTGTCACCGCCATTATAATAATGAAGATGAATCCAGCCGTAAAGAATACCGACAATGACTTTTAGAATGAAAATGCAGATAACAAATAATGGAGAGAGGGTGGAAATATAATAGCGCTTCAGTACATATATCATAAAAACAAAAAATAATATGTAGACTATGGGCAGAAAATAATTCATAACGTAAACTTATGGTTAAAAATAATAGTTAGTATGTTGATATTTTATTAACTTTATACAATTCAATATAGATTTTTATACTCATTAATTTTATAATTTTACGCCCTTAGTTCATAAAACAATTAACTGGAGTATCGGACCCGGATGAAACTACTACATAATTTTATAGAAAAACTTAATCCCGAAGAAAGAGATAAGTTGAAAAACATGGGGCTAAAGGGCAAGGAAAAAGATCTTTTGCTCATAAGTTTTGAAATAGCTGAAACAGGGGAGTTTGATAAAGACAAAATCCTCGAAGCGTTGCAGATCAACTACAACCATTTCAGGGTACTATGTTTTAAGGTATTGCGCAAGTGCTATAAGGCTCTTGCCGGAGAGGATGATTTAAAGGTTCTCGACTTTTTAAACTCTAAAATGCTTTATGATCACCTGTTCAGCGAAATACATCTTATTGAAAAGAAACTCATCAAAGAAAAAGCGCACCAATCGGAATTAAGAAAATTTTACCAGGTTTGCTTTGATTTGTCTGTCCGATTGCCCAACTATTACTATGAAGAGAAAACGGCAATGGATTTTGCTAATAAATTTCTTTCTGTAGTTCCTGAATCCGAAAAGGTAGATGAAAAGCTGATTATTGAAGCGCGTATGCTGTTTAATAAGATTAACCAGCTTACTGTTCGCTACCGGATTGCCGATGTGCAGGAAGAAGTGCATAAGGAAATTACCCAGTTAGAAAATCATATTAACGGAACGAAAGACCCGCGTGCAAAATATTATATTTATAAAACCTCAGATCTTTATTGCGTAATATACAAAAACGCCAGCGACCGCGAACCCTATTTGCAAAAGATGATGAGCATTGTCGAGAAGGAACAGGCAGACCTTCCGGAAAGAGAGAAAGGACTTACCATGTTTAAGCTTGCCGATGTGCTATATGATGATAACAAAATTGAAGAGGCGCACAATTTTGTATATAAATTATACATAGAACGACCGGAGAGTTTTAAAAACTTCTTTTCCGGTTTTCATATTCTGATTGAAACAGCGATTCTTCTGAAAAAATATGACCTCGCTGAAAGTATTCTTAATAAAGAATTCAGTAAGATCATTGAAATGCAGCAGGAGCCTTTCTGCACGTTTGCTTTATTGAATTATGCAAAATTGTATTTGCACAAAGCCGATTACGAAAAAGCGTTAGGGTATATCATCGAAACTAAAAAAGTACATAATAAAACACTTAACGCGGCGCAGGAAGTGCAAATTCGTATTTACGAAAACATTTATTTTTACCTGATAGGCGATATAGATTTTGCCAAGCAACTTGTAAGCGCCAATTTAAAATTTTGCGAGTACCAGAAAATTGCCGAGCGTAATCCCCAGGCGCAATTAGTGTTCGATATTATTAATGCCTGTGTTAAGGCAAGTTTATATGATAAACCTCTTCCAAAAGAAACTATTGATGCCGTGCAAAATTTTCAGAAGGGAACGTTGGCTATTTTTGGCAGGTTGCTCCTGCGCATGGAGCCTAAAGTAAAAGCGGAGTAATTTCTGAAGATAATTTTAAACACGGTTCTCTTTCATTCTGTAATTTTGTGTCTTAAATCTTTTTATGAATTCATTAACAGTGCTCGATCCGGTAGTGGATGTGTCGGTAGCAGAGCAACTCGGTCTTCTCACCGAAGAATTTGAACATATAAAATCCATAATGGGGCGTACGCCCAACTATACTGAATTGAGTATATATTCAGTAATGTGGAGCGAACATTGTTCTTATAAAAATTCCATAAAATGGCTGAAAACACTTCCACGCGAAGGTTCGCACCTGCTCGCCAAAGCGGGCGAAGAAAATGCAGGACTTATTGATATTGGAGACGGATTAGCGTGTGCATTTAAGATAGAATCGCATAATCACCCGTCAGCTATTGAGCCTTACCAGGGTGCGGCAACAGGCGTTGGCGGCATTCACCGAGATATTTTTACGATGGGTGCCCGCCCCGTTTGTGCGCTGAACTCCCTTCGTTTCGGGAAATTAGATAATGAAAAAACCAGGCACTTAATGCGCGGTGTAGTAAAAGGCATCGGTAATTATGGTAATGCTTTTGGTGTACCCACTGTTGCCGGTGAGGTGTTTTTTGATGAATGTTATCAGACCAACATTCTTGTTAATGCGATGAGTGTGGGTATTGTTGAGTTGGGTAAAACGGTATCTGCCACTTCAAAAGGAGCAGGCAATCCTATTTACATTGTAGGGTCGGCTACAGGAAAAGATGGCATTCACGGCGCCACCTTTGCATCAGAAGATATTTCGGATGATTCCCACGAAAAATTACCGAGTGTGCAGGTGGGCGACCCGTTCCAGGAAAAATTATTACTCGAGGCTTCACTTGAAGCCATTGCCACAGGCGCTGTTGTGGGTATGCAGGATATGGGCGCTGCCGGTATCACCTGCTGCACTTCCGAAATGAGTGCAAAAGGAGAGCATGGTATGATAATTCATCTCGACCGCGTTCCGCTTCGCCAGCAAAATATGCGTCCGTTTGAAATCTTATTATCAGAATCGCAGGAACGTATGATGTTAGTGGTAGAAAAGGGTCGCGAAAAAGATGTTGAAGCGATATTTGATAAATGGGATTTAAATTGCGTTATTATTGGTGAAGTTACCGAAGGCAACACGCTTCAATATTATATGTATGATGAACTGGTGGCGGAAGTACCTGCCGAATCTCTTGTACTTGGTGGTGGAGCCCCTCAGTATGACAGGAAATTTGCAGAACCGGTTTATATAAGTGAAATAAATAAATTCGATACTTCTTCAATAGAGCAGCCTGTTGATTTTAAGGCTACAGCCTTGCAACTCATCTCATCGCCAAATATTGCTTCCAAAAAGTGGGTAACTGAGCAATATGATTCTATGGTTGGCACCGATAATACAAGCACCAATGCCCCGGGTGATGCTGCTGTTATCCGCATTAAAAATACGGATAAAGCTATTGCCGTGAAAGTAGATTGTAATGCCCGCTATGTTTGGGCTGATCCGTTAAATGGAGCAATGATTGCAGTATGCGAATCGGCTCGTAATATAGTTTGTTCGGGCGGAACTCCTGCAGCAATAACCAACTGTCTCAATTTTGGCAACCCGTATAACCCCGAAGTATATTGGCAATTTATTAATGTTATCAGGGGCATGGGTGAAGTTTGCAAGGCGCTGATTACCCCCGTAACCGGAGGCAATGTGAGTTTCTATAATCAATCTGCCGATGGCGGTGCAGTATTTCCCACACCGGCTATCGGTATGTTAGGTGTTTTGGACCATTTTGAAAACCGCATGACGCTCGACTTTAAAAATGACGGCGACCTGATCTATCTCATCGGCGAATCGCAGGATGACATTGCCTGTTCTGAATATTTATATACTTTACGGGGTATAAAATATTCACCCGCTCCCTATTTCGATTTGAAAGAAGAATTAGCGGTGCAACATACAATTGCCGAGCTTATTTCGGGAAAGCGAATCAATTCCGCTCACGATTGCAGCGATGGCGGCTTATTTACCACGCTTCTTGAATCGGCAATGCCTAACAATCTCGGGTTCGATATTAATACGGATGACTCATTTCGTAAAGATGCTTTCCTGTTTGGCGAAGCGCAGAGCAGGGTGGTGGTTTCAGTTTCTCCGGATAAAGAAGATGATTTTCTCAACTTTCTTACTAAAAGAACCGTTGACTTTTGCTTGTTAGGCGAAGTGACTGATGAAACACTATGGATTGATGGCAGCGATTGGGGAAAAATTGCAGAATGGAAAGCAAAGTATGATAATGCTATTGCAGATCTTTTAGCTGATTAATACGGATTATGGTATTTTCGTGCTGTAATGGTAAAAAAACATAATATGTATGTAAATAATAGACTTCAAAAAGCCACGTTAATATATAATTAGTTAAGCATAAAAAGATGGTAAAAATTCCACATAAAACCATCTAAATGAATAGTTTAGTATAAAAAGACCGTTAAATTGGATAAAACCTTAAAAAGGTTAATTACAGTAACATTTTATGTGTTTCGGAATTGTTATCAACTCAAAAAAGTTGTTACTTTGCATCACAAACACTAAGTCACAAACAACAGAAAAATGAAAAAGATAACTACACTAACAACGCTTATTGCAATTTTAGCCTTCAACTTTGCGAATGCTCAGCAAACTACCTTCAGTTTTGGCAAGTCCAAGCTGGTTGCCCAATTATCAAACGATGGTTGGGACTTTACTAATGTAGCTTCAATCAAGAACTTCATTTATGTAAAGAACAGTGCAAAGGATGAATCAAGCTTTAATGTAATGGCTACTCCGTATCTTAATTTAAATGCCAACGATGCCGTTCAAATCAAGTACAGGTTTGCTGATGCATTAGTTGCGGTTTATTCGGAAGATATGTCGGGAAAACTTACCCGTATTGCGGAACTTTCTTCTTCAGCATCCAGCCAGAAGATTATTATTCCACAAAGCGGTAAACAACGTATCATCGTTAAGGTTGAAAAGACCATGTCAACGCCCGCTAACCTGGTTATCAATTCAATTTCGTTCAATAATTATAGCGCTGTGGCATTTACAACCATTTCAAGCCACGATATGAGTATAAAGAATATGCAAGACACACCTGACCGGTTGATGGAGACAGCACCTGCTGCCAATGCTGCAGATTATTTCTCAGCAACATCAGCTGACGCAGTGAAATAAAATAGTTTGTTTCATAAGTAGTTGTTTTGTACAAAGGGGCCTGTTAGAAATAGCAGGCTTTTTTGTTTCTATGGGGTAAGTGAACTTAAAGCGCCCGTTTAACATTTTCCTCTATCCTTTTCAGAATGTCCTCGTTACCTGGCTTGATAAATTTCTTTCCGGTTATGTTTTCATACAACTCAATGTAACGGTCGGATACCGATTGAACAAAATCATCGCTCATTTCGGGTATGCGCTCCCCCTCTTTACCCTGGAAACCGTTAGCTATCAGCCATTGGCGGACAAATTCTTTGCTTAATTGTTTTTGCTGTTCTTTTTTGCGTTGCCGTTCCTCATAGCCATCGGCATAAAAATAGCGCGACGAATCGGGGGTGTGTATCTCATCTATCAGGTAAATCCTGTCGCCGCTTTTGCCGAATTCATATTTGGTATCCACCAGTATTAACCCCTGCTCTTTTGCCATTTTAGCGCCGCGCTCAAATAAGTTGCGCGTATAATTTTCCAGTTGCACATAATCGGCTTCGCTCACAAGTCCCTGTTTTATTATGTCGCCGCGCGAAATATCGAGGTCGTGTCCTTCATCGGCTTTGGTGGAAGGGGTTATGATGGGCGCGGGAAACCTGTCATTCTCACTCATCCCTTCGGGCATAGAAACTCCGCTTAATAAACGCTTACCCGCACTATATTCACGCGCCGCATGTCCGCTCAGGTAGCTGCGTATCACCATCTCCACTTTAAAGGGAACGCATTTGCGCCCGATAGTGACATTGGGGTCGGGCACAGATATTACCCAGTTGGGCACGATATCTTTTGTCGCCTCTAAAAAATGCGCCGCAATCTGGTTAAGAACCTGTCCTTTATAAGGTATTGGTCGGGGCAATATTACATCGAAGGCGGAAATGCGGTCGGTAGTAACCACCACCAGCTTGTCGCCCAAATCGTACACGTCGCGCACCTTGCCGTGATACAGATTTTTTTGACCGGAGAATTTAAATTGGGTAGTATATATTGTTGAAGCCATGTTTTGTTTTTTTTCGTGGGCAAAGGTAAAATTAATTTGAAAATGAAGAAATTGAAAATAAAACGAAAGCAAACCAATTCTTGTCATTCTTGTCAAGAATGAAAAAGCTTGTGTTGGTAATTAGTATATTATATATTAAAAATAAACTAATTTATTTATTGCCTGAAATTTGTAAAATTATTTTGGTTGCGGTTTGGTTTTGGTTTGCTTTTGGTTTGCTATGCGTTTTGGGCGTGTGGCGCAAAAAAATCCCTCACTGTTTTCAGGGATATTGTAAAATCACTGTTTATGGGATATGACAGAATAAGTTTATTACTTACTTTTGATTGGAATATATCAAATGCAAAAAGAAGAAGCACGTAAAAGAATTAGTGAACTGGTAGCTCATTTTGATGAGCAGATTGATACATTAAAACAGGGTGATTACAACGAAACCCAAACACGTATTGATTTTATTAACCCGTTTTTTAAAGCGTTAGGTTGGGATATTGATAACGAGAAGGGTAACGCCGAAGCTTATCGTGAGGTAATACATGAAGATAAAACAAAAGTAAAAGAAGGTAAGAACGAAAAAACAAAAGCCCCTGATTATGCTTTCAGGCTTGAAGGAGGCAAACGGTTATTTTTTGTAGAAGCAAAAAAGCCAAGCGTAGCTATTAAAGATGATATTGTTCCCGCTTATCAGCTACGCCGTTATGGATGGAGCGCAAAATTGCCTATCTCTATTATTACCGATTTTGAAGAGTTTGCCGTTTACGATTGCACTAAAAAGCCGAAACCCAACGATAAGGCTTCTACCGCTCGTATTAAATACATAACCTATAAGGACTACGACAAAGAATTTGATTTTTTGTGGGATACTTTCTCAAAAGCAAAAGTGCTTACTGGCAGTTTCGACCACTTTATACAAAGTGACAAGCAAAAGAAAGGCACGGAAACAGTTGATAAAGAATTTTTGGTATCGCTGGATGAATGGCGAAAATATTTAGCCACCAATATTGCGTGGAACAATAAAAACTTAAATGAAGATGAAATAAACTATGCGGTGCAGATGACCATTGACCGCATCATCTTTTTACGTATTGCAGAAGACCGCTTTGTAGAAAAATACGGACGATTAAAGGAGTGCCTTTCTAAAGGAATATTTTACCGCAACCTGTTCGATTATTTTAAAGAAGCCGATAAAAAATATAACTCCGGACTGTTTGATTTTTCTAAAGATAAAATAACAGAAAAACTTATTGTAGAAAATAAGGCGGTCAAATCTATTCTAAACGATTTATATTATCCCGAAAGTCCTTTTGAGTTCAGCGAAATACCTGTTGAAATTTTGGGCAGCGCTTACGAGCAGTTTTTAGGCAAGGTTATACGCCTCACTCCGGGGCACATTGCCAAAATTGATGAAAAGCCTGAAGTGCGCAAGGCGGGAGGTGTATATTATACGCCGCAATACATTGTTGAGTATATAGTTCAAAACACTGTCGGCAAACTTATTGCAGGCAAATCACCTGACGAAATAAGCAAAATTAAAATTGTTGATCCCGCCTGTGGCAGCGGCAGTTTTTTAATTGGCGCTTACCAATATTTGCTCACTTACCATAAAGATTATTATTCAAAAAATGGCAAGCCCTCTAAAGGGAAAAAAGATAGCCCGTTAACGCCCGAAGGCAACCTTACTACCGCAGAAAAAAAGAGAATACTAACCAATAATATTTATGGGGTTGATATTGACGTGAACGCCGTAGAAGTAACCAAATTGAGTTTACTGCTTAAATGTATGGAGGGCGAAACCGAAGCCAGCATAGCCACACAAATGAAATTATTTCACGACCGTGTTTTACCAACGCTTGATAATAATATTAAAGACGGCAACAGCTTAATTGATACCGATTACTACGACGGGCAAATTGATTTTGGAGATGAAAAGAAAATAAAACCTTTCAACTGGCAAAGAGCATTTCCTGAAGTTTTTAAAATCCGGCACCCAAATCCGCAGGAAGAATTAAAATGGCACAATAAAACTGTTTTAAAACAAGCAGAGGAAGCCGAAGAAAAGGCAAAAGCTTTAATTGAGAAACATGGTTGGATGGTTAAGGAAGATGAAGTACATTATGGTGAAACAGGTGGCTTTGATGTGGTTATTGGGAATCCACCATATGTGTTTGGCAGGGACTGGAAAAGTTTAGGTATTGGGGATGATGTTAAATCATACTTAGGTAATCACTACAAAAGCTCACCATATCAATTGGATTTTTTTTCAATTTTTATGGAACGAGGAACTCAATTAATTAACAACAATGGTATTGTCTCTTTCATTGTTCCTAATGTATGGCTAACGAACACGTATTCATCAACAACTAGAAGATTCATTTTAAGAAATGCCTCGGAATTAAAGGTATCTGTTCCTGAAACTAGAGTATTTGAAAATCTAACAGTTGATACAATTATATATTTTTATAAGATAGGAAGTAAAAAAGACAAGAAATTCACAGTTGCAAAAATAGGGGTCAATAAAGAAATATTAATTAGCGAATTAGATTTTCAAAAATATGAAACTGGCGAAAAGCCGATTTCAACTTCATTATCTCAAAAGGGGGATTTTTTAATTGAAAAAATAAAATTGAATGGAATAGAGTTGGGTAAAATGGCGGATATAACACGCGGTGTTCATCCATATAGACTGGGAGGTTATGGAAAATCCGCATTTGGGAAAGGAACCCAAACTAAAAGGGACGTTGAAGAAAGACCTTATAATAGTAAAATATATAAATCAGGTTATTATCCTTTTATTTATGGAAAAGATTTAAAAAGATTCTCTAATGTTAAGGCTAATGAATTTATTTATTATGGTGATTGGTTGGCTGAACCAAGAGATAGGAAGTTCTTTGAGGGAGAAAGAATATATTCAAGGAAAATTTTAGGAGAAAAACTTATTGTAACTATTGATAAGGCTAATACAGTTTCCGACCAGCAAGTATATATTACGAAACTAAAAAATGAAAAGATTTCTGTTAATTATATTGCTGCAATTCTCGGAAGTAATTTAATTGGTTTTTATATTAGAAATTATTTTGATGAAATTAATGATGCATTTCCTCAGATAAAAATAAGTCAATTAAAATCACTCCCAATTAAATTAATTGATATTAAAAACAAGTTAGAAAAATTACTGTATGATGAAATTGTAAAAAATGTTGACTTGCTATTAAAACTCAACCAAGAAAAACAAGAAACAAAATTACAAACAAAAATAGAGCAGCTACAAACGAGAATTGATTACGTCGAAGAACAAATAAATAAAGCCGTTTATAAATTGTATGATTTAACGGAAGATGAAATAAAAATTGTGGAACAGAAATGAGTGAGGATAAATACGAGGATAAAATTGTTATATGGTTGGACATTCTTAAATTTAAAGAAGCTATTAAGTGTACTCTTGAACCAGAACAAAACTATACAGTTGGTTCGATTAAAAACATCTTCGATGAGATAGATAAAATAATCAATGAATTTTTGGATGTATCTTATACAATTCGTTTCTCTGACACTATTTTAATTGTTGCACTTCCCAAATTTGAGAGCGCTCACTATAGAGCTATAAAAAAGATTCATATATATTTATTAAACCATAATTTATTGCTAAGAGGAGCAATGGTTAAAGGAAAAGTTTATTTTTCAAGAAAAGAGGATACTCCTAATGCGACAGTATTTGGTCCCGCAATAAATAAAGCCTATTATATAGAACAGCAAGCCATTTATCCCAGGGTAATAGTTGATAGAAGTATAACTGAAGAAATTATGGACACAATTGGTTCCCCCATAGAAATAAATACAGGTAAATTCCTTGATAATATATTATATATTAAAGATTTCGACGGTTTTTATTTTGTTGATTATTTCAAAGCAATTCATAAAATTGACGATAACATTAAAAGAGAAAAACTTATAGGAATTTTTGAAAAGATGATTGAAGAGGGTATAAAACATTGTGATTTCCATATTGCACAAAAATATGGCTGGCTTAAATACTATTGGGAGCTTTCAAAAAAAGAGAAATAGGTGATAAATCTTAAAAAGCCACTAAGTGCCCCACTTGGCTGAAGTTGCACTTCAGCCGTTTTTTGTTGTGAATATTCATTCACTAATTCGCATGCTTGTTTTCATAATTGTAATTAATTTATAATCAAAGTAGTAAATTAAATTGTTGACAAGGTTGATAAACCAATGAAAATTATAACTCCGCCATTTATGGCGGAGACTACGATAGATAGGAGATTGGCTTTAGCCATGAATTGTATTTGTCAGGGCTAAAGCCTTTAAGTAGTGCGATATTCCTGCCCCAAGCTAAAGCATGGGGTTAAAAACTTTCTGTCCCAACTTCCAACATCGCCTTTAATCACACCCTAATTTCGTTCTCAAATCAAAAAAATATGTCTCCCCAAAAGCAAACCCGCAAGCTATCCGAAAAGCACTTTAAGCAATGTTATGCAAAGTTCTTGTCAACATACCACTTACGCCTTACCCCTTACGCCTTAGTCCCCTTACAACTACTGACAACAATGCCGACAAGAACCCGACAACAACTTTTCCTGACAGCTATGTATGGAAGCATTGAAAATCAGGCAATTAAAAAATTGATTGTCAGAAAGTTCAAAGTTCTTGTCAGCGTAAAACTTTTAACTTTTGTCCGCCGGCTGGCGGATGTCTTTTAAGTTTTAATTATGTGAAAATAATAAACTTATTTAGGCGGCAAAAACATAACCGGTATGGTAACCTGTACCCGCACCGGCTCGCCTTTATCGGAACCGGGCAGCCAGTTGGGCATAAGCTTTACCACACGCACCGCCTCGGTGCCGCAGTTATAGCCTATATCGTGCGCTATGTTTACATGCGATACCTTGCCGTCTTTTTCTATCACGGCAGTTATATCAACTTCTCCTATAGCGTGGGCGGCAACCCCCGCCTTCGGCATCTTCACATTTTTTTGCAGAAACGCTTTCATGGCGTCATCGCCGCCGGGATATTCAGGCATCTGGTCGGCGGTTTCATAAATGCTGTCGTCTGCCTTTTTTGTTGTAGAGGTATCCCAGGCATTAGTTGTTACCTTGGTGGTATCATGCGCCCGGTCTATGCTGTCTTTTCTTTTTTTATCGGGTTGAGTAATAGAATCAAGCTGGTACTGTAATGTAAAACCTTTAAATTTAAAATCAAGCACTTTTTGCACGGGATTAAGCAAGCCATCGGCATGGTTGCTGTCATCATCCATCAAAGCGTAATAATAGCCATCATCTGTTAGCGCCTGGTGGGTGATATAGTAGAAATAATTTTTTTCGCCTGAGCGAATGATAAAATCGGTGCTGTCAATGGTTATGGAGGCATGTTCATGCATATAGCTTTTCTCAGAGGGGTCGTAGGTGCGGTTGCTTTTAAGCACCCACACCTGGGCGCTGCATGGAAGAAGATGTAGAATCAATAAAAGATTAAGCAATGTTTTTTTCATGCTGTGTAGCCTCATCCCTAACCCTTCTCCTAAAGGGAGAAGGGCATTAGGTCAGTTTATTTAAATAAGTTAAAGTAAACTTAAGGTTAAGTTTCTAAAGATACAAAAATGCTAATGAGCCCACTCAGGACATGGCAACTATGGATTTCTCGCGGCGCTTGCGCTCATTCTCATCCAAGAATATTTTGCGCATACGAATGCTCTTTGGTGTCACCTCAACATATTCATCTTCCTGTATGTATTCAAGAGCCTCTTCCAAAGAGAAAACTGTTTTAGGCGGCAACTGAACGGTGTCATCGCTGCCACTGGCGCGCATATTGGATAGATGTTTTGTCTTAACAATGTTCACCACCAAATCATCAGGGCGAATGTGTTCGCCAATAATCTGCCCGGCATATAAGTCTTCACCCGGCTCAACAAAAAACGACCCGCGGTCCTGCAATTTATCTATAGCATAAGCTGTTGCCATGCCTTTTTCCATTCCAATCAACACACCTGCATTTCTGCCGGGAATATTGCCTTTCCATGGTTCATAACCTTTAAGGCGATGCGCTATAATAGCCTCACCAGCAGTGCCCGTGAGCAACTGGTTACGCAAACCCACCAAACCGCGTGAAGGAATATCAAACTCCAAATGCTGGTAATCCAATCGTGGTTCCATCACCAGTAGTTCGCCCTTATGCTGCGAAACAATATCAATTACTTTGCTTGATGATGCCTGGGGAACGTCAACTGTTAATACTTCCACCGGCTCGCATTTAACGCCGTCAATTTCTTTCACTATAACTTTCGGCTGCCCCACCTGCATCTCGTAACCCTCACGCCGCATGGTTTCTATCAATATGGAAAGATGCAGAATGCCGCGCCCGAACACTGAAAATGAATCCGGCGAATCGGTTTCCTCAACACGCAGCGCAAGGTTTTTTTCTGTTTCGAGCATTAAGCGTTCGCGCAAATGGCGCGAGGTAACATATTTTCCCTCCTTGCCAAAAAACGGCGAGTTGTTGATGGTGAAGAGCATACTCATCGTCGGCTCGTCAATATCAATTGACTTAAGCCCTTCGGGATTTTCAAAATCGGCTATGGTATCGCCAATCTCAAATTTATCCACGCCAAACACGGCGCAAATATCGCCCGCGCGCACCTCACTGATTTTTTTGCGACCTAATCCCTCAAACGTATACAATTCTTTAATGCGCGCCTTATCAATAGCTCCGTTGCGGCGCACCACTGATATAGGCATTCCTTCTTTTAAAACCCCGCGATACAAACGCCCCACGGCGATTTTGCCGGTGTAGGAAGAATAATCAATAGAGGTGATTTGCATTTGCGGCGTTCCCTGGTATTCGGGCGCGGCAGGGATATAGGAAATGATAGTATCTAAAAGCGGGCTGATATCGCCGGTTGGAATTCTCCAATCCGTTGACATCCATCCCTGCTTGGATGAGCCATATATCGTCGGGAAATTCAATTGTTCTTCACTGGCGTTGAGCTTACAGAATAAATCGAACACCTGTTCATGCACTTCTTCGGGATTGCAATTGGGCTTATCCACCTTATTAATTACAACGATAACCTTTAAGCCGAGATGCAATGCCTTTTGCAATACGAAGCGTGTTTGCGGCATGGGACCTTCAAAAGCATCAACTAAAAGCAACACGCCGTCAGCCATGTTGAGCACACGCTCCACTTCGCCGCCAAAATCGGCATGACCGGGAGTGTCAATGATATTTATTTTAATGCCTTTATATTGAACCGAAACATTTTTCGAAAAAATGGTAATACCTCTCTCGCGCTCAAGGTCGTTACTGTCCATAATAAGCTCACCTGTTTCCTGGTCGGGGCGGAACAATTTACACTGTACAAGTATCTTATCTACAAGCGTAGTCTTCCCGTGATCAACGTGGGCAATAATTGCTATATTTCTGATTAATGACATGAAGGTATTTAAATTCGGAGTGCAAAGATACGGCTTTAATGTGGCATTACCGCTATGAAATTAATGTTAAGCGCTTAAAAATCACACTCTCAAACAGACAATTTTTTAAAAATGTTACTATTAGTAACATAACAGTTTGTTCGGAATTGTGACTAGGTTATTAATAGCGTAACTTTGCATCAACAAATAAACAAACAAACAACAACTTCATGAAAAAGATTTTAACCCTCGCAGCAATCGCAACTATCTTCGCTTTCAACTTTGCTAATGCTTCTACAGCAAACGGAGGTAAAAAAATTACCGGTGCAAAGGGTAAAACCAATACTTCAAAGAGTGCTAAAACACAGTATACTAAAATTTCCGCAAAAACATTTTCAATAAAGAAAATGCAGGATACAAAAGATATATTAATGCCATTAGGCACACCATCCGTTGCAGATTATTTCACTACCACTGCATCGTAAGACCTTAAAAATTATAGTTGTTTTGCGCAAGATTGCCTCCGATTTATCGGGGGCTTTTTTGTTTTATGCCCCATCCCAGCCTTCCCCGAAGGGGAAGGTGTTTGGTAAGCGTGGTTTAAAATATTTTCTTGAATTGACGGACGTTCTCTCCTATTAGGGGAGAGAAATGTGGAGTGGGGCAATTTAGCTGAGATATTTTTAGGTCGTTAATATCCAAACCTTACATTTAGTATATTGGAGTTTTATTTTGTTCAGTCTAAATGCCTCAACAAAAACCCTCCACTAAGAAAAAGCCTGTTACACAACAGGGAAAGAATTTACCTAAGACAGGAAAAACCGGCATTAGTACAAAACTCTTTACAGATTTCCGGTTGCCCGCCCTGATTTTTATTCTTTGCTTTTTATTATATGGTAACACCATCGGGAATGATTATGCGATGGATGATGTGCTGTACACCACGCAAAATCATTATGTGCAACAGGGATTCTCTGCACTCACAGATGTTTTTAATAAAGGCTCCATGTACGGCTATAACAGGGTGAGCGAGAATTATCGCCCTCTTGTTTTGTTGAGTTTTATGACAGAAGTGAGTTTTTGGGGCTTAAACCCTCATGTGAGCCATTTCTTCAATGTTTTATTTTTTGCAATCACCTGTTTGTTTCTTTACCTGCTTTTGCGAAAAATACTCATTAAATGTAATCCTCTCATAGCATTGTCTGTTGCGCTTTTATTTGTATTCCATCCCATTCACACCGAGGTGGTGGCTAATATAAAAAGCAGGGATGAAATACTGGGAATGCTGTTTTGTGTTTTATCTTCTTATTTTATAATCCTCTATGCAGAGAAGAAAAAAATACGCTTTTACGCGGCTTCATTACTAACTTTCTTTGCCGCCATTCTTTCTAAAGAGAATTATGTCCCTTATGTGCTTGTTACCCCTTTGCTGCTTTATTTCTTTACATCTGTTGAACTGAAAAAAATAGCGCTTGTAACTGCTCCATATATTTTCATCATGGTCATTTATTTAATTATCCGAGGAAACATATTAGACAGCGTTACATTTAAAGATCCCCCGATAGTATATAATAACAGTCTTATGGCGGCAGGTAATTCTGCCGACCAGCTTGCCACAAATTTTGTCTTGATGGGGAAATATGTCTACATGCTATTAATTCCATATCCCCTAAGTTGTGATTATTCATACAACCAGATTCCTATAGTGCACTGGACCAATATATGGGCAATTGTATCCCTCTTAATCTATTTGGCAATGGTAGTTTACGCTGTGCTGTATATCAGAAATAAATCAGTATATGCATTTGCAATTTTATTTTTCGTATTAACGCTTATTTTATCTTCTAACCTGGTGGTGAAAATAGCAGCCACGTTTGCCGAGCGTTTTCTTTATGCACCCTCATTGGGATTCTGTATAGCACTGCCCTTTTTAATCACAAAGGCGCTCAAACAAAATCCTAAAGAAAAAACCTGGCAACAGAAAAACAGGAACATCTTTTATGGGGTAATTTCAGTTATTCTTTTGCTTTATACAATCGTACTTATTCCCCGAAACGAAGTATGGAAAAATAATTTTACCCTGTTTTCAACAGATGTTATTACGTCTCCAAACAGCGCCCGCACACATGCAGCATTGGGTTCCACATTTTACGAGCAATTTAAATCGGCAACAGCGCCGGAAAAGAAAAAAGAGCTCGCTGACTCGGCTATCCATGAATTCAGGAAATCCATAAGCATTTACGACAAAGTTCCTGATGATTATTATAACATAGGGGTTATCTATTACGCCATGGGTGTGCAGGACAGCGCCATTAAGATGTATAAAAAAGTAATATCAATGAGAGATACTATAAACGCAAGTATTCTTAAGAACAGCAAATCGGCAACCGGCAATGAAACGCATGTTCTATCGCTGCTTACGCCCACTCAATATGCGCAGGCATTGAATAATATGGGCTCCATTTATTATGATCGGAATAAACTTGATAGTGCTTTAAATTATTTTCAGTCGGCTGCGCAGGAAGATTCGAATTTAAACAGCGCTTTTGAGAACGTCGGCAAAACATACGTCAGGGAAAATGATTTTGAAAAAGCAAGCTATTTTCTAAATAAATCGCATCAAAAGGGTTTAAATGATACAGCATTTTCTGTTGACATGTACTTTTTGTATGGCAGTATGGGATTGGATGATTTCAATAAAAGGGATTTTGATAAGGCTTTAGAACATTTTTTGCTGGCGCTGAAATATAATACCTCAGCCGGCTCTTACGGTAATGTTGCCGAAGCCTGCCAGTTTAAAGGAGATAAACAGAAAGCCATTGAATATTACCAAAAAGCTCTTGCAATTGACCCAAATAACAAGACATTTGCGCAATATCTTGCTAACCTGAATGCAACTAAATAATAAATTATATTAATCTATTATGAAAAGAAGAGCAAAATCATGAAATCATAATAATTTAATAATCAATTATATATAAAGTAAGAAATTGGATAAAATCTTCAAAATGTTACTTTTAGTAACATTTTGAAAGGTTCCGAATTGGGCTGGGCTGATTGGTGGAATAACTTTGCATTACAAACAAACAACAATTTATGAAAAAGATTTTAACCCTTGTGGCAATTGCGATTATTTTCGCATCAAACGTTGCTATTGCTTCCACATTAACAATAGCAAACGGCGGCAAAACAATTTTCACTACGGTTAAAACTCCAAAGAGCACTAAATCCTATGTTAAAATTTCTGCAAAAGAATTTTCTATAAAGAGAATGCAGGATAAAAAATAGATATAATAACAGAAACTACACCGCTGCTTAAAAGATACTAAGTCCTACACTGCAAATAAGGAGCCTCTCAAACGAGAGGCTTTTTTTTGTCATTTTTTACCGGCTAATCCGATAGATAAAATTTTTAAAATGTTACTAATAGTAACATTGTGATATGTTCGGGATTGGGCTGGGCTGGTTGATGGCGTAATTTTGTATTACAAACAAACAACAACTTATGAAAAAGATTTTAACGTTCAGCCTAATCGCTACTGTCATCACTTTCAACCTGCTAATGCATCACATTAAATTGCTGCAAAGAAATTACCAGCTTAAAGCTTAAAGCCGATAATTTAAAGAAAAATAAAATATAATATGTTAAATTTTCTTTTAAAGATTTTTCAGTAAAGAAAATATAGGATACAAAAGATACTAAGTTCTATACTGCACAATAAGAAGCCTCTCAGACGAGAGGCTTTTTTATTATCATTGTTTACGGGATAATAATCCAACAGATAATTTTTTTAAAATGTTACTAATGGTAACATTTTAAAAAGTTCCGAATTGGGCTGACCTAATTGGTGGCGTAACTTTGTATCACAAACAAACAACAACTTTATGAAAACTTATTTAATACTCGCTGCAATTGCAATATTCATCGCTTCAAACTGCGCTAATCCTTGTTCATTTACAAACGGCAACAGCGCAAAAGGACATATAAAAGCAATAAATATCAAAAAGCAATAAAGCACATCTTAAAATTTCTGCAAAAGAATTTACAGTAAAGAAAATGCAGGATACAAAAGATATATTATGCAACAACACTCCGGGTAAGTGTTAACACTGCTACCACTATAAGCATCTGAAATTATATGATGCCTACTGCCACGAGCCTCTCCTAGATGGAGGGGCTTTTTTATCTTTCATTTTGCGGATAATTAATAAGAACAACTGGTGTTAATCAGGATTTTTGAATAAAGAACAGCAGAATAACTAATACCGAATATTGAACCACTCACAACTTCTGCATTCGGCGTTCAATATTCATTATTCTATATTCAAAAAAATTACTGTTAATTGTTTATTGATAATTGATTGTTAAAGCTCTCCCACCATCTTCTTAGGGTCAACCCACTGGTCAAATTGTTCTGAAGTAAGTAAGCCCAATTCAACCGCCGCTTCGCGCAGCGATTTATTTTCTTTATGCGCTTTCTTGGCAATTTTAGCCGCATTCTCATAACCGATATGCGTATTGAGTGCCGTTACCAACATCAGCGAATTTTCCAGGTTCTTTTTCAGCCGGGGCAAATTCGGCTCAATGCCAACTGCGCAGTGTTCGTTAAATGAGCGGCAGGCATCGCCGATTAATCGCGCAGCCATTAAGAAGTTGAAAATAATTACCGGCTTATATACATTCAATTCAAAATGACCATTAAATCCGCCGGCTGTAACTGTTGCATCATTGCCTATTACCTGCAAACAAACCATAGACAGGGCTTCGCATTGCGTGGGATTAACCTTGCCCGGCATAATGGATGAGCCGGGCTCATTCTCGGGAATTAATATCTCGCCGATACCCGAACGGGGACCGGATGCCAACAAGCGGACATCGCTGGCAATTTTCATCAATGATGCCGCCGCCGTTTTAAGTGCACCTGATGCTTCAACCATGGCATCGTGCGACGCCAATGCCTCGAATTTATTGGGGGCTGTAATGAAAGGCAATTCGCTCAATTCCGATATTTTCTTTGCCACTAATTCCGAGTAACCTTTTGGGGTATTGATACCCGTGCCCACTGCCGTGCCGCCTAACGCCAATTCAGATAAATGGGGCAATGAATTTTTTATAGCGCGAATGCCGTGCTCAAGCTGTGATACATAGCCTGAAAATTCCTGCCCTAACGTTAGCGGGGTGGCATCCATTAAATGCGTTCTGCCGATTTTTACAATATGCCAGAACGCTTTCGATTTTTCAGATAATGTTTTTCGCAATTCCTCTATTCCGGGAATTGTGGTTGCCGTCAACATTTTATAAGCGGCAATGTGCATGGCAGTGGGGAATGTATCATTGCTTGATTGCGATTTATTGACATCATCATTCGGATGGATTATCTTTTTCTCATCTTCTAATTTCCCGCCATTCAATACATGGGCGCGGTTGGCTATTACCTCGTTTACATTCATATTAGATTGTGTGCCTGAGCCGGTTTGCCATACTACTAACGGAAATTCAGCATCCAGTTTTCCCGCAAGAATCTCATCACACACTTTACAAATAAGGTCGCATTTTTCTTTGGATAAAACGTTCAGCTCATAATTAGCCAAGGCAGCTCCTTTTTTTAAAATAGCAAATGCCTTAATTATTTCATGCGGCATACGCTGCCCGCCAATTTTAAAATTATCTTTCGAGCGTTGCGTTTGAGCGCCCCAGTATCTGTCGGCGGGCACCTCTACCATGCCCATTGTGTCGTGTTCTTTACGGAAAGCCATCAGGTAAATTTTTCACAAAAATAGGAAAGTAATAGAGGATTCTATTTGTAAGAAAACAGGACAGTAAAAATATCTACTTTCACAGTATGAGTTGGAGAGATAAAATAACCACCCCGTGGGGCATTGCCGTTTTTATGGCAGCTATGGTACTGTTGCCGGTTTTAATTTACCAGGTTGGGTTTAATTACGATTTGAAAATGGAGCCTGATTCATCTAACGTGCACCGCGATACAAGCATTTACAGCCAGTTTATTGATACGAGTTCCTGTGAGACGATAACAGGGCGCCGCACCATTTATATCGGAAAAATTCCCGTAGATATTTTCGCACCCGATTCCACAACTGCGGGAGATATTCTTGTATTGCCCGGCTGGAATTTCAGCCGCAAGCTGTGGTGTGACAGCACTACACTTTGCATCAAAGCACATGCAATGGGGTACCGGCTTATTTTTCCGGAAATGGGTAAAAGCATGTACTCATCGCAATATTTTCCTGAAACAAGAAAGGACTGGATGACTTATCCCAAATTATCGTGGGTGATTAACACACTTATACCGACACTGCAAAAAAAGTATTGCATTTTCACTCATAAAAAAAATTACGTGGTGGGGCTTTCAACCGGTGCGCGCGGCGTTGTGCGGGTGATTGATTATATGCCTTCTTTTTTTAAAGCGGGCGCCGCTTTATCGGGTGATTACGACCAGACTAAAATTACTTACGACGGTGTGACCATTGGTTTTTATGGCGATTATGATTCTAACAAACAACGCTGGGCTACTGTCGATAATCCTACTTATGATATTCAGAAAATGAATACACCGCTTTACCTCGGTCACGGAAAGACCGACCACACAGAGCCGTTTTCTCAATCTGAGAATTTTTACAATGATTTAAAAAAGGCGCACCCCGATTTAATTGTTGAGCTACATGCCGTAGATAATGCCGACCACAATTTTAAATACTGGAATTCGGAAGTGGATAGTGTGCTGGCGTTTTTTGGGAGGAATAAATAGGGTACTAATTATGATTTGGTAGATGCCTGGCGGCGTTGCTTCTTGCGTTGCTCACGCTCTTCAATCTTTTTAAGTTCACGGGCTACTCCTTCACGTAATCCGGGAAATTTTTGACTACGGCGTTCAAACGATTCTTCGTAAGAAATAGTTGCAGTATCCTTTTTTTCTTTTCTCTTTTTCACTGAAAAGGGTTTCTGCGAAGATAATCAATAGCTCTGTTATATCCAATTCGCATTTCACGCTCAGGGGTTTCATTTGTCTTTTTTCTAAAGGCATGAAGCAATACAAAGGTATCAGAGCTTACCCTCAATACAATTATACGATGATTGCCTATCCTTAATTCACCTATATCTAAGGTGAATCCTTTAAACTTGGTGTAAAAATCGCGAGTAAATTGATTGTACTTTTTTGCATGTTGAATTTTTGCATCAATAAGCATTTGGTCTCTTATTGGCAGTGAATCAAGATAATCATCAATAGGCGAAGCTCCTTTATCAGTTACATAAAGTTTAAACTCCATAATTAATTGTTAAACTGTTGACCTATTTGCTCCCAAATTTCAATCCTTGATTTCGTTTTTACTCTTGCGTTTGGATGAGGAACTGAAAAGAAGTCATAGTCCCAAAGTTTTGCTGTTACTCCTTTATGTTTACGTTCACTATCTAAATATTCTTTAAAGTCCGTTAATTTTCCAAATTGGGAAAGAATTTTACAATTATTATTTCCTAATGAAAAAATCCATTTTGGTTTAATAAAGTCAACATATTGTTTGAATAATGGCAAAGAGTTTTCGTAATCTTTTGGTCTAAGAAATATTTCATGTGGCGACCGAAAGAAGCAAAGATTTGAATAATTAAAGTTAATATCGTTAAAGTCTAAAGACAAGTATTTTTCTAAATTCTGCCTGCTTCTTTGTATGAAATTATATGCCAAAATATCTTTGCCATCCGGCATTTCAGTTTGTGGTTGATGTTCACCGCCAGCACCCCAATTTATACCTAAAAGTATTCCCTTCTCTATTTGAATTGGTGTTCCACAAATTGAATAATACCAATGTTCTTCCAATGTTAATTGCTCATTAAAAATAGGGCTTTCTTGAAATTTTATTTTTGTCTCAAAAAGAAGTTGTTTTAAGAATTGTTCTTCATTTGCCATATTTATTCTTTTTTTTGACTAAAAACTAATTTTTTTGATTCATAGTGCCTGCAGGTATTTCAAGGCTCTTACCCAGAGAATCGTTCTCTTTCATTAAAGTATTATTTATGGAATCGCTTCTTTCAATTAGAATGTGATTTTGCCCCTGTAAATCCGTAATTTGGTTTTTCAAATCATTAACTAAAGAATTTAATGCGTCTATGTCCTTTTCATAATTAAACTCATCAAGTTTACCATTCTCTTTATCTTGATCTAAATTCATTCCCATTACAGATAATTGATTTATTTTATTTCTCAATAAGCTATCTAGAGTTGCATTTTGACCTTTATAAGAATACAATGAATCCATTTCAGCATGATATCTTGCATCCAAATCAGCTATACGAGTACTGTCTTGATTAATAATTGGTCCTTCTGTGTTGGCTGTTTGAAATTGTTGCATAGTTCTATGGTAATAAAAATAACCATTTATCATTATTAATATGAAAAAATACAAAACAATAACAATATAAAACTCAGCGGTGCGTAATTTTGAAGGCTTAGGTATTGGAATTAAATTATTATGACAAAAAGGACAAGTTTGTGCTTTTATAGAAACCTTTTGACCGCATTTAGGGCAATCCCTTTTATTAAGATCAGACGCTAATAAAGCATGTGGCAGGGCGATAAACCAAAATAAGACACCATATAAAAACCATATAACCGAACTGCGCCCTTTTTTAGCGCCAATCATAGCGGTTATTATTCCTAAAGCAAGTGAAAATAAGATGCATAGAATAGGAATTATTAATAAAAAAGGCATATTTTTTTTATTTTATAGTAGTAATATTATTATATAGTAATAAGAATCACTAAACAAATATAGAGTAAATTATAATTTAAAATCTATCTGTTAATTAAATAACTAGCGTAAAATATTACGTTGCATAAGTCCCCTTTAGGGATATAGGGGTTTTGTTCACAAACTCAACTTCTTCAATGCCGGCATAAAACGATAACTACCCGCGACAACCAGCAGAGTCATACAGCCGCCGAAAATTACGGAGGGAATAAGCTTCATTAATTTTGCCGCAGTGCCTGATTCGAATGCACCTATCTCATTACTTGAGCCGATGAATATGCTGTTGACGGCAGATACGCGTCCGCGCATATTATCAGGAACCAATAATTGAATAATGGATGAACGGATGATGACACTTACATTATCAAAGCAGCCGCTTAAAAACAAAATGGCAAATGAGAGAACGAAATTGTGGGAGAAAGCAAAAGCAATCATACACAACCCGAAACCTGTTACCACGCCAAATAATTTCATACCGGCTTTTCTCAACGGCGGATGATATGCCATATATAATGCAATAAGCATGGAGCCGATAGATGGCGCAGCGCGCAGCCAGCCAAGCCCTTCGGGACCGCAGTGCAATACATTATCGGCAAAGATTGGCAGTACCGCTGTAACCCCACCAAATAACACGGCAAATAAATCGAGTGTAATGGCGCCGAGTAATGCCTGGTTTTCCCTTACAAAATGTATTCCTGCGCGAATGCGTTTGATAATGGGTTCACCTTCTATTTGCTCGGGAACAGGTTTGTGCTTTATTTGAGTAACAAGTATAAAAAATGAGATGGCAAGCAATAAAACCACAACTACATAAGCTGTGTTTACATTGGTATACCCATAAATTAATCCGCCTATTGCGGGACCTATTACCGCCGTTGCCTGCCATATACTGCTGTTCCATACAACAGCCCGCGCATAATGTTCGCGCGGAATAAGCTGTGGCATAAAAGCCACCATAGCGGGTTGTATAAATCCACGGCAGAACCCGGTGGTAAAAATTATACAGTAGATAAGAATAAGCCCGAAGTGCGTCATTGCTGAAAGATTTGCCGTTATAAGCACCATGCCGGCATAAGCCAGTGTTAGCACACCCACACAGGCAACAATAATTTTTTTGCGGCTGTATTTATCGGCTATATGACCGGCATAAAGCGCAACGCCAATAGCAGGAACAGCTTCAGTTAAACCAATTAAGCCAAGCGACAAAGCATCTTTCGTTTGCTGGTATATGAGCCAGCCCACAATAACACTTTGCATTTGCAAAGCTACGGTTATTAAAAAACGTGAAATTTCGTATGAGCGGAATTCTTTAAACTGAAAAACACTAAATGCTTGTTTACTTTCTTCTGAAATTTCCATCAACTAAAAATATGAATTTATAAAACAGCAATGGTTTGTTTTTGTTCACAGCTATTTTGTGCCAAGACGGTCTATCCCTGATTTTGCTTTTTGGTCAAGACTTGTTTTGTAATCTTCATTGGGCAAATCAAGACATTCCTGGTAATAGTATTGCGCGTTTACTTTATCATTTCTGCTCTCATAAATATTACCTAATTGCAAAGCGGCGCTTGCCGCAAAATAATAAGGTTGTGAGGCGCCCAGTTCAATTGTTTTTTTATAAAAGCTAATGGCTTCATCGGGATTTCCCGATTCATGATAGATGCGGGCAATCCTATATACATATTCTATTTTATCTTTGTATTGTGTAAAATCATTTATTGATTTTCCCTTCAGCAGATCAAGCGCACGGTCAAAATACCCACCGTCCTGCAACAGACGCACTTTCAATAATAGCACATTCGGAACAATTCCGTTTTGCGCTTCATGCAATGCCACCTCATCGTTGTCAATAAGAGTTTGACCTTTGTTAAGGCAATTGGCAATAGTTTTTTTGTAGTTATCCATATCGCCGTTAATAAGATAGTACCAAGCCAGTTTTTGGTAAGCATCTTTCAAATAATTTTTTCCTTTAAACTCTGTTACGAATTTGTTGAGCGGCACATTGGCATCGGCATCAAGGCGGTCTAATTTTGCTATGCCCAATAAATAATCGAGATAATAAAAATTAAATCCCGTTGCAGGGCGATTCGAGAGCAATTCAATTGCCGAATCGTTGTGAAAACTTTTCATGGCGATATTGGCTTTCAGAAAATAAGCCAGCAGGTTATCTTTAATCGGATAATCAACCGATTCACACAAGCTCCATGCTTTGTCTGGTTCATTTTTTAGATATTCCAGCAGGAAAATATAAATCATCATTGTTTCATCATGAAAAATGAAAGGATTTTTATTGGAGTAATCCATCACTTCTTCCGCTTCCTTCATGCCCTGGTCAATGGTGCCTTCGAAGCCCAGCAGCCTCATTGCCCATTTATAATTATCGGGCACGGTGCCTATGCAGGCATGTATGATGCTTAATGATTTTTTATTGGCAATAAAATCAGGAAATTTTTTTTCGTTCTCCAGCAGCAGGTTATAGCCCCGCCGCATTTCTGTTAAAGCGGAAAAGTATTCTTCAAACTCCGCTTTTGCCAATGCCCATTGCAAATTTATTTCTGCCTGGCAATACAGATAATAAGGAGACGTTTTATCGCCCTGTTTTATCAAATCAAGGCGAATGTCCATATTTTTTTCCAGGCGATTTAAATCGGAATCATCTTCGTTAATGGACACGGTAAAAAAATCGCCGTAGTTCTCGACAAAATAAGGAATAAGATTATCAGGATTGCCTTTTTCTTCCTGCTTCAGCAGGTGTTCCGCCTCATTAATGTGCAGCGACATCATATCGTAATAAGCTGCCTGGCAGGTCTTATTGAATGAAAAAAACTTATTGCCGCCATAAGCACTTACGCATGGAATCAGCATAAAAAAAATCAGTCCGCACAGTAATGAGCGGACTGATTTCATAATTTTCATTGTAGTAAAATTTACTTCTCAATCTCTGAATCCACCAGTATTCGTCCGCAATGTTCACACAAAATAATTTTTTTGCGCTGGCGTATTTCTGCCTGGCGCTGTGGCGGTATCTGGTTGTAACATCCGCCGCAGGCATTACGCTGCACGGTAACAACAGCAAGCCCGTTGCGATATTGAGTGCGTATTTTATGATAAGCCGCCAATAGCCTTTCTTCAATATGGCTTTCTGCTTCTTTCGATTTCTTTAAAAGCGCCTTTTCTTCCTTCTCGGTGTCTTCAATGATCTGGTCGAGTTCCGATTTTTTATTCTTCAGTTCTTTTTCTTTTACCTTAATTTCTTTTTCAGCCAGTTCAATAAATTCCTTTTTCTGCTTGGTTTCTTCGTGCGATTCCTTAATACGCTTTTCGTTAAGTTGAATATCCAGTTTCAGCAATTCAATTTCTTTGTTCAGCGCTTCAAATTCGCGGTTGTTTTTTACGTTGTTCTGCTGCTTCTCGTATTTTTTAATGTTGGTTTCCGCTTCTTTGATGGCATTTTTCCTGTCGGTTACTTTCTGCTCAAAATCTTTCAGGTCTTCATGCAATTTCTCGATACGTGTTTGCAGCCCGGTCAGTTCATCCTCAAGGTCATTCACTTCTTCAGGCAATTCGCCTTTTAGTATGCGTATCTCGTCAATTTTGCTGTCAACTTTTTGCAGGGTAAATAATGCCTGTAATTTTTCTTCTACAGGTATATCGGTGTTCTTCTCAGCTTCTTTTATTTTGCTCATTTATAAATAGTTTATTGGGTTCGTGTTTATGGAGGTCAAAAGAGGCGCAAAAGTAACAAATTTTTCCTTTAATTTTTCACAAATCAATTCAGGTGTAAATTGCTCGCTTTCAAAGTGCCCGATGTCGGCTATCACAATTTTGCCGGTAGCATCAAAAAACTGGTGATACTTAAAATCAGCGGTTATAAAAACATCGGCTTTTTGTGCGATGGCGTCCTGTAATAGAAAACTACCAGAACCCCCGCAAACCGCTACTTTACTTACCTGTCTCTCAATTGGTTGAGTGTATCTTATGCAATTTGTTTTCAGTTTACTTTTAATCTCCTTTAGATATGACAACACATCCACTGGCTTTTCAAGTTCCCCAATCATTCCTGAGCCGACTTGTTGATGGGCATTGTCAAGTGTTATAATTTCATAAGCCACTTCCTCATAGGGGTGCACACTAAAAAGCGCTGCTAATACCTGGTTTTCAATATAGTGCGGGAAAATGGTTTCTATTTTTTCTTCCTGTTCATGATGGCGTTTTCCTTTTTCACCCAAATAAGGTTTTGCTGCCTCATTGCCTTTAAAAGTTCCTGTTCCTGCAGTGCTAAAACTCGTTTCCGAATAATTGCCGATATACCCTGCTCCCGCATTAAATAATGCCTGTTTCACCGTTTCAACATGAGCAATGGGCACGTAGGTATATATTTTTTTCAGGATGTTGTTTTTGGGAGATAAAATGCGGCAATTCTTTAACCCGAGCTTCTCACAAATTTTATTGTTTACTCCCTGACTTACATTATCCAAATTGGTATGAATGGCATAAATAGCAACATCATTTTTAATCGCTTTAATAATCACCCTTTCTACATAGTTCTTACCGTTGATTTTTTTTAACCCGCTAAAAACTATTGGGTGATGGGCTATAATTAGGTTGCATTTATTTTTTATAGCTTCATCCATTACTGCTTCGGTAGAATCAAGGCATATCAAAGCATTGGTTAATTCAGTATCGGCGTTGCCGGTAATTAATCCCGCATTATCATAGCTTTCCTGGTAAAAGCGCGGCGCCCAGGATTCTAAAAAATTTATAACATCAGAAATTTTCATAATTTTTTAAATTAAAAGTAACTTTTTAATGCTTTTAAACGTTTTATTTTTTAACTAAACTATTGGAAAATTAGTTATTTTTTACTATTTTGGTCGCAGGTATTAAAAGGATATTTTTATGAAAAAGATTTTACTCGTATTATTATCATTTTACACCGTCAATGCAGTTGCCCAAAACGAATATATGCGCTGGGGCATCAACGATTATGAGATAGATTTTTGCAATGACCCCTCTTGTGTCGGCACGTCGCTAAACAGCCTTGATAAATCGCCCGCAAAACTGATTGGCAGTGCATCTATGTGCGATAGAAATACCGGCAATCTTTTGTTTTATACCGATGGTATGCAGGTATTCAATGCCGCTTTACAGTCTATGCCTAACGGGCAAAACCTCGGTGGCAGTTATAGCACACAGGCGGCTTTAATTGTGCCGCAGCCCGGTTCAAATCATCTCTATTACATTTTTACAACCGTTCGCTTTGGTATCCCCGGCGGATTATCTTATTCCATTGTTAATATGAAACTCAATGGCGGTTTGGGCGATGTTACGGTAAAACACCAATTGATAGATTCAATAACTGATGAAAAGCTGACCGCAGTTTATAATTACGATGAAAACTTTTTCTGGGTAATCGCCCACGATCCTTTTACGGGAAATTTTTTATCCTATAAAGTTGATGTAAATGGTATTGATACGGTACCCGTCATTTCGCCGTCGCACGTTAACATCACCAATCTTTATCAAACGGCAGGCTATTTAAAGGCATCGCCAAACGGGCAATATCTTGCTGCCGCATGGGAAGACCCGCCCGTTTTTAACTGGTATGATTTTAATAAAACCACGGGGCAACTCACCCTGCATTCAACATTACCGGTTGACCCGCAGGATGATTATGTGTTCGGCACATCGTTCTCTCCTAATAATTCAAAGCTATATGTTACGGCGGGTAATGACACGTTGAACTATTCTTTGGTTTATCAATACGACCTTTCAAGCAACGACACCAATACAATTAAAGCTTCGCGCACCAAACTGGCATTTGTTAACTACGACCATCCGCTGCTGGGAATGCAATTAGGACCTGACCAGCGGTTATATATTGTGAGAGACAGTTTGGATAGCATAAGCGTTATCAACTATCCTAATTTAAGAGGGGGAGCATGTAATTTTGCATTGAATAAGCTGCCTGTGCCCGCGTTTAATGTGTCGGCGGGATTGTCGAATAACATTGACGGACTTTATTATTTCTCCACACCAACCAACATTATTTTAGATTATAGTGATAACAACAGCTGTGATAAAACAGTGAATTTTGAAGTGGCTACTCAAAAACGGTATGATTATTATACTATTGATTTTGGCGATGGCACCCCCATTCAGCAATTTGACGGCTCGCAAAAATATTTTAACCATCAATATGCCGAGCCGGGCAATTACAACATAAAATTAACAACGGCTATCGGCTCAATAGAAGACAGTTCTTCCATTAACGGGTTGCCGGTTATACCGGTGGGGTGCACCGAATCGCCGGTGGCTCCGTTTAACATTCCAACATTGCTAACACCCTATGCCAATGGATTTGGTAACACGTTTATTATTCCAAATTTACCTGCTAATACGGATGTTGCCATTTATGATACCTATGGACGACAGGTATTCCGCTCACCCAATTACCAGGGCGACTGGAACATTGCCAATGCCACACCTCAAATGTATTTTTATGTCATCACCACTTCAGATGGCAAACAATATAAAGGCAAGGTGGAGGTGATAAAGCTTTATTAATATTAACCCCTGATGATTTAGAAGCTGTTAAAACAAAAGACAATATTGTTTATTCGGGCTTTATTGCGCAGGATGTTGAAAAAGCCGCACAAGAAGTAGGTTATAATTTTAGTGGTGTTCATGTACCGGAGAATGATAAGGATATATACGGGCTTGCCTACTCTGATTTTGTTGTACCGTTAGTAAAAGCAGTTCAGGAGTTGTCAGCAAAAAGTGATTCCAAAGATTCAATTATTGCGCAGCAACAGGCTCAACTTACAAGTCAACAATCCGAAATTGACCAGTTAAACACCATGGTTTCAAAGCTCGACCAGGCGCTTTCACAATGCTGCACCAATTATCAGTCAACAACGAGTGTAACGTCACAACCGGGCGCTACAAGTGATTTGCCGTCATTAAATCAAAATGTTCCTAACCCATTCTCACAAAACACTACAATCAGTTGCTATGTGCCAGCCACAGCGCAAAATGCATCAATAGTTATTTATGATTTAAATGGACAGGTATTGAAATCATTTACTGTACCAGCAACAGGCTTTAATCAGGTGGTAGTTGCAGGAGGTACATTAACGGCAGGTGATTATTTGTATACCCTATATGTTAACGAACAAAAAGTAGATACAAAAAAAATGACGTTAACCCATTAGCTTTAATTTTTAGGAGGGCAAATAATTAATTATTTGCCCTCCCTTTCTATGTTAATGAAACAAAACCCCAAAAAAAACGTACATTTTTATACTTCTGTTTTATAAAATTTATCTTTATGAAAAATCGCTTCGCGTTCTTACTACTATTCTTTCTTACTACCCCACTATTATGCCACGCTCAAAACCCCACCTTGTGGGGATTAACGAATGACGGTGGAAGTTATTACGGTAACATTTTTAGTATAAATGCTGCCGGCACATACACCGATTTGCATGATTTTGGAAGTGATACTGACGGAGAGCGTCCTGTGTATTCATTATTACAGGCAAGCAACGGTTTACTTTATGGAACAACTCCTTACGGGGGAGCTAATAATAATGGGGTAATTTTTAGTTACAATATCTATACAGATACGGAGATGGTTCTACATGATTTTGGTAGTGGCGCTGACGGACAATTTCCGGGTGGCTTATTGATTCAAATAGGCGATAGCCTGCTTTATGGAACAACCAGTGGAGGAGGGGCTAATAATAAAGGCACCATTTTTACTTACAATATATTTACAGGCGTGGAAAAAGACATATATGATTTTGACAATTCTGCAGGCTGGTTTATACAGGCAAGCGATAGCTTGCTTTATGGAATTACTTATATGGGAGGCACCAATGACAAGGGGACAATTTTCAGTTATAATGTTTCAACCGGCATAGAAAATGTCCTGTATGATTTTGGCAATGGCACTGACGGACAAGAGCCATTTGGCTCACTTATGCAGGCAAGTAATGGTATCATTTATGGGATGACAGTGTATGGCGGTACTAATGATATGGGCACCATTTTCAGTTACAATATTTCTAAAGGAGTAGAAACCGTTCTGCATAATTTTGGCAGTGGTACTGACGGGAACTATCCTTATGGCTCACTTATCCAGATAAGCGATAGTTTACTTTATGGAATGGCTGGTGGTGGTGGTACTAATAATAAAGGTATAATTTTCAGTTTCAATATATATACAGACACTGAAATTATTCTACATAATTTTGGAAACGGCGCTGATGGGGAAAATCCTTATGGTTCACTCTTCCAGGCAAGCAATGGTTTACTTTATGGAATGACTTATAACGGTGGAATAGATAGTGTAGGTATGATTTTTAGCTATAATATTTCTACCGGCAAATATTCTGACATTTATGATTTTAATGGTATTAATGGATTCGCGCCATATTTAGGTAGTCTCATCGAGGTTGATATTGTTTATGCAGCGCCATTAAAAGCAACTATATGTGAGGGAACCAGCGTTGCACTTATTGCAAATGGGGCAGCAACTTATACTTGGTTGCCTTCAACAGGGCTTAATGCCACAACAGGAGACAGCGTGACGGCTAATCCCACAGTAACAACTATTTATGCCGTAATAGGAACAAGTGCAACAGGTTACAAATCGATAGCTTACGATACTGTTTATGTAAATCCTTTACCTGCAATACCAACAGTAACCATAGAGGGAGATACGCTTTCATCAAGCGTCGCGCAGGGTAATCAATGGTATAGAAACGATACTTTAATAGCAGGGGCAACACAGCAAACTTATATAACAACACAACCGGGCATGTATTATGTTATTGTAACCGATTCGGTTACTGGGTGCAGCGCTACATCAAATACTGCTACTGTAACAGGCATAGAGCAGTTGACAATTAACAGGGGACAGTTGACAGTTTATCCTAACCCCGCCAACACCAGTTTCGTTATACAAACCACTTCCACCGAAACACAACTAATGCAAGTGTTTGATATAACCGGCAAATTAATTTTATCCCAAAATATCTATAACAACAAAACCACTATTGATGCCAGCGCTTTGGCAGATGGCATTTATTTTGTTAACCTGAAAGGTGATGAGGGTGCAGCAACTGAAAAATTGGTAGTGGTGAGGTAGGACACAAAACTCTGTTCTATCTCTTCACAGTTACTTCAGCAAAACATTTGACTTTTGTCCGCCAGCGCGGATGACTTTAAGTTATCACAAAACTTCTTGTCCCAACTTTTCTCATCGACTTAATTACCGTCTTATTTTTGTGACGTGTTACTTTTTATAACAACTCTTTTAACGATTTTAATAATCTACTTAGCAGTATACATTGCGGTTTTTAGCTACCGCAATGTACTTCATTTACCCCGCTCCTGGCGCAACATTGGCATGACAGTATTTTTTGCTTATGCCTGCCACCACTTCGGAATTAAATGGACAATAATTTCATTGCTCTATCTATCTGTGTGTGCAATCACTTTTATTTTACGTGCATTGTTGTATCCTTTAAAAACAAAATCAGCAAATTATCTAACCGGTTACCCCGACCTTGAAGATGAAAATGATTTTTCCCGTAATAAATGTTTGGAGCATTCAAGTGTGCCGGCTACTGTTTTATCCGTGGCAAATGATGAACAACAAAAAGCCCGCATAAAATTTAATACCCTAATTCTCTGTCCCTTTGTGCCTCTGTGCTTAGCCATTAAAACTTCATTTAACCGTTACAACTTCTTTTATACCGTCACCTTTAGTGTGAGAAATAAAATAATAAATTTTTTTAAAAATATAAAAGCCGCATAGCAATAACCTGAATAAAATTTTGCATGCTATAACGTTTTACTTCCTGATTAGATTTATTATATCCTAAAGCCACAGATGACTCACACAAAACCCAACCCAAACTCCAATGAGGTACAGTTCTGCCGACAACATGTTAGTGTCATATAACATATTTAATATCAACAGGTTAAGTTGCCATCTTTTTATTAGCGACAACTTTCAGAATCAGACATAGCGCGCATCTCCGCTTTTTAGTTTTTAGTTTTGACTTTTAACTTAGCCCCGCATCAAACTTTCTCTCTACTTTTGGGCGATGAAGAGCCAGTGGCGCAGCCATATTTACCTGTTATTATCTAACCTTATTTACGGCGCAAGTTTCACCATTGCAAAAGTGGTAATACCCGGCTATGTAAAGCCCTATGGAATGATATTAATACGGATAACGGTAACAGCCGCTATGTTCATCATCATTCAATCACTTTTCATCAAAGAAAAAATTGCCCGCAAAGATGTGCCGTTGCTCATACTCTGCGCCTTGTTCGGCGTATCCATAAACCAACTGCTGTTCTTTAAAGGATTGAGCATGACCTCGCCGATAAGCGCATCATTAATGTCAACCATTACACCCATACTTGTTTTGCTTTTTGCTGCCATGTTCCAGGAAGAAAAACTGGGCTGGAAAAAAATTGCAGGCATCTTTATAGGTGCTGCCGGCGCGGTAATTATTGTAATAGCGGGTAAGGAAATCACCTTATCATCGGGAGAATTTTTGGGCGATTTGCTCGTCTTTCTCAACTCGGCATCTTACGCAGTTTTTCTCGTTATCATAAAACCATTAATGAAAAAATATCAGCCGCTTACAATAATCACCTGGGTGTTTTTCTTCGGATGGATTTTTGTAATGCCTGTGGGATGGAACGAGTTTATATCTATAAACTGGCAAGCCATAACACCTGTTATCTGGTGGGCGATAATCTTCATAATTATTTTCACCACCTTCTTTTCTTACCTCTTAAATATACTGGCGTTAAAGAACACCTCTTCAAGTGTGGTGGGCATTTATATTTATGCGCAGCCTATATTTGCAACCCTCATCGCCGTGCTTTTTAGCAAGGACCATTTAAGTTGGCAAAACTCATTGGCTTCCCTACTCATCTTTATTGGTGTATATTTGGTGAGTTTTACGAAGGATATTTCACTACCTGAAACACATAAAGTATGATACAATCAATGACCGGTTTTGGACGCGCTGAGATGGAAAAGGATACTTACGCTATCCGTGTCGAGGTGAAAGCCCTTAACAGCAAAACATTTGACCTTAATTTGCGGCTGGCGTCAATTTTTAAGGAAAATGAATTTACGGTGCGCAATCTTTTGAATAAACGCCTCGACCGCGGACGAATTGATTGCAGCATTATTTATGAAAAACGGGGCAGCTCCGCACAGGCTAAAATTAACCGCGATTTGGCAAAAGTATATTTTGAAGAATTAAAAGCTTTGGCAGATGAGTTGCATCAATCATCAGGCGACCTGTTAACGATTGCCGTAAAAATGCCCGATGTAATTTCAAGCACCGAAGATGAGCCTACCGCTGAAATGATGAAGAACCTTGAACAGTTGGTTCAAACAGTTATTAAACAGGTTACAGATTTTCGTATTGCTGAGGGAAAATCGTTGAAAACGGATTTGGATGAGCGGCTAAATGCTATTCTTCAATGCCTTGCTGACATTGAAAAATATGAACCGCAGCGTATGCAACAGGTATCCGACCGCATAAAAAATAGTCTTGGTGAGTTGGAAATTGATAAGAACCGCTTTGAGCAGGAATTGATTTACTACATTGAAAAAATGGATTTCTCGGAAGAAAAAGTGCGCCTAAAAAGCCATTGCAAATTTTTTAAAGAAACAATGGCGTCAGAAGAAATCAACGGGCGCCGGGCGCATCGTCGGCGCAACCGCGATCCATACCCGCACCGGCGCCTTTCACGTCATCAAAGCGCGGGCGACGATTATCGCCACCAACGCGATTACGTTCCGCTCCGGCTTCGTGCGCGACATTACCGGGACCGGCACGCTGCTCGCGCACCGCGCCGGGGCCGCGCTGCGCAACGCCGAATTCAGCTACGTGCGGCCTGGGCACGCCGAAATTCTACTTCGAAGGCATCACTTTCGCGATCCAAGAGGGCGCTCGCTTCACCAATTCCAAGGGCGAAGCTTTCATGCGCAACTACGAGCCCGAGTGGGGCGGACGAGGCCGACGTGCCGCGCATCGCCCGGGCCATGGCCGAAGAGAAGAAGAACGGCAACGAACCGCTCTATCTCGACATGTCGCCGATCCCCGAGCACCTGCGCGACGAGTTCATCCGCAGCAAGGTGAAGTGGATGGACTATTTCTTTCGCAAGCTCGGCTCCGAGGCGGAGACCGATATGTTCGGCAACACGCCGTATTACGCGCTGAGCCAGATGACCAAAATGGGCATTCGCACCGGCCACGATTGCCGTTCCGATGTTGCGGGCCTGCTCGCTGCCGGACAGCAATACGGTACTCGTCCAAGGGTTACACAACA